>CAWJXM010000014.1:0-215778 GCA_963846635.1 uncultured Alphaproteobacteria bacterium | reverse complement strand
AAATAAACCGAACCATGCCGCGGCATGCCTCGGGGCTGCTCGCCATCGGGTTCGCCGCGGTTGTCGCTGCCGCTGCGATTGGCACCATTGCGCATGGTCCGGTGCCGTTGCGCAGTTGGGCGGCACACCCAATCGCGAGTTTTATGCTGGCCCGGGGTGAATATCCGTATCCGGTGAGGCTCGTTCGCCCGTCTGCCGCACCGCTCTCGGCGATGGCGGAGCTCGGCCGGCTGGTCTTTTTTGACCCGGGCTGTCGTCCTCTGGCCGGCTCGCCTGCGCCTCCTGCCACAGCCCTGAGCACGCCTATGGCCCGCCCGGCACCGCCTCGGTAATGGCGGGTGGCCCGGCGCTGTCGCGCCAGGGTGTACGCGCCGTACCCTCGCTGATGTATCTCGAACGCCAACCGAATTTCAGCATCGGACCGGATGACGCGGAAAACGAGACTGTCGACCTGTTTCAGCAGGCCGCACTCGGCCGCGATGCGCCGCGCGCGCAAAAGACCGCAACCGACAGCAAGGCGAGTACCGCCAACCTCGTGCCGCAAGGCGGCCTGTTCTGGGACGGGCGCGCCGATACATTGCAACAGCAGGCGCTGTCGCCGCTGCTGAGCCCGTTCGAAATAGATGGCGGCAGCATTGATGCAGTGACTGCGAAATTGCAGCGGGCATCATACGCCCCGCGTTTTGCGCAATTGTTCGGCAGCAAAGTGTTCGACACATCGCAGGTGTTGTTGGCGGAAGCGTTGTTCGCTGTCGCACGCTATGAGATCGAGGGGCCGAGCTTTCACCTCTACACCAGCAAATTCGACTATTGGGTCGAAGGCCGCACCCGACTGAGCCCAGCCGAATTGCGCGGTTACCTGCTGTTCAATGATCCGGCCAAGGCCAATTGCGGCGGATGCCATGTTGACGCGCCCACTGCGGACGGTTTGCCGCCCCTTTTTACCGACCATCAGTTCGAGAGCCTGGGCGTGCCGCGCAACCCGGCGCTCGCTGCCAATAACGACCCGGCCTATTACGATCTCGGCGTCTGTGGTCCGTACCGCACCGACATGACGCAACAAACGCAGTATTGCGGGATGTTTCGAACCCCGAGCTTGCGCAATGTCGCCACCCGACGGGTCTTCTTTCACAACGGCGTCTATCACTCACTGGAACAAGTGCTCGATTTTTACGATTTTCGCGACATCGAGCCGCAACGGATTTACCCGCGCCGCCCGGACGGGACGATCGACAAATTCGACGATCTGCCAGCGCAATACCACGCCAATATCGACGCGGTCGACCCGCCGTTCGACCGCAAGCCGGGAGATACGCCAGCGATGAGCGCCGCAGACGAGCGCGACATCATCACCTTTCTGCAAACGCTGACCGACGGCTATCGCCCAGCCGACACCCGGCCCGAGTCCGCGCAGTAGTCGCGGCGCTCCCACTTGGCGAACCGTTCGGGCAACCCGGATGGCTGGGTCGTGCGTCATAGGGGTCGCTGCACGATTTGTTCAAAACTGTGTAACAGGGGCAAAACCGCGGGCAGCCCCATTGATCAGACAAGCTGCCCGCGGCATCGGATGAGTTCAGGGAGTGGCGGAACGACAGGGTGAGCGGGAACGCCGAGCCGGCTGCCGAGATAGTCCCGGACAGATAGTCCCAGACCGCCACGCCGAGCTTGGCGCAAGTCTTGCCGAGGCCCAGGAAAGCATCGCGGCAGTCCGGTCCCAGATCGCGGCGCGTCGCGGCGCTGACTTTCCGCGGTGTGACCCGGCAGCGGATATCGTTCTCGGAGCCGTTGGTGTGCCGCGGGATTTCCGGCCGCTCCAGCACCCTCAACAACTCGGCCTTGTTGGCCTGCCGCCGCGCCCGAAGGCGGTCAAGCGTGGCCCAGCCGGTGCGGCGTCGGAAGATGCGGTCGAACCGCGCCCGCAGCGCGAGACGACGGCGGTTGTCAGGGCTGGCCTGATACACCTTGAGATCGGCGTAGCAGTCCCAGATCAGCTTGCGCCCCTTGTGTTGGGCAGCCCGGTGCCGATCAGTGACGGTGTCCAGCTTGGGCACCAGCCGCTCCGCATGGACCCAGCACAGGGCGTGCCGGCCAACGGCGAATTGTCCGGCATCATCGCTCAGCACCACGGCATCACGCAGGAAGTCGTGGGCGTGGACGCTGCCCCGGATGGCGCCTTCAGGGGCGATCTGTACTGGGTCGGGTGTCGTGGTCAGTGCGCTAAAGCCGAGCCGGTCGCGGTGTGCTGACCAGGCGGCCTGATCGGCGAAGACCGGTTCCGGCGGTTCGGCCAAGCGCGCCATCAGGGGCGCGGACAGAGCGCGGCCGCGCCTGTCATCGAAGGCCGCGGCGTTCAACACAAAATCGGCATGTCCGGCGCGCCGTAGATCGAGAACGTTCCGCCGGCTTTTCGATGACCGTGTGGCAAACCAGGTGAAATGCTGATTGCCGATCTGCGTGCCGTAGCCGTTCAGGGTCTGATGCCGCGCGCCGGTGTCGTCGCCCGATATCCACGGCGCGGTCTTCAGGCCGGCGCGCAACACGTCACGGTTTTCGGCAAGGAAGTCGTTCCGGCCTTTGGTCAGCAACCGCTGGATCGCACGCTTGGAGATCGCCACGCCAACCGACTGCAACAGCGTCGCCAGACGGGGCAACGTCGTTTGGCCTTGGTGGTATTGCATCAACACGAAGCGCCGCAGGTCGGGGCCGAAGGGTCCGCGGGGACCCGCGGGCAATGGCGCCATGATCGTTCTGCCGTCCGGCGTGACCCAACCCTCGCGCCGGTCGCGGACCGCATGGACCGTCAGCACCAGGTTACCGTCAGCACCAGGTTACCGTCAGCACCAGGTCCTGGACGGTATCGGTCTCGTAGCCTTTGAAGCGCGATCCGGCCGGGACAGGGGCCTTGATGATCCGATCCGCAACCCTGACCCGGGGGCGGACCGCGCCGCATCGTCGGTGCTTTCCTGTCGCGGTGGGCTTGGCCGGTTCGGTGCCCTGATCCATGCCGCTGGGGGTGATGTCGGGACCCCCCTTCAGCCCCTTCAGGCGCGCAATCTCCTCGCGCTGTTCGCCGTTTTTGTGGTCCGGTTCGGCCATCTTGGTCAGCACCAGGGCCACCAGCTCCCGCAACCGGGCCGGCGTCAACTCATCGAGGTCGGGGGGTGGGATCACACATCGCTTGCAGCAGAAATTGCTCTCCGTAATTGCTCTCCGTGCGACTCCGGAAAATCGCATCAGCGGTCGATCCCCGCGGCGGTGTGACATATCCGACCCACTGGGGTGAGCCGGCCGGCGCAGCAGCGTTTAGACGCGCGGACCCACCCAGGGCTGCCCTGTCGGCAAAAATGACCAATGTGTGCCCACGCCCGCGGTTTTGCCCCTGTTACTTTTGGCGACCCTAACCGCGTTGGCGACGGTATCGGCGGGTCGTTTCTGGCCTTGCGGTCCCTTCGGCATGCTAAGCAACGTTTCGTAGATTGGTACACACTCGGGTTTGGCACTCGTGGTTCATATCGGCAATCGCCTTGTGAATGGCGCGATCGAGATGATCGGGATCGGAGAAGGTCTGGTGCGCGAGAAAGTGACACTTCAGGTCGCGCCAGGATCGCTCGATGTCGTTCAGCTCCGGAGCATATTTCGGCAGCCATTCGATCTTGAGCCACGGGCGCGCGGCCTCCTGAGCTTGTCGAAGGGGCCGCCCGGGAGGCTTTGCTGGTATGGATCGGGCCATTGTCGAGAACGAGGATGACTGGCCTCTGCGGCCGTGGGCCTTCAGCCCACGGGCTCGAGGCGAGACCGAGATCGCCGGCGACTTCACGGCGGTTGCGGAAGTCGCGAAAGAACACCTCATCGACCAACACCGTCGCGCTTGCCAGGCCGATGCCGCGCAGGCGTATCAACTGCGTTGTCTGGCCCTCGTCGAGCGCCGCCTTCTGCTCGGCCTCGACTTCGGCAATCAGGGCGATGACCTGGTGTAGCCGGCGGCATTCGCGGGTGATCTCGGCCTTTAGGCATGCCGGCAAACCCTGGCCGTCCGGGGTCCGAAGACCCTCCAGGCGCTCCTGCCAATCGTGCCGCGCCGGCGCGAAGTCGCGCACCCCAAGGGTCATCAACAAGCCCTTGATCCGGCTCGAATGCTGACCACGCTCGACGACCAGCCGGGTGCGCTCCCGGCTGCGACGCCGCGCGTCCTCTTGCGCCACGCTCGGCACCCGGACCCCCCGGCAAACCCGGCTCTCGCCGCGATCGAGCGCCATCAACGTGCGCAGCAGCCCGGCGGCATCCAGCCGATCGGTTTTGGCGCGACGCGACCGTCGGTCGACGAGAATGCTGGCGGCGTCGAGCACCCGGTTGTCGATGCCGCGGGCGCACAGCAAACGGTGCAGCCAGAATCCGTCATAGCCCGCCTCGTAACAGCACAGAATGCGGACCTCCTGACCAAGCCTCGTCTCCGCCTGTGCCGGCTTGCGGACGATCAGCGCCAGCAGGCCGGTGACGTCACCACCGGCAAACCGATACTGGCTGACCTTGTCGGCGACCGGCGAATGGAGGGCTACCAGCCAAGTCGACTTGCTCAGTTCCAATGCGACAAACATCGTGGCACGCTCGCCTGCGCCGGCCGGCAGGGCGCGGGACGAGATCTCCATTGGCGGTCTCCTGGGTAGGATGTTGGACGCCGAACCCTACTGGAGCTCGGTCGTCCGTCGCCTCATAGGATCTTTTGTCTGGCACCGCCGTCGCGCGGTTGAGCTTGGCCCGCAGGGCGGCGAGAAAGGCCAGCGCCAGCAGGGCCAGGGTGATGTGGCGGTACCAGCCCTGCCAGCTGCGGATCTCATAATCGCCAAGCCCGACCTCCTGCTTGCCCGCTTCGAAGCACTCTTCGATGGTCCAGCGCCGCCCGGCGACGCGGGCCAGCGCCGCGCGTGTGGTCTCGGCCGGCGCGAAGACGGCATAGTAGGTGCAGTCCTCGGGCTTGCTGTGGCCGCGCCGGATCAGCAGCCAATGGTCCCAGGGCGGCGCTTGCCGCCGGGCGAGGCGCACGCGCGCCCAGTCGTACAGCCGCTCGCCCTCGGCCCCCGCCCCAGCCGAGAGGCGATGCCAGGCGGCGGCGGGCAGCGCGGCGGCGAGAGCGGCCGCGGTATGCCGCCCGAGGCGGCCCGCCAGCACCGACCACAGCGTCTCGTTGCTGCGGACCGCCAGCACAAAGGGCCGCTCGTGCTGTTCGAGAAACCGCCGCAAGCGACGGTCCGAGCCATAGACCGCGTCGCCCACCACCCATCCGAGCCGTAGACCGCGTCGCCCACCACCCAGGCGAACGGCACCCCCGCGGCGATGGCACGCGCAATCATGCGCTGCGCCAATTGCGGCTTGGTGGCAAACGACACCGCTCCGGGGATCCCCGCCGCCGCCCGGCGTGCGCCATCCGCCGCCCAGTCCTGCGGCAGATCCGGTTCGCGATCAATCAGCGCGTGCCCGCGACCGCTGGCAGTTCACCCCATCCTCCCTCGATGCGCCCGGCGGTGCCGCTGTATTGCCGCGCCACCCCGGCCGATTTGCTGCCCTTCTTGAGAAAACCGGTCTCCTCGATCACGACAACGCCATCGGCCGCGCCCAGGGGCTCGACGACATACTCCCGGCATAGATCGCGCGCCGCATCCGCCGCCCACAGCGTCCGGCTCAGCACCCGTTGCGTGCGCCACGGGCGGGCAGCGCCGATCTGCTCGGCCAACTGCCAGCCGTTCTTGCGCTCGACCGCGCTCAGCAGACCTTCGAGATCGAGGTTTGCTTGCCGGCGCGCGTCCGCCCGCCCAAACAACTCACCCAAACGCTCTTGCAACTCAGCCAGCTCAGCACGCCAGCCCAATACTCCGTCCCACCCACAACCAACTCGCACCACCCGAGGCAGATATCCTCTGCCTCCATATGGAGGTGAAGCCATAAAACGCAACTGTAGTACTAAGCCTCCCCCGCGTTCAACATCCCGACGCCGGTTGACGCAAGGCAAAGCGACGTTCCGTGCCTCGATCAGCTAAACTCCAGTCCGACAGGCTGCTAGACCCCTGATTTCCCCCACGGGACAAGCCCGTGGGCTGAAGGCGCACGGGGCGGCGAGAACCGCAATTCCTAAAGATCAGTGCTTTAAGCGGTGTAGAGGTGGTCGGGGTCGAGATGGCGCAACATCGCGAGTTCGTCGTTGCTCGGCGGGTCGGTGACCGGCAGATCGGACGGCACCAACAGTTCGAAGCCGGTATTGGCCTGCACCTCGGCGGCCGTGACACCGGGGTGCAATGCCAGCAAGGTCATGCGTTTCGACTCTTCGTCAAAGCCCAAAAGACCGAGATCGGTCACAACCCGGAACATGCCGCCCGCCGACAGCCCCGCCTCGCACCGGCTATTGCCGCCCGCTAGAAATCCTGGGCTCGTCACAAAATCGACCCGTTCGACAAAGCGGCGCTTCTCGTGCTTCATCGCCACGATCATCTGCGTCAAGCTGGCGATGTCATTGCCGCCACCAGTGCCCGGTAGCCGAGTTGTCGGTCGCTCCGGCGACCCGATCACCGAGCTGTTCAGATTGCCGTATTGGTCGATCTGGGCGCCCCCCATAAAGCCGACATCGACATAACCGCGCTGCAGCAACAGCAATACATCGGTGCTGCTCAGCACCATGTTGGCGCGGCGGGTACAGCGCTGCTCGTTGGTTGAAGGCGGCAATTGGCCGGGCTCGACATAGGCGCCAATTGTCCCGCCCTCGAACAGGATGGTCAGACCGGGCGCATGCAGCCGTTGCGCCAAGCTCGCCGCCAATAGCGGAATGCCGACGCCGGCGAAGACCACCTGGCCGTCCTGCAACAGCCTGGCGCTCATGACCGCCAGCAATTCGCTCGCGGTATAGCGGGCCGCATCAGTCATCATAAATACTTTTTCCGCGGCGCGCGGCATCGATGAGTTCAGCGAGGCCGATGCGATCGAGATAGTCGGTCCAGGATGCGGGCTCAAAGAAATAGCGCGCGAGGTAGTCGCGAATACCTTGCTCGGCATCCGGTTTCAGCGCCGCCGCGTAGTGGTTGAGGTGATCGAACAGCGGCTCGTAGGCGCCGTAGCATTCATGTGGCGCGCAGCCGAACGGCACTTCGACCACCGCATCGACCGCAAGAAACGGGATCTTGGTTTGATCGGGACGGCGGCGGATCTGGTCGTTCGACACGATGCGCTCGGTCGTCAGAATCACGCGGTTCGCCGCCAAGGCAAGATCGAGATCCATAAACGCCAATCCGTCGATCTGGGCATTGCCATAGGCATCGCAGCGCTGCACATGGATCAGCGCGAAATCGGGATTCAGCGCCGGCACCAGCACCAGCTTTTCGCCGGTGAACGGACAGTCGATCACCCGCGCATCCGGCAATTGCGTCAAGACGTCGGAGCCCAGCATCGATCGCATCGGCAAAAACGGCACGCCCATTGCGCCGGCGCGAAAGCGCAGACCCATCGCCAGATGGCTCCACTCCTCGAAACGGGCGCGGCCGGTTTCGGTATAGATGCGCATGATGCGCGAGACACCCCAGACGATGCCAAGGCTGAACCAGCTGGTGATCAGATGCTGGCTCGCCCCCGAGGCGAACAGCAACTCGCCTTCGCTCGAGCTGATGCCGCGCGCGCAGACGAGATCGCGGCGGCCGGCGCGGATCAAGGCCCAGACCATCGCCAACGGCGTGCGCGATAGGGTGCTTCCGCCAATACCGATAGAAGCGCCGTCGGGTACCAGCCCCGCCGCCTCGTCGAGCGACATGACTTTCTCCCGCAGGCTGCGGTCGCGCTCGCGGGTTCGGCGGCAAAGTTCGTCGTAAGAGAGGGTCACGCCGCTTCTGAGCTAATTGCAGGGTCGAGCAGGGCGGAGACGTATCCGCGCGCAGCCCTTGCGCTTGCGGCGACGTACGTCGTCATTCCATACCCAAGCGGTAACCCGTGGCGTCGCAGGCAACGCATTTTGCGAGGGTAAACGTCGCTCGCCCGGTGTTGTCGTCGATAACGAACATGACCGGGAGGTTACGCGAATCGAGCCACACCGTATACCGCGTCTTGCCATCGAGATTGTATTTGCGAACCGGGACCGGTGTACCGTCCATAATCAGTGAGGTCGCTTCGCCGCCGCTGACCCGCACGTCCTCCAGCTCGCCGGTATCGGGACGCAGGACCGTCGTCGATTGTAGAAAATTTCCGGTGCAAGGGTCTGCCGGATGGACCGTCGCCGCTGCGGTCAATGTGCCTTGCGGCGAGGTAATGACAAAGCGAGTGCCTTGCGCCTCGCCCTTCACCTCGACCCGGCCATTTGCTTTCTCGCTAACGGCGTCGAACGAAATCAGGCGATTTCCCCGCCAACGCTCGGTGTCGGTGGCTTCCATTGAATAGAGCGGGAGACCGAGCACCCTGACATTGATATGTTCGCGGGTCTGCACTTGCGTCCCGCCATTAGCGAGCGGCTCGACCGTGCAAGTGTATGAGCCGATATCGCCGACAACCGAATGCGAGATGCGATAGACCAGCTGAAGTGGGACCGCAGCACGCGCCGGACCGATGGCTAGCGCACCGCCGAGCACCACACCAACAGCGAGGATTATCACCCGCGTAATGTGTGGGGCAATCAGTTCGGTTTGGGCCGGTTGATGGTCTTTACGCATAGGCCCTTTTTTCAACAAACATCATCTTCTCTTTTCTTCTGGCTTAAGCTAACGGGCTTAGCCGAAACCGGCTTGCGCATTGAATTCGGCGATCAGCGCATCGAGCGCGGGAAGCGCCTGTTGCAGCTCGGTCCAGAAATTTCGAGACCGCCGCTGTTCGAACGCATTTAATGCCACACCCTGCTGCTCTACCCAAGTGTAATAGCTAAGATTAAAGATGCGCGAGCGGTCATGGTGCGTCAGTTCGAGCACATCGTTGTCGGCGATACCCAAAATATGCTCACCAAATATTTCGGCAGCATTCACTTCGTCAAAACCATCGGGGAACCGGGTGGCAAGATATTTACGGCGCTCGCTGCCGTAAAGAGCAGCACTGTCCGTTGCCAGGCTGACGATCAGATCGTCTTCGCCGAGTTCCAGGCGCCTGGCGAGTTTGATCGCGGCGACGAGGTTGGCAATGCCGGACAGCCCAACCAAGTTCAGATTGCCAACGACTGCCGGGTCGATCCGTCGCCGGCCAATCAAATAAGCATGGCCAACCGCATCATTGAACAATAGATCGAGCGCTCCGGTGCTGCGGTCCGAGACGCCAATGACGACATCGGTGTTCATGACATTGTGGATCAGCGGCACGTGCTTATCGCCAATCCCCTGGATGCTGTGTTCGCCATAGCCGTTGCGCAGCAGGGTCGGGCATTCGCTGGCCTCGACCGCGACGATTTGGGCACCGTATCGTTCTTTCAGATAATCTCCGGCGGCAAGCGTGCCGGCCGATCCGGACGCCGCCACAAAAGCCGCGAGCCGAAGATCCGGGCGCTCGTTGCGTATCGCATCAAAAATGCGCGCGAGCGCCGGCCCGGTGCAACCCCAGTGCACCAGATAATTACCGAACTCGGCGAATTGATTGAGAACCATATTGCTCGGATCGCCCGCCAGTTCGGTGCATTTATCATAGATTTCTTTGACATTACTCTCCGTGCCCGGGGTGCGGACAATGTCTTCGGGACGGGCGACCCATCGGCGCAACCAGTCAAAGCGCTCCGCACTCATGCCCTCGGGCAACACCGCAATGCCGCGGCAACCGAGGATGCGCGAAATCGCGACGCCGCCACGGCAATAATTGCCTGTGGATGGCCAAATCGCTTTGTGACGCTCGGGATCGAAGCGACCGGTGACGAGTCGTGGGATCAGGCAGCCATAAGCGGCCAAAACTTTGTGCGCACCGATCATTGGGAAAAAACAGCCGAGCGCCATCGCGATCGGCGCCCGCACCCCGCTAAGCGCCGGCGGAATTACGAGATGGATCGGCACCGCGGCAAAACCACGGCGGGTGCGATCGTTGTGCCAATGCACGCGAAACAAATTTGCCGGGTGCGGACGGTCGGGGTCGATCGAAGATACCAGGGTCGCTCGCGCAGCGGCGCGCCTGTCCGGGGTCGGCGAGTTCGGTAAATGCTCGGCAACTCGACCCCGGCACGAGCAAGCGCGAGCGGCGGCACGGTCTCGGGTGCCGCGGTCGGCCATCGTGGTATCGATACCCAAGCCAGCCATGAGCGCTCTTCGCCGTGATGTCACCGCTCGAGAGAAGCGGACATCGTCTCTGCTATGATGGAACGGCGAGTTGCGCTTTGATGCCGCTCCGGATCTGCTACTTCAGCCCGACCTGCTGGGCGACCGCGAGATCGCAGGTGGTGCAGCTTGTCAAAGTAAAGGTGATCTTACCGGAATCGTCATCGACGACGAACATGACCGGCACCCCTTTGCTGTCGATCCACACCTCATAACGGGTGGCGCCATTGACCTCGTATTTCTGAGCGCGCACTGATCTGCCGTCGAGATTGAGGACGACCGGTTCCCCACCGCTGATTCGCACCTTTTCGATCTTGCCATCATCGGGGCGCATCATCGTATTCGAATCAAGGAAATTCGCAGACCACGGATTGGCCGGATGAACGTTTGCCGGGGCGGTGATCGTCCCTTCTGGCGAGCTGATAATAAAATTATTGCCGCGCGCCTCGCCCCTGATCACCATCGGCTCACCGCGCTTATCGGTTACCCCGCTGAACCAGATAAGCCGATTGCCCTGCCAACGCTCGGTACGCTGAGCATCCTCAGAATACATCTTGATGCCGATCATCTTGACCTCGAAATGCGCCCGCGTGCGCACCGTCGTCGTGCCCCCGGCACTGGGTTCGATCGTGTTTATATAGGTTCCGATGTTGCCATACACCGAGTGAGTGACCCGGTAGGTCAACTGTATCGGCGCCGCAGCTTCGCAAACTGAACTGAAGCCGCCAACCATCACGACGACGAGCGCAGCGCAATAAAAAACAGCGGCGCGGTACGCCCATAAGTAAACCCGCATACCGATCCCATCCTCGGTCATTTCAGCAATCCCCCCTGTAAACTTTCCCCCTGCCGCCGTCCGGCGGCTAGACATTGCGACCCTAGCCCTTGGTCGATCGTATGTCCAAAGAAAATCGGCGAAGGCTCGCGCCACAACCTAAAGGATAAGCATCACTACTGACGTTAAAGCGGATTTTCCTTTATACTGGAAGAGCAATATGCCGCGAAATCTAAAGTCTCAGTGAATTACGTTCGGAAGTACTGAAATCAAGCGCGACATAATCCGCTACATCGCAGCACCCGGTACGCATTCGCCCTTTTCGCAGCGTAGCGCGATTGCCCAAAGCGCTTTAGCTCCTTCGCCCCTATTCGGCAGCCGCGGGTTCGCCGCGAACCAAACGGGCAATCTCCTTTTGGCGGTCGAATTCCGCGCGCCGCCGGCGGAGCTCCTCGGGCGACAACCGATCGATGTTCGAGTAGTCGAGTTTCCAGGACGGGTCCTCGCTCCAGCGTAACGGCGACTGCACGGTTGTTCGGGCTGCCGGCGCGGCTTCGAGTACGCGCAAGGCCAATTCCAGTGTCAGGGCCTGCGAGGCCGGATCGTGCGGCCGCCCGGCCGAATTGCCCAGCGGAAAATCGCTGAATAAAAAACGAGGCACGCCGACATATTCGACGATGTCTTTGGCACAGCCCATGACGATCGTGGCAATACCGTTCGTCTCCAGATGGCGGGCAGCGAGGCTAACGGTTTGATGGCAGACCGGGCAATTAGGGACAAGGATCACCGCGTCGACACCATCGGCGCGGCAGCGTGCGAGCAATTCCGGACAGTCGCGGGTCACGGTCGTGCGCTGGCTGCGGTTGGTTGGCGCGCCGTGGAAATGCGGAGCAATTGAGCCGATACGGCCCTCGGCCGCCTGTAACCGTAACTGCCGCAATGGAAACCAGGTGTTGCTGTCCTCGGCGGTCGTGTGCGTGCGGTCATACGCGACATGGGAGATCCGCAAATCGGGATCGGCAGCGCTGTCGCCCGAATAAACCTGGTAGAATTTGGCCGCCGCATTGTAGGGCGCACCCGGACCTTGGTCGCCTTTGTCAGGCTGATAGGGAGCGGCGGTCGTGATCAGCGCAATATGGCAAAGCGCCAGCGGTTTCGCGAGCGGCTGAAACGGCACCGCGGCGAAATGCGCCCAGCGATAAGGCGCGCCATAACCCAGCCCCTGATAATAGTCGCGGATGCGCTGCAGATAGGGGATCGGCGCGTCGTAATCGGCGGCGAAGCCGAGTTCGGTATCCGGTCCGCTCATCGCTCTTTCTCACCGTCAATGAGCAAAGCCCAAGAGCCGTTGGACGTGCCGATGCAGGATCTTGTCAACATCCTGCTATGCCAGCCTAACCGCATGCGCATCGACAATCATATCGCAGCAGTTCTCTCGATTCGGGTCTCGGGCGGGCCGACCCTAGGCCCGGTCTGGTCCATGGGCAAGTGACATTGGCGCGGGATCTTGGCCGTCGCCCTCGATCAAAACAGGCTCAATTGGTCGCCGACTTGCGGCGGCCGGCGAAAACGGCTGGTATCGAGCGGATCGAGGGTGCGCTGGTTGAAGCCAAGCTTGCGGCTGGCACGATCGAACCGCACCCCGAGCATGTCGGCGTAGGGCCCCTTGCCGGTCATCCTTTTTGACCAGGTCGAATTGTATAGCCGACCGCCATGGGTCTGTGCCACGAGCGATAGCACATGTGACGCCTTGTCGGGGAAATGAGCCTCGAGCCATTCGCGAAATAAGGCCTTCAACTCGAGCGGCAGCCGCAGCAGGGTATAACCAGCCGAGGTGGCGCCGGCGGCGCGGGCCTGCTCGAGGATGTGCTCCATCTCGCTGTCATTGAGCGCCGGGATCATCGGCGCGCTCAAAACTCCGGTCGGGATCCCGGCTGCGGCCAGGGCCGCGATCGTTTCGAGCCGGCGCTCGGGGGTCGCGGCCCGCGGCTCCATGATTCGCGCCAGGCTGCGGTCGAGCGTCGTCACCGAGATTGTGACGATTGCCAGCCTGTCTTTTGCCATCTCGGACAGGATGTCGAGGTCGCGCCGGATCAGTGCCGATTTGCTGACGATCGTGACCGGATGGCGGAAATCGCGCAGGACTTCCAGGATCGAGCGGGTGATGCCGAGCCGGCGCTCGACCGGCTGATAGGGATCGGTGTTGCTACCGAGGGCAATCGGGCGGCAGACATAGCTCTTCTTGCGCAATTCCGCCGCGAGCAAAGCCGCCGCCTGCGGCTTGTAGAACAGGCGGCTCTCGAAATCGAGGCCCGGCGACAGGCCGAGATAGGCATGGCTCGGTCGCGCGTAGCAATAGATGCAGCCATGCTCGCAGCCCCGATATGGATTGATCGACCGGTCGAAACCAATATCCGGCGAGCCGTTGCGGGCGATAATCTCCCGGGTCGAATCGACCGAAAGGGTGGTGGCGAGCGGCACAGGCGCGGCATCGGCCGATCCCCAACCGTCGTCGAAGGAAACGCGCTTTTTGGCCTCGAAACGGCCGGTCTCGTTACTCGCCGCACCCCGACCCTTGTGCGGTGCTGTGACGCCGTGCATATCCATCAGCGCATCATGCCGGAGACCTAAGAACGTATCAAGAACTTTTGTGCCTCTCGGTCATCATACCGACTCTGAACGCGGCTCAGAGTCTCCCGGCGACTCTCGCAGCACTGCGCCCGGCGCCGGTAGGTGAAATCATAGTCGTCGACGGCGGCTCGACCGACAACACCGCGGCCCTCGCCGCTGCCGCCGGCACTCGGGTAATCACGGCGCCGCGCGGCCGCGGCCTCCAGTTTGCCGCTGGTGCCGCCGCCGCAAACGGCGAGTGGCTATTGTTCCTGCACGCGGATTGTCGCTTGGAATCGGCGTGGGCTGAAGCGGTGGCAGGCTTTCTCGCCAGACCGGGGGCCGAGACCCGCGCCGGCTATTTCGGTTTTGCTCTTGATGATCCGAACCCGGCGGCGCGCCGGCTGGAGCGGATCGTTGCCTGGCGCTGTCGGGTTTTGGCGCTGCCTTATGGCGATCAGGGTCTGCTGATCAGCCGCGCGCTCTACAACACTATCGGTGGATTTGCGCCGCTGCCGTTGATGGAGGATGTCGATCTGGTGCGGCGCCTCGGCCGGCATCGGCTGGCATGCCTCGGGGTGCGCTGCCTCACTTCGGCAACCCGTTACCGGCGGGGCGGGTACTGGCGACGGCCGCTGCGCAACCTGTTTTGCTTGTCGCTCTATCTGGCCGGCGCGCCGCCGCGGTACATCGCCCGGATCTATGGTTGATGCGCCCCCGTCTCGTGCTGTTTGTCCGGGCGCCTGCGCTCGGACAAGGCAAGCGCCGGGTAGCGCGGGACGTCGGTGATGTCATGGCAGTTCGTTTTGAGCGCCGGATGATCGCGCGACTGTTGCGCCGCCTGGCGGGTGATCCGCGCTGGCGTCTGCAAATAGCGGTGACGCCGGACCGAATGTGCCGGGAGGCCGCGCGTTGGCGGCACCGGATCAAGGTCGCTCAGCAGGGCGATGGCGATCTCGGATCGCGGATGCGGCGCGCGATCGCCAATGCCCCGGCCGGGCCGGTGGTGCTGATCGGCAGCGACATTCCAGCGATCGCGGCCCATCACATCGCCGCCGCGTTCCGCCTGCTCGGCAAATGTGATGTGGTGTTTGGCCCGGCGATCGATGGCGGGTTCTGGCTTGTCGGCGCACGACGGCGGCCGCGATTGCCGCCGCTGTTTGCGCGGGTGCGCTGGTCGAGCCCTTACGCGCTCGCCGACACGCTTGCTGGGCTGCCTCGGGGCGTCACGGTCGGGTTTGTCGATACGCTCGAAGACGTCGACGACGGCGACAGTTATCGCCGGCTTAATCCACAGCGCGGGTTCTGAAAGCGTCACTCGCAGGAGCTCAATCTCGCCTTTGCGCGGCCGCGCGGTTGATAATCGGAGATCGCGCAGCGCATGATCGGCGGCGCTTCGCACAAGGAATGGAGGTCAGCAGATGTTGCAGGAATTGTTGCCGCAAGCGGAACGGATCGCCGCAAAACTAAAGGCGCGCAACGAGACGATATCGGTCGCCGAGTCATCGACCGCCGGGTTGCTGTGCGCGGCCTTGCTCGCGATCCCTGGCGCCTCGGCCTATTTCATGGGCGGCGGGGTCGTCTATACGCGGCAGTCGCGGACCGAACTCTTGGGTGTCACCGAACAGGAATTGACCGGCATAACCCCGTCCACCGAGCCATACGCATTACTTTTTGCGCGCAAGATCCGCGGCAAGCTTGCGACCACCTGGTCGCTCAGTGAAACCGGCACCGCCGGCCCGACCGGGAGCCGCTACGGGCACGCCGCCGGGCATTCCTGCATTGCGGTGATCGGCCCTGACGGCGAGCGCTCGATCACAGTCGAGACCGGCAAAGCCGATCGCCTCGACAATATGCGCGCGTTTTCGATCGCGGCGCTCGACTTGTTGGAAAAAGCCCTCGGCTGAGCCTGCAATCGTAGTCTGTTTGCTAGCGCGCGCCGACGGCCCGGCATGCCGCACAAACGGATTTGGGACGGCGGCAGAGCCGCGGAGGCAGCGCCGGCGCTTGCGCGCGCTTCTTAGGCCTTGCGTCGGCGCCGTGTCGGTGTTGCCTCGGCGGCGGGTTCGCGGGCAGCTTCCTCGCGAGCACGGCGGCGCCTGGGTGCGGCTGACGCTTCCGGTTTAGCGGTCTCGGCCTCGGGCTTGTTGTCGCGGCCGCCCGAGACCGGCAACAGCAGCGAGGGCTGGCGGCGATCGCCGGCGGATCGCGCATGCCGCGCCGCTGACGGCGGTGGTGCGGCGGGCGCGGCTCGCCCCGAGCCCGCCTCTTCACGTGCCAAGCTGCGCTTCAGCGCGTCCATCAGATTGATGACTTTGGGCGGCTCCTCGATTTCCTCGGCGGGGGCTGTGGTCTCGCCTTTGAGCTTGCTCTGGACCAATTCGTGCAAGGCGTCCTGATAGCGGTCGTGAAAGCTCGACGGCTCGAAGACGCCGGCTTTGCGCTCGATGATGGTTTCGGCGAGCGCCACCAGTTCAGGATCGGCCTCGCCCTCGCCCTTCTCGCCAAAATCGGCGGGGCGGACCTCGTCGCTGGCGCGCAGGGTTGACATGACGAGCCCGGCGCCGCGGGGCTCGATCAACACCTGCCGCTCGCGGTTCGCCATCACGATGCGGCCGAGCCCGACCTTGTTGGCGCGCGCCATCGCCTCGCCGATTACGCGAAAGGTCTCGGCCGCGATCTGGCCATCGGGGTAGACGTAATAGGGCGTGTCGAGATAGGGCGGATCGACCTCGTCAGCGGCTGACAAAACGATCGAGCTCGATGATGTTCGACGACTCGATTTTGAGATCCTTCAATTCCTCGTCGGTCACCGTCACATAGCGGTCGCGGTCGAATTCGAACCCTTTGACGATCTGATCGCGACTGACCTCCTCCCCGGTTTTCGAGTCGAAAAGCCGCTGCGAGACCCGGTTTCCGGTCTTCGAATTGAGCTGATGGAGGCGAATTCGCTTCGACTCGGTCGTCGCGGGGGTCAGATAGACCGGGCAAGTGACGAGAGAAAGACGTAAAAACCCGCTCCAACTCGCGCGCGGCATGTCGATCTCCTCTGCTGCGGTGTTAGCAATCCACATTAGGAGATAACGCTCAACGGCGAGCGACAGGCCTTGACGATGGGCAGGTTTTTGATAGGCGATCGGCGGCCATGGCGTTAACGGAGTATAGGCGCAAGCGCGATTTCACGAAGACGTCGGAGCCGGCGGGGGTGGAGGTCCGGCCCCAGACCTCGCCGAAATTGTCGTTTGTGATCCAAAAGCACGCCGCCCGCCGGCTGCACTACGACTTTCGCCTCGAACTCGACGGGGTGTTGAAAAGCTGGGCGGTACCAAAAGGACCCAGCACCGATCCCGCCGAGAAGCGCCTCGCGGTACATACCGAGGACCATCCGCTCGAATATGGCGGGTTCGAGGGGGTGATCCCGGAACGGAATTATGGCGCGGGCGCGTCGATGATCTGGGATCGCGGCAGCTGGACCCCGCTCGATCCCGACCCCCGGGCGGCTTATGCCAAGGGCGCGCTCAAATTCGAGCTCAACGGCCAGAAACTGCACGGCAAATGGGCTTTGGTGCGGATGGGCGGCCGGCATGCGGGTCGGGATAAAGAAAACTGGCTGTTGATCAAGGAGCGCGACGCCGCCGCCGTGCCGGGCAGCGGCGACGCGATCGTCGCCGACAATCCTCGAAGTGCCGCGACCGGCCGCACAATCGAGGAGATCGCCACCGACCGCGACCGCATCTGGAGCCCAAACGGTGAGGAGCACCCCGCCGAAGCTCGGCAGCACCAACCACTTCTTGACCCGGCGGGAATTGCGGGCGCCCAAAAGGCGCGGATGCCGGCCGATCCACGGCCGCTACTTGCTTGTCTCGCGGCACAGCCGCCCGATGGCCCCGATTGGCTCCATGAGATCAAATATGACGGTTATCGCCTCCTAGCGCAGGTTCAAGACGGCGATGTGCGGCTCTCAACGCGCAACGGGCTCGACTGGACCGGCAAATTTCCGGCGCTGGCAGGGCGGTTTGCAGAGCTGCCGGTCGAGACGGCGCTGATCGATGGCGAACTCGTCTATCTCGAAGCCAATGGCACCTCGGATTTTAGCCGATTGCAGGACGCGATCGCCAACGAGCGCACTGATGGACTGATTTTCTACGTTATTGACCTGTTATATATCGATGGCTGGGATCTGAGAGGCGCCGCCCTCGAGGCCCGCAAGGCCGCGCTCGCGGCGCTGGTGCCGGCCGCTGCCGATGGAATTTTGCGCTACAGCGATCACCAGATCGGGCGCGGTCCCGATTTTTTCCGTCACGCCTGCGGCTATGGGCTCGAAGGCATCGTTTCAAAGCACCGTGGCAGCACCTATCAGTCTGGCCGCCACGATTGTTGGCTCAAGATCAAATGCGCCAATCGCGACGAATTCATCGTGATCGGCTTCAGCGACCCGGCTGGTGGCCGGCAAGGGCTCGGCGCCTTGGTGCTCGGTTATTACGATCCGGCAGGTGAATTGCACTATGCCGGCCGGGTCGGGACCGGGTTCAGCGATGCGCAGCTTGCTGATTTGCGGGCGCGGCTCGACCAGATCGTGCGCTCCGCACGCCCCGTCAGGACCCTGCCAAAGGGTGCGATTGTCAAGGGCGTGCATTGGACCGAGCCCGAATTGGTCGCCGAAATCCGCTATGCCGGCTGGACCAGCGATGCGGTCGTGCGGCACGCTGCGTTTCTAGGATTGCGCGAAGACAAGACTGCCAAGGAGGTCGTCCGCGATATGCCGCAATCGGCCCCGCCCCCGGAACCGACCGCATCCTCCACCCGGCAACACCCGCCGGTTACGGTCGCGCGCGACGGCAGTACCACCTTTGAAGGCGTGCGGCTGACCCATGCCGACCGCGTGCTCTATCCGGGCGAGGGACTGACCAAGCTCGATCTGGCCCGCTATTACGCCGATGTCGCCCAGTGGGCCTTGCCGCATCTTGCTCATCGGGTGCTGAGCCTGGTGCGCGCGCCGAGCGGGGTGGGCGGCGAACTCTTTTACCAAAAGCATGCCGGCATCGCGGTACCGGAGGCGGTGCAGCGCGTCGAGGTCGACGGGGAGGTGCAACTGGCGATCGAAGATCTCGCCGGGCTATTGTCGCTGGTGCAGATTGGCGTCCTCGAAATCCACCCTTGGGGCTCAACTGTCGACAAGCTCGAAACCCCCGATCGTATTACCTTCGACCTCGATCCTGACGAGGGTTTGCCGTGGCAACGGGTCACGGCGGCAGCATTGGACATCCGCGAGGTGCTGGCGGGCGTTGGCCTCGAAAGCTTTGTCAAGACGACAGGCGGAAAAGGGCTGCACGTCGTGGTCCCGCTCGTCCCCCGGCTCAACTGGAACGAAATCAAAGCCTTTACCAAAGCAATCGTCGAGGACATGGCCGCGCGTCACCCGGAGCGCTACACCGCAAATCAACTAAAACGCATGCGGCGCGGACGCATCTATCTCGATTATCTGCGCAACAGCCGAGGGGCAACGGCGGTGGGCGCCTATTCGACCCGCGCTCGGCCGGGGGCGACGGTCTCGACCCCGCTGTTCTGGGACGAGGTCGAGGCCGGGCTCCGACCCGAAGATCTTACCGTCGCCACGATCCCCGCCCGGCTCGCCTCGCTCAAAAGCGATCCTTGGGCCGAGATTGGCAAGCTGCGACAGTCGATCAGCGCCGCCGCCCGCCGCAAATACGGCTTCTAGGCTCGAGGATTTGCGAGATAAAATAATGCAGGAGATAGGGCCCCGGCCCGACCCAGAATTGCGAGCCGGGTCGAGGCTGAGATCGGCAATTCCTGCGACCGGCGCGGCGGCCTGCATCCAGCAATAGCTTCGACTTCTGCAGCGACGTTGCTGCTGCACTGGCGTCCTGCCGCCTGCGTAGTGGGCACCCGCCGACTTTCCGTGGCGTGATTTTTGCCTCGGCTGCATCCGTCCGGCGGACCCTGCGAATAGAGCGACCACTTCGGTCCCCCCGATCCAAAGCGTAATCCTGTGAGCGTGCCGTGGCGTTGGCCGCTAGCGTGCTGCTTGCCGCCCGCCATGGCGCAGGTCGTGCGCGTCGGCGTACAGCCAATGTCGCGCCAGGCGAACGGGCTCTCACAAAAACGTGACTAGCAGCGCGGGGGTGCCAATGGCACCAATCGCTAAGCTCAAACGACCGTTCTCGTAGATCCACCGTAAACGCGATCAAGGCTGCGGTACAAAACTCGATTGGTCGCGCCGGCTCATGTCGCTGCGTTTTGAAGTCGACGCGTTCTTTCAAGCCCCCACCATCCGCTAGGCCATTGATATCGCCAAGTTACACAAACGAGGGCCGAAGTGATAACTACGCCACCAGGACAGGAGAGCACAGTGACAAAGCTGACCCGACGCTCGTTTCTTCAGCAAACCCCGATAAGCGCAGCAACCCTCAGCCTGCTGCCTGCCACGCCGGCCTTGGCAGCCATTTGCCACTCGCCGGAAGCTGCGGCGCCCCAGTTGTCGGCTACATCTACCGGCTCCATGGTCGTCCATGTCAACAATGTAGCCACCGGCGAGATGACACTTCTCGTCGGTGCACAGCAGATCGCCCTTCGCGATCCCCGGATTGTTGCGTACCTCATAGAGGCAACCCGCGAGGGCGGGCGCGCATAGCGCAGCCGCTCATTTTTAGAGCTGAAAGGAGTGGTGCGCACATGTCATCCCATCGTGAAGCCCCCGAGATTTCCAAGGACCCGGTGGCGGATAACACCGATGTCTACGCGTTTGTAAGCCCAGACAATCCGAACACGGTCACTCTGATCACCAATTATATTCCTTTGGAGGGGCCGGCCGGCGGGCCGAATTTCTATGAGTTCGGCGATGATGTGCTTTATCAGATCCACATCGATAATGACGGGGATGGGGTCGCCGACATCACCTATCAATTCTTATTCCAGACCACGCTGCAAAATCCCAATACCTTTCTGTACAACACCGGACCGATCAGCTCCCTTGACGATCCGAATTGGAACAAGCGTCAGTTCTATTCAGTGACCCGAGTGAAGAACAGCCAGAAGACGGTCTTGGCCGAGCTGTTGGCCTCTCCACCCTGCAACATCGGCCCCTTTTCCACACCTGATTATGCGACTCTCGCTCAGGACGCTGTCCACGTTTTGCCCAGCGGTGAAACGGTGTTTGCCGGGCAGCGGGCGGAGGGGTTCTATGTCGATTTGGGTTCGGTCTTCGACCTCCTCGATCTGCGACCGTTCCAGAATCTGCATATCAATCCCATGGCCGCCGCCCCGGGCGTCAATGGGACGAACAGGCTCAACGTCCATACTATGGCCATCCAGCTGCCCAAGAGCATGCTGACCCGCGATGGCTCCAACCCCACAGATCCAAATGACCCACGCTCGGTCATCGGCGTCTACGCTTCAGCCAGTCGGCAGAAGGCGAGGATTCTCCTGCCTGATGCGCAGGTCGACGAGGCTGGACCATTTATGCAGGTTTCACGGCTGGGTGATCCGTTGTTCAACGAAGTCATCATCCCACTTGGGCTCAAGGACTTTTGGAACACGCAGCCGCCCAGGAACGACGGCCAGTTCCTCAACTATGTGCAGCACCCGGAGGTCCCACAACGGCTGGTGGAGTATTATCCCGGAGTTTTCCCCAATCTCGCCGCGTACAGCAACCCCCGAGCCGACCTCGTTGCCATTCTCCTCACCGGCATCCCGGCCGGCATCATTCCCGGCTTTCAGAATTTCACCGGTCAAATGCTCGCGGATCTGCTGAGGCTCAACATGGCAATTCCACCGGCGACGGCTCCGAACATCCTCGGGATCTTGGGAGGCGACCTCGCCGGGTTTCCCAATGGGCGCCGGGTGGTCGACGACGTCTTTACGATCGAGTTGCGCGCCCTCGCCGGTATCACCATCCCTCTGGTCGACCCGTCGTTCACCCCGGACGCGGCCGCATCCCAGGTCACCGACGGCCTCGACCCGAGCGACATTGCCTCGCCCTTCTTGGCGAGTTTCCCCTATCTGGGAGTACCATACTCCGGTTTCGACAACCCGAGTTCGTAGGTGCGGCTGCTCGTTCTGCGAGCGCCTAGAGGAGTTCGGCGGAGTTGCCGCGCCGGGGCTCCTCGCCTGTTGCAGCGTGCAGCAATGGATCAGCGGGCGTGGATCTGGACGAGACTAGGTCGAGACGACGAATGCTGAGGAACGACCGCGAGGAGACCAAAGCAAATGGCCGAGCAACATATTGACCGGGTCCATTCTGAAACGGTAGTGCTGGATATTGGGCAGGACATTGGGGCACTCATTATTTATACTGATGCCAAGCTGCGCGGTCGGGAAATCGAGGTCAGCCCACGAGGAAGCGCCGCGAACCGCGTCCATGTCGAGGTCTTGGAACGAAGAATTAACGACCGGCCCGTCTTCGCTGCGGTCTTTCCTGGGCTGCGTGCCGGCGACTACGATATTTGGGACAACGCCCCGAACCCCAGCGGTACCGTGACGATTGTCGGGGGCAAAGTTGCGACGGTCGACTGGCGCTAATATTACTAGAAACCTCTCGTCAGGGCCGAGACTGATCACGCCCTTGGGCCGCCGGCACTCGCGCGATGATTTCAGATATCGTGTCCAACTATTCCTTTGTGGACACGACTACTGTAAGTGAATCCATTCAAGGTAAAGAGCAGAAGAGAAACCCGGCACGCGGCTGTCATTTGTGGCTTGCTCGTCGATCAAATGACGTAAAAAGGAGAGAGACCCGCATGCTCGCCTTGCTGAGCCGAACCCTTCGACAGCCCACCGCCCTCCGGCGGCAAATTACGACCATCTACGCCCTACTGATCGTCACCAATCTGAGCGTGTGGGCCTGGGCGATGCTGGTGTTTCGGGACCAGCCGGTCCTGCTCGGCACCGCGTTGCTGGCCTATGGGTTCGGCCTGCGTCACGCGGTCGATGCCGACCATATCGCGGCGATCGACAACGCGACCCGCAAACTGATGCAAGAAGGCAAGCGGCCGATCGGGGTCGGCTTATTCTTTGCCATGGGCCACTCGACCATCGTGATCCTGGCCGCGGCAGGCGTGGCCGGTACGGCGACCGTACTGGCAGGATCTTTCGACGGGTTCAAGGCGGTCGGCAGCGTGATCGGCACCAGCGTCTCCGCGTTGTTCCTATTCGCTATCGCCGCCGCCAACCTGATCATCCTGCGCGGCGTCTGGCGGACCTTTCAGCATGTGCGCAAGGGCGGCCGCTATGTCGAGGAGGATTTCGATCTCCTGCTCAACAGCCGGGGCCTGCTCGCGCGCTTGTTCCGCCCGCTGTTCCGGCTGATCAGCAAGAGTTGGCACATGTATCCGCTCGGCCTGCTGTTCGGGCTCGGGTTCGACACCGCAACCGAGGTTGCGCTGCTCGGCATTTCGGCAACCGCGGCCGCCAAAGGCATGTCGATCTGGTCCATAATGCTGTTCCCGGCGCTGTTCGCCGCGGGGATGTCGCTGATCGACACCACCGACGGCATCCTGATGCTGGGCGCCTACGACTGGGCGTTCATCAAGCCGCTTCGCAAGCTGTACTACAACCTGACCATCACCTTTGTGTCGGTTGTGGTAGCGGTTCTGATCGGGGGCATCGAGACACTGGGATTGATGGGAGATCAGTTCGCGCTGAAAGGTGCATTCTGGGATGGGGTCGGCGTGCTGAACGGGAACTTCACCGCGCTCGGCGTTACCATCATCGGCCTGTTCATCGCAGCCTGGGTCGGGTCGGTCATCGTTTATCGCTATAAGCGTCTCGACGAAATGCAGGTCACAACCGCAGATGGATAATCTGCCGTCCACATTGGGCGTCGGTGGCTGCGCTTTCTGGGCCGCCGCCACGCCGAGGCGGGTTCTATGCCGCCACCATGGTCGATCGCGGCAGGGTCGTGGCCACCAGATCATCAGCGCCGCCGCCTGCCGCAAATACGGTTCGTGAACCGGCGGCGCATGCTGCTCAATCGCATCTTGGCGAAGTAAAGAAGTGCGATAAAAATATAGAAAGGAGAGAGCGGTAATTTAAGATAGATTTAATGATTTGTGGGGGGTAGACTGACGTGGTTCACCATTTCTGGGAGGGGGGCCATGTCAGGGATTGTCTGCAAACGCTGTGCGGCGGCGGATTACGTGAAGAACGGAAAGGTACGCGGATTGCAGCGCTATCGGTGCAAGGCGTGCGGCTGCAATTTCACGGCGACCAAACCGCGCGGGAAGCCGGCGGCGTTGAAAACACTGGCGCTGCTGTTGTATGGGATGGGCAACGCAAGCTACCGCATGATCGCCCGCTTGCTCGGCGTCTCGCATGTGGCCGTCTACGGCTGGATTCGCACGGAGGCGGCCAAGCTCCCCGAACCGGACATGACCGGCGAGATGGTTGTCCTGACGCTCGATGAGATGTGGCATTTTCTTAAAAAAAGACTGAGAAACTCTGGATTTGGCGAGCGTATGACGCTGTGCGTCGGCGCACCGTCGCCTGGGTGCTTGGTGGCCGTGATGATGCCACCCCCGGCTAACGAACTAGGGGATGCACACATTTCTCAGCTCCCATCCCGTAGCGAGGGCGCGAAAGTATTCCAGGCCATGCTTGAAGGTGATGGGACCTGGCGGCCGGGAGGAGCAATAGCCTCCTGAGCTTGTCGAAGGGCCAGCCGCCCAGACGCGCGATGATCCAGGCGGCCCAGGCGCGGCCGCGCCGGGTGTGAGGATTTTTCTGCTTTTCGGTTTTGCCCTCGACCTGCGCGTTGACGGCTTCCAGGGCCGCCCTCTCCTCTTGTGTGAAGGCCAGGCTGGCCGGTTCGGCGCGGCGCCGGTCACGAGCCTGCACCAGCTGGAGGATGAGGGCGGCGGCTTTGGTGGCAATCGTCGCGAGCTTCAGCAGCCGCTCGGTGCTGGCAATCTGACTGTCTTCGAGCTGCAGCCCCTGCTTCTTCGGAATGCGAAAGAGCTGCTCGATGATCCGGCGCAGCTTGTCCCAGGCGACGATTTGCCAAGCCGCGTCTACGCTCGTGACGTCATGGGTGGTGAGCCGCCGCCGGTGCAGCGGCTCGACGCCGGCCGGGGGTCGTGTTCGGCGACCTCGACGAGAGTGAGGCGCACGCTTGGCAGGAGATCGCGAGCGCTGCCCCGCGGGCGTTTGAGAACTACCGTGCCGAAGCGCAGCGTCAGACGCGCCGTGCAGCCCGGCTCGTGCGGCCCGCGCCGGGGCAGCACGATCGTGCGCGTGTCGGCCTCTTGAAAATTGGCCCCTGTCGCGTACAGCCCGGCGCCATTGGCCAGGCGACGGTCCTGCATGACGCGCGTCAGAATATGAAAGTTTGGCGCGGGCACCGTCGCCCTCCTGAGCTTGTCGAAGGGCGGCATAGAGGTCGCTCGCGCGATCGGCAATCACCGTCACCATCGTCGCCGCGGCCAGCACTTCCTTGGCACGCCCGGCGGTGGTGAGCCCGCGTTCCGACGCCTTGTCGGCCAAGGCCCGCCGGTTGTGCGTCACCCTCACATGCCCGGAGCGCGTCCACACCCGCCCGCCGACCAGCCCCAGGCAGCTGCCGGTGGCCGCATCCAGCGCCAGCATGGCATGCACCAGCAAGCCATGGATGTTGCCGTGGCCAACCTCGCCCAGGCCACGCCGGCGCCCCTCGGTCGTGCGGAAATGAACCGCGCTGGTATCCTGGATCGCCAGAACATGCCGGCTTGTCGCCGCACGAGCGGTCTGTTCGCCCCAACCGTCCGGCAGCGCCGCAACCGTCACGTTCGGATTGGCGAGAAACCGGCCATAGCGGACGAGTTGCGCGCGGCACCCACCGGCCAGCCGGCGCACGCATACCGTGGCATGCGCAACCATACGTTCCAGCAACGCAGCCCCCCTTTATCGCGGCGGCGATCCCCGAACCAGCCAACCGACCACGCCATCTCCTCCAGGGCGATATTCTCCATAGTGCGCCTCCCGGATGCCTCAATGCCGTGCACGGCAGCATACCCCTGCGCGCGTCGGGAAGCCTCCCGTCAGCAGGAGCCAATCTGGCGCGCCCAGATGTGTGCATCCCCTAGCGCCTTCGCAGGGGCAGGCTCTGTCAAAAGCGCCTCGATAAAGTTGGGATCAAGGGCAAAACCTTCCTGACCGACGATTGGGACGGGTTTCACCGCCTCATTCCGCAGGATCAACTCTTCACCGGCAAAGACCTGACGTTCTCCATCGAGCAGGACAACAGCAATATTCGTCACTTCGTCGCCCGTTTCCGCCGCCGCACCAAGGTCATCTCCAAAATCGCCTTTATGGTCGATCTGTCCTTGCGGCTTTATCATTACCTTCATGACAACCCGCAAAATCTCGCCGCCTTGCTGGCTTCCTTTCTATCTATTTTTCATTAACACTCTCTTCTCCCCTATACGAACGGGATTGCTTCGGAAAAGACGTTTCGTCTGGTCTTCAGCCGTATTAACCAAAAGGCTTTTGCGGCGACGTTCATGGCCTGGGCGGCGCAATGGGGCGGAGGGGGCGTCATCGCGATTGACGGCAAGACATTGCGCGGGACGGGAGAGAACGGAAAAGCCAAAAGCGCCCGGCATGTTCTGAATGCCGTAGCTCACGACAGCGGCATGATCCTTGGGCACAGGCCGGTTGACGGCAAAAGCAACGAAATCACCGCCATTCCAGAGTTTCTGGACGGTCTGGCGCTGGACGGAGCCATTGTCACAATCGACGCCATGGGAACACAAAAAGATATTGCGGCTGCGATCATCAAACAGAAAGCCGATTACGTCCTGGCCTTGAGGGGCAATCAAAGCCGCCGGCATGACATGTAAAGCGCGTCTTCGATGACCCCGTTCTGGCCGCCGGTTGCGCCATGGCCTAACCATGGATTGCGGTCATGGACGCAGCGAGGAGCGTGTGTGCAGCGTCACCGACGACATCGGTTGGTTACGGGAACAAAACCCGCACTGGGCGGGGCGACGTTCCATCATGGCCATCACCTCCACCCGCACCCGCAAGAAGACGGGCGAAACCGCCACAGAGACACGCTTCTATATCACGTCGTTGACCGCCTGTCCGGATACTCTTCTGCAGGCAAAGCGTTCTCATTGGAGCATCGAAAACAAAGTCCATTGGGTGCTCGACGTCGTCTTTCGCGAAGATCAATGCCGGACGCGCAAGGATTATGCGGCGATCAATCTCTCTCTTGTGCGCAAGATGGTCCTCAATCTGTTGCGGCAGGAGACCTCTTGCGCCATCCCACTCAAACGCAAGCGCCTCAAGGCCTTCCTCGACCCGTCCTATAGGACGGCGTTAATCAACCGTTCATAATCTATGGGCGTTGCCCTGCCCGAACCCTCGATCAGCCGTGGGTCACCGGCTTCGCCGAGCGAGTTTTCGCCAGATCTGTTCGGGGGTGGCGGGGCCGGAGAGGTCGGCGGCGCCAAAGGGGGCCAGCGCGTCGAGGATCGCATTTGCTATCGCGGGAAAACCGGCGACCGCACCGGCTTCGCCGCAGCCTTTGACGCCGAGCGGGTTGGTCGTACAGCGTGTGTTGTTGAAATCGAGATCGTAGGACGGCAGATCGTCGGCGCGCGGCAAAGCGTAATCCATGAACGAGCCGGCGACGACCTGCCCCGATTGCGCGTCATAGAAGGCACCTTCGAGCAACGCCTGGCCGATTCCCTGCGCCATCGCGCCGTGCGCCTGGCCCGCGGCGATCATCGGGTTGACCAGCACCCCGTAATCGTCGACCGCGGTATAGCGATCGAGTGTGACACGACCCGTGTCGCGGTCGATTTCGACCTCGGCAACATGCGTGCCGTTGGGGAAGGTCATCCATTCCCGTGTCCAGGCATAATAGGTGTCGAGCGATGTCGCTTTGTCGCGCGCGATCGCAGCGACCTCAAAGAGGTTTAGCCGGCGGTCGGTCCCGGCGACGACAAACTCGCCGTCTACAAATTGGATGTCGGCCTCGGCGGCTTCGAGCGCCTCGGCGGCAATCCGCGTGCCCTTCTGGATGATCTGTTCCGAAGCGCGCCAGATCGCGGTGCCGCCCATGTAGGTTGCGCGGGAACTGCCGTGCCCGCCGCCGATCGGAATCAGGTCGGTGTCGCCCTGAACCAGCCGAATGCGGTCGTTTGGTACACCGAGACGATCGGCCAGGATCTGCGGAAACGTCGTCTCATGGCCCTGTCCAATCGTCTGTGTGCCGGTGATCAGCGCGATCGTGCCATCCTCCGCGAAGCGAATATCGACATTCTCGCTTGGCGAGCCGCCGGTCGCCTTGATGTGGTAGGCAAAACCGAGACCGCGCAGCCTTCCCTTTGCCTCGCTGTCGCGGCGCCGGGTGGCAAAGCCATCGACATCGGCGCGGGCGAGCGCCCGGTCGAACGTCTCGGGAAAGGCGCCGCTGTCGACCTTGTTGCCAAAGACGTTGGTCATCGGCATCGCCGAGGCCGGCACCATATTGGTCCGGCGCAATTCGGCCCGGTCAAAGCCGCATTGCCGCGCCGCCGCATCGATCAGCCGCTCGATGATGTTGACCGCCTCGGCGAAGCCGGGGCCGCGAGTGACGCCGATCGGCGCGGTGTTGGTCAGCACCACGGCGACCCGCAACGCGATCGCCGGGATATGGTAAACCGTGCCCGGCAGGTAAACGTATTGGAAGGTCTGCACCCCGCCGGCGCTGACCAGATAAGCCCCGGCATTGGCGGTGCTCTCGATGCTGAGCGCGAGGACATGGCCCTGTGCGTCGAGCGCCAGTGTCGCTTCCGCGAGATGGTCGCGCGCTTGATGATCGGCGAGGAAAACCTCGCTGCGACTGGCGATCCATTTGACCGGGCGGCCGACGCGCTTCGCCGCCCATGGGATCAGCACATGCTCGGGATAGATGAAATTCTTGGCGCCAAACCCACCGCCGACATCGGGCGCGACAAATCGAACCGCGGTAGCGGGTACGCCCAGCGCCCGCGCCGCGTGATCGCGCGTGTTGTGGATGCTCTGCGCCGAAACATAGGCGGTATAGCGACCGTGTTCGGCATCCCACAATCCGACGACACCGCGCGGCTCGATCGGGTTGGTCACGATGCGATGATTATCGAGCCGCAGCCGGACGAGATGGTTGGCCGCAGCAAATGCACGGTCGACCGCATTTCGGTCGCCGGTTTCCCAATCGAAGCAAAGATTGCCTTTGACCTCGTCGGCGATCTGTGGCGCGCCCGTGGCGCGAGCGGCATCGACCGTCGTCACCGCGGGGAGCGGTGCGTAGTCGACTGCAACCCTCTCGGCGGCATCGAGCGCCCGGTCGCGGGTTTCGGCGACGATGACAGCAACAGGCTCGCCGACATAGCGGACCTTGTCTTGCGCCAGCACCGGTTGCGGGGCAAACGCGAATGGCTCGCCAGTCTGGGTATTTGCGGTCGCGGTCGGCAGCAGCGAGCCAAGCCCGTCGGCGCGCGCCTCAGCCGCGGTCAATACGGCGAGCACACCCGGAGCTGCCCGTGCCGCGCTCGCGTCGATCGCGCCGATTCGCGCATGGGCGTGCGGCGAACGCAATACGACGGCGTGGGTCAGACCGTCAAAATTGAGATCGTCGAGATAGGCGCCGTGTCCGGTCAGAAACCGCAAATCCTCGCGCCGCTTGGGCCGGTCCCCAATGCCGGAACGCCGTTCGGTCATGTTCTTCCCTGCTTTTTGAGCCTCGCCTTTACCGCAGCCTGCTCCCGCAACACCCATCTGGTCCAGGCGATTATCTGATCGAACGGAGCGAAGCCGTCCCGGACATATGGAACATGCTGGCCCAAAGTTGCGAATCATGATGCTGTAGCAGCCGCTCGGAGGGGCACCACAATTTCCCTCAGATGTCATCAAACCGGACTTGCTGGTTATGAGGAAATAGGGCGGGGCATGGCCATCGACCCTGTGGAACGCGCGGCTGCTGTGCTCGACATCGATGTCGCCGGTATCGTCGCGAACTGGTGTTTTCTGGCAAACCGCGTAGCCCCTGCGGAATGTGCGGCGGTCGTCAAAGCCAATGCCTATGGCTTGGGGGCCTCGATCGTCGCTGATGCACTCGCCGCGGCGGGATGCTGTCTTTTTTTTGTCGCGACCCTCGACGAGGGGCTGGCATTGCGCCAAACCCTGCCGGAGCGCTGCGAGATAGCGGTTTTGAATGGCCCAGTGCCAGGGTCGGGCGATGAATTCGCGGAAGCACGGCTTGTCCCTGTCCTCAACGACCCGGGACAGATCGCGGAGTGGCAATCGGTTGCCGCCTCGCGCGGCCGCCTGCCGGCGATCTTGCATATCGATACCGGAATGGCCCGCCTCGGCTTGACCGAACGCGAAATCGAACGCTGTGCCGACAATTTGTGCCAAACCGGCATGATCCGCTGGCAGCTGGTGATGAGCCATCTCGCCTGCGCTGATCAAGCTCACCATCCGTTAAACCGGGATCAGCGTGCGCGTTTTGTCTCGCTGCGACGGCGTATCGGGGATGTCCCAGCGAGCCTTGCGGCCTCATCCGGGATCTTTCTGGGAGGTGATTATCACTTCGACGTGGTCCGCCCGGGTGCCGCACTCTATGGCGTCAACCCGCAGCCGCGCTGCCCAAACCCGATGCGCCAGATTGTTCGCCTCAGGGCAAGAATCGTGCAAATCCGCGAGGTTGACCCCGGTCAGCCGGTGGGCTACGGTGCCACGCATATAATGGCAGTGGCGGGGCGGCTGGCGACGGTTGCGGTCGGCTACGCAGATGGTTTAATGCGCTCGCTCAGTCGCCGCGGGTGGGGTCAAATCGGTGGCGTCCGCGTTCCGCTGATTGGCCGGGTATCAATGGATCTTGCGGTTTTCGATGTTTCTGCTGTCGATCCCTCGATCGCACGGCCGGGCAATTTCATTGAGCTACTTGGTCGTGATTACGGCGTTGATGCTGCAGCGGCCGACGCTGGCACCATAGGGTACGAGATCCTCACGGCACTCGGTCGACGTTACCATCGCATTTATCACGGCACGGCGAGTTCGTCCCAGAAATGTTTAGAGCCCTCGCATCGATCGGCGCCGCTACCCTTAGCTTCTTAGCAGCAACGGGGCGGATTGTAATCTTTGCCGTAACGGCGCTGGCGACAGGGTTGTCGCCGCCCTTCTATCTGCGCGTGATCCTGCGCCAGATGCTGAATATCGGGTATTTTTCGCTGCCGGTCGTCGGCTTGACGGCAATTTTTACCGGCATGGTGCTGGCGCTGCAATCCTATACCGGGTTCGCCCGCTTTTCCGCCGAGGCCGAGAGTTCTGTCGCTACCATCGTAGTGCTATCCGTCACCCGTGAGCTTGGCCCCGTCATCGCCGGGCTGATGGTCGCGGGCCGGGTCGGTGCGGCGATGGCTGCCGAGATCGGGACGATGCGAGTGACCGATCAGATCGACGCGCTGACAACCTTGTCGACCGAGCCGTTGCGCTATCTGGTGCTGCCACGGCTGTTGGCGGGGCTGGTCACCCTGCCGTTTCTGGTCCTTGTCGCCGATATTATCGGGGTCTTTGGCGGGTATCTCGTCGGTGTCTACAAATTCGGCTTTAATCCCGAGGTTTATCTGACCAGCACCGAGCAATATCTCGAAACGAGAGATGTGGTCTCAGGGCTCATCAAAGCCGCCGTCTTCGGCTTTATCATTACGTTGATGGGCTGCTATCATGGCTACCACTCAAGCGGTGGCGCACAGGGAGTCGGTCAGGCGACGACCTATTCGGTCGTCTCGGCCTCAATCCTGATCCTGGTGCTCGACTATGGCATCACCCAGGCGTTATTCGCACGATGAGCTTGCCCAATAGCGAAGCTGCCCCAAAGATCGCGGTGCGCGGGTTGTATAAATCGTTCGGCCGCAACCGTGTGCTTGATGGGCTCGACATCGACTGCATGGCCGGTGAAAGCCTGGTGGTAATCGGCGGGTCTGGCACTGGCAAATCGGTGCTGATCAAATGCATTCTCGGTCTGTTGCGGCCGGATGCCGGATCGATCCGGATCGACGGTGTCGAGACGGTCCGACTGAGGCGCAGGATGCGCGAACGCCTCTTGCAGAAATGCGGTGTCCTGTTTCAGGGCAGCGCTCTGTTCGAACTCGCTGCGAGTGTGGGAGAATGTCGCGTTTGGGTTGATCCAAGGTCGCGGCATGGATCGGCAGAGAGCAAAAGAAATCGCCCTTGACAGGCTGAGAGCTGTCGGGCTCGGTCCGGAGATCGGCGAGTTGCGGCCGGCTGAACTTTCGGGAGGCATGCAGAAACGCGTGGCCTTGGCCCGAGCGATCGCAGCCGATCCCGAAATTATCTTCTTTGATGAGCCGACCACCGGGCTCGACCCGATCATGGCCGATGTGATCAACGATCTGGTCCTCAAATGCGTGCGCGAATTGGGCGCGACCGCCGTCTCGATCACGCATGACATGGTCAGCGCGCGCAAAATCGGTGATCGCATTGCGATGCTGCACAAGGGTCGAATTATCTGGCACGGACCGGCTTCCGGGATCGATTATTCCGGCAATCCATTTGTCGACCAATTCATTCATGGCCGCGCTGAGGGGCCGATTCGGATGGAGACTCGCGTCCTATGAACACGGTTTGGCATCAGTTGCGACGGGAATAAGCCTTGGCCCGTGCCCAGGCTCGCTATGCTTGCCAGCAATGCGGCGCGGTGCATGCCAAATGGACCGGTCGCTGCGATGCCTGCGGCGCCTGGAACAGCCTGATCGAGGAATTGCCGCGCGAGGCGCTGCCTAAGGGGTTGGAGGCGAGCAGTGGCCGCGCTATCGGCTTTGTCGGGCTCAGCGGACCGAGCATGCTGCCGCCCCGCAGGCGCACCGGCATCGCCGAGCTCGATCGCGTCTGCGGCGGTGGGTTGGTACCCGGCTCCGCCATTCTTGTCGGTGGCGATCCAGGTATTGGCAAATCGACCTTACTGCTGCAGGTGGCGGCCGCACTCGCCGCCTCGGCGGATCGGCCGGGGAATACGGCCTACATTACCGGCGAAGAGGCGATCGACCAGGTCCGCCTGCGGGCTGAGCGGCTTGGTGTCGCGCACCGCCCAGTCTTGCTTGCGGCCGCCTGCAATGTTCGCGACATCCTGACCTCGATCGATCGCAATGACGCACCTGAACTCGTCGTTATCGATTCGATCCAGACGATGTTTCTCGACACCCTCGACAGCGCACCCGGTACGGTCAGCCAAGTACGAGGCGCTGCGCAAGAATTGATTCGGGTCGCCAAGCGGCGCGGTTTTGTGGTGGTGCTGGTCGGACACGTCACCAAAGAGGGGGTGATCGCCGGACCGCGCGTGCTCGAACACATGGTCGATACCGTGCTCTATTTTGAAGGCGAGCGCGGCCATCGCTTTCGGATTTTGCGCGCGGTCAAGAACCGCTTTGGCCCCACCGACGAGATCGGTGTGTTCGAGATGAGCGATTGCGGATTGGTCGAGGTACCGAACCCGTCGGCGCTGTTTCTCGGCGGCCGGCAAGCCGAGGCCAACTCAGAGGACGAGGAGGACAAAGGCATACCCTCCGCCCCGCCGGTCAGTGGCTCGGCAATATTCGCCGGAATGGAGGGCACACGGCCGGTATTGGTCGAGATGCAGGCGCTTGTCGCTCCTGCCGTACTCGGTACGCCGCGCCGCGCGGTCGTAGGCTGGGACGGTACGCGGCTTGCGATGATCACTGCTGTGCTCGATGCCCGCTGCGGGTTGTCGGTCGGAGCGAACGACATTTACCTGAACGTCGCGGGCGGGTTGCGCATTGCCGAGCCGGCAGCCGATCTGGCCGTTGCCGCAGCACTCCTATCGGCGCTCAGCGAAACCCCGGTTCCAGGCAGTGCGGTCGTGTTTGGCGAAATCGCATTGTCGGGTGAGATCCGTCCTGTGGGTCACAGCGAAGCCCGGCTCAAGGAGGCCGCAAAGCTCGGCTTTGTCGAAGCCTGGGTATCGCGCCGCACCGGCCGCTCACGGAATAGTGGCGGATCCCCGCTTGAGATCATCCAAATCGGTCACCTCAGCGATCTCGTCACCCGATTGTCACCCAAGCGCGCGCGCTCGCGCGTCGAGCGGATCGGAGTTGCGTCGTGAACCTCGTCGATGTGGCGGTTCTTGGTGTCATCACGCTGTCGGCGATCTTTGCCTTCGCGCGCGGTTTTGTCCGCGAAGCATTATCGCTCGCCGCCTGGATCGGCGCAGCACTGATCACGCTCTATGGGTTCGACACGGTTTATCGCATCACAGCGCGGTTTGTGACCACAACACTGCTCGCAGACCTCGTCGCCGGCGCAGCGCTGTTTCTGGTTTCGTTGATCCTGTTGACGATCCTGACCGGCTATATTGCCAGCTATATGCGATGGAGCGCGTTAACGCCGGTGGACCGGACCATGGGGCTGATCTTCGGTATAGCGCGCGGTGTGGCGCTCGTATCAATTGCCTATTTTTTGGTCGATATCGCGCTGCCGGCAAATGATCGGCCGGGCTGGCTAATGGATGCTCGCAGCCAGCCAATGCTGGCGCAAGGAGCAGGCGTGGTGCGGGACGTTTTGCCCGCATCGCTGCAGTTGAAGAGTGCAGTGGCGGTCGATGATACCCAGCGAATGCTCGGCCAGGCAAAAACGGCGCGCGAGGCGATGGGCGCATTAGCGACGCCGGCTGTGCCGATCCCGCCTAAGCCGCAACGGACGGCCGCGCCAACCTACAAACCATCCGACCAGCACGACCTGGATCGCCTGATCGATAACTCGCATTAAAACGGGGTAGGGCAGGGGACGGGCACTCGTAGGCGGCAGCCACAGTGACCATTTTGGATAAATCAAAGCGAGGATCGCCGATGCCTAATACCGATCCCGTCAATCCCGCAATAGACGAAGCCGACGTTTCGGATACGGATGATCTGCACGAGAAATGCGGCGTATTTGGCGTATTCGGGCACCCCGAAGCCGCTGCGCTCGTCGCACTTGGCCTTCACGCGCTGCAGCATCGCGGCCAGGAGGCAGCAGGCATCGTCGCCTATGACGGTGAGCAATTCAATGCTCACCGCGGGATGGGCCAGGTTAGCGACAATTTCAGCTCTAAGAAGGTTATCGGAAGATTGCGCGGGCGCGCTGCAATCGGCCATGTTCGCTATGCGACGACCGGCGAAGTGGCGTTGCGCAATGTCCAACCGCTATTCGCTGATTTCGAATTTGGCGGCCTCGCTATTTGCCATAATGGCAATCTGACCAACTCGTATCGGCTGCGACAGCGCTTGGTTCATCGCGGCAGCCTGTTTCAATCGACCAGCGACACCGAAGTCATCATTCACTTGATCGCGACCAGCCTCAAAGAGACTGTGCTCGACCGGCTGATCGATGCATTGCGTCAGGTTCAAGGTGCCTATTCTTTGGTGGCGCTGTCACAGGACGGGATCATCGGCGTACGCGACCCGCTCGGTGTGCGGCCCTTGGTGCTGGGACGGCTTGGCGAGGCCTGGATACTGGCTTCGGAGACCTGCGCTCTTGACATCATCGGCGCCGATTTCGTCCGTGATGTCGAGCCGGGTGAGATCGTTATGATCGGTTCCGGCGGGATCACAACCCTATTACCGTTTGGGCCACCGGAGAGTTGGTTCTGCGTTTTCGAGCATATCTATTTTGCGCGCCCCGACAGCATTGTCGAAGGTGTGAGCGTGTATGAGGCGCGCAAACGCATCGGCCGCGAGCTTGCCCGGGAGAGCCATGTCGATGCCGACATGATCGTTCCGGTGCCGGATTCGGGGGTGCCTGCCGCGATTGGATATTCGCAGGAATCGGGCATTCCGTTCGAGCTTGGCATAATTCGCAACCATTATGTCGGCCGCACTTTTATCGAGCCGACCGACCAAATCCGCCATCTTGGTGTGCGCCTAAAGCACAATGCCAGCCGCGCCAATCTCAACGGCAAGCGGGTGATCCTGGTCGATGATTCGATCGTGCGCGGCACGACGTCGATCAAGATCGTCGAGATGGTTCGGCGCGCCGGCGCTCGCGAAGTCCATATGCGGATCTCGAGCCCGCCGACCGCCTATCCCTGCTATTACGGGATTGCCACCCCGGAACGCGACCAGCTTTTGGCAGCGCGCTACGATGTTGCGCAAATGGCCGAGTATATCGGCGTCGACAGCCTCGCTTTTTTGTCGATTGACGGTCTCTATCGGGCGATGGGCGAGCCGCGGCGTGATCCTGGCGCACCGCGTTTTTGCGACGCCTGCTTTACCGGCGACTATCCGATCCCGCTGCCCGACGCCGATGACGGCAAAATCTCCGTGCAATTGTCGTTGTTGGCGGGCCCGGCTTGAGACCGTTCTTGTCAGCCCCAGGCAATGATACCCGCCAAGGACGGCTTGCCGGCAAGATTGCGCTGATTACCGGCGCGTCGCGTGGCATCGGCGCTGCGGTCGCGCTGCGTTTTGCGGGTGAGGGGGCTCACGTCGTCCTGGCGGCGCGCACTGTCGGTGGTCTCGAAGAGGTCGACGACGCAATCCGCGCCATTGGCGGGACGGCCACGCTCGTGCCGCTCGACCTGCGCGACTTCGTCAAGATCGATGAGTTGGCAGCGGCACTTCTCGACCGCTACGGCCGGCTCGATATCCTCGTCGGCAATGCCGGCGAGTTCGGGATTTTCTCACCGCTCGGCCACATCCCGCCATCGGTCTGGGCGGAGATAATCGACCTCAACCTAACCGCGAATTGGCGATTGATCCGGGCTATGGACCCACTGCTGCGCGCCGCCCCGGCCGGCCGCGCGATCTTTGTGACGAGCGCCATCGGACGCGACACTCTTGCTTACTGGGGGCCCTATGCCGTCAGCAAGATCGGCCTTGAAATGCTGGTCAAGATCTATGCTGCCGAGATCACCAACACCCGCATTCAGGCCAATCTGATCGACCCCGGCACGGTGCGCACGCGGCTGCGCACGCGTGCCTTTCCCGGCGAAGACCCGAATTCGGTTCCGCCCCCCGAAAGCGTCACAGAGTTCTTTGTCGAACTCGCCTCAACCGGATGTGCCCGCAACGGCGAGATTGTCGCACTCTCACGCGCGGCGCGAAAGGACTAAGCATCGGCCGGTGCGGCCGTCCGTGGCGAGACCGGTCAATTGGTTTCTGCTGCGTTCGCCTACACGATGCGACCTTCTGGTTAATTATACCGAGAACGGCAGGATCGCTGATCAGCGCATGCGGTTTTGGAGAAAGGCAAGACCGGCGTCGAGCAGATTGCCTTGCGACGGCACTTCGCCGTTGGGCGTTAGGTGGTCCACCAACTGCGGCAAATGCTCGGCGATCTGCGGCAGCAATTGTTCGACCGGCAATCCGGTTTTGGCTGCGATCTGTTGGACCAAATCGGATCCCAGAACATTATGGAGCACCTGTGGCTCGACCGATTGGTTCGCGTCCGTCCCGACCCAGGATGCGATCGTGTCGCCCAACCCGGCGCTCTCGAACTTCTGGATCAGGCCACCGAGCCCGCCCTGCTGATTGCCAAGCGCCGCTACCAGCGCTTCCGGCACGCTCGCCGTCTGATCACCGCTTTTCCCCAATAGCGAACTTATCGTATCGAACAAGCTCATCAAAGCCCCCTCATTTTGTCATGGTCTTGGTATTCGCCGCTTTTTTTGCGGTCTTGCTGGCGCGCGCGCCGGCAGCGTGGAAACCGGCCTGATCGGCGTCCTTCTCGCACATGAAAGCACCGTGCTTGGTCTTGCCATAATACCGATTGCCGCTGGTGTGATAAGCCTTGGAGCCGCTGAGATTGGCCCAGACGATTGTGTCTCCCGGGCAGTGCGCCTTGGCCGCTTGCTCAGTGGAGAACTGGTTGGCAGCGAGACCCTGTGTCGCCGCTGCCCCGCCGATGGCGGAGACACAGCGGGCGCGGCAGGCCGTGTTTGGCCATAGGCGGGGAGCGCTGCAAGTGCAGCAAGAAATATTGCAACTATCGCCGATTTTGCCATCGTAACCCTCTCTTTGCTAATCAGAGCCCAATTGAAACATGTAAGCGTTAACGCACCGCAACCGTGCGCGCAAAAAAAAGTGACTTTGAGACCGGAGCCCCTGGAGCGCTCAGTCGGCGAAGGGGTTTTTACCGCCGCGTAACATCAGCCGAATGGGCGAGCCGGGCAGATCGAACGCTTCCCGCAAGCTGTTGACGAGATACCGCCGATACGAGTCCGGAAGCTCGCTCGGCTTTGACGCGAACAAGGCAAAGGTGGGAGGGCGGATATTGGCCTGCGTGATATAGCGCAGGCGGAGGCGCCGGCCAGCCACTAACGGCGGCGGATTACGCTCCTGTACGGCGGCAAGCCAGCGGTTCAGATCCGGTGTCGGAACTCGGCGATTCCACACAGCCTCCGCAGCGCCGACCGCCTCCATCATCGCGGCGAGCCCATAACCGGTCAGTCCCGAGACGGGCACCAGTGAGAGTCCGAAGAGTTGCGGCAGCGCTGCCGGAAGCCGCTCGCGCATTGCTTTGAGCGCGGCAGCACGATCGGAGATTGCATCCCATTTGGTGGCGGCCAGCACCACGGCGCGGCCCTCCTCCGCGACCAGCCGGGCAATCGTCAAATCCTGCCTTTCGAGCGGCTGCAGGGCATCGAGAACGACAATAACGACCTCGGCGAAGCGAATCGTGCGCAGCGCATCCCGCACGGCCAGTTGTTCGATCTTGCCCTCGATGTGCGAGCGACGGCGCATGCCGGCGGTATCGACCAGACGAATCGGACGGCCTCGCCAACTCCAGTCGACGGCGATCGCATCTCGGGTGATGCCGGCCTCGATCCCGGTCACGAGCCGTTCCTCGCCAATGAGGCGGTTGACCAGGGTTGATTTGCCGACATTTGGCCGACCGACGATCGCCAGATGCAGCGGCGTTGACAGCGCTGCTTCGGTCTCATCAGACGGCGCCTGCTGGCGGGAAAACGGCGCTAGCCGTTCGTAGAGCTCGGCTAGCCCCTCCCCGTGCTCCGCCGAGACCGGCACCGGGTCACCAAGGCCGAGCCGGTAGGCTTCACCAATCCCGGCGACGGCGATTCGGCCTTCGCTCTTATTTGCAACGAGCACCACCGGCTTTCCGGCACGCCGCAACCAGTCGGCAAAATGTCGGTCCGCTTCGGTGACACCCTCCCGCGCATCAATCACCAGCAGCGCCACATCGGCATCGGCGAGAGCCCGCTCGGTTTGCACTTGCATGCGGGCCGTCAGCGAAGCTGGTGCGGCCTCTTCGAGGCCAGCGGTATCAATCGCCCGAAAATCAAGATCGGCAATATTGGCTTCGCCCTCACGACGATCGCGGGTCAGCCCGGGTGTATTGTCGACGAGTGCCGCCCGGCTGCCGACAAGTCGATTAAACAGCGTCGATTTACCGACATTCGGGCGCCCAAGAATGGCTACCGCAAAACTCATCGAGTGGCGCCCCATAAATCACGATCAAATCAGCGATAAGCAGAAAGCTCGCCATTATCGGTCAATATATAGAGCGTGTTGTTGGCGATCACCGGGTCGATAAACGCGTCCCCTGGGATTCGCTCACGGCCGAGCGGCTCGCCAGTATAGGGAGAGACCGATAGCGCCCAACCGTCGGAAGATAGGACGATCAACCGATCGCCGCCGAGCACCGGTCCGGCCCAGCTGATCGGGTCTTCTTTTTTCTTCTCGTCCTCATAGCTCGGCAGCTGGCGCAGCCAGCGCACCTTGCCGTCCTTCCGGGTCAGGCAAAATAGCTCGTTGTCGTTCGACAACACATAAACATAGTCGCCGGCGACCCAGGGGCCGTGGCTCGATCCAATATCCTGCTCCCAGGCCCGCTCGCCGTCGCGTAAATCGATTGCGACCATGCGGCCGGCGTGGCTGATCGCAAAAACGCGGTCGTGATCGATAACCGGGCGACCGCGAATATCGGCCAACGCGGAAACCGCATCGACCGCGCGCGCCGAGGCGAGATTATCGGACCATAGTGGCCGGCCATTCTCGATCGTCAGCGCGCCGATTTCGCCCGAAGAATAGCCGACGACCACGACCTCGCCTTCGATTGCCGGGCTAGCGCTGCCGACCAGCGTAGCGGTCTCGGGAAGGCCGTTGTGAGTCCACAGCCATCGTCCGTCATCGGCAGCGAGCGCCACCAACTCGTTGTCGACGGTCACGACATAGACGCGCCCATCGGCCACCGTCGGCCCGCTGCGCACCGGCGCTTCAACGGCGGTCTTCCAAATCACTTTGCCGTTCTTGGGATCGAGCGCCAGAACTCGGGCGTATCCCGACGACACGTAGAGTCGTCCCTTCCAGAAAGCGACACCGCCGCCGAACGAGCTCCCGTTTTCGTTGGAAGGTTTTACGTCGATTTGCCAGATTCGATTGCCGTTCGACGCGTCATAAGCGCTGACCTGGGACCCGCCATCCATCGCATAGACACGGCCGTCGACGACGATCGGCTGGGACAATACCTGTGTGTAGCGCGACGAACCCTCGCCAACACTGACCTGCCACGCCGCTCGCAACGTATTCGGCAGTGCCAGATGCTGCATCGCATGGTCAGGATACCCGCCTGGCTCCGGCCAATCGGAGTTGACCACCGGATGTGGCAGACTGATCGGGGTGTTGGCCAGCGCCGGATCGGGCTTGAGCTGGCGATCGAGGCTAAGGACAGAAATGCGCTCGCCGGGAAGCGGCTGTTTCTTGCTTTCGAACCAGCTGCAGCTGCTTGCGGCAAACGCGACGAGCAGAATCGCGACGCCGGCTACTCGAAGCATTGGATCATCGGAACCGATTATGGGGCAAGCGCCGCGACCATTTCGGTGGCGCGGGCGCGCAGGTCGCGCGGTGCGGCAAGGTCATCGGCTAGGGTCTTGTAGGTGCTGAGGGCCGCTTTGTTGTCACCACGCTGCAATTCGGCCGCCGCGCTGAGCTCGAGCGCGGTGGGCCGCCACGGGTTGTCGGCCGCGGTCAGCGGCGCCAACCGCGCGATCGTCGCCTTGGGATCGGCGTTATTCTGCATGACCGAAAGCACCGTCGCCAGCCCGCGGAAGACTGGGCTGACGCTGCTTTCCTCGGCAATGCGATCGTAGGCCGCAGCGGCCTTCTTGGGGCCACCTGATTTCCGCAACAAGGCTGCGTCTTCAAACGACGCGAGCACGCCATAACCGCCGCCGTCTTTGGCGATCGTCGCAAACACCATCGCCGCATCAGTGGTTCTTCCGGCCCGAGCCAGCGCCAATCCGCTCGCAAAGCGCGCCGATTCCGCTTGGCGCAGTGAGAGCTGGTGAGAGCGCCAGGCCGCGATACCACCCGCGGCCACAAGCACTAGAACCACGACTGCTATGATGTAGCGAGCATATCGGGTCCACAACGCCAACAGATTGTCGCGACGAAGTTCTTCGTCGATCTCGCGGAAGATGTCGCTCACGCACTCGTCCCAGCAGGCCCTCAGCTGAAAGCGGTTAGCACATCCGCTTGCGCGAAGGGAGGCAATTTCTTGCCGCTCATATTGCCAAGCTCACATGGTTCTGGGGGCTTGCCTTGACAACGCTCTGTTTTCCGTGCCGTGTACACTCGTTTGTAAGCCAGCTGCGGATTATCTGTGGCTGATGCACGCCTATCGGAGCCATACCTGCGGTGAGTTGCGCCTCGCCGATGCCGGGCAGCCGGCTCGGCTGTCGGGCTGGATCCATCGCAAGCGCGACCACGGCCACCTGCTGTTCATCGATCTGCGCGACCATTACGGGATCACGCAATGCGTGATTGACGTGTCGTCGCCGCTGTTCGCGGCTGCCGAGGCATTGCGTCTCGAAAGTGTAGTGACCGTCACCGGGCGCGTCGCCGCCCGCACCGCCGACACCGTCAACCCCAACCTGCCGACTGGCGAGGTCGAGTTGTTCATCGCCGAGCTTGCGGTCCAGTCGGCGGCTGAGGTGTTGCCGTTTCCGGTCAATAGCGAGGCCGAGACTCCCGAAGACATGCGGCTGACCTATCGCTTTCTCGATTTGCGGCGCGAGCGCATGCACGCCAATATCATGCTGCGCGCGCAGGTCATCGCGTCAATCCGGCGGCGCATGATCGAGCAGGGTTTCACCGAGTTCCAGACGCCGATCCTGACCGCAGATTCGCCTGAAGGGGCGCGGCCCTATTACGTGCCGAGCCGGCTTCACCCGGGCGAGTTTTACGCCTTGCCACAGGCGCCGCAGCAGTTCAAGCAATTGCTGATGGTTGCCGGCTTCGACCGCTACTTCCAGATCGCGCCATGCTTCCGCGACGAAGCGGCCCGCGCCGATCGCGCGCCAGGGGAGTTCTACCAGCTCGATTTCGAGATGTCGTTCGTCACCCAGGAGGACGTATTCGCCGCAATCGAGCCGGTATTGTACGGGGTTTTCGAAGAATTCGGCAACGGACGGCCAGTCACCCCGCCGCCCTTCCCGCGCATCCCTTACAGGGATGCCATACTGCAATACGGTACCGATAAGCCCGATCTGCGCAACCCGCTGGCGATGCGCGATGCAACGGCGTACTTCCGCGGCTCGGATTTCAAGTTGTTCGCCGGCATGATCGAGCGCGACGCCTCGGTTCGCGTCCGCGCCATCCCGGCGCCGGGTGGCGGCAGCCGCGCCTTCTGCGACCGGATGAATTCCTGGGCGCAATCCGAGGGCCAGCCCGGGCTCGCCTATGTTTTCTTTCGCGACGGCGAGGGAGCCGGTCCGATCGCCCGCGGCCTCGGCCCCGAGCGGACGGCGGCATTGCGTGCCGCACTCGGTCTGAACGACGGCGACGCCGTGTTCTTCGTGGCTGGCGTTCCGAGCGATTTCCGCGCCTTTGCCGGGCAGGCGCGGACCCGCATTGGCAGCGAGCTCGGGCTGGTCGAGCAGGGTGCCTTCCGTTTCTGCTGGATCACCGACTTCCCGATGTACGAATTGAACGAGGAAACCGGCAAGATCGATTTCAGCCACAATCCCTTCTCTATGCCGCAAGCGGATCTTCTGATGCTCGAGCACGAGGATCCGCTCTCGATCATGGCGTATCAGTATGACATCGTGTGCAACGGCGTCGAACTGGCCTCGGGCGCCATCCGCAACCATCGTCCCGACATCATGTACAAGGCGTTCGCGATCGCCGGCTACAGCCCGCAGGATGTCGAGACCCGCTTCGGCGGCATGCTGCGCGCCTTCCGCTACGGCGCGCCGCCGCATGGTGGGCTAGCGCCGGGTATTGACCGCATTGTCATGCTGTTGGCCGACACTCCCAATATTCGCGAAGTCATCACCTTTCCGATGAACCAACAGGCCCGCGACCTGATGATGGGGGCGCCGACGCCGATACCGCCCGAGCGGCTGCGCGAGTTGCATTTGCGGTTGATCACACCGGGCGAGAAATAGGAACGATCCTAGCCCGCCGATCCCGCGACGTCTTGAGGCTGTCGCGCACGCGAGTCGCGGAGTAGAATCGCGCCCGCTTTAATTAGGGAATTAGCGAATGACCGCTGATCGGTGCGCGCCCCGGCGCCCGGCCGGGACCGGAGGGGCGTCGCGATGACCGCACGCGGGTTAGGCTTGCTCCTGCTCGTTACCGGATTCGCCGTTCTGTCGCCGCCGCTCGCGGCTGTGGAAATTGCTCCACACCGCGCGCTCTATACGATGACCCTGGGGTCGACAGCAGCTGATTTGGGGGTTGTCGGGGCGACCGGGGCGATGGATTACGAATGGGGTGAGACCTGCAACGGGTGGACGATCGAGCAGCGTTATCGGCTCAAGATGCGCTATGCCGAAAGCCGCGATGTCGATGTCACATCGACTTTTGTCACCTGGGAATCCAAGGATGGGCTGCGCTATCGCTTCAACCAGCGCGAGACCCGCAATGGTGCGCTGGACCAGGAGATTCGCGGCGAGGCAAAGCTCGACGGACCTGGCAAGGGCGGCATCGCCGTCTTCACCAAACCACGGCCGCAAACGCTGAAATTGGCTCCTGGAGTGTTGTTTCCCAGCGCACACACGATTTTGCTGATCGACAAGGCAAAGGCGGGTGCCACTTTTGTCACCCGCCAGGTATTCGACGGCGCGACCGACGAGAACGCCGTGCAGGTATCGGCCGTGATCGCTACCAAAGTGCTTGCCGACCCAGTTTCGGGAAAGCCGAACCCGCTGCTCGAACATCCCGGTTGGCGCATCCGGCTTGCGTTTTTTCCGGTCGACCCCAAAGCCGAAACACCCGATTACGAGCTCGGCATGGATCTGCTCGACGATGGCGTCTCCCGCGACATGGTCATCGATTACGGCGATTACTCGATTCGGGCGAAGCTTGACGACATCGAGCCGTTGGACAAGCCTGCCTGCTGAGGGCGCTAACGGTCGGTTGATCGACCGCTAGCACCTCCGTGAGAGTTGGACCGGTAGCCGCTTTTTCTAGGACGGGAACTGGAACAGGTCCATCAGATTGCCGATGGCCGGGGTATTGGTCGGCTTATAGGGGTCGGCCCCGGTGACCGGGTTTGGCAGATTGTCGCGGCTGCGATTGGTGATCGGCGGCACGTTCCAATTTGCCTCGATGAATTTCAGCACCGAGACGTGGTCGGTGTAGGTATGCGAGATGTGCCCGCCCTTGCTGTAGTTCGACACTACAATCATTGGGATGCGCGTTCCGTCGCCGAAATAGTCGAGCGACTGCACATATCCCGAATCATAGTATCCGCCGCCTTCGTCCACGGTGACGAAGATCGCGGTGTTGGCCCAAAGCGTCGGGTTTGCCTGCGTCAGGTCGACGATCTTTTTTACAAAACCTTCGAGCAGATCAGGCTTGGACGATGCCGGATGACCGTCGAGATTGCCGTCCGGCTTGACAAACGATACGGCCGGCAAACTGCAGCTCTGAGCGGTGCGGCTCATCAAGTCCGAATATAGATTGGTCGTGTCCTGTACCGCCATCTTCCGCACTGCTGGGTTGGTCATGATCGAGGTCGAGTACTGGAAGAAGTTGCAGATATTGCAATACGAATCGTGAGGGTTGAAGCCGTAAGGATTGGCGAGGTAGGCATTGAACTGGTCGCCGAAATAGGTGAACGAGATGTTGTTGTCGAGGAGATCGTTGCCGATGTTTCTGACATTCGACGGCGGAATCGTGAACATAGTGTTGTTCGGATTGTTGATCTGGGCGTAGGCATTGGTGCCGTCACCAAAATAGCCCGGATTGTAGTTGTTAAGCAGGTAGTAGTGCCCCTCCTGACAATTCGGCTTTACGTTCACCGATTTCAAATAATCGTCAATCGCCGCGACCCCGGGCGCTGATGGGTCCGCGCAATCGGTGTAGCTGCCGCCCCCGTATGGCTTGCCGTTAGAATCGGTGGCGCCATAGCCGTCCTGAATGTACCAGTTGTTGGTCGGCGGAGTTTGCAGCGGGTTGGGATTTTCGATCTCGTCGACGATCCCGGCGGTGCTGCCGGCGCCGACTTTCTGGTTGTGCGGTGGCGTCAGCGGATTGCCATGACCATCGCTGAACCAGATCAAATCGCCATAGCCGAGCATGATGTGGTTGGCGCCGGTGCCGCCCTCCACTGATTGATGAAAATTGTCGCTCATCGCATAGGTATCGGCGAGCTGTTTGAAATAGGGAACGTCGCCTTGCTGGACATTGTAAAAGCCCATCGAGGTGGCGCCCTCTTTATACGTGAAGTTGGCCGGCGGCGGATTGCCGTTGCTGCCTGCGCCGACCGTGGCCTCGACCCATGGAAACAGATCATTCAGGCAACCGGCGGCGGCGCTGCAGTCGAGTTGCTGCCACATCTGGTAGAAGCGATGCACCGGGCTTTCGGCGTAGTCGTCGTAGGTCAGGTATTGTCCATTGGGATTGTTGTTGTTGGTCAGCTGGTACGGGCCCGGTGGCAGGCTGTTGACGTCGTGACCATCGTAGTAGATCCGCGTGTCCGGTTTACCGGCGATCGAGGTGGGAACCGCACCCGTCGTCAGATATTGGTAATAGTCGGTAGGCAGCCCGTTCTCATAAGTCTGAGCGTCCGCGACGCTCGAGAATGGCGGCGGACCACCGCTGGCGATTGGCGGCGGCAAGGTCTGGTATGGGCCGGTCTTTTGCGGGCTGATCTGATAGAGAGTCGTGTCCAGCGCTTGATTCTGGGTGGCGGCCGAATAATTCGGTCCCGGCGTGCCGTCGACGTTGACGATGCCCTCCGACAAGAGGTTCCACACAGTCTCGCCGTTATTGACCGGCTGATAGGTCGCGAACAGATGGTCGAAGGTGCGGTTTTCGCCGATGATGACAATGACGTGCTTGATCGGGGTCGTCGTATTGCCGTCGTTTGCCCCGGTGTCGGCGGTGGCTGCGGCAGCGGCAAGCGGCGCCATTGTATTGATCGCCATCGCATAGATGGCGACGCTGCTCAGCAGCTTAGAACGCCAGCGTGCCGGTGCGCGGTGCGGAACTCGGTTTCGCATCGTTGGTGCCCCTTTGGTCAAGTTGCAGACGCGGCGGGGAACCTAATTGGTGATATTTACCTTAAAGTTACGGTATTATGACGATACAATGACGGTGGGCGGGACGAGCAGGCGCCGGGAATGTCCGCATGGCCTCCGGCGCCTTACCTCGGCTAGGCCTAGCCGTGACGACCAAAATCGAACATGTCGAACAGATCGCCAATCGCCGGGCTGTTCACTGGCACATACGGATTGTCTCTGGCGACGATCGGGTTCGGCAGATTGTCGCGACTGCGAGCGGTCAATGGCGGTAATTGCCAGTTGCGCTCGATAAATTTCAAAATCGAGACGTGGTCGTTATAGCTGTGCACGACATGCCCGCCGCGCGAATAAGCCGAGACCACGATCAGCGGGATGCGCGGCCCATCACCAAAATAGTCGAGTGGCTGGATATAGCCGATGTCGTGATAGCCGCCGCCTTCGTCAAAGGTGATGAACACAGCAGTCTCTGACGCGAGCTGCGGGTTGGCGTTTAAGGTGTCGAGAATCTTGCGCACCATCCCTTCAAACAGGTCGAGTTTGGACGACGCCGGATGCCCATCCAGCAAACCGTCGGGCTTGACAAACGACACCGCCGGCAAAGTGCCGTTTTGCACCGCTGCGAAAAAATCTACGGCGTCCTTGATATGAGCGGCGCGCTGGGTCGAGTCGCCCATGATCGACGTCGCATACGCCTCGAAATTGCAGATGTTGCAATAGGCCGTGCCGATCGCGTCGGCCGGATTGGTCGAGCCGTTGGCGAGATTGACCGCGGCATCATAGGCGCCGCCGTAATAGGCCCAGGAAATCCCCTTGTCGTTCAGCACGCCGCCGATCGTGCGGACACTGCTCGGCGGGATCGAGGTGCCCGCGGCGATGCCTGCCATATCGATCTGGCCGTTTGGCAGATAGCCCGGGCTCGTGTTGTTGAACATATAATAGTGACTGCTGTCGCAATTCGGGCCCACCGGCTTTGGCAGAGCCGATAGATAATCGACGATCGGGCCGACACCGGGTTGCGTCGGGTCAGAGCAGTCGCTGAACCGCGTATCCTGGGTGTATTGGTTGTTGGTGTTGGCCTGCGGATTGGGATTGGCGATCTGCGAGGCCGGCGGAACCGTCGGATTGCCATTGCCGTCACTCCACCAGACATCGTCCCCGGTCCCCATAAAGACGTGTTGCATGCCCGTGCCGCCTTGCGCCGGCTGGTGATAGTTATCGGCGAGCGTGTATTCATCGGCCAACTGCTTTAATAACGGGGCGTCCCCGTCTGTGACATTGTAAAACGCCATAGAGTTGCTGCCGCCCTCGTCGGCCGTCGGGCCGGCATAGGTCGTGATGACAAACGGATAGAGGTCATTGAGGCAGCCGGACGGATCGTCTCGGGTAATCGTGGCAACGCTGCAATCCGACTGTTGCCACATCTGGTAAAAGCGGTGCGTCGTGTCGCCGGTATAACTGTCATAAGGAAGATTGGGCCCGGTCAGCTGAAAGAGCCCGTTTGGCAGGTTGGCGTAATTCGCGATCCGCGTGTCGGGCCCCTTGGTTCCCGCCGCACCGGTCGCGCCTGTCGTCAGCAAGTAGAGATCCGAGGGTTCGAGAGACGGCTCGATTGCCGCCAACTGAGCCTCGGACAGCCCGGTGAAAGGCGGCGAAGTTGCGCTCGGCTGATTAGGCGCGCCGTTCAAGGTTGGGTCGGGAAGGGTCGAATAGGCGGTCTTGGCGCTTTTCGGAGCGCCGATGTAATAGCTGGGCTGCGGTGACACCGTGTATTGGGTGGTTTGGCCAAAACGATGCCCTGGCGCGCCATTTTCGCCGATGATCCCTTCCGATAACGGATTGAGGATCGAATCGCCGCTCTTTGGGCGATAGGTGGCAAAGACGTGATCGAACGACCGGTTCTCGCCGATGACGACGATGACGTGCTTGATCGGTGAGGCGGTCGCGGGTTGGTTTGTGTTGTTATCGGCGTCGCCGCGGTGAACCGGCATCGCGATTGCAATCCCGAAAATCGCCACGGCCGCTGTGGCCACGGCAACGCGGCGACCGAGCACGACCGCTCGCCGCTTCAAAAAAGCCGGCATGATTCCCCCGCATCGATGAACTGAGCGCGGAGGACTTTATTGGCCGATGGTTAAAGATGCTTGACGGTATGATGACGGTTCGATGACAAGGGGAGGGAACAATCGGGCGGCTAACCGCACCCAGATAGAGCTGGTCCGGGCCCGGTCTATTTGGCCGGCCTAGCGATCACGGGAGCTTGCGACCCGCCATTGGCCGGCTCTGGGCAACCGCTATGCCGGAACAGTCGTTTTCCCGCCCCGTGATCTTCGCTAGCATCGACCGAAGCGCTGTTATGCGGGCACTTCGCCCGCTACCAACCGCTAACCCAGCGAGGGTGCACATGTCATTGACCAATCTGCGCCACGGGATCTTCCTGCCGCCATTTCATCCGAACGAGGAGAACCCGACCCAGTGCCTCGAACGCGACCTCGAGCTGATGGTGTGGCTCGATAAGCTCGGTTTTCACGAGGCCTGGATTGGCGAGCACCACTCCGCCGGGTTCGAGATCATCAGCTCGCCCGAGATCTTTATTGCTTTTGCCGCCGAGCGCACCCGCCACATCCGCTTGGGGACCGGTGTCATCTCGCTGCCCTATCACCACCCGATGATGGTCGCCGACCGCATCGTCCAGCTCGACCACATGACCCGCGGCCGGGTCATGTTTGGCGCCGGGCCGGGGCTCCTCGCTTCCGACGCGATCATGATGGGGATCGACCCATTAACCCAGCGCGACCGCATGGCCCAGTCATTGGATGCGATCCTGCGGCTGTTCCGGGGTGAAATCATTACTGAAACGACAGACTGGTACACGATGGAGGGCTGCCGGCTGCATCTGCTGCCCTATACCAAGCCTTATCCCGAGGTCGCGGTGGTCAGTGCCGTGACGCCATCGGGCGGCAGGCTCGCCGGCAAATACGATCTCGGCATGATCTGCGTCGCCGCAACCAACCCGTTCGGCTACGATGCGCTGGCCTCGAACTGGCAGATCGCCTGCGATATTGCAGCCGAGCGGGGCCGCGATATGGATCCATCACGGCTGCGGCTCGTCGGCCCGATGCACATCGCCGAGACGCGCGAGCAGGCCTTTGCCAATGCCCGCTTCGGCTTTGAAAAGTACCTCGGCTACCTGAACAACAACCAGCCGCGGTTTATCGTGCCGGCGGGCAAGGACCCGCTCGAATGGTTTGTCGAGAGCCGGTATGGCGTGTGCGGCACACCCGACGACGCGATCGCGTTGATCGAGCGGCTCTACGAAAAGCAAGGCACCTTTGGTGCGTTCTTGCATCAGGCTCATAACTGGGCCGATTTCGGAGCGACAAAGCGGTCCTACGAGCTCTATGCCCGCTATGTGATGCCGCATTTCAGCCGCGCCAACGCGCCGCGCGCCGCCTCTTATGGGTGGTGCGGCGACAATCGTACCGAGTTCAGCGCCAAGCGCAACGCCGCCGCCAAGGCCATGTTCGACAAGCACGAAGCCGAACAGGCCGCCGCCCGCGGGCTCTCCGAGGCTGGCCCGATTGCCCGCCCCGCGCGCGGCCGCGAAGCCTGGTAGGCGCTGGGCGATCGTCGTCGAAACGACGGCGACCCGTCGTCCAACGCGATCGCACGACTTTCCTGGCGAAGCCATGTTGCATTGCGAGCAACACATGTTGCGCTTGCCCCGATTTGTATGCGGCAATTCGCATTCGTCTTGTGCGGACTTGATCCGCGCATTCACGTCTTTGTAGCGGGAAGGCGTGGATGGCCGGGTCAAGCCCGGCCAAGGCGACTTCTCATTGCAGATGGTAGAGGCCGTTTCTTCGGATAGGCCCGCCACAAATCGGGACACCGTGTCGCTGTGCTCCTCCTAGTGATTGAATCGCCCTGTTGTTGCGAGCTTAGCGACCCGATCTCGCCGCTCCGCGAAGCCGAGCCGGCCAGCAATTCCTAGAGAATGCGCGCACATTGCAGAAGAGGACGCGAAGCGCTCACCTGTTCTACCTGTTTTATCAGGTCGAGATCAGGTGACGGCCCCTCGGCGCGGTATGCGAGGGGTGGTTTCTGGAAGGTGAGGCGGTTCTCTCATCTGCTTTGCGTATATCACAAACATGAGATTTTATCAATGGTCAGCTCTGGGAGATGAGCCCCTTGCCCGCAGCCGATATAAGTGGCGTAACGGTCGGGCGCGGTCTCTGATCGATGGTGCGGCGACAACCGCGCCGAATTTCCGCCAAGCACAACGCCGCCGCCAAAGCCATTTTTATAAGCACGAAGCCCGGCAACGCGCCGCAATGCACCGCCCGCCGCGCAGCCGTGAAGCGTGGTGAAGGCAGCGCTTTACTAATCCGTCGGCATGTTAAGCTTCTGTTTCGGAAATTCCGGTTAACGTTGCGCTCGGGAGCGCGCGACGTGCCTATCCTCATCCCAGATGGGCGAGATTGTCGAGCGCCACGAGGGACGACGTGAGCACAGCCCTTTACGATTATTCCCGCGCGCAAGCCGCCGATTCATTACGCAAGGCAGTTATATCAGTATTTCGACCTGCCTCCAGCCGCCCTTCGAAGTTCGATTTAATATTCACAGCTTTGGCGATAAACGAGGCACGATTACTGACGAGGAAACACAAGATTGGGTACGAGCGGGAGGTTTGGACGCCTTTGTGGATTTTTGGCTGGTCGGATACGTCAGCCACCCTGATCCTTTTGTACAGCAGACGATGGAAGTAAGGGTAAATCCGCTATCGTCCCTTCCGCGATTTTCACTGTGGTCAGAAGGCCTGCTCGGGAGCGGTACCCATGACGGCACTCGTTTCTCAATATTGCTATATTTTCCGCTGGATGTCTCCAAAGAGTTATTGGCCCATGTCCAGGCGCGAGGACGACGCCATCAAATGTCCAAGCCGCTGGATGAATTGGTGCACTTGTGGAATTTGAACAGAGTGGGATGGGCGTGATACGCTCAATCGTTCGATCGTGAGCTTCGGCATCGAAGGCACCATCGGTCACGACACCTAATTAAAGCCCTCCCTCCGTGAGAGCCCGTCCCGAAAGTTGATTAAGGATTACAGAGTTTTCTGAGCATGAGACGGATGGAGGCGAGGCGCAGGAACATGAGAGCGCTGAGGTTGAGATTTTCCCAATCTTTGGCAAGCCTGCGGCAACGATTGAGCCACGCAATCGTGCGCTCGACAATCCAGCGTTTGGGCAGAACAACAAAATCCTTGATCCGATCGGAACGTTTGACGATTTCGATTTTCAGGGACGGTAAGATCAAGGCCAGGGCCCTGCAAAAGATCGGCCCCTCATAGGCGCTGTCGGCAAACAGCTTTTCGAGGAACGGGAACATCCCGAAAAGGGTTGCGAGCAGCATAATCCCGCCGTCGCGATCCTGAACGCCGGCTGACGTGACGATGCTGTGCAGCAGTAATCCCTGCGTGTCGACCAGAATATGCCGCTTCCTGCCTTTGATCAGCGTGCCCGCATCGAAGCCGTGCGGATCGATGCCCGCCCCCTCACATGGGGTGTTTGAGGTCAAGGCCTGTTATTTCAGCATAGTGCTTTCTCTTTGCCGCTTGGATCCAGAGCGTGAGCCCGTCTTTGCCATGCGGTCCCGGTGACCGCATCACCTCACATCCGGTCGAGCGGTCGGGCTCGGACCATAATCCCTCATGCTCGAGGGCATCGGGCTCGGGGTGGCGGGACCATCCTTTTTCGCGGCATTTTGCGGCCATGGGGCAAGTCTCGGTCACCGCCCGCCCGGATCCGGCGAAGCCGTCGCGTTCAGCTTCGCGGGATGGCAATTTGGGTTATCGGATCACGCCGCCTTGAGGGTGGCGCCCTCCGGAACGATGCCTTGCGTAACATAGCGCCACAGGGCGACGAGCAGCTTGCGGGCCAAGGCCACGATAGCGATGCGCCGGACCCGTCCCTTCGCGGTGCCGACCCGATTGTGGAACCAGCGGCTCAAGGCCGAGTTCGGCTGATGACGCAGCCAAAACCAGCGATTTCGATCATGACGCGCCGCAAGCGGTGATTGCCGGCCTTGGAGATGCCCTGGTCCCGGTCGGTCCCGCCGCTCTGCCAAGGGCTCGGCGCCAGTCCGGCGTAAGCGGCTACTTGGCGCCGGTTGGTGAAGCTGCGGAACAACCCCTCGAGCCAGACAAGCGAGGCGAATTCGATCCCCACGCCCTTGAGCTTGATCAGCAGCGTGCTCGGGTTTGTCCGTTCCGTCGTCTGCGTGCGCACCAATGCGTCACGTGCCCGCTCGACGGTGGCGAGCTGGGTCGCCACCACGTCGATCCGGGCCAGCTCCCGGCGGATTTCGGCTTTGAGCCGTTCCGGCAGCGGGCGCCCATCGCCGGTCCGCAGCGCATCGAGACGATCGAGACGATCGGGCTTCAATGGATCGTATCCCCGGATGCCCTGCCCGCTGAGCAGTCCTTTGATCCGATTGGTGTGCTGGATACGCTCCTTGAGCAAGGTGCCGCGCTCCCGTGACAGGCGCCGCTGATCTTCCTCTTCCGGACTTGGCGGCCGAACCATGGAGCAGACCCGCCGCTCCCCGCGCGCCCAGGCCATCAGCGTCCGTAACAGGCTCACGCCGTCGATCGCATCCGTCTTGGCGCGCCGATGGCGCCGGGCAACCGCAATCGAGGCCGCCTCGACGACGTAGCTCTCGATCCCGTTTTGGACAAGCAGGCGATGAATTCAAAAGCCGTCCAGTCCGGCCTCCTGAATGACCACAACCTTCACCGCGACGCCGCGGCGCTGCTCGGCTTTCGCTTTCAAGCGCGCAAGAAGGATGAGCAGCGAACCGCCGTCACCGCCGGCAACGATATGCTGGGAAAACTTCTCCTCACCCGGACTGTTGGCGGTCACCAGCCACTTCGCTTTGCTCAATTCGAGCGAGGCGAACAGCGTGTTAGAGTGATCTCGGACGGTAGTCTCGACAATGGTTGCGGGGGTCTCGGTCTGCATCGGGGGCCTCCATGCTGGTGTGTGGAAGCTCAGCCTACCAACTCAGGCGACCGTCCACCCGCATAGGATCTTTTTCGGCGCTTTTCACGCTCTGGCTATCGACAATACAGGCGGTCGGACTGACTTCGCGTTCTGCCTTTTCCCGGCACCTGACGTACAGCTCATAATGGATGCGATCCACGACGCCATCGTATACCCAGTCGCAGAAATATCGATAAAGCGTGCTTTTGGGAGGCAAGTCTTTCGGGACGTAACGCCACTGGCATCCGGTGCTCAGCACGTACATGATGCCGTTGAAAACCTCGCGCATATCGACTTCGCGCTGGCGCCCACCATGCTTCGCGGGCGGTAGAAGAGGTTCAATGACCGCCCATTCCTCGTCCGTGGCATCGCTCGGATATCTCAGGTGATCACGGTTGTACTTCGCCCGGTTCTCGTCAGTCCACATCGGCAACCCCTCCCTTTAGAGCTGCCTCCATGTGAATCACAACCGATTCATCTAATACAACAACTTTTGGGACGGACACTAGTACTACAGCTGGAGTTCCGAATAGATCGAGCCGCTCCGCACACATTGCGATCATCGGAGCCAAAGCTTTTCAACTTCACTGATCCACCGCGTGCCGTCAACTTCGCTCGGAACACCTGGGTCCTCGACCAAAAGCTTTCTATCTTTGCAGTATGGAAACCTGAGGATGAACTCCAGCTGTAGTACTAGAGCGGTTTTAAGTCAGTCTGACAGAAGGGCAATGGTCAATCCATTGATTTTCCTGGATCTATTCTAGGTCAGAGGCAACTGACCGAAAAACCGCTCTAATACTACAGTTGCGTTTTATGATGAGGTCGGCGATGCGTGGCGCGCCGTTTCAATGGCATCTCCTGGAATGGCCTGGTGGCAGCGCCGCCATAGCGACCAGTCGAGGATAAAGCGCAATGCGGCATGGGTCATGGCCTTGAGCTTGGCGATGAGACGGCGGATCTCAGGCGCGCTGAGAGCGACCGGAAGGCGAGATCGGGGCCCCCCTTTTGTCCGGCGCCGCCGTTGCGCGGTTGAGCTTGGCCCGCAGGGCGGCGAGAACGGCCAGCGCCAGCAGGGCCAGGGTGATGTGGCGATACCAGCCCTGCCAGCTGCGGATCTCATAATCGCCAAGCCCGACCTCCTGCTTGCCCGCTTCGAAGCACTCTTTGATGGTCCAGCGCCGCCCGGCGACGCGGGCCAGCGCCGCGCGTGTGGTCTCGGCCGGCGCGAAGGCGACATAGGAGGCGCAGTCCTCGGGCTTGCTGTGGCCGCGCCGGATCAGCAGCCAATGGTCCCAGGGCGGCGCTTGCCGCCGGCCGCGGCGCACGCGCGCCAGTCGTACACTCGCTCGCCCTTGGCCCCCGCCCCAGCCGAGAGGCGATGCCAGGCGGCGGCGGGCAGCACGGCGGCGAGAGCGGCTGCGGTGTGCTGCCCGAGGCGGCCCGCCAGCACCGACCACAGCGTCTCGTTGCTGCGGACCGCCGGACAAAGGGCCGCTCGTGCTTTCGAGAAACCGCCGCAAGCGACGGTCCGAGCCGTAGACCGCGTCGCCCACCACCCAGGCGAACGAACCCCCGCGGGATAAGCGATGAGCGCTGCGCCAATTGCGGCTTGGTGGCAAACGACACCGCCCCGGGATCCCCGCCGGCGCCCGGCGCGCGCCATCCTCCGCCCAGTCCTGCGGCAGATCCGGTTCGCGATCGATCAGCGCGTGCCCGCGACCGCTGGCATAGGCGAGAAACACCCCAATCTGGCAGTCCTGAGCAAAGTCGAAGGGTCGATGCGCCCGGCGGTGCCGCTGTATTGCCGCGCCACCCCGGCCGATCTGCCGCCCTTCTTGAGAAAACCGGTCTCCTCGATCACGACAACGCCATCGGCCGCGCCCAGGGGCTCGACGACATACTCCCGGCATAGATCGCGCGCCGCATCCGCCGCCCACAGCGTCCGGCTCAGCACCCGTTGCGTGCGCCACGGGCGGGCAGCGCCGATCTGCTCGGCCAACTGCCAGCCGTTCTTGCGCTCGACCGCGCTCAGCAGACCTTCGAGATCGAGGTTTGCTTGCCGGCGCGCGTCCGCCCGCCCAAACAGCTCACCCAAACGCTCTTGCAACTCAGCCAGCTCAGCTCGACTTTGGCCATTTCTCGGCATACAACCCTTGAAAAAATTGAATTTCCATCGGAAGATTATCCTTGACTTCATTCGCTAAATTCCTCAAACGGCAAAGTCGAGCTAAGGGGATTTGGCGCAGCAGCGGCGTTGCCGGGAGATGGTTTTCTTAAGATTGCTGAGAGCTGAAAGCCGCTGATGATTGCGAACTGGTGGCTGGCGCCGTATTCGACGGGCTGATTGCGAACTGGCCCGTGGTGCCCTGGCGGCGTTTGCCCAAGCTGGGATGAAACAGGTGCGGCGCCGGGAACGAGACGTTCCGGCGAATGGATGCTGCCAGAAGACGGGAAGGAAGGTCATCGGATCAGGTCTTGATCCCAGCGCCGGAGGGCGGGCCGCGCGGTGCGCCGCCGCCTTCTTCGGCGCTGATGCCGCGCCAAGCAGCAGCGTTACCTCCTCGATGCTGAGCACCGCCGGTATCCGCCGCGGATACGGCCCGACGGTGAGCCGGCGCGACAGGTCCGGCCGGTCCAGCGTCACCGTGAAGAAGAAACGCAGGGCCGAGACCGCACCGTTGATGCTCGGCGGCTGCATGCCGATCCGCGTCTGGTGCAGTTGGAAGGGGCGCAAGTCTTCCGCCGTTGCCATGTCGGGCGACCGGCCAATAAAGGCCGCGAATGCCCGGATGTGTCAAACATAGTGGCTGCGCGTCCTCTCGCTGAAGCCGCGCACGGTCATGTCCTCGATCATGCGCGCCCGCAATGGGCTGACGGGCCGATGCGAAGTATCGGAGGTCATCGAGGCTCCTCTCTCGAGCTGAAGGTTGCTGGACCTTCGATGCTCGGGATCGGATGCGCCGACCACGACGCGTGCTCCCCTCCCGCGCGAGCGGGTTCGTTCGTCGGTGCGTTTCAGCCGATCGGAGCCGACCGAGTAGCGAGTAGCCAGTGGGGAGATGCCCCGTTAACAGCCCCTCTCTCCGCAAACGGGGTGGATCGATCTTTGATGTTTGCGACGTTGCCGTTGAGTTAATGCGCTATATTGTCGATACGCGCCGCGCTGCTGGATGAGCGCGTCCTATCGTTGAGACCTTGGGCGGTGTCCTAGTGGATCGCTTCTACGTTGCCTCCCGCGGCGCACGGCGCGAGATGGCGTCGGCGGTCCAGACGAAGGCTTGGGCTTGTCGTTGGTTTCGGCGATGAAGCGGTTGATGGCGGCCTGAAGCTCGACGATCGAGTGAAGACGCCGCGTTTGAGCCGCTGCCGGGTGAGCTTGGCGAACACACCCTCGACCGCGTTGGCCCAGCACCCAAGTCGGCGTGAAGTGGAAGGTCCAGCGCTGATGCCGCTCCAGCCAGCGTCACCTTGGGTGCTTGTGGTGGCGTAGTTGTCGAGCACCACGTGGACCGCCTCTCTCGGCCGCATCTCTCGCTCGACGGCGTTGAGAAAGCGGATGAACTCCTCTTGCCGGTGGCGCTGCATGCAGCGGCCGATGACCTTGCCTTCCAGCACGTCGAGGGCGGCGAACAGGGTGGTGGTGCCGTGCCGCTTGTAGTCTTGTGTCATCGTGGCGCAGCGCCCCTTCTTCAGCGGCAGGCCGGGCTGGGTGCGGTCGAGCGCCTGGATCTGGCTTTTCTCGTCGACGCTGAGACCACGGCGTGCGCTGGCGGGTCGACATAGAGGCCGACCACATCGTTGAGCTTGTCGGCGAACTTGGGGTCGTTGGAGAGCTTGAACGGCGCATGCGATGCGGCTCCAGCCCTTGCCCCTTCCAGAGCGCCGCACCGAGGTCGGGCTGATCCCGACCACCTCGGCCATGCCGGGGCGCTCCAGTGCGTCGTCTCTGCGGCAGCGCTCGCTTGGTCAGCGCCACGACCCGCTCGACCGTCTCGGCCGGCAGCGGCGCTATCCGCGCCGGCGGGTCTTGTCGCGCATCAGCCCCTCGATCCCTTCGTGCATGAAGCGCTCCTGCCAGCGCCAGACCGCCGTTTTGCCCGCCGACCGCGCGCGTGATCGCCGTCGTGCCCTCTCCGTCCACCGTCAGCAACGATCCGCGCGCGCCAGACGTGCTTCTGCGGGCTGTTGCGTCATCACATCGCCTCCAGCCTCCCTTCCTCTCCTTTCTTTTTCCCTCTTTTCGTCATAAAATCTTAAACCCCGGGGATCACCGGCATGAACAACATATGCATTTTGACCTCCCGCACCCCTGGGATTTCTCGGCGGCAATGCGCAGGGCATCTATCTCGGCCGACGGCATGTCGTCCGGCAGCCAGAAATGGACGACGCCACCTGTTGCCTGAATGTCCTCCGGCCAGACCCTGGCCCAATCCTGCCGCTTCAGCTCGGCGAGCAGTCTTTCGCGAATATGCCGATCGTCTGTCTCGTTCGAGTTCCGGTGAAGCTCCGGCGCGGTCGCGAGAGCACGTACGAAATTGGCGCGGCCGATGATGCCCACAACCTTGCCATCGCGAACGACTGGCACACGCTTGATCCGCTTCTCTTCCAGCAATGAGGCGACTTCAGAAATCGGAGTATCCTGTCCGGGTCTCCGGGCCGTCCCCGGGTGGGCGCCCGGGCGGCGGCGGTCGTGGTTCGGCCTTGCTCGCGGCGGCGGCGCCCGGCTCAGTGCGGTGTTCCACAGGGTGGCGTTGCCGTTGGGCCGCAGGCGCGGTGGCCTGGTACGGCGCACGGTCCCCGCTCGCCGGCTGGTGCAGGGATGGCACGGGCGGGGATGGCGGGTTTCGCCCTGTTGAGGTTCCGTGCGCGGCGCCGCAGGGCGGGTCCGCCAGTCGCAGATGAAGATCGAGTGTTCGCTCGTCGCGCCGGTCGGGCGAGGTGCCCATCCGGCGTTGGCGGCGCCTGGGCGTGTCGTTGCGGCGGCCTCGGCGGCGCCTTCGCCTGCTCGGGTCGCGGCCCGCTCGTCGCGCCGGCGGCGGCTGTCCGGCGTCGCGGCCCGGCCGTCCCTCGGGCGCTGGGCGGTTGCTCGCGGCGAGGGTCCTCGGCTCGCCGGCGCGCTGCCCTCGACCCAGACATCGCCGGCGCGCGTCGTCGCGCAGGCGTGTGGAACGCGACCTCCCGGCTCGGCATCAGCCGCCTGCGCCCTTGCGGATGTGGCGCCGCCACTGGCGGGACAGAAAGGAGAGCGCACTTGCGGCGGGAGCCGTTTGCCGCGTGGACCTCCCGCAGCGGTCGATGGCGGCGAGGCGGGTCCTGGGTGCGGAACGAGCGGAAGTGGCATTGAGACAAGCCGCGCCACCGGCCGCAGGATCTCTGCCGGTCGGCCAGTTCCGCGAACCCATCTCTGTGAGCCGGGTGGTTGCATTTGCCGCAAGCGCGACGCTCGCCTCGAGCCCGCTCCAGCCCACGGTCGCGGCGACGGCCGCCGCCAGATCAGCTCGGCCTTGTGCGCCGTCGCAGAGCAAGGCCGAGCCGATGATGCGCCTCGGCGACTGCGGCAAGGGCCGGTGCCTGCTGGAGCAGCCGATCATTGCGGGTGGTTTCGGCTTTGCGCCGGCGCTGCCGACCAGCTTGCCGAAGTCTCGACCGCCAGGTCGATCAACACGGCCTGGCGCTCGATCACGAAAGTGACCAGCGTGGCACGCCGCCACTCGACCGACAGCCGGCCCAGTTCCCGCGCATGAAGAATTTGGCCTCGCGGGCGATGATGCCGTAACGATTGGCATGGATCGTCTTGCGGCGCTCGTCGGGAATGCCGACCCGACGCAGCACGTCGAGCCGGGCAATCATGCCTTTGAGGTTCTTCAGCTTTACCCCTTCCGGTGCTTCTGCGATCCAGCCGAAGACCGTGCGGTGATCCGCAGTCTCGATCAGCAGGTTGTCGAGGGCGGCGCAGGTCGCTGCGTCGAGGCCACGGATCAGGTCGCGATGGGCCTGCCGACGCGCCGCCGCTCGGCCGGCAAGAGCCAGACGCTCGATGCGGTCAGCGCCCGGAAGCAATATGCCATTGATCTTGAGCCTTTCGATGATGGCGCGGACGATCGGCTCTCCCTGCTCCGTCCCTGCCGCTGTCCGGGTCGCCGCGGCGATGAGACCGCGATAGTCCGTTACCTGCACCGGTCTAAGGCTGAAGCGTGGCGATGATCTCTCTCGTATGTTCCCGCCGGGTCTCCTCCCGCTTGGCGTAGATCCCGAAGACGACCGGATCGATGCCGATCTGCTCGGCGACGCAGGGGTTACGCATGAAAGATGCCGGTGAGGACTTGCTCCATGTATCGGTTATTCCATGCGGCCATTTTGCGACGCCCCTTGAGGCTGGCCTTTGAGGTCTGATGGCGGCGGACGAGGTTGATCGCGATTTTCCGGAGCAGCGCGAAATTCTGGACGGCATTCCGATCCCGCATCCTGCAGTGATCTTCCTGGAAGATGACGTCGAGAACCCAGTGCAGGCCATTCTCAATCTGCCAGTGCCGACGGATCGCTGTTGCCAGGCGCTGCGGGTGCTCGGCGCTGCTGGACAGGAAGTAGCGGATGTCGGTTTCGATCTTACCAGACCCATTGACCTGACGGATGGTTTCCACGGCCAGGACGGTCTGCAAGCCGGGCCAGTCGCGCAGCGGTTCCAGCGCGGGAGCCTCCGGGCAGACGAACACGCGGCGCCGGACCAGGCGGCCGTGGCCATCATCAAATTCGTCATGGACCGGCCGGTGGAGGGGCGAGCGGCTGAAACAGGTCGTTGCGCAAAGCTCTTGGACAGCGGTGAATTTCTTTCCCTGGTTCGCCTTGAGCGTCACCAGATAATCAGCCCCTCTCTTGAGGATCCTGGTGGCGATCGCTCGCTGGCAGCCCATCGCATCCAGGGTGACGATCGCCCCCTTGATGTCCAGCACGTCGAGCAATTCCGGGATCGCGCTGATCTCGTTGGATTTGTCACCAACCTGACGCTGGCCAAGGACCAGCTGGCGATCACAAGCCCACGCGCTGACGACGTGAAGCGGCCCCTGCTCGCGACCACGATCAAAGGAGCCGCGGATCGTCTTCCCGTCGATCGCCACAACTTCCCGGTCCAAGGGCGCACCGAACGAACGCACCCACGCCTCGAAGCACCTCTCGAAACGCTCGGTATCGATCAGCATGAACACACGTCGGAAGGTGTCATGGGCTGGGATGCCATTGGGCAGCACGAGAAAGGTGCCCAACCAGCCGATCTTGCTGCGGCCATAGAGCGCGATGTCTTCCCAACTCTCGGCTCCCGCAATCACAGCACAGACCGCGATCACCAGGATATCAATCAGCCGGTGCTCGACCTTGCCGCGACAGCGGGGATCTTCCAAGGCCGAGAATTCTTCCACCAAAGTCCTTACCGACATGCGGGCCTCCCGATCTCAAGAAGACCCCTCGAACCACACCAAATTCCATGCCGTCAAATACCCTGGCGATTTTCATGCGTAACCCCTGCTCGGCGACGGTGTCGATCACGGCTGCCGGCAGAACCTCACCGATTTGCAGAGGGCGGCCGAGGTCGCGGACGAGTGCCAACTGAACGGCGAAGCCGAGGCGGTTGTGCGCGCGCCGGTGCCGCCTGGCCAGGGCGACATCCTCAGGGGTGAGGACATAGCGCCGCTGCGCTTCGTCGTGACTGTCTGGAGGATCGAACAAGGCGACGCGCGTTGCGGGCGATAAGATGACACGGCGGCGCATCAATCGGCTCCGGGATTTGTCTCTAAACTCACTCGTTTGTATCTGGACGAAAGAGAAAATAGGGATGTATTTTATGGACGGCTTTGCCCGCTGCGGGAGAGCCGGTCACGGGCTGTCTCCAAACCGCTCGATTGCGGGACGAGGACCTGCCGGGAAAGGTCGCCGACATGCCGGACATCCTGGGGTATGCCCGCGTCTCCACCGATGAACAGGACTTGGCCGGCCAGATCTTGCGCCTGAAAGCTGCCGGCGCCGCCGGAACCTACGAGGACGTGATCTCGGGCCGGACCTTCGATCGCCCCGGTCTCAAGGCGTTGTTAGATTAACCCGAACTACGGATAAGGGTTGAGGGGGTTCCCAAAGAACCAAGGCTTTGACAGCATCGGCTTACGAACACTGAGCGTCAAACCCGGGTCTGGAGAGCCCCCTCAATGGCGGTCGATATCACAGCGCCGTATTGCTGTCTCGATGACTTCTGCAAGCTGTTGGCAGACTGGGAAGCGCACCGGTTGCTCCCGTCGGAGCAGACCCGGCAGCGCCCAGGCAAGCTGTCGCGCGCCGAGATGCTGTTCATTGTGGTGCTGTTTCACCTCTCGCCGTTCAAGCACTTCAAGGCATTCTACTGCTACGGGATCGGCCAGCAGTATCGCGCCTGCTTTGGCGATCTGCCGCATTATGACCGGTTTGTCAGCCTGATGCCGCGGCTGTTCGTCCCTCTGATGGTGCTGCTGCACAGCCTCAGCGGCGAGCCGAGCGGCGTCTACTTCGCTGATTCAACCAAGCTCGCCGTCTGCCACAATCGCCGCATTCACCGCCATAAGGTGTTCAAGGGCCTCGCCGCACGCGGCAAGACCAGCATGGGCTGGTTCTACGGCCTCAAGCTGCACTTCGTGATCAACCACAAAGGCCAGATCATGGCGCTGAAAATCACCCCCGGCAACACCGCCGACAGCACCGTGCTCGACGCGATGACCCAGCACCTGGCCGGCACCCTCTACGCCGACAAGGGCTACATCGGCCGCGAACTCTTCAGCAAACTCTGGCAGCGGGGCTTGCACCTCATCACCAGCATCCGCCGCAACATGCGGAACTATCTCATGCCGCTGGCCGACAAGATCATGCTGCGCAAGCGCGTCCTCATCGAGACCGTACTCGATACTCTGAAATCCGAAATGGGGCTTGAGCATTCACGCCACAGGTCGGTGATCAACGCCATGGTCCATGTCCTGTCCTGCCTCGTCGCCTACGCTTTCAGGCCGGGCAAGCCTTCCATCTCGCTCACAAGCCAACGCCTCGAGGCGTATCCGTAGTTGGGGTTAGATTATGCCCGTGCCGGCGACACGCTCGCCGTCGTGCGGCTCGACCGGCTCGGACGCTCGCTGCGCGAGCTGCTGGAGGTGGTCGAGACCCTGAAGGCGCGGCAGATCGCGCTCGTCTCGCTCGAGGAGAAGATCGACACCGCCTCGGCCGCCGGCGAACTGGTCTTCCGCGTCTTCGGCGCGATTGCCCAGTTCGAGCGACGGCTGATCGCCGAGCGAACCCGCGATGGCGTGGCTGCTGCCCGCGCCGAGGGACCGCACCCCGGCCGACCAAAGCTCACCACGAGAAGCTGCGCGCCGCCCTCAACTGATCCGCGATGGAATGTTCCCGACCAAGGCAGCCCGTCATGTCGGGCTTGGTCGGTCAACCCTCTACCGCGAACTTGCCCTCATACTTGGCGCACTGCCCTGAGCGGCTTAGCGTGTATTGTGGAACAAATGACCTCGGAACCCCTATCCTCCGTCACTGTGATCACATCTCGCGTCATCAGGTCCTTAACCGTTCGACCGTGCGATTTGATGTAGTCGCGGGCGCCTTCCTCACGCTCTGCAGCGAGCATCTCGAGCCACCAGGAGCGCCGCCGCCGATGGTGTCCGCGTTCGGTTCCGAGTTCGGCCCTGTGCGTCAAATCGCCTTCGCTCACAATGCCGACGAGCTTGCCATCGCTATCGACGACAGGAACGCCGCTGATCCCGTGGTCCGAGAGCAGTTTCGCAAGTTTCTTTACCGAAGCATCGGGCGAAATTGTAATAACGTCGGTGGTCATGATGTCGGCCGCACGCATCGCATCTCTCTCCCGACTCAGGGTTGAAATAATTCGCGTTAGATGCGTCCGAACGGTATCGACATCATCGCCGCCACTACGTTGACGCTCGTCAATTTCCGGCAGATTTATATTGCGGTGCCCGCCTGCCGAGACTGGTTTTGGCCATAAAATGCCCGTCGACAGTGCTGACGACGCGCGATGCCGATCCCCCCGCAGGCTCGGGGAGCGGCTCGGCTCTGCGGAATGACCGCTCTCGGCGCCTTCCCGCCGTCAATCGGGATTGGCGAGTGCTCAGAATTGCCCCAAGGCGGTCCTCCAGAGCAGTTCCATGGGTCGGCCAGGACCGCTGAAATGCCGTCAATTAGGTCTGCGGTTACACTTGCATCGAGAATTCTCGGTTGCCTGCTGCTTGCGAGTCGGAGTTCTCGAAAGGACCGCTGCGTGTTTTTAGCTTCTTCTTGATATGCAAATCGGAGCGACGCTCATGGCAGACACGCACAATAGATTTCTTGGGAACCGCGCATTGTCACCGGAAACCCTAATGATGGGCTATGGCTACGACCCGTTTCTGTCCGAGCGCTCGCTCAAGCCACCGGTCTTCCACACCTCGACTTTCGTGTTTCGATCGGCTCAGGACGGGAAGGAGTTCTTCGAGCTGGCCTACGGCTTGCGGCAAAAGCGCCCAAATGAAGAGCCCGGATTGATCTATAGCCGGATCAACAATCCCGACCTCGAGATGCTCGAGGATCGATTGGCCATCTGGGATCAGGCCGAAGCCAGTCTCGTTTTCGCCTCGGGCATGGCGGCGATCTCGACCACGCTCTGGGCCTATGCGCGCCCAGGCACGGTGATCATCCATTCCGGCCCCGTCTATGGCGGCACCGATTTCCTACTCAAGAAGATCCTGCCGCAATTCGGTGTGACCTCGATCGGCTTTCTTAGCGAGGGCGGCAACAAGGCGATGGAAGAAGCCGTCGAGTTGGCGCGCGGCAAGGGGCCGATTGCGGCGCTTTATATCGAAACGCCAGCAAACCCCACAAACGGAATGGTGGATCTCGAGCGTGCGCGGAAGATCGTGTCCGGCCTCCACGCTCCGGACGGCAAGCGGCCGGTTATCATCGTTGACAATACAATGTTGGGACCGATCTATCAGGTCCCTTTGGCACATGGTGCTGATCTGGTCGTCACGTCGCTTACTAAATATGTCGGCGGTCATTCCGACCTGATTGCCGGCGGATGTTCGGGAGCGGCCGCTATACTCGAACCGATCCGTGGCATGCGCACGATCCTGGGGACGATGTGCGATCCGCATACCGGTTGGTTGTTGATGCGCTCACTCGAGACCCTGAAGCTCAGAATGACGGCCGCAGCGGAAGGCGCGCGCAAGGTCGCAGCCTTCCTCAATACTCATCCGAAGGTCGCGTCGGTCTGGTATCTGGGATTCTTGCCGGAGGGCCATCCCGATCGTCCAGTCTTCGAGCGCCAATGCAAGAGCCCAGGCTCCACTTTCAGCTTCGAAGTGAGGGGCGGCGAGGCCGAAGCCTTTGCCGTCCTGGATCGGCTTAAGGTGATCAAGCTCGCGGTGAGCCTGGGTGGTACGGAGACTCTCGCTTCGCATCCTGCGGCGATGACCCATTCGGACATCCCGGAAGAAGAACGGTTGCGGCTGGGTATCACGCCGATGCTTATTCGCATTTCGGTCGGGATTGAGGATCCTGACGACCTAATCGCGGATCTGAACCAAGCATTGGGCTGAGGTCTCATCGCACTCGCAACCGCAAGCTTGGTTCCGGGTTCCTGTGCGAGAAATTGCCCCATAATATTGGGGATTGCCAATGTGCTCGCAGATGCGCTGGCGCCGCTCGGCGTCGAGATTTTCGAGCTGCCCACGACCCCGAAGCGCCTGTTTCGCCTCATAACCGAAGAAGGCTCGGACATAACAAAAAATAGCTATGAGCCCGGCCGAGCCGCCGTCGCCCCACCGGGTCACTGTACTTTGCCACACCCCGCCGTGGCATGCTTTCTGCCCGGCTTGCTCCCGTCGCGGCGATGGCGAGTTATGCCCCGTTGCGTACCTTCCTTGGGCGAGACCCCTAAAGCAGCTCCCGCGCACCTTGATCAGTGTTAAGAGCGTACCCTAGTGCGCGAACCGGCACGCGACCCGGCCCGCCGGGGGGATTTTGAAACTGGGCTCTTTCGCCACCGTTAGTCCCGCCAACAGCTTCATCGGCTACCCGCCCATGCTCAATGAGCTGAGGGTCGGGACGAGGGTACCGCCCCCGAACAGCACCTGGAGGCCCCATATGGTACAGCGAACATGGTTCATCACCGGCGTAAGCAGTGGTTTCGGTCGTCATATGACCGACCAGTTGCGCGCGCGGCGACCGCGTCGTCGGCACCGTCCGCGACACCGGCAAAGTCGCCGATCTCGCGTAGCGTCATCCCGACATGTTTCGCCCCGAAGTTCTCGACGTCACTGACACGACGGCGATCCGCCACGCGGTCGAGCGCTCGTTTGCGCAGATGGGCCGGATTGACGTGGTCGTCAGCAATGCTGGATACGGCTTGTTCGGCGCCGCGGAGGAGCTCACGGACGAGCAGGTCAAGCATATTATCGCGACCAACCTTACAGGTTCGATTCAGCTGATCCGCGCTGTCATCCCGCACCTCCCGGCGCAAGGCGGCGGGCGGATCATCCAGATCTTGTCCTATGGCGGGCAGGTCGCGCGCTGACGCGATGGACGCGGCCAAAAGGTTACGGTTCTGAGGGGCAGCACTGCCCCACAGCAGCCGTTCCCGCCGGAGATCGAATAGGTGGCTACACGCGCGAGCTTGCGCACCGCAAGCGATCCCAAATGCCCGCCCGGGATCGACGTGAACTGGCCGATCGTCCCCGCGAACCAACGGAATCGGTGCTCAACTGCTGTTTACGGGGACGGCATTGCCGAGCGTCGTTGGCTAAGGCCAATCCGGCGGCGGCTCAGCATTCGTCCAGGGGCCGATCACTTTGTGATAGAATATCGAGATGAACAGTAAGCTTGCGTATGAGGGACGAGATGAACGAGGCCGCACGACCACGCTTCCGCCGGTGTTGCGGTCGCACATGTTTCGGAAAGGAGAAGTCCATAACCCTGCCCGCCGCTGGCGAACCAGACTCAAACTTTCAGTCGGTATGGGTGAGATCTCTAACGTCCGCCTAATCCGCGCAAATTGGCGACCGGCAGGTGCGAACCGACGCGTTCAGCGCTCAAAAGAGCGGTTGAACAACAGTGCCGGTGTCGCCTCATCACATTTCTCGCCTATACTCCGGGCAAGCCGTGGGCATTGCTGCACGAGCGCGGTGGTATCGAGTGCGATGGTGTTCGTTCCATGCGTTGGCGGTATCAGCCACAACGAGATCGAAGACGCCAAACCCGGCGATCTGACCGCCGGCTGCAATGTCCTGCTCAATGCGGTTCTCGACACTGCCGAGTTGGCGTCCCAGACGCGGCCAGCCTGATATCCGGTGCCGATGGCTTTGATTTCCTGCGGCACCGACATCTGGCGCTCGCCGCGTTGCCTATCCTGTTGGTGCTGGTGGCATGTTCGCGGCCGGCAGCCGGGCCATATCCGGCCTATTCGCCAGAGAACAACGATACGCACGGAGAATATGACGGCGGCTGCGCCAGCCTATATGGCTGTGGATCAGCGAACAATGGCTGAGTTAAAAGGAACCGAGTGGGCGGACGCAATGAATGGGTAAATCCCGCGGTAGACATCCCAAAACCAAAGTACAACACCTAGAGAATGCTCCAAGAGACACCGCAAAGATAGGAGATAGGAAGCCAAGAACCGCACGAGAGGAGCCGCCAGCAGGACGAGTATGGCGCTCGTTGCGGGCGGTATGGGGGGCCGTGGCAAGCCGTGTGGGGGCTCATCGGACCGATCATTTCATTGGTCAGTGTCTGTTTTTGGTTGCAGCCTGCCATTACTATTGAACCGACCGCCAGCCTTGACCGTTCAGAAACTCTCGCAACTCAGTTTTAAGGTCACTAACACTGGTCATGTTCCCGTTTACAATGTGCACTTTCGCTGTGAATATGGCTTTCCGCTGAGCTTTGGCAGTCCGGGTCTCGATATGACAGGAAACTCCTTTGCCCCTGCTGCTGTGCTCTCGCCCGGAGGAGCAATTACGAGATCGTGCGCAGATACGTCCAGCCATGACGTAGGAACTCCTAATATGCAGATTACGACATTATATAAATGGCCTATTATAGGAAATACGGTTAGCGGCGCTGCCTTCTTTCGCGTAGTCAAAGGGAACGATGGTTATTTTCTATTGCCTGACCAGATGCCTGAGGGATGGCACGCAGCGCTAACCTTAAATGGACCAGAACACTATTAGTACTTTCATTTAAATACTGTAGAATTGAAGTAGAGCTCTGAGGAATGTCCATGGAGCAACCTACAGCACTCGGCTACCGATCTGTGTGGAGCAATTCCCGAGCCTTTAGTGCGGCCAGCCGCGCGCATACAGTCCAACCAACACCAGAACCGTTCCGACGCCCATCACGCCGATGCAGAGAGGCACCCCGGCATTTGCTGATCGGTGCAAGGTCAGGCCGAACCCGGTGAGAATGAGGCCCACCAAAGTCAGCACGTTCAAGCCGAAGAGAAGGTCTTTGGTGAGCATCGTGGCTCCCCCTAGGTCGCGTCCTTACCATATCCGAACGTGGCGATAAGTCACGTTGCTAGGGAGATGGCCGCCGTGCGTTCGCGGTCTTGCGCTTCGTGTAGCAGGCGATGCGCGCTCCCGCTAATACAACGAGCGCTGCCCCATGCGGGGTAAAATATTGATATGACTGTTAGTATCGCAGATGGCGTCCCCTACCGGATTCGAACCGGTGTTGCCGCCGTGAGAGAGGGGAAAAGCCCTAATTTTCGACCAACCGTGGACGGCGATGGACGGCCTTTAGCATTGTAATAACGAAAATTCTCATCCACCGCCTTCCACCCTTGTACACCTACATCCGTGCCGTATATTTGCCGTACTTTTCCAGAGGCAGAATATGGCGCGCACGGTCCGTAACCCGAAGATCGACACTCGGTCCGCTCGCGAGAAACTATCAGCACGGCGCGAGCCCTATTGGACAGTGCTTTCGCAGGGCTGCGCACTCGGCTACCGCAAAGGGGCCAAGGGCGGCACTTGGATTGCTAAATTTCGGGATGGGGACGGCAAGCGTTACCTCGAAGCCCTCGGGGCGGCCGACGATGCGCGCGACCCGGACGGGCTATCGGTTTTCAGCTTTGCACAGGCACAAGAGCGGGCGCGAGCTTGGTTTGCCCGGAAGGCGCGGGAACAAGCTGGCGACTTCGCGCCCCCTGATCGCCCTTATACCGTCGCAAATGCGCTCGCAGACTACCGCGCCGACTATCTGCGACGCGGCGGTAAGGCTGTTGATCGGCTCGATAAGTCTGCCGCGGCTTGGATCAAGCCCGAGTTGGGCGCGGTCGAATTGGCGAAGCTGACCAAGGCGCGTATCGTGGCGTGGCACCAAAAGGTCGCCGAGACACCGGCACGGCTGCGGACCAAGCCCGGCGAGCCGCAGAAGCACCGCGTAGCGGACAACAACGCTGAGGCCGTGCGCCGGCGCCGCTCGACTGCAAACCGCGTGCTGACGATTCTGAAAGCGACGCTCAACCATGCCCACCGGGAAGGGAAATGCGCGAGCGACGACGCATGGCGCATCGTGCGCGCCTTCCGCGAGGCCGATGCCGCCCGGCTGCGCTATCTCTCGGATGACGAAGCCCGGCGGCTGACGAATGCTTGCCCGACCGATTTCCGTGCCCTGGTCACCGGTGCGCTGTTGACCGGCTGCCGCTATGGCGAGCTAACCGCGATAACGGTCGACAACTTCAACCCCGATGCCGGGACGCTACGTGTGCGCGCGAGCAAGAGCGGCAAGCCGCGCCATGTCGTATTAACGCAAGAAGGTCGCGATTTCATCGCTCAGCGCGCCGCTGGGAAGCCCGGTAACGCGCGTTTGTTTGTCCGCGATAATGGGAAGCCCTGGAGCAAATCCGAGCAGCAGCGCCCGCTCAGCGCGGCTTGCCGCGCGGCCCGGATCGCGTCGCCGGTCAATTTCCACGGGCTGCGTCATACCTACGCCAGCCGCCTCGCCATGCGTGGCGTGCCGCTCGCCGTGATTGCGGCCCAGCTAGGGCACGCCGACACCCGCATGGTCGAAAAGCATTACGGGCACCTGTCGCCCTCCTACATCGCTGACACTGTGCGCGCTGCGTTTGGCTCGCTCGGGCTTCTCGAAACATCGAATGTGGAGCCGATCGCTCGCACACAGTTAGTGCCTCAATAGCGCGAGCGGATCAGAACTGCAGCCCAAGAGAATCGGTGCATTAAATGAACATCCCCAAGAGCAATGCAGAGCTGCTTACAGACAAGCCCGCAGTGTCCATTGTCGGACAAGGAAATCGTCTACTGGGCACGACAATTGGGACCCCGGTCGGCTGTTGATGGGGTCGGGCCAATCAGAAGAGAAGATTGTTTGCGCGGCATCGTCGCCAAATGGTTCGAAAGAGCGCGCATTCTATACCGGATCCGCACCTTTAAGCCGAACTGGCCTGATGGACCGGCACGCGTAGATAAGGCGTTGCCGGAGATCGCCGACCGCCTCGACGCGATCCGAAACGAACTCTTGGCCCTGCCGGGCGAGGTCACCGCGGCACTGCGCGTCCGCTTCGACAATTACGATTTGGCGCTGACCGCGATAGGCGCGCTGCCGCACATGCTGAATGAAATCGCCGCACGTTGGCATAGGCCACATCCTGGCCAGCCATCGCTAGAACTCGAAGGAGAGATCGTAGGAGTGCTCATACTTGGCGTGGAAGAGTTCACAGGCGAAAAATCTCTTTCTCCACGCAGCATCAAGCGTACGACCGAGCGTGAGTTTGTCCGGCTGCTGATGGCGCGGCTCTTGCCCGATTTGACTGACGCTCAGTTCAAGACTGCCTTGAGACACTGGCACAAGCGGCGCTGAGCAACGAAAATGTAGAGTATTTGGACGTCTCATGCCCCGATTACTCTACACCAGGATCGCATGACCTGAGCGGCCTGTCAGCGTATTACACGTCCATCGACGACTAGATGGATGTAGTCGTGTGCCAGACCGAAAGTGCCTTAGCCATATACGGGGCCCCAATTGAAACAGTACGACCTCTTAAACCCGCTCTGGCCTCTATCCGGGCTTCTTGCGAATACCTCGGCGGGGTGTCACGCTCTAAATTTTACGCTGACATCTTGCCATTACTCGAGACTGTCCAGCTCGGCAACCGCAATCTAGTTGTCGTGGCGTCCATGGATCAACTCATCGCGAGCCGGTCCAAGAATGCAATTCGATGATTGCGGCCGAAATCGCTGCAACGCTTGGCGGTGCCCATCGCTCGGGCGCGTGGTGGCGCTGCCGCTGCCCGGTTCATCGCAGCCTTGGTCCAACGCTGGCGTTGCGAGATGGCGAGCGGAGTTTGGTCGTTCGCTGTTGGGCCGGCTGTGATCCCTGCGAAGTGCTGGCCGAGCTGCGCGCCCGCGGACTGCTCGACGATCGCCGCGGCAACCACTCCTCGCCGGCGATGCCAATGTGTCGGCCCGATCGCGACAATGACGATACTGCACGCCGCATCGCGCTCGCCCGGCGCGTCTGGGATATCACCACGGACGCGCGCGGCTCGCCCGTCATGTCCTATCTCGCCGCCCGCGGTATCGACATCGAGCCACCGCCAGTATTGCGCTGGGACCCACGGTGTTGGCACCGCGAGGTTCGCGCCAAGCTCCCTGCAATGGTCAGCCGTGTCGACGCTGTCGACGGCTCGTTTATTGGGATCCTCCGGACTTACATACGGCCGGATAGTCGCGGGCTATGGCATCGGCGCGACCGCGCTACACTCGGCCCGATTGCTGGTGGCGCAGTGCGGCTCGCCCCAGCAGCTGAAACACTGATCACCGGCGAGGGCATCGAGACGACGCTCGCGGCAATGACGGCGACCGGCTTGCCGGGCTGGTCCGCTCTGTCGACCTCAGGGCTCGTTGCGCTAGTTTTGCCGCCAATTGTGCGCACGGTCATCATCGCGGCTGACCACGACGCGAACGGTGCCGGCGAGCGGGCTGCGCGCACGGCCGCGGCGCGCTGGCTCGCCGAGGGGCGGCGGGTACGCATCGCGATGCCGCCGGAGCCCGACTCCGACATGGCGGATGTGCTCGTCGGCCGCTCCTGCGCTGGAGTGGGCGATGCCGGCACCTGACGGTGCGGCCCGGCTGCGCGCCATTATTGATGGCGCCGCCGACGTGGTGCCGCGCTTGCGACCGTTAACGGTCGCCGAATACCTGGCGCTCAATCTCCCGCCGCGTAATTTGATCCTCGTGCCCTGGCTGCCGACACAGGGCCTCGTAATGATGCACTCGGTCCGGGGCCTCGGCAAGACACTCCTGGCATTGAGCATTGCCTATGCCGTCGCCAGCGGTGGCGGGTTGCTTGGGTGGCGGGCGCCAAGCCCGCGCAGGGTGTGTTACCTCGACGGCGAGATGCCGGCCGCGGCAATGCAACGGCGCCTTGCAGCCATCGTTGCCGGCTCCAGCGGCGAGCCGCCGGAGCCAGACTATTTGCAGCTATTGTCGGCCGACATCACAGAGGGCGGATTACCCGATCTCGGCACGGACGGAGGTCAGCGCGAGATCGACGCCGTGATTGGCGATGCCGAGTTCATTGTCGCGGACAATATCTCGACGCTGATCCGGTCCGGCAAGGAGAACGAGGCCGAAAGTTGGCTGCCCGTGCAAGGATGGGCACTGGCGCACCGTCGCGCCGGGCGGTCGATCCTCTTCGTGCATCACGCCGGTAAGGGCGGGCTGCAGCGTGGCACATCGCGCCGAGAGGATGTGCTTGACACCGTGATCGGGCTCCGCCGACCGGATGACTATCGTACAGAACATGGCGCGCGTTTCGAGGTGCATTTCGAAAAAGCGCGGGGCCTATTTGGCGAGGACGCTTGTTCTTTCGAGGCCCGTTACGAAGAGCGCGACGGTGCCGCAATATGGACTCGCACCGAGATCGCCAACGCACAGTTGCGGCGAGTGGTCGATCTACTGAGCGACGGCGTGTCCATCCGAGAAACTGCCAGTGAGCTGGGCCTCAGCAAGTCGATGGTCGAGCGGCTCAAGAAAAAGGCTATGGAACAGGGGATGATCCTCCATGACTAAATCGCGAACCCCCGGTGCTGTCTCGGTGTCTCAGTCCCTGGAAAGCGAGACAGCGAGACAGCTGCCGTGTCGCCAAGACAACCCCGAGACAAGACGCGAGACAGTCGACTTAAAAGCGCTGGCTCGCCTTGTGCTGGCCCGAGACAGCAGACGAGACACCGAGCGAGACAGGCTGTCTCACGACGACTGCGCGGCCGAGACACCTAGCAAGGCAGCTGGGACAGCTGAGACGAGCGACGAGATACCTGTTATCTCGTCACCGCAGAAAATATTGCCTGATCAATTACTTGCGCCTGTCTCGCTGTCTCGGATATCCGGGACCGAGACAGCCGAGACACCGGCACGCGCGTTGGCTCAGGTCGATCGCGCCGCGAGCATCAACGAAGACCTTGGTAGCCGACGCAAACGTTGCCTCAAAAATCCCCTCATCATGCGCGACGGCCGGGTTATGCATTTCCTGCCGACGGCCGACGCGATCCCGAAGTCGTCGCCTAACTATATCAGAGAGCTTTGCGACCGAATTCGACGGGCTGGCGTCGTGCTCGTGGCCGACGGAACAGAATTGCATGTCGTTGAACGCCGGCAGGGCCAGCTGGACCCGAACACGTTCCAAACTCTGAAGAATTGTGCGGGAGCCGTGATTGCCATCCTGCGCGGCGAAGCCCGTGTGCGAGATGGCAACGACTTCCATATTTAAAATCTGCTGCTTAGGCTTTTCAATCGAGCGCCACTATGCCGACACCAGACCGTCCGCGCCCGTTGTGCGTGTTCTGATGTCCGCGATCCAGCGCGCCGAGGACTTGATTGCTGCGATCCGCGCCACCTGAGCGACGATGTGGCGAGACGGCGAATTTATCGAGGTGACGGCCCGCAGCCCGCTGCCGTCCGACCTCGCCGACCGCATCCGGGCGATGAAACCCGAGCTGTTGGCGACGCTTCGCGTCCCGCGACGCCTTCGCCAGCGCGCGCAGTTGTCGTGCGTCGTAATCTTCGCGCAGCCACACTGGAGGCCGCATGGTACCCTCTACTTTTTGCCAGGGTGAAGCATGAGGCACAGATGCGTCGGTTTGGGAACCCTCGAAAAGGTCGTACTCAGAGGAATTTAGTATTATATGCTGCATGCTGTCCCGAGCGAAAGGGGCACGTTAAACGAGAATTTTTCGTTATCGCACTAGCAGTTCGGCTTTGCTCCGCTTTTACGTCCCCGATTAATTCTCATAATGGTTAACTTGGGGCTCCTGGGTTCGTCAGCCCTTTCGCAGCGACTCTCGGGCACCGTGCCTTAAAGTCTACGCCACGATCTCGTCGCCACTATGGCGCGAGTGTTCTAAACAGATTGTTGTTATGTCGAGCGGCGTCCTTAACTCATGCCAGTGGTGCAACCGGCCATATCTACAGCGGCGCGGCGGTTCCCCGCAGCGTTTTTGCGGGCGGAGATGCCGGACTATGTTCTGGTCAGCGTTGCGGCTCTGGGGAGAGCGAGCCCTTGCCGTCGGTGTCCTGACCATCGAGGACATCCGAAACGGCGATCCAACAGCGTGCACGCTTCTCCTGGCGGCCGACCCGCTCGACGGGGTACGTTGTGAGGGTCATGAGCGCCCAACCGCGCCTGTAGCGCCCGTCGTGCTCAGCTCCCACACGCCGCAGCAAAAGCTCGAGCAGGTGATGGCGCGGGCGATCGCGATGCGGCGGCGAGGTTGAGCGCGGGTGTGACGCACTTTGCCTTTCGCCGCGACGTGCGATCGACGGACTTGGTCACTTTGGCCCGGCTGCCTGCAATGCCTTTTCCTCGCGCCGCGCTATAATTATCCGTAATGCCCGCTCGATTAACTCCAATTCCTCTTTAGAGTAATCGCGTGGGTTGAACTGCGGACGTTCAGCCTTCTCCTCGGCCGGGTCGAAATCGATCCCCCTGACCCCTGCCCGGTCAAGAACCGCCACAAGGCAAACTGACTTAACCCGTTCATCCTCAGCGTGCCGCGCCAGTTCGATCAATTCCTTCATCATCTCCGGAGCTGCACGCCGCGCGAGCATCCGCGCCTCATGGTAAAAGCGGGATTGCCCATCCGGATTTCCGGACCGGCCCCGCTGGAACCGAAACGCCTTGGTTCGAGCTTTCAGAATTTCGACCCGCTGCTCGTGCGAGGGCACGACACCATTCATTGCCAACTCCGGTCCCGAACTGCCGATAGATCATAAATGGTGCGTCACCGGCTCGTCGCGAAGTCAGAGCCCTCGCGCGCGCGATGCTGGTGGCAGGACGCTCGGGCACGGCATCCACTTCGTACTTCGGTGCGCCTGCCTGGTCTTGTTATATCGTGATCCGCATATCGTCAAAGTCCGAAAGCTCTGCCGATGAGTTTGTTGACTGGGTTGCGGGTGGTACAGCTCGGGCGCGGTCTAGCCGCCGCAGTATGCGGCCGGCTGCTCGCTGATGTCGGGGCGGGAGTTGTTTGCATCGACTCCAACCTCTCGACGCCGCTCGCGGAATATCTGAACCAAGACAAGCGCATCGCACCGGGTAATCCGGCAGGAACCGCTCTTGCGGCCATCGATCTGATCGTTTGCGAGGGACGGCCGAGGGATCTTCAGGCTCGACAGCACGACCCCGATGCGCTGCGCCGGTGCAGCCCGACGGCGACGCTCGTGTATATTTCGCCTTACGGCCTGACCGGCCCAAATGCCGATGATCCGGCGACCGATCTGACCTTGTTTTTTGCCAGCGGGATTGCCCGCCTCTTGACCGGACAAGTCGACGATCTCCGAGAACCGCCGCTCCGCCCGGTCGGCGAGCAATCGGCATTCATCGGCGGCCTAGCCGCAGCCTGCGCCGGAATGCACGCCGCACTGCTCGGTAGACCCGCCCTGATCGATGTTTCGATCCAGGAGGCATTGGCGACAATGGCGATTGGCGAGCTGGCGAATGCCGGGCTCAGTGGCAACAGCCGACCGCGTAAGCGCGTTGCAGACGGCAATGGCGCCACCGTCACGATCCTGCCCGCAAGCGACGGCTATGCCGCAATCTCGCCGCGGGAAGATCGGCAATGGGCGGCGTGGCTGACAGTGATGGGCTCGCCCGATTGGAGCAGCGATCCGCGCTTTGCGACAAAAACCGACCGCATTGCCAATTGGGATGCACTTCATGCGCTGATGTCGGCGTGGAGCCGCCAACACAAAAAGCAGTGGATCGCCGACCAGGCCCAGGCCGCCCATGTACCAAGCTTTCCGCTCCGCGAGCCGGCGGAGCAGCTCGCCTCGGTACAACTTGCCCATCGCGATTTTTATCGATCACTCGACATCGGCGGGCAAGTGATCAAGGCGCCCGGCCCACCGTTTGGGCTGCAAATCAGCGATCGCAAATGCAAAACAACCGATCGCGGCGCCGGTCCGATGCCGCTCTCCGGCGTTCGCGTGCTCGATTTCAGTTGGGTGATCGCCGGCCCGACCGCGACGCGCTATCTGGCCGCGATGGGTGCCGAAGTTATCAAGATCGAGGCGCCCGGGCGTGGCGATCCCGGCCGCACATCGGAATTGCACACCGTTCTCGGCCAGGCGAAGCGTGGCATTGTCCTTGACCTTAAAAGGCCGGAGGCGGTCACTATCGCCAAGGCACTCGCCGCCAAGTCGGACGTGTTGATTGAAAATTTTGCGACCGGGGTCATGGACCGGCTGGGTCTCGGCGTAGGCGACCTGCACAGCGTCAACCCCAACCTGATTTACGTCTCGGCATCAGGCCTCGGCCGGACTGGGCCGGAAGCCCACGCGGTCGCCTATGGCACTCTGCTGCAATGCTATGCCGGTTTTGCCGGCCTCAATCGCCACCCGGATATCGCACCTCGCGTCGGCTTTGCCTGGCTCGACCCGATGTGCGGGCTGATGCTCGCCTTTTCGGTTGCTGCCGCGCTCTGGCACCGGCGAAAGACCGGCAATGTCGCCCGCATCGATTTCTCGATGATCGAGGCGATGCTGTGGACAATGGCCGAGCCGCTGCTGCAGACGCAGCTCGGCTTGCCGCCGCAGCCGCGCGGAAACGGTTCCGACAATCACTTCCCACATGGGGTATACCGCTGCGTCGGCGATGACGACTGGCTCAGCCTCGCGGTTACCAACGATCGGGAATGGCGACAGCTTTGCACCATCGTCCGCACCTTGACGCCACTTGCAGATTGTGGGTTCCGTGAGCGGCTGGAGCAGCGTAGGCCGATCGACGCCGCGCTTGCCATTTGGCTGCGCCCGCAGCCCGCCGCGGTCGCTGCGGCCACATTGCGGCGGACCGGCGTCCCGGCGGCGGCGCTCGCCAGCTCGCTGGACCTCGTCGCCTGCGATTACTTGCGCGAGCGCGGGTTTTGGGATGCGCACCACGGCGGCAGCGTCCCCGGCCTACCGTGGCACGCCAGCTTCGGCCGCGTCTGCGGCCCGGCGCCGCAACTCGGCGCCGACACCGATGCGGTGCTGCGCGACGTGCTCGATATATCCGGCGAAGAAATCGCCGCGCTGCGCCGATCCGGGGCGCTCGGATAAATGGAGGGGGTCGCTATTCGGCCGCGATGCGCTCCCAAGTGATTTCGCGGTATTCCGCGCCGGCGCCGGTCCCGCGCGGCGGCGGAGAGAGGATTATGTGGCCGTGCTCGAACCGCACCCCGTGCGCCTGATCGCTGCCGATCCGGCTTGGATCCGACGCCGCGTCGACCTGGGTGACGAGCCGCACGCCGTCAAAGGTGTAGTTGCCGCGATAAGAGCTGTAGTCGCGGCTGGCGCCGGGCAGCAGCTCCTTGCGCGCGTCGCAGACAACCAACATCATCCGCCCGTCGGCGGTAAAGGTGACGCGACCCATCGCGTTTCCCCCATAGGGGATGGCAGCACCGCGCCGTTCGCATCCCGGGCGATTGCGCGCACCAATTTCAGGTTCCGATGATTGACGGCATGCGAATGTCTCCGGGGCGAAACACGACAACGAAAAGCCGGCATGCACTTTGATGGTCGACTTAGAACTCCCCGCTGCGATACGCCTCGTCGAGGCGCTGCTTGTCTTCTTCCGAGGGTTCTTCCCACGCGTCGCCGCGGCGGCGCAGCGCGCCGGTGAAGTTGGGTGGGCGCTTTTCGTTGAAGGCGCGGCGGCCTTCCTCACCATCGGTCGTCGTCTGAATCAGCAGGTTGTTGATCAGGTTCTGGATGTGCCAGGCCTGGTCGGTCGGCAGATCGCCAAAGCGCACGACAAATTCCTTCATCATGCGCAGCGTGACGGGCGGCATCTGGACGATGTGGCGGGCGATCTTTTCCGCCCGGTCCATCAGCTGCGCATGCGGCACGACCTCGTTGACGAGACCGATGCGCAGCGCTTCGTCGGCATCGACCGGATCGTCGGTCAACAGCATCTTCATCGCGTCGATATAGCGGAGCTGCTTGAGCAGGAGGCTGGCGCCGGGTCCGTGCCCGAGCCAGCCCTGTGTCATCAATGCGAATTTGAACCGCGCATGCTCGCGGCTGGCGATGCGGATATCGGTCGAGGACAGCAGGATATAGAGCCCCGCTCCCGCGGCCCAGCCGTTGACCGCAGCGATGACCGGCTTCCATACCCGCGGGTAATGGTCGCCCATGCGCCCGTCGACGCCGGTCTTTTGGCCGTGCACGGTGCCCGCAAGCGGCCAGAAGATGCGCTGGGTGCGCAAATATTCGCGCTCTTCCTCGGTGATGTTCTTGCGCGGCGCCAGATTGTGCCCGCCGCAAAAGTGCCGGTCGCCGACCCCGGTCAGGATCGCACAGCGGATGTCGCGATCCTCCCACAGATCGATCCAGGCCTGCGAAATCGCATCCGAGGTCGGCTTGTCGAGGATGTTCGCCTTGTCGGGATTATCGAGCGTGATATAGGCGACGCCGTCGCGCTTCTCGTAGTCAATGGACAAATCGACCTCCCCGCTAACTTCCTAAGCCATCCCCGCGGCGGCGAGCGCGCGGGCCGGGCGCAGGAATTCGGGATCCCACACCCGGGTCGCCATTACCTGGCAGCAGCGGATTAGGCGGATTTCATCGGGGCCGTAATCGGCGATCGCGCGATGGATCGTGCCGAGATGGTCCCACAGCAACAAATCGTTCTCGGCCCAAACGTTGGTGTAGCGGAATTTCATCTGCAGCTGATGGGCAAACAGATATTCCAGCATCTCGTTGCTGTCGCGCTCCGGCAATTCATTGATGCGTACCGTGAAACCCGGGTTGCAGTACAGCACCTTGCGGCCGGTGATCGGATGCGTCAGGAACACTGGGTGCACGACCGGCGGCCGGCGCCGGCGCTGTTCCTCGGTCATCGGCGGGCGCTGGCTGCCGCGGTTCTGGCGCATGTGCTCCCAGAATTTCTCGATGTTGTGAGTGGCGGTCATGCCGGCGAGCCGGCTCTTGATCTCGGCCGGCAGATCATCATAGGCGGCGTGCATGTTGGAGAATTCGGTGCCGCCCAACGGCTTGCCGTCGCGGTTCGGGATGCGGACGCCGTAAAGCACGTTCACGAACCCAGCGACGTCGCGATAGGTCATGTCGGTGTGCCAATCCTGCCCGGAATCCGGACTGCCGATGTATTTGCCGTTCTCCTTGAGGTTCGAGAGGATATCGATCTCTGGGTATTCGCGGCTGCGGTCCAGATCGCGCGTCGCGCTGCCCTGGATCTCGCCAAACCGCTCGGAAAAGCGCTTCAGTGCGCCGAGGCCGAGATGCTGGTCGGGAAAGCGCAATACACCGTATCGGCCAAGCCCGAGCAAAATCCGCCCGAAATCCTCCTCGCCGAGCGGTTGCGCCAAATCCACGCCGCGCACCGTGGCCCCCAATACCGCGCTTGTCGGTTCGATCAACATCCCGTCCCTCCTTCAGCACGGCGACAAACATAGGCAAGTTCGGCGACGGTGGCCAAGCCGCCAAACAGCACGATCGCGATAACGGCAATGAAGGCGGCGCGGATCATCCGACCGGCTCAAATGATTGGCCGTTGAAGGCTGCGCCATGTTCCGTCGTCTCTGCGCCAAATTGCTCGACCGGGCTGATTGCCTGCTTACCGCTGGTGCGTCTCCGTCAATCACACGATTATGCCGCTCGACCTTACCGATGATGAGATCCGCGCGCTCAGGCGAGCGGGGCGGCGCCGAGGAAGTCCGAGCCCCCGCCCCGACGACGCTCGGCAACGCCGCCGCGGCCCATGTGCGGCTCATCGAGTGGTTCGTCGATTGCCGCCATCAGGTCGAGCCCGACGCCGCCGAGATGGCCGAACGCTACGTCGCTAGGATGGCCCGTGCTCGACTGGCGGGAGCTCAGGCTGGTGCACTGAGGCTGTGAGCTATCGGGCCCTATCTTCGGACCCGCGATCTGACAGCCATCCCTCGTTCTTCAACCTATCCCAAGCAATCGCTATGTGCTGTGGCCGCAATATGTGTCGCTTTCGGCCGTTCCAGGCCTGTACGGCGGCTACCGCCTCGTCGACGGTTCGCGCATGCGGCTCGTGGTTTGCCACCCAGTGCACGGTTGCCAGAAGCTCCATCCCATAAGGTGTCTCAAATCCTTCGATTAGGCGAGCGACGCGGTTGACGTGATCACGAATGGAGCCTTCACCTTGCGATTCGAGGTATTCCTCAGCATCGCTAAGTGCGTTGGGGACAGTTACGATCTCTGCCTCGCCGGAGTGGTCGCCAACTCCTTGTACATAATGTCCATCCATTGCCTTCAATACGTGGCGTAGTTTGTCGGAGTAGGAGCCATATTTGTGCTTTACAAATTCCAAATCTAGCGGCTGCCCAGCCTTTTCGAGAAAGTATACCAGTTTCTGAATTTCAATCCTGCTTAGTGCGTATTGCATCTCGCGATACACCGCGATGATTTTGACGATAGCCGCGCGAACCGCTGTCATTCTTGGACGTTTCGTTCGATTGACCATCTGCTGTGGGGCAGGCGCGCCCTTTGGTTCGAACACAACTGCCTCTACGTCTGGCAAGTCAGCAAAGGCGGCGGCGATCAGCGGGCCCGTTCAAGATTTGACTTCGTGGGTCGAGCGAGCGGGATGCTTTGTGATCCATATTGAGCTGCCCGAAGCGGCTATGGATGGCGTTACGATGCATGCCCCGGACACGCTTCCCTGCATTTTCCTAAATCGGAGCCAGCCCGCCGATCGCCTGCGCTTCTCGTTGGCGCACGAACTTGGTCATCTGATAATGCACCGCGTTCCGACCCTCCAGATGGAGGAGGAAGCAAATGCCTTTGCGGCCGCATTCCTCGCGCCAGCTAAAGATATCCGACCGTATTTTTCGAGACGCAGAATTGATTTAGCATTATTGGCAAATCTAAAACCCGAATGGCGCATGGCAATGGCGGCTTTGCTCTACCGTGCAAAGCAGCTTAAGTTCGTGAATGAAAATCAGGCTCGATATCTATGGCAACAATTCAACATTCATAAGATTCGTTTGCGGGAACCGCCCGAGCTGGATTTTCCTCAAGAACAACCAATGCTAATGACCGAGCTGCTGTCGTTGCATCTTGAGCAGCTCGGATATTCCATTGGGGATCTTCGCGCGATGCTCTCAACGTACGAGGACGAGCTCATAGACTTTTACGAGTTAAAGAGACAAACCCCGCCAAGCCGGCCAAAATTACGGATTGTGTCGTGATTTCTTCCTTCGAGCTTGCACCGCGCGGCGCGCCGCCGCGCGGCGTGCGGTGACAGCTACTTTAAGCACGAGCCTTGCCGCCCTTCAAGCCTCGGCGACGGCCCAATCTGACGGCAGGGGCTCTTTTGGCTGATCGATGTCGATACCCTCGGTCTTCTCGCCCGCGGCGAACTTCGCCACCGTAAGTCCAGGCGGCTGTCACCGCGAGCGTCGATGAGACTGGAGATCGGGGATGCCATTACGTTTCCAACGTCGTATAAAAGTTTCAAGGGGGATATCTCTGAACCTAAATAAGAAAAGTGTAAGCGCATCGTTCGGCAGACGGGGTGCCCATTTCACCATCGGACCAAAGAGAAAACGTACTACTGTCGGTTTACCTGGAACTGGTCTGTACTATACTATGTTCCAAAAAGGAAAACCGGGAATTTTTCATAATCTTGGTAGTTGTCGGCATAGTTCTGTTGGTAGCCCTTTTACGAAATTGAAACATCCATATGCTCGGCTCCGTTGTGGCCATCCGGCGCTGCGGATTGTGGTGCTTGTCCCTATATGGGAGGCTAGATCGAGCGCGGTGACGCGGCCGTGACGAGGACGGAGAGAGAACATGAGCGACGATCAGATCCCGTTCGACCATCCTGAGTTGGTTGTCAACCCAGAGCCCCGCTGTGCGTGCCTACTCCTGCTGGACACCTCAGGTTCGATGCACGGTCCGCCGATCGAGGAGCTAAATGCCGGTCTAGTAACCCTTAAAGATGAACTCATGGCCGACGCGATGGCTGTACAGCGCGTCGAGATCGGGGTGATCTCATTCGGACCAGTGCGCGTGCACAGCGATTTCCAGAGCCCTGACACGTGGACGCCTCCTCGTTTACAAGCCAGTGGCGATACCCCGATGGGTGCTGCCATAGAGCAGGGCCTACAGATGCTCGACGCCCGCAAGCAAGTCTATCGTTCGAGCGGGATCACTTACTACCGCCCGTGGATCTTTCTAATAACCGACGGCGGACCCACAGATAACTGGAGACATGCTGCCTCCCTGGTACATGCCGGTGATAATGATGAGCGCAAGAGCTTCTCGTTCTTCGCCGTGGGCGTGCAGGGGGCTAATATGGAGATACTGGCGCAGATCAGCCGCCGTGAACCTCTAAAGCTCCAAGGCCTTCGATTCCGAGATCTCTTCGCTTGGCTGTCTAGCTCTCTAGGTGGGGTTTCCCGATCAACGCCCGGCACTCAGGTGCCGCTTGTAAATCCGACCGGCCCATCCGGTTGGGCAAGTGTCTGATGTCGAGTGGCGAGTAGCCCACACGTCGGTAATCGGCACCTCGCACGAGAAGACTGGGCTGCCTTGCCAGGACGCAGGCTGCTGCCGGGTCGTGTCCGACCCGAATGGCAATCGCGTATTGCTTGCAGTCGCATGCGATGGCGCAGGTAGCGCTTCCCGATCGCTCGATGGGGCGACACTCGCAATCGATTGGTTCCTGCGAGACTTTAGCGACGCAAGCAGACGCTCGGGCCTCGATGGAATTACCAAGGAGTTCGTTGAGGATTGGCTGTCCCGAGTTCGTTCCGAAATCCGGGGTCGGGCGCAAACCCACAATCTGAGCCTCCGAGAATTCGCCTGCACCACACTGGGCGCCGTGGTCGGCCACGATCGCGCAGCGTTCTTTCAGATCGGCGACGGGGCGATTGTCGTCTCAAACCGGGCCGAGCGCGATGACTACGGGTGGGTTTTCTGGCCCCAGCATGGCGAGTTCGCCAATCAGACCAATTTTATAACTCAGAACAATGCACTCGAAATATTGGAGTTCGAGATAGTCGCACGGTGTGTCGACGAGATCGCGATCTTCACCGATGGCATCGAGCGGCTTGTTCTGGATCTGCAAGAGAAAACAGCACACGCGCCATTCTTCCGCACCCTGTTTGGCTGGTTAGCCAAGACGGAGGCGGCGCCAATCGGCGAGGAGATTCCGGTATCGGAGGTGGTGAGCGCTTATCTCCGCTCGAAGCAAATCAACGAGAGAACGGACGACGACAAAACGCTTATACTCGCGACCCGCCGCCCAGCTCCAACTATGCAAGGCCCGGCCGATGCCGATACCCGTGCTGTTTGATGCAGCTAGGCGTCAGCTGTATCTCGGGCAGGAACTGGGCCGGGGTGGCGAAGGTGCCGTTTACGAACTCCGCGACCGCCCTGGTCTAGCCGTCAAGCTCTATCAAAAGCCGCTCGACCAAGAGAAATCAGCGAAAATCGCCGCTATGGCGAAATTCGGCAATGAGCGGCTCCTTAAGCTCACTGCCTGGCCCATAGAGCCGATACGGATCGGATCTGTGACTGGACCCGCCGTTGGATTTTTAATGCCCAAGATTTCAGGGCATAAACAGGCGTTCAATCTTTACAGCCCAAAGCTTCGGCTACGAGAGTTCCCAACTGCTAGTTGGAGATTTCTGATCCGTAGTGCCGCCAACGCGGCGCGAGCATTCGCCGTTGTTCACGAAAGTGGGCATGTCATCGGCGATGTTAAGCACGATAACCTCTTGATTGGTGGTCAAGCTACAGTTCGATTGGTTGATTGTGATTCATATCAGATAACGGGAAGCGGCTCCCGCTGGTTCTGCGAGGTCGGCACCCCAACCCATCAGCCTCCCGAGCTTCAAAATGTTCGGACGTACAAGGGACTGGTGCGCACGCCAAATCACGACAACTTCGGGCTCGCCGTCATAATCTTTCAGATGCTCTTTATGGCGCGGCATCCATTTTCCGGTCGATTTCTTGGGACCGGTGAAATGCCCATGGAAAGAGCGATCAGTGAATATAGGTTTGTCTACGGCTCGAATGCCGCTGCCATACAGATGGAGCGTCCTCCAGCAAGTCTTGATCTTAATGGTGTCACTCGTAATCTAGCGCTTCTATTCGAGCGGGCCTTTTCCAGACAAGGCTCGCAACCAAATGGCCGGCCTCGTCCAGACGAATGGGTGGCGGCACTCCAGGATCTCGAACACCATCTGAAGACGTGCGGGGTGAACCCAGCGCATCATTTCCTGGACACCCTGAGTTATTGCCCGTGGTGCCAAATCGAGGCGGCTACCAGCGTTCCGCTATTCCAGGTTGTCGTGGTGGGCTCGAGCCAGACGGGTTTCACCATCGCTGCACTCTGGGCGAAGGTAAATTCCGTTCCAAACCCTGGCCCACATCCGGCACTCCCCAGTGTCGTTGGTCGGACGGTCGCGTTGTCGCCGACGGCGACGGCACTCCAACAAGCCACTTTCCGGGCTAAACTCGCAGCAGGGCTTCTTGCTCTGATTGGGGTCACTAGCCGTATTCAATCCATGAAAAAGGAAATTCAGAGGAAGGCGGCAGAGGCGCTCGCTCAGTGGCAAAATCTTCGCAAGAATTGGGACAGCTATAACAGCAGCGAAGATTTTCAAAACATAATGTCGGATTTACAGGGCTTGCGAAACCAATATGACGCTTTACCTCAGAAGAGATTACAGGAACTTCAAAAATTAGAGTCGAATAGATATCGATTGCAACTTAACGCTCACCTAGACCAATGCCGGATTTTGCACGCAAGGATCAAGGGTGTTGGGGTGGCTAAGAAGGCTAACCTCCAGTCGTACGGTATCGAAACTGCTGCGGATATACTGGATCACCGAGTATTGGCAGTTCCGGGATTCGGCCCCACCCTGTTGAGCAATCTCAAGCACTGGAGAGACCAGCAGGAAAGACGGTTCGTATTCGATCCCAATAAGGAGGTCGATCAAGTCGCGAAGAATGCGGTCGAGCGGCAGATTTTGACGGAGAAAGTTGATCTGGAACGCAAGCTCAACGATGGCCCATCGAAGCTCATTGTCAGCAGCAATCACATCCTGACGCGACGACGCGCGTTGCTGGCCCAGGCCCAGCAGGCTGCCGACGATCTTGCTCAGGCCGAGGCCGATCTGCGAGCATCCTCAGCTATTTCGCCCATCGCGTCGTGGAAACCTGCCGTGGCGGCTATTGGTGCGATCACAGTCGGCGGCGTGGTCATTGCGTCACTGGTGGCCCAGGGACCATCGGGTACCGCACCACGGCAGATGCCTGAGCAAGTACAGCCTCGGGGAGTGAAACCGCTTGCGGCGTTTCCTATGCCGCGTGTCGAAGAGACCTTACCGCCGCATGTGATGAAAGATGCGAGCGGCCATTTGCGTCCGGCTGACGGATATGCGTGGTTGAACCGCAAGCTCCTGATTGTTCGATGGATGCCTGGAAAAATGTCGCAGGAATATCCGCACGTATTTGCATCTGACACGGAAGGAGAATGGCAGCCGGGCGATGGGTATGACTGGGTTCTGAGCCCGCCTCGTCCTGGCGATATGAGAGTCAAACCGGTCCTGCGCTCGGAAGACCAATTCTCCGTAGCCGTCCCTGAGAGTTCATTTAAGCAAGGACTTGCTGATAGGACGGAGTGGGAGCAATGGATTACCGCTTTGAGTGGTGACTTTCGCCGAGGAGCTGAGTGGTGGGCGAGTCACCGCAGCCTGCGAAATCCAGGGTCATGCAGTGGGCCGACTGCGACCAGCCAAGAATTTGTATTCGGGTGCGAAGCTGCGAAGACGCGGTTGGCGCCAGTGGACGTAAAGCGCAAGTCCGATCCGGAGTATCGTCAAGGCTGGAACAGCTATACGGGCTCAATCGAGCCGTCACCCGCTCCCAACGTTCAGGTATCTCCTGTAGAGCGAGGAGGTACGATCGACATACCCCAAGATCCTGATTCCGACACCGCCGAACGCCTCAACGCGCAAGAGCTAAAGGGACTGCGGGACAATAAACTGTCACATTGATAACTCTCTGGCACCGGCTAACGCCTCAGTAGTGCCGCCGGCTTAGCCTTAGCGGCGAGGTTCGAAATCCCCAATGCATCGGAAACAACCATCACCCGACCGCCCCAGTGATTGGCAACGGTTTGGATCGCGGGACGGCGTGGCTGAGGCTAATGCTGCCGGCCGCGCCGTCTTTCCTCATGCGCGGCGCAGAAGGGCCGGCGCTCCTCGGTTAACCCGAACTACGGATAAGGGTTAAGGGGCTTCCCAAAGAACCAAGGCTTTGACAGCATCGGCTTGCGAACACTGAGCGTCAAACCCGGGTCTGGAGAGCCCCCTCAATGGCGGTCGATATCACAGCGCTGTATTGCTGTCTCGATGACGTCTGCAAGCTGTTCGCAGACTGGGAAGCGCACCGGTTGCTCCCGTCGGGGCAGACCCGGCAGCACCCAGGCAAGCTGTCGCGCGCCGCGATGCGGTTCATTGTGGTGCTGTTTCACCTCTCGCCGTTCAAGCACTTCAAGGCATTCTACGGCTACGGGATCGGCCAGCAGGATCGCGCCGGCTTTGGCGATCGGCCGCACGATGACCGGTTTGTCAGCCTGATGCCGCGGCTGTTCGCCCCCCTGATGGTGCTGCTGCACAGCCTCAGCGGCGAGCCGAGCGGCGTCGACTTCGCTGATTTCCACCAAGCTCGCCGTCTGCCACAATCGCCGCATTCACCGCCATAAGGTGTTCGAGGGCCGCGCCGCACGCGGCAAGACCAGCATGGGCTGGTTCGACGGCCGCAAGCTGCACTTCGTGATCAACCACAAAGGCCAGATCATGGCGCTGAAAATCACCCCCGGCAACACCGCCGACAGCACCGTGCGCGACGCGATGACCCAGCACCTGGCCGGCACCCTCTACGCCGACAAGGGCTACATCGGCCGCGAACTCTTCACCAAACTCTGGCAGCGGGGCTTGCACCTCATCACCAGCATCCGGCGCAACATGCGAACCGATCTCATGCCGCTGGCCGACAAGATCATGCTGCGTAAGCGCGTCCTCATCGAGACCGTACTCGATACTCTGAAATCCGAAATGGGGCTTGAGCATTCACGCCACAGGTCGGTGATCAACGCCATGGTCCATGTCCTGTCCTGCCGCGTCGCCTACGCTTTCAGGCCAGGCAAGCCTTCCATCTCGCTCACAAGCCAACGCCTCGAGGCGTATCCATAGTTGGGGTTAACTACCACTCGACTGGCCGGCCCCGGAAACTGACTTGCGGCCGGCCCTACGGAAGTGGAGAGCGCGGATGACAGCGAGATTTCGCACGGATTAATTCGGCCCGAATACACGGTCGGTCGATTTTCGGCCAAATTTTCGAACGTACAAGGAACAATGATGCAAAAATCGGTTGCCTTTGACGGATTATCGGCAACCGGATTTCGCACGGCGCATGTGATTGATCTTGTTCCGGCAAGTTTCTGTCGCACAGACGTTCGTTTGCGCAACACTCCGTGCCTTGGCCGTTTTGAGCGCTACCGGCTAACCGGGCCAATTCGCTGTTATACCAGATCCCGCTGAGTAGCGTCCTTAAGGCTTCCCAAGCCGCGCCGCCTGTGCTTTACCGTGGCAAACGGCGGAGGAGGTCATGTCAGCGGCATTGCGGCTTCGGGGAGATTACGACGCACAGCACCTGCGTGCGCTGGCGAAAGCCTCGCGGGATGCCAAGCAGACCCGGCGCCTGTTGGCGCTGGCGGCGATCTATGACGGCGCCTCGCGCGCCGAGGCGGCGGCGATCGGCGGTGTCGCGCGGCAGCCCTTCGACAAGCTCAGGAGTGCGCAAGTGGGTGGTGGCCTTCAACGCGCATGGGCCCTCGGGGCTTGTCGATGGCAAGGCGCCGGGCAACCGACCGCTGCTCAACCCCGCGCAGCGCGAAGCGCTCAGGCGGATCATCGAGGTCGGCCCCAATCCGGCGGTGGACGGGGTGGTGCGCTGGCGTCTCATCGATCTGGCGCAGTGGGTCTATGCCGAGTTCCGCATTTCGATCAGCAAACAGACGCTGAGCCGGATGCTGCGCGCGATGGGCTATCGCAAGCTCTCTGCTCGTCCGCGCCATCACGCCCAGGACCCCGCCGCCCTTGAGGCGTTTAAAAAAACTTCGCCGCGTGTCTGGCGGAGATCGCGCACCATGAGGCCGCAGGCCAGCCGATAGAACTGTGGTTTCAAGACGAAGCGCGCATCGGACAGAAGAACAAGATCACCCGGCGCTGGGCCCAACGCGGCACCCGGCCAGCGGCGCCGCGCGATCAGCGCACCGCCTCGGCCTATATATTCGGCGCGATCTGTCCCCGAGAGGGCAAAGGCGCAGCCCTCGTTCTGCCACGCTGCAACACCGCAACGATGAACCTGCATCTGGCCGAGATCGCCCAAGCGGTAGCGCCGGGAGCGCACGCCGTGCTGCTGCTCGATCAGGCGGGATGGCACCTGTCGGACAAGCTCGTCGTGCCACCCAACCTCACCCTCTTGCCATTGCCGCCAAAATGCCCGGAGTTGAACCCGGTCGAGAACCTCTGGCAGTTCTTGCGCGACAACTGGCTCTCCAACCGGGTGTTCCATTCCTACCGTGCCATCCTCGACCACTGCTGCTACGCCTGGAACAAACTCGTCGCCCAGCCCTGGATCATCATGTCGATCGGCTTGCGCGAATGGGCCTATAGGTTCTGATTAGTAGGACTTGGTATTAGCCGCAACACCGACATTGCGATTGTCGGCCATGAACTCGACCTCCGTGGCGATGCGCTCTTCAAGTCGACTGAGGAATTCATCGATATTGAGTGCCGTGCCGTGGTCAGTTTCCAACCGGCCTTGGCGATAGGCCTTCTCGATCTCGATTAAGCGGCAGCGATAAGCGTGGCCGCGCTCATTGTTTTCCGGAATTATGTAGCAAACGCACCTCGCCGAACAATCAGGACGAGAAATAGATAGGAGTTATACGCTATTTGTGATACGTGTGATCTAACGCACGCAGGACCGCCTCGCAAAAGATATAATTTTAACCGGGCTTTCAGAATCGGTATGGAAATTGCGTCTTACTGTGGCCGATTGCATGCTTCGATATCGCGCTGATAACATGCCTCTAATAACCGAGAATAAAGCGGAGACGCTCGGATGGCGGGGGTATCATCTGCAACGCTGGAGGCATGGGCCATTCCGGTGGTCGGAACGGTCGGCCCCGATCACACCTACGCAGTCAGCTCGTGCGGATTACGATGGGGATGCCGAGGGGGATCTGTCGGCGGCATTCTCTTACGCAGTGCTACTGGGAGTTCGGCTATCGCCGACTGTCTTGCTCAGTCGAACGGTTTGGCAGGCATCAAATACGGACGCACTGGTGTTTGCCATCAGATCGCTAACCGAATCCTCCATTCTGCGGGAATCACTGTGGCAGGCTGTGGCGGATACATCGCCTCAATCGCCTTCTTTGGCATATACGGTCGGCCGCCGTGGCCTGAATTGCAAGTGTGCTATTCGGGTGGTACGGTTTTGCCTGCAAGTTCTGGTGCTGGCACTATCGCAGGCCAATCGCGGAACCTTTCGGGCAGTAGTGGCGTACATAGCACACCTCAGTCTCGCAAGGAGTTGACGCAATTGACTGAGTTCTTGGGGATGGCAGAAGGTGCGCTTGGTCATCGACTGGACGATCGCACTCGACGCTCCATACGTAAAATTCAAACGGATTTTTGGCGTCGTCAAGAGCAATTAGTCCGCATCTTGGATCTTAAGGTGGTTACGCCGGAGGAATATTTGGATCGATTTAATGCGCTTCTCAAAACCACTATGGATCGCATGCGGGTCGTGCTGGGTGAAGAGCGCTTTAACATCATTTTTGGTGAAGTTGGAAGGCACCCCGAAGGTTTGGTGGAGCGAAGCACGTTCATGGATGCGATAGCATCTGAGCGGGCTTCTTCACGCTGAGGAATTTAAACCGCGATCTCCCAAAGGTCGAACCGACCGTGCTGAGAGTTTTTGACTGATCGCAGAATGCCGCGCTTCTTCTGGTGCCGTAATAGCGCCCCGGTGCGACAGGTGAAAAGCTGCAGCAGCGATATATCAGCCGTGTTCAAGCCACGTTCGGCCATGACATGCCGCGCCAGCTCTTTGGTTGTCATCGGCCCCGGCGTAAGCGAAGCTTGACCCCCCTCTTGCACGGGCTGCTGGCGATGGGGTGATCCTTCCTCACTCGGGCGAGGGAGGGAGGCTGGTTTGCCAAGTAATTTGCCAATTGATGAGCACAGTTTCCGTCGCGTGGAGGTACTGACGGGCACGCCTCGGCGGCGGCGCTGGAGCGCGGCGGAGAAGGCCGCGATTGTCGCGGAGAGCTTTGCACCGGGGGCGGTGACGAGCACGATCGCATTGCGCCACGGGCTGCACCGCAACCAGCTACACGCTTGGCGTCGAGAGTTTCGATCTGCCGTGGTCGCCGATTGCGGCGTTCCGGTGCCGGATTTTGTTCCGGTGATCGCGGAAAGGCAGGTCGCGTCTGGGACCGCGGCGATCGAGATCGCGGTCGGCGAGGCGGTGCTGCGTGCCGGTCCCGGCGTCGACCTGGCGTTTCTCGGCGAGATCATTCGCCTCGTGAAGGCGATGGCATGATCCCAGCCTTATCGCTAGGGAGTGTACAAAAGCGGTTGCGTACGTTGGGTCTCCAGCGCTCCGGGGGCTTTTCGCACGGAGCGGTTTTATGATTGTTGTTCCGGCACGCTTGGCAAGCCTGTCCCGTCGCAGGCCGGGGAGGGTGCGATATGGAACGAAGCCTTGGTCGGTTTGGGGATCGTCGCCTTGACAAAGGGGGGCGATGCTTCTCGACCGTATGGTGCAATTGGAGACCAGCTGCTTGCGCCGTCTGGCGCAAGGGCGGGAAGAGATCGAGATTTGCTTTGGGCGATTGCTGCGCAACCCGCGGGTAGGGGTTGCCCAGATCATCGCCGGATGGAGCGAAGAGACGGCGCCAGCCGCGGCAGGGCGGCATGCGCTAGCCATCCAGGACACCAGCGAAATCCACTTTCGGACGACGGAAAGCCACCGCCGCGGTTTGGGGCTGATTGGTAAGGGCGTCGGTCGCGGCCTCCTGCTGCACCCGATGATTGCCGTCGATGCCGCGAGCGGCGAGTGCCTTGGACTGGTTGGCGGCAGTGTGTGGACGCGGCCCGAACCGGAGACGGTGGACAAGAGCAGCAAGAAGCGCAACCAGCAGCGGCTTCTCGACGAGAAGGAGTCGCGCCGCTGGATCGAAACCGCGCAAGCGGCCAAGCCGGTGCTCGCGGCAGCGGCGATGGTCACCATGATCGCCGACCGCGAGGCCGATCTCTATCCGCTTTGGGCGCTTGTCCCGGACGGACATGTCCATGTGCTCGGCCGCGTCTATCACGATCGCAAGCTGGCCGAGGGTGGCACGCTGACGACAGCGGCGCGCAACTGGCCGGTGCTGGGCACGCGCCGCCTGACAATCCGCGCGCGCGGGGATCGGCCCGCGCGCGCGGCCGAACTCGAATTGCGCACCGGATCGGTCACGCTTCTGCGTCCCCGCGGGATCTGCGGGCCGAGCCTACCGAAACAGGTGGCGCTGACCCTGATCGAGCTCAGCGAACCCAACCCGCCCGCCGGCGCCAAGGCGATCACGTGGCGCTTGCTTACTACCCATGCCGTGGCCGATGCCGTCGGCGCTTGGCAAGTTGTCGATTGGTATCGAAAGCGCTGGGGGATCGATAACGACCAGACACGGTGCCTCTCAAGACTCAGTGGTGGGGTTGTCGGAGAAGCGGTGGCGGCAGCCGGTGCCAGGGGGCGGGGATCGCGCGGGCGGCGCGCAAGGCGGCAATCGTCTCGGTATCGGCGTACACCAGCTTGGTCATGCCGGGGCCGGTGCGTACCAGGCGGCTGCGCAGGCGGCCACGCTGTACCCAGGTATAGAGCGTCGGTTCCGGCATGCCAATTTCCGCGGCCAGCTCGCGGATCGTCCATTCGTCGGGGCGGCGGTCGATTTGCGGCTTGCGGCGGTGATATTGGGGCTGAATGACGCCGGCGCCGAGCAGCAGATGACGCACCATTGAGGCATTGAAGGTGGTACGCCGCTTGGCCGGGCGCCAGCCTTCCTGATTGAGCGTCGCGGCGATCGCCACGCAGTCCTGACCGTCGCGGTGCAGCGCGCTGGCGCGTGCGACCAGATCGGCGTAGGTGCTGAGCGCCTTCAGGCGTGCGACCGGCCGGGTCAAAGCGTGCACAGTGCGCTGCCCGCCCTGCCAATGGCATTCGACACGCACCTGCTCGCTGCCGTCGACGACCGTGACCAGCACGCGTTCGAGCAGTAGTCGGACGATGGTCTGGCGCTCCTCGCGGGTGGTCGTCTCGGCCTGCCACAGCGCCGGCACGTCCTGCGCCAGCGCCTGGATCGCCGCCAGCTCGGTGGCGCTGGGCGCTGCCGCTTGCGCGCTGCGGAAGCGCTCGTATTCGGCTTCGAGCCGGGTCTGTTCGGCCAAGGCCGCTTCCCAATCCTGCTCCAGCGTGCGCGCCACCAGCCGATTCTCGGGCTCGACCGCAGCATACTGGCGCCGGGCGCGGTCAGCCTGATAGCGCCCCCGCTCGACGCGCTGCTGCCATTGCTGATCCAGCGCCGCCCGTTCGGCCTCGAGATCGGCGGCGAGCGCCAGGCTGGCTTCGAGTGCGGCTGGCGCCAAGGCCTGCAACACCAGATCGGCGACCAGCGCATCGAGCGGCGCCGCTGTCAGCGACTGGCAAAACGGATCGCCATAGCTCGACTTCATGGCGCCACAGACATAGCGGCCAGCGTGGCCATTATTATTGTATTGGGCATTCATGCGCAGACCGCAGCGGCCGCAGATCAGCACGCCCGACAGCAGGGCACTGCCGGCGCGGGTCGGGCCGCCGCGCGCCGCCATGTTCGCCTGCATCTGGGCGCGATTGTGCTGATACTGCTCCCAGCTGATATAGGCTGGCACGTGGTCGGGCAGAAACACCTCTGCCGTCTCCACACAAGGGGCACGACGGCCCGTGCCCGGCCGCCCCGGCTTCTGGCGCCGCCGGTCGGTCGGCCGCAGGCCGTAGACATAGGCGCCGGCATAGATCGGATTGACGAATAAATTGTGCAGCGTCGGGCGATTGACACGGTGCCATTCCAGCTCGCCCTTCCCGGGACCGCGGCTCACGCGCACCGGCAAGCGCATGTCATGCGTGACCAGGAAATGCATCACCTGGCCGACCGTGCGCAGTCGCGCGAACAGGGCGAACACCAGCCGGATCGTCGCCTGCGCCTGCGCGTCGGGATCGAACACGATTTCGCCCGAAGGCCGGCGCAGGTAGCCCATCGGCACCGCCTTGCCGAGTTCGCCGCGGCGCGCCTTCGCCCGCCGGCCGGCCAGCATACGCGCCTGCAGGATGTGCAGCTCCGCTTCCGACATCGTCCCTTCGAGCCCCAACAGCAGACGATCATTATAGTTGGCCGGATCATACACGCCGTCGGCGTCGGCGATCAGCGTGTCGAACAGGGCACAGATCTCGAGCAATTGGTGCCAGTCCCGGCATGAGCGCGCCAGACGCGACATCTCGACGCCGAGCACCAGCCCGACATGGCCGAGACCGACCTCTGAGACGAGACGCTGAAAGCCCACACGTCCTTCGATCGTCGCTCCCGAGCGCCCGAGATCGTCATCGATGACGACGATCATCTCGCGCGCCCAGCCCAGGCTGTAGGCCCGCTCCGTCAGGGCGTATTGCAGGCGCGTCGATTCCTGATGTCGTTCGACCTGCTGCATCGTCGATTGCCGGATGTAGACAATCGCCAGCCGGTCGCGATGCTCCCGCCGGATCTTCTCCGGCATCCCCGCGCCGGGGCGTAGCGCCAAGTCGCCGTCCCTCATCGGCCGTCTCCTGCGCGGCCGTGGCGCCTCGCAGCTGGCGCAGCGCCATCTGCCCCAGTGTCAGCAGGATTATCCGCTGCCGTTGTGGCGGCAGCATCTCCCAGACCTTCGGGGGCGGGTGCTCGCTCATCGCGGGATCCAAGCCAACGCACCAAGGCGCGCAATGCCTGAAGCCCAAGTCTCGGCGATCCGTCGATCGCCGTCAACTTATCAGCGGTATTCTCTATGGGATATCGAGCAATTCTTTCGCACCCTCAAAAAGCAGGGCTTACAGATCGAGGACAGCCAAGTTGAGACCGCCGATTGCCTCATCAAGCTTGCAGCCGTTGCGGCGCGCGCTGCGGTGATCATCATGCAGTTGACCCAGGCCCGCGATGGGACGAGCAGCCTGGATGCCCCTATCGTCTTCTCCCCAGCCGAAATCGCCACACTCGAAGCCGTCAATGCCTCGTACAGCCGCCCCCGCGGCAACCCCCATCCCCATCTCAGCCTCGCATGGGCCGCATGGATCATTGCCCGCCTCGGCGGATGGCCCTTCGACAGGCTCAGGAGGGTGCTCTTCGGCCCGACCTCCGGGGCCCATCACCTTCAAACACGGCCTCCAAATCCTGCAAACCATGGCAAAGGGATGGGAACTTCGTGATTTGTACACTCCCTAGAGCCTTATCGGGGAGCGTGCCGGCAGGGGTGCGTGTGCTGGTCGCCACTCGCCCGGTTGATTTCCGCCGCGGCGCCGACGGCCTGGCGGCGACGGTGCAATCGCTTTTGCGGCAGGACCCGTTCAGCGGCACGGTCTTCGTGTTCCGCTCGAAGCGCGCCGACCGCGTCAAGCTGCTGGTCTATGACGGGACGGGCCTGGTGCTGATCTGGAACTACCTTGCTTCATACTGCATCTCCTCCAATCAGATGCGAGGCTCTTGCGGCGATGGCGGTTTGGGCTGCCGCTGCGCGGTCGATGAGCCGGTCCCATCGGCTGCAATGCTTGGCCGGTGGGTTTGATCCCGGCGCCTCATACAAGTAGGCGTGGGCGTTGTAGGCGTGCCTCGCGACAAGACCGTGCTCCACCCACCGGATCAACGTGCTTTCGCAGATGCCGAGACGCGAGGCTGCTTCCTCTCGGGTTAACATTCCTTGTGCCCGGAGGCGGTCATAGCGGGAACGAAGCGCGTATTCGTGGGCGAGATAAGCGACGCGCAACGCGGTGAAGCGAGCATCGGACTGCCCCCGACGGGCTGAACCGCCGGGACGGGTTCCTCGCGCGTTCAGGATGTCGGCAATCTCGGGATAGATGTAATTGTCGAGGAGCGTGTCGACGAGCCCAATCACCTCGGGCGGGGTTTTGACCTGCTGCGCCGAAGATTTGGGATTCCCTACCGTCAGGGTTTCGGTCTTGCCGCCCTTAAAGCGGACATGGATCCGGGTCGTTCCTTCGGCCGGAAGTTTGACGAGCGTAACATCCTCGATGATATAGGCCAGCAGTCGCTTGCGCTCGCGGTTCGGCAAGGCTGGATCTCGCCACAGCGTTTTGAAGTCCGTGGTCATGGCGATGAGCCGATCGCGGATTACCTCGTCGAGGACGAACTGGTCCTCTTGGCGAGCACGCTGTCTTTCCTCTTGGGTCTTGGCCAGGGCGCGCAGCTTGTCGTTCCACTCGCCCTCAAGCGTGTCGGCGACGAGACGATTGCCGGGATCGACCAGCATATATCGGCGCTGTGCGAGGTCCGCCTCAATCTGAGCGCGTTCGATGGCGCGATAGCGCAGCCGATCGGCCTCTTCGTACTGCGCTTCGATCTCTCTTCGGATCTCCAGCGCCAACTCGACAGCGGCCGGCGTCATCTTCTCGACGACCAGCTCACCGATCGCCTCGTCGATGGGCGCGCCCGCAATCGACTGGCAGTGCGGTTCGCCGAGGCTGCTGTGCGCGCGGTCGCAAACGTACCATGCCTCCTGTTTTCCGCGCCGTGTCGCATATCGGACGCCGAGATATCTGCCGCATCGTCCACACACCGCGCGCCCCTGCAGCAGGGCCGTCCCCTCTCGTGGTGGCGACGCACGCGCCAATTCGTACCCTCGACCATTGGTCTCGAGGATTTTGAGATTTTGCTGGAATTGCTCCCAGGTGATGTAACCGGGATGAGCGTTCGGGATGCAGGCGAGCCAGTCGGTGCAGTCCCGCTTTCGCAGGATCTTCTTGCCATCAGCGGCTCGCCGATAATGCCGCCGGCCATAGGCGTAGGCGCCCGCATAACGCGGGTCCCGCTTACCATCGACCTTCAGCAAGCAATGGGCTAATATCATCCTGAAAACACGCCGATTTTCAGGACAAAACGATGCCTCGCAACCGCGTGCAGCACCAGAAGGGCCTCTCGGATGATGGGTTCGAACAGCGCTATCCAGACGAGGAGGCATGCCGCAAGGCGTGGTTTGCCTGGCGCTGGCCGGAGGGCTTCAGGTGTCCGCGGTGCGCAGGGACAGCGTATTGTGAGATCCAGGGCCGTCAACTGCTGCAGTGCCGGCGGTGCCGGTATCAGACATCGCTGATCGCCGGGACAATCCTGCAGGGCACCAAGCTGCCGATGCGGGTGTGGTTTCGCGCCATGCATCTGCTCGCCCAGGGCAAGAAGGGCCTGTCCAACATCGAGTTGGGACGACGGCTTGGGATCTCGACCAACGCGGCGTGGCGGCTTCAGCACAAGCTGATGCAGGCCATGCTCGAGCGCGACCGGCGGTACAAGCTCGGCGCCGCCGGCCCGCGGATCGAGATCGACGACGCTTACATCGGCGGCGAGCGCACCGGCGAGGGGTCCGGGCGCGGCCGCCGCGGCCACACCCCTTTTATCGTCGCGATCGAGACCACCGATGAGGGTCGGCCGCTACACGCGCGCTTGCAGGTGGTGCGTGGCTTCCGAGCCGGTGAAACCAAACGCTTGTGCGCCCGGATCGCCGCCGGAACAACCGTCGTCAGCGACGGCGGCCAGTGGTTTCGCTGCATCGCCGAACAGCCGGGTCTCGTCCATGAGCGCCATGTCACCGGCTCCGATCGCAAGGCGGCGCGCCACCCTGCCTTTCGCTGGGCGAACACAGTGCTGGCCAACGTCAAGAACAGCCTCCTGGCCACCCACCGCGTGGTCAGCGCCAAGCATCTGCCGCGCTATCTCGGCGCCTTTGCTTGGCGCTTCAACCGCCGCTTCGTCTTGAAAACGATCCACGAGCGGCTCGCCATCGCCGCAGCGACCACTCCGCCGATGCCCTACCACCTCCTCAAATTGGCTGAGGCTCGATGGTAAACGGGACGCGGGTTGTTCAAGGTGCGGATCGCGGTCGATGCGGTGAGCGGCCGAAAAACCGTTGTCGCGCTGTTGCGGAGCCGCGAGGGGAAGAGAAGGCTCTCGTTGCGAAAGACCTTGACCGTCTGGCATGCCGACCCCACCCGCGAGAACGTCTGGAAGAAGTAGGCGATCGTCTCCCTGATCTGCGAATTGGGGTCGAGCACCACATCGCCGGTTTCATCGTAGACAAACCCGGTTGGAAGGACGCAACGATACTCGCCGCGCTGCGCCTTGTTCAGGATCCCGCCGCGCAACCGGGCTTTGATGACATGGAGTTCGGCCTCGCTCATCGTGCCTTTCAAACCCAAGAGAAGCCTGTCGTTGAAGCTGGCTGGATCGTACACGCCGTCCTCATCGAGGATCAGGGTATCGGCGAGGGCGCAGATCTCCAGCAAGCGATGCCAATCGGCATTGTTCCGCGCCAGGCGGGACACCTCGAGCCCCATGACGATGCCGGCGTGCCCCATGCCGACATCGGTCACCAGGCGTTGAAAGCCGCCGCGCCAGGACGCCGCCGCACCGGACTCGCCTTGATCGCTGTCGATGACGATGATCTGGTCGTCGCGCCAGCCGAGTGCGGTCGCGCGGCCGCGCAGCGCGTATTGCCGCTTTGTGCTCTCGACGTTTTCGACGACCTGTCGCATCGACGACTGCCGGATGTACAGGTAAGCGCCGCGCTCGAGATGATGGGGCTGGACTTTAGAAGGTTCGTTCATGGCGTTCTCCGGATATTGACCTTCATTGCCATTGCCGCGAACACGTACACGATGCTGCTGCGCTCACCGGGCTCTACCGGAGCCGAACGCGGCACCGGAAGCGGCTCCTGCCGGGCACTTTCGCCAGATGAGCTGCGCGCCCAGCTCCACATGCCGCGACGCAGAAAGAGCATCAGCCCGCTGCGGGCCTCCAGCGGCAATGCCTCGCCGAGGACGGCCATACGCAGCGTCTCGTACTGGGCGACGAGGGTGGATGCCGTGGTCGAAGGCTTCTCGGCCGCGCCGGGCGTCATCGCGATGTTTTTTTTCCACTGATGGCGCGCTCGATCGTCCTTGGATGCACATCAAGGCCGAACTCTTGCTGGATCAATCTCGCCAGTTCGCGTGCCCGGATCGGCTCGCCCGGAACGAGCCGCGTCCGCAGAAACACCAGGACCTCGCTCTGGATCTTGTGGGGACCGCGTGGGCCGCGCTTCTTGGGCACCAGCCCGGCGATGCCGGCTTGCCCGAAATCGGCCTTGGCCTGGTAATAGGTCGGCCGCGAGACGCCATACTCGTCGGAGGCATCGGTCACCGACGCCTTCTCGACGGAGACGCGGCGCAGCATCTCGTACTTGACCTGCACGGCATCGCGCGGGTCGAAAAAGTCGTTGTCCTGAAACTTGGGATCGCGGACCTTCTCGGGGGCCGAATGCAACGTGCCCTCTTCGCGGAGAGCGGCGATCTTCGCGCGCTTGCGATCGTTGTTTGCGGCACGTCGGACCACGGGAACCCGAGAGCGAGAATCGTAACTATAAATACGCCGCATGGGATAGTCCTGTCAAGGTTGACCGACGAGATCGATCTGGACCACATGTAGCGTTTACACTTCGCGTCTACGGTCTCGCGGCATCAATTGCTTTACATGTGCGGCAAAATTATCGTTACATCCCGCCGATGCCTCGCAAGGCCTCTCCTGGCAAAGACGCGACACCAGATTGGCGAGTTCGAGCAGGTCCGCGACCCGCAAGAGGGCACGCCCTTGCCCCATAACGACCTCGGGATCCGGGGTGGCCGCGTCCGTCCATTGCGGCGGAACCGAGCAAACGATGGTGTCGTCGACCCGCAGCAACAGCCGCTTACCCGAGCGGTTATACCGCTCCCCGACGCAAAGGAGCTGCCGGCCGCCAAACGGGTGGAACGGATGCGTTATCCCCACAAGCTGGGTTGAAGCGGCAGGAAGATTTGCATTCCGAGGTGAGTTACAAGCGGCTGGAGGGCGCCCAGTTCAAGTGGCCGCCGATCAGCGATGGGGTCATGCGCCTGTCCGGGGCACAGCTCGCCGCGTTGCTCGACGGGCTCGATTGGCGGCGGATGTACGCGCCGCGGATTGCCCGGCCAGGAGTAGCCGGGTGACCTGCGGCCGATTGACTCGCCCCCACCCACGAGAACCCACAAGCCACTGAGTTTATGGTCTAATCGGCTTCATGAACCCGGCCGCCGAGACCCTTTCCGATGATGTTGCGGTGCTCCGCGCCCTGGTGCTCGAGGCGTGGGCTGAACGCGATGCCGAGCGCGCCGAGAAGGTCCAGCTCGCCGATCAAAATGATCGTCTGCGCCACCTCATCCGCCAGCTTCAGCGCCTGCAGTTCGGCAGGCGTTCCGAGAAGCTCGATCCCGACCAGCTCAATCTCGGGCTGGAGGACCTCGAACAGGCGGTCGCCGCTGGCGAGGCCGAAGAGGAGAAGACCGATCCGGGGCTGAAGCGCGCCCGTGCTGCAAAGCGGCGGGCCGGCCGCGGCGCGCTGCCCGATCACTTGCCGCGGATCGAGGTCGTCATCGCGCCCGAGGATACCGCCTGCCCGTGTTGTGGCGCGGCGATGCAGGTCATCGGCGAAGACCGCTCGCAGCGGCTTGATGTGATCCCGGCACAGTACCAGGTGGTCGTCACCCGCCGGCCAAAATATGCCTGCCGCAGCTGCCAAGAGGCAATTGTGCAGGCCCTGGCGCCAGCGCGGCTGATCGAGGGCGGCTTGCCGACCGAGCGGATGGTCGCCGATGTCCTGGTCTCGAAATACGCCGACCACTGCCCGCTCTATCGTCAAGCCCAGATCCTGGAGCGACAGGGTATCGAGGTCGACCGGGCGACCCTGGCCTTCTGGGTTGGCGGAGCCTGTCCTCGGGCCGGCCGAGGGCCGGACCCGTGGGCCGCGGCGGAGATCAGACCGTTGTGGCAGCTGATGCGCGAGCAGTTGCTGAGTTCGACCAAGCTATTTGCGGACGAGACGAGGGCGCCGGTGCTCGATCCCGGGCGGGGGCGAACCAAGACCGGCTACTTCTGGGTGATCGCCCGCGATGACCGGCCCTGGCAGGGCGGCGCGCCACCTGCGGTGCTGTACAGCTACGCGCCGGGACGCAGCGCAGGATATGCCGTCGCCCTGCTCAACGGCTTCACCGGCGTGCTGCAAACCGACGGGTACGCCGCCTACCATAGCCTTGCCGATCCCAAGCGCGCAGGCGGCCCAGTCAGCCTTGCTCATTGTTGGTCGCATTGCCGACGAGAGTTCTTCGACATCGCCAAGAACGCACCGGCGCCGATCGCCATCGAGGCCCTGAAGCGGATCGCCGAGTTCTACGCAATCGAAGCCGAAATCCGCGGCAGAAGCGCCGACGAACGCCGAGCCGTCCGACAACAGAAGACCAAGCCGCTCGTCGAAGCGCTGAGGGCTTGGCTCGAGAAAACCCTGGCGCAGGTCCCCCGCGGATCGACAATCGCCAAGGCTATCCGCTACGCCCTCAACCAATGGGACGGGCTGGTGCGTTTCATCGACGACGGCCGCATCGAGATCGACTCCAATACCGTCGAGCGCGCAATGCGCCCGGTTGCCCTCACCAGAAAAAATGCATTATTCGCCGGCAGCGACGAGGGCGCGCAAAACTGGGCGATGCTGGCCTCGCTGATCGAGACCTGCAAGCTGCACCGCGTCAACCCGCAGGTGTACTTCACCGACGTGCTCACCAAGCTCGTCAACAACTGGCCCAATAGCCGGCTCGCCGAACTCCTGCCTTGGGCCTGGACTGCCAAAACCCATTAACCCCGCGTCAACCCCCGGCGATCAGGGTGACAGAGCAACGCTTACGCCCCGGCGCGTCGCGGAGAGCATCAAGCATTGCTGATCGTCGCCATCTATCGCTGGGAGAATATAGCGCAACCGGGCATGCCACACCACATCAAGCGTGGCGTCCAAATAAGGTGATATTGGGTAGTGTCCTAATTTGATGACCTTATGTTTGATCGAGGTGAAATGGGGGCACTTTTGGGCCGCCGGGCACCAACGATCGGGCTTTCTCGCATTCGCCTTTCTGCCTGGGCTTTGAGCAGCTTTTGTCGTCTCTGATTTCTTGCTCCCGCTCCACGTTTACCGGCGGTCAGCAAATCGGACATGCCTGCTCTTATGACCGTATGGCCGCCCAGATAGTAGCCGCGCTTACTCACAACACCTTCCCCTCTAGTCCGTAGAGCGCTCAACCAGTTCGTCAAGCGACCATAGTCGATCGCTCACCTGAGCTTCCATAGCCGGTGTGACACGCAATGTCCGATGCACCCGCACGAAATTGCAATGCGCGAAGTGCAGCGAGACTGCGGCGCGAAGGTTCTCGATCTTCTTTGAGAAAGCATTCGTCAGCCGCGTGAACCGACGCATGCTCATCCGCATCGTCAAGTTCTGCCTCTCGATTAAACTCGTCGAGATATGGGCTTGATCGGGATTGCCTACGATCACAACACGCTTGGCAGAGGTGACGTGCGGTGGGCTGTACCGACCCCGACCTGCGGGTTCTGCCTCGTAAAATTTAACCTCTTGGCCGTAATCGACATCTGCGCCGAAAGCTTGCTCGGTAGCCTCGACATAGGCGGCGAGCGCATCAGAAGAAAGCTGAATTCTGTTCGCGAGTGGCTCAGAAAGATCGGTCAGGAATGCAGTCGCAGTCGGCAGATCACGCTTCCCAATGCGGTAGGCCGGAACGATCTTTGTCTCGGGATCGAGCGCAACGAAGGTGTATTGATCGCCTACAAGGCGAGGATCGTTGTCGTCGGTCATGTGGCGCTGCTTCTTACCCACATAGGCCCAAATCTCGTCAACCTCGATCCGGCGACAGGGTAGCTCGCGCATTTGCTCGTCCATAAGTTGAGCGCATCCGGTACCAACCTCGACCAGCAAGCGGCAGATCGTATCGCGGTGCGTTCCGGTCATGCGTTCCGTGCTGCGGATCGAATTGCCCTCGACCAAGCAATTGATGATCTGGACCCGACGGGCGAGCGGTACGCGGTTCATGGGGGCTTTCCCTGTCTGTGTGTATTCAGTATGATTGACAGATTGGGCGCCGTCAATAGGAGTGCATACATGGATTTCAGGGAAGCCACAGAAAATCTATGCACCGGGGTTTCGCATGAGGAGTTAGCGAAGGCGCTCGGGGTTTCTGTCGCAACCGTGCGACAGGCTCGATTGCGACCCGACGCGAAGGCGCATCGTTCGCCCCCGGGCCATTGGAGGACGGCGGTGAGGCGCTTGGCGGAGAAGCGATTATCTCAATACCAGCACTTAGTCGAAGCCTTAAAGGATTGAAGCCAAAACCGTTTCCGGCCCGCGCGTCGGGGCGAGGTTGCGCTTCGAACGTTCAAGCCCTATCTGTTCGAACATTCGATGTTCGAACGATTCTCCTTGAATTGTTCGAACATCATCACGTGATGGTGGTTTGAATGCCGATCGAAACGTCTCGAATTTCCGATGCCCAGGCGCAGAAGGTTATTAGCACAGAAGAAGGTCAGTTTGCCGATACCAAAGCGATCGAGATATCTCCAGCAAATCTCACTAAAACAATCTCTGCGTTTGCCAATACAGATGGTGGAGACGTCTATATCGGTATAGCCGAACTTGGGTCCCTGAAGCTTCGCAACTGGGATGGGTTCGCAGCTCCCGAGGATGCGAACGGCCACTTGCAGATCTTCGAAAAGTTATTCCCCTTAGGGACCGATTTTCAATACGAATTTCTGCGGTGCGATAGACTTCCGGGGCTTGTGCTTCATGTTCAGGTCAACAAAACGCAAGCCATTCTGCCTGCGTCTAACAATCTCCCCTACATCCGCCGTGGCGCGCAGAACCTCCCCGTTGATACATCAGATGCGCTGCGTAGACTCGAATACAGTAAGGGCATTAGCTCATTCGAAACAGAGCTAACCAATGTGTCTTCCGATCTTGTGACGGATTTCGATATTGTGAAGATGTTCATTAAAGAAGTTGTACCGAGTTCTACCCCTGAGCGATGGCTAAAAAAGCAAATTCTGATCAGAGATGACCGGCCAACGGTTGCCGGCGTCCTGCTATTTTCGGATGAACCGCAAGCGCTATTGCCGAAGCGTTGCGGAATCAAAATCTATCGGTATAAGACGCGGGAAGCCGAGGGTTTCAGGGATGCGATGGATTTCACGCCTCTGACAATAGAGGGGTGCTCTTATAATCAAATCAAAGATGCAGTCGCAAAGACTATCGAGATAGCAGAGAGCATTCCTCGCATGGGAGAGGAAGCTCTAGAGGCAATAAAATACCCACCACAAACTCTCCATGAGATCATTACAAATGCCGTGCTACACCGTGATTATAGCGTGGCAGATGACGTTCATATCAGAGTTTTTGACAATCGCATCGAAGTTCAAAGCCCAGGACGGTTGCCCGCTCACATAACGGTAGAAAATATACTGAATGAACGGTTCGCCCGAAATGGCGCGGTTGTTCGTGTACTTAATAAGTTCCCCGATCCCCCTAACAAGGACATTGGCGAGGGTCTAAACACGGCCTTTGATGCTATGCATCAAATCGGGCTTAAGGAGCCTGTCATACGGGAGCGTGAAAATTCGGTGTTGGTGATTATACGGCATGAGCCTTTGGCATCGCCGCAAGAGGCAATCATGGACTATTTGCAGATACATGAAACCATCAATAATGGCGAAGCCAGAAAGATTACCCACGTCAGACAGGATTATCAGATTAAAGCCATCTTCAATCGTATGGTGAAAGCGAGTTTTATTGAACAGGTTCCGGGCACAAGAACGAGCAACACGAAATACCGTAAGCCGATAAAGGTCGAAGCATGAACGACGGCGAGAAAAGCCAACTCCGCGAAGCTGTCGAGCGTATGCACGGCGGCTCTGCGATGCTCGCCCAATCGGTTTCCGTCCGCGAGACATTCGAGGGCAAGACGGTATGGGAAGGCGTGGTGCACGTCTTCGACCTGACCGGCCATTCGACCGCATCTCGTACTTATGCCTGGTCATCGCCGATTGAGGGCAGCACCAAGCGGCGGTTCTTTGCCGTGCTGCATACCGAGCGGATCAATTCACCTCTGGAAGCGGTGCGAGCGGCGATCGTCGCGGAGCATCGGGGAAGTCGCGATGTACAAAAGCACTAGCCGCTTTCGGCAGATGATGGCCCGCAAGGGAAAGGGGAAATTGACCGGCCACAATTCTCTCGTAGCAGATTATTACCCCAAAAAAGGCCGGCGCGCGGCGGCATCCGCGCTTAGTCGGCGTTTAGACAAGGAGGTTGCACAAGCCGCGCAGGCGGATGTCGATCCTGCCCCCCAGCTCGTCAAACGCCGCCGATCAGCCGATCCATCAAATTAGGACACTACCCGATAGCAAAAATTTGTACGAGTTTCGGTAAAGCTGAAAGATTTCCGCAGATTTGTGCCTTCCTGTCAGCCCAGACCACCGCCATGTGCTCGCCGTTGGCGAGACCTCGCACAACTCACCCGTCTCACCTTCACAGAAACCTCAATTATTGGTGGTGCGTTGGGCATATAATCCGGGAGAACCGGCATCCCGTGTTAACGCTGATTTGGTAGCGTTTGGCTTGACGACGCGGAATTGAAATACATCTGCACCTACCCTGAACAATTTAGGCGAGTTTTGGACTTACGCTCTAGTTTAAATTGTGGTAAGTTCTTTCTAGAGAGGTAACCCCGCCCTTATTGTGCCGACCCGCTTGACCCAGAGAAATAAGGGCGCGAGCTTCCGAATCGGAACAATGATCCCGCAAGTCCGTTAGCTTCAACCGTTCGCAGGCGAGGATGGCGCGGTCACGGCACCCGAACAAGGATATCGAGGCGGCTGTGCAATACGCGGAAAGCCAGGGATGGAGATGCATCATGGCCGGACATTAGGGTCGCATTCTCTGCCCGCATCGTGCCCGTGATGGCTGTTGGATGGCCGTGAACGGCACCCCGCATAATCCGTTTGCGCACGCTCAACGTATTCGCGAATACGTTGACAAGTGCCCCCACAAAGGGAGCGGCCCATGACGATCTATCGGTTCAGCATTGAGGTCAGCGGGATCGATCCAAACGAGATAGGTTTGGAGGATCGCTTTTATGGGAATGGCGTAGATGACGCGCTGATCTCGGTTTCGAATGGTAGGCTAGTCCTTGCGTTTGACCGGGAAGCTACAGACGCGGAGTTAGCCATCAATTCGGCGAGAGATGATATCCTAAAGCGCGGCGGCAGCATTGCGCGGGTGGAGTGGGACAATCCAAGAACATGGGACCCAGCCGACTAAAGAGTTATGCCGCTGACTTTGGCTGACCGGTGGTGGAGGCCGCCTAACTTGAGCCGCTCTGCGCAGCGAAATAGCACGTAAATGGGTTTATAGTTTGGGAATAAGATGCAAGACAAGAGTCTCATATTGGTCGACAACTCGAATGTTTTTATCGAAGGTCGTAAATTTTCGGCGCGGCGCAAAGGCGTCCATAAGCAAAATTACGACGAACGAGATCCGCAGGACCCGTCTTGGCGGATGGATTTTGGTCGATTATTGGAATTCCTGGCCGAAAATCGACCAATAATTGCGGCGATCCTTGTAGGTTCAACGCCTCCTTCGAACGATAGCGTTTGGACGGCAGCAAAACAAAATGGATTTGAAGTTATAACGCATGATCGAAACGCATACGGGCAAGAAAAGGCTGTCGACACGGAAATCGTTGCGCGAGGCACAGAAATAATTTGTGACCAAAAAGAGCCGGGTGTTGTCATACTCGCGTCCGGTGACAGGGATTTTCTGCCCTTGGTCAGACTTGCCCAGCGACGCAAGTGGACGGTCGGAATGTGTAGTTTTTCAAATGCCTTTTCGCCGGTGGGGTCGATGGCGATGGAGGTAAATCGGGTGCGGCAATTAGACGGCGCTTTCGACCAATTTGGCCGCTACGATTTCAAGTGGCCGTAATTAACGCTGCCCGCCATTCCATTACCGACTGAAAGATGTGGCCTAGTCATTGGAGGGCGAAAGGCACACAGCAAACATCTACGTGGCGAACCGGCGCAAAATGGCTCATCCACGCATTGACCATCCTGGCCGGGTTCGCAACTGTGGCGGAATGGACGGTTCGCAAAGGCGAACCACTTTCGAAATCTCCCGCTTCACCGCTGCCTTGCGTTGCATTAAGGCCCTAAGGCCCGACCCTAGGTCACGGCTTTTGGATGAAGTCGGATCAGGGATCTGCACCTCAAACAATCGGCTTCCAAGGGTGTCTATCACGTCACGGGTAAACTGGCGCGCGCGCATCTGACGACGTACAATCGGAAGATTGAAAGCACCGAGAAGCGCGAAAGGATCGAGCAATTTAGGATCAAGACTGCGAAACCTGTAAATACCACCACAAAACAATGCCGGAATATCATCTTGCGTTACTATCGCCGATGAACCTACGAGGTAGGTTCCGTCTCGAATAACAATTACATCACCTTCTGTGAGAGAGCCTTTCCCCTTGAATTGGTCAAAGACACTCTCACTAACGCCGTGGCGCGGATCAGCCTTCAATTCTAGACCAGCAATATCCGTAGTTCGGACGAACGGAATGTTACCAGTTCCGTATACCATTTTCCCAACCTCGACGCCGGTATTAGCTTTTACTAATCCTCGCGTAACCAGTGAGCCAATGGTAACCCAGGTGTCGCCGTCTCCTCTGCACTCCTCGCCTTCCATATCTTCGACGAGAATAGGGTCGTAATATTTCGGAATCAGGATACGGCAGGCGATCTGTGACCGTTTGATTGTGAACCCGTGGCGTGTGGTGGCTCGCTCCCGCATCATGCGAAGGTCAGATCCGAGTAGAGCGGCAATCTCAGCCTGGATACTAGACTGTTCCTCAAGGATACGCCGCACCCCAACAGAAACCGCGTACCGACGATCAGCCGCTTTTGGAAGCGGAACCAAAATCCCTAGATGCCGCTCGCCGAGTTTATCAATGATGTCGGCTGAGAATTGCCGCGCTCGCACCTGTTGCCGAACAAATCGAGTTGACAGCGCAGCTAAGAGAAGTTCCGAATCAGCCTCATCTGACCGTCTCGGTCGCAATCTAAATACATGATCTTGCAATAAGAGTGGCAGGTCTTGCTTGGTAACGATTTCGATCGTGCCCACGAGATATGTACCGTGTGCAACCATCAGGAGATCCCCAGCCTTTACATTCTGTTTTCTGGCATACTTAGCGAGGACTTCCGTGGATATACCTTTCTTGAAGTCTGACCTAATGCGCCACCCCACGATATCACTCGTGCGAACATAGGGGATAGGACCTGAACCATAGTGCTCTCGACGAATCCATACTCCTAACTTAGAGCCAGCAGATCCTTCTTCTAATAACTCACCAATTCGATAGAGTTGAAAATCCACAGAGGCCAGTTCTGCCGCCTCAACCAACTCGGGATCATAATATTTTGGGATGAGTATGCCATCCTTTAATTGTGAACGGCGGACCATAAATGCGAGATGGTTCGACAATTACGCCCATATTCCTTTCTTATACATAGATTCCCCTATCGCGGGTATGTCATCGAGAAGTTCAAGTGAGCCATCAGTTCTCTGTCGAGTGGTCGGATTGCCGCGACTATCATGCCCACACCAGTCCGCGATTGCCATCTCAATAGCCTCATCGGGTGCCGGAGCACGCTTTTGTAAGAACAATATACAGGTCTTCGCATGGGTATATGGTTGAAACACCTCCTCCGGTAAAGAAATGAACGCTCGGAGTGAGAAATTATCATAAAGATATTGAACAACATACGCATAATTCGACATCCCAAAAATACTCTCAGGGAGAATAATAACAAGACGACCATCTTTCTTCAAGAATTGAATGCAGCGCTCTATGAACAATATCTGGGGCGATTGCTCAGTCCGCAAAATGCCCTTGTCAATCCATTGGGCATGACTATGGCCTGCCGCTGGATGCCAATTCTTAGCAAGCTCGTATTGCGCCAATTTGTGGGAGCCTGTAACTTTGATCTTCGACCCAAAAGGGGGATTAGTGACCACAATATCAAAGGTTCCGAGCGCAATTCCAGGCGACATATGAACAGGCCACGTCGAAGGTTCAGCCAGCGAATCTGCACAAAAAATACCACCTCGGCCATCACCGATAATCGCCATATATGCTTTGGTCACTTTCGTCAAAAATGAGTTTTTATCTATACCGCGAAAACATCTCGATGCTATTTCTCTCTTTCGCCGTTCAAGAAGAGATGGACTCCAATGTTTAAGTTCAGCCTCTTTATCAAGTTTGGACCACACAGACTCAAGCGCAGCAATTAGGAAACCGCCAGATCCGCAGGCTGGATCAATGATCATCTCCCCTGGCTTAGGATCGACGACCTGAACCATCATGTGAACCACATTTCGTGGAGTGAAGAACTGCCCTTCCTCTCCCCGGACTGCTGGACCTATGAACACTTCAAAGGCTTCTCCGATCGCATCGCGTGGTGCGTCGATTAGACAGAAGTTTTGGAGTTCACCGACTACATAATTCAGACTATCAGAGTCCAGTGATATGATTTCGTGAGCGTCAAAAACGTCAGGATATTCCTTTTTCACAGCGTGGAATAAAATGTTGATGCGTTCTCGAACACTATCTGCGGGTTCTTCGTGTCCTGCACGAAAGCTTGGCAAATCATCAGGCTTCGTATTGATCTCGTCATAGATTTTGCAGAACAGGATAGCGGTCATCTCGACTGTGAGAGCTTGGTCTCTTGTAATACCAGTAGCATTTCCGGCCAAATGATTTCTAATATCACGAAATATGACTTTCAGATTGGTCGGGGCAGCTAATTGGCGACGCCTTAAAAGGCCGATATCCGTTATGGATTGTTGATACCGAGGGAGTGTCGGTAAGACGGACCACTCGATTGTCCCGTCCGAAATGTACTTTTTTAATAAATATAAATGGTCTTTGCCATTGAACCAAACACCGACCTGACAATTTGACATAGTCATATAGATTTTAAGTTGCTGTTCGCCGTCCCGACGGGTTTTTTTCTTGCACTCAACTAGGATGAAGACGTCATCCTCCAATCGCCTATTTGATGTAAATACCGCGATATCAACCGGGTATCCACGTTGCCGTGATTCGGAGGGCCTGGGGCGAACTCTGAACTGAGGGCGCATCTGGATCAGGTCTGGGGGGTAGCCGAAATCTTCTACAAGCCGTCGTGCGAAGACCTGCACAGCCTCTACTTCCTCGGGAGTAGCACGAACGGGACGCCCCGAGATGAAGTCAGGGATATATCCCACCCTGAGATCAGCGACATCTTCCTGGTCGGACGCGCCAACTGAGAGGAACTCGGACTCTCCGACGTTAGTGGTCTCTCGCAGAGTGGTCCGTCGCCGCTTAGGATCGTTCAAGCCAAGTCTTCCACTGATGATTTATTCCCTATCATTCATTGTCGCCCCTAGCATGGGGAACGCGTTTATCCAAGCGATATGAAGACAGCCGCGTCCCCGAACGCTCTGGCTCCATTGAAGGATGAGGGGCAGTTTGCCTCCGCACTTAGGTTTTTAAATCAGGATTCGCGTTCTGCCGGAGAATACCCGCCGCTGTCTCGGCCGCGCGGCTCCCGTCCGGCAGAACCTCTATGACGCTCCGCTCGCCCTCCGGTCCGCTGTAGAGATAGCCGAGTGCAGCCAGCGTATCGTCGACCGGGTCGTGATCGACCGAGAGGATCATGAGGTTCTCGGCGCGTGGCGGCATGAGATAGGTCGTGGTGTTCGGCAGCCGATCGAGGCGGCCCGCAAGTTGCGCTTTAGCGCGGGAAACGAGCAGATCGCCCCGGCGCTGAAGTGACCAGCCGCCGAAAGAGGCCGCGGACCCGAGCGAAATTTTGGCAAAATCGCCGACCGTCCTGACATTGGCACGCTTCAGCGCTCGCTTTCCCTCATGAGACAACCCAGGGACAGCGCTGACATCGCGCTGCGGCGCTGGCCGCTGGAGGGGCCTACGGCAATGCGTCAGGTACTCGCATTGCTCGCATTTGAAATAGAGGTGGAAGAAGGTCTCGTCGCGCCCCGGCTCGATTTCTTGCGCGGCGATGAGCGGGAGTTCTTTCCGGCAGAACTCTTCAACGAGACGCAGGTAGGGACCAAGCTCAAACGGATCATCCTTCCAGAGACTGCCCTCCACCGTGCCGTCATCCGGGATGCGCCAGATTTCGGCAACCGGATTGATGCGGGCCGAGACGCCCAGTTCCTCCAAAACCACCCGCAGCATGAGGGCGTAGTACGCGACCTGCGCCTTTTGGAAGACCGTCGCTCGTCGTGTCGCCTTCACGTCAATCACGCGGAAAACCGGCGCCGCAGCGGAGAGATCAATCTGGATGAGGTCGGCAAAGGTGCGGCGCGGATCGATTCCGCTCGGGTCCAGGAAGTCGGGCCTGCTGCGGAGGCGGAGGTTTACCTGCGCCGCATACACCTCCGGTCGCTTGCCGCGGAGCAACGCGGAGGCGAGGCGTTCGGGAAGACCATCGTCTTCGGACGCGGGGCGAAGGACAGCACTCTCTGCCGAAAGGCGACCTATGACTGATCTTCGAATTCCTGACCCAGCTTGGCCCACGGTGCATCCCGCTGGTCCTTGACCACGGGAACGGCGCCAAGATCGTTCGCATCGGTGATGTCATACCAAGTCTTTCGATCGCACCGATACTGAAACCAGGACTTGATTGTTGAGGCGCTGAGACCTGTTGCCATCTGACCGCCATTGATCTGCGGCCATGGTTCGCTCAGGGTTCGTAGAATTCAACGATCGTAAATGCGCACTCTTTTTGAGTTAATGCTTCCAATAACTGGGACACTAAAATATGACTTAGAACCTATTTTTGGATCAGTTTTTGGCAAGGTGACGGCACGAATGGTCGGCGTTCCGATTTGCCAGCTTGACCGGGAGGATCGCCTTGGGCCGAGAAGTCGGTAGCAACGAATACGCTGCGATCACACTTCGGGAACCGCATCCTCCCGCCTATCGCCGGCTATGTAGGCTCCCATCGAACATTCCGTTGCACTACTCGGCCGGGATTTCGGGCGTACGGATGATGCCGATCCGGCTACCGTCGGGGGCGAACACCCAAGTACCGCCCGGACCGGTGCAATAGATCCGACCCAGCAGCCTGTCGGACTTAGCCGAAAATCCGATTGAAACATAGTTGCTGTAGAACGGGATCATCCACAATTTTGCTGCATAACGGGATATCCTGACGACAGAATATTTCACGAGCGGCTAAAGTCCGACAGGCTGCCAGGACGTCGACCTTCATGCCGTCGGGCACGCCGTCCGTCTCTTCCGACGATATGTCGGCAAAGATCCTCCGCCGCACCATATTACCGGCGGCGTCGAGCTCCGTTTACGTAACGTTTCGGAGTGAGCCCATGCTCCGCAAGACCCTCGGCGACAGTCCCCTGACCAATGCCGAGCGACAGGCCCGGCATCGCGCCGCTCGCGCCATATCCCGGCCGGTGATCCGTTACCGGGCAGCGGCCGACCAACGCAGCCGCGCCCAGCGCTGGCGCGATGCCGTCGCCGAACTCGTCACCCTGCAAAGCGGCTGCGCTCGGCATTGAGAGGGCACCGCGACTGTTCTACATGTGAGACGCGCATCGCGCCAACTTGACCGCCCACCGCGCCCGACACGGGTTTTCGGTCGTATCGCGTGCGTCGGTCTCCATTTCGCGGCTAAGGACCCATCGAGTTGACGGTGCCCACTGTTCAACCGAATAGCGAAAATCAGGGCCGTCTTTGGTAACCGGTGCGACCTTGATTTGACCTGCCATCTCGCCGGAGATCGGTCCCTGATGAAGATCGTCGACCAGCGCCTCTATTGTTTGCCGAGAGGAGACATCCTTGATGGAGAGCGCTGCGGCGGTCATATCTGATAATCTGATCGGATGCGAGGCCGGGAGGAAGAGGCGGCTACACAATGCGTCTAGCGCATAGCGCCCTTGCGACGGTTCATTCACTCCCAAACGTCGTTGCTGGACTCGCTAATAGGCTCAGCCGAGTTACTGAGCTTACCGGCTCGGGGCGGATCGGGCGCCAATGGGCCAGCAAGATTTCCACCCACGTCCAGGGGCATCTTTGCCGTATTTTTGCCGTACATCGCCGGATTGAAACGCGGTTATCGCCCTTAACTAATTGATAGAATTGGCGTCCCCTACCGGATTCGAACCGGTGTTGCCGCCGTGAGAGGGCGGTGTCCTGGGCCTCTAGACGAAGGGGACGAGGCGATGATCTTTAATAGCCGGTGCCGGCGGCAGCGGCAAGCGGCGCAACCAGTGCCGGCAACAAGCCCTATTCGCGAAAATTCACATATTGCAGCGGCTGTTCGATTTTGAGGCCGCGGATTGCCGCAATCGCACTCTGCAGATCGTCGCGCTTCTTGCCGGTCACGCGCAGCTCATCGCCCTGGAGCGACACCTGCACCTTGAGTTTGCTGTCCTTGATCTCGCGGATCAGCTGGCGGCCGAGATTGGCGTCGATTCCTTGCCGCAGCGCGATCGTCTGGCGAACGGTGTTGCCCGAGGCCTTTTCCGGCGGCTTGTAGTCGAGCGCGCCGGGCTCGACCTTGCGTCGGGTCATGTGCACCTTTAGCAGCTCGTGCATCTGCTTCAGCTTGAGATCGTCGTCGGCAAGGATGGTCAGGACGCCTTCTTTGCGCTCGATCGAGCACTTGCTGCCCTTGAAGTCGAACCGGGTCGCGATCTCGCGGATCATTCCAGCGAGCGCATTGTCGACTTCGGCGAGGTCGATCCGCGAGACAATGTCAAAGCTCGGCATGCGCCCTCCTTGGCAATTTAGATTCTTGGCGCGTTTAGTCGCGGATATAGCGCAAATCGTCGCGATGATCAGTCTTGATCTTTGCGCGCAAAGACCGGTCGTTCCATCACGGATCTCATAAAGGCTTCGACGCGGCGATAAGTCTCGTCAAATGGCAATCGTTGCGGCGGTCCCGCGGTGGCTTCATCGGCCCGCGTTCGCTCACCCCAGGCTCTGACGGCACGACTCAACGCCGGGTCGGCGAGGATAAAATTGACGGCTTGGTTCTGGGTTCCGGGTGTGGGTGCTCCGTTTTCCTCGCTGAGTTCGCGATAGAGTTCGGCGACATACTCGATGGCGTGGCGGATCAACTCGGTGTCGTGCGTGAGACCCGTCATCTGTTGTGCTCCGAGCGGCGATGCTGTCTGGGACAACACCGCAGCGCTGCCAATGTTCGTATCAGGACGAGAGCGCGAAGGCGCGGGCCGTAGCGACGAGCCCGATCTCGGTCGCGATCGCCGGCCGCCAGCCGAGGACACGCCGCGTCTCGCCGTCGTCGACGAGCAATGGCAAGGTCAGCCGCCTTATCGCCGGCGCCCATGCCGGGACCAACCCAAGGGTGGCAAACAGTCCCGGCGGAACCGAAAATAGCCGCACCGGGCGGCCGAGCCCTTCTCCCAGCACCCGCAGCAATTCCGGGATCGAGAAATCAACGGCATCGCGCACCAGCAACACACGGCCCGACGCTCCCGGATGAGTGCACGCCACAGCCAGAAGTTCGATCAGGTTGTCGAGAAAAATCAGGCTGCGGCGATGATTTAGCGCGGCGAACGGCAATGGCAGGCCGCTCGCCCCAAGTCGGATCAGGGCGCGGAAATTCCCTTTGACTCCGGGCCCATAAACGAGCGGCGGCCGCAGAATGACAAGATCGAGCCGGCTCGCTCGGGCAGCCGCGGCGACCGCATCTTCGATCGCCAGCTTGGCGCGGCCATAGCCGTCGCGAGGTGCCGGCGAATCGTCCGCATGAAACCGCATGCCGGGTCGCGTCGCCTCGCCCATCGCCCGGATTGAACTGACAAGAAGAAAGCGCCCGGTGCCCCCAGCGCGCGCCGCGCGGACCAATGCCGCCGCCGATTGGGCCTCGGCGAGAGCGACAGCAGGGCTAATCGGGCGGTGCGCACTGGTGGCGAGATGGACGACGATATCGACGCCGGCGAGAGCGGTCCCCCAATCGGTCTGTAGGCCAATATCGCCGATCGCTCGCAACTCTACGCCAGGGATCGGTTCGACGCGCGTGCGCGTCACGCCCACAACCTTGTGGCCATGTTCCACCAAGGCGCGGCACAGCGCACGGCCGATAAAACCGGCGGCCCCGGTCACTAAGATAAACGGCAGTCTTTTTCCTCCACAGTGATCAAAAGATATTGCGCAGGCGCCGCTCCGGCGGATGCGTTAGTAGGAAAGATTGACGCGGGCGAGATTGCCGGCCTCTCTGTCGCACCCTATCCGCCCCGACCTGCACATGGCCTTATACGAAACGATCAGCGCTGTCACTCCCGGATCGACATCCGCTTATAGCGGGCGGCGACCCAAATTGCTGTTTCTGGTAACTGAGGATTGGTATTTCTGCTCGCATCGCTTGCCGATTGCCAGGGCAGCGCGCGACGCCGGTTTCCAAGTCATCGTGGCGACCCGCGTCCAGGCTCACAGCGCAAAGATCACCGAAGAGGAATTTGCCCTCCGTTCCCTGCCGTGGCGCCGGCGCGGCGACGGAATCCGTGGTGCGGCGCGCGCGGTGGCGGAGATCGCCAGACTTTACCGGACCGAACGACCTGACATCGTTCACCATATTGCCTTAAAGCCGGTGTTGTTCGGCAGTCTTGCGCGCGCGCTCGCTTTTGCCGGGGGGCCGGATGCTCCCACGGTCATCGATGCAGTCATGGGTCTCGGTTCCGGTTTTTCGGGGACGGGATTGGCGGCGCGGCTGCGCCGACTCTCGCTTGGCCTTGCATTGCGGCTGGCCATCGGCCACAGCAACAGTCGGGTCATTGTGCAGAACCCGGAAGACGGCGCCGCCCTTACCACCCTCGGGATCGAACCGTCGCGGATCTCGCTGATCCGTGGCTCCGGGGTCGACATCAGGCATTTTGCCCCGCTCCCGCTGCCAAAGGGAGACACCGTCACGATCGCTCTTGTCTCGCGCATGCTGCGCGACAAGGGAGTGCTCGACGCGGTCGCCGCAATTCGTACATTACGCGCCCGGAATCTGGCGATCGAGCTGCTGCTCGCCGGCCCGACCGATCCCGACAATTCCGGATCGCTTTCACCAGCAAGGTTGTCGGCGCTTGCCGCCGAGCCCGGCGTGGCCTGGCTCGGTGCCGTCGCGGATGTGCGCGAAGTATGGCGGCGTGCCACGATTGCGCTGCTACCCTCTACCTATGGTGAGGGGGTGCCCAAAGCGCTGCTCGAAGCCGCCGCATGCGCCCGGCCGATCATTGCCACCAACGCGCCCGGCTGCCGCGAGGTGATCCGCACCGGAGAACACGAAAGCGGCATTCTCGTGCCCCCGCGCGACATCGATGCGCTGGCCGGAGCGATTGCTGCGCTTGTCACCGACCCGGCACGCTGTGAGGTAATGGGCAGGAACGGCAGGGCCCTGATCGAGACGCACTTTGCCGAAGAGATTGTCGCGCGTGAGACCCTGGCCCTCTACGAAAGCGCGCTGGCCGAACGCGTAGCGCTGCAATGATTCGGGTCTGGCTCGCCGCCGCCGCGATCGGCGGATTTTTCTCGGTAGCGGCCGGAGCGGTCGCGGCGCATCTCGCGGCCGGCAATGCGCCTGCAGCCGAGCTGCTGCGCACCGGTGCGCTCTATGGGATGGTTCACGCTGCCGCCATTCTGGCGGCCGCCGCCATCGCCGAGCGCAGCGTCCGGCCAGATTTGTTGTTGGCGATTGCCGGATGGAGCTTTGTCGTCGGGGTCTGGTTGTTCAGCTTCAGCCTGTTCGCATTAGCGTTGACGCGATGGATCTGGCTGGCGCTTGTCACGCCGTTTGGTGGCACCGCGCTGTTGATCGGGTGGGCGGCACTTGGGCTCAGCGCGTTGCGCCGCCGTTGATTCACTGAATGCCGCCATATTCGATTTCCGATGATACCGGCGCTGCGAGTGTGTCACAGTCTAGGCCGAATTTCGACACGGTGAGAGCCCGCGATGACCACCCTTCTCTATACTCATAATGACTGTCTCGAACACGATCCCGGAGCTCATCATCCCGAAGCGCCGGCGCGGTTACGCGCGGTGCTGACCGCACTATCCGGACCGCAATTCATGGGTCTCAAGTGGCGCGAGGCACCGGAAGCGGCGATCGATGACCTGGTTCGGGTGCATCCTCGGTATCACATCGAGCGCATCCTCGCTGCGGTCCCGAGCACCGGGCATGTCGCGATCGACGCCGACACAATCCTTTCGGCGGCCTCGGGCCGGGCGGCCTTGCGTGCCGCGGGCGCGGTGACCGCCGCTGTCGACGCGGTCGTCACGGGCGAGGCCGACAATGCCTTTTGTGCGGTCCGCCCACCCGGGCACCACGCCGAACCCGATCGGGCGATGGGTTTCTGCCTGTTCAACAACGCTGCGATCGGCGCATTGCGGGCCCGCGAGGTGCATGGCCTTGAGCGAGTGGCGGTCGTCGATTTCGACGTCCATCACGGCAACGGCACGCAGGCAGCATTCGAGGCAGACGAAACCTTATTCTATGCCTCGACCCATCAATATCCGCTGTATCCCGGGACCGGGAGCGTCCGCGAGACCGGCGTTGGCAACATCGTCAATGCGCCGCTGCGGCCGATGTCGGGATCGGGGGCCTTTCGCCGGGCGTTCAGCGAGCGCGTGCTGCCGGCACTCAATGATTTTCGGCCGGAGCTTGTCATCGTGTCGGCTGGGTTCGACGCCCACCGTAACGATCCTTTGGCGCAGCTGATGCTGGATGAGAGCGATTATGTGTGGGTGACCGAAAAGCTCGTTGAACTCGCCTGCCGCTATGCACGGGGACGCCTCGTCTCGACACTCGAGGGCGGCTACGATTTGCCGGCGCTCGCCGCCAGCGCCGCGGCGCATGTACGGGTGCTGATGGCGGCCTGAATGGCCGCGGAATGCCGCACTGTTGCAGTCTTGTCACTGCAACACGATATTATCCGCTCGCAAACGGCTAGAGCGCGCTTCCTCTCTCGCGTAATTGCTAAATAGACGCACGGATGACCGAGCCCAACCCGCCTCCCGAAATCTCAAACATGAGCTTTGAGGATGCCCTCGCGGAACTTGAGCAGATCGTGCGGCGGCTCGAAGCCGGGCAGGTCAAGCTCGACGAGGCCATCGTTTCTTACGAACGCGGAGCCCTGCTCAGGCAACACTGCGAACGCAAGCTCAACGAGGCGCAGCAGCGGGTCGAACGCATCGTAATTGGCGCGGACGGCGCTCTCTCGACGGAGGCGGCTAAGTTTGACTGAGACCCTGTGGCCGAACACGATCACCTTCGAAGAGGCGCTGGCGGATGCTGCGAGCCTGACTGATTCGCTGCTGGAACGGCTGCTGGTGGTTCCGCCCGACCTCGAAGCGCGGGTCTATGAGGCGATGCGCTACGCGGTGCTCGGCCCGGGTAAGCGGATGCGGCCGTTTCTGGTGCTTGCCGGCGCGCGTCTGTTCGGCGTCGCGCGGCACTGCGCGCTGCAGGTGGCGGCAGCGATCGAGATGGTCCATGCCTACTCGCTGGTTCATGACGATCTGCCGGCCATGGACGACAGCGATCTGCGCCGCGGGCGTCCGACCTGCCACAAAGAATTCGACGAGGCGACAGCAGTCCTAGCCGGCGATGGCCTGCTGACGGCGGCCTTCGAAGTTCTCGCGCATCCCGATACGCATGCCGACCCGGCCGTGCGCTGCGAGCTGGTAGCCGCGCTCGCCGCCGCTGCCGGTGCGGCCGGGATGGTCGGGGGTCAAATGATCGATCTGATCGCCGAGCACCGACCCCTCGACATCGGCGCGATCACGCGCCTGCAGACGGATGAAAACCGGCGCGCTGATCGCATTTTCATGCGAATCGGGCGCGATTCTTGCCAAGGCGCCGGCCGAGGCGCGCACCGCGTTGCGTGGTTATGCGCATGATCTCGGGCTCGCCTTTCAGATCGCCGACGACCTCCTCGATGTCGAAGGTTCGACAGCAGAAACCGGCAAACCGGTCGGGGCCGATGCCGCCGCCGGTAAAGCCACCTTCGTCTCAATCTTAGGTATCGAGCGAGCCCGTAGCCAGGCCGAACTCCTGATCGACCAAGCTGTCGCCCACCTTGATTTGTTCGGGAGAAGAGCGGAACTTTTGAGAGAGGCGGCGCGATTTGTCATCAGCCGCCGCACCTAAGGAGCCAGCATTGGACTCAAACCCGATTCGCCCGATCTCTAATCGGACGCCGTTGCTCGACCGGATCGATATCCCGGCCGATCTGCGCCGGCTGCCCGAATCGGATCTGCGCCAGCTCGCGGATGAGTTGCGCACCGAACTGATCGACGCAGTCTCGATCACCGGCGGTCATTTCGGCGCCAGCCTCGGCGTCGTCGAGCTGACCGTAGCGCTGCACTACATCTTCGACACGCCCCACGACCGGCTGATTTGGGATGTCGGCCACCAGGCGTATCCGCACAAGATCCTGACCGGGCGGCGCGACCGTATCCGCACGATTCGGCAGGGCGGCGGGCTTTCCGGTTTCACTAAACGCTCGGAGAGCGAATACGACCCGTTCGGCGCAGCGCACGCCTCGACCTCGATCTCCTCCGCGCTCGGTATGGCCGTCGCGCGGGATTTGCGCGGCGAGCGTCGCAACGTAATTGCCGTAATCGGCGACAGCGCGATGAGCGGGGGGATGGCTTACGAGGCGATGAACAATGCCGGCGCAATGGATTCTCGGCTGATCGTCGTCCTCAACGACAACGACATGTCGATCGCGCCCGCGGTCGGCGCAATGAGCGCCTACCTGTCACGCCTGCTGTCCTCGAAATCCTTCATGTCCTTGCGCCACATCGCCAAGGAAGTGGCGCGTCATTTCCCCAGACGGCTCGAAGATACGGCGCGACGGGCCGAGGAATTGGCCCGCAGCTTCATTACCGGCGGGACACTGTTCGAAGAGCTCGGCTTTTACTATGTCGGCCCGATCGACGGCCACAACCTCGACCATCTGTTGCCGGTGCTGAAAAATGTTCGCGACACCGACGAAAGAGGACCGGTCCTGGTCCACGCCGTGACCGAGAAGGGCCATGGGTATCTTTCGGCCGAGCAGGCCGAGGACAAGTGGCACAGCGTCGCCAAATTCGATGTCGTCACCGGGACACAGGCGAAATCGAGCTCAAAGGCGCCCTCCTATACCAGCGTCTTTGCCAAAGCATTGATACAAGAGGCCGAAGCCGACGACCGCATTGTGGCGATCACCGCGGCGATGCCGTCAGGCACCGGGCTCAACCTCTTCGGCGAGAAATTTCCCAACCGCTGCTTTGACGTCGGTATCGCCGAACAACACGCGGTAACGTTTGCCGCTGGGCTCGCGGCCGAAGGAATGAAGCCTTTTGCGACGATCTACTCGACCTTTTTGCAGCGCGCCTATGACCAGGTTGTGCACGACGTCGCGATCCAAAAACTGCCGGTGCGGTTTGCGATCGATCGAGCCGGACTGGTCGGCGCCGATGGCCAGACCCATGCCGGTTCCTTCGACGTGACATATCTTGGCTGCTTGCCCGGGTTTGTGATCATGGCGGCGGCGGACGAGGCTGATCTCGTTCACATGGTCGCGACCTGTGCGGCGTTCGACGAGGGACCGTCGGCAGTCCGTTATCCGCGCGGCGACGGCGTCGGCGTGGCGCTTCCCGAACGCGGCATACCGCTTGAGATCGGGCGCGGCCGCATCATCCGCGAAGGGACGACGATCGCTCTCTTAAGCCTTGGCGGCCGGCTCGGCGAGTGCATGAAGGCGGCCCAGGAGCTGGCAGCACACGGATTATCGACCACGGTCGCGGATGCACGCTTTGCCAAGCCGCTCGACATCGATCTGATCAATCGGCTCGTGCGCGAGCATGAGGTCGTAATCACGATCGAGGAGGGTGCGATCGGCGGCTTTGGCAGCCATGTGCTGCATTACCTCGCGATGAACGGCTTGCTCGACCATGGGCTCAAAATTCGCACCATGGTATTGCCCGACGTCTTTCTCGACCACGATAGTCCCCAGGCGCAATACGATAAGGCGCGTCTCAATGCCCGTCATATCGTCGAAACGGCGCTGTCCGCGCTGGGTCGGGAGATAATTGAGCAACCGGCGCGGGCATAATAGCAGGTCTTTCACAGAGCTGTCCGAACAGCACAAGGCTCGGTTGGCGGCAAAGCAGCGGGCCGATCAGCTGTTGGTCGAGCGCGGGCTTGCCGAAAGTCGGGCCCGGGCGCAATCCCTGATCCTCGCGGGGTTGGTATTCGTCGGCGAGCGGCGGGTTGACAAGGCGGGGGACATTTTGGCTCCGGATGCCGGGCTCGAAGTTCGCGGGCGCGATCATCCGTGGGTATCGCGCGGCGGGATCAAACTCGCATATGCACTCGATCATTTCGCCATCGATCCGACCGGCTGGATCGGGCTCGATATCGGCGCTTCAACCGGCGGCTTCACCGATGTTTTGCTGACCCGCGGCGCTACGCGGGTCTATGCGGTCGATGTCGGGCACGGCCAGCTGGCGTGGAAATTGCGCCAGGATCCCCGCGTCGTCGTTTACGAGCGAACCAACGCCCGCGCTCTGGGGCGCGCTCAGGTGCCCGAACCGGTCGACATTATCACCTGCGATGCGAGCTTTATCGGGCTGGCGACAGTATTGCCGGCGCCGCTCGCACTTGCCGCAGAACGCGCATCTCTGGTGGCTCTCATCAAACCGCAATTCGAGGCGGGGCCAAAGGACGTCGGTAAGGGTGGTGTCGTGCGCGATCCGACGATCCATCGCGCAGTCTGCGAACGCGCCGCTGCCTGGAGCGCAGCGCAAGATGGCTGGCATGTGGTCGGCATCATCGAAAGCCCGATCCACGGGCCCGAAGGAAATCGGGAGTTCTTGCTCTACGCGCGTCGCGGATAGCCACGGCTATTGCTGCCAGCGCCGGTCAGGATCGTCGCCTCACACAGCGCGTCCTGCTCCGTTGCCACGGCGTCCAATACCGTTTGCATGTCATCAAAGCGAAATGGTTTTTCGATCAATGCAAGAGGTCGCTCCGCCAATGACTGATCAAGGGAGAACCTTCTGCCGCTCAAGGTAAAGGTCGGGATGCCGAGAGCTGCGCAGTCTCGGCCCAAACTTGTTTGATCACCGAGATCAAGCACAAGGTCGCTGATAACGACATCGATTGCGTGCGTCGCCAGTGAGATGGCTGCCTCTGCTGCATTGGCGCAGGTCTCGACCGTATGACCGCAATCGGCCAGAATGCCGGCAATAAATTCACGGATAAGCTGATCCGCCTCCGCAATCAGAATGCGTGCCATCGCCTCGCCCGAGCTGAACAAAATGCAGCCAAGGGATCGAATGCTATAACCGCTAATAAGAGGTGAACCGGATCGTCGAATTGTTGCTGTTGATCACGAATTTGACGATCGGCCGATGAGCTTAATGCCGCGATGACCCGCGGGGTGTGGTGCGCCGCGCCACACCGACAAAGATTGATAGCAATCCTGCGCGCCGGCCTATTCCGGCCTGCGGTTCGTCACTGCGATCGTCAATTCGATCCTTAAACTACCGAAATCCCTCGACAATTTCGCCAATCGCGAGAAGAGTGAAGGAGCCTCGCGATAACTGCCAGCAATATTTGGCAGCAGAGCGCACCATCGGCGTCGGGGATGGCATTGGATCGTCTCGTTACGGGTCCGCCGCGGCAAGTGAGTTTCGGTGGCCAGCGGGTATTGCGCAATCGCAGTTTCCTGTTTCTGCAAAGCATGCCATCGCGATTTTTTGAGCGGCTCGGCGCGGCACTCGCAGCCCGCGGCCACGCCGTGCATCGAATCAATTTCAACGGCGGCGATCGCGCGTTTTGGAAACTACCCAACAGCATCGACTTTCGCGGCAGTGAATATGAGTGGCCGGCGTTCCTGGGCCGTCTCCTCGCCGATCGGGCGATCAGCGACATCATCTTGTTCGGTGACTGTCGGCCGCAGCATCGGATCGCGATCCGCTGTGCTGAACAGCAGCAACTACTGGTCCATGTCGTCGAGGAGGGTTATCTGCGTCCCGGTTGGATCACCTTCGAGCAAGGCGGCACCAACGGGTATTCGTTATTACCCAAGGATCCGAGTTGGTATCTCGAGGGGGCGCGCAATCTACCGCAATGGACACCCCCACTAGAAGTGCCAGACAGCTTCCGACGCCGCGCAGTCGAAGACCTTCTATATAATTTTGCGGCGGCGTCTGCGATGCGGCGCTTTCCCCATTACCGCACCCACCGGCCCTACTACCCGTCGATTGAATACGCGGGGTGGCTGCGTCGGCTCGCGCTGATGCGCCGCTGCGAACGCAAAGCCGTAGCGGCAATCGAGAGGGTGCGCGGCGATCCGATCTATTTCTTCCCGCTGCAGCTCGACTGCGACTATCAGATCCGCGTGCATTCGCCGTTTCGAGCAATGCATTTTGCGATCGACTTTGTCGTTCGGTCGTTCGCGCGCTGCGCTCCACCGGCCGCCAAGCTCGTTGTCAAGTTGCACCCGATGGATAGCGGTCTTGTGGATTGGGTCGGCCTCGTCGGCCATGCCGCGGCCGAGCATGGGATCGCCGAACGAGTGACGGTGCTTGACGGCGGGGAATTGACAGAATTGCTGGCCCGCACCCGCGCTGTCGTGACCGTCAACAGCACCGTGGGCGCTAAAGCCTTGGCAGAGGGACTGCCGGTGATCGCGCTCGGCAAGGCGGTTTACGATATGCCGGGGTTGACCTACCAGGGCCCCCTCGACGATTTCTGGACCCAAGCGATGCCGCCCGAGGCAAAATTGTTCGATGCGTTTTGCCGGGTGCTGGCTGCGCGCTGCATGATACCGGGATCGTTCTTCAATGAAACCGGGTTGCGACTGGCGGTCGAGGCAGCGGTCGGGCGGCTGGAGGCGGCTCGACCTTTGCAAGTGGCCGGCTTCGGGTGTTGAAACGGCTGCTGCAGGGGCAGCGGATACTCGGACAGCGCTGAGGCAGCACGAAGCGCTACCCTCAGCCGTCGTTCTGGCTTTGCCGCAATTCGACCAGCAATTGGCGGACCCGGCGGGCGGTTCGCAATTTCCGTGCAATATCGGGAGCAAGGCGCAGATCGCCCTGGGCGTCGAGCCAGCCCGCCTCGATATCAGGCGGCAGTTCGCGCATCGCTTCGGCAAAAGCGAGAAAGATCTCTTCGACTTGCCGCGCTTCGAGACGCCGTTCCCTGGCCATTCCCGGCACCTCCTCTGGCTCCGACCAAGCTACACTAAAGCGCGGCGCAGCGATCGTCGAGCGCCCTGTCGGCGATAGCCTCCAATCCGCCTTCCCGCCCGCGGCGCACGCGGTTAAGATGGGGCTTCTTGAGCTTCACCAAAACCAGGAGGGACGACATCATGGCGATCAGCATGTACCACGCCTCGGTACCAGTGTTTCTGCAATTGCTCGGCGGTTTGAAAGGCGTCCTCGATAAGGCACAAAAACACGCGACCGAGAAGAAATGGGACGAAGCAACGGCTCTGAATTGGCGGCTTTACCCCGACATGTTCACCCTGGCGCGCCAGGTCCGTCAGGCGAGTGAGCACGCTTTTGGCGCGGGGCGGGTCGCCGGTGTCGAGGTGCCGCAACTGCCGGCGATCGACAACAGCTGGGCCGAGATGCAGTCGCGGCTCGACAAAACGATCGACTTCCTGAAGGGCCTGCACGCCGACCAAGTGGACGGCAAGGAAGAGTCGCAGGTAACGATCGGGGCCGGCGGTCAGCAGCGCAGTTTCCGCGCGCAGGTCTATCTCTATCATTTCGCGATGCCGAACTTCTATTTCCACGTGACAACCGCGTACAATATTCTGCGGTCGCTCGGCATCGAGATCGGCAAGCGCGACTTCATGGGACCGATGCCGTCGTAACTGGCCCGGTTTCTGACCTGTTAAGAGCTACTGCTTGATGGCAGTTGCCCATCGCCCCGCGAAAGCGGGGCGATGGGCTGCCGCGCCCGCGTTCGTGGCCCCTCAATTCCCGCTTTCGCGGGAATGACAATCAACGGACATTTATTGATCAGAGCATCCGTCAAACCGCGCGGACGAGGGCATGGCGCTTGCGGCCGGCGCTGAGCTTCATCGCACCGGAGGGTCCGAGATCGTCGAGCCCGACGACACGGGTTTCATCCTTGACCACTGCGTCGTTGATGCGCGCACCACCGCCGCGTATCAATCGCCTCGCTTCGCTGTTCGAGACGGCGAGCCCAACCCGGCTGAATAATTCGAACGCCGCGATCCCCCGTTCGAACAGATCACGCGACAATTGGGTTTGTGGCAGTTCGTCGCCGCTGCCACCCTCCTCAAACACCGCGCGGGCGGTTTCCGCGGTGCCTCGGCCGCCGCGCGGCCATGACACAGCGCCGTCGCCTCCGTTGCCAGCACTCTTTTTGGCCTCGTTGATGTCGCCGTTTTCGAGCCGGACGATCCCCTCGAGCGGCAATTCGGTGAAGAGGCGCAGAAATCGACCGACATCGGCGTCCTCGGTATTGCGCCAGAATTGCCAGTATTCGTAGGGCGACAGCCGCTCGGCGTTGAGCCAAACCGCACCCTGTGCGGTCTTGCCCATCTTGTCGCCCGACGCGGTCGTCAGCAGCGGCGTCGTCAACCCATAGAGCGTGCGCCCGTCCATGCGTCGCCCCAATTCGACACCGCCGACGATGTTGCCCCATTGATCCGAACCGCCGATCTGCACCTCGCAACCAAAACGCCGGCTCAATTCGACAAAATCATAGGCCTGCAGGATCGGGTAGTTGAATTCGAGAAAGCTCAGCGGCTGCTCGCGTTCGAGCCGCAAGCGGATGCTGTCCTGGGTAAGCATGCGGTTGACCGAAAAGTGGCGCCCGACCTCGCGCAGCAGCGGGATGTAGCGTAATTCGTCGAGCCAGTCGGCATTGTTGACCATGACCGCGTCGGTCGGACCGTTGCCAAACGCGATGAATTTGGTGAAAACCTTGCGGATCCCGGCCATGTTGCGCGCGATCTCGGCATCATCCAACAACGGCCGCGCCGTGTCGCGAAACGATGGGTCGCCGATCCGCGTCGTACCGCCCCCCATCAGCACGATCGGCTTGTGACCGCAACGCTGCCACAGCCGCAACAGCATGATCGAAACCAGGCTGCCGACATGCAGACTGTCAGCAGTGCAATCGTAGCCGACATAAGCGGTCACAGCGCTCTTTGGTGAGCCGTGCATCGAGGGCTGCGAGATCGGTGCATTGATGGATAAAGCCGCGCTCGGTCGCAGCGATCAGAAAGGGGGAATGAAGGGTCGACATGGCACTGTCATCTAACACAGCCGCGACCGGGAAATCACCATTCTCGCCTCGGTTGCCGTTGCGGCGAGCCATCGGGTTGATGAGCGGGACTTCGATGGACGGCATCGATATCGCGATGATCGAAACCGATGGTGCCGCACTGGTGCGCCCGGGTCCGGCGACGACGATCCCCTACCCCGCCGAGTTTCGCGAAAGGCTGCGCGGCGTCTTGGGCGGGGTCGGGCCAGTTGCAGCAGTCGAATCCGATCTGACGCGCTTGCATGCCGAGGCGGTCGAAATATTCCTTGATTGCCACCGTGGATTAGCGGTCGAGCTCATCGGAATGCACGGTCATACGATCCTGCATCGCCCCGCCGAGCGCCGCACCTGGCAGCTGGGAGATGGTCAGGAGATGGCCCGCCGCTTGGGCATTGACGTGGTATGCGATTTCCGCATAGCCGATATCGCGGCGGGCGGCGAGGGCGCGCCGTTGGCACCGCTCTTCCACGCCGCACTCGCGTCGGCGCTGCCGAAACCGCTCGCGATCCTCAATCTCGGTGGCGTTGGCAATGTGACCTGGATCGGGACCCAGGCAGTCGCAGAAACGTCAGAGATCATGGCTTTTGATACCGGCCCCGGCAACGCGTTGATCGACGATTGGGTGCGCCGGCACACGGGTGCAGCGGCCGATTTCGACGGGGCGCTCGCTCTTGCCGGCCTGCCGTCCGAGGCGTACGTCGCGCGGTTTCTCGAACATCCGTACTTCGCGCGACGCCCGCCAAAATCGCTCGACCGCGACGATTTTCGCGACGTCCTCCCAGAGACGTTATCGCTCGTCGACGGTGCCGCGACACTGACCGAGATAACGGCTGCGGCGGTCGCCGCCAGTCGCCGGCATTTCCCGACGCCGGTGCGCGAATGGCTGGTGTGCGGCGGCGGCCGACACAACCCAGCGCTGCTGGCCGCACTGACCCGCCGTCTAGACGCCCCGGTTTCCCCGGTCGAGGCGGTCGGCTGGGATGGCGATGCGCTCGAAGCCCAGGCCTTTGCCTATCTCGCGGTACGCGCCGCCGCCGGTTTACCGCTCAGTCTGCCCTCGACCACCGGTGTGCCCCGGCCGATGATCGGCGGCCGGCTGTTCCGCGCCCCCTGACATTGCTACGAGCCGGCGAACTTGGTTCTGAACTGAGAGGCGTAAGCCCAAGTAGGGGTACGAATGGGCCGAGCCCGGCGCGAGCCGGGAGAAGCCCATCAACCGGCGACGCAGCGTGTCGGCGCTGGGCTTCGCGCCGCTCAGCCCATCCTACGATCTGCTGACGCCAGGTCTACGATCCGATTGCTCACTCGCGCCCCGATTATTGAGCCGGGATCAGTTCCGGCGATTTTGCTGTGGTGAAGGCCGGCATGACCTCCTTGCCAAAACGTTCGAGCTGTTCGAGGCAAACTGCCTTTGGAACGCCGACGCTGAGGCTGACCGAAACCCGGTCGAGCCCGGGATAGCGTTGTTCCAACCCCTTCAAGTGCTCGATGATCTGGTCGGGCGAACCGCATAATACGCCGCCGGCGGCGATCGCATCCTCGATCCGCGGCAATTTGGCAAAAGGTGCCCGCTTGGGATCGCGCATGATCTCGATCTGCTCATCGCTCAGCGCCCGCACGAGCCGCAATTCGCCGAACATCTTCATGTTTTCTTCGTAAAATTTGCCGGCCTCGCGAATGCCCTGCTCGCGACTGTCGGCGATGTAGAAATGGAAGCCGAAGCACAGCCGCTCGCCCGGTTCGAGATGCTTGCCGATGCGCGCATGCGCCTCATTCCAGGCAAGCACGGTTCGATGCATCGCACCGCCCTCGGCCGAGCCGCCGCCGATCAATCCCTGGATCCCGTGCTTTGCCATGAAATCGAGCGCCCGCTCGGAACCGCCTTGGATCGGTTGCCAGCATTCGACCGGCAATCGCAATGGCCGCGGCACTAATGTCAGCTCTTCGAGGGTGTAGCCGCGATACGGCACCCGTGGCGGCAGCGTGTAGTGCTTGCCCTGGTGCGAGAACGACTCGTTGTTGAACGCCTTGAAGATGATGTCGACCTGTTCCTCGAACAATTCGCGGTTCGCAGGTTGGTCGAGCAACGGCGAGCCAAAGGTCTCGACTTCACGAGTGTGATATCCGCGCCCGACTCCGAAAGTGATGCGGCCGCCGCTAAGAATGTCGGCAGTGGCGTAATCCTCGGCGAGCCGCAGCGGATGCCACATCGGGGTAATGTTGAAGCCGCAGCCGAGCCGGAGGCGCTTGGTCACATGCGCCAGATGCAGCGCGGCCATCAGCACGTTCGGAATGCATTCATAGCCTTCGTGCTGAAAATGGTGCTCGGCCATCCAGAACGTGTCGTAGCCGAGGCGATCCATCAATTGCGCCATCGCCTCGGCCTTGTCGAAGACGGTGGCGAGATGCTCGTTCGGAAAACGGCGGTCGTTCACCGGTGTACCGCCATAGCCGGCGTTGTCCATGTCGACATGGCCGGCAAACAGGCTGTCGAATTTTGTAATCATTGTGGATCTCCATCGGTAACCACCGATTGGCCGGTTGGTGATTGTACGCCGCGGGGCGGGGCTGGCAACCGGCATCGCCGGCTGACATTTAATCACATGCAGTGGCCCCCCACTCCCGAGGTTGTGAGCGGAGGTTCGATGAGACCGGAGGTGGGGGTTTTCGCGATGCTTCTGGCGGCGGTCGGCTTTGCCATGTTCGCCGCTCTCCCGGTGATTGCGCAGCAATCCCGCGAGCGTCTCACCATCGAGCGGCCCGACATCGGCCGGGTTGAGACCCGGATCGAAAACTATGATCAGGCGCTTGGCGTCGTAGCCCGGCTAAACCGGCCGCTCGGCATCGAGACCGAGTGCGACGGCGTTTGCTTTTTCCCAAGCAGCAGCCGATCTCTGTCGTGGCGTTGCGCGCCGGCGGAACGCTGCGACCTCGACTGCAATGTCAACCCCCCGGTAGGGGGCTGCCGCTGATCGCTTGGACCGAGCTTATATAAAGGACCCGAGGGCGCGGAACGCCCCCGAGCTTGCTCAGAAAATCAGACGCTTACGCCACGCATTTCAAGGAAATCGAGGCGATCCCAGCAGCGACATTGAGGCCGGTCGTACCCTCGATGCTGAGCGGCTGCAGCGAGATCGAGTTGGCACTGCCGCCGATCAGGACATTAGCCCCGGCGCCGACACCGACGGTGGCTTGGGCTGTGGCGCCGCCATAATTGCCAGCCAAGGCGCATGGAGCTGGCGTCACCGTCGGCGCAAACACGCCCCAAACCAGCACCCCACCTCGAACATAGCCGATATCGACGCCAAATCGGTTGATGGTGCCAACGTAATGCTGAACACGTCCGCCCGACCCCGAAAAGGTACAGTTCAGAGTCCGCGACGACCCGAACACGAAGCCAAAGCCGCTGGACACATTACACGTCAGTACGCCGACCCTGACTCCTGCGGCATGGGCCGAGGGCGTCATAAAGATCGCACCCAGCATTAGTGTTAGTAGGCCCACCGCGACCATTAGTCTTCTACGCATTCGACATCTCCTTGTTTTCCGGATTGGTTAACTGAGATTGGGTGACTGGATTAGGCGCGAAGGCCCAACGCGCAGATATACCTTGGTTCCGGCTGCTTACGCTATGATTTCTGCCCGCATTATCCAAGGCGGCCGGTAAATGGTCGACGATTTGTGGCAGCATTGCACCGGACAGAACGCAGGATCGCCCGAATAGGTGAACCCTCGCAGCCCCGGAGGTGTTTGGGTCATGATCCACCAATTTAGAGTCGCCATGGCCGGTCAATGCGGGGCGCCGATAGCGAAACCGGGGGCCAGAAAATTGACGCTTCCCGGGCGCCGGAGGGTCTTGATCCGCGTTGTGTGCAGCCCCACTCAATCGGATGCGCCCAGCAAATTAAGCACTCGCGTCCGCGGCGATTTTTTGGAACAATCGGGTTCCGCGGTCGCGACCGGGCCGCGAACCAACTCGACAGGAAACAGACTTGATCAGAGACAGGAATTTTCGTCAGCCGCGCCGCCGCGACTTTGACGATGATGGCTATGAGCCGCATCTGCGGGATTTTGGCGGACCACCACGTTACAACCCCCCGCCACGCTTCGAAGTGCCCTCGGGCCCGCCGGTGCGCGCCGTTGTGAAATGGTTCAAGCCCGAACGTGGGTTTGGGTTTGTCGAACTTGCGGACGGCTCAGGCGACGCGTTTTTGCACGCCAGCGTTCTCGAACGCAACGGCATTCCCGCGGTCCAGCCGGGGGAAACGCTTGAGATCCGGGTATCGCCCGGGCAGAAGGGGCCGCAGGTCACCGAGATCCTCAGCGTCGACAGCAGTACCGCGACCCCGCCATCGGCGCGGCGCTCGGCTTTTCCGGGTGCGGCACGGCCGACTTATGAGGCCTCGGCTTCGGTCGAAGAGACCGGCACCGTGAAGTGGTTCAACGCGCAGAAGGGCTTTGGGTTCATTGTGCGCGAAGGCGGCGGCAAGGACGCTTTTGTCCATGCCTCGGTGCTCGAACGCTCGGGAATTGATACCTTGAACGAGGGACAGCGCGTATTGATCGACATCGCCGAGGGCCGCAAGGGCCCCGAAGCCGTCCGAGTACGCCTCGCCTAAAGACCACCAAGCGCCGCCGGCGCCGAAAGGGGGAGAGATGGATTTCGGCGCGGCGATGTTCTTCACTGATTATTCGATGAGCCCGGCAGATCTCGGCCGGGCGTTGGAGGCGCGCGGGTTCGAATCATTGTGGGCACCCGAGCACTCACATATCCCGAGCTCGCGCGCGACGCCCTTTCCGCAAGGTGGCGCGCTCCCGCAGAAATATTACGACGCGATGGACCCGTTTGTGACCCTGACCGCGGCGGCCATGGTCACAAAGACGCTGCGGATCGGAACCGGAGTGTGTCTCGTGACTCAACGCGATCCGATCCAGACCGCAAAACTGGTGGCCTCGATCGACCGGATATCGCAGGGGCGCTTTTTGTTTGGCGTCGGCGCCGGCTGGAACGCGGAGGAAATGGCCGATCACGGCACCGCCTTCAAAACCCGGTTCAAGCTGATGCGCGAACGGATTGCCGCGATGAAGGCGATCTGGACCGAGGAGGAGCCCGAATTTCACGGCGAACTCGTCGATTTCCCTAAAATGAAGACGTGGCCGAAGCCGGTGCAAAAACCGCACCCGCCGGTGATCGTCGGCGGCGCCTTTCCTCATGCGGCGCGGCGCGCGTTGCGCTATGGCGAGGGCTGGGTCCCACATGCCAGTCGGCCGCAATATTTCGACGTAACCGACTTCATGCCGGAATTTAGGCAAATGGCGGCCGAAGCGGGGCGCCGCCCCGCCGAGGTGCCGGTCACGGTGTTTGGCGTACCCGACGACCTCGACCGGCTGAAGCGATATCATGATCGCGGGGTGGCGCGGGTCGTTGTCAGCCTACCCTCGGCCAAGACCGACGAAATCCTGCCCATGCTCGACCGGTGGGCCGAATTGATCCGCCGCGTCGGATAGCGCCGGCAAGGCTGCTCAGCGGCTGATACGAAAGAGTGCTCCTTCAACACCGCTTTGTGGGGGTCGATCCCCCGAGAGCTGCCCTTGCTGCGATCGCGAGGCAGCCGTAAAACGGCATCTACAGAGTATTCCGTCTCTCTCCCTCCCACCTGACGAGGTTGCGATGCCGGAACCCGAACGCATCGATCGGCGCCGAGCGGCGCTGATCGCTTACGATGTTTGCCGGCGCGCGTTAACTCCGTCGGATCCCGCACGAAGGGCTGCGATGCGCCCTGTGCTTGATGCCTGGGTGCAGATGATCGGGGTGGCGCGGATTGCTGGCGTGCCGGTGATCTACACGACGCCGGTCAGCCGCTCCGATGGCGCCGATGTCGTCATGCTGCCGACCGATCTTTCGGCGGAGACCGGCGTGCCGCCACTCACCAACGCGATTGAGGGTACCGCAGAGGCTGGCTTCCCCGACGATATTGCGCCGCGGCCCGAAGATTACGTCTTCCTGAAGCGCCGGCCGAGCGCGTTTTACGGGACTGGGGTCGCCGAGCTCCTGCACATGCTGCGGCGTGACACGATCATCATCGGCGGCGGCGCCACCAATCGCGGCGTCGAGACGAGCGTCCGCGAGGCCTTCAACCTCGACCTCGCGTGTGTGGTCGTGCGCGAATGCTGCTGGAGCAGCGACGCGGCCGCTCACGCCTACAGTCTCGATAAGGCGATGAAAATGTATGCGCGCATCCGAAGCCTCGAGCAGGTCGCGGCGATGCTGCGGGAATGAGGCTCACCCCACGATTTATACAAAAATGCACGTGAAGAGCACGTGAACAGCCCGAGTTCGACTGCGGTGTCGCTTCATCACGCGGCGAATGGCGTCATCAGCCCCCGCGCATCCGGTAGCGTTTCCAATCGCCCAATTGCGGCCAATGCCCCGTCCACGCTTTCATCCGACAGCTGCTGCACCGCATTGCGCGCGCAGTCGCGGAACTTGGCTTCGAGCTGAGCATTGGTGAGCGGCTTCTCTGGCGACCCGATTGGAGCGCTGGCCTCGACGGTAACCGAGCGCCTGTCGGTCCTTTGAACTGTGATGCTGAGCGACCCTTTTGGTCGGCCATCCCGCGCGACGCCGGTGATGCGATCCGACAGCACCAGGACTGAGGCATCCCCCAGACCGTCCACCTCCGCTATCCCCACCTTGCCATGCACCAACGCGGTGGCGATCAGGAAGGGTTGGGCGAACTGTGCCTCCACCACCTGGGTGGGACGGCGCTTTGATAGCCCGCGGGCGAATTGGTCGTTGTGACCGGCGGGGTCGGCCTCGACCGTCACCGATGCAATGTCATCGGGCCGATCGATTGCGAGCTGCGCTCGTGCGTTCAGCGCGGCATCGATCGCCGCATGCAGTGGCCGACCGCAAGGGTAGGGCTTGTAGCTTAGCGCCTCGCCGCGGAAAGCCCTGCCGAGGTCGCGGAGGAGCGCCGAGGTGTCGTACCCGTTCGGCTGGTACAGCTCCAGGAACCCGAAGCGGCCATTGAAAATGTTGTGCGCCCCGGTGAACCCGGTTTGCGCCAAAGCAGCTGAGAAAACGCCGGCGCTAGCCGCCTGGCCGGCCTGCATCCGCTTGGTCAAGGCCCCGTCCAGAATGCATTGGCGATTGCCGGCGGCGTGGCTGTAGGCGATGCCGAAGGCCGCCAGCATCTGTTCCGGCGTCAGGCCGATCAGCTTGCCTGCTGCTGCCGTAGCACCGAATATCCCCATCGCCGCGGTGCGATGCCAGCCCCGATCGAGCGTGCTCGCGAGCGCGATACGGCACGAAATATCCAGCCCGAGCGCGACCGCCAACAGGACATCCTGCCCGGTGACACCCTCCAGGCTATCGCATACTGCGAGGACCGAGCCCAACACGGAGACGCCGGGATGGATTGAGCCACCAGTATCGAGCGTGTCGTCGAAATCGAGCGCATGACCCATGCTGGCATTCAGCAATGCGGCCTGTGGCGCCGGCAGGCGTATCCCGCGCAGCAAGACACGGCTTTCCGGGAGCCCGCCCCAGCGAGAGATCACCGCAAAGAGCTCGTCGATCCCTGGGGAGCCGCTTCCGCTGAGCATGCAGCCAAAGGTATCAAGAATATCGCGGCGGGCAGATTCGACGGTGCTCGCAGGCAAATCGGCATAGCCTGCGCGACAAACGTGCTGGGCCAAGGGCCAAGCGGCATCATCGGTCATCATCTACTCCTGGCGGCTCCGAAGTTCCGATATCTACCCTTTGTCGCGGCCCAAGCCATGCGACGGCAAGATCGATTGGCGATGAGCCGCGCGTTACGCGTGACTTGCCCCGGATGATACTGGCGAAACGCCCTGCCGATCGATCTTGACATCGTCGTGCTTTGCGCCTGAGCCCCCGTGGGGTTAATCTGCCGGACAACCCTTGGAGGAGGCAGCCATGATGATCGACATGCATACCCATTGGAGGCCCGCCGAAATAGCCGACGCTTTGCGCGCCCGTACCAGGGAACCGCGCATCCTGCGCAATCAAGACGGTATCGAGGTGCTGAAAGCTTCACGGATGGGTGAAGAGCCGCTCGCTTCGGCCTTCGATGACGTCGATTTCCATCTCGCTCGGATGGACCGCCAGGGCGTCGATGTGAGCGTGCTGTCACTCCTCGGTTCGTTCTGCTGGATCGAGGCCCAGCCGCCGGAAGAGTCGGAGTCGCTGTGCCGGATCGTCAACAACGGGCTCTCGGCAATTTGCCAGAAGCATCCCGGCCGCTTTGCCGCCTACGCTGCGCTGCCTCTGACGGACATTTCGGCCGCCGCGGCGGAGCTTGAGCGGGCGCTCGGGCTGCCGGGCATGATCGGCGCGCAGATACCGGGCAACTTCTTCCTCACCCGCAAGGACGCCGAAGCGATGCGGCCGCTGTTCGAAGTCGCGAACCGCCACCGCGCAGTTCTCTTTATCCATAACGGCCCGCGGCCGGGCGACGCTTACCCCAAGGTCGCGGCCAATACGGACAATGCGCGCCGCCGCAATGGCACGCTCGATATGCAAGCGAGCCTGTCCTCGGTGATGGTGACGCTGTGTCTGACCGACTACCTCGCGGACTATCCGGATGCGATGATCCACGTCCACAATCTGGGCGGCAACATTCCCTATGAGGTCGAGCGCATGGACCACCGCTGCCTGCTCGACACACCAAATGAGGAGCTGCCATCGTCGCGCTTCCGGAAGGCGAGGGTATACGTCGACTGCAACTCGTTCGGCCCGCGCGCAATCGAGGCGGGCGTGCGCCTCTACGGTGCCGAGCGCATCGTGTGCGGCACCGACGGCACCGAGTTCGGCTGCGACTGGACCAGGAAGGCGCTCGCGGAAGCGCAGATCGGCGACGAAGCGCGCGAGCAGATCCTGCACGGCAACGCCGCAGCGATGCTCGCCCGCGTCGCAAAGACCGCGCAGCGCGAAATAGCCACCGCGTAATCCTCCTCGCCCGGCCGCGGTTCCGGGTTCGCAACGCCGCGGCGCTCGGGTCCGCTTGGCGCTCGTCGCGGTGACCGTGGTCAGGTTTGTCGCAGGCTGCTACCGCTGGAAACTGGCTCGCCGGCGCCGAAGGGGGCGAGCGTCGCCATCCCTTCCTTTCCGGCGCCATACCTGCGAAGCACAGCGTTTAGTCTAGCCCAATTCCGCCCAGTCTGCAGGCGGCAAGAAAGAATGCCACCGTTCGCGCGACATGCGGCGTGATCTCGGCGCGCAGCGCTGTGAAGGGTTCTCCGAACAGCGCACGCATCAGCATCGGCAACAGACTCAGCTCGATAAAGTGGCGCGCGGTGGCGGTGCGGCGGTCGGCGGCGAACGCGGGTAGCTTGTCGGGTTCCGCGAGCTCGCCCAATAGCTGTTATTCGACAGCCCGACTCCGGCGACGGAGCGGTCGGCAGCAGGGAAGCGTTCGCCAAGCCAAGCGGATGAAGGAATACTCGTGAAGGTTGTCGTCGATCTCAACAGATGCCAAGGCTATGGGCAGTGCGTCTATGCAGCGCCCAACGTTTTCCAGCTGAAGGGTAGCGAAATCCTCGCCTATGACCCGGCGCCCTCTGATCAATGGCGCGATGAGGTCGAGCGCGCGGTCCATGCCTGTCCGGTACGTGCGATCAGCGCCGGGTTCGACAACCCACCTGTCGAGCCGACCTCGACCGAATGAGAGGGAGCTGGTATGGCGGACCCGTCCTTTGCTCCACCGAACCGTATCGTTGTCGCCGGCGCGTCGCTGGCCGGCCTGTCGGCTGCTGGGGGGTTGCGGCGGCTCGGCTATTTCGGCGATCTCGTCCTGGTCGGTGACGAGCCGTACCCGCCCTATGACCGCCCCCCGCTGTCGAAGCAGGTGCTCACGCGCCGTCTGTCGACTGACACGACCCTGCCGCAGCCGCGCGATCTCGACATCGACTGGCGGCTGGGTGTGGCGGCCCGCGGCGTCGACCTCACCACCCGGCGTATCGACCTCGCGAATGGCGACGCCCTCGACTACGATCGGCTGCTGATCGCGACCGGCACGCGCGCACGGCCTTGGCCAAAGCCGGATGAAGCTGCGGTCAATGGCGTCTTGACCTTGCGCGGTCGCGACGATGCCGACCGGCTGGCGACGCGTCTCGCGGCATCACCCGGGCGCGTTCTCATCATTGGCGGCGGCTTCATCGGGTGCGAGCTTGCTTCTTGCTGCCGCGAAATGGGGCTCGCGGTCACCATCGTCGAAAGCGAGCGCGTGCCGATGCGGCGGGCACTCGGCGAACGCATCGGCGCCTTTATGGCGGGGGTGATCCGCGATCACGGCGTCGATTTGCGGCTCGGCGCCGCGGTCGAGCGGATCGAGGCAGACAACGCCGGTGCCGTCATCGCGGTCGTGCTGAAGGACGGCACGCGGATCGGCTGCGATCTGGTCATCGACCGCCATCCTGCTGCTGGTAGCGGGGCACGAGACCACGGTCAACCTGATCACCAACGGCATGCTGACCTTGTTGCGCCACCCCGAGCATCTCGAGCGGCTGCGCGCCACACCCGCGGTGGCGCCGCGCCTCGTCGAGGAGCTGCTGCGCTACGAGCCTCCGGTCCATTACCGCACGCGACTGGCGCTAGCAGAGATCGAGATCGGCGGGGTGAAGATCCCGAAGGGCTCGCCCGTGGTGCTGCTCCTCGCGGCGGGCAGTCGCGATCCCGATCGCTTTCCCGATCCGGACCGCTTCGATCCCGATCGGGAGAGTAACGCCCATTTCGGCTTTGGCGGCAGCCTGCATTATTGCGTCGGGGCGCCGCTCGCCCGCATCGAGGGAGAGGTGGCGTTGGTGGCGCTCGCCCGGCGGCTGCTCAACCCGCGGCTGGTCGAGGCGGTCCCCGCCTATCGCTCCGGCGCCTCATTGCGCGGGCCTCGTCACCTGCCGATCGCGATCGACGGCATTATCGATTAGGGGTCTGATCCCGTCGCGCAGCGATCTGCGGACGATGCTGTTCTACGAATACGGCGCTCCGTGCGCCATTGGCCCGCAGCCTAGCCAATCTCAAGTCGGTTTTCAGACGATTTTATCTCGCCATCACGATGACCCGCCTGGTGACGCTTGAGCTGGAGGATTGGCGAGGCTGACCGGTCAGCCGGCGCCGGGCAACTCGGGCATCGCGACGCCGAAGCTCTGCAGGACGAGAAGCGCGTTGGGCGACAGCACAAGGATCGTGTCGGCAATCGCTGCGGCATGCGTAAGCCCGCGATTGGATAGGCCTGCGGGATGGACTAAGAATGAGAAAACAAGGATTACCGGGAGGATACAAAAATGATACCCGCGCCGTTTGCCTATCATCGGCCCCGATCTGTCGACGAGGCGCTCGGGCTTTTGAGGCAGTACGGCGAAGAAGCGCAGGTCGTCGCCGGCGGACACAGCCTCATTCCGATGATGAAGCTACGGCTAACGCAGCCCGAGTATCTCGTCGATTTACAGGATTTGGAGGAGCTGCGCGGGATCCGAATCGAACCCTATGCCGTCATAATCGGTGCAATGACGACCCAGCATGAGCTTATCAACTCCGCGCTGCTGGCCGCGAGCTGCCCGATTATTGGCGAGACTTCGCTGCAGATTGCCGATCCTCAGGTTCGCTACTGCGGAACTCTGGGTGGCAATCTCGCCAATGGCGATCCCGGCAACGATATGCCAGCCGTTATGTTGGCGCTTGACGCCAAGTACCGGCTCAAACGCCAAAGTGACGAACGCGAGATAGCGGCACGCGATTTTTACCACGGTGCCTTCTCGACGGCGCTTCAGCCGGACGAAATTCTGGTCTCGGTCCGCATTCCGATGCCGGTCGCAGGTCACGGCCATGCCTATGAAAAGCAGAAGCGCAAAGTCGGCGACTACGCAACGGCCGCCGCCGCCGTGGTTCTGACAATGTCGGGTGGCACCTGCGTCTCGGCCGCAATCGCGCTGACCAATGTTGCGGACACGCCGCTATTGGCCGGCGACGCGGCTGATGCCGTGATCGGTACCACCTTGGACGAAGCCGCGATTGACGAGGCCGTGCGGCGCGCCCGAGCAGCAGCAAACCCGGCGGGCGATGCGCATGGGCCGGTCGAGTTTCGCAGGCATGTCGCCGGGGTAATGGTGCGACGCGCTCTGATGCGCGCCAAAGAACGCGCTCTTTGAGCCGGGGAGAAGATGATGGCCAAAATGCACATCGTGCTGCGGGTCAACAACAGAGAAGTCGAGACCCTGGCCGAGCCGCGCATGCTTCTGATCCACCTGCTGCGCGAACAGCTCGGGATCACCGGCCCGCATATTGGCTGCGATACCAGTCATTGCGGCGCCTGCACCGTCGACATGAACGGCAAGTCGATGAAGTCTTGCACCGTGTTTGCGGTTCAGGCGCATGGCGCCGAAATCATCACGGTCGAGGGGCTGGCCGGCGCCGATGGCAGCCTGCATCCGCTGCAGGAGGCGTTCCGCGAGCATCACGGGCTGCAATGCGGCTTTTGCACGCCGGGAATGATTATTCGCGCGTATCGGCTGCTGCAGGAAAATCCGAGCCCCAGCGAGACTGAAATCCGCCAAGGCATTGCCGGCAATTTGTGCCGCTGCACCGGCTATCTGACCATCGTCAGGGCAATACGCGCTGCCGCCGAGCGGATGGCGAATGTCGAGGAGGCCGCAGAATGACCGCCGAGATCGAGTCAGCCCAGTTACGCACACAAAAGCTCGAGGGGCTTGGGACCCGGCGAAAGAGGGTCGAGGACGTTCGCTTCACGCAGGGCAAGGGGAACTATGTCGATGACTTCAAATTCCCGGGCATGCTGTTTGGCGATTTCGTTCGCTCGCCCTATGGGCACGCCCGCATAAGATCGATTGACAAAGAGGCTGCACTCAAGCTGCCGGGCGTCAAAGCCGTATTGACCGCCGAGGATTTGAAGCCGCTCAAACTGCACTGGATGCCGACCCTCGCCGGCGACGTCCAGGCCGTTTTGGCCGATGAGAAAGTGCTGTTCCAGGGCCAGGAGGTCGCGTTTGTCGTGGCCGAGGATCGCTATGTTGCGGCCGACGCGGTTGACCTCGTCGAAGTCGAGTATGAGGAACTGCCGGCGCTCGTCGATCCGACCCGGTCGATGGCCGCGGATGCACCTGTTCTGCGCGACGATCTCAAAGACAAAACCAGCGGCGCGCATGGTCCGCGCAAACACCCCAACCACATCTTCACCTGGGAGGTTGGTGATGCCGAGGGGACGGCGCGCGCCTTGGACGGGGCCGCGATCGTCGCCAAGGAACATATCGTCTATCAGCGCGTCCACCCTTGCCCGCTCGAAACCTGCGGGTGTGTCGCTTCGATGGACAAAATCAACGGGCACCTAACCCTATGGGGCACGTTTCAGGCGCCGCACGCGGTTCGCACCGTTGCTTCACTGATCTCCGGCATACCCGAGCACAAGATCCGCATCATCTCGCCCGATATCGGCGGCGGCTTTGGCAACAAGGTCGGCGTCTATCCGGGCTACATCTGCGCGATCGTCGCCTCGATCGTGCTCGGCGTGCCGGTCAAGTGGATCGAAGACCGCATGGAGAATTTGCAGGCGACCGCGTTTGCCCGCGACTACCACATGACGGGCGAGATCGCCGCGACTGCGGAGGGCCGCATCACCGCGTTGCGCTGCCATGTGCTGGCCGATCACGGGGCCTTTGATGCCTGTGCCGACCCGACCAAATACCCGGCCGGTTTTTTCAGCATCTGCACCGGTTCCTATGACATCCCGGTCGCCCATGTGACGGTCGACGGCGTCTATACCAACAAGGCGCCGGGCGGGGTCGCCTACCGCTGCTCGTTCCGGGTGACGGAGGCCTCGTATTTCATCGAGCGAATGATAGATGTGCTGGCGCGCAAGCTTGGCATCGACCCGGCCGAAATTCGCCGCCGCAACCTGATCAAGAAGGAGCAGTTCCCGTACCGCTCGGCATTGGGATGGGAATATGACAGCGGCGACTATCTGACGGCACTCGACAAGGCTCTCGAGGCGGTCGACTACGCCAGTCTGCGTGACGAGCAGCGGCGCAATCGCGAAGCCTTCGCCCGCGGCGAAACCCGCAAACTGATGGGGATCGGCGTCAGCTTCTTCACCGAGATCGTCGGTGCCGGCCCGATCAAGAATTGCGACATCCTCGGCCTCGGCATGTTCGATTCATGCGAGATCCGGGTGCATCCGACCGGGAGTGCGATCGCCCGGCTCGGCACGATCAGCCAGGGCCAGGGCCACGCCACCACCTTCGCCCAGATCCTGGCGAGCGAGATCGGCATTCCGGCCGAGAACATCACGATCGAAGAAGGGGATACCGACACCGCGCCCTATGGGCTCGGCACCTATGGCTCGCGTTCGACGCCGGTCGCCGGTGCGGCGACGGCAATGGCCGGGCGCAAGATCCGCGCGAAGGCGCAGATGATCGCGGCCTGGCTGCTCGAAGTCCATGACGACGACCTCGAATGGGATGTCGACCGCTTTCGCGTCAAGGGCGTGCCCGAGATGTCGAAGACAATGAAGGAGCTCGCCTTTGCCGCCTACAACAATATCCCGCCGGGGATGGAGCCGGGGCTGGAGGCGGTCAGCTATTACGATCCGCCGAATATGACCTATCCGTTTGGCGCTTATGTCTGCGTCGTCGACATCGACGTCGATACCGGTGTCACCGAGATCCGCCGGTTTTACGCGCTCGACGATTGCGGCACTCGGATTAACCCGATGATCGTCGAAGGCCAAGTCCATGGCGGGCTAACCGAGGCGCTGGCGATCGCCATGGGGCAGGAGATGGACTATGACCAATACGGCAACCTGAAAAATGCGAGCCTGCTCGACTTTTTTCTGCCAACCGCGGTCGAGACGCCGGCCTGGGAGACCGACTACACGACCACCCCATCGCCGCATCATCCGATTGGAGCGAAGGGGGTCGGTGAATCACCCAATGTCGGCGGCGTCTCCGCTTTCTCAAACGCGGTCAACGATGCCTTCGCCCATCTCGGTCTGACCCATACCGCAATGCCGCACGATCATTGGCGTGTGTGGAAGACCGCGCAAAGCCTCGGATTGACCGGCGAATGAGGCTCAGCTCGAAGCAGGCTCAGCTCGAAGCCTCTTTGCAATCACGTCGAAAGGTGTAAGCGCATTCCGCCAAAATCAGCGTCAGTCATTGGCAGATTACACTTCGCTGATCGGCGGTACACTTGCTGGGCATTGCGGGGCCGCGGGTTTATCGAAGCCGGCGCATCCTGAGGCGGCTTGGCTCCACACCGAGAAATGACCGTTCCAATCGTCGCGAGCAGCGATCCGAGCCGCAATTCGCTGTCCCGCCGGATCCGAACTTGGCGGCGGAACACGAAAGAGCACGACCCCGCAGTCGGGGGGCAACGCCGAGCGCGCCGCCAACTCGCCAAAATCCTTGTCGAATGTCAGAAGAATTCGGCTTTCCCGTGCAGCCATCGCCAGCACGTCGGCATCGGCAGCGCCCGGTGCTGCGAGCCTTACCCAACTAACGTCGTGTCCCGCCATTTCGAGCGCCGCCACGGCGGCGCGCGGAAAATTCTCGTCCGCCAGGAAACGGACCTCACATTACGCCGTGCTCGGGAATACCTTTTCTGAGCTTAAAACGTCGCGCGCATAGGCAAGGCAGGCGAGAATGTCTTCATGCGCGATCCCGGGGTAATTGGAGATGATCTCCCCCTCGCTCCACCCTTCGGCAAGCAGGCCGATTACGAATTCGACCGCGAGCCGTGTGCCGCGAATGACCGGCTTTCCGGCGAGCACTTCGGGATCGAGCACAATTCGCGGATGCTCTACCATTGTCGTTGGTCTCCACATTGCGCGAGATTAGGTGATAGCGCGGTGCCGCACAGCAAGCACGCATCCAGACGCCGTGGACAATGCGGACCGCTCACACCCAGCCTCTCGGCCCAGTTTGTTGTGCCTGGTCCGCGCTATCGCGCCCGGCGCTTTACACCGAGGGTATTGCCAGGGAATAGCACATAAAATCCCCTCTCCTGTTCGGCGGCCGGCTGGTTGCGAGGCCAAGCGGCGACAGCGGTCATGATACCCCAATGGAGAGGGCAGACACCGGCTGCGCGCGAGGTGGCCTGACTCGAAACCGTCGAGAAACAGATCAGTACTGATACGGAATTGGGTGCTCAGTCGAGTGCTACCGCGCTGCCCTGCGCAGCACTGCGCGGCCGACGCAGCAGCAGCAACAACGGTAAGCCGATCACGATAAGGATCATCATCAGCATGAAATCGTCGATATAGGCCACCATCGCCGCCTGCCGCGTTGCCTCGGCGTTTAATGCCGCGACCCCGGACGGGTCGGTCAGGCTGTAGGGCGCCTTCAACGAGCCCCAAGCGAGCGGATTGTCAGGCCGGAGCCGCTCGACGAGGCGCGAATGAACAATTTGAGTGTTCTGGGCCAACAACGCCTCGACGATCGAAATGCCGACGCTGCCGCCGATATTGCGCATCAGACTGAAGATCGCCGTGCCCTGGGTTAACATCGGTCTCGGCAAGGTCGAAAACGTGATAATGCTGAGTGGAGTGAAGACAAAACCGAGCCCAAAGCCCTGCAGCACCCCGGTCGTGATGATCGGCCCCATTCCCATATAAAGGGAAAACCCGGTCATCTGCCACATCGCCACAGCGGTGACTACAAGCCCCGCCATGATGATCAGCCTCGTATCGATGCGGCTAGCCAGGCGGGCAACGAGGATCATCGCGATCATCGTGCCGACACCTCGTGGCGCGGTGACCAACCCGGTCGTGACCACCGGATAGTTCAACAGATCCTGCAGCATCGTCGGCAGCAACGTCATCGTGCCGTAGAGCGGGACCCCGATCAGAAACATCATCAAGGTGCCGACCGTGCAGTTAGCGTCCTTCAAGAGGTCGCGGTTTAAAAACGACCGCTCGGTCGCCGTCGCGGTGTGGACGATGAAAAGGTAGAAGGCGAGTGCGGCGATCGTCGCCTCGATCCAGATCTCGGTCGAACCGAACCAGTCTTTGAGCTGGCCGCGATCGAGCAGCATTTGCAGTGCGCCGATCGCCAGGCTCAGCGTGGCAAAGCCGAACCAATCGAAGGCTTCGCGGCGGCCGTGCCGGGTCTCGCGGATAAAAATCAGGATGCCGAGCGCGGCCAAGATGCCGAACGGCACATTGATGTAGAAAACCGAGCGCCAGCTGTAGTTATCAGTGAGCCAGCCGCCTAGCGCCGGCCCGATGATCGGGCCGATGATGACCCCCATCCCCCATACGGCCATCGCTCGCGCATGCCGCTCGGGCGGGTTGATCTGGAGAAGCACCGCTTGCGACAGCGGCACCAGCGCCGCACCGCAAACCCCCTGCAGCAGGCGGTAGAGGACGATTTGGGCAAGGCTCGTCGCGGCACCGCATAAGACCGAACTAATGGTGAAGCCGGTCACCGATATAAAGAAGACGTATTTGATGCCGAAGCGGCCGGCAAGCCAACCGGTCAGCGGCGTCATGATCGCCGCGGCGACGATGTAGGAGGTGACGACCCAAGCGATCTGATCCTGCGAGGCCGACATGCTGCCCTGCATATGCGGCAGGGCAACGTTTGCGATTGTCGTGTCGACCCCCTGCATAAAGGTCGCGAGCATGATCGACACCGTAATCCAGCCGCGGTTCACCACCGCCGCGGCCGGGTTTTGGGCCCTCACTTATCCGCCGCTCGGCTCGTTCCTGTGCCGGCTAGCCAAGCCAACAAATTGTCCACACGGTCGAGCCACGGTCGGCGATAGCCGGTGTCGACCTCGACTGTGGCGCTGAGCCCGGCATGGAGGGGGACGTCCGGATAGAACTTTTCAATGTTGAAGCGGACCGGCAGACGCTGAACCACCTTGACCCAGTTGCCGGTCGCATTTTCCGCCGGCAGCAGCGAGAAGGTCAGCCCGGTTCCGGGGCTCAAACTCTGCACCCGGGCCGGGAACACCACATCGGGATAGGTGTCGATGTCGACGGTTGCGGGTTGCCCGGGCCGCATATGGGTGAGTTCGGTCTCCTTGAAATTGGCCGTCACCCAGACGCGCTTTGTCGATACCAGATAAAAGAGCGCGGTTGGAGGAGCACCGGTGTCCACTCCTTGCACCCAGTCGCCGGGTTGGAGCTGGTCGACTTTGGTAACAATGCCCTCTTCAGGGGCGCGGACCATAGCGTAGGACAGGTTGAGTTCGGCGCGATCAAGCGCCGCCTGGGCATGCTGCACCATCGGATGCAGGGCGACCGGAATGTTGGGATCGCCACCCAGGCTGGCGAGCGTGCTGGCGACGTCCTGTTCCTTTGAGGCGAGCTGTTCTCGGGCAATCTTGTAGGCATGGTTCGACTGGTCATATTGCGCCTGCGATGCGGCCCCGGTCGCTAAGAGCCGCTGCTGGCGCTCCAAATCGCGCTGTTGATAGAGCAGGGTTGCCTCGTTAGCGGCGGCATCCGCTTTTTTTTGCTGATAAGTCGCCTTCATTGCCTCGATCTGAAGCCGCGTCGCAGCGAGCTGCGCCTTGGCTTCCTCGACCGCGATCTGAAACGGGCGCCGGTCGACGATGAACAGCACCTGGCCCGCTTTTACGAGCTCGTTGTCGTGAACATCGACTTCGACGACGCGGCCCGAGACATCGTTGCTGATGGCGATCCGCGCAGCATCGACATAGGCGTCGTCGGTCGAGATATAGCGGCCGGTCGTCAGGAACCAATAGGTGCCGCCGAGCAGCACCACGATCGGCCCTAAAAGCATCAGCGGCAACCGCAAGCGCTGCCGCAACGAGCGTCTGGGAAGGATCCCCGGCCGTGCTTCGAGGCCGGCGCGCCTGGCGAGAGCCGGGGCCTCGTCTTGGGTGGTCGTCACCGCGACCCTCCCAGCGAAGATAGCGCCCCAATCACCGGTTCGCGTCTGACGCGAGGCTCAGCCGGCCCGGCAAGTAGCGGCGGAGCAAGCGGGGTGATTTCAGCCTGCCCGCAAAACCCAGCGTGGACGCGCCGCAGCAGCTCGATCAGATGGTGTCCTTCCTCTTCGGAGAGGTTCACAAAAGCCTGCTGCCGGACCTCGGTCGACAGATCAAGGATGCGGGCGATCAACGGCCGCGCTTTTTCAGTCAGCATCAAACGGCGGGCGCGGCGATCGCCCGGATCCGGACGGCGTTCGACCCAGCCATCCGCCTCCATCAGGTCGAGGTGTCGAACCAAGGTCATCGGCTTGATTTCGAGCAAGTCGGCGAGACCGGCTTGGTTGATGCCTTCGTACCGGGCGAGATAGCCGAGAATACGGCATTGCGAGCTGTTGAGACCGAGGAACAGCAAGGCACGCTGGTTGAAGCGTCGGGCGAACAAGCGAGCCACATCGTGGACGAGATAGCCAAAGCTGCACTCGAGATCCATGGATCCTACCGCAAACAACCACCCACAAGCGATTATAAGCTATGATACGAAATTCGCCAATTCGCCATCTCGTTGATCGCGCGGCTGCCAGGCGAGATTTCGATGGCTCCGCCGGGTTGGTTATCAGCCGGCTCGGAGGCCGCCTCTGGCAAGAGCGGCTGGTGCGGCTGCTCCGGTTCGCATGCGCGGCGGCGGCCGGACCAACAAGAGCAGTGGTACCGTGATCGCCACGATGATCATCATGAACATGAAGACATCGATATAGGCGACCATCGATGCCTGCCGGGTGACCATGGCGTTGAGCGCAGCGATGCCGGACGGATTTGTCAGGCTATATCGGGCACCGAGACGAGAACCCTCGATGAGCGGATTGTCGGGGCGCAAATTCTCGATCAGACGAGCATGGACAATCTGGGTGTTCTGCGTCAGCACCACCTCGAAGACCGAGATGCCAATGCTGCCGCCGAGATTGCGCATCAGGCTGCGCAACGCGGTCCCCTGGGTCATGATGTGGCGCGGCAGGTTCGACAGCGCCAAGGTATTCAGCGGCACAAACGTACAGCCCAACCCGAAACCCTGCAGCAGCCCGGAGGTGATCACCGGCCCCATCCCCATCTGCAGCGAGAACCCCGTCATCTGCCACAGCGAGACCAGGGTCATCAGCAGCCCGGAGAATATGATCAGCCGATTGTCTATACGGTTGATCAGCCGCCCGACCAGGAACATCGCCGCCATGGTCCCGATGCCCCGCGGCGCGGTCACGAGACCGGTTGTGAACACCGGATAATCCATCAAGGATTGCAGCATCGTCGGCACCAGCGCCAAGGTGCCGCTCAAAATCCCGCCGACGAAGAACATCAGGATCGTGCCCACCGCGAAGTTCGGGTTTTTCAAAAGATCGCGGTTCAGAAACGATCGCTCGCCGGCGGTCACGGTGTGGATGATAAACAGATAGCCTGCGACCCCGGCGACCGCGGCCTCGACCCAAATCTCGGTCGAGCCGAACCAGTCCTTCAATTCGCCCCGGTCGAGCAGCATCTGCAGCGCGCCGATGGCGATGCTGAGCGTGGTAAACCCGAAAAAATCGAATGCTTCGCGACGGACCGGTCGGCCTTCGCGGATGAAGACCAAGATACCCAGAAAGGCGATTATGCCGACCGGCAAGTTGATGTAAAAAATCCACCGCCAGCTGTAGTTCTCGGTCAGCCACCCGCCCAGCATCGGGCCAAAGATCGGGCCGAGCATCACGCCGATGCCCCACACCGCGATCGCTTGGCCATGGCGCTCGGGCGGATTGATCTGCATCAGCACCGATTGCGAGAGCGGCACAAGTCCCGCGCCGCAGACCCCTTGCAGCAGCCGGAAAGCGACGAGTTGGGAAAGGCTCGTGGCACTGCCGCATAAAGCAGAGGCGAGGGTGAACCCTCCGACCGATATCAAAAAGAGGTATTTGATGCCGAACCGGCCGGCGAGCCAGCCGGTCAAGGGCATCGTGATTGCCGCGCTGACGATGTACGAGGTCAAAACCCAGGAGATCTGATCCTGGGCCGCCGACAGGCTGCCCTGGATATGCGGCAAGGCGACATTCGCGATCGTGTTGTCGACGCCTTGCATGATCGTCGCCAGCATGATCGAAACGGTAATGGGCGTGCGACTGCCGAGCGGGCTGCGCGCCTCACTTCTCATTGCGGCTCCCGATCGGGAAATGTAGGTCGCAGCAGCTCACCCCTGGTCATTTTGGTAGCTTATGCCAAAAGAACGCGCCTGCTTATGGCGATTAGGGACACCCGCCATGCTGGCATGAGGCGCTTCCTCTCGCACCGATCCGGACGAACGCCCTGTTATTGACACAGTATACGCCTATGAATGTCGGGAGAGAGATTACGCGAGCCGAAGTCGCGATCGCGATGCTTGGACGGCGCTGCTGTTCGAAGCGATGGCGTTCTCAGAATTGCTTCAATTCAGATCGATGCACCCATCAACTCCTATTGATAAACTAATATCCTGAACTGAAAGTTCGCAATATTGCCCGCCTTGTCATCCCGACGAAGGTCGGGACCCACGGCGGCCGTAGGTACCGGCCGGAGTTTATCCTCGGGCCGGCCTGCGGCCGGACCCGTGGGCCGGTATGACAGGAAGATATCGCAGAACCAAATCCGACGAACTTCTGAACCAGGACACTAGCTAAGGACCGACCCTGTGCTTGAGCTTTACCCGGATCGGGCGCTGACTTTGCTTCAATGTCTGATTGCGACTGCCGATAAGCGGTTATGGGCGCAATACTGCCGCCTCGCGGCTGAGCTCGAAGCCGGCGCGGCTGGCACCTCTCCGGTCTATGCAGTGGGCTCGGTCGAACAGCAACGGGAAGAACGAGCGCCGAGGCGGAGCGAATACGTAATCGGGACCAAGCAGGAAGCAGCCGGGCGGCGCCGGCTCGCGCAACGGGGCGCTCCTCCCGTTTTTGCCGGGGCGCCTTCCCCGCTCGGCGCATTTGGGGCAGCGGCCTTCGCTGATTTCATGGCGTGCCGGCGCGGGCCGGCAGAGCTGCTCGCCGAGATCGACGCGGTCGAGCAGGAATTGGTCGACGCCTTCGAGAGGGCCGGCCGCGCCCGGCACTATTGCGCAGTCGGTTTTTGCAACGGCGCCAAAAGAGAGGTCGAGCCCGATTGGTTTGGCCGCATAGGGCTCGATTTCGCGCACAATGAGATCCGATTGCCGGACGGATCGGTCATTGCCGGCATTGCGGCAACGCTGGCCGCTCCCGATACGGCCGAGCGCCGCCCGCGCGAGCGGCCGGCCCACGCAATGTTACGAAAAGCGCTCGTCGCCTTGTGGGAACGCGGCGCGTTCACCGCCGGGACCGGCAACGAAAGAGTGCTGGCGTTGGTCCTCCAGGAGCTTCGGCTGTCCGCCTCGGACCCGCCCTACGGCTTCAAGAGCGCGGAAACCATCCGCAAATTGCGCAAGACGTTGCAGATGTCGGGCTAGCTGTGGTAACGGGCCGCGCCGATTGCGCGCGGAAATTCGCTTCGATTGACCATATTACCGGGGGACACGACGGCTGGAACGTCGTCACCTCAGCCAATCTTCGGAAGCGCACAACTTCTCGCATTTTTGATGGGTGGACGGCCCCCGCTGCCGGCATCGATGTGCCACAACGTGGTCGTCTGTAAGCGCCACAACGAGAGGAGCCGTCCACCATGCAGATTACCACCATTGGTTTGGATCTCGCCAAGCCCTGGTGAATTCTGCACAGGCGTAGTCTCGGTCGTACGAGCCAACCGTTCAGCATGCGCTATTGATGCAGATCAATGACGAGACGCGCGATAACTCTTACCCGCAGCAGGTCAGTCGATGCCCATTTACAAGGGAATCCCTATGAAGTTGTGTGTCGCGCACGCGCTGATGTTGGTGGCGGTGCTCGGTCTCGCCTTCGACTGCAACACGGCGCGTGCCGCCGGGCGGCCGAATATCCTGCTGATCCTGGCGGACGACATGGGCTATTCCGATGTCAGCCCCTACGGCAGCGAAATATTCACCCCGAACATCGCACGCCTAGCCGCCCAGGGCATGATGCTGAGCAATTTCCATGTGGCCGCGTATTGTGCGCCGACCCGCAGCATGCTGCTGACCGGCGTGGACAATCACGTCGTCGGCCTCGGCAACATGATCGAGCTGTTGGCCGACAACCAGGTGGGCAAGCCGGGCTACGAGGGCTATCTGAACGGCCGCGCCGCGATACTCGCGACCCTGCTGCGCAACACCGGCTATCACACCTACATGGCCGGTAAGTGGCATCTGGGGAAGACGCGGAAAACGATTCCCGCCGGGCAGGGATTCGATGAATCGATCGGCATGCTGGAAGGGGGCGCGGACAACTGGGAAAACAAGTCCTATTCCCCCGGCTACAAGGCGGTGCACTTCTTCGACAACCGCAAAGAGCTGACGCTTCCCAAGGATTTCTATTCCAGCAAGTTCTACGCCGACCGGATGATCGGCTACATCGACGCCGGCGCGGCCGACGGCAGGCCATTCTTCGGCTACCTAGCGTTCCAGGCCGTGCACCAGCCGCACCAGGCACCGGCGGAGTTCACCGCGCGATACATCTCGACCTACCAGGCCGGCTGGTCGGCGATTTCGTCGTTCCGCTATCAGCGCGAGGTCGAGCTGGGACTGATGCCGGCCGGATTGACGATGAAACGCCCGCTCGTGGTGCAAGATTGGAACACGCTTTCGCCGGACGAGCAGCGCATGAACGCCAAGCGGATGGCGGTTTATGCCGGCATGCTCGAGTACATGGACATCAGCATCGGCCGCGTTCTCGACCATCTCAAGGCAAAGGGCATGCTCGACAACACCGTGGTGGTGTTCATGAGCGATAACGGCGGCGAGGCGGCTAAGCTGCAGGCGCTATATCCGAGCTATTACGCCAAGAATTTCGATCTCAGCTACCAGCACTTGGGGGAGAAGGGATCGTATTCGGAATATGGCCCGGGTTGGGCATCCACCTCGATGACGCCCTTCAGCAACTTCAAGGGATCGGCCGCCGAGGGCGGGGTCCGCGCGCCATTCATCATCCGCTATCCCGGGCATGTGATCATAGGTGGGCGGTCCGACGCATTCGCCTATGTGCTTGACGTGGTGCCAACGCTGCTCGATTACGCTGGTGTGAAGCCGAAGCCGCACGGGTCAGCACAGGGCGGACGAAGCATGGCCGCACTGCTAGCCGGGACATCCAATGCGGTCCATCCCTTGAACGAGCCGATCGGCTACGAGGCGGCCGGTGGCGCGGCGCTCTATCTTGGTGATGACAAGCTGGTGCGCAGCGCGCCACCCTATGGTGACGGACGGTGGCGGCTCTACAACCTGCGGAATGACCCGACAGAAACTAAGGACCTGAGCGAATCGCAGCCGGAGCTGCTCAAGAGCATGCTGACCGACTACGCTGCATATGTGACAAGGAATGGTGTCGTAGAGGTGCCGTTTGGATACGACGTGATTAAGCAGGCGCAGGCGAACGCGGCGAAAAAACAATAAGCCCCAACGTAACGTCCGCTGCCTCGCGCTTTGTGCTCCATCTTGTGCGTTGCTGCGGCCTCGGCAATCACGGCGAAGACGCAGTCTGTCCTATTCTGGAAAGCACGTCGAAACCTCTATAAATCGTCGATTACGTTATCAAATCTGTTTGTGACATCGTACAGTATTGGCCGAAACCGGTCCCGCGAGATCGTCAAGGCCGAAGGCTATGTTTTGATCTCGCAGCCAGCTCGCGGTCTCCGCCAGAACGGAGGCGGGTGGTCGGGCCGGGTGGTGGTGATGGCCAGGATATGACCGGTGTGTCATCAGCCCGTTCGATGCGGAAGGCCTGGATCATTGTCGCCAACACCAGGGTCGCTTCGGTCAGCGCGAATTGCGCGCCGATGCACACCCGTGGTCCAGCGCCAAAGGGTGGATACGCAAACCGGTCGGGCAGCGGTTTGCCTGGCAGAAAGCGGTTTGGGTCGAAGGTTTCAGGCTGCGGCCACAGCCGGCGATAGCGGTGCACCACCAGGGTGAGACCAGCACCATGGCACCCGGCAATACCGGGATGCCCCCGGCATTGGAGCCTGTGAGAAATCGGATCGCACCGGAATTGTCATTCCGGGATGCCCGTCAGGGCAGGCCCGGAACCTATGAACACGGCACCTCTCGTATATTCCTGTGGCCGGTTTCATGGGTTCCGGTCTCGCGGGCGTTGCCCGCGCCCCGGAATGACATTTTTGTGGATTTTCTCACAGGTTCATTGTCGGCGGCGATCGTCAAGCGGGCGAGTGTGAGTTCAGATGCGGCGCTACGACGATGCCGCCTGCGGCGCGGCTTCGGGGGCGTCGAACTCCTGCGAGATGTCGCGGTTGGTGCGGTCAGGGAGAAACGCCGTGGCGCTGATGCTGACGATGGCACAGAAGAGAATGTAGACCGCAACCGCATAGCCCGAGTGGAATGTTGCGAACAGCGCGGTCGCGATCAATGGCGCCGGGCCGCCGGCGATGACCGAGGAGAGGTGAAAACCGAGCGAGGAGCCGCTGTAGCGCAACCGCGCGGTAAAGCATTCAGCGATCAGCGCCGCCTGCGGGCCGTACATCATGTCGTGCGGGACGAACGACAGCACGATCGCGAGAAAAATCAACCCCGGTACCATGCTGTTCATCATCGCAAAATAGATAAAGCCGAACACCCCGACGGCGGCTGCACCGATCAGGTACATCCGCTTGCGGCCGATGCGATCCGAGATGTGCCCGGCCAACGGCGTGGTTACACCCGACAGGATGGTCGCAACCAAAACCGCGGTCAGCAGGAAGTCGCGCGAAGCACCGGAGACCTTTGTTCCATAGACAAAGACAAAGGCAGCGTAGACATAGAACGGGCCTTGCTCCGCCATGCGGCACAACGCCGTCAGGATTATCTCTTTGGGTTGACGTTTGAGCACTTCGATCACCGGCGTACGTTCGATGCGGCGTTGTTCCAAAAGCCGCGAGAAAACCGGCGTTTCGAGAATGCCGAGACGGATGTACAGCCCAACCCCAACCATCACGATCGAGAGCCAGAACGGGACGCGCCAACCCCAGGTGAGGAACTGGTCACCCGAAATCGCGCTGAAAGCGAGCACCGCGAGGTTGGCAAGGAACAATCCCGCCGGGCCGCCCCATTGCGGCCAGGAGGTGATAAACCCGCGATGGGCGTTGGTCCTCGCCCACTCCATAGCGATCAACGTGGCGCCGCCCCATTCGCCGCCGATCCCAAGACCTTGAATAAAGCGCACGGCCGTCAGGATGACCGCCCCCCAGATGCCGATCGACGCATATCCGGGCACAAAGCCGACAGCGAAGGTCGACAATCCGGTCAACAACAGGGTCGAGATCAACGTCACCTTACGGCCGATGCGGTCGCCGTAATGACCGAACAGCGCCGCACCCACCGGGCGGGCGACAAAGCCGACAGCGTAAATGCCAAAGGCCTGCAAGGTGCCAGCGAGCGGCTCGGATGACGGAAAATACAGTTTTGCGAAGACCAGCGGGGCAACGATAACGTAAAGCAGGAAATCGTATGCCTCGATGATGGTTCCGACGGTACCGGCGACAACCGCACGGCGCAATTGCCGGCTGTGCTCGGCCGCAGACAGCGGACTCGCAGCAATCCCGGTAGCTGTCATGACGTTACTCCCTCTTCTTCGGAGCCGCGACGGCTCGCCGTTTCTTGTTGATGCCCGGCATCCAAGGACACCGCTCGCCCTTTCTAACGGTAATGGTTTGATAAGGAAAGTAAGCTGATGCAATAGGGGACGAGTTTACGGGCTTACCAGCCGCCATCGACTCCGATCGCCTGGCCGGTGACAAATGACGCGGCGTCGGAGGCAAGAAAAGCGATCATCGCCGCAACCTCGTCGGGGCTGCCGAAGCGACCCATCGGAATCGCTTTCGAGCGCTCGGCAAAGCCCGTCTCCAGGTCGTCGCCATACTCGCGGCGATTGGTGCTGATCGCGCGCGAGGTGCGGATCGGGCCGGGGCAGACCGCATTTACCGTGATCCCGATCGGCGCCAGATCGAAGGCGAGCGATCTGGTAAACCCGACGATCGCCGCTTTGGAAGCTGCATAGGTCGCGCGATGCCGGCCCGGACGAAACGCCGCTTTCGATGAAACATTGATGATCCGGCCCCAGCCCGCCCTACGCATCGTCGGGACGGCGGCGCGCGACATCAAAAAGCAGCCGCGGGCATTGACGCCAAGGGTGCGGTCCCAGGCCTCGACCGGCACGTCTTCGATCTCGTTGCGGTCAGCACCCTGCGGCGCGCCGGCATTGTTGACGAGGATATCGAGCCGGCCGTAGCGGCTCAGTACCGCCTCGACCATGCGGCCGGCATCGGCTTCGACGCTCACATCTCCCAAGGTCGACGACGCTGTGCCGCCGGCCTTTTCGATCGCCTCAACCAGGCTGTCGACGCCGCCCCAGGAAGCGTCCATATCGCCTTCGACATTGTGCTCGTTGGCGACCCCGGTCGGCAGCACGTCCGACACGACGACCGTAACACCCGCGGCGGCGAGCGCGTGCGCTGTCGAATTGCCGATCCCGACCGGTTTGCCGCACCCGGTAATCAGAGCAACGCGTGCAGAACTCGGCATCGGCATTTCCCCCATGTTGATCAGGCTGCGGCAAGTTTGTGCCCCGGGGATTATTTCATTCTTTGCCGGCTGATGTAACTTGGAAGCTCAACGGCGCGGGGACGGGGGGCTATGTCACGGATTGCGACGACCGCGATCGTACTGTTGCTGGTCCTCGGTGGCGGAGCGCGCGCCGATGACAAGGCGCAGAATGCATTGCCGCAGCGTTCGGTCGCCCACCACTCGCTTGTGCTCAACGGGCATCGTATCGATTACGATGCGATCGCAGAGGCCCTGTCGCTGACCGACCGCAAGGGTGCGACCACGGCCTCGATCTTTACCGTTTCCTATCTCGTTGGGGGCACGGCAGGCGCGACGCGGCCGGTCAGCTTTGTGTTCAATGGCGGACCGGGTGCCGCCTCGGTGTTTCTGAACCTCGGCGCGCTCGGACCCAAGATCATGGCAACACCGGCGAACGGCGATGCACCGACCCCACCGGTGCGTCTCGTCGACAATCAATCGAGCTGGCTGCCGTTTACCGACCTCGTCTTTATCGATCCGGTCGGCACCGGCTATAGCCGCGGCGAGGGCAACGAAAAAAATCCCGACCAACCGTTCTGGGATGTCGAGAACGATTTATCCTCGCTGGACGCGGTCATTCGCTTATGGCTGACCCGGCATCAACGCTGGGATTCGCCGATTTACCTGGTCGGCGAGAGCTACGGTGGGTTTCGCGCGGCGGCAATGGCACAGCGCCTGCCCCACGATGACGATGTCACGGTTAGCGGGCTGGTCCTGATCTCGCCGGCGCTCGACTTGTCGATGCTGCATCCGAGCGAACGCGATGTGCTGGCCTCGGCCTTCTTTCTGCCGAGTTATGCCGCAACCGCGGCCGCACTTGGCGTGTTGCCGGCCGGCACCGATCTGGGGTCCGTCGAGCGCTTCGCCTTGTCCGATTACCTGGTCGGGCTCGCCGGTCTGCATGGCCGCCCGACCCCAGGAGATCCGTTTACCGTTCGCGTCGCGAACATGATCGGGTTAACCCCGGAGTTCGTGGCGCGCCATCGGGCGCGGGTCCCAAATTATTTGTTTGCGCGCCAAATTCTGCGTCAGCGCGGCGAGGTCGTGAGCCTTTACGATGGAACGATTGCTCGCCCGGCACCTTCGGACCAGCACGACAACGCCGGCGATCCACTGTTGCAGCCGATCGCCGCCGATTTCGGAACAGCGTTCAACACCTATATCGCCGATAGCTTGGGCTACCATACCGAGCGGCCCTACGAAGTGTTGTCGGGAGATGTCGTCCGGCACTGGGATTGGCACGGCGAGCGGCATGAAGGCGGGCCGGGGCTGGCGTTGAACTCGCTCGAAGCGGCCCTGCTGACGCGCCCCGAAACCAAGGTGCTGATCGTCAACGGCCGATATGACCTCGTCACCCCCTATCTGTCGTCGCGCTGGTTCATCGATCAGCTGCAGGTGCCGGCGACGGTTCGCGCGCAGATCCAGGTGCGGGTCTATCCCGGTGGACACATGGTCTATCTGCGACCGGCATCGCGTGCCGCTCTTGCCGAAGACGCCGCCCGGCTCTACGCAACCCAAGGGGCCGCACCCTCGCAATGACGGCCTGCCGCAAGAGCAGCCCTCCGCGGCATCAGCGGGCGCTTTTACGCGTGTGCGGGCTCGCCGCGGTGAAAGCGCTGTTCGAGCGCGATCCGGCACGTGTCGAACGGCTCTTTTTTGAGCCCAGCCTGCGCGCACGGGTGGAGGGCTTCTGCGAGATACTCGCCCGGGCGCGCAAACCCTATCGCGAAGTCGGCGCGGCCGAACTGGCGCGGGTCGCCGGCACGGTATTGCATGGCGGCATCGCTGCGGTTGCGCGGGCACGGCCGTTCTCTGCTTTCGATCCGTCGGCTGCGCCGGGTTGGGCGCGCGATGGCAAGCCGATCTTGGTGCTCGATGGCATCGGCAACCCGCACAATCTCGGTGCGATTGCGCGCACTGGCGCATTTTTTGGCGTTGAGCGCCTCGTGCTCGCCGATTGCCCGGAGCAGGCTCTGCCGTCCGACGCGAGCTATCGGGTCGCCGAAGGGGGGTTCGAATACCTGACGCTGTTTCAGGCGCCATTGCCCAAGAGCCTGCCTGATCTCGGTAGGGCTTATCGCGTCATCGGCACCGCGGCCAACGGCGGCAAAGACCTCTTGCGCCTGAACCATGCGCAGCCCGCGGCGATTGTCCTTGGCAACGAAGAAACCGGGCTCGATCCTGCAACTCTCGCTCGTTGCGACGAAATTGTAACGATTCCCGGCAGCGGCAATGTGCAGTCGTTGAATGTCGCCGCGGTCGCGGCAATCCTGATCTATACACTGACCCGCCGCTGATCGCGTTCGCGTCGCGGGCGGGTCTCGGCAATCATCCGGTCGAGTGCCGCTGTCATTGCCGTTTCGATCTCGGGCCGTTCCTCGACGCGGGCCAGCAACAAGCCCGCCGCTTCGATCGTCGATAAGGCTTCACGGCGCGGCTCGCGGCGCACACGGTTGTAATGCGATCGATGCTGCGGATCGAGAACCAGCCGGCGCAATTTGAGGAGCCATGGATTGCGCCACCACAGCGCTTTCGCCTCGCTCCAGCTGCCGTCCAATAAAACGGCGCCCTCGAGATCGCGCAACACGGCACTCTGGTTGGGTTCCGGCTCGCCGTGACGATCGACGGCAACGACATCGCGCCCGAGATTGAATGCGTGCGGCCGCGCCGAGCCGAGGTAAAGCACCCCCCAATGCTGTGGATCGGCAGGACGACCAAGAGCGTGAGACAAGTTTGCCCAGGACAAACCCACTACAAGCGCGGCGTGCCGCAGCAGGGCGACGGTTTCGGCAGCGGTCGCCAGCGGCTCCTTTTTTTCCCGCGGATGCTGTAAGATCAAAATAAACAAGCGATTGTCTATTGGCTGGATGCCGGTCACGCTCACACTCGCTATGCAACGAGTTCAGGGATAATCACGTTCTTTATCCACGTTGATATGGGAGCTGCCGGTCCATTCGACAGCGGACCGAATAGCGTGGCAGACGTCTTGAGAGCAGGGAAAAACACAAACAGAGGGCTTTATGCATCAGCGTATCCGCAAGGCGGTTTTTCCGGTCGCAGGCTTGGGCACGCGGTTCCTGCCCGCGACCAAGGCAATGCCAAAAGAAATGCTGCCCGTGGTAGACAAGCCGCTCATTCAGTACGCGGTCGAGGAGGCCAAGGCCGCTGGAATAGAACAGTTCTTTTTTGTCACGAGCCGCGCCAAGGGCTCGATCGATGACCACTTTGACCGCGCCTTTGAGCTTGAAACGACCTTGCGCGAGCGCGGCAGGGCCGACCTGATCAAAGAGCTCGAAGAGTGCCTGCCCGAGCCCGGCCAAATTGCCTACACACGTCAACAGACGCCACTCGGGCTTGGTCATGCGGTGTGGTGCGCACGCGCGCTCGTCGGAGACGAGCCTTTTGCCGTGCTGCTCGCGGACGATCTGATGGTTTGCGAGAAGCCCTGTCTCGCCCAGATGGTGGCGGCCTACGAGGAGGTCGGCGGCAATATCGTCGCGATTATCGACGTGCCGCGCGAGCACACCCGGCGGTATGGCGTTCTTGATGTCGTTTCGGATGACGGCAGATTGGTGCGGGCACGGGGTGTCGTCGAAAAGCCCGAGCCGGCAACAGCGCCATCGACATCAACGATTATTGGCCGCTATATCATTCAGCCGCAGGTCTTTAGCCACCTTGCCCGCGGCGAGGCTGGCAGTGGCGGAGAAATCCAATTGACCGACGCGCTCGAGCAGTTGATCAGGGGCGGCCAGGATTTCCATGGGCTGCGGTTTTCCGGTCGACGCTATGATTGCGGCGACAAGCTCGGCTTTCTCGAAGCAACGATCGCGCTGGGGCTCGCTCATCCCGAGTTGGGGACAGGACTGAGACAAATCCTGAGTTCGTATCTCTAATCCGGAGCGTCTATGCCACACCGTTTCGATCCGACGATTCTGCGCGAATATGACATCCGCGGTATCGTCGGCGACACCCTGTCCACCGCCGATGCGCAGGCGATCGGCCGGGCCTACGCGCTAACGCTTAAGGCGGGCGGCGGGCGCCGGATCGCGGTCGGGTATGATGGCAGATTGACCTCTCCCGAACTCGCGGCTGCTCTGGTCGACGGTCTCGTCAGCGAGGGCACCGATGTTCTGCGCATCGGCCTCGGTCCGACACCGATGCTGTATTATGCCGCCGCCACGCTCGACGTCGAAGGCGGCATCATGGTCACCGGGTCCCATAACCCGCCGGAATACAATGGGTTTAAATTCGTGCTCCGCGGCAGAGCGTTTTACGGCGCGGCCATCCAGGCCTTGGCCGAGACGGCGCTCACGCTGGAGGCGCCCGAAGCCGCCCGTGGCCGGATCGAAGATCGGGACATTCGCGACGCCTATGTCGAACGATTGGCGCATGACTATCACGGACTGCGCCCATTGACCGTCGCTTGGGATCCGGGCAACGGCGCCACCGGCGAAATTGTGCAGCAGCTGACAGCCCGCCTGCCGGGCCGGCACGTTCTGATCAATGCGGCAATCGACGGGCGTTTCCCGGCGCATCATCCCGACCCAACGGTGCCGGAAAACCTCGTGCAGTTGCAGCAAACGGTGGCGCGCGAAGGTTGTGAGCTCGGGATCGCGTTTGACGGCGATGGCGACCGGATCGGCGTCGTTGATGCCACGGGGGAGATCTGGTGGGGCGACCAGCTGATGATCGTCCTGGCGCGCGACGTTTTGGCACGCCACCCGGGGGCCCCGATCCTCGCCGATGTCAAGGCAAGCCAGGTGCTTTTCGAAGAGATTGCCAGGGCAGGAGGCCGGCCAGTCATGACCGAGACCGGGCATTCGCCGATCAAGGCCAAACTCGCCGAAACCGGTGCGCCGCTCGCTGGCGAAATGAGCGGACATATTTTTTTCGCCGACGGCTATTACGGGTTTGATGATGCCGTTTACGTGGCAGTTCGGCTGCTCGATATTCTCGCGCGAAGCCCGCAAAGCTTGGCGGAATTGAGGCGCGGTCTACCGAGCGTCGTCAACACGCCGGAGTTGCGCTTTCCATGCGCCGAGGCGCGTAAATTCGCAATCGTGCGCGAGGTGGCCGGCCGGCTGAAGCAGGCGGCAGCCGAGGTCAATGAGATCGACGGCGTGCGGGTGCGGACCGCCGATGGATGGTGGCTGTTGCGCGCCTCCAATACCCAGGACGTGCTGGTCGCCCGCGCTGAGTCCGGAACCGCCGAGGGTCTCGCGCGTCTTAAGGCCGAACTCGCGGCACAGCTCGCGGCATCAGGCGTGGCGTTGCCCGACGCCTAAGACCGCGGTCGGCGGCGGACTGCGTTCAGCGCGACGCAATCCTGGGCGTTGACGGCGAGATTACCGAGCACGGGATGTTCTTCTTGCGCAGTTCGGCGCACGCACCCTGCGCCTCCCGTGGCGTTAAGTTGAGCAGCCGCGCCCGATAAAAATGGTCTTTCCTGTCAGGCACGACAATTTGCAGCGGCTTGCCCTTGGCAGAGGGCAGATTTTCCGCGTCGCGTGCGGCCTTGGCGGCCGCTGGCAGGCCACGAAAGCCCCCGAGCTGAACTCCCCACCGCTCGGCGGCGATCGTCGGGCGTTGCAGTTCTGGCCGGAATGCCGCCGCTTCGGCCTTACCGACCGGGGATAAGTGTGCGGCCAGGCGCGCGGCTGCTTTGCTGAGGAGCCCAGGCTTGGCGTGAGCCGGTGATGGCGGCGGCGGGTCGGCCGCGGCGATGACAGGGCCCGGCGGCAGAGCGGCGATGGTCGGAACCTGTTGCGGAATGGGCACCGCGCGGGATGCGACGGTCGCTGTAGAAGGAACTCCGAGCGAGGCAAATCCCTGGTCGAGCAAAGCTGCCATCTCGCGGTCGCGGGCACCTCCGGAAATCCCGCCGAGTACGACACCGATCAGCCGATGCCCGTCGCGCATCGCGGACGTCGCAAGATTGAACCCCGATGCGTGGATATATCCGGTCTTGATGCCATCGGCACCGGGATACCAATCGAGCAGGTGGTCGTGGCCAACGATGGTCACCCCGCGAAAAACAAATGAGCGCGTCGCGAAGAAACGGTATTCCCGCGGGAAATCGTGATAGAGCGCCAATGCCAGCTGAGCGGTGTCGCGGGCCGTCGTATGCTGCAACGGATCGGGCAATCCTGAGGCGTTGCGATAGAACGTATTGCGCATGCCAAGCTGTTGCGCCTTGCGATTCATCATCTCTGCGAAGACGGGCTCGCTGCCGCCCAAGCCCTCGGCCAAGACGGCGGCAGCGTCATTGGCCGAGCGCGTCACGATGCCAAAGATCAGGTCTTGCACGGCGACCGCATCCCCCGGCTGCAAACCGAGTTTGGTTGGGGATTTGCTCGCCGCGTCCATGCTGACCGGGAGCATCTGATCTAGCCGGAGCCGGCCTGTGTTCAGCGCCTCAAAGGTCAAATACAGGGTCATCATCTTGGTAAGTGACGCCGGGTAGGTGATTGCACCGGCGTTCGATTCGCTCAACACTTGGCCGGTATCAGCATCGAGCACAATCGATTCGCCGATCGGCGACGGCACCAGCCCAATTGGTCCCAATGAGAGATGATGATAATGGACGTGACGTGCAGCCTCCGCTTCCCCTGAACGCAAGACACCAAACGCCAAGACTCCGATCGTTAAGATGCAAACTTTCGTCGCGCGGGAACCGCCCCCGCGGACCCCGCCGCGCTGCTGTTTGGCCATGCTCATTACAACCCCCAATTCCCCCAAACCGTGCATAATCAGCCTTTAACGCGCTATCATTCCAGACAGGAGTAGAAAAACACAAGAGGTGTCCATTTCGCGACTTGCTCAGGCAATGCTCTCCTCTGCTGGGCGATCGCGGCGGTCGGCCTGGCCCTAATCAGCAGGGAGAAGGCCTGAAGAAAATTTTGTGCGATGCACAAAGCGGGTTGCCAAGATGGCGGTTTCAGCCTAAAGGAATTCAGATGCAGCGCAGGAGAAACGATGCTCGGCAGCGAGGACGGATGGAGAGCAAAGGCAGGCGGACACCGCGAATGACGGCACCAACCGATGCTCCGATGCCGCCGGCGGCCGATACGCCCGCCGATCCGGCCAACATCATCCAGCCGGTGGAAGAACCGGTGCCACCGCCAGAGTTGCCACCGCCAGAGTTAGGCGTGCAGCACGTCGCACCGCCCGTCCTGGCACCGCCCGCTCCAGCACCGCTTCCTGTACCCGTTCAGCCACAGCCGCCAGGCAATCAGAGCGGGCGTGACCTTTACGCGGTCGTTGTCGAGTCCCGCGGAGTCCTGGTTCATGGCATCGAATCGCTGAGCGATGAGTTTGCCACTCTCGCACGGCAGAGCATCGATACAACCGCCCATGCCGCGATCCAAATGCTCGGGGTAAAGACCTGGACCGATGCGATCGCAGTCAACACAAGATATGCTCGGACCAGCTGTGATCATTGGCTCGACGGGGCACTGAAAGTTATGGACCTCGGCGTCAAGGTCACTTTCGAGGCGTCGAGGCCGTTTCTAAGCAAGTTCGGAAAGGTGTGGAGCGTCGCCCATCCCGGTCACTAAGGGATAATGGCGCAGACCTCGTTTCAAATATCGCAGGCGAGCCGGTCATTCGATTGGCACGCGCATCGCAATCGCGCCAAAACTGTCGCCGCGCGCGCGGGCGGAACTGCCGGCGAGCCAAAGGCACACGAGCCCGATTACCAGGACCACGGCTCCTTGGAACAGTGGTTGGAAAATCAAGGCGGTATGCGGGACGATTGCGATCGAGGCGATCAATGGCACCGCGATGATGATCGAAACGATCGCGGTGAGCGTCGCGAATGGTTGATCAAGGATCGGCGCCGCCCATTGTGCGGCGCGCCAACGCGGGTGCAATTTCAGGTTCAGCACGCCCAGCGCCAGCGTCAGCCAGACCAGCAGAACCGCGATCGACCTGACGGCGACGCCCATGGCCCAGCCGACATACACGGCCTGGACTAAAAACGCGGTGCTGAGAACCGCATGTAAAATGAGACCGGCGAGGGGCACCTTGCGCTTTGAGGTTTCGGCAAACACCGCCGGTAACATTCGATCCTGGCCATAAGCGAAAGCAAACCGCGACGCCACCATAAACCCCGGCGCCAAGGTTTTGCCGACGATCAGCGCCACGGCAAAATTGAGCGTCACGCTGAGCCAATCCGGGGCGACCAGCCCGACGAGCCCCGGCGCTGTCGCGTAATTGGCTTTGCCGGCCTTGATCAACCCGGTGACTGCCCACCACGGGGCGGCGTGAAACAGGGCCAGCGCGACACCGGTGAACAAGACCAGTGCCACGATAAAGCCGTAAATGATGCCGCGCGGCAGTTTGCGGTGCGGATCGCCGACTTCGCCGCCCAGGGCAGGCCCGGCGCCGAGCCCCGCATAGGCGAAGACAAACAGCGAGCAGACCGAGACAAAATCGAAGACGCTTCCAGGCGGGGAGATGGCCGGCGGTACGAGCGACACCTTGGCCACTTTGCTCGCTGCCGCGACAAAGACTGCTTGCGAGGTTGAAAAGCCGATCGCGCAAATAATGAGCGCGGTCGCCACGATAACGAACAGCAGCACAGTCACGAACAACCCATAGCGATGCACACCCGCAGCATTGACCGCATAGGTGATCCAGATCGCGGCGAGACCGAGGGCGAGATGCCCCGCGGGCGACAGCAGTGCCGCGCCGAGCGCCGGGCTCAGCCCCAAAACCGCCTGGCCGAAAAAGGTGCCAAAGGCGAAAGCGAGCACGCCGGCTCCGGCTGGACCCGTCGCCCACCACAAAAAGGTCACCAGAAACCCGATCGGCACGCCGAGGCTGCGCGCGATCCACACATATTTCGAACCGGCGCGCGGCATGACCCGGGAAAACATCACAAAGAGATAGGTCTTCGGCAGCATCAGGATGCCGGTCACGAACATCGCCAGCGGTACGAGGCCGCGAACGCCGGGATAAACGGCGAGGCTCTGCGTCGACACGAAGTTGATGCCGGCGCCGTATTCGGCCGCGACCGCCGAGGCGGTGACCGCGAGTACGCCCAGCACTTTGGCCAGCCGGAAGTCATGCGCTGGCGCCCCGGCCGGGTTCAAATCCTGGCTCATGACGCTCCTCCTGTTTCGCCACTCGGGTGCATTTCTTGCCCTTATGCGTTTGCGCATTAACGGTGATCGCCGCGATTGTTGCAATTGCCGCGATGCCCAGCCCCTCTTCTGCCGCAGCGATCGGTGGCGGTGCTGGACCAGGGTCTTGCTATCGTGGCGGGTGGGTGCAAAATTCCCGAGCCTAGCGGCAGCGGGAACCGGTGTTGCGGTGCACCGGAGGTGGTGGTGAGGGCGATATGAAAGCGCTGGTCGCGGTCAAGCGGGTCATCGATTACAATGTCAAGATCCGAGTCAAAGCGGATCACAGCGGCGTCGAGACCGCTAATGTGAAAATGTCAATGAACCCGTTTGACGAGATCGGCATCGAAGAGGCGTTGCGGCTGCGCGAGGCCGGCACCGTCAGTGAGGTCGTCGCGGTATCGCTCGGCGTCGCGCAATGCCAGGAAACAATCCGCACCGCTTTGGCGATGGGTGCCGATCGCGGCATCTTGGTGCAGACCGACGCCGAATTGCAGCCGCTCGCCGTCGCCAAATTATTGAAGGCGGTGATCCTCGACGAGAAGCCCGAGATTGTGATCCTCGGCAAGCAGGCGATTGATGACGATTGCAACCAGACGGGGCAGATGCTGTCGGCGCTGCTTGGCTGGCCGCAGGCGACCTTTGCCTCCAAAATCAAAATCAGCGACGGCCATGCGGAAGTCACGCGCGAGATCGATGGAGGCCTCGAAACCATCCAGATCAAATTGCCGGCCGTAATCACGACCGATCTTCGATTGAACGAACCGCGCTACGCCTCCCTGCCCAATATCATGCGAGCCAGGAAAAAACCGATTGCGACGACAACGCCCGAGGCGCTGGGTGTCGATGTGACGCCGCGGCTCGCCGTGCTCAAGGTGGAAGAACCGCCAAAACGTCAGGCCGGTCGCAGGGTGGCTTCCGTCGAAGAGTTGGTCGACAAGCTCAAAACCGAGGCACGGGTGATCTGATGGCTGCTCTCGTCGTCGCCGAACACGATAACCGCACGCTCAAGCCCGCGACCCTCAACGCGCTCGCTGCCGCCAAGGAAATCGCCCGCGATGAGGTCGATATCATCGTCGCCGGCAAGGATTGCCGCGGTGTCGCCGAGGTGGCGGCGCAGGTCCCGGGCGTGAGACGCGTGCTGCTCGCCGAGGATGCGGCTTACGAACACGGCCTTGCCGAAAACCTGGCACCGCTGGTTGTCAAGCTCGCCGAGAATTACAGCCATGTGCTGTCGCCGGCGACGACCGCGGGCAAAAATTTGATGCCGCGGGTCGCAGCATTGCTCGACGTTATGCAGATCTCCGACATCAGCGGGGTCGTTTCCCCCGACACCTTTGTGCGCCCGATTTATGCCGGCAATGCACTGGCGACGGTGCAGTCGAAAGATCCCATCAAAGTCATCACAATTCGCGGAACGGCATTCCCACCAGGCGAGGCGACTGGCGGGTCGGCGCCAATCGAGACCGTGGTCTCGACCGGCGAAGCGGGACTGTCTCAGTTTGTCCGGGCCGAACTGTCGAAATCCGAGCGGCCTGAATTGACGAGCGCACGAATCATCATCTCGGGTGGGCGCGGCATGCAATCGGGCGACAATTTTCACCTGCTCGAAAAAGTGGCCGATCGGCTCGGCGCCGCAGTCGGCGCGTCGCGCGCCGCAGTCGATGCCGGTTTCGTGCCGAATGATTACCAAGTCGGCCAGACCGGCAAGATCGTCGCCCCTGAGCTGTACATCGCCGTCGGGATTTCCGGCGCCATCCAACATCTCGCCGGCATGAAGGATTCGAAGGTCATCGTCGCAATCAACAAGGACGAAGAGGCGCCAATCTTTCAGATCGCCGACTACGGCTTGGTTGGGGATTTGTTCAAAATCTTGCCTGAGCTCGCGGACGAGTTGGAGCGCCGCCAGTGAGCGCCGCCGCCGCGGGGCGCGAATCATCCGCGGTCGATCGGCTGCAGCGGATCGGCGTGATCGGCGCCGGCCAGATGGGCGGAGGCATCGCCCATGTCTGCGCCTTGGCCGGGCTCGAGGTGGTACTGACCGATATCAGCGATGAGAAGCTGCAGCAAGGCTACCAGGCGATCGAACACAATCTCTCGCGGCAGGTGGCGCGCGGCCGCATCCATGAGAGCGAAAAAGATGCGGCGATGGCCCGCATTACGACCGGGCTCGATTACGGTCTCTTTAGCGATTGCGACATGGTGATCGAAGCCGCGACTGAAAAGGAGGAGATCAAGCGCGAAATCTTCAAGCGGCTGACCCCGAAATTACGACCTGACACGCTGATCGCCACAAACACATCGTCGATTTCGATCACCCGGCTCGGCGCCTCGACCGACCGGCCGGAAAAATTTATCGGCATGCATTTCATGAACCCGGTGCCGGTAATGACGCTGGTCGAATTGATTCGCGGCATCGCGACCGATGAAGAAACCTTCGCTCTGACCCATGACTTGGCGGTGAAGCTGGGCAAGACGCCGGTCGCAGCGGAAGATTACCCCGCCTTCATCGTCAATCGCATTTTACTGCCGATGATCAACGAGGCGGTCTACGTGCTGTATGAGGGCGTGGGTTCGGTCGAAGCCATCGATACGGCGATGAAACTTGGCGCCAACCACCCAATGGGGCCGCTTGAACTCGCCGATTTTATCGGCCTCGACACCTGCTTGTCAGTGATGCAGGTGCTCTATGAGGGGCTCGCCGACAGCAAGTACCGGCCCTGTCCGCTGCTCGTCAAATATGTCGAGGCCGGTTGGCTTGGCCGGAAGACCGGCCGCGGCTTCTACGATTATCGCGGTGACAAGCCGGTGCCCACCCGCTGAGCGGCAAAATAATGCGCCAAGTTCTTGTTCGCTCTTGGCCGATTCGTTATCAAGCTGTCACAAGCACGTGGTACTCCACACTTCGATAAGAGCGGAACGGGTTGGTGGTGACGGCCTGTTTGGACAATTGCCCGGCGCTGGTGCTCAACGCGGACTTCCGCCCTTTGAGCTATTTTCCATTGTCGCTGTGGTCGTGGCAGGACGCCATCAAGGCGGTGTTTCTCGATCGCGTCAACATCATCGATCATTACGACATTTGCGTGCACAGCCCATCTCTCGAAATCCGGCTGCCAAGTGTCGTATCCTTAAAGGAATATGTCCCAGCCGCACGGCATCCGGCGTTCACTCGGTTCAACGTATTTCTGCGCGATCGTTTCACTTGCCAATATTGCGGCGACCCCTATCCGTCGCAGGAACTGACCTTCGATCACCTCGTGCCGCGCTCACGTGGCGGGCGCACGACCTGGACCAACGTCGTCACCGCCTGCGGCAGCTGCAACCTTTTGAAGGGCAATCGGCTGCCACGCGAAAGCGGCATGTATCCGCGGCACCGACCGGTACAGCCGACGACATACATGCTGCAAGAGAACGGACGCGCGTTTCCGCCCAATTACCTGCACCACAGCTGGCGCGATTATCTCTACTGGGATACCGAGCTCGATCCGTTCTGAGCTGCGTCATTCTTCGCGTTTCCCCTTGTCACCCAATGGCGGTTCAGGCTTAATTCAGAGCTTCCGTTGTCGAGCGCGGCATTCGCGCATCGCAGCAGCGTCTCGGGGCCCCGCAAGAGGGGGAGCCATGCGAGCGGAGTTGTTGGAAAAAAGGAATAGGCTGCGCGAACTGATCCGCCGCCGCTCGCTGCTGCAAAATCGCGACTTTATATTGTCGTCCGGGCGATCGAGCAGCTTCTTCCTCGACATGAAGCGAACCTTGCTCGATCCCGAGGGCGCCCCCCTCGTTGCCGATCTGCTGTTCGATATGATCCGCGATGAAGATGTCGACGCGGTTGGCGGCCTCGAAACCGGTGCGATCCCGATTGTGGCACTCCTCTGTGCACGCAGTTGGCCAGAAAAGCCGATTGCCGGTTTTTTCGTGCGCAAGGAGATGAAAGGCCATGGTACCGACCAGCGCATCGACGGCCTCCTTGAGACCAGGCAGCGCGTCATCTTGTTCGAAGACGTAACGACAACCGGCGGCTCGGTGATGCAGGCGGTGGAGCAAGTGCTGCGCCGCGACTGCAGGATCGTTAAAATCATCAGCATCGTCGATCGTCTCGAAGGTGCGGCCGAAAACTTCACGAAGGCTGGCATCGCCTTCGAGTCGCTGTTTACCTGGCGTGACTTCGGTTGACCGCGTCGATTGCCGATTTGGCTGCGGCCCATCTCAAGCGTCAGTTCTTAAACCAGACGCAGCGTAATCGATTTGGCAATCTCGACGCGTTGCTTGAGCTGGCGATCTATGCTCGTGGTTGTGTCGGGTCGTCGCTCACGGCGAGCCGGGTCACTGTCGCCTTTGTTCTCGAACGCGTGCTCAACAAATGCGCCAGGGATCGAGACGGGCGACCGGTGCGTATTTCAGAGGTCGCCGAGCTCGGCGGGCGTCTCCAACCAGCGGTGCAGCGCGCTGTCGAGTTCCTGGCGGGCGGCGAAGACGATCCGATCGAGGTTGCCGTCGCCTTGATCCGTGCCGATCCGGCAGCGGAGCGCTCAGACCTGCGGATGCCTTAAGTCACATCGGCGGCGATGAGTTCAAACAAGGGCACGATCCATTTCCGCTCCGACGGCCTAGGTCTGTCGCCGGGTGAATATGCGCAGCTGCTGGCTCAACTCGCCGAGGGCGAAGGGATCGATGCCGACGAATTCTCGTTGGGCGGAGCGGTCGAACGGCTCGAACAGCGGATGGCCGAGGCGCTCGGCAAAGAGGCAGCGGTCTTCATGCCGTCAGGCACCCTCGCCAACCATCTAGCGCTTCGCCTTCTGGCGCGGCGCGGGAGGCGGGTACTGGTCCAGCGTGAAAGTCATATCTATCGAGATACCGGTGATTGCGCCCAGGAGCTGAGTGGCCTGACCCTGGTGCCGCTCGCCGCCGGTGAAACGAGTTTTACGTTGGATCACGTCATCGCCGAAACCGCGTGCGAAGGGGAGGGCCGCGTGCGCACCCCGATCGGCGTAATCTCGATCGAATCCCCGGTGCGGCGCCGCCAGGGCGAAGTTTTTGAACGCGCCGAAATTGAGCGCATCACCCGTTTTGCGCGCGAGCAAGGGATCGGGCTTCATCTTGACGGCGCGCGCCTGTTTCTTGCAGCGCCCTATACCGGAATCGCGCCCGCGGCCTATGCCGCCCCGTTCGATACCGTCTACGTCTCGCTCTACAAATACTTCAACGCCGCGAGCGGAGCGATCCTAGCAGGGCCGCGTCTTCTCCTCGATGGGCTTTACCATCAGCGCCGGATGTTCGGTGGCGGATTGCGCCAGGCTTGGCCATTTGCTGCGGTGGCATTGCATTATCTCGACGGCTTTGCCGAGCGGTTTGCCGAAGCCGCCGCGCTGGCGGACGAGCTTTTTCGGGCGTTGGCCGAGCATCCCAAGGTCGAGATTTTCAGGACGCCGGCCTCGACCAATGTTACACGCCTGCGCATCCGCGGCACTGCCGGCCTGACTCTGCCCGAGCGGCTTGCCAACCGCGGCATCTCGATCCGACCTCCGCTTTCGGCCTCCGCTGAGGGCGCCGAGTTCGAGTTGATCGTCAACGAAACGCTCCGGCGCCGCCCGATCGTTCAAACGATTGCGGATTTCAGCCACGCAATCGCGAGCGGACTGAACCCGCAAACCCAGCCCCGGCCGCTCGCCGATTGACGCGGCACCGCTAGCCCCTTATCTAAATTTCCAATTATGGCTGCTTTACCAATCATAACCGCCCCTGATCCGCGTCTCAAAATCAAGGCGCGTCCAGTTACCGCGGTCGACGACGGTATCCGTCGATTGATGGACGACATGCTCGAGACGATGCGCAAGCGCGATCGGGATCGGGCTTGCGGCCCCTCAGGTCGGCGTCGCAAAGCGCATCATCGTGGTCGACGTCGCGCGGGAGGGCGAGAAGCCCCAGCCGATGATGATGGCCAACCCCGAAATTTTATGGCGCTCGCCGGAGTTGACGACGTTCAGCGAGGGGTGCCTGTCACTGCCGGAGCATTACGCCGATGTGACCCGGCCGGAGAAGATACGTCTGCGCTACCTTGATTATCAGAACGAGATTCGCGAGATCGAGGCCTCCGGATTACTGGCGACCTGCATCCAGCACGAAATCGACCATTTGGACGGCGTCCTATTTGTCGACCATATTTCGACGGTCAAGCGGGGAATGATCCTGCGCAAGCTGGCGAAGGCAAAGCGCACGCGCAACCTCGTTGCCGCCTAGCGGCTGCGGGGAGACCAACCGCCGCTCGGAGCGGATGTTGGATCTCATCTTTATGGGCACGCCGCCCTTTGCCGCGACGATCCTTGCGGAGCTGATCGCCGCCGGTCATCGGATTGCTGCCGTCTACACCCAGCCGCCCCGTCCAGCCGGGCGCGGCCATCGACTGCAGCCTTCCGCCGTGCAATGCCTCGCGCAAGCCCATGGCCTCGCACTGCGTTGTCCGGCACGTCTGCGCGACGAAGCGGTGCAGGCGGAATTCCTTGCGTTCGGGGCCGAGGCGGCAGTTGTCGCGGCCTATGGACTGATCTTGCCGCGCCCGATATTGGCCGCCCTCCGCTTCGGCTGCCTCAACGTCCATGCCTCGCTGTTGCCGCGCTGGCGCGGAGCCGCCCCGATCCAGCATGCCCTGCTCGCCGGTGATGCCGACACCGGGATTACGATCATGCAGATGGACGAAGGGCTCGACACCGGCCCGATTCTGCTCCAGCAAGCAGTGCCGATCGGCCCAAATACCACCGCGGCGGAGTTGACCGAGCGACTGGCCCGGCTCGGTGGCGATCTGATCCGCAAGGCGTTAGAAGAGGCCGAGCACGGCGGCTTGATCTCGCGGCCGCAACCGAGTGAGGGTGTCACCTATGCGCCCAAGATCGGCCGCGAAGAAGGGCGGCTCGATTGGCGCCGCACAGCTGTCGAATTGGAGAGGCGGGTGCGCGCGCTCGACCTTTGGCCCGGCGCCTTTTTCGAACATCGCGGTCAGCAGATCCGGGTGATCGCCGCGGCGGCACTGCCCGAGACGTCCGACCAGCCACCAGGGACCGTTCTCGATGGCCGGCTGTCGATCGCGTGCCGTGAGGGCATTTTCAGGCCTTTACGGTTGCAGCGGCCGGGACGCGCGCCGCTCGATTCGGCGGCATTTCTCCGCGGCTATCCGATTGCCGCCGGTACTCTCCTGCCGTGCCCCGCTACAAGCTGACGATCGAGTATGACGGCGCCGGTCTGGTCGGTTGGCAGCGCCAACCCCAGGGATTGTCGGTGCAGGAGGCTCTCGAAACCGCAGTGGCGAAGTTCTGCGGTGAGACGGTAACCGTTAACGGCGCTGGGCGCACCGACGCCGGGGTCCATGCTTTGGCCCAGGTTGCGCATCTCGACCTCTCCCGCGAGATGCCCTCCGATGTTGTCCGTGGCGCGCTGAACCATTACCTGCGTAAAACCCGGATCAGTGTTCTCGCCGTTGAACACGTCGCTCCAGAGTTCGATGCTCGACTGAGCGCAATCCAGCGGGTCTACGTCTACCGCATCCTCAATCGGCGAGCGCCGGCAGCGTTGGAGCACGGACGGGTGTGGCGGGTAGCGCCAGCGCTCGATGACGAAGCCATGGCGGCCGGCGCCAAGCACCTGATCGGCCACCACGATTTCACGACGTTTCGCGATCGGCTGTGCCAGGCGAAATCGCCATTGCGCACGCTCGACGCGCTCGCGGTCAGCCGTTTTGGCGACGAGATTCGCATCGAGGCGCGCGCGCGCTCGTTCCTGCACCGCCAAGTACGCAACATGGCGGGCACGCTCGAACTCGTCGGCCTTGGCCGCTGGCGTCCAGAAGACGTGGCGGTAGCGCTCGCCGCGCGCGACCGGCGCGCCGGCGGTCCGACCGCGCCGGCTGAAGGGCTCTATCTCGTCGAGGTTCGTTATCCTGCCTTTATTTCGGCTTAACACTGGCCACTAATCGCCTGATTGCTGGGGCATTTATCGATAAGAGATAAAATGGGGCGAGGAGTGGTGCGCAGCATCTTCCACAACCTCTCGTTTGGCTCCCGGTCAGAGGAGGTGACACGCGAGCGCGCGGAACCGCGGCTGCTCCCGGCGAGTGCGCCATTCGAATTCCGGCGCCCGGCGAACGCGAATCCGGGCATTCTATCCGCGAGCCGCGAGCAGGCACCAAAATCGGCGATAGCCCCGGCGATTTCCGTGGTCGAGCGGCACCCGCCTAGCCCGTCCGAGCCGGTTCCGAGCTCGGTACGATCGATGGCCATCGCCGGTTGCGTCGCTTTTGCTATTGCCGGCATCGCCAGTGCGGGTTTTCTGTGGCTGAGGACGCCGCCGAGCGAACCAGCGAGCCCTGGCGCGCACGGTTCCCTTGAAGCATCGCAACTAGACCATGCCCCCGCACCCGCTTCGCCAGTGCCGGCGGCGACGCACGCCGTCGCGGCGGCTATTCCCGGGCCCGCGCCGCTTCCGCGGGCCGTGAGTTCCATAACCGCACCAAAACCGCCGGACGATTTTCCGCATGCGGCACAAGAATCAGCAGAAGGCAATCGGCCGCCATCCGTCATGCCCCGCGAGAAAACCGCCAGCCCGTATCACATGACCACTTCGACAATCACCCACCGACATCATGCTGCCATTACCGCGGGAGCTGCACGCGATCGGCGCGTGATGGCACTGCCGTCGGAGATACACCGGACTTCCCACCTGCGGACCGAGCCGCGGCGCCCACACCTAAGGCCCTTGCATGATGTGGCATTATCGCCATCGGAGAGACCTCCCCTCCCCTCGCCCACAGCCGAAACCGAGCGACCGAACCGCGCGCTGGACACTTCTACAATGCAACCACCTGACCAGTCCGCCGCGTTCGATCAGTTGCTGACAAATTTAACCGGATCAGCCAAACCAGCCGCTGCGGCGGCGAATCAAGGCTCGACTCCGCCCGCGGCGGGTTCCGCAACCGGATTCGACCAGCTATTGGCGCATCTGACCGGATCGCCCAGACCCGCTGACCGCGCATCCGGCCAAATCTTGACTCCGCCCGCGGCCGGCAGCCCCGATCCCTTTGCCGGGCACGCCCCAGAAGGCAATCTGGGATCAGTAAAGGCTGCCGGCGGCGCGGGTGACTAGCTCCAGCAGCACAACATCAACAAGGACGACCATCGCGGCGGCAACGCCGCTCGTTTCCAGCGCTACCCGCGCGATGAACCATTCATAGACGAGAACGGCGATAAAAGCGGCGATCTCGATCGCCTGCGAGACCGTATCGCTCAAAGCGCCGGTCGCAGCTTCGACACCGACGCATACGAACAGCACACCCTGCGGCAGCTGGCACCAATTGTAGGGAACCATAAAGTCGAAAAATCGGTGCTCGCGCCCAATCCAACGCAACACCGCGAGCATGACGAGCGGAAAGGCGACCCACAAAATGACGTAACCGATGGTTTCGATCAGCACGATCGGCAACCCGCCCACCGAGTTCCAGTCGGCGAGACTGACCCGCATCATCAATAAAATCAGAAAGCACGGGTAGGCGAGAAAGGCGGACAGAAACGAACGCCAGAAGCCGTCAAGCGAACGGTCGAAATAGGCAAGGCCGCCGCGATCGCCGCGTGCCAAGCGCAAGCACCCGACCAATGCCCAACGCAGTTCGGCCCATGTCGTCACCGGCATAAACAACCCGCCGCTTAATCAAAATTGGTCAAAAAACAGGCCGATGAATGTGCGGTAGATCTCGGTCAATGCCGCGAGATCGGCGAGGTCGACACGCTCGTCGATCTTGTGCATCGTCTGACCGACGAGGCCGAATTCAGCAACCGGGCAATAAGCGTGGATAAACCGGGCATCGGAGGTGCCCCCAGTCGTGCTGAGCTCGGGCGTGCGGCCGGTGACTTGGTGGATGGCCGCGGCGAGCGCCATGCTGACGATTCCCGGCGCCGTCACAAAAGACTCGCCGCTGACCGACACGTCGAGCATGTAGCGACCGGCGCCCCCCGCCTGCTCCAGGCGCTCGCGCAGCCATTCCTCAAGGCGCGTGCCGGTCCAGCAGTCGTTGAAGCGGATATTGAAGACAGCGCGCGCCTCGGCCGGGATCACGTTCGTGGCCGGATTGCCGATGTCAATCGTCGAAACTTGGAGGGTTGAGGGCTGGAAATGCGCCGAGCCGCGATCGAGTTCGGCCGTGGTCAGGGCATGCAGCAACGCCACTAAGCGATGGGCGGCGTTGTCGGCGAGTTGCGGATAGGCGATATGGCCCTGCACCCCATGCACTCTCAGGCGGCCGGTCAAGCTGCCACGCCGACCAATCTTGATCATGTCACCGAGTGCGGCAGCCGAAGTCGGCTCCCCGACGATGCAGCCGTCGAGCGCCTCGCCACGCGCAGCTAGCCATTCAAGGACTTTCTTGGTGCCGTTGATGCCGGCCGCTTCCTCGTCGCCGGTGATCAACAAGCTGATCGAACCGCCAAAATCGGCGCCGCGCTCGGCGAGCCAGCACTGTGCCGCGGCGATAAAGGCGGCGATCGCTCCCTTCATATCGACCGCACCGCGGCCCCATAATTGGCCGTCGGACAGGGTTCCGCTAAATGGATCGACCGACCACGCCTCGGGAGCGCCTGACGGCACCACGTCCGTATGCCCGGCAAAACAGAGATTGGGCCGGCCGGTCCCATAACGGGCATAGAGGTTGGCAATGGCATCGCTGCCGTCTGCGCCGCCAAAAACGAGGCGGTTGCAAAGAAAGCCGAGATCCTCAAGATGCCGGGCGACGATGTCGATTGCACCCTCGTCGCGGGGCGTCACGCTCGGCCGACGGATCAGCTCGGCGGCGATCGCAGCCGGATCGAGGGCGGTGTTCTTCATTCGCGCAAAAGATCGTTGATCGCCGTTTTGGCGCGGGTCTGCTCGTCGACAGTCTTAACAATGACTGCGCAATAGAGGCTGGGGCCCGGGTTGCCGTCGGGGAGCGGCTTCCCTGGAAGCGATCCCGGCACCACGACCGAATAGGCCGGCACCCGACCGATATGGATTTGGCCGGTGTTGCGGTCGACGATTTTGGTCGTGGCGCTGATAAAGGTGCCCATAGCCAAAACCGCACCTCGTTCGACGATGACCCCTTCGACCACCTCACTACGCGCGCCTATAAAACAATTGTCTTCGATGATGACAGGTTCGGCCTGCAAAGGTTCGAGCACGCCGCCGATGCCGACCCCTCCCGAGAGATGACAGTTCTCGCCGATTTGCGCGCAGGAACCGACCGTCGCCCAGGTATCGACCATGGTGCCCTTGTCGACATACGCCCCGACATTCACAAAACTTGGCATCAGCACCACGTTCGGGGCGATATAGGCCGAATGGCGCACGATGCTTCCCGGCACCGCACGGAACCCGGCGTCGCGAAACCGGTTCGGCGACCAGCCGGCGAATTTGGAGGGGATTTTGTCCCACCATTTGGCGGCGCCGCGATCATGATCGACCGGGCCGCCCGGGATCTCGACCATATCATTGAGGCGAAACGACAACAGCACCGCCTTTTTGAGCCACTGATGGACGCGCCAACCCTGCGCCGTCTTTTCGGCGACACGCAGAGAGCCGTTGTCGAGCCCGTCGAGTGCTGCTTCTACGGCATCGCGCCAAGGGCCGCGGGTGGCGGGTGAAATCGTCTCGCGCCCTTCCCAGGCGGCATCGACGGTAGCGGCAAGATCGGCGTCGGTCATGGCGGTTCCGCAGCTGGACCTGAGGTTCGTTGCGGCTCACCATGATCGACCCCGCCCCGCGGTGTCAACCGAGGCTCAGGCGCGCACTGACTCCTGTCCAGAGCCGCAGGCTTGCCTGTCCCACCCTCTTTGGATCGGCCCACACGCGCCCAGCCGATCCAGGGCAAGGCCCACGCTGGCCTAGAGCGCGGGCAGCATCGGCTGATCGGCGACCTCGATCAGCTGAGCCGAGCCGAAACCGTTGAAGCGGCTGCTGAGACACGCGCCGTAAGCGCCAAGTTGGCCCAGTTCGATCCAATCGCCCTCGCGGGTGTCGGCCGGTAGCCGAAACGGCCCTTTCATCTTGTCGGCGCTGTCACAGGTCGGGCCGAACAGGGCGAAATCGACGAGTTCCGCCCCAGAACCATCCCCTTCACCGAGGCGGATGCGCCGCGCCGGAAAGCGAAATCCGAGCGCCCCGGCATCGCTCAGATTGCCGTAAACGCCATCGTTTATATAAAGCGCCTCCCCGCGGCGCAGCTGCACCTGGGCCACGACCGACCCCCCGCCCGCGACCAAGGCGCGGCCGGGCTCGGCCCACAGCTGCACATTCAGCGGCAACGCCGCCGCACCCCGCTCGATCGCCGCGATAAACTCATCGAGCGGTGGTGGCGTCATATCGGGATAGCTGATCGGAAATCCGCCCCCGATATCGACGATCTCGACCGGGACCGCGGACGCGGCAATGACTTCGCCGGCCAATGCCAATGCCCGCTCGTAGGCGGCCGGATCGAGGCATTGCGAGCCGACGTGAAACGTCACGCCGAGACGCGCGGCATGCGGCCGGGCCGCGCGCAACAGCCGGGCCGCCTCCTCGGGCGGTGCCCCGAATTTCCCCGACAGATCATAGACCGCACCACCCTTTGGCAAGGCCAACCGCACGAACAATCCAAGTGTGGGCGGATCCCCGACCAGTTCGACCCGTACCGTCTCTTGCACGATCTTGGCCAGCTCGTCGATGTGATCGAGCGCGAAATCCGTTACCTCAAAGCGCTCGAACGCCTCGGCGATCGCCGGCCGCGCCTTGACCGGGTGCATGAAATGTACTTGGGCGCCCGGCAATTGCGCGCGGACGAGCTTCACCTCGGCGAGCGAGGCGCAATCGAAATGACGCACACCACCGGCCCACAAGGCGTGCAACACGCGCGGTTCGGGGTTGCATTTGACGGCATAGAGAACCTCACCCGGGAAGGCGGTCACAAAACGCCTTGCGGCATCGGCAATCGCGATTGGGCGCAGGCAAAGCACAGGGTCGCTCGGCCGCAGATCGGCGACGAGCGTATCGACCCGCGGCAGAACCGGGTCGACGAGCGGGATATCAAAGCCATGGCGGAGTTTTGCCATCGCACGGCCCTCCCATCGGTAGGAGGCGACACTCCGCATCGGCGCAGATGGCGCGTCGAGGCGGAATGACCGATTTTGGGTGAGGGGCCGCGGCCGGGAGCCTGTCTAGCAGGCTATCCTCGCCCCAGCGGCGGCAGACCTCCCGATCAGATGCGGGAGGTCGTGCGAGGACTTCGCATTGCGTGCCGGACCATATCCGTTTCCCTTAAGGACACCGGTCCACGGGTGACCGGCTCGACCGAAAGAGACGCGTTACGTCGTAGCAGCACCCCGACGCACGGGGTCCTAGGCACGTGCGATTGCGTCAGGCCGCTAAAATGGGGAAAGCGCGAGCCGGTTCAAGGCTTTTTAAAAAATTCAGCATGCCGGCACCAAAGCACACCGGCAAGCCGGACGGCGGACGCTACGTTGACCGACCATCTCTAATATAGGTGAAAAGCGAGGCTCGGTTTATCGCTTTGCGTGCGGCGCCAACAGAGCGATGTAGTCCCACACGATCGTTGCGGCAGCGAGCGCAGTGATCTCGGCGGAGTCGTAGGGTGGCGAGACCTCGACGACGTCCATGCCGGCAAAATCAAGGCCGGCAAGGCGGCGCAATATCGCGCGCACCTGCCAAGTCGCGAGACCGCCAATCTCAGGCGTGCCGGTGCCCGGTGCAAAAGCCGGATCGAGCGCGTCGATGTCGAAGGTCAGATAGGCTGCGGCATCGCCGGCCACGTCGCGAATGCGTTCAGCAGCCGCAGCGGGACCCGCCTCGTGAACCTCCTCGGCGAAAAGGATCGTGACTCCCTTGCCCACGGTCCAGTCATGAACTTCCCGGCTCATTGGCGAGCGGATGCCGATCTGGATCGTATGGCGGGGATCGATCAGCCCTTCTTCGATCGCGTGATAAAACGGCGAGCCATGACCCCAGACAAGCCCGAAACTATCGGGCCAAGTGTCGACATGAGCATCGAAATGCACCAGCGCCAAGGGTCCGCGCCGCTTCGCCAAGGCGCGCAACAGGCCCAAGGTCACGGTGTGATCGCCGCCAAGTGCCACGAGATGCGTTAGCGGGGCAGCCTGCGCTTCGATCTTGGCGAGGCTTCCCGAAATGTCCCCATGAGCGATGCGAAAATCGCCGATATCGGCGAGGTCAAGTTTCGCCGGGTCCACCCCGTTGGCGGGGTGGTCGCCGTCGACCAGCATTCGGCTCGCCTGGCGGATCGCGGCTGGTCCAAATCGGGCGCCCGGCCGGTTCGAGGTGCCGAGATCAAAGGGGATGCCGGCAATGCAAATCTCGGCGGCAGGGTCGCTGCGCCCGATCCCGAGAAAGGTCGGCGGAATGGCAAACGTCGGAATGTCGGACATGACGGCGATCTAGAAGCGGCGCCGGCAATATCAATGGCCTGGAAAAGTTCAACACCGCTCGCCCAGCGGCGAGACCGGCAAAGCTCAGCGAAAGAAGGCCGGCGGCGCTTGCACCACAGGCGCCGCCGCTTCGAGGATCTCCGTCCGGTTCAGACGCGCTCCAGCACCGCAGCGATGCCCTGGCCGACGCCGACGCACATCGTGACCAGAGCATAACGGCCGCCGGTATGTTCGAGCTGGCGGGCCGCGGTCAGCGCGATGCGCGGCCCGGAGGCACCCAACGGATGACCGACGGCAATCGCACCGCCGTTCATATTGACGCGGGTGTCGTCGAACGGCAGTTCGAGCCCGCGCAGGCAGGCCAGTACCTGGGCGGCAAAGGCTTCGTTGATCTCGATCACATCGATGTCGGACAGGCTCAACCCGGCGCGCGCCAGCGCCTTTTTTGACGCTTCGACCGGACCGATGCCCATGATCCGCGGCGGCACGCCGGCGACACCGCTGGCGACGACGCGCGCCAGCGGCTTGGCTCCCGGCGGCCTCGCCGGCCTTGCGGCTGGCAACGATCATCGCGACCGCCCCATCATTGATGCCCGAGGCATTGCCGGCGGTCGTCACCCCGCCTTCCTGCAATGGCCGAAGCCTGGCGAGGGCGGCGAGGTCGGTCTGCGGCCGCGGATGCTCGTCCTCGGCGACTTTGACCGGCCCGGCGCGGCCACCCGGCACCTCGACCGGAAAGATCTCGCCTTCGAAAAACCCCTCGGCCTTGCCGGCGGCATATTTGCGCTGCGAGGCTGCGGCAAACACGTCACACGCCTCGCGGGTGATCTGATAATCACGCGCCAGATTGTCCGCGGTCTCAGGCATCGTATCGGCGCCGTACTGGCGCTCGATCTTGGGGTTCGGAAAGCGCGCGCCGATCGTCGAGTTGAACACCCGTCCGTCGCGGCTGAATGGGGTCTCGGCCTTGTTCATCACAAAGGGCGCCCGGCTCATGCTCTCGACGCCGCCGGCGACAAACACCTCGCCTTCGCCGCAGGTGATGGCCTGGGCTGCCATCACGATCGCGTTCAGACCGCTGCCGCAATTCCGTTGCAGCACCGAACCCGCGACTTCGATCGGCAAACCGGCAAGGAGCCCGGCATGGCGGCCGACGCAGCGGCTGTCTTCGCCCGCCTGGTTGGCGCAGCCGACGACGACGTCTTCGATCTTGGTCGGGTCAAACGGGCTCTTCTCAACGACCGCCGAGATTACCGCCGCCAACATGTCATCGGGCCGCATCCGCGCAAGCGCCCCGGCGTGGCGGCCAAAAGGTGTGCGTAGACCATCATAGATATAGGCGTCGAGCATCGGCGGGTTCCTCCTCAGGTCCTCATCTCCACGCCGACGAGCGCCGCTGTCAAGACCCGGCAGAGTTTCCAGGCGGCAAGCCGCCCGTACCGCCCCGACTGGGGATTGAGACACCGCTTCTACCGCGCTGTTCCCCGATCCGCGCAACAGCTTCTCGACGCCGCCTGTTGCCCCGGCTAGGCACGCGGCGTGCTAATCTCTTCACATGCCCCGTTCCAGCGCCAAATCGCGGCATCCGTTAGCGGTCCTGGTTATCCTGATGGCCGTATCGCTCGCGGGATTGCTGCTGCTGCCACCGATACCGCAGGATCAGACCTATCATGACTTCGCCGACCAGCGCAGCTTGATGGGCATACCCAATTTCTGGAACGTCGCGTTGAATATTCCGTTTGTGATTGTCGGATTGGTTGGGCTCGCGCAATGTCGTGAGGACGCGGCGACCATTGTCCTATTCATCGGCTTCTTTTTGACTGGGCTCGGCTCGACCTATTACCATTGGGACCCGAGCGACAGCACATTGTTTTGGGATCGGCTGCCGATGACGCTCGCCTTTGCGGCAATTTTTGTACTGATCGTCAAGGAGCGGGTCGGCGCGCGAGCGGGGGACATCCTGCTATGGCCAATGCTCGCCATCGGCGCGGCGAGCCTGCTGTGGTGGCTGTGGGCCGATGATTTGCGGCTCTATTTCTGGGCGCAGTTCTTCCCCGCTGTTGCGTTGTTGGCGCTGTTCGCGCTTTATCCCGCAAAATACACTCATAGCAAGTATTGGCTCATTGCCGCGGCCTTATATGCGCTTGCTAAATTGTTTGAGTTCACCGATCACGCAATCTATTCGGCGGCGGGCATTTTGAGCGGGCATACATTCAAGCATTTGGTCGCGGCGGCGGCATGCGCGGTCGTTCTGCGCTATTTTCAGCTGCGGCGTCCGATCGCTGACGAGGAAGCGTAACCGATGCGGCGCCGGAACGGCCAGCGCGTCTATTTTGCAGCAGGCGCGCTTGCATCCCCGGCGACCACCGCCATGCGCTCCAGCATCGAGCGCACTTCCTCCTGTTGGTCACGAATATAGAGATAATATAAGCGTTGAACCCGGCGGTACGGTGTGCCGCGGACGCTTGCCATCCTATCGCGTTGAGCCTCGTGGCTGGCGAGAATGGCAGCGTACCTGTTCTCGAAATGGCGCAGATTGGAGTCAAGATCGACGAAGCGCGGATCCGACAACAGATCGATCGCGCGTTGCGTCTTGCCGAGCAGAAATGGCGACTGGAGCGTGAACAGCCGGAATGTCGTGTCGTAGAGGTCATTGGGCTCGTGCACCGGCAGGGTTTTCAACAACGCGCCCGGCTCCGTAGACAGCCAATGGAATTCGTGGAACGCGTCGCGTCGCGGTCCATCGCGCAAGATTTCGCGATAATCATCGAGGTCTCCGTCGGTCATCAACTCCGCCAAGTTGACGAATTCGTTTGCGGGTATCGCGAGATTGAAGATTTGCCGGATCTTGATTGTGCGCACCGATAACGGCGACCAGATGTTGGCGGCAGCCAATGCGTTGCGCAAGGTGTGGGTGCAATTGTCTGCCCATACGCTCCAATTGTAGTCGGCCTCCCCCTCGGCATATTCGCGGTTCTTGTCGTTGAGGAACGCGATTATCTGGTTCAGCATGCCTTCGGTGATCGGCAGCCGAGCGCAAAAGACCGATCGCGCGAATTGCAGCGCGAAATCGGTGCCGATGCCGTCCCGCTTCAAAAATTCGCGCAAATCGGTGTCCGAGACGGCACCGGGATACCGGTGAAAGGCGACGCCTCGGTAGATTTGCGCAGTGATCGCATCCTTTTCGACCGCTTCGAATTTGGCATAGGTCAAGCGCTCGCCAAGATTGAGGTTGCCGTCGAAGAACAGGTGATAGCCCGGGATGGCGACCCAGTTGACGTTCTTAAACCAGCGATTGACGCTGATTCCGGCGCCGTGTTCCGGGTCCTCGAGGTTTGCCGCTACTGCACGGCAGCGCCGCAATTGGGGGAAAGGGGCATCGGCCTCCTTGCACGCGCCTTTAAGATACATAACCGCATGGCCTGCAAGCCCGCCTTCGCCGATCAGCTTGCCGCGGAACTGGCTGCCAGCGCAGAGCTCGACATAATAGGGGAACAATGCCTCGTAGGCAGTATCGGGGCGGTGCTCGATAATTATGTGCCCCGGCTTCAGCAGTAGCCGCGCGATGATGCCGTCGTCACCGCACCCGCCCAGCAGGGCCGCGAGCCCGCAAATCACAAAAAAGGATACCCGGCGAAGGATGATGCCGCGGAGTGGCGGGCCCAACCGGTTCACATCTTCCGTCTTTGAATGGTGCTGCCGATTTGACAAAGGATGCTTCCGTGTTTCGTCACGCCAGCCGGCATAGCATTTTTCGCATGCTGGGGTGCAACAACGTTATTTTCATTTAAAATGCGGCCAACAGATGTAGCTGCCAGAGCTTGGCAGCTTGCGAATTCGCTGCTGCGCCCTTGATGGATCACGATCACCATCGACACGAGCATGGCTCCCCAGATTACGGACGCGCCTTTGCGATCGGGATCGCACTCAACCTCGCCTTCGTTGCCGGCGAGGCTGCCGCCGGCATCCTGGCGCATTCATTGGCATTGTTGGCGGATGCCGGGCACAATTTGAGCGATGTGTTGGGCTTGGCACTGTCATGGGGTGCGGCGGTACTGAACCGCCGCGGCCCGAGCGGCCGGTTCACCTATGGTCTGAAATCGAGTTCGATCCTCGCCGCATTGGCAAACGCGGTGATCCTGCTGGTCGTGACCGGCGGCATCGCCTGGCAGGCGGTCTTGCGCGTCATCGATCCGGTCGCGGTCAACAGCGGGGTCATGATCTGGGTTGCGGCAGCCGGTATTGTTGTCAATGGCGGTACCGCGCTGCTGTTTGCTTCGGGCCGCGGACACGACCTCAATATCAAAAGCGCCTTTTTGCACATGGCCGCCGATGCGATCGTCACCGCAGGCATTGTGATTGCGGGGATCGTCATCGGCCTGACCGGATGGAGGCGGCTCGACCCGGCGATCAGCCTGGTCGTCTCGGCCGTCATCGTCATTGGCACCTGGGATTTGCTGAAAAGCGCCATCGGGCTGGCGCTCGATGCCGTGCCGGAACATGTCGACGCCGCCGCGGTGCGCGACTATTTGCAGGGATTGCCCGGCACCGCGGCGCTGCACGATCTGCACATCTGGGGCATGAGCACGACCGAGACGGCGCTGACCTGCCATCTGGTGATGCCGGCCGGCCATCCGGGCGATGCGGCGCTCAACGCGATTGCCCAGGAGCTCCACCGACGTTTTGGCATTGCCCATGCGACGATCCAGATCGAACTCGCTGACAGCAGCGAGGTCTGTGCGCTGACCCCTGAACACGTTGTTTGAGACGGTTGCCGCGATAGCGCCGCGGGACTAGCCTTTGCCCAGAATTACGGAGATTAGAATGCGCGAACGTGCCTTTGTCCGCGAAGTCGGCATGCGCGACGGGCTGCAAAGCCTGGCCGAAATCATGCCCACCGAGCAAAAGATTGCCTGGCTCGACGCTGAGCACGCCGCCGGCGTGCGCGAAATCGAGGTCAGCTCGTTTGTCCCGCCCAAGCTGTTGCCACAGCTCGCCGATGCCGAAGCAGTGGTGCGCCATGCGCTGACATTGCCGGGGCTGACCGTGTCGGCGTTGATCCCCAACCTCAAGGGCGCCGAACGCGGCCTAGCGCTCGGCGTGCACGAGATGAACTTTGTGCTGTCGGTCAGCGAGGGCCACAACCGCGCCAATGTCCGCCGCAGCACCGCGGAATTGGTCGAGGATTTCCGCCGCGTCGTGGCCTTGTGCCACACCGCCCCGGAGGACAAGCGTCCGCGACTGACCTGCGGCTTGGCCACCGCTTTTGGCTGCACGATCGAAGGGGCAGTCGATGAGGAGCGAGTGCGCCGCATCGCGGTCGAGGTCGCAGAAGCCGGGGCCGACGCGATCATGCTCGCGGACACGGTCGGCTATGGCCAACCGGCAGCAGTGGAGCGCGTTTTCCGCCGGGTCATGGCCGATGTGGCGCCGTTGCCGGTCGGCGGGCATTTCCACGACACGCGCGGGCTCGGTCTCGCCAATGTGCTGGCGGCGTTGAATGCCGACGCGCGCGCCTTCGACGCCTCGCTGGGCGGCTTGGGTGGCTGCCCCTATGCGCCGGGGGCGACCGGCAACATCGTCATCGAAGACCTCGTCTTCATGCTCGAATCCATGGGCTTTGACACCGGTATCGATCTCGACCGGCTGGTCGCGGTGCGCGAATTGGTGCACGGTGCCTTGCCGAATGTCGTACAATACGGCGCCATTGCGAAAGCCGGGCTGCCGAAGAATTTTCACTCGCTGCCGACCGCGCAAGCTGCGGAATAACTCGTATACCCGCCCCTCACCCTCCCCGCTGTCGCGGGGCGAGGGGCTCGAACGCGATCTCCCTCGCCCCGCTTGCGGGGAGAGGGTTGGGGTGAGGGGCAAACCAACACAAAAGCGCGTAGAGAGAGAAGGATAATGCCCGAAGAACCGATTTCAGCCGAGTGCTTCGCGATATTGGTCGAAGAGGCGGGGTTAAAGTTGACCCCTGAGCAATTCGACGAGCTGCAGCAAGGCTATCGTTTTGTCGAGCGCATGAAGCAGAGCGTGCGGCGACCGCGCGACCGCGCTGCCGAGCCGGCGCATATTTTTGTGCATCCGAGGGCGGAGAAATCGTGATGGACCCGACCCAGCTAACGATTGCCGAGGCAAGCCGCGCCATTGCCGACGGCAGTTTGTCGCCGTTAGCGTTGACCGAGGCCTATCTCGACCGCATCGCCGCACTCGATGGCGAATTGCACAGCTTTGTCCTGGTGACGCGCGATCAGGCGCTTGCCGCGGCGCGCGAGCTCGGCACAAGAGGCAGCCGCGGGCCGCTTTATGGGATCCCGATCGGCCTCAAAGACATCTACAAGACGCGCGGCATCCGCACGACCGCCGGTTCACGGCGTTATCTCAACCACGTGCCCGAGGAGGACGCCGAAACCTGGGTACGGCTGCGCGCGGCCGGCGCCATTCTGCTCGGCAAGCAGGAGACGCACGAATTCGCTATCGGCGGCCCCGATTTCACGCTGCCGTTCCAGCCCGCGCGCAATCCGTGGAACACCGCGCATTATCCGGCGGGATCGTCGAGCGGGTCGGCGGTCGCGGTCGCGGCAGGCCTGTGCGCCGGTGCCATGGGCTCGGACACCGGCGGCTCGATCCGCGGTCCCGCCGCCTATTGCGGCATCGTCGGGCTCAAGCCGACCTATGGCCGGGTCAGCCGCCGCGGGGTGTTTCCACTGTCATACACGCTCGACCATTGCGGGCCGTTGACCCGGACGGTCGAGGATTGCGCGATCATGATGCAGGCGCTGGCCGGCTACGATCCGCTCGACCCCGCCTCGGCCGATATTCCGGTGCCGGACTATCGCGCGGCGCTGAGTTCGCGGCTCGACGGCCTCAAGATCGGCGTCGTCCGTCATTTTCACGAACATGACGCGGTCGGGGATTTCGGCCCCGACAGCGCGCCGAGCGCCGCCTATACCGCAGCGTTCGACGCCGCATGTCGCACCTTGGAGAGCCTGGGCGCTCGCCTGGTAGAGGTAAAATTGTCGCCGCTGGTCGACTACATCGACGCCAACCGGCTGATCATGCTGGCCGAGGCCTATGCGCTGCACGAAAAGGATTTTCGTGAGCGGCCGCAGGATTTCGGCCATCACATGTTCGCCCGCATCGCGCTCGGCGCGTTCCTGAGTGCCGCCGATTATGTCGAGGCGACGCGCCAGCGGCGCGAACTTTGCATCGAGTTCGCGCGTGCCCTCGAGGATGTGGATGTCGTGGTCTCGGCCAATTCGACCGGCCCGGCGCCGCGGATCGACGCGATCCCAACTTATTCGACGTTCGAGCGCGCCTCCTATACCGGCCCCTACAACCTGACCGGCTCGCCGGCACTCTCGGTGCCGATCGGGTTCGAGGACGGGTTGCCGCTCGCCTTTCAGATCGCCGGGAAACCGTTCGATGAGGCCGGAGTCATGCGGGTCGGTCATGCTTTCGAACAGGCGACCGAATTCCACCGTCAGCGCCCGACGATTGCCGCTTCGCTTCCAGGCCGCGGGTAGCAATCGCACCACCCCTGGCCAAATAAAAAGCGGAGGGAGGAGCAACGATGCGCTACAGTATTAAAGCCGAATGGGATGGTGAGGCCGGCGTTTGGGTGGTGTCGAGCGATGATGTTCCCGGCCTCGCCACCGGCGCCGACACTTTTGAAGAGTTAATCGAGAAATTGCGCGTGGTCGTTCCTGAGCTGCTTAAAGAGAACGGCCTTCTCGATTCCAGCAGCGAGGATATCCCATTTGCGGTATTCGCCGAACGCGTTGAGCGTGCTCGACGGGCCGCCTAGCGGAACTTCGAAGGCCATAAATGGGCCTGAGGTGACCAGGTGGCAGACAATTTCACACCGCGCGTCAAAGCGATACTGATTGAGCAAGGCTGCACTTTCGTCCGGCACGGAAGGGCGATCACGACATCTGGCATAGCCCGATCAGTAACCGAAGGTTCATGGTCGACAATTTCATCAAGTCGCGTCATTGGGCGAACTATACATTGAAACAAGCCGGTCTTCCCAAAGCGAAACAAGCCGGTCTTCCCAAAGCGTTTTGAGGTGAGCCATGACGGGTTCCGTTCATCCCGAATATCTGATCGACACCGAGACATTGGAGCGGCGGCTGGGCGAGCCCGGCTTGCGCGTGCTCGACTGCACGACGCATCTGGTCCCGGATCCGAAGACCACCTACCAAGTCGTGCCGGGGCGCGCCGATTTCGAAAAAGGGCACATTCCAGGCGCGCAATTCGTCGATATTCAAGCCGATCTGTCGGATAACTCGCATCGCCTGCGCTTTATGCGGCCCTCGGCGGCGGCTTTTGCCGCAGCGATGAGCCGGTTCGGGGTTGGCGAGGGCACGCAAGTCGTGACCTACAGCACGACAACCCCGCAATGGGCGACGCGCGTATGGTGGCTGTTGCGGACCTTCGGGTTTGACAATGCTGCGGTGCTCGATGGGGGCTGGCAGAAATGGAGCCGCGAGGGCCGGCCGGTCGAGACCGGACCGGCAAGGCCGCGCCCGCCCGGCAACTTCGTCCTGCGCGAAGAGCGCCCGCTGATGGTCGGCAAAGACGAGGTGTTGCGCGGGATCGGCGACAGCACGGTCTGCACACTCAACGCGCTGTCGGCCGAGCAGCATGCCGGAACCGGCGGCAACACCTATGGCCGGCCGGGCCGGATCAAGGGCAGCGTGAATGTCCCGGCAGCGCAGCTGATCGACCCGGCGACCAACGCGTTTCTGCCCGCGGACGAACTGCGCCGGCGCTTCGACCAGGTCGGCGCCTTCGACAAACAGGTCATCACCTATTGCGGCGGCGGCATTGCCGCGAGCGCCGATGCGTTTGCGCTCGTCATGCTCGGCCACCCCAACGTCAAGCTCTATGATGCTTCGATGAGCGAGTGGGCGGTCGATCCATCATTGCCGATGGAAACCGGCTGAACTCGACGCAGAAGCCGCGCATTCAGAGGGGAATTTCCGCAATGATCAGGCAAGTGGACGATGCGCGCCTGGTTGTCACCAATGCCCCAACCGCCGACGCTGAAGCGGTGATCCGCGACGGCCTCAGCGACTACAATTTTTCGAAGGCAGGTTATCGCGATCACCGGCCTCTCGCGATCCTCGTCTCCGATCCCGAGACCGGCGAGGTCGTCGGCGGGCTGCTCGGGCGGACATCATTTGGCCTGCTCTATGTCGACCGCTTCTTTCTGCCCGAAAGCCTGCGCAAACAGGGGCTCGGAAGCAAAATCATCAAAGCCGCCGAGGAAGAAGGAAGGCGGCGCGGCTGCAGCCGGGCGCTGCTGACCACCTTGTCGTTTCAGGCGCCTGGTTTCTACAAGCGTCAGGGCTGGGAGGTGCTGGCCGAACTCGAGGGCGAGCCGCCTGCCCCGAGCCGGTTTTTGATGACCAAACGGCTGGTAAGCCAATAAGGGCAGAAGGCTGACTTCCGCTCGCTTACTGGAATGAACCAGATAGATTATTCCCGCCATGGGTTGTCGCAAAGAGATTGCTTCGTCGCTCCGCTTCTCGCAATGACAGCCATTTGCGGGGTCATTCGAGCGCAGCGAAGCAATCTCGGTGATAGGCGCCTCGGTACCGTGCGTCGGGTTCGCACCACTAGCGTGCGTCAGCTGCGGATTGCTTCCATGGCGCGTTTCATGAACCCGTCCATCGCGGCGGGATCGGTCCAGCGCAAGACAGCAACGAGATCGTTCTCGGGATCGATCCAGGTCAGATTGCCGCCGGCGCCGCGCGCATAATAGCTCTTGGCCGAGGCGCTCGGATAAAGCCCGCGGTCGGTGTTGAGCCACCACAGATAGCCATATTGCGGGAACAGCGGACAAGGCTTGAGCATCCGTTCGATCCATGCTTCCGACAGGATGCGACGGCTTCCCCACATGCCGCGGCGCAACAGCATCAATCCGATCCGCGCCTGGTCGCGCGCATGGATGAAGACGCCACCGCCCCAATGGCCGCCGCCCGACACCGATTGCACCCGGCGCCCGTCGAGCTCGACCCACGAATTGCGGTAGCCGTGCCATTCCCAGTCGGGCGAGGCGCCGATCGGCTCCATGACCAGTTCGCGGAACACCTCCGGCAATGGCCGCCGCCACAGCCGCAGCAGAGGCGAGGCTCAGCCGGTTGACGCGGACGTCGTTGTATTCCCAGAAGCTGCCGGGCGGCAGCAGATCGCGGTGGGTGCCTTTTGGCGCAGTACTGGGTCTGCCGGCTGATGCACGGTTGCGATCGATCAGATCCGGCTTGTCCCACAGCACCCCTTCCCATTCGGAGGTTTGCTGCAGCAGATGGTGCCAAGTGATCGCGTCGTTGTGCGGCGGGTCGAAGCCGCCGTCATTAACGGTGCGGCGAACCGGCTCATGCGGATCGGCAATCAATCCGCGATCCCAGGCGAGGCCGGCGAGGATCGATAGATAACTCTTCGCGACGCTAAAGGTCATGTCGACCTGCGTCGTATCGCCCCACTCGGCGATGATCTCGCCACCGCGCAGCAATAAGCCATTCGGCCTGCCGCGCGGCCGCACCGGACCCAAGGTTTCGTTCCATGGCGGCCGCTCGCTGAAATCGGACAGCACCATCTCGGCAAGATCGCGTTTCCACGGCGTTTCGTGCTCGGCGTGGTACCGCGCAGCGGCGCCCACTGCAGCGGGATCAAGCCTGGCATCGGCAGGCGCGCGGGTCGGCCAAGCAGCGGGGTATGGCGGCGGGAAGTCTGTCACTATGGGTGCTCCCGGGCGGGCATCAGCCTTGACTTTCGATCGAGCCACACGACCTCGTAAGATAACGGCGCTCGGTGCGGGTCTAGGCTTGCAATGCGAGGGTAGGGGCCGTTAGAAATCGGCTTTATCGGCGTTTAGGGTCATGGATATCATGGGTTCTTTCAGCCTGATGCACTGGATCGTGGTTTTGGCCATTGTTTTGATCCTATTCGGCGCTGGGAAGCTGCCCCGAGTCATGGGTGATTTCGCCAAGGGCATCAAGGCGTTCAAGGCGGGAATGAAGGAGGACGACGAGCCCGAGACGGCCACCGCACCCACAGCGCAGGTTTCGCCACCAGCTGCTGCGGCCAGTACCGCCGCACCTGCCAGCACCGTCGATCAACCGCACCAACACGCCTGATCGGCATAAATGCGCAGGCGCTAAGGCCTGGTGAAGTCGAGGCGAAGCCTGGGGATTTGGTCCCGTATAGCGACGGACGTCATCTTTCATCCTTAGGTTAGCCATTTCCGCAGCGTCCCGGTTTTCGGCCCAGGCGCTAAACGTGGATCACGACTTTGCCGACATGCCTGTCGGCTTCCATATACGCCTGTGCCGCAGCAATCTCGCTCAGCGGAAAGGTGCGATCCACAATTGGCCGAAGGCGGCCTTCCTCGAGGGCCGGCATCAGATCGGCAATAAAGCGTTTTGTCGATTCGGCGCGTTGACCGGGTGTCCGTAAGCGGTTGCTGACCCCGTAGAGATGTAACCGGCGCAAGGCCAGCCGATCGAGGTCGAGCTCACTCTTCAGCACACCGCTCATGCGCCCGATCGTCACAAATCGGCCGCCTACGGCAAGCGCTTGCAGGCAAGCGGGAAATACGTCTCCGCCGATATTATCGACGATCATGTCGACACCATCCTCGCCGACAACCCGGCCAATCGCCTGGGCAAAGCCGTCGCTGCCGGTCACGATACCGGTGTCGAGCCCGTATCCCTTCAACTTCTCGATCTTTTCGGCCGAGCGCGAGGTGCCGATCACCTTGGCGCCGATCAGCTTGGCGAGCTGCAAGGTAGCGACACCAACACCCGAGGACGCCGCCGTTACGAGTACGGTCTCGCCAGGGCGCAATTGGGCACTCGCAAACAGCGCGTCATGAACGACGACAAAAACGATCGGCACCGCGGCCGCCTCTTCCCAGGCCAACGCCGCGGGCGCGGGCATCGCCTCGCGCATGTCGATCAAGGCATACTCTGCGAAGCCGCCATTGCAGCGGCCCATCACGCGATCTCCGGGCTTGAAACCGGTCACGCCATCGCCGAGTTCGACAACCTCGCCCGCGGCATCGCCGCCGGCTGGCCGTTCCGTGGGCGCCGGCTGGCCAGCGACGAGCCGCAGATTGCGTACCGCGCGCATTTCCGCGCGGTTCAGCGATGAGGCATGTACCCGCACCAAGATATGGCCGGGCGGAACTATCGGGCGCTGGACCTCACGGATGTCCCAAACTCCGCCTTCCCTTCCCGGCACCATGATCGCCGCCTGCATGCCTGTTCCTCCTCACCAGCGTCCGACGCCAGACCGAGGTGCTAGGGTAGAGTGTAGAGCTGCGCGGGACCAGAGGGATCCGGCCCTGGCCCGGCAGCGGCTAGGGGTGGCCAAGCGGCCCGGATTGGCCGCGTTCAACCGCTCGGCGCGCTTGCGCAACCATTGACCCGAGTCCACGATAATCGCGGATATGATCGCACCGCCTTGATCAGGCGGCTCGCAGCAGGAGGTCGGCATGGAATTCGGCATGTTTCACCAGTTTCCGTCACTGCCCGGGCGCAGTGACGCCGGTAGCTTTGCCGAGGCGTTCGAGCAGATCGACGCGGCTGAAGAGTTGGGCCTTGATGTGATGTGGCTCGCCGAACTCCACTTCGACCCGAAACGCTCGGTCTTATCCGCGCCGCTCAGCATCGCCAGCGCCATCGCTGCGCGCACCCGCCGCATCAAGATCGGGATCGCGGTCCAGGTCTTGCCGCTATGCCACCCATTGCGCCTAGCCGAAGAGGCGGCGACGGTCGACCAGATCAGCCGTGGTCGGCTGATTTTCGGTGCCGGCCGCAGCGGCTTGCCGCGCACCTATGAAGATTACGGCGTGTCATACGCCGAAAGCCGCGACCGGTTTGTCGAAGTGCTCGACATTCTGGAGCAGGCGTGGTCGCAACCCGCCGTCAACTATGACGGCAAATATTACAGCTTTCCACAACATCTCGGTCGCGCCGAAGCCCTTATCAGCAGCCCTGTCCGCCGATCCGCATCGCTGCCGCCAGTCCCGACACTTACCCCGCCGTCGGCGCGCGCGGGCTGCCGATCTTTCTGAATGCCCGCCACGGCTCGTTTTCGGAATTCGCCCCGGCGATCCGGGAGTATCGCGACGCCTGGGAGACCGCCGGACACAAGGGCAGAGGCCAGGTCTATCTGCGGGTGCCGACCTATCTCGCCGAGACCGAAGCGCAGGCGCGCGAGGAGCCGCGCGAAAGCCTGATGCATTTTTACCGCGAGCAGACCGAACGGCTGCGCAATTCAATGTCCCGCGGCGGTACGCGGGCGATCGAGGGACGGGCCGAGCGCCTGCACCGGCTCGAAAACCTGACTTATGACGAGGCGCTGACGGGTCAGGTGCTGATCGGCACCCCAGCCAGCGTCGGTGACCGCCTGCGCGCCTTGCAGAACGAACTCGGCATCGACGGCATCTTGGCCGAGCTCAATTGCGGTGGCCTGATCCCGCACGCAAAAGTCATGCGCGCGATGCGTTTGCTGTGCGACGAGGTGATGCCGCAATTCCGCTGATCTTGGATTGTGAACAATCCACAGACTTGGGTTGTGTAACCTGCTAAGTTACTACTAGCAGGAATGATCAGGCGGTTTCGCCATAAGGGGGTCGAGTGATTTTTTCGGAGCGGCGACACCAGCGGGATCAATGCGCAGCATGCGGCCCGGTTGCGCCGGTTGCTCACCACGCTTAATCGAAGCGTGGGGCCTGCGGGTATAAGTCTGCCCGGTTATCGGCTGCATCGGCTCAAGGGCGAGCGCGCGGGGCAATGGGCGGTTTCGGTATCAGGCAATTGGCGGCTGGTGTTCGAGTTCGAGGGCGACGATGCAACGAATGTCGATCTCGTCGACTACCACTGATCGCCGTAAAAGGAGTTCGCGAATGGAGATGCACAGCCCGGCGCATCCCGGTGAAATTGTCCGGGAGGAATGCCTTAAACCGCTCGGCCTGAGCGTGACCGCCGCGGCCGAGGCCCTTGGCGTGACACGCAAGGCGCTGTCGGATTTGCTGAACGGTCACACCGGCGTTTCGCCTGACATGGCAATCCGGCTGGAAAAGGTGTTTGGCAGCACAGCCGATACATGGCTCGGCATGCAAATGCAGTATGACCTGTGGGAAGCGCGGCAGCGGTCGGACAAGATCACGGTCAACAAAAGGTTTGCCACGGCTATGCCTTGCTAAGCTAGCCGAACGCCGCACGCCTTGATTTTTGGCGCCTATATCCCAGATCAGCACCGACATTATTTGGGGCGGGGTTAATAATGAGTGTTGCTCACTATCCTTCATATTTGCCGCGCCAGTATCGTCGCGCTCGGCTAGGCATCCTGATTTTGGTGCTGTTGGGTTTGATGAGCTTTGTCGCCGTCCGGGACATGGCGGGGCAATGTCGCACAACAGATGAGTATCTTACGGGTGGAGGGAAACTCTTGACCGAAGGCGGCCAACTATTGGTGACCGGCAGAAAGATCACACGATGCGAGCTTACGGCAGGGGACTGGTTGCGGATCGCAATATCGGAACAGGTGGCGGATATCCTGCGCCGGTTCGGAATCCCGGTTTCCTACATCTAGTAGCTGGCGGGCCTGTCACCGGGTAGCGGGCAAATTTACCATAACATCTATACTGCAACTTTGCCGTTTTCTTGATTGCGTGTAGCCGGGCAAGTGATCCTTGCCTCCCGGCGGCCTTCGCAGTCCTGCAGTGATTTGAAAGCGGCGTTTCTAATCCGCGGTCTCCGCCAGGATTTCGCGCAACGCAGTCCATTTGGCGAGCTTGGCGGCGAAATTGAGACGCGCGTGAGCTGGGCTTGTCGACGGCATCGCGAGATAAGTCAGTTCGGGGCGTCGCTGGAAATGCTTGTCATAAAGGCGACGGGCGCCGGTACCGTTGAACGCGACCGCACGGATCGAGGGATGCTCGTCGAGTAGCCGATCGATCGCGTTCGGGGTCTCCCGACGGATCGTCGCATCGGCGCTGGCCTCGCGTTCACCGATCATGCAGACATCCCACAGCGCTACTCCTCGCGCCCTGACAAAGGCCAGTTTTGCGCCGTAATCAGCCAGCGGCGCAGCATCGAACAAGGCGAACAGGATCGGCCAGAACAGATTGCGCGGGTGAGCGTAATATTGTTGGACGCGCAGCGACTCCTCGCCGGGCAGGGTGCCGAGGACGAGAACCCGAGCCCGCGCGTCCACGACTGGCGAAAAACTGCGTTTTGCCGGCGCGGGAGCTGATCCTGAACTCGGCCCGATCGAGCCTCAGCTGGAGACCGCGCTGGTCAGCCGACATAGCGGCCGAGGCGGACGGCGGTCTGACCTTTCCCCGACCGCCGCGAGGGCATGATCAACACGCAATCGTCATAGGGCGTGCGGACCTCGCGGCCATCATCGCGGCCGATCAAGGTCCCTTTTGGGGTCAGGACTTCGAGACCGCGGAAATCGCCTGCAAATTCGAACCGGTTGCCGGTGATCGTCACCGCCTCGGTGACTTCGATGATCCGTTGACGGGGTTGGGTGTCGAAATCGGGACCGCCGAGAGGAGCGGCGTCCTCTCGGGTAAGCGTTCCGAGGGCGGTCAGGAAGCGCAGCATGACGTCGGTTGCGACCTCTCCTGTGCGCCGCTGCCAATGCTGTCCCGCTTCGATCAACAACGCGGTCTTTGCTGATGCCGGATCACCAAACGGGCCGTAGTCCCGCATCCGCTTGCCGGCGGCATGCCCGACATCGCACATGATCAGTTCGGGAATTCCTACCCTGCGCGCCAGCGCCACCGAGCGCTCGAGCGTGCCGGCCAGCATCAACGGCGCGGTCGCATGCTGCATCGAATGAATATCGAGCAGAAAATCGGCGGCATCGACAAACGGCCGCAACACCCGCGCCCGGATGAGTTCGACCGATTGTCGGGGCCCGTCAAGGGTGGCTTCGTCCCACAACCGGTTGAAATCCTCGTCGACAAAACGCGAAGCGACCGGATATCGCGGGTTGAAGCTGTGGTAGGCGGCGACATTGTCAAAGGCGAGGGTCAGCATTCCCTGCCGCGGCCGAAGTCCCGAGCGGAATAGACGATCGAGGGCGATGGCGCCGCATATCTCGTTACCATGGGTAAGCGCGGTGACCATCACATGCGGACCAGCGACGCCACTGTCGAAGGTCGTGACGTATTCGACCCCCGTATTGCCGGCGCGGTAAGGCTCGATATCGGGCGGGGTCAGCTCAACGGGATAGTTCGGCTCGGGCACGGGGCACTCCCACTCGCGTCGTGTGCAGCCTATCTTGCACCCGATCGTCGACCAGGTCATCTCGGCTGCAGACCTGTTCGAGAGCGCACCGCATCCCTCCGTGATGCTGCGCATCGCCATGACTGCCGGGCCCGCTGCCGCCTTGCTCCGGGGCCGCGCAGCCCGTAGATTTTGGACAAATCGGACGGTTTGATGGCGTGTCCTTGGTCGTCCGAAATCAAAATTCACTACCCGGGCCACGGTAGGCGGCGCCATAATGAGTTAAAAGGAATGAGGTTCGAAATTCCCGGCGTGCTTTGGCGCCACGACCCCGAAGCGGTGGAAGTCCCGCTGGTATTTGATTCGCCGCATAGCGGGTCACACTATCCCGACGATTTCCGCTTCAGCTGCCCTCTCGAAACGCTGCGCCGGGCCGAAGACGCTTACGTCGACGAGCTTTACGCCGCGGCACCCGAACATGGCGCCACCTTGATCGGCGCGCTATTTCCGCGCAGTTATCTCGACCCCAATCGTGGGGTTGAGGATATCGACGAAGCCTTGATTGACGGCCGGTGGCCGACACCTCTCAAGCCATCGCAAAACACCCGCGCCGGTCTTGGGCTAGTGCGCCGCGTCGCGCGGCCGAGCACCCCGATCTACGATCGAAAGCTCAGCATCGACGAGGTTATGGCCCGCATCGAACGCTGTCATACACCCTATCACCGCGTGCTTGACGAAGCCTGCACCCGGCTTCATGTCAAATACGGTGCGGTGTGGCACATCAACTGCCACTCGATGCCGTCAAAACGCAGCGCCCGGGACATCGGCAGGCCCGCGGATTTTGTGCTCGGCGACCGCGACGGCACGACTTGCGCCAAAGAATTCACCGACTTTGTCGCCCGGGTGTTGCGCCGCCGCGGCTATGATGTGCGGATCAACGAAGTCTACAAAGGGGTCGAGATCGTCAAGCGCCAGGGCCGGCCGGCGGGGCGGCGTCACAGCCTGCAGATCGAGGTCGATCGGGCGTTGTACATGGATCAGAAAACATTAGAGAAGAATTCGAATTTCGATCAGCTCCGCGCCGATATCACTCATCTAATCGAGCAGCTTGGACATTTCTCCCGCGAGCGGCGCTGACTGACACATTGACGTGTTCGCCGGAGCGGCGATGGATGCCGGCGGCGGCATATGCCGAAGACCTCCGAGGCGAGCCAAACCCGATCTCAACGCAGCCTTCTTCAGGAGCGCGAGCGGCCAGCCAAAATCCGAGGAGCTTGCCGGAAACCTGTTTCGCGAGCTTAATAAACGATCGGCAAACCCCTCCCCGGTTTCCGTGAGTTGCTGGTGTGTATTGAACTATGTATGACCAGTACCGGGTATGGTGGCTTGACAACAATTACAAGACCAAGCTCGAGGAGACGTGATGGCCAAGATTCCAAGAGTGTTGCATTCGCACATCAACACCGCCTTTCCCGCGAATGTCTGCTTGGTCGGCAGTATGCTGCCGAACGGATACGCGCAGATTACGCCGCGCGGCGGGACAATGGTTTATGACGACGAGCACATTGCGTTGTGGGAGCGCGGCAAGGGCTCGACCAATGCCAATCTGCGCGACGGCACCGCGCTGACGGTATATTTTCGCAAGCCGCAGTTGCGCGAAGAGGGCGTCTTGCCAAAGGGCGGCATCGCTCGGTTTTACGGCCGCGCCAAAATCTATCGTTCAGGGCCGGTCTATGAGGAAGTGTGGCGACGCCTCGTACAGCCGGAAAAAGACCGCGACCCGCAAAAGGCCGGGTTTGCGGTGCTGATCGAAATCGAGCGCGCCGAGGATCTGGACGGGCAGCCCCTGGCGCTCGAATAGCCTAGCGGGTTGGTTTGGCGTTCAGCCGGGCGAACCGGCGCGCCGCCTCAGATGATCCGAGCGCGCGCGCCGGCTGACACCATTTACTTTAACACGCGAGCGGCTGATACCTTAACGCGAAACCAAATCGCTTCGCGTTGGAGGATGCAAGTTTAAGTAGCGACGCACTCCGCGAGGGCATTTTGGGGCACGCTTTGCCTCGCGCTGGAGGAGCAGAGAACCATGATTTTCGAGAGCCTGACATCAGGTGTAATCACCGTCGGCCACGGACGCGGCTTCGTCGTCGAGGATGCGGGCGAGCGCCTCGTCATCACGGCCGCGCACTGCCTGCCGTCCCTCCCGCCGGCCCTCTCCTTCTTTCGGGCTCGAGGCGCGCACCTACGGGCCGCTCCTTGCCCTCCGTGGGGAGGAGCCCCGCGTGTGGGCGGTGTGTCGTTTCGTCGATCCGATCGCCGACATCGCGGTGCTCGGTTCGCCCGACGATCCACACGCCGATGATTACAAAGCGCTGATGGGGACGGCGACAGCGCTGTCATTCGGCGATGCCGTGCGGCGCCCGGTGAATTTCTGGGCACCGGCCCGGCTGCTGTCGCTCGACGGCCGCTGGTTCTCCTGCACCATCCGTCACTTCGGCGGGCCGTTGTGGATCACCCACGCCGCCGAGCGCGTCCACGGCGGGATGTCCGGCTCGCCGATCGTCGCAGAGGCCGGGACGGCGATCGGCGTCGTGTGCACCATCACGTCGCCCAGAGAGGGCGGTCCCAACGCGCGCCTCTCCCACAACCTGCCGGGATGGCTGCTCCGCGACACCCTCTAGTGGATGCCTCCTACGAGCCACCCGCTGTCGCCTCGGTTGCGAGGAGCAAGCGTACCATAGCTGACCCACCTTCGCAGCCCCGGATCAAGTCCGGGGCTGCCCCGGCGAAGGGCCGGGGGCTGGCCCGCACGCTTCCTCTCCTCTGGGAGGAGCTTGCGTTCCGCGGCCATCAGCTGATCGGGAGACGCTATGATTGGCGACATGGGTTTGTCACTCTCGGAGGTCTTGACGATGTCGGCGCTCAGTTGTCGTGGTGTAAATGGATGACCTGGCTAACCAATTTCGTCCTGCCGAAGATTCGCGCGGTGGTCAGCAAAAAGACGATACCGGACAATTTGTGGAAAAAGTGTCCCGGCTGCGAACAAATGCTGTTCCACCGCGAACTCGAAGCCAATCTGGATGTCTGCCGCAATTGCGGTTACCATCACCGTATCGGGGCCGTGCGACGACTCGAAATCCTGTTCGACGACGGCGTCTTCTCACGCATTGAACTGCCAAAAACAGTCGCCGACCCGCTGCGCTTTCGCGATCGCCGACGCTACACGGATCGCCTCAGAGAGGCGCAGACCACTCGGGGTCCCGGCAATGATGCCGTTGTCGTGGCGCATGGCCGGATCGGCGGGCATGCTGCTGTCGTAGCCGCCTTTGATTTCGCGTTTATGGGTGGATCGATGGGTGTCGCCGCCGGCGAGGCGGTGGTTACGGCGGCGAAGCTCGCGGTATTGCAGGAAGCAGCACTGATCGCGGTGCCCGCCTCCGGGGGCGCGCGTATGCAGGAAGGTGCTCTCTCGTTGATGCAGATGCCGCGGACGATTATCGCTGCCGACATGGTCAAGGAGGCCGGTCTTCCCTACATCGTGCTGCTGACTGATCCGACGACCGGCGGGGTTTCAGCCTCGTTTGCGATGATCGGCGACATCACTTTGGCCGAGCCTGGCGCCACGATCGGCTTTGCCGGCGCACGCGTCATCGAAGAGACGATCCGCGAGAAGTTGCCGGAGGGCTTTCAACGCGCCGAATATCTGCTCGAACACGGCATGATCGATCTTGTTGTCCCGCGCGCTCAATTGCGCGCGACGATCGGGCGGTTGCTCGGGTTGCTCCGCGACACGCCACCACCCGCCCTGCCGCCAGCGGCGCTGGCGCTGCCGAGCCCGGAGCCGGCATGACCGAGACCGCCAGCGATATCGTGCTGGCGCGGCTGATGCGCCTGCACCCGAAGCTGATCGATCTGTCGCTCGGACGTATCGAGGGTCTGCTCGCAGCCCTGGGCAACCCGCAGGACCGGCTGCCGCCGGTAATCCATGTTGCCGGCACAAACGGCAAGGGCTCGACCGTTGCAACCTTGCGCGCCTGTCTTGAGGCCGCCGGGCGGCGCGTCCATGCTTACACCTCGCCGCATCTCGTCCGCTTTCACGAGCGGATTCGGCTGGCTGGCCGGCTGATCGAGGAAGATCAGCTGGTCGAATTGCTCGAAGAATGCGAGCGCGCCAACAAGGGTGCCCCGATCACCTATTTCGAGATCACGACCGCGGCGGCGTTTCTCGTTTTTGCCCGCACCCCGGCTGATTTTGTGCTGCTCGAAACCGGGCTCGGCGGCCGGCTCGACGCGACCAATGTCGTGCGCCATCCGGCGGCGACCGCGATCACCCCGATCTCGCATGACCACCAGGCCTTTCTCGGCGACACGATCGCGGCGATTGCCGGCGAGAAGGCCGGGATCTTGAAACCCGGTTCGCCGGCGATCATCGGCCCGCAGCTGCCCGAGGCCGCCGCCGTATTCGACGCCCGCGCCGTCGAGCTCGGCGCTCCGCTGTTCCGGTTTGGCCGCGAATGGCGGTGCGCAGCCGGTAACGGCGGCATGCGCTACGAGGGTCTCCGCTGGCAATTCGACTTGCCATTGCCGTCATTGCCGGGAGCCCATCAGATCGGAAATTCCGGGATCGCGATCGCCTGTCTCGAACAGCTGCAGGGTCTCGACATCTCTCGCGAGGCGATCGCGCACGGCCTGCGCCATATCGATTGGCCGGCGCGAATGCAGCGGCTGAGCCGCGGGCCCTTGGTTGAAATGCTGCGGCCGGGCTGGGAATTGTGGCTCGATGGCGGCCACAATCCCGGCGCCGGCGAGGTGCTGGCCGCCGCGGTTGCCGGTTGGCGCGATCGACCGCTTTACCTCGTCGTCGGCATGCTCAACACCAAAGACGCCGGTGGTTTTCTGGCGCCGCTGGCGAAGCATGCGCGCGCGCTATGGGCAGTGACAATCCCCGGCGAGCAAAACCCTCTTCCCGCCTCCGCGATCGCCGCCGCCGCCCGCTCGGTCGGCCTCCCGGCCGAGGAAGCGACCTCAGTCGCGGCCGCCCTCGCGGCTATAATCGCGGACGAGCCCACGCCCGCCCGGGTCCTGATCTGCGGCTCGCTCCACCTCGCCGGCACCGTGCTGGCCGACAATTGCTGAGCGAAGCGAGTAATTTCTGAATTTGCATGTCTGGGATCGGTGGAATCCGGACTTTCAGAGTTTGGAAGTGGAGGAGAAACCAGCCCGCTACTAACGAAACTTGCGGTAGATAGGATGATGACCCGCGCAATAAACCCGCGCAGACTTGACGACCCCGCCGGAGTGGCGGATCCAATGATATGCCTACGCGGTCGAAGCGGGGTGCAGTGCAAGGAGGAGGTCAGGAGTGGCAAAGAAGCCCTACATCATCGCGCTCGAAGAGCATTACCAGGACCCTGAGGTCAAACAGCTGGGCGGCGGTCCCGGCGCGGGTCGCGATATCGTCGATCGGCTCGATGATCTCGGCGCGCTGCGCATCCGCGAGATGGACGAGGCCGGCATCGATCTGCAGGTCCTGTCGCATTCGATCCCCGGACTGCAGGCGGTCGATGCCGAAACCGGGCCGCCCTTGGCGCGCCGCACCAACGACCGGCTCCATGAGGCAGTGCAGCGCCATCCGGATCGTTTTTCCGCATTCGCCGTGTTGCCGACCGCCAACCCGCGCGCCGCCGCCGACGAGCTGGAGCGCGCCGTCACCAAGCTCGGCTTCAAGGGCGCGATGGTCAACGGCATGACATCAGGCGTCTTTCACGACGACAAGCGGTTCTGGCCGATCTGGGAGCGGGCCGCCAAGCTCGACGTGCCGATCTATATCCATCCGGCGTTGCCGCACCCCGCGGTCATCGAGGCCTATTACAAGGATTACGCGCAGTCGCATCCCGGTATCCTGCGGGCCGCCTGGGGCTTTACGGTCGAGACCGCGACGCAGGGCCTGCGCTTCGTCTTGAGCGGCGTGTTCGATGCCCATCCCGGCCTCAAGATCATCCTCGGGCACATGGGCGAGGGCTTGCCGTTTCTACTGTGGCGCATCAGCCATGGGCTGCGCGCGACGATGAAGGAAAAGACCTTCCGCGACATCTTCTGCGAGCATTTCTGGATCACGACGAGCGGCTTCTTTTCGGATACCGCGCTCGTCTGCAGCATGATGGAGATGGGCATCGACCGCATCTTGTTCTCGGTCGATTACCCGTTCGCCGAAAACCCGCCCGGCACCGAATGGCTCAAAACGCTGCCGCTCGGTCCCGAAGACACAGAGAAACTGCTGAACGGCAACGCTCGCCGCCTGCTCAAGCTCTGAGGGGGCGGACGGCCGCAGCAACGGGTTCCTTATCACGCGAGCCCCTACGCGCGCGGGATTGGCAAGTGTCGGCCTTCTCACTAAACTCGCCGGTTGAGCATTTGGGGCGACGGTAAGCGACGTTTTCGGTGCCGCCCTCTGTACCGGAGGCCGCCATGCACAACTCGCGTCACGTGATTGCTGACGCAACGCGCCGTTTTGAAACTCATCCCGGATGCAGGCTCCGGCGCGCGGATTTGCGGCGATGGCTGGTCGTATGCGCCGCGGCGCCGATTGCTGCCTGCCAGCCGGCCGGCGTTATTGATCCGCAGGGGCCGATCGCCTCGGCAGAGCGGCTCCTCATGATCAACTGCACCGCGATCATGCTGGTAGTCGTGATTCCCGTGATTGTGGCGACCTTGGGATTCGCCTGGTGGTACAGGGCGTCCAACGCCCGCGCCAGCCGCGCCTCGGACGAGGGCTTTGAAGGGCGGATCGAGTTCGTCGTCTGGTCGATCCCGGCGCTGATCGTGATCCTGCTGGGCGGGGTGATCTGGATCGGCTCGCATCAGCTCGATCCGCGGGCACCGATCCTCGGGCCAAGACGCGACCCGCTGCGCGTCGAGGTCGTGGCGCTCGATTGGAAATGGCTGTTCATCTATCCCGATCAGCGCATTGCCGCGGTCAACCAATTGGTCGTGCCGGTCGGAACCCCGGTCAATTTCCGCCTCACCTCGGCGACGGTGATGAATTCGTTCTTCGTGCCGCAGCTCGGCAGCCAGATCTACACGATGGGCGGCATGACTACGCATCTCAACCTGCTCGCCGACCACCCGGGCGAATTTCCCGGCTTCTCGGCAAACTTCAGCGGCGACGGGTTCTCCAAGATGCGGTTTGTCGCCAGAGCCGTGCCGACCGGCGATTTTGACGCCTGGATCAAAGAGGTGCGCGGCAAGGGGTCGGCGCTCGACGATACCGGCTATACCCAATTGGCAAAGCCGAGCGAAGCCGTGCCGCCGGCCACCTATCGCTCCGTCGAGCCGAACCTGTTCGAGCGCATCATCAACCAAACAGCGTCGGGTCCGCAAAGGGCGGGTGTCGGCACGGCCTGGTGCCCGCCTGCGCCGCAGGTAGGAGGTTGAGATGCTGGGCAGGCTGAGTTTGGCGGCAATCCCGCTCAACCAACCAATCCCGCTGATCACCGGGCTGGTGGTGATCCTCATCATCCTCGCCGTCCTCGCGCTTATCACCGTAAGGGGCTGGTGGCCCTATCTGTGGCGCGAGTGGATAACCAGCGTCGACCATAAGCGCATCGGCGTAATGTATTTCACATTGGGCCTCGTCATGCTGGTGCGCGGCTATGCCGACGCGATCATGATGCGCTCGCAGCAGGCGGTCGCAGTCGGCAGTTCCCAGGGGTATCTGCCGCCCGAGCACTACGACCAGATCTTTTCGGCGCATGGCGCGATCATGATCTTTTTCGTGGCGATGCCGCTGGTCATCGGCCTGATGAATTTTGTCGTGCCGTTGCAACTCGGTGTGCGCGACGTCGCCTTTCCGACGCTTAATTCGGTCAGCTTTTGGCTGACGGCGACCGGCGCCCTGCTGATCAATATGTCGCTCGTGATCGGCAACTTCGCGCGCACCGGCTGGATGGGTTATCCGCCGCTGTCCGAGCTCGCCTTTTCGCCCGATGTCGGCGTCGATTATTACCTCTGGTCCTTGCAGATCTCGGGCATCGGCACCTTGCTGACCGGCGTCAACTTCGTGACCACAATCCTCAAACTGCGCTGCCCGGGCATGATCTACATGCGCATGCCGGTGTTCTGCTGGACCGCACTGGCTTCAAGCATGCTGATCGTCGCGGCCTTCCCGGTTCTTACCGCGACCTTTGCGATGTTGCTGCTCGACCGTTACTTGGGCATGCACTTTTTTACGAACGATTTCGGCGGCAACCAGATGATGTATGTCAACCTGTTCTGGGCGTGGGGGCATCCCGAAGTCTACATCCTGATCCTGCCGGCGTTCGGTGTCTTTTCCGAGGTGGCGGCGACCTTTTCCGGCAAAGGGCTGTTCAGCTACCGCACGATGGTGTGGGCCACCTTAGGGATTTGCGTGCTCTCTTTTATGGTCTGGCTCCATCATTTCTTCACGATGGGGGCGGGTGCGGACGTCAACGCCTTCTTCGGTATCATGTCGACGATCATCGCGGTGCCGACCGGTGCCAAAGTCTTCAACTGGCTGTTCACGCTGTACCGCGGACGAATCGCCTTTACGACACCGGTCCTGTATTTGATCGGCTTTATGGTCACCTTTGTCGTCGGCGGCTTGACCGGCGTTCTGCTGGCGGTGCCACCGGTTGATTTCGTGCTCCACAACAGCACGTTCCTTGTTGCCCATTTCCACAATGTCATTATTGGCGGTGTCGTGTTCGCCATGATGGCAGGGTTCAATTATTGGTTCCCGAAGGCGTTCGGCTTCACCCTCGACGACCGCTGGGGCAAAGCCGGCTTCTGGTGCTGGCTGATCGGCTTTTATCTCGCCTTCATGCCGCTCTACGCACTGGGCCTGATGGGTATGACCCGGCGCCTCGAGCACATTCCCGACCCGAGCTGGCAGCCGCTGCTGCTGGTCGCGGAGGCTGGAGCCATCATCATTTTCCTCGCCGTCCTCTGCGAGGCCGTGCAGCTCTATGTCAGCATCCGCACCCGTGAGCTTCGCCGCGACCTGACCGGCGACCCGTGGAACGGCCGCACCTTGGAGTGGTCGACCTCGTCGCCGCCGCCGGCCTACAATTTCGCGGTGCTGCCCACGGTGGAGACGATCGACGCCTTCTGGGAGATGAAGCGCAAGGGAGTAAAGCCGGCGATCCAACCGGCTTATGAACCCATCGAAATGCCGCGCAACAGCCCGGTCGGATTTATTACCGCCTTTTTTGCGGTTGTGACTGGGTTCTCGCTGATCTGGCACATCTGGTGGTTGGTGCTCGTCGGGCTGCTCGCCGCCGCGGTCACGATCATGGTGTTTGGCTGGAGCGAGGACCGTGAGCGCGAGATCCCGCCCGGTGAGATAGCGCGGATGGAGCGGGCCCGGTTGGCGGGAGTGCCGACATGACGATAGCGACGATCGAACGGGCCCCGACTGCACTCGCGCGCGGGCGGGGCGGCGGCGGCCCGGCGCCGACGCGCATTGTCGTTGCGTATGGGTTCTGGATATTCCTGCTCAGCGATTTTGTCTTGTTCTCGGGGCTGTTCGCCGCCTACGCGGTCCTTTCGAGGGAGACCGCCGGTGGACCGACCGGGGCCGAGCTGTTCGATCTCCGCAACGTCTTTATCGAGACGATGTGCCTGTTGTTGTCGAGCTATACCTGCGGGCTCGGGGCATTGTCTGCCGAACGACGGCAGCCGCAGCGCTTCTTGATCTTCGCCGTGTTTACGTTCGTTCTGGGCGCGGCCTTTCTTGTTATCGAGGCGCGGGAATTCGCCCGTATGGTGGCCGAAGGTGCGGGGCCCTCGCGTAGCGCTTTTCTCTCCAGCTTTTTCACCCTGGTTGGAACGCATGGCGCCCACGTCACCGGCGGCCTCATTTTCCTCGCCTATATGGTGGCGCAGGTCATGGCTAAGGGCTTGCGGGGTGCGGTGCTACGGCGCCTCTTATGCTTCAGCCTGTTCTGGCATGCGCTGGACATCATCTGGGTCGGCGTGTTCACCTTGGTCTATCTGATGGGAGCCACTGATGGACGGTGACGAGCGCAGCTTCGACGACCGCACACCCGGTGTCGAGGAGTACGAGCCTACCGCCAGCTATCTGTCCTACACGGCGGGGCTCGGGCTCGCGATCCTGCTGACGATCACGTCGTTCGTCGTCTCCCAAACCCATTTGCTGTGGGCTCCGGGCATATCGGTTGGCTTGATCGTGCTCGCCTTCGCCCAGATCGGCGTCCACCTCGTCTTCTTTCTGCATCTCGGCAGCGGACCCGATCACACGAACAATATTCTGGCCCTTGCTTTTGGCATGCTGATCGTCTTTCTCGTCATCACCGGCTCAGTCTGGATCATTGCCAATCTCAACACCAACATGATGGACATGCCGGTGCATCTGCAGCACTGAACCGTTCCGATTGAAACTCCGCGCGCGCACCCGGCCTCCGCGACGTTCGGTGTCTCCGCTCATATTTTGCGAAGCGCAGCGAATGGCTCCTACGGCTCGGGAGACGGCGCTGATCGGCAAGCTGAAAGGCGCCGCCCTCCTTGAAAGCGTTCGTGGAGCGCCGCCGGCCGAGCGCTGCCCTGGCCGACTGATCGCGGCGCTGTCGCGCTCTGCCGCTGCTTACGCCGATGCGATCGCCGACATCGGCCTCAACCCGCTCATCTTCCACCCGCAAACCCACGGCCTGACCATCGTCGAGGCCCTGATCGTCAAGCGCCAAGCCGCGAACTCATAAAGCCATCCCGCCACACGCGATACGCGTACGAGGGGGGCGAGGCGACCTTCGCGGGTTCGTTCATGAGGCTTTCGGACGCCGGCCCCTACACCGGGTCGATCGCTTGCGCTCGGCCGGCATCCGAAACCCTTCCCGATTCCGGTCATTCGCGGGACCCTGGACGAAACCGGAGTCGCCCCTTTCGTCAATGCGCCGGCCGCGCCGCCGCACCCGGCCGCGGCTTCCTCAGCAGCAGCACCAGCGGGATCATCGCGACCAGCACCGCGCCGACCAGCCAGAACGCGTCGAGATAAGACAGCACGGCGGCCTGCGTCTGCACGACCGCATAAAGTTCCGCCTGCGCCTGGTGCAGGGCATCGACTGCGCTGCCGTGCGCCGCTATGAACGCGTGCTGCAACTGCTGCAGCATCTGGTTGGTCGCGACGCTGTATGGCGTTACGTGCCGGATCAGCGTGACCTGGTTGGCCTGCTCGCGCCGGGCGATGTAGGTGTCGAGGATCGAGATGCCGACGCTGCCGCCAAGGTTGCGCATCATGTTGATGATCGCCGAGGCGTTAGCGTTCTTCTCGGCCGTGACGCCCTGATAGGCAGCGGTGTTGATCGGGATGAACAACAGCGCCAACCCCAGGGACTGATAGACCCGCGCCCAGGCCAGCGTCGAATAATCGACGTTCAGGTTGAAGCCGGATAGGTGGAACATCGCGAGCGCGGTGCCGATCAGCCCGGCCGTGATCAAGAGCCGGGCATCGACCCGGCCGGACAGGGCGCCGACCACCGGCATCATGAACATCGTCGCAAAGCCGCCCGGCGACAGCACCATGCCGGCCTGCTCAGCGGTGTAGCCGAGCAGCGTCTGGACAAACAGCGGCAGCACCACCGTCGTCCCCATCAGCGCGAAACCGAGCATGAATATCAATACGTTGCCGGAGGCGAAGGCGCGGTCACGGAACAGGTGGAGATCGACGATCGGGTCGGTGCGGCGTAATTCCCAGACAATGAACGCGACGAACGCGACCGCGGCGGTTACGACCAGATCGGTGATCAGCGTCGAGCCGAACCAGTCGTCCTCCTGGCCCTTGTCGAGCACGACCTGCAACGCAAACATGCCGATCGCCAGCAGGGCAAAGCCGATGTAGTCGAGGCTCAGCCCTTTTGCCCACCGCGCCCGCCTGGCCGCCGCCTCGGCCGGCGGGTCGGCGAGGACGTGCATCGCCAGCAGGCTGACCACGATTCCAACCGGTACGTTGATCAGGAACACCCAGCGCCAGCCGATATTGTCGGTGATCCACCCGCCGACGGTCGGCCCGATCGCCGGCGCGAACACCACCGCAAGGCCGTACGCCGCAAACGCTTGGCCGCGCCGCTCGGGCGGAAAGGCGTCGGCGAGGAAGGCCTGCGAGCTCGGCTGCAAGCCGCCGCCGGTGATCCCTTGCAGGCCGCGCGCGACGATCAGCAGCGACAGGGTCGGTGCCAGGCCACAGAACAGCGACGTAATGCTGAACCCGACGATCGAGGCGAGGAAGTAGCGTTTGCGCCCGAAGGTCTGCGACAGCCAGCCGCTGATCGGCAGCACGATCGCGTTGGTGACGAGATAGGCGGTCAATATCCAAGTCGCTTCGTCCGGTGTCGCCGCCATGCTCCCGGCGACATGCTGCAGCGAGACGTTGACGATCGAGATGTCGAGCACTTCCATGAACGCCGCCAGCCCGACCGTCGGCGCGACGATCCACGGCGAGACGCCGCGCGCCGCCGCCGATCTCCGCGCGCCCTCCCAGGCAGGGGCTTCGCTGCTCATCGGATCTTGACGTAGGGCTCGACCGACATGCCTGGGCCGAGCAGCCAATGGGCGGCGGGATGGTCGTCGAACACGATCTTGACAGGCACGCGCTGCACGACCTTGACGTAGTTGCCGGTCGCGTTTTCCGGCGGCAACAGCGAGAAGGCGGCGCCGCTGCCGGCTTGGAAGCTCTGCACCTGGCCCTTGAAGACATGACCGGGATAGGCGTCGACATAGATATCGACCGGGTCGCCGACCTTTATCTCACCGATCTCGGTTTCCTTGTAATTGGCGGTGACCCAGACCTGGTCCGGCACCAGCGCGGTCAGCGCCTGCCCGACCTGGACATAGTCGCCGATCGCGACAGTCTTGTTCGTGACGCGTCCGTTCACCGAGGCATGGATCACGGTGTAGCCGAGGTTGAGGCGCGCCTGCTGAACCTGCGCCGCCGCCGCCCGCACACCGGCTTCGGCAGTCTGCATATTCTTCTCGTCGAGGCCGATCTGGGCCTGCGCCGCCATTGCTTTCTGCTGCGCCGCAGTGAGGTTGGCCGCGTCGCTGCGCGCCTTCGCTGTGTCGTTGTCGATCGTCTGTTGCGAGACCGCCAGTCCGCCCATCCGCGCCAATATCTGGTCGCGCTTCAGGTTGATCTCGGCGTTGATAGACGCCGCCTGGGCGACGCCGACCTGGGCCTTCGCTTCGTCCAGATTGGCGCGGGCAACCGGCAGCTGCGCCTCGGCCTGCGCCAGTTGCCCCTGGGCGCTCTGCTGGTTGGCCACCGCCTGGGAGAGGGCGGCCTGGAAATCGGCCGGGTCGAGTTCGACGAGCGGCTGGCCTGCACGCACTTCCTGGTTGTCGTTGACCAGCACCGCCTTGACCCGGCCAGCGACCTGCGCGCTGACCTGGACCGTATGCGTATCGATGAACGCATCGTCGGTGCTGACCCATTTGCTCGCTTCGATCCACCATTCGGCGCCGCCGACGATCACGCCGACGACCACGAGCGCGATCAGTGCGATCAGCCAGCGCCGGCGGCGCCAGTGCCGGCGCGCCCTTGCCTGCGAGGTCAGAGTCGGCGCCGGGCGGCCGTCCGGCCGGCGCGCTTCGATGAGGCGCTGCTCCGGTTCTTGCCGCTCGGCTTGTGTTTGCGGCTTCTCCTCGGTTAGGCTCATGGCCCGGTCTTCTCCCTGATTGTCCCCTCCTTGACCCTCCCACGCTTGCGGAGGAGAGACGGGCGGGAGTCGCGACCGGCGTCGACGCCCGGCGTCGCGGTCGGCTCGGTTCTTTGGGTAACGGGCGCCGTCGGCCGGAGCGCCAGCCCGTCCAGCAGCAGTTTGAGTTGCGTCTCGCAGATCGCCTCCGGGTCGAAGCGGTCCACCTCCTCGTGGCGGCCGAGCGAATGGCGCCATAGCATCGCGAGCAGCAGCGGCGCACAGATGCAGCGAACCGCGTTGTCGAGGTCGTCGGGGGCGCGAAACTCGCCGCGCTCGACGCCGAGACGCAGCACGCGGCGCATTAACTCGATGCCGCGATCGACGACGACCTCGCGGTAGAAGCGGGCAAGCTCGGGGAAATTGCCCGCCTCGGAAATGATGATCTTCGGGATCGCCCCGGCCGGCGATAGCGCCAGTTCGGCCCAGTTGCGCATCAGCCGTTCCAGCATCAGCGCCGCCGGCGCGTCGGCCTCGTCGAGCAATGCCTCGCCCCGTTCGAGGTTGGGCACCAGCGCCTGCCGGACCACGGCCTCGAACAGCTCTTCCTTGTTCGGGAAATAGAGATACAGCGTGCCCTTGGTGACCCCGGCGCGGAGCGCCACGTCGTCGAGCCGCGTTGCGGCAAACCCTCGCTCGGCAAACAACGCGAGCGCGGCGGCGAGAATCTCCTTCGGCCGCGCCTCCTTGCGGCGCCGCCAGCGCAACGCCCGCTCGGGAGGGTCACTGGTCATAAGTTACCTTTCGGTCAGTTATTAGACTAATAACGACTGGCTGGTCAGATATCAAGGCCAGCTGAGCGATATAATGCCGCGAGGGCGTCGGCATGCCGACCGCATCCCGCCGAGACGGCCGCGGTCCTGTACCGGACCGGACGGCCGACCACGGATGGGCTAGCCCGCTACTTCAGTCGCGGGGTCGTGTGCAATGATGAAGGCTAGAAAGGTCCTGACCTTGGTATCGGGCAATGACCGGAATGGGGCATAACCGGTCGATCTTGCCGCGAGGAGTGGACGACGCCTTAGGGCTGAGAGCGAGGGAGATAGCCGCTCATAAGCACTGACAAGCGTTGTGAACCGAAAGGCCGGCTTGAAGACGAGGCGGCCGGGACGGTTGATATTTTGACAAATTGCGATATTATAAATTCAGGAAAATCCGTTCCCTGCACTCGGATGTATGCGACAATCTTGACGTCTCTTGGTGAACAGCGGCACGGTAGGGCAACTGCATCCGATCTGCGGGTGTCGACGGCAACCCATGCGCGAGTGCGGCCTGATCTCGTTCTGATAAAACAGGGCTACAGGTAACATTCAACTAAATCAGCCGTTGTGCCCGATCCGAAGAGAGGACCCTGCACCATGACCGAAACCCCCTCCTATCGCGAGATCGGCGTCAGCCGTGACGGCTATGTCGCGACCGTCGAGATGCGCCGGCCGCCGCATAATTTCTTTGACAGCGCGCTGGTCGCCGAGATCGGCGACGCGTTTGAGCGGCTCGATGACGATCGCAATTGCCGCGCCATCGTGTTTGCCGCCGAAGGCCGCTCGTTCTGCGCCGGCGCCGATTTCTCGAAGCGCATGGAAACCGGGACCGTTTCCGAGGGCACGCGCAGTGCCGCCGGCCACCACCTGTACAAGGAGGCGATCCGCCTGTTCCGCACCAAAAAGCCGATCGTCGCCGCGGTGCATGGTGCGGCGGTCGGCGGCGGGCTTGGGCTAGCCCTGGTTGCCGATTTTCGCGTGACCTGCCAGGAGGCGCGGTTCAGCGCGAATTTCAACCGCCTCGGCTTTCACCCGGGGTTCGGGTTGACCGCGACCCTGCCGCGGCTCGTCGGCGCGCAGCAGGCGGCACTTTTGTTTTACACCGGCCGGCGCATTCCCGGCGACGAAGCGGTCCGCATCGGCCTTGCCGATCTGTTGGTGCCGCAGGCCGAAATTCGTGAAGCGGCGCAAAAGCTCGCGCTCGAAATCGCGCAATCCGCACCGCTTGCCGTCATGGCGACCCGCGAGACGGTGCGCCGCGGTCTTGTCGACGCGATCGAGGCCGCCACCGAACGCGAACTCGTCGAGCAGGACTGGCTGCGCCGAACCGAGGATTTTGCCGAGGGTGTAAAAGCGATGGCCGAGCGTCGCCTGCCCGATTTCCGAGGCCGCTGAGGCTTTCATTCTCCCGCGGTTGGCGACGAGCACCGAGCATGGCGCAGACGCATGTCAGCATGCGCGAGCGGCTGGCGCTCGGCAGCCGCAACAGGTTTAAGCTCGGGCTGTTCGGGGCCAATTGCTCCTCGGGCCGCGCGGTCACCAAGGTAGCGGAGCGCTGGAGCGGGAGCTGGGCCGACTGTCTGCGCCTAGCGCGGATGGCAGACGATGCCGGCTTCGAATTCATGCTGCCGATCGGGCGCTGGAAGGGCTATGGCGGCGATACCGACTATCAGGGCGAGACATTCGAGACGGTGACCTGGGCCGCCGGGCTGCTCGCCGCCACCCGCCGTCTGACGGTATTCGGCACCGTGCACGCGCCGCTGATCCATCCGGTTATCGCGGCGAAGCAATTCGTGACCGCTGACCACATTGGCGAGGGCGGTTTGGCCTAAACCTCGTCTGCGGCTGGAACGAGGACGAGTTCGACATGTTTGGCGCGACATTGCGCGAGCACGCCGAGCGCTATGATTACGCGCAGGAATGGCTCGACACGGTAAAGCGCGCCTGGGGCGAGGAAGCCGAATTCGATGTCGAAGGCCGCTTTCTCCGACTGAAGCAGGTCCGTGCCAAACCAAAACCGTTTGGCGGCAGCCGCCCGATTATCATGAACGCCGCCGTGTCGCCCACCGGCCAGGCATTCGCAATCCGCAACTGCGACGCGCTGTTCTCGAACGCGTCGCTTGGCAAGCTCGATGCCTTCACCGCTCACGTAAAGAATGTGCAAGCACAGGCACGCGCGCAACATCGCGATATCGAGGTGTACACGGTTGGCGTCGTCACCTGCCGCCCATCGAATAGCGAAGCACAGGATTATTACCGCTACTGTGTTATCGACAATGCCGACTGGGCGGCGGTCGACCATATCATGGCAATGCGCGGCGCCACCCGCGAGGCCTACCCCGAGGATTTTGAAAAACGCCGCCTCTACCAGGCGAACGGCATGGGCGGACTGCCGATTGTCGGTGATCCGGATCAGGTCGCTGCCGAATTGCAGCACATCAATGCCGCCGGCGCCCGCGGGATCGCGCTGTCCTTTGTCAACTATCTTGACGAACTGCCGTTTTTCTGCGTCGAGGTCCTGCCGCGCCTGGCGCGAATGGGCCTGCGCCATCCGCCGTTTTCGCAATAGAGCACCGGCAAGCTGCTCCGGTCATTCAATACTCCAGCGCCAGGGTGTTGACGGTCTGATTATTGCGGAGCCGCCGCGGACAGGCGGCTTCGGGCAGCTGACTTGGAATGTCAAATATTCGTCAAAAGAAGGCCCCCGTCAAGCCGGGGCCAAGTTTGAACAGGGAGGCTTCACGTGTATTTTGTTGTTACTGGGGCTTACCAGGCTTTATGTCGAAAATCCCTGAAACCGCCCTTACGGGCCGGTTCGCGTGTGCCCAGCTAATATCGACGGGTAACACTCGGGACACCCCGGCAAGGGCACAGTGTGCCCTCAGATCGAGGCTCTATGTCGAACGGCTCAAATTGAAGAGTGAAATAATCCTGATAGCGCTATTAACTGATTCAGGTATCAAAGCAGTAAAGCCTGGTTCGACCATCCGCGATATCTATGACGGGGGCGCGGCTGGGCTGTGCCTTCGAGTATTTCCGAGCGGGCGCAAGGCATGGGGACTGCGCATCCGCATCGCCGGCAAGCAGCGTCGCTTTGACCTTGGTGATTACCCGGCAAAGACACTCGCCGATGCTCGCGACCTCGCGAGGGCGATGAAGAAGGCCGCGGCGCGCGGCGAGGACCCGAGCAACGTCCTTCGTCCACCGCCCTCGGACGTACCGACGATGGCCGCTGCCATAGCGGTCTACATGGAGACGAAACTCGACAACCGGTCGCATGACATGGAGCAGCGGCGGTTCGCGCTTCACGTCGAGCCGGTGCTCGGGGCAAAGCAGGTCGATAAGGTACGCAAGGCCGATATCGATGAGTTGCTGCACGCGATGGTCAAACGTGGGATGCGCGCCGAGCCGAACCGTGTATTTACCTCAGATCCGGACGAGGTGGCGCGTGGGGCGGCCGAGATGGCGGCGCGCGAGACCCGTGCGGCGCAGCGCAGCCAGTAGTCGACTACGCCACGGCGAAGAGCGCAGAAACGCACGAGGCTATCGAGACGACATGGCGAGAAGAAGAGGCGCGGCTGAGGGCGAGCCGTCATGGCAGGGTGTGGCAAAAAGAGATCGAATGGGATGTCGCCAAGCGGCTTGGCATAGATGATCGACAGTGCGCCGGCATAAACCGAGGCGCTGATCTGACAATTTCGTAACAGGGGCAAACCCGCGGGCGTGGGCACACATTGGTCATTTTTGCCGACAGGGCAGCCCTGGGTGGGTCCGCGCGTCTGAACGCTGCTGCGCCGGCCGGCTCACCCCAGTGGGTCGGATATGTCACACCGCCGCGGGGATCGACCGCTGATGCGATTTTCTGGAGTCGCACGGAGAGCAATTACGGAGAGCAATTTCTGCTGCAAGCGATGTGTGATCCCGCCCTCCGACCTCGATGAGTTGACGCCGGCCCGGTTGCGGGAGCTGGTGGCCCTGTTGCTGACCAAGATGGCCGAACTGGAACAGAAAACCGTCGAACAGCGCGAGGAGATTGCGCGCCTGAAGGGGCTGAAGGGGGGTCCCGACATCACCCCCAGCGGCATGGATAAGGGCAGCGAACCGGCCAAGCCCACCGCGACAGGAAAGCACCGACGACGCGGCGCGGTCCGCCCCCGCGTCAGGGTTGCGGATCGGATCATCAAGGCCCCTGTCCCGGCCGGATCGCGCTTCAAAGGCTACGAGACCGATACCGTCCAGGACCTGGTGCTGACGGTAACCTGGTGCTGACGGTAACCTGGTGCTGACGGTCCATGCGGTCCGCGACCGGCGCGAGGGTTGGGTCACGCCGGACGGCAGAACGATCATGGCGCCATTGCCCGCGGGTCCCCGCGGACCCTTCGGCCCCGACCTGCGGCGCTTCGTGTTGATGCAATACCACCAAGGCCAAACGACGTTGCCCCGTCTGGCGACGCTGTTGCAGTCGGTTGGCGTGGCGATCTCCAAGCGTGCGATCCAGCGGTTGCTGACCAAAGGCCGGAACGACTTCCTTGCCGAAAACCGTGACGTGTTGCGCGCCGGCCTGAAGACCGCGCCGTGGATATCGGGCGACGACACCGGCGCGCGGCATCAGACCCTGAACGGCTACGGCACGCAGATCGGCAATCAGCTGTGATAGCTTGAACTTAATCTGACATTCGTTGTTGGTTTTCCGAAACGGAGCCGGAGGGCGGGGCGCGGTTCTCACCTGAAGCTGGGACCGCGACCCGCCCTTCGGCGGGACGGAGACACGAGATGACCCAGGAGCAGAAGATTATCCGGGCAAAGGTCGGACTGCTGGAGCTGGCCAAGCAGCTCGGCAACGTCAGCCAAGCCTGCAAGATGATGGGCTACAGCCGCGACAGCTTTTACCGCTTTAAGGAGCTCTACGATAAGGGCGGCGAGCTGGCGCTGCAGGAGATCAGCCGCAAGAAGCCGATCCTGAAGAACCGCACACCGATCGAGATCGAACAGGCGGTGGTGGTGATGGCGATCGAGCAGCCGGCCTGGGGGCAGGTGCGGGTGTCGGAGGCGCTGAAACGGCAAGGCTTGTCGATCTCGCCGGCGGGAGTGCGCTGCGTGTGGCAGCGCCACGATCTGACGTCGATGAAACTGCGCTTGAAAGCGCTGGAAGCCAAGGTGGCGCAGAGCCTGCCCCGGCGCAGGCCGGGGACGGTATCCTGCTGACCGAAGCCCAGATCGTTGCGCTCGAGAAGGCCAAGGCCGACAAGGAGGCGCATGGTGAGTTCGAGAGCGAGTGCCCCGGCTATTGCGGCGCCCAGGACACGTTTTATGTCGGCACCTTGAAGGGCGTCGGCCGGGTCTATCAGCAGACCTTCATCGACACCTATGCCAAGGTCGCGTTCGCAAAGCTATATGACCGCAAGACCCCGATCACCGCGGCCGAGATCCTCAATGATCGGGTGGTGCCGTTTTATGACGAGCACGGCATCCGGCTGTCGCGCGTGCTGACCGATCGCGGCACCGAGTTTTGCGGCACGCAAAGCCATGAGTACGAGCTCTATCTCGCGGTTGCGGACATCGATCACAGCCGCACCAAGACCAAGAGCCCGCAGACGAACGGCATCTGCGAGCGCTTCCATCGCACGATCTTGGACGAGTTTTACCGGATCGCGTTCCGCAAGAAGATCGATCACACGATCGACGAGCTGCAGGCCGATCTCGACGCCTGGCTAGTCGAATACAACTATCGTCGACCGCATCAGGGCCGTTGGTGTTTCGGCAAGACCCCGATGCAGACCTTCCTTGACGCAATCCCATTGGCGATGGAGAAACTCATGGCCGCTTGACCACGAACGGACAACCACAGGCTCAGACAGCCAACACCGTCTGTCAGATCAAATCTTAGCTAATACAAATCAGCATTTCACCTGGTTCGCCACACGGTCATCGAAAAGCCGGCGGAACTTTCTCGATCTAGTGCGCGCCGGACATACCGATTTTGGGTTGAACGCCGCGGCCTTCGATGACAGGCGCGGCCGCGCTCTGTCCGCGCCCCTGATTGCGCGCTTGGCCGAACCGCCGGAACCGGTCTTCGCCGATCAGGCCGCCTGGTCAGCACACCGCGGCCGGCTCCGCTTTAGCGCACTGACCACGACACCCGACCCAGTACAGATCGCCACTGAAGGCGCCATCTGGGGCAGCGTCCACGCCCACGACTTCCTGCGTGATGCCGTGGTGCTGAGCGATGATGCCGGACAATTCGCCGTTGGCCGGCACGCACTGTGCTGGGTCCAGGCGGAGCGGCTGGTGCCCAAGCTGGACACCGTCACTGATCGGCACCGGGCTGCCCAACACAAGGGGCGCAAGCTGATCTGGGACTGCTACGCCCATCTCAAGGTGTATCAGGCCAGCCCTGACAACCGCCGTCGTCTTGCGCTGCGGGCGCGGTTCGACCGCATCTTCCGACGCCGCACCGGCTGGGCCACGCTTGACCGCCTTCGGGCGCGGCGGCAGGCCAACAAGGCCGAGTTGTTGAGGGTGCTGGAGCGGCCGGAAATCCCGCGGCACACCAACGGCTCCGAGAACGATATCCGCTGCCGGGTCACACCGCGGAAAGTCAGCGCCGGGACGCGCCGCGATCTGGGACGGGACTGCCGCGATGCTTTCCTGGGCCTCGGCAAGACTTGCGCCAAGCTCGGCGTGGCGGTCTGGGACTATCTCGGCAGCCGGCTCGGCGTTCCCGCTCACCCTGTCGTTCCGCCACTCCCTGAACTCATCCGATGCCGCGGGCAGCTTGTCTGATCAATGGGGCTGCCCGCGGTTTTGCCCTTGTTACACAATTTCTGATTAAGTCATTGCTTGCATTGGTGATTTTCTGATCAAACCATAGTTTGAGTAGTAATCGCCATAGTAACTCCCCGCAGCCGTGAGTATATGCTGGGCCCCACATAACAACAGGTGCCCGCTCCAATGCCGAACATCACTCGCGCCAATAACGGCCTGACACTGGACGATCTGCGCCAGAAACCCGGCCGGCTCGTCTCGAACCAAGACCTCGCCGAGATGGGTGTGGTCAAGTCGTATGACGCGATCAAGCGCGCCATAGAGTGCAAAAATCGGAGCAAAGCGGCACCGGATTTCGGTCGAAAGCGGCAGGTGATTTCGCTTCAATCCGGCATGTCAATCAGCGCGGAAGCGGGGTTCATCCGCATTTTCGGTGCAGGCGGGGCGCCATCAGAGCTTGTCCGGGTTTGGGGCTCTGTGATCACGCCGCGTGAAGAACGCGGCTGCGAAGAAGATCGAATTTGGCACGCCCGTACATCTGCCGTTTCAGCATCTTCAGCCGGTTGACCTGTCCCTCAACAGGACCGTTGCTCCCGGGCTGCGACAGGGCGACCCGAACCGCCGCGATGTCGTTGATGATCCCGGTGGCAAAGCCGCGCAACGCGGTGGCTTGGGTAGTCGCCAGCCAGAGATCGAACGCTGCCGCATCGCGCTCGCGCAGGATCCGATCGAACTCATTGACGGCTTCCGCTGCGGTGCGGATCTCGGACGAGAGAGCGGTGAGCGTGTCGACAACCTGGCGGTCGGCGCGCGTCAGCGTCGCGTCGGGCGTCGTCAGAAGGCGCGCGGCGCGTCGGCTCGACGGCACGCGCCACGACGGCAGCGGGCATTCTCGGTCGCCGGCGGCGGCGTCGCGGCCGCGGCGCCGGATGGCCCCCCGCCGGACGATGTCGTACCCGCCCGCGAACCCGCGATCGCGCAATTCGCGCCACAGCTGGGCGCTGTTGCGGCACCCCTCGGCCCAGCGCCGCTCCCCATACGCGCGATGCCGGTCGAGCGCGCTCGACCCCGGCGCGCGGCGGTACACCGGTGCCGCACCGGCGCGCAACCAGCGGCGCACCGCGTTGCGCGCCATCCCGAGGCGCCGCGCGATGCGGCGGATCGGCACACCCTCGCGCCGCCGGCGCGCCATCTCGTCATGGCGCGCCTGCCGCCGCTCGCGCCGCGCCGCGCGGTGCCGTTTGCTTGGCATCGCAGCCCGTTGCCCGCCTGTCGCCGATCGCGGCGCGCCGGCGGGCAGCATGCAGCGCCGGGCGGCTTCGCGCCGCTCGCGGGGGTGCCGGTCGAGCATTTGGCGCCGCGCGTCGGACGCATTCACCATGAGATGCCAGCGGTCGGCGATCTGCACCGCCTGCGACGCGCCGGCGCGAATGCCCTCGGCGTAAGCGCCCGCGCGGTCGCGGCTGACAACAGCAACGCCCTCCCCGTGCTGCCGCAACCAGGAGGCCAGTGTCTCGCCGGTGCGGTCGGGCAGCCGGTCGATGACACGGTGGCGCTCGAGGTCGCAAATGATGGTGCCGTAGCGGTGACCACGCCGCCATGCCCGGTCATCCCCCGCGATGATGCGGGGCGGCGATGCGATCTCGCCGCCGCGCGCGCGGATCAGCCGCCGCAGGGTATCACCGCTGACCGGCATCGCCAGCCTTCCGGCCAGGCGCGAGCCCGGCTCGCCGCCGAGGCGAGGCCAATCTGCTGCTGGATCTCGCGCCGCCG
>CAWJXM010000013.1:0-93022 GCA_963846635.1 uncultured Alphaproteobacteria bacterium | reverse complement strand
AAACGCACGACGGAATGGCGGCTGAAGCCGCTGCGAGGCGCGGCGATCAGGTCAGTCGAGAGGAGAGCGTGCAGGAAATCGAAAACGCTCGGATCGATGTCGGTTTTGTGCTGTCGGGCCTGGCCGATGGCCCAGTCCAGCTCGCGCCAGTCGGCATCGGTGGGCGCGGCCGAGCCGTCTACATAGGTGCGATAAACTGAGAAGCAGGCGACCACCTCCTTGATTGCCCGCTGTAGGATGTTCTGCGTGAAGTCCGCGGTGCGCGGGTTCTGCCGAGCGACGCGCGCTCCGTCGCGGGCGAGCACGTTCAGCTCGCTCGCCATCTCATTCTCCGTGATGCGGATCTTTGAGGTCCGCACGATTTCGGCAAAGGATTGGCGCTCACCGGTAAACTCAACGTAGGCGCGTGTCAGCCCGTCTTCCGCTGCGGGGTCGACGAGGAGCGCCAGCGCCAAATTGGTGAAATCGTATCCGGTCGTTCCCTCGACGGGCCAATCGTCGCGTAACGACTCGTGATCTGCGAGGATTTTCTCGACGACGAGATAGAACGGGCGCACGACTTGGTGGCGCAGCCGTTCCAGATACCCCTTCGGGTCGAGGAGCCCGTCGATATGGTCGATGCGGAGCCCGTCGAGCGTGCCCTGCTCGAGCAACCGCAGCACGAGGGCATGGGTATGGTCAAACAAGTCGGGCAATTCCATCCGCAGCCCGGCAAGGTCGTTGATGTCGAAGAAGCGGCGATAGTTGATGTCGTCGCCGGCGACGCGGAAATGCGCCGCGCGCCAATGCTGGTCTCGGATCAGGGCGTCGAGCATGGCCGGGTCGCGATTTAGCCGGCTCACGGCCGCGTCGATGGCCTGTTGCACGGCGGGGTCGTCGCGGGCAAGCCTGCCGAGTTCCGCTTTCAGCTCGCTGGCGCGGCGAACGATCTGCGGCTGCCAATCCGGCAGGCCAGCAAAAGTATCGCCCATGCGCTCCAGCTCGGGGTCGGCATCGCCGAGGATCCGCGAGTAGTGCAGCGGGCAGATCGGCAGCTTGTGTTGGTCGTACGCCCATACTGCAAAATCGCCGTTGGCGCGGTCGAATTTGAGAGCCAGCTTTCCCGCCTCGAGTTCGATGCCATACTGTTCGCCGAGAAGCGGAACGAGCAGTTTGCCGCGCAGGTAAGGATGGTCTGGCTTCCAGTCGATGTCGAACCAGCCTGCGTATACGGATTCCTGGCCCCATTCGAGCACGTCGAGCCACAAAGGGTTGTCAGCCCCGCCGACGCCTATGTGGTTGGGGACGAAGTCGAGGATCTGGCCCAGGCCGTTTTCGGCGAAGGCCGCGACCATCCGGTCGAAATCGGCCTGGTCGCCGAGTTCGGGGTTCAGCGACCGGTGGTCGACAATATCGTAGCCGTGAGTGCTGCCGGGCCTTGCCTTCAAATAGGGCGAGGCATAGACATGGCTGATCCCTAGCCGCGCAAGATAAGGCGCGAGCCGCGCCGCATCCGCAAAGCGGAACCCCTCGTGAAACTGCAGCCGGTACGTGGCGAGTGGAATCATATTTACCATCGGGGCTGATTGTGAAATGAGCAGTAGTGCCCGGACGCTAGTTTAGCCATCGGCGGCGTGCTTTTTCATTTGCAGAAGAACGCGTTCCATCTCATCAGGTTCGACGTGAACGCCGGCTGCACCCGTTCTCCCGCGGAGGTGGATCTGTCGTTTACCGATCTTTCGATCCGAGGACATCGCAGATGAGCGCATCGGACTTGCGCGTGTGGCCCGGCCGTCCTGGTCCGATGGGTGCGACATGGGACGGTTCGGGCACGAATTTCACGCTGTTCTCGGCCAACGCCGAAAGGGTCGAGCTTTGTCTGTTCGACGCCGGCGGAAAGACCGAACTGGCGCGGATCCGATTGCCGGAATACACGCATGAAATCTGGCATGGCTACCTGCCCGACGTGCGGCCGGGTCAACTCTATGGCTATCGGGTGTACGGACCGTACGAACCCGAGGCGGGCCACCGCTTCAACCACCACAAGCTGCTCGTCGACCCCTACGCCAAGGCGCTCGTCGGCGCGCTCGAATGGGACGACGCTCTGTTCGGTTACCGGGTGGGCGACGACGCGCAGGATTTGTCCTTCGACGATCGCGACAGCGCGTCTTTCGTTCCGAAATGCCGAGTGGTCGACTTTGCCTTCACCTGGGGACGGCGACCGGATCAACACCCGTGGCATGAAACCGTAATCTACGAACTGCACGTCAAAGGGTTCACGATGCGCCACCCCGCGGTCGGGGACGCCATACGCGGCACCTTCGCCGGCCTCGCAGCGGCACCGGTCGTGACCTATTTGCGCGACCTCGGGATTACGGCGATCGAGCTCCTCCCGATCCATGCGTTCATCCACGACCGCCATCTGCTCGAGCGCGGCCTGCGCAATTATTGGGGCTATAACACGATCGGGTTCTTCGCGCCGCATCCCGAGTATCTGGGAACAGATGGGCTCGGCGGGTTCAAGGCGTTCGTACAGCAAATGCACGACGCCGGCATCGAAATCATCCTCGACGTTGTCTACAACCACACTGCCGAAGGCAACCAGTTGGGGCCGACCCTCAGCTTTCGCGGAATCGACAACAAGTCCTATTACTACCTGATGCCCGAGGCGGAGCGGTATTACAGCGATTTCACCGGCACGGGAAACGCGCTCGAGCTCCGCCATCCGTATGTGCTGCGCATGGTAATGGACAGCTTGCGCTACTGGGCCCAGGAAATGGGTGTCGACGGTTTCCGCTTCGACCTCGCGACCACTCTCGCGCGCGTCAATGGCGAGTACAGCGAACATGCCGGCTTCCTCGATGCGATGGCGCAAGATCCGGCGCTGTCGGCGGTCAAGCTGATCGCCGAGCCCTGGGATACCGGCACGGACGGATACTAGGTCGGCAACTTCCCGCCGGGCTGGGCGGAGTGGAACGACCAGTATCGCGACACCGTGCGCAGGTTCTGGAAGGGTGACGAGGACCATCTACCGGCCTTCGCCTCGCGGTTTTCCGGATCGGCTGACATCCACGGTCTGCGCGGGCGCCGTCCCTGGGCCAGCATCAACTTCGTCACCGCCCATGACGGGTTCACGCTGCGCGACCTCGTGAGCTACAACGAAAAGCACAACGAGGCGAACAAGGAGGACAACCAAGACGGGTCGGACAACAATAGCAGCTGGAACTGCGGCGCCGAGGGGCCGACCGACGACTCCGAAATCGCGGCGCTGCGCGGGCAGCAAATGCGCAATTTCCTGGCGACGCTGCTGCTGTCGCAGGGGCTGCCCATGCTGCTCGGCGGCGACGAGTTCGGCCGAAGCCAGGGCGGCAACAGCAACGCCTATTGCCAGGACAACGAAATCAGCTGGCTTGACTGGGAGGGCATGGGCAACGAAGGCAAGGCGCTGCTCTCCTTTACCCGCAAGCTCATCCTGCTTCGGCGCACACACATTGTATTCCACCGCCACCGATTCTTCCTTGGCCAGATCATCCCCGGCACCGAGGTCAAAGACGTCGTCTGGTTGCGCCCGGACGGCGCAGAAATGTCAGAGGAGGACTGGGGAAACGCGCAAGCAAAGGCGCTTGCGGTACGGCTCAGCGGCGAGCCCGGGCTCATGCATCTGACCGAGCGTGGCGAGCAGGAACCGGACGACACATTCTTTATTCTCCTGAATGCGTCGCACGACAGCGTAATGTTCCGGATCCCAGCAGATCCAGCCGGCGCAATCTGGGAAGGCGTGGTGGATACCGCTGCCGAGACGGACGCGGAGATGCCGCCGACACATGCGGCCGGCGGCGAAACTTCGGTCGATGCAAATTCGCTCCGCCTTCTTGTACTGCTTAGCCAAGTGGTTGGATGACGACGACGCAACTAAACGAAATACGATGACAAGGGGTCACGGTGTGCCGGTCGGGACCGAAGTTGGCGATGGGGGTGTCCGTTTTCGACTGTAGACGGCGCTCCTAGTACTACTAAGTCACAAAATTTTTATGTCGCTGAATTGATTCATCAATTTTAAAACTTCTATGGTGAAAAAGATCAATTTATTAATACGGTCATAATGTTTATGACACAGTAGTATTAGGATCTCGGCGCCGGCGGGCGGGAGATAGGACAGCATCGCCAGCTAAAATCGATTGGGGCGGCGGCGCGTCACGAAAAATGGCGGATGGCTTTTTTGAAAATCAATCGTCGGCTTTCAGCAATGCGAGATCGTGGTGATCGGCTCCTGCTGCTTTAAGGTCGGCAATGGTGAGGCCGAGACTGTCCAGCACCATTGCCGCTAGATCCGGTTCCGTGTGTGCCCGGGCGAGCTCGCCGAGGGCGGCAATGCAGGTGGCGACCCGCTCGCCGGTCGGCGGCACCACCGGCAGCCCGTCGGTCCATCCCTGCTCGAAATACCACTCGACGAGGTCAGTGCCCTTGGGCACGCGGGAGAAATTGGTAGCGCCATCGTCCATCGCAGTCCTCACGCCAGCCGCAGGTCGTACCCCTGTGGGATCGGGATGAAAAGTCCGCACGCCAACGGCGGGCTTTTCGACAGCCCTTGAGACCTTTGACTGGTCGCGCGCAATGGCTCGAACGGGGCATTTCGAGCCGTTCAACCGGCTCGGAGTCCACGCACCGTTCTCAAACGTCGGGAAGATCCGCGGTGCGCGCGGCAGGGGTGTGGGGGAAATCAGTCTTATGGCGTTGTTTCCAAAAGCAAATTGTTGTGCCGAGCGGCATCACTCTCCAATTCTCGTTCCAAAAGCGCGAGAATATCCGCGATGGCCTGTAATTCATTGTGCATGATGTCGACTGCATAAACCTGGGCTCGCGCGAATTCCGATAACCTGGCATCGAGCTGCAGGTAATTACCGACGACATGAGGGCTGCACATCCCAAGGTCGTCCCAAACGATGTTGAGCGGGGGTTTGTAGATAAGCTGGCGATAATTCGTCGGGACCATTCTGTTCGTGCCGGCATAGCGAGGCTGTTCGAGCAGCTGTTTGAGCTTGTCGACATCGTTTCTTATAATTGCGAGGACGCTGGCGAGAAGCTTAGTGGCAACGATCCCATCCCGCGCCTGCCGCCGTCGACCTTCGTTCCGGAGATCGCGGTTCTGTTGCCGCAGGGCTTCCGTCTGGGTATGGGCCGCCGCCACCTGCCGATCAGCGGCGCGCATCACCCCTCGGAAAACAAGGTAGCCCGCAGCCAACGCTAGTAACCCGCCGATGATGCTCCCTTGATCCCGGCAAAAATCATACAGCGTACTGAACATTTCCGGACTCGTGCGGCAGGGTTTGATCCAATCCGGCCGATGATGGGCGGTTATGGGTCCGGATTCCAAATTATCGGTTCGGATGCGGCACGGGGCGTCGGGCCTCGTCCGCCGGCTTGTCCTCGGCAAACCTTCATAGACGACCTGGCGCCGCAGGTTTTCGTCCGTCCTGGTCAGATATTTGACCTCAGCGACGAGCTCGCACCTAATGGACGCGGCTCAGTACCAGCGGCGAGCCGAAGTGGGTGCTGCCCGGCGGCGGCACGTCGAGTGGCATTTTCGAAACGGCGGTGTTGATGACGGTGTCGGCGTGGCCGGCATAGACCAGACCTGCGTCGGGATCGTAATAGGCGAGCAGCAAGGCGACGAGCCACGGTCACCTTCCTTCGGGATCGGTCCAGCCGACGACCACGAATTCCTCGCGGTAGAAGGATTTGACCTTGCGCCACAGCCCGTGATTGCCGGCACGTACTGCGCGTTACCACGCTTCGAGGCAATCCCCTCGGAGGACATCAAGCTGGCTTTTTCATGGAACCGATCTGGTCGTGGCCATACAAGTCACGCATTCGCATGGTGGGGTTATTGCCCTGCTACCGCCAATCTGCCGACGCGCGGAACGGCCTCGATCGAGCGGTCCGGCCGGATCCAGTAGGTCATGACAATGGCGAACAGCAGGAGACCGACGGAGAAGGCGAACGGCATCGTCCAGCTGCCGGTCCGCGTAAGGATCCAGCCGAACGCGACGGGGGACAAAATTCCGGCGACAGCACCTGCGGCATTCATCAGCGCGCTGGCGCTTCCGGCGTAATTCGGGGCAATGTCCATTGTCGCGGCCCATAGCGGCGAACCCGCCATGCCGAGGAAGAACAACGCGAGGGTGAAGCCGGCAAGCCCGACGAAGAGATCGTGGACCAATATCGCCGGTACCAGGGCCATTACGACGACGGTCCAACTGACGGCGATCTGCAGCGAGCGCGCGATCTGTACGCTGTGAGTACGACGCAGCAGATAGTCGGTGAGGACGCCGCCGAGCAACTCGGCGATCATAGCACTGACAAGCATCGCTGCGTAAAACAGCGACGATTTCTTCAGATCGAGGCCGTAGTTTTTCTGGAACAAGGACGGCATCCAGGGTAATTGCTCACCTGGGTAGCGCCAGATCGGTCGCGACAGCCGCGGGTTTGGTGAGCGAGATGGCGCTTGACGCGGTCACGGGCGATTTGCTTCGCTGCGCTTGTGACACAAGCCGTCGACCTGTCCAAGCTGAGCGTCGCGGAGAAGGACGCACTGATCCTGTCGCTGTTGCCGCTGGTGGGGCAGCTGGAGACGGCACTGGCGCGGATCGCTGTGTTGGAAGCAGGCAACGCCGAGTTGACGGCACGCAACGCCGAGTTGCAGGCGCGGCTGGCCCGGCTGGAGCGGCCGACCAAGACGCCGGACAATTCCTCGCTGCCGCCCTCCAAGGGACAGAAATCCGACGGATCCGCGCCCGGCGCCAAGCCGCCGCGCAAAGGCCGCCCCGGTGTCGCCCGCCTGCTGGAGCCCAATCCCGATCGCATCATCGATGCCAGGCTCGACGCCTGTCCGCACTGCGCGGCCGAATGGGCCGCCGCGGCGCAGTCGCCGCAGCAGGTCTATGACCACATCGAGATGCCGCCGATCAGGCCGGATGTCACCCGGGTGCGGCTGTTCGGCGGGCGCTGCGTCTGCTGCGGTGCGCGCGCTGTCGCGGTCGCGCCGGCGGGACTGGAACCTGGCTCGCCGTTCGGCACATCGGTCGAGGCGCTGGTGGTCTATCTGCACTATGCCCACGCCATCGGGCTGGAGCGGCTGCGCTGCCTGCTCGGCGAGATCTGTGGCCTGTCAATCAGCGAGGGTGCCCTGTGCAACATCCTCGCCCGCGCCACCGCGCCCCTGGCCGCTGCGGCCGAGGCGATCGCAGCCCGGGTCACCGCGGCCGAGGTGGTCGCCAGTGACGAAACCTCGGTGCGGGTGATGAAGAAAACGCAGTGGGAATGGGCGTTCGTGACCGCCTTCGCGGTGCTGCACATCATCCGCCCCAGCCGTGGCGCCGAGGTGGTGCGGGCGCTGTTCGGCAGCATCCGGCCGCGCGTGTGGGTGTCCGACAGCCTGGGCAGCCAGCGCGGCCATGCCGATCTGTGGCAGATGTGCCTGGCGCATCTGCTGCGCGATGCGCAGTACGCCATTGACTGCGGCGACGCGGGCTTCGCGCTCGCGCTGAAATGGCTGCTGCTGCGCGCGATTGCCATCGGGCGACGACGCGCGGCGCTGCGCGACGGCACGCTTGCCCAGTATCGCGCCGATCTGGACCGCAGGCTCGACCGCGTGCTGGCGCTGCCGCGCTACGGGCCGGTGGCCGAGAAACTGCGCCGCCGCATCGCCCGCGACCGCGCGCATCTGTTCATCTTTGTCACCGACCGTGCCGTGCCGGCCACCAACAACTGCTCCGTGCGCGCGCTGCGCCCAAGCGTGATCTTCCGTAAAGTGACCAACGGCTTCCGCTCCGAATGGGGCGCCCAGACCTACGCCGCATTCCGCTCCGTCGTCAGCACCGCCAAGGCCAACCGCCGCTCCATCCTCGACGACCTACGCAGCGTGCTCGCAGCCCCACTATCCAGCATCGGCCTCGAACAGCCGGGGTGAGCAATTGCTGGCCATGGAACGCAGACGAGCGTCCGATTTTCCGCAAGAGCTGATCGACCTGCTCAATGCTTATATGCATGGCGGAATAAGCCGACGTCAATTTTTGAGCCGAGCGGAGAAATTTGCGGTTGGGGGCGTAACCGCGGCGGCGTTGTTCCAAATGTTAAGGCCAAATTACGCCTGGGCCATTCAGGTGCCGCCGGACGACAAACGGATCAAGTCGGAGACGGTGACGGTGCCCTCGCCGCATGGCAACGGAAGCATCAAGGGCTATCTGGTGCGCCCGGCCACTTCGGATAAGCTACCGGCCATTATCGTCATTCACGAAAATCGTGGTCTCAACCCCTACATCGAGGATGTAGCGCGGCGGCTTGCGGTAGCCAATTTCATCGCCTTCGCTCCCGACGGGTTGACGTCACTGGGGGGTTATCCGGGTAACGAGGAAAAAGCAGCGGCGCTGTTCCGCCAACTCGACAAGGCCAAGCTGATGGAAGATTTCCTCGCCTTGGCGGCATGGCTCACGTCGCGGCCGGATTGCACTGGCAAGCTCGGTGCCATCGGTTTCTGTTACGGCGGCGGTGTAGTTAATCAGTTGGCGGTGAAGATGGGTTCAGATTTAGCCGCCGCCGTGCCGTTTTACGGGGCGCAGCCGAGCGCCGAGGACACGGCGAAGATAAAAGCGCCCATCAATGCGCAATACGGCGAGCTCGATACCCGCATCACCGGCGGGTGGGCCGCGTTCGACGCCGCGCTCACCGAAGCCAAGGTTCCCCACGAAGGTCATATCTACAAGGGGGCCAACCATGGCTTTCACAACGACACGACACCGCGTTACGACGAAGCCGCCGCGAAGGAAGCTTGGCAGCACGCGCTCAATTGGTTCAACAAGTATCTGAGGGCTTAAGCTGTAGTGGGCGTTGGCGCTGTTTGGGCGATCGGGAACCGCGAATGCTGAGCATCCTGTGGACATGGACCAAAGTGACCGGACCGTCATGCGCCGCGGTGCGGATTTCCTCGACCGATTCCCGGCCGCTGTTCCAGCTCGGCCAGCCATTCAACGATTGCGCTGCGCCTATCTCCGGTCGTCGCGGTCCCCGCATCACGCTGCACGCGGGAACCAGTGCACCTTGCCTCACGCTCCTGGAACAAAGGATTTGGCACTAGGTTTTCTTCGGCGACCAGCCATACGCCTTGGTGCAGGCGCCGCCCAGCAGCATGGCCCGCTCGGTGTCGCTGAGGCGGTCAGTCTTCAGGAAGGGCTCGACGGCCTGCTCGTAGTTGACGACTGCGAATGTGCGTGTCCAGTCCGTACCCCACAAGCAGCGCTCGAACCCCCAGGCGTCGAATATGCGGGCCAGCGGGTCCCAGATGTCCGGGAATGGATACGGCTCCTTGGACAGCGTGCAGGCGCCGGTGATCTTGATCGTCGCATTCTTGCGCTTGGCGAGTTCCACCACTTTCGGAAGATCGGCCCAGGGCTGCGGAGGCGCCGGCGGTACGCTCGGCTGCTGGATGCCCATATGGTCGATGATGAACCGCACGTCGGGGTGGCGGTCGATCAGCGCCGTGCCCGCGTCGATGTTGCCCCAGAACAGGACGTTGACCGGGAAATCGTTTTTGACGGCCGCGCGCAGGATGCGGTCGAGCCCCGGATCGTCCGGCGCGCGCTTCGACTCTTTCGTCAGGATGATGCGGATGCCGGCTGTGCCCGGCGTCTTCTTCCAGTCGGTGATGACATCGGCCACCGCCGGATCATCCGGGTTGACCGGTTTGACCAGGGCGAACTTGTCGGGGTGGGCACGTTGCACCGAGACCGCATAGCTGGCGTCGTACTGGTACATCGAGAACGGCGAGATGTAGATCGCGCCGTCGACGCCGACCTTGTCCATCGCCGCTACCATCTCGTCGCCGGTGACGTGAGCGGGCCAGTTTTTCGGAACGCTGTGCCACGGCCGCTCAGGCGTGTTCGCGGCATAGGCGTGGACCTGGGCATCGATGACCACTGGCGGCCGCGCGGCGGCATGCCCTTCGCGGATCATCGCCGGTCCAGCCGCCGCGAGCGCCGCCGCGACCTGGAGCACGGTACGCCGGTCGATAAGCCTGCTTCCTGCCGCTGAACGGTTGGCCATTTCCTCCTCCATGCCGCTTCGGGATCCACGCTCCTCTGTTCCATGGAGATTTCGGACTTCCTTTGGCCCCCGGTCAAGGGAACCGGTCCTCCGCGTGCCGGCAGGGTCTCAGCCCGAATTACGGGTGAGTGCTGGCAACGGCCGACTGCCCGAAAGCTGTCGTTTCCGGTTATTGACTGGTTTCGGCGCGTCTCGCCCGTTGCCCCGAACCCCGGTGAAGGTCTCTTGACCGAACCGACAGCGGGCGTTCAGCCTGAGCGGCGGGAACTGGTCTTCATGCCCCAAAGCGGACGGCTCCCGCTTTCGTCCGAGGCCCCGGTGCTACAGGCGACCGGCGGCCGCACCCGACGATTTTTGCTCTGATGCGGACCGTAGGGCCGTCATATTGGCGCTGGCCCTTGGCCCTTGGGTCGCTTCCGCCTATGGGGCGGAGACGGCGGGCCGTTGCGTAATGGCTAAGGAGAATTCGAGATGTTCAGCCACATCATGATCGGGAGCAACGATATCGACCGGTCAAAGAAATTCTACGATGCCCTCTTTGCGGCAATGGGCGCACCGCCCGGCACTGTTGACGCGAGAGGCCGTCTGGCTTACTCGCACAATGGCGGCCGTTTCATGGTCACCAAACCCATCGACGACAAGCCGGCGACTTCCGCCAACGGCGGCACGATCGGCTTCTTGATGAGCGACGCTAAAATGGCCGAGGCGTGGCACAAGGCCGGCGTCGCGAATGGCGGTACGTCGATCGAGGATCCGCCCGGCGTGCGCCCGAATGGCGCTTATCTCGCCTATCTTCGCGACCCCGATGGTAACAAGATCGTCGCGGTTGCCCGGTAACGCGACCTGACGTTACCGCGAGCGAAAACCGAGAAGGCCGTCCTTCCGGGAGGTTCTTCCGCTCTGGAGGGTGGCGACGGCCACCGCCGCCCTCCAGGACGCATCAGCGACATCGGAGCCGATAGTGCAGCGAGAGCACGGCACCGCTATGCCCCGCGATCAGACCCCCTAGAAGAAGACAAAAGACCGGACCACGACGTTCTTGCGGCATCGAGCATTGGCAGGCGCGGTCGGGTCGACACAGGCGGTATGGAAAGACCAGCGCGAAACGGAGCCGTCGGTCACCGAGTCATAGCACTTGAGCATTGAGACCTCGGTCGGCTTTTGCTGGGGAAACCAGTACCACTCGTGGTCGGGACGGTTAGGTGAAGCGGGTGGTCTCGCCGACGCGGTCGTCGTAGATCCGGTAGTTGTTGATGTAGGGCTGGTCGGCGAAGGAGGGCCAAGCGCAGAGCACGAAGGGAAACTGCTCGACTGTCTCTATCGGCTTGGCGAGGTTGATCGACATGAACCGCCGCGACATCTTCGCGTCGGCCTCTTCCTCGGTGTAGTGCTGCGTGCGCCCGAAGTTCCGCAGGTTTCGGGTGAGCAGCTCGCGGCAGCGCACGCGGCCGCTGTTGTCGTTCAGGTCGTTGTGCACCAGGTTGGCGTAATTGGCGTTCACCCCCGGGTTATTACCGTCCTGGTCCTCCGTGCGGTCGCCCGCGTAGTCCTTGTCGAAGACGTCGTGATTATAGACCAGCGCATCGGTCGCATCCGGGAAGAACTCGAGGAGCAGCTTCTCGATCTCTGGGTAGAACACGCGCTCCACCTCCGCCGAATTGTAGAAGTTCGAGCACTTGGACTCAAGGTGCGCCAGCGACAGGCCGAGCTTGTCCATGCATTCGGGGCTGGTGGGCGAGAGGCCCGGGTAGTACTCGCCGATGCGCCGCGCATCGCGCATTACCTGCGGGAAATAAAGGTCCCGTCGCCGGTTGCCCTGCTCATTCTTGCGCAGGATTGCCGCAATGTCGGCGCGCGCCGGGTCCCGCCACAGGGCGTTGGACGGGACGACGGAGTAGGTCGGCCGCTCGTAGACCGTATAGGGCAGCGGCAGCGCCAGGCCGCCTTCCGGGGCTTTGATGGTGTTCGACTGGCGGATGTACTTCACACACTCGTCGTGGTCGCGGAACCCGAGGCCCCATTTGGTCTTGATCGGGCCCGGTGGTGCCTTGGCGATCATGTCGGTAACGCGCTGGCCCTCGCCCTCGGCGATCTCCGCGAGCGCGTCCTGGATCGCCGCGGCGGTTCCCGCATCGCCGTCCCGGTCGAACGCCATGTAGGACAGGCCGCCATGCGCCGCGATCGGCGGCGGCTGCCCTTCCGTGCGCTGGATCGGGGGCACATAGGCCGACGAAGCTCTCTCCGTGTCCGCCGCAACGTTGTTGTCGGTGACCTCGAACTGGCTCATGGCATACCTCCGATTATCTCGGTCTCACCGTGGCACACCGAGCCTACGTTTTCCAGACTATGCGATCGGCGACTTGCGGCACGTCTCGCCCGTTCTAGTACTACAGCCGGGGTTCCGAATAGATCGAGCCGCTCCGCACATATTGCGATCATCGGAGCCAAAGTTTTTCAACTTCACTGATCCACCGCGTGCCGTCAACTTCGCTCGGAACACCTGGGTCCTCGACCAAAAGCTTTCTATCTTTGCAGTATAGAAACCTGAGGATGAACCCCAGCTGTAGTACTAGCCCAACTTTCTCAACTGGCGCCGCGAACCGGCGATTTTTGGCGTTTTAAGCTTGAAGGCGCAAGTTGTTTCAAGGGGTACGGCTCCAAAATTGGCTGTAGTCTAGACCAAGCCTCTGGCTGACCGCGGGGTACAGTGTAGAATCGGCGGCATGTACTTGAAGCGGAACCGACGGCACAAAGACGGCAAGGATCATTTCTATTGGAACATTGTCGAGAGCAGGCGCTGTATCGGCGGCAAGGTGGTGCAGCGGCAGGTGCTCTACCTGGGGGAGATCAACGATGGCCAGCGGGCGCTGTGGGGCCGGGCCATCGAGGCGTTCGACGAGGCGACCCAACGGCCGACGCAGCTGGCCTTGTTTGCCGCCGATCGCGAGATGCCGACGCATGCCGCGGGCCAGGGCGTTCAGGTCCGGCTCGATCGGATGACATTGCATCGGCCTCGGCAATGGGGGGCGTGCTGGCTGGTCTGTCATCTCTACGGTCAGCTCGAACTCGACCGGTTCTGGGAGGCCCGGCTGGTCGATTCGCGCGAGGGCACCCGCTGGCGCCATATCCTACAGACCTTGGTGTGCTACCGGCTGATCGATCCAGGTAGCGAGTGGCGGCTGCACCGGCTGTGGTTCGAGCACAGCGCGATGGGCGATCTTCTCGACGCGGATTATGGGCTGGTTGAAAAAAACGCGCTCTACCGCTGCCTGGACAAACTGCTGGCGCACAAACCGGCGCTGTTCAGCCATTTGTGCCGGCGCTGGCGCGATCTGTTCGGGATCAGCTTCGATGTCCTGCTTTACGATCTGACCAGCACCTACTTCGAAGCGCCGCCGCCCGAGGACGACGCCGACAAGCGCCGCTATGGCTACAGCCGCGACAAGCGCAGCGCTTGCGTGCAACTGGTGATCGCGCTGATCGTCACCCCGGAGGGCTTTCCGCTGGCCTACGAGGTGCTGCCGGGGAACACCTCTGACAAGACCACCCTGGGCGGCTTCCTGCACAAGATCGAGGCGCAATACGGCAAGGCCCGCCGCATCTGGGTCATGGATCGCGGCATTCCGACCGAGGCGACGCTGCAGGAGATGCGGCGAGCCGATCCTGCCATCTCCTATCTGGTCGGCACCCCCAAGGGCCGGCTGACCAAACTGGAGAAGGCACTGCTCGACCGGCCCTGGCAGGTAGTGCGCGACGGCGTTGATGTGTGATAGCTTGAACTTAATCTGACATTCGTTGTTGGTTTTCCGAAACGGAGCCGGAGGGCGGGGCGCGGTTCTCACCTGAAGCTGGGACCGCGACCCGCCCTTCGGCGGGACGGAGACACGAGATGACCCAGGAGCAGAAGATTATCCGGGCAAAGGTCGGACTGCTGGAGCTGGCCAAGCAGCTCGGCAACGTCAGCCAAGCCTGCAAGATGATGGGCTACAGCCGCGACAGCTTTTACCGCTTTAAGGAGCTCTACGATAAGGGCGGCGAGCTGGCGCTGCAGGAGATCAGCCGCAAGAAGCCGATCCTGAAGAACCGCACACCGATCGAGATCGAACAGGCGGTGGTGGTGATGGCGATCGAGCAGCCGGCCTGGGGGCAGGTGTGGGTGTCGGAGGCGCTGAAACGGCAAGGCTTGTCGATCTCGCCGGCGGGAGTGCGCTGCGTGTGGCAGCGCCACGATCTGACGTCGATGAAACTGCGCTTGAAAGCGCTGGAAGCCAAGGTGGCGCAGAGCCTGCCCCGGCGCAGGCCGGGGACGGTATCCTGCTGACCGAAGCCCAGATCGTTGCGCTCGAGAAGGCCAAGGCCGACAAGGAGGCGCATGGTGAGTTCGAGAGCGAGTGCCCCGGCTATTGCGGCGCCCAGGACACGTTTTATGTCGGCACCTTGAAGGGCGTCGGCCGGGTCTATCAGCAGACCTTCATCGACACCTATGCCAAGGTCGCGTTCACAAAGCTATATGACCGCAAGACCCCGATCACCGCGGCCGAGATCCTCAATGATCGGGTGGTGCCGTTTTATGACGAGCACGGCATCCGGCTGTCGCGCGTGCTGACCGATCGCGGCACCGAGTTTTGCGGCACGCAAAGCCATGAGTACGAGCTCTATCTCGCGGTTGCGGACATCGATCACAGCCGCACCAAGACCAAGAGCCCGCAGACGAACGGCATCTGCGAGCGCTTCCATCGCACGATCTTGGACGAGTTTTACCGGATCGCGTTCCGCAAGAAGATCGATCACACGATCGACGAGCTGCAGGCCGATCTCGACGCCTGGCTAGTCGAATACAACTATCGTCGACCGCATCAGGGCCGTTGGTGTTTCGGCAAGACCCCGATGCAGACCTTCCTTGACGCAATCCCATTGGCGATGGAGAAACTCATGGCCGCTTGACCACGAACGGACAACCACAGGCTCAGACAGCCAACACCGTCTGTCAGATCAAATCTTAGCTAATACAGTTGATGTGAAATTGTTGCCGCGCGACGGCGAACTCTACGTGCTCGCCCGCAGTCATGACCGCATCAACAAAGAGCGCGCGATGCGCCGCCGCCAACTCAAGGCGCTGGTCAAACGCCTCAAGCAGCTGCAACAGATGACATTCGAGCGGGCCCAGCCGCTGCTGCTCAAGCTCGGTGAGGCCAAGGGGCGCTATCGCCCGGCGTGGCGGCTGCTCGACTTCGTCATGCCCAAGGACGCGGCGACACCAGGTGTCACCTTCTCTTTCCGTCTCAATCGACACAAGCTGCGCCAGACGCGCCGCCGGGAAGGCCGCTACCTGCTGCGCACCAACCTATGCGAATACGATCCGGCCCAGCTATGGCGGCTCTACATCCAGCTCGTCGAGGTCGAGGCCGCCTTCAAAAACCTCAAGGGCGACCTGCAGCTGCGCCCGATCTATCACCAGCTTGAGCATCGCATCGAAGCCCACATCTTTGTCGCCTTCATCGCCTATTGCCTGCACGTCACCCTCAAGGCTCGGCTCAGGCCGCCGGCACCGGGCCTCACCCCCAGGGCCGTCCTCGACAAGCTCGCCGCCATCCAAATGCTCGACGTTCACCTCCCAACTACCGACGGCCGCACCCTGATCTTGACCCGCTACACCGAGCCCAACCCCGACCACAAACTCATCATCCAACAACTCAATCTGACCTTGCCCCCGCAACCACTGCCGCGCATCACCGCGGCAGGCCCGCTCGCACCTCACCCCAGCCTCGTGTAGTGGAGACTTTTTGACCAAAGCCCGCCGTTTCCGCCGACTTCAACCTCGTCAGACCCCCCAGTTGAGAAAGTTGGGCTAGTGCGTCCTGGCGAAGGACCCTTTAGTGAACCGAGAACAGGCTCTCAACCTCGGCAGCGGAAACCGGTGTTCATGTTTGTTTTGCAATCTTGGACGCCCTCGAAGCCGGTCATCGGGCAATCGCGGCGATTGACCGGTCAGGAATTATGCGGCGTGTTTTGGCCGGGGATACGCGCCGGGTATTGGGGCAGGTCGTCGGTGACCGCGAACCACGGCGCCTTGTCGATGATAAACGCGTGCGCGTCGGGGCGGACGCCGGGGTCGTCGTCGAGCGTCGCCAATGCGACGCCATAGAGCGCCACGGCGCCGGGGTCTGTCCGCGCGCTGCGCGAACGTTCGTCGAATTTCACCAGAACGGGCGCGCCGCACACTTTGCAGAAGCCGCGATGCGTGCCAGGTGTCGACTCGAAGAACGAGACAAGCTTCTCGCCGGCGAGAAAACGGAAATCGGCGGCGGCAACCCGCGCCCGCGTACGGAATGGCGCGCCATGCGCCTTTTGGCACTGCCGGCAATGGCAATGCGAGGATCGCATCAAGGGGCCGTCAATCTCGAAGCGCACCCTGCCGCATAGGCAGCTGCCCTGCAGCGCCGTCATTCCGCCGCGCCCTTGGGCTGGTCGCCGAATACGTTATAGGTCCGCGCCTGATAGCGAATCATGTAGTCGGTATAATAGGTCGTCTCGTATCGGGGCGGTCGGCCGGGGCCGACGCAGGTCGGTACGGCGGCGATCGGCCAATCAATCTGGGCGTCGCAGAAAAACGCCAACGCGTAGCGCTCGCCGCCGGTGCGGTTGACCGCGCGGTGCGGCGTTGCGAGGAAACAGTCGTTGGTCCAGCGTAGCAGCAACTGCCCGCCATTGACGATAAACCCGTCGGGGACGGTTGGGACGTCGATCCACTCGCCGGCCTGGGTGCGGAATGCGAGACCGGGCACGTCGTTCGGCGCGAGCAGCGTCAGGAAACTGGTATCGGTGTGCGGCGCGATGCCGAATTCGTCGTCGGGCGCCTCCGGCTGCGAGGGATAGTGGGTCGCACGCAGCTTGTACTGGAAGTCGGTGAAGGGCCCATCGAAATATGTGGCGGGCAGGTCGAGCGCGCGGGCATAAACGCGCACCAGGCGTTGCACCAGCTGCTCCAGCGCGTCGCAGTATTCGGCGAGCGCTTCGCGGAAGCCAGGCAGGCTCTTGGGCCACTGATTAGCGCTCCGGAAACGCCGACCGGAGACGACGTCGGGGTGGTCGGGGGCGAGATCGCGCGCCATGAAGAACGCCTCGTTCACATTGGGCTTGGTGACATTCGCCACGACCGAGGTGCGCAGGGTGTCGCCCATCAACGGCAGATAGCCGACATTGTGCTTGTCGAGCTTGATCTTGAGCTTCTCATCGAGCGGCTGAGCGTGGAAACGGGCGACCTGCCGATAGACCTCCTGCACCAGCGCCGAAGGCACACCGTGATTGACGATCGAGTAGAAGCCGATCTCGGTTAGCGCGTGATGCAACTCGGCCGCGGCGTGGTCGAGCGCCCCGCGCTCACCCGCGAGATAGGGCCCGAGATCGATGGCCGGAATCGCGTTGGCGTCGGGCATGGCTTCAGCTGGCACCCACCGCATTTCAAGGGTTTCGTGGTCAGAATCGCGCCTTTGAACGCGTTGAGCAACGGCAAATCGCCGTCGCTCTGACCGGAGGACGGTGGAAGAAGACCCCATGCGGGCTGCACCGTCGGCGATGCAGCTCTCGGACCGCTTTCGAAACCGGCAATGGTCGCTCAGCTTTAGCGGCGGGAATTGGTCTTCATGCCCCATATTCTGAGCGACCGCTTGGCCGATTGCCGCAGATCGGGCTCGTCAACATCAAGGGCAGCCCGCTTGCCATCTTCCTCGTGGGGGGAAGTCATCGCCGCGCCATCGTCTTTGCGGGTCCAACCTGCCTCTGGCGTAGCGTCTGCACGGGGGTAGGGTGCGCCCTATGTATGGCGCTCGGGCGGCGGGTCTTCCGGACTGGGGTCGCGTTCGATGCATCGCCCCGCATTTGGTTGCCACCCTTGCGCCCAGTTCCTTCAGAGAGAAAACTGAGCAGCGGAGCCACAAAATCGCGACCACTACGATAAGGGAGAGAACGCCATGGACCTCGGTTTGCAAGGAAAGCATGCGATCGTGACTGGCGGCAGTCGGGGCATTGGCAAAGCCATTGCGCGGGAATTGGCTCGCGAAGGGGTCGATGTGGCGATCGTGGCGCGGAACAAGGGGGATCTGGAGGCGACGGCGCGGGAGCTGGCGGCCGAAACGAACCGGCGCATCGTTCCCCTCGCAGCCGATGTCACCAGCAAAGAGCAGGTGGACCGCATGGTCGCCGAGGCGTCGCAGCAACTGGGCGGCCTGCACATCCTGGTTAACAGCGGGTCCCATCCAGGGGGCTCGGCCACCGCGACCGGACCGATCGAAACCGTCATCGACGAGGATTTGCTGCAGGATTTCGACGTGAAATATGTCGGAGCGCTGCGCTGTGCGCGCGCCGTCATCCCGTTCATGAAGACGGCGGGCTGGGGCCGGATCATCAACATCAGCGGCGGCAACGCTCGCAACGCCGGCAACCTCAGCGGCGGCGCCCGCAATGCCGCCCTGGTGCACATGACAAAGACACTGGCGGTCCAACTGGGTCGTCATGGGATCACGGTCAATTGCATCCATCCCGGCACGACCCGCACCGAGCGCACGCCGAGCCTGCTCGCCGCCCGCGCCGCCCAGCTGGGCGTATCCCCGGAAGAGGCGGAGCGGCAGGACTTTGCACCCAACTCGCCGCGCGGCAATGCCATCTGCCGCATGGTGGACGCTGCGGAGGTCGCGTTCGTTGCGGTCTTCCTGGCCTCGGAAAAGGCCTGGGCGGTCTCCGGCGAGCTGCTATCGGCAAGCGGCGGGGCCGGGCGGTCGGTATATTACTGAGTCCACCAAGCAGGCTGAAGGTCGCGTCAGCTGCGGGGGAGATCTGGGATGGGCAAGGAGCGCAGCGGTGAGAGAATGAAGCTCGGTGCGTTCTTTCATCCGACCGGGAACCACGTGGCTGCCTGGCTGCATCCTGACGCGCAGATCGACGCCGGCACGAATTTCCGACATTACGCCGAGATCACGCAGACTGCCGAGCGCGGCAAGTTCGACCTGATGTTCGTCGCCGACGCGGTGGCGACGCGCGATGGCAAACTCGAGGCGCTCAGCCGCTGGCCGCAATACATGGCCTATTTCGATCCGCTGACGCTGCTGCCGGCGCTCGCCGCGGTGACGACGCATATCGGTCTCTGCGCCACCGCGACGACCAGCTATAACGAACCCTACCACATTGCCCGGAAATTCGCCTCGCTTGATCACATAAGTGGGGGTCGTGCCGGGTGGAATGTCGTCACATCATCGAACGTCTCTGAGGCCTTCAACTTCGGACGCGAGCGGCACTATGAGCACGATGCCCGTTACGATCGGGCGATTGAGTTTGTCGAAGTTGTGAAGGGATTGTGGGACAGCTGGGACGACGATGCGTTTGTCCGAGATCGCAAATCGGAACGTTACTTCGACCCGGCCAAACTCCATTACTTAAACCACAGGGGCGAGCATTTCTCAGTTCGTGGCCCGCTGAATGTCGCGCGGCCGCCGCAAGGACATCCGGTGCTGTTCCAAGCCGGCTCGTCCGAGGTTGGCCGCGAGGTAGCAGCGCGCTTCGCTGAGGGGGTGTTCACACCTCAGCACACCCTTGCCAGCGCGCAGGAATTCTACCGCGACCTGAAGGGGCGCATGCGAACGTACGACCGCCCGCCTGAAGCGCTGAAAGTAATGCCGGGTCTCAATGCGATCGTCGGACAGACCCGCAAAGAGGCGGAGGAACTACACCATTTCCTGCAGTCGAAGATCCACCCCGATGTCGGGCTCGAATTGCTCTCGAACCAGCTCGGCGGGTTCGATCTGTCGGAATACGATCTCGATGGTCCGCTTCCCGACATACCCGAACGGCAATTCGCACTCAGCGGCCTCGGCAATGCCCGCAACATGATCCGCTGGGCGCGGGAAGAAGGACTGACGATCCGACAAATCTACCAGCGCTTCGCCGCAGCTCGGGGGCAACGTACGCTAATCGGCTCGCCGAGTGACATCGCCGATAATATGGAAGAATGGTTCCGTGGTTACGGCGTTGACGGCTTTCTGTTTCATCCCTCGCATTTGCCGGGTGGGCTCGACGATTTCGTCGCGCTCGTGATCCCAGAACTACAGTCGCGCGGTCTGTTTCGGGCGGAGTACGAAGGCACGACGTTGCGCGAGAATATGGAGCTCGAACGGCCCAAGAGCCGCTACGTCTCAAATTAATCTGGTCAGGCCGCGTTGCGCACTTCCCTCAATGCGCTGCAGCGAGCTGCTATTCTGACCGGCGATCCAACCGGGCACGCGGACATGCGCAAAATCCATCGATTGGAACGCGTCGGTGTTTGAAAAATGGTTTTAGAAGAATGCGCAGGCTTCTTCGGGATAGGTTCGGGATACGTGTAAAAAATGGTCACAAGGCGGATGGCTGGATGGCCCGGACGTGTTTGGTGATCTCTCCCACGATCCCACGGCTCGCTTGGCCTCCGATCTTCCCCTGAATCTGGCGAATGCTGAGGTCGGTGGACATGGCGAGCGCCTCGATCTCGCCGATGATGCGCCGTGAGGTGGCGGGACGCCCCAGGTGCTTTCCTCGTGCCTCCGCCGCTTTCATCCCCGCGGTCACGCGCTCGCGGTTTTTGGGTTGGTGTGGCGGAACCAAGGTGGCGCGCCGCCGTCCTCCGGGAAGGAGTGGGATGCTGGTGGAGGGAACTATGCCGCGTCCATATTCGGCGGATCTGCGCGAGCGGGTGCTGTCGGCGCATGAGCATGGTGAGGGCAATGCGGCGGCCCCTTCGAGAGCCTCAGGAGGCGAGGCGGTTTCGGGTGGCGGTCAATACAGTGAAGAATTGGGTGCGGGCGGCCGCAACCGAGGGGCGGCGGGTCGCCAAACCGCTGGGCCGCGGTCCGGCGCCGCGCTTGGGCACGGCGGAATGCGAGGTGCTGCGCCAATTGGTGGCGGCCGACAACGATGCGACTTTGGCCGAATACTGCACTTGCCCCTGCCGCGCTACTCCCCCGACCTGTCGCCGATCGAGCCGTGCTGGTCCAAGCTCAAGACGCTGCTGCGCGCCGCCGAGCCGCGCTCGATCGCCGCTATCGACGAGCAAATCGGTCCGGCCCTCGATACCATCACCCTCCAGGATGCCAGGGGCTGGTTCCGCCATTGCGGATATCCCCTGTCAAACTGATCCAGAAACTGCTCTAGTACTACAGCCGGACTTTAGCGTTAACCTCGGTATGAGGAGGTGCCGAGGATGAGCCGAGAGGATGCGGAGCGCTGGGCGCAAGGGCTTGAAGCAGTGATGGACCGGATCGGAGGGCGGTTTGGGCGGGTCGAGCCGCGCCGTCGCGCGCAGGCGTATTTGCGTGGGCTGCTGTCGCCGGTGGCGCGCAAAAACGGCTGGCAATTGGCCGAAGTGGCGGGCGATCGCACGCCCGACGGGGTGCAGGACTTTCTCGCCCGGGCGCACTGGGATGCCGATCTGGTGCGCGATGATCTGCGCGCCTATGTCATCGAACACTTGGGCGACGCGCAGGCGGTCCTGGTGCTCGACGAGACCGGCTTCCTGAAGAAGGGCAACAAGTCGTGCGGGGTGCAGCGCCAATACTCGGGGACCGCGGGGCGTATCGAGAATTGCCAGATCGGGGTTTTTCTCGGTTATGCCAGCCCCTCTGGTCAAGCCTTGATCGACCGGGCGCTCTACCTGCCGCAATCGTGGGCGGGCGATCCTGAACGGCGCGCCGTTGCTAGCGTGCCGGAGACGATCACTTTTGCGACCAAACCCAAGCTGGGCCGCGCCCTCCTGGAGCGTGCGTTTGCGGCCGGCATGCCCTGCGCCTGGGTGGTTGGGGACAGTGTTTATGGGGCCGATCACGCGCTGCGCCGCTGCATCGAGCAGTACGGGCGCGGCTATGTGCTGACCGTGACCAGCGCCCAGCGGCTCGGTCTCAAGCCGGTGGAAGACTGGCTTGAGGACGTGCCGGCTCGGGCTTGGCAGCGCCTGTCGGCCGGCGACGGCGCCAAGGGGCCGCGGTTGTACGACTGGGCCTATCTGCCATACCGCGCGCCGACCGCTCCCAGTTGGCAGAAGGGCCTGCTGATCCGCCGCAAGATCAAGAAGCCTGAAGAATTCACTTTTTATCTGACGCTTGCTCCGGCAGCGGCGACCCTTGCCGAACTGGTGCGGGTGGCCGGCATGCGCTGGACCGTCGAGAGTTGCTTTGAGGCGGCTAAGGGCGAGGTCGGGCTGGATCAATATGAGGTGCGCTCGTGGACCGGCTGGCACCGCCATATCACCCTCGCCCTGTTCGCCCATGCCTATCTCGCCGCCCTGCGCAAGGCCGCGGGCGGGGAAAAAATCAGGATGGGAAACCGAGATCGATCTTGCTCTGCGGCTGGATCTGCTGCCGCCCACCGTGCCCGAGCTGCGCCGCCTGCTCTGGTATCTGGTGTGGGCACAGCCGCCCGATCCCGAACACGTTCTTGCCTGGTCGATATGGCGGCGACGGCACCAACAGCGCGCTCGCCGCTGCCATTGGAAACGACGAACGCGTCCCCATAAAATCCGGCTGTAGTACTAGAAGAATGCGCAGGCTTCTTCGGGATAGGTTCGGGATACGTGTAAAAAATGGTCACAAGGCGGATGGCTGGATGGCCCGGACGTGTTTGGTGATCTCTCCCACGATCCCACGGCTCGCTTGGCCTCCGATCTTCCCCTGAATTTGGCGAATGCTGAGGTCGGTGGACATGGCGAGCGCCTCGATCTCGCCGATGATGCGCCGTGAGGTGGCGGGACGCCCCAGGTGCTTTCCTCGTGCCTCCGCCGCTTTCATCCCCGCGGTCACGCGCTCGCTGATCAGGGACAACTCCAACTCGGCCATGGCTCCGATGATGGTAAACATTGCCCGGCCCATCGGGTTGTCGGTGTCCACCTGATCCTGGACGCTGACGAAGCGTACGCCGAGATGATTGAATTCTTCGAGCGCCGCCAACAGATGCCGCGTGCTGCGTGCGAAACGATCGAACTTCCAGACCAGCACGCAATCGATTTCATGATTTCTGGCCGCCGCCATCAAGGCATTGAGCCGGGGACGACCCTGCCTGCGGCCTGACACCGCCACGTCGCAGTAGTCCCGGATGACTTCGAGACCGGCCCGTGTGGCATAGGCCCGGAGACCGTCATATTGAAGGTCCGGCTTCTGATCGGCGGTCGAGACCCGCAAGTAGAGCGCGGTGCGGGTTCCGTGTCGCCGCGTAGTCGCTCTCTTGTGTCCAGAAAGGTTTTCCTTTGCGGACGCCAAACCGCTACCCCTTATCCCCTTCACGCCAAATCCTCTGTCCAGCCGCATCGGCGGACCCTTTTCCGGACATCCCATGACGGTCATCGATCGCACCGCTTACCCGCGTTCGGGTGCTCGGCTGACTCGGGAGGAACTGAATGCCCGATACGAGCTGACCGATGTGGATCTTGCCTTCGTCCGCGCGAACGCCCGCGGCGATGCGGGCCGGCTGCTGCTGGCGACGCTGCTGAAGACACGGCAAGACCTCGGCTGCTTTGCCGCGCCGGACGAGGTCCACGCCGATACCGTTGCGCATCTGGCCTTGCAGCTTGGATTGTCCGCTCGGTTGGGGGCGTCCGAGGAGGCACGCAGGACAAAATCGCTGTATCGTTATCAAGCGGCGGTTCGCGCTTACCTTTCTGTTGGGCCGTACGGCGCGGCGGCCGAGCGTCTGATCACCGAGATCACTCTCAAGGCCGCCGAAACTATGAGTGATCCTGCCGATCTCATCAATCGGGCGGTCGAGGCGTTGCAGGCGGCTGCCATCGACTTGCCCGCGTTCAGCACTCTCGATCGGCTGGTGAACCGGCTGCGCGCCAAGGTCCATGCGCGGATCTACGATCGGGTGGCGGCGCGTCTGACAGGCGACCACAAGGCGATGCTCGACGCCTTGCTGACCAGGCCGCCGAACAGCCCGACGACCAGCTTCAACCGCCTCAAGCAGAGCCCCGGGCCTGCAACCCCGAAAACGATCGGGCTTTGGATCGAACGGCTCGACTGGCTGACCGGCCTGATTGATCCGGATCCGCTTCTGGATGACATCGTTCATACCAAGCTGCGCCAATTCGCTGCCGAGGCTGCGGCGTTGGAAGTGAGCGATCTCCTCGATATTTCCCAACCGGGCAGGCGGCACACGCTGTTGCTCAGCCTGCTGCGGCAGGCGCGCATGCGCTGTCGCGACGAGCTGATCGAGAATGATGCTGCGCCGCATCCGGCGAACGCAGGCCGCAGCCAAGGAGCAACTGGAGGCTCTCCACGATCGGCACCGGGACATCGAGGAAACCCTGATCGGCATCTTCGGCCAGGTGCTCGAGACCGCACAAGCGCAGGAGACCGACACCGAGTTCGGGCGCCAGGTCAGGAGGCTCCTCTCCGAGCGCGGCGGCGTCGAGGCTCTGACCGAGCAGTGCGAGACCGTGTCTGCCTGGCATCGCGATAACGACCTGCCGCTGCTTTGGCCGATCCACGCCCGGCACCGAAGCCTTCTGTTCCGGCTGCTCGACTTGCTGGATATCCGCTCGGCGACCCAGGACACCAGCCTGCTGCAGGCCCTGACGATCGTGAGCAGGCTCCGCCACGCGCGGCGCCATGAGGTGCTGGACGAGGTCGATGTCGGTTTTGCCTCTCAGCGCCGGCAGAATTTTGTCGTCAAACGTCGGCCGGAACCTGTTGTTCTCGATCGGCGTGCGCTCGAAGTCTGCATCTTCGTCCACTTGGCTGATGCCTTGCAAACTGGCGATCTCTATGTGATGGGCGCGGAGAATTTCGCCGATTACCGGACCCAACTCCTCCCTTGGCCGGAATGCGAGAAGCGGCTGCCTGCCTATTGCGCGGCGCTCGGCATACCCGAACGCGGCGAGGACTTCGCCGCTGCGCTGAAGGAGGAGCTGACGGCGGTTGCCGCCGAGGTCGATGCCGCGTTTCCGACCAACACCGAGTTGAGCATCGACACGGATGGAACGCTTCACCTGAAGCAGCTGGCACGAGGGGATCAGCCCGAGGGGCTGGCGGCGTTCGAGCAGGAAGTCCGCGCCCGGATGCCGGAACGCCACCTCCTCGACATCCTCAAATATGCCGAACACTGGGCCCGCTATACCCGGCACTTCGGACCGCCCTCCGGCTCCGATCCGAAGCTCGCCCGGGCCGTCCAGCGCTATCTGTTCACGGTGTTCGGCTATGGCTGCAATCTCGGCCCCAGCCAGACCGCCCGTCATGCCCCCGAGATCGCCACGGCGCAGGCGCTGCGTCGGATCAATGCCCAGCACATCAACGCCGAGAAGTTGGAGGCGGCGATGATCGACGTGATCGGGCAGTATGTCCGCTTCTCTCTGCCGCGGCATTGGGCAGCGGCCACGCGGCGATCGCCGATGGCACGCACGTCAAGCTCCGCGAAAACAATCTTCTCGGGTCCCGGCATATCCGCTATGGCGGCTACGGTGGCATCGCCTACCACCACATCGCCGACAGCTACATTGCCCTGTTCACCAGCTTCATTCCTTGCGGCGTCTGGGAAGCCGTCCACATCCTGGATGCGCTGCTGAAGAACCGCTCGGCGATCCAGCCCGACACACTTCACGCCGATACTCAAGGCCAAAGCGAGCCTGTCTTCGGGTTATGCCGATTTCTCAGCGTCAAGCTGATGCCGCGGATGCGGGGCCTGAGCGACGCCATCTTCTATCGCCCCGCAAAGTCGATCCGGTATCGGCACATCGACGCGCTGTTCGCCGGGGAGATCGACTGGGATCTGATCGCCACGCACACGCGGGATATGATCCAGGTGGTGCTGTCAATCCAGGCCGGGCGGGTCATGCCGTCGATGCTGCTGCGGAAGCTCGGCACCTACAACCGCCGAAGCCTGCTCTATCGTGCATTCCGCGAACTCGGCCGCGTCGAGCGCACCCTGTTCCTGCTGCGCTTCATCTCCAGCGCCGAGATCCGCCGCACGATCCGCGCCGAAACCACCAAGATCGAAGCCTATAACGACTTTCTCGACTGGATCTCCTTCGGCGGGCCGGTGATCAAGAGCGGAGATCCGGTGGAGCAGGAGAAGCAGCTCAAATACGCCAGTCTCGTCGCCAACACGATCATGCTGTCCAATGTCGCCGATATGACCGAAGCTCTGTCATCCATGGCCCAGGACGGACATCGCATTACTCCCGGGCTGGTTGCTTGCCTCAGCCCCTATATGCGCGAACACATCCGCCGTTTTGGCCAGTATGTCCTCGATATGGAGGAGATGCCCCGCCCTCTCAATCCGCAGCCGCTCCCGTTCGAGCCGGCCTTGTGACCACTTTTTACACTTATCCTGAACCTACCCCAGCCCGGCTCACCCAACTCGCCGCGATGAAGCTGACACGCGAAGAGCTGCTGATGCGGCTCGGTGCCGCGCGCAAACAGGCCCACACGGCATGGCGGGTGATGGCGATCGAGGTCGCCGACGACGACGCCACTTTCAGCTTCCGGCTCGACCGCGCCAAGCTGCGCCGGGTGCGCCGCCGCGAAGGGCGCTACTTGTTGCGTACCAACCTCACCGACGACGACCCAGCTCGGCTGTGGGGCTTGTACCTGCAGCTTGTCGGCGTCGAGGAGGCCTTCCGCAACCTCAAGGGTGATCTCGCCATCCGGCCGGTGTTTCACCAGCTTGAGGCGCGCATCGAGGCGCACATCTTCATCGCTTTCCTGGCCTACTGCCTGCACGTCACCCTGGAGCGGCGCTTGCACGCGCTGGCGCCCGGTCTGACACCGAGGAGCGCGATCGAAAAGTTCACTGCGGTGCAGATGATCGATCTGCACGTGCCCACCACCGACGGCCGGGAACTCGTCCTCACCCGCCACACCGAGCCGGAGCCTGAGCTCCGGCTGCTGCTCGATGCGCTCAAGCTCACCCTGCCGGCCCAGCCACAACCGAGGATCACTGCCAAAACAGGCCATTCGGCGACCCCGCTGTAGTGCCGACCTTTGACCACCTGATCCAGCAATTACAATTGCTTAGATCCCTCATGCCCCTCCAATCGGCGAAGTTGGGTTAAGCCCGTCTTCTACAGTGCGGGACCGCAACTCCCTGAGATTGCTGTCATAATCCAGCGTGCACGGCGTTTGTAGTGCCACGCCGCTTGCGCCACGAAAAAATCCTGTCGAGTCAGCAGCTTAACGGCGGTTGAGAACGAAAAAACCAGCCTTTGGCACTACAAACAGGGTTGAAGCACGTTTTTCCAAAATTTATCAAGCGCTTGCACTTCCGAACTATAGAAGATGGGTTAAGCAGCACCTGGTCACGATCCGCATGCTGTTCGACTGGCTCATCGTCGGCCAGGTACTCGCCACGACCCAGCGCATGCGGTGCTCTATTCGTACCGCAAAGCTCTGACCGGCCGGGATCGAGCCACCTGGACGGCGTGAAAGGCGGTCGTAGCAATAGCAATAGCGATAGCGCCCAGTCCTGCGCCCAGAAACGGCTCCGGACCGAGATCGATTCTGTAGGCAAAGCCATCGAGCCAGCGGCGCATGAACCACCAGGCGATCGGCCAGGCCAGCACATTGGCCAATAGAACCGGTTTGGCAAATTGCCGGATCAAGAGCCAAGAAACATCGAAGGTGGAAGCTCCAAGCGCTTTGCGGATGCCGATCTCCTTGGTGCGCCGCTCGGCAGTATAGGCCGAGAGCCCGATTAGGCCGAGGCATCCGATCGCCACCGCAAAGCCGGCAAAAGCCGCGAAAACCTGGCCCTCATGGGCGACGTCGAGATAGAGCTCGGCAAGGCGATCGTCCAGAAAGACGCGATTGATTGGTCGTTCCGGCACCAACTCATGCCAGACCGCATCAATGCCGCGCAACGTTTCGGGCAGGTTCGAGCCCGACAGTTTCAGGCTGAGAACCTTGAACAGATCCGGGTCAACAATGAAGATGCTTGGTGGCACCGGGTTGCGGATCGAATCAAGCGGGAAATCCGGGGCGACACCGATAATCCGGTAACGGCGTGGTAACGCAGGATCCGTGCTTTTGATCTCCTGTCCGATTGCCGCCGACGCATCGATGAAGCCCAGCGACCGCAGCGCTGCCTCGTTGATGATCGCCGAGCTAAGCCGGGACTTGTCGCCGGCCGACACCTTGTCCTCGATGAAATCGCGGGAGAAGTCACGGCCGGCGAGCAGTGGCACTCGATAGACGCCGAAGTAGCCGAAATCGACCGGTTGGATGGTGAAATTAACCGATTGCCCGTCGCTCTGGCCCGGCCTGATGAAATCCGTCCGTATAAAGTTGGACCACAGCGGCAGAGTGAATGTCGCGGCCATGGCATGGACGCCGGGAACCGCGGCCAACCGCGTGCGCAGGGCTTCCAAGGGCGCCGCCTCGCGCCGTCCCAAACCGTCCGGAGAAACCTGCTCCGGCATGCCGGTCAGGTCGATGGTCAGCATGAGGTCCTTGTCGAAGCGGAGCGCCTGTGAAGTGGCGAAGGAGAGTTGGCGATGGACCACAATGGTTGCTATCAACAGGGCGATTGTTACGGTGAACTGGAACACGACCAAGCCCAGACGCATTCTGGTGCCGCCGATCGACGCGCCGGCTCTCGCCTTCAGCACCTGCGCCGGTGAAAAACGCGACAAGATCACGGCCGGGTAAACACCGGCAGCGATACCGAGCAGAATGGCCATTGCGACGGGCACAACGGCCAACAGCGGATCGCGCAAGAAATCAAAGGCGATCTGCCGGTCGAGAAAGGCGTTCAAGCTGGGCAGCAAAAGTTCCGTCAGCCCCAAGCCGAGCAACAAGCCAGCCAGTGAATAGCCAATCGACTCGCCCATGAACTGGACCATCAACTGGCTGCGCAGGGCACCTAGTCCTTTGCGAACCCCAACCTCGACCGCGCGGCGTGTCGCGCGTGCGGTCACCAGATTAACAAAATTAATCCCGGCCAGCAGCAGGATGAACACTCCAGTCGCTGCGACCGCATAGAGCGTTTGCTCCTGGTCATCGGGCTCGCTGGTATCGGGGTTGTAGGGATGCAGATGCACGTCGGCCAAAGAGTGCATGAACATCGACGCGAAGAGCGCTTTCGGCCCGTCGGGATCAGGGTAATGGGCGCGGGCGAAGGCGGGGAACCGAGCGACCAGCTTGTCTGGGTTAACACCGGGCCTGAGCCGCACGAAGGTCATTCGCGAGAGGTCCAGCTCGCCCGGCAATGGGGGGGTGGCATCCGCGATCGCCAGTTTGCCCCAATTCGTGCTTCCTGATAGCAAAGCGACAAATGTCTCCGTCGCGTTTGATGGCGGATCTTCAGCTATACCGGTAACGCGCACCAAATGCAGATGATCGACTTCGAGAGTTTGTCCTAGGCAATCGATGGTGCCGAAATACTTCTTGGCAAGCGTGCGGGTTAGCACGATCGAATCCGGCTCGGCAAGGGCTGTCGCTGGATCGCCGCGCAGCAGCCGGTACCCTAGTACCTCGAAAAAATCGGCATCAACCCACAAAATGTCTTCGACCGCCTCGACGTCGCCATGATGCAGGCCGACGGAGTCGATCCTTCTGCGTGTAGTCGCAACAATCTCAGGAAAATCAAGCTTCAGCTCCGCTGCCATCCGTGCCGGCGTGCCTCGTACTGTCACCGGCCGCTGGCCCGTTTCGGCAATCGTCAGCTTGATCCAGTAGACATCTTGATACCCAGGCAGGAAGCTGTTGTAGGACAGCTCGTCGCGCACGAAAAGCCAGATTAGTATGACCACGGCGAAGCCCAGAGCGAGTCCGATGACATTGAGCAGGGAGTACAATCGGTCCTGGCGGGCGCTGCGCCAGGCGGTGGCGAGGTAATTGCGGAACATGTAATCCTCCCGGATCGGCTCCGCGCTCAGGCAGCGAGCTGCATCGTGGGCATGACCTGGCCATCGAGCAGGTTGAGCGTACGTTCGGCATGGGCGGCATGGGCGCGGCTGTGCGTGACCATGACGATTGTGGTGCCGGTGCCCGCGATCTCGATCAGCATGCCCAAGACGGCATCGCCATTGGCCGTATCGAGATTGCCGGTTGGCTCGTCGGCCAGGATCAGTTTCGGTGCTGCCACCAGCGCGCGCGCCACCGCGACGCGTTGCTGCTGGCCGCCGGAGAGCTGCTGTGGCAGATGGCGGGCGCGATGCGGCAGCCCGACGCGCTCCAGCGCCGCTGCAACGCGCTTTTTGCGCTCGGCCGAGCCAACGCCGCGATAGATCAGCGCGACCTCGACATTCTCCTCGACCGTCAGCTCGTCGATCAGATTGAAGCTCTGGAACACAAAGCCGATATGGGCGCGGCGCAGCAGGGTCAGCCGGCGTTCCGAGGCGCGCGCGATCTCCTCGCCGAGGAAGAAGAACTGACCGTCGCTCGGGCTGTCGAGCAGGCCCAGGATATTAAGCAGGGTCGACTTGCCGCAACCTGACGGCCCCATGATGGCGAGGAACTCGCCTTGCCTGACGTCCAGGCTGACTTGGCGCAGCGCCAGGGTTTCGACTTCGCTGGTGAGATAGCTCTTGGTGATGTTGACGAGCTTAAGCATGGTTGCGGGCACTCCTGTCTCAAGGGGAAAGAGCGAGGCGATCGATGCGATCGAGGCCGGTGTAATCCGAGGTAACGACGCGGTCGCCGGGCTCAAGCCCGCTCAGCACTTCGACCGCTTCGGCGTTACGCCGGCCGAGCTTGACAGAACGGCGTATGGCGCTGGACCCGTTGTGATCGAGCACGAACACCCAGGACCCACCGGAGGCTTCGAGAAACGGGCCGGCGGGGAGTACCACCGTGGGCACGTCACTGCCCAGTTCGAGCTTGCCCTGGATCGCTTGGCCGCGCCGCAGCCCAGGCGGCATGGCACCCTTCCAAGCCAGATCAATTTCAAATTTCCCGTCCTTGACCTGCGGATAAAGCTTCGTGACGACCAATGCGCTGGGCGTGCCGTCGATGGTGACCGCAACATGCTGGTCGGGTTTGACGCGGGCCAGATAGAATTCATCGACCTGTGCCGTTACCTTGAAGCCGCAATCGCGGTCGATCTGGCCGAGATGCTGGCCGCGAATTTTCTCTTCGCCGATATGGGCGTCGAGGCCAGTCAGCACGCCCGCCGCGGGCGCACGTACGGTCAGCGCATCGAGCTGGCGCTTGGCGACCGCCAGATTAGCTTCTAGCCGCGCCGCCGTTTTCTCGATCAAGTCATTGCTCCGCTCGATTACTGCCGCGTCGCGCTGAAGGCCATCGACGGCGATTCCCTTGAGCCGCTTCTGGTAGGCCAGCTCGTCAGCCGATTGGTCGAGCAATTCTAACGATGCGAAGCCCTTGGCAGCCAACGGCTGCCGCCGAGCGACTTGGCGGCTGAGGCGAACGATATTGTACTCGGCATCGGTCACCGCTTTGGCATCGCTGGTCCTTGCCAACTCGAAACTGAGCTCCAGCGAGCGCTGGTTGTTGATCTGCTCGATGACCTGGGTTTCGCGCGCAATTGCGTCCAGCTCCAGCGACGGATCGGACAGCCTGATCAAGGGTTGGCCGGCGACGACACGTTGCCCAGCTTCGGCTAACACCTCTTCGACCCTGCCGCCCTGCACAGCATCGAGCACTATGCTGTTGAGCGGCACGAGCTGCCCGCGCAACGGAATGAAATCATGGAATGGCGCGGTAGCCACAGACGAGATTGTGATCTTCCGCGCCTCGATATTGAGGGTACGTTCGGCCGGGTGCAGCACCAACCAGGCAATTGCCACTAGCACTGTCACCGATATGGCAGCCCCCACCAGCATCGGCCGCGTGAACCGGCGCCGGACGATCGGGCGATCCATGGCGCTGGTGAATACGGTGCTCCTGACGAGGTCCATGACTATGCAGGCTTCCCTGAAACGTCGCGCTGTACGGAGATCGCGTTAATAAAGATTTCCCGGCGAGTTCCGTACCTATACAGGCTCTCTGCACCGTTGTGCCGCACGGAGATCATGCAAATAAAGATCTTCCCGATTCATGGCTTGATATATCGCCGCACGATTCTCGTAGTGGGCGGCTTCTTGAGCCTCGCGAGCAATCACATGATCCATGTCTGAAAGCGCGAGTTTGTACGAGCCATTGTTGTAGTGCAAAACGGCTCGGTTGACCCGCACGGCCGTCGAGTTATAGCCAAGAGCAATGGCAGTGTCGTATCCCTCGAGCGCTTCATCGACTCTTCCAAGCTCCCGCAATACATCTGCCCGCAAAGCATGACACTCCGGCTGGCCCGGTTTCAGTTCGAGACTTATTTGGAAACAGGTAAGGGCATCCTCCAATTCTTCCTGACGGGCGTGACAGACCGCTTTGTTGAAATACACCTCCGGATACGGAGCACTACACTCGATTGCCCGCATGTAACTTTCAATAGCTTCCTGATAATGACCCTGGTCCTGCAGGATATTTCCAATTTCATTATGATACTCGGAATAGTATGGGTCCATATCAATCGCTTTTTGATAATATTCAACCCCTTTATCAAGATGGCCCATCACGACGTAAACTTGGGCGATGTTGTATTGTAGTACCGAACGGTGCAAACGGTGGCGATCCTCACCGTGTTCTTTGGTCAAGAATTCGTATCCGGATTGGCACAGATCGAGCGCCTCCTGATGCCGTCCCTGCCGTACCCTCAGGAATGCCAGACCATTATCAGTGAATGTTTTCTGTTGGGGATAAAACTCAGGATCGTCATTTACCAGGTCGACAAGGCCTACAGCCTGCAAGATGTGTTGCTCCGCACGTTCAATATCCTTGACTTCCGCATAACGAAGATAATGCATAGCCAAGATGTAGTGCATATCGGCAAGAAGGTATGTCTTGGTAAGGTACGATTCAGCCAATTCCTCAACGACGCGCAGCGCGCCGGCCGGATCATTTAGCATCACCAAGCAAATATTCATTCTACTGACATAGTACATGCGTTTGGCTTCATCATTGCCGACAAGCCGTTCGAAATATGGCAGAACGGTCACCATGAAATGCTTGGCTTCGTGGTAGTACCCATAGCTATTGTAGATAATGAAAATTTTGATTGCTATCCGCGCTGCCGCCAGACCATCGCCGGCAGATCGATAGTAAGTGAGCAGCATTGGATATTTTTGTTCCAACAGGATATCAGCAGCGTCCGCGAGTTGCGTCTCAAGCATCTGTATATCGACCTCACTGAGGTCGTGGGGCGCTGCCGGATTCGGCTCGATCTCGGTTATCCATGATGCAGCTGGAACGGCCTGCATGCCCGGCAGACGCAGCGCAACATCGGACGAGCCATACTGCCGGGTCTCGATGATTACGTCGATCTCGCCTTCGGCCGCGGAACGTCGCGCCAACTCGCAGAAAAAGCGTGTTGCTAGATGCTGCGCGTGGTCGAAGTTCCGCACGATTACGACCCAGCGACTTGGATCATGCAGCGCCCGCTTCCACTGCAGGACCATGCCGACTAGCCCATGCACCAAGCGATACGCACGGTCTACCGCATAAAAGCGCGTCCTTTCGGCAGGTGTAGCGGTATCAGTGAGGCACAGATACTTTGGACGGATGCAGTCGCGATATTTCAACAGCACCATATACAGTTCGAGCAGATGCTCTTCGACAATCGCGTCTTCTCCCATTTCCAAAAGGCAGAGATAGGCCAACTCCGCCAATTGGTCCACGCCAGCCCACGCTCCGCCGGATTCGAATCGGGCGTCCAGTTGGAAGATACGAGGTTCGGTTGGAACTTTATCATGGCATGACGTCGAATGAGGTTCAGCAGCCTTGCTCCCAACAGGAAGCAATCTTCGCAGTTCGACATCCTCGCCTGTGCGGGGCACCAAAGTTCCTCGTTTAGATACTTGAGTCATTGATTTTCTCTGTTGTGCAGGTGAACCGGGATTATCTCTGCTTTAGCCACATGTACATGCCGGCACCAAGCATCGTTAGTGTTATCGAAACGTACAGCATAGTGTCGCACGCCACCCAGATGGAGGCAGGCGGCCCTCTCAACAAATGGACGGCAGATACAATATATTTTCCCATCGTCGGCAAGAATACGCCGACAAGAACGAGGACCGACAATATCCTGCCGAAGAACCAGATCGAGGCGAACACTCTCAGCACAAATAAATTTTGAAAATTAGTCGTGACGGTCTTACTCCCGAACAGGCCGAAGGTAGCACGGTAGAGCAAGTCGTGCAAATAGCTGCGCGCATCTCTGTCAAGATCTGGATGACTGAAGTAGTTGCAAAGGACGAAATAAATGTCTGTTTTTACAAAAATATTGAACTGCCACGTTATGCTAATAACGATTTCCAAGACGAGAGCTTGAACAACCTGTACCGTAAAAGCACTGGCGCCATACCGCAGCAGTACCTCGATCAGGATAGTCAGTAGCGATGCACAGAGAATGTCGACGAGAACGCCGGCGAGCATCGGGAAATAGCGCTGCGATTTCGGCAAAGTCAGAATGCCGGTTAGATCCGACTCGGCAACAATAGTCCATAAGCGGTTGCCTATCCCGTACGCTGATTTAATCCCATGTCTGGCGGCGGCAAGCATATGACCACATTCATGCATGACGGTCTCTATGAGCGAGAGGATCAGCACGAGAAGCAACAGTAGGGTGCGATTTGTGTCGGTGTAGAAGGCGTTAAAATTTAATCGCAATTGGGGGTTGTTAATGGAGCTAAACACGGTATAGAAAACGATGATCGAGCAGCAGAACAATACCGGTGGCGAAAATATTGCCTTGGCTATCCAGGGCTCGACATTGAAAGTTCTTCGTGCTGCTTGCGTCGTTGCCTGCATCTGTGCTTGGACACGTTGCCGTTGGTCTTCTGGATAGATAAATCCTATATTCGCCAGCTGGGCGACAAAGTCGTCGACGTCAACCATCTCTTGGTATACGGCTGCAAGCCGAGATCTGATGGTAGCGGCGTTGTCGCCGGATCGGAGCATGTTGAGAATCCGCAAGCCCTGCTCCGGAAATTGATAGAAGTCACCCATCTCACTGTTCCCGACGAGGTAAAAATCTCCCTCTTTCTGTACCGAAAGAGGGATCACAAAATATTGTGGTGCATCTACGGTCGACATGGAGAGTGCGCTTCGTTTGCTGGACACGGGGAGTTGGCTGTGACCAATGTTCGTGGAGCTAGGCTGCTTTAGTGTTGGTTGTTCCACTGGCGGAAGAACGCGTCGGCCCGCCAAGGCGGCATAGTCTCTCGCTTTATCAAATGAATCGGAGGGTGATATTTAAGAGCCCGGCTTCCATGCCATGGTACCCCAGGCATGGAAGCCGCGCTCACTAAAGCCGCTAGCTTAGCTACCGTGCCCGGTGGCGTGAGCTGGCTGACCCCAACTACTGGCGACAGCCACCGCCGTACGCCGCCACGAGCGTCTTGGTCAAAGCAATCTTCTGCACCTTGATGATCGAGATTGTCTTCATGATTACTTCCTTTTCCGTAGCAAGTTATCAATGACACGGTAAACGGGGGTCCGTCACCGTCTGCGGCAGGTGGAGTATCTGTCGCGGGGCGGATTACAGCGCAGATGCAGTATCGAGTCCTGAAGGTCTGCTGAAATTTCTCTGAAAAAGTTATGAGAACGAAGGTCGGGTTGCCGATAATGTCGTGCCATTTGCGACGACGACTTGGCTGGTGAAGATGGTAGAGACCGCGTGCGAGCGGGTAATTGTTATCGTGCGCGTGTCATCGGTTGTGCCCGGCTGCGCTATGCTCGCCTGGGCCAATAAGTCGTCGTCGAGGCCGTCTTGGCGTTCGCCCGGTTGGTCGCGATCAGGGTACACAGGAGCGTCAAACGTCGATGCGGTCAATCTTAACGCGGGGGTGCCACGATTGACTGGGCTGCTCGCAGAATCCAGGACACGGCGCTCGATGCCGATTTTCGCCTATGCCCGGGCCAGCCAGAAGCCGCCATACCCGACCTAGTAACAGACTGGGACCCGACGATTATTCTGGAAGCTGACCAGTTCCGCGATGTTGCCGCCGCAGACGCAGCGAATGCTCGGGTGATAACGGTCGAGAGGTGCGATACCCGGTGCCCATGTTTTCTTGCTCAGTTCAATTGCTGCATGCACCGTTTCCCGGGCTTCGGCTGGCACGTCTATACTCGTCTATGATTCGGGGTCCATCTGACCAGTGTGCTCAAGATCTATTCGTTCCGCACCGATTTTCACATCGATAAAAGCGGTAGCACTGGGTCGTGATTGAGTCTTTCGAAGGCCTGCGTCGCGAGGAGGCATCGCGATGACGTCCGACGCAAACAGATACCCACGCCGGGGGACTGTACGCAATGTTTGATAAGCTTCAGACCCTAACGCACCGCGGACCTCATGGATGCACTGGCTGACGTTGTTCTCCGTTACGAATATGTTTGGCCATAACGCCTCCATGATTGCTTCTTTTGACATGAGGCGTCCCGCATTTTCCACGAGCAACTGTATCAGGGCAAACGATTTTGGCCGAAGCGGAATTTCCTTACCGTTGGCCGCGACCAGCGCCCCCCGCTCGAGATCTAAGGCAAACGAACCAAACCGGTAAACTATGAAATGCGCTGAGTTCTCCATAACGGATACTTCCAGGTCGTTGGATGCCGTTGCAGGACGAATTCGGCCCGCTAAATCGAGTCGCCCTATTAGGCTCTGACGTTAATAATACTGATGAGACTCGGGCGAGGTGTGTGGCGTGGCTCTCTCATGCCAAGAAAAAGCAGCAGGCCCCAGCGCGCGAAAAGCGAAAACGCACCAATCACAAACCGGACGTGCGGATTTCCCGCAGTAAAACAGATGGATACGCGGTGGCCCGACGTCCAGCGCCAGGGACGCATCCGCGCCAGATTGCGGAAAATGTGCCTGAGTGCCGTATGGGCATACCCTAGCGGACCCTCAGTGTCCGCCCAGAAAACAAAAGGTGCAATTCCAATGAGTTGCCGTATATCCGCGAAAGCAGGTGGCCAGGACAAGCGCTGCTACGCTGGACCCTTAGGTTCCGTTTGTGCGGGGATGATGGATAAGTTACGGAAATCCATTGAATCGTTTCTGGACGGACACTCAGGGCGATTCAGTTTTCCAGGAGGGCATGAGCGTGGCGGCCTGAGAGCCTGTGAATGTTTCTCGCAGCGGGAGCGGATATGTAGTGTCCAAGGGCTTACTAACCACTGGTAATTGTGATTCGCTGCCTCAAGTGTCGCTTATGGAGGTGGGCATGTCGCAAACCGAGGGCCTGTTCCAAAAGCTCCCGAAGCAGCCTGTCCCGTCCGCGGCGGCGCGCGGGGCGCCCGCGGTTGCGTCGGCCCGAGCGGCATCAGCCCGGCTGGCAGGTGGTGGCGATCGATGATCTGGTTGCCCCCGATCATCCGGTGCGAGCGGTCTGGGCGTTTGCGACGGCGCTCGATTTGCGCGAACTGCACGAAGCGGTGAAGGCGCGCGAGGGGGTGCCGGGGCGGACGCCGCCCGCCCCCGAGCTGATGATGGCGCTGTGGCTGTGGGGCGACGGTCGACGGGGTCGGCAGCGCCCGCCAGCTCGCCAGGCTGTGCGCGGAGCATCTGGTCTATCGCTGGCTGTGCGGCGGGGTCTCGATGAACCACCACACACTGTCCGATTTCCGGGTGGCGCATGCCACTCTCTTGGAGCGGCTATTGGCCACCGGCGTGGCGGCGCTGGTCGCCGAAGGTCTGGTGGTGCTCGACGTGCTGGCGCAGGACGGGCTTCGCGTGCGCGCCGCGGCGGGGGCGGTTTTGCTTCGCCGGCGCCGGCGGCTGGAGGCGATCCAGGCGGCGGTGGCAATCGACGGCAAGACGCTCCGGCGCTCTTTCGATCAGGGGCGGGGCAACTCGCCGCTGCACATCGCTGAAGGCCAACCACCCGCTCGCCCACACGGCGGTGGCCGCGCATTTCGAGGAGTGTTGCTTTCGCCTCGGCGCGCCGGCCCGGGCCGAGTACGACGCGTTCGAGGACACTCATGGTCGCCTGGTCCGCGCCGGGTGTTCGCCAGCCCCGAGGCGGCGCGCCTGGAAGCCCTCGGCGGCTGGCCTGGGCTACGCCGTGCTCGCCGTCGAGAGCATCCACAGCGTCCATGGCACAGGCAAGGTCGAGAGCGAGATCCGCTATTTCCCGTCGAGCTGTCGTGACGATCCGGCCGTCCTTGGCGCGGCGATACCCGCGCACTGGTCGATCGAGAATGCCGTGCACTGGGTGCTAGACGCAATACTGTTCAGTTAAGCGAATATGAAACAACATGTTGTAGGGCTTGGCCTCAAACATATGCTGCATGTTGTGGCTCCATATCTTATCTGAACGGTATTGGTGCTAGACGTCACCTTCCATGAAGACGACAGCCGTGTGCGCGACCGCACGGCGGCGCGCAATCTGGCCCTTTTGCGCAAGATCGCGCTCAATCTCGTCGGCCACGATCGGTCCAGCAAGGCCAGTGTGCGCGCCAGACGCAAAAGAGCCGCGTGGAATGACGATTATATATTCCAGCTCTTGGCAGGAAGCTCACAGCCTATAGTGTAGCCGTAATGAATTTCATGCGTTATACCAAGTCCTACTGATCAGAACCCATAGGCCCATTCGCGGAAGCCGATCGACATGATGGTCCAGGGCTGGTCGACGAGTTTGTTCCAGGCATAGGAGCAGTGATCGAGGATGGCGCGATAGGAGGGGAAGACCTGGTTGGAGAGCCAGTTGTCGCGCAGGAATTGCCAGAGGTTCTCGACCGGGTTCAACTCCGGACATTTTGGCGGCAGCGGCAGCAGGGTGAGGTTGGCCGGCACGACGAGCTTGTCCGACAAGTGCCATCCCGCCTGGTCAAGCATGAGCACGGCATGCGCTCCCGGCGCCACACAGGCGGCGATCTCGGCCAAGTGTAGGCTCATCGCCGCGCTATTGCAGCGTGGCAGGACCAGGGCCGCGCCCTTGCCCTCTCGCGGGCAGATGGCGCCAAAGATGTAGGCCGAGGCGGTGCGCTGATCGCGCGGCGCCACCGGCCGGGTGCCGCGCTTGGCCCTCCTGAGCCTGTCGAAGGGGCCGGGTGATCTTGTTCTTCTGCCCGATGCGGGCCTCGTCCCCGGCCTGCGCCTGGCCTGCGCCGGGGCAGGCTTTGGAACCACAGCTCGATCGGCTGGCCTGCCGCATCGCGCTGCGCGATCGCCGCCAAGCGCGCGGCAAAGTTTTTTTAAACGCCGCAAGGGCGGCGGGGTCCTGGGCGTAATGGCGCGGACGCGCGGAGAGCTTGCGATAGCCCAGGCCGCGCAACATCCGGCTCAGCGTCTGCTTGCTGATCGAGATGCCGAATTCCCCATAGACCCACTGCGCCAGATCGATCAGCCGCCAGCGCACCACCCCGTCCACCGCCGGGTTCGGGCCGGCCTCGACGATCCGCTGCAGAGCCGCGCGCTGCTCGGCATTCAGCAGCGGCGGGTTGCCCGACGCCTGACCGTCGATCAGCCCCGGCGGACCCGCCGCATTGAAGGCCAGCACCCAATCCCGCACTCCTGAGCTTGTCGAAGGGCTGCACTCCGACACCGCCGATCTGGGCCGCCTCGCGGCGGGATGCCCCGTCATAGATCGCCGCCAGCGCCAGCAGGCGCCGGGTCTGGTTGGCATCCCGTGACGCTTTCGCCAGCGCGCGCAGGTCCGGCGCATCGTAATCCTCGCGAAGCTGTACGGGAGGCCGCATGGCACCCACCTTCCATCCGTTTGGCAAGGAGAAGCACAGGTGTGGCGGTTTGGGAACCACGAAAAGGTCGCACTCAGGAGGATCTGGTATTACCCCTGGGAGGGGGCCGAGTGGCCGCAACCGGCCCCGGTCGTGGTGAAGCCGGCTATACGCCGCCTCTCAACTGCATTAAGGGCAAGCGAGGGAAACTAACAAGATATGCGATCGGCCTTGAAGCAAATGCTGGTGCATCTGAATCAGCACCGCGCGATCCGAGCCGCCGAACTCCAGCAGCAGCACGCGTGACTTGCCGTCCTTGGTCAGCCGGCTCGCTGCGCACGCCCTTTCGAAATTCAAGATATTCGCATCAAAACCAAGGGTTTGATGCGAATGGGCTTTTTTGATGCAGATTTCTAATGCAAAATGTTAGCATGATTTACGGCTATGCCCGCGTTTCGACCGCCGCCCAAGACGAAACCGGACAAGTACGCCAACTGAAGGCGGCCGGATGCGAAAAGGTGTTCCGCGAGAAAATCACCGGCACCACGGCCGACCGGCCGCAGCTCAAGAAGCTGATGGACGCCCTCGCGCCCGGTGATGTTGTCATCACCCCAGCCGTTGACCGCCTCTCCCGCATCGCGGCCGGCGAGACACAACGCAGTGTCGCGCGCAGTTACAACGTCAGTCAGAGTACGATTTCACGTCTTCATATCTGATTTCGGATACCTTGCGCGCGGGCATGCGGGCATTACCTTTTTCGGATCGAGCACGATGCATCGAAAGCGTAGCGGCAAAGCGCACACATACATGACAAGCCGCGATCTCACCCGCCGCACGTTTTTCTTCAACGTCTCATTTGCGGCTACGGCTCTGCATTTAGCTCCGCTCTGTGCTCAATATATCGAGCCGACCACCAATGCTGAGAAATTTATGTACGCGACCGTGCGTATTGTTGGAAAGAATGCTGCAGGAGCCGATGCTGGGGGCACAGGGTTCTTCTACAAGATCAAAATCGATGAAACCCACTTTACAACAATTCTGATTACTAACGAGCACGTGGTACATGACATTGTTACTGGCGCGAATTTCGATGTGCATACCCGCTCGACCCTATCCGGTCCTCCTGATGGTATTTCCAATATCCAGTTGGATGCTGCACAATGGATCAACCATCCCAACCCAAACGTAGACTTGTGCGCCTATCCCATACAGCCAAGCTTCAATCAGTTGGGGACATCTCCGTTTTATTTAGCGCTGGATAAACCGCTAATCCCTTCGCCTACAGTAATGAACGGCCTCGATGCAATTGAAGAGGTCGTAATGATTGGGTATCCCGTTCTTTTATATGATGAACACAACGAGTATCCGATAATTCGTAGAGGGATAACCGCCTCAGATCCTACCACAAATTTTGACGGGAGACCAGAAATAGCATTGGATATAGCAGTATTTCCGGGTTCGTCGGGATCTCCTGTGTTAATATACAATGCGGGATCATATTATGACAAGAAAAAGGGCATTGTGATAGGTAGTCGCACCATTTTTCTAGGTGTATTATATAACTAGAGTTTAGAGTTTCAGCGGTTTTGGCGGCGCCTTCGGGCGTCAAATTTTTTGTGGATTGCAGCCATTTCAGGTTGACGGCGCGCCCGCTTCGCGGGCGCGCCTTGCAGGCAAGGCGCGCAATTGAAGGGTGTTCGACGTCCTTCGGTTACGCCCCATGCTTACCCCGCTCCCGACCCATCTCTGCGCCTGGCTGACCATCCTGGCTCAGGCCGTTCCGAACCGTTCTGCCCTGACCTTCCTCGAACTCCTCATCGGCGCCATGATTACTGATAGGGGATTCGTCACCGAGGCCCTTCTCGCCATCGCGCCGCGCCGAAAGTGGCCCACCTATTTCAAATGGCACGCAGGCGGAAAGTGGTCCTGGATTACCGTCGCGCAGCGCCTCTGCAAGATCCTCGTCGCCAACTTCGCGCCGCCGGTCTGGTATCTGGTCATCGACGATACGCTGGTGCCGCGGGCCTCGAAGAAGGCGCCGGATGTCGGCTTCCACTTCGACCATAGCCGAAAGCCGAACCGGTCGAAATACATTTGGGGCCAGGGTTGGGTGACCCTGGCCGCCGTCGTCCATGCCGAGACGGTCGCCAAGAGCTGGGCGGTTCCGCTGATTTCCAGGCTCGTCCGCAAGACCGGCAACCATGGCAAACTGACCTGTGCGAGGGTGCTCCTGCGGGTCGTGCGCGGCCTCTTCGGTCAGGGCCGTCTGCTGCTCGACACCTGGTTCATGCGGGCTTCGGTGATCACTTTCGCCCTTGACGAAGGGCTGATTGTCATCGGCCAGGTCAGAAAGGACCTCGCCCTCTACCTGCCCCCGCCGACACACCACGCCGGCCAGCGCGGGCGTACTCCCAAGTATGGAGCGAAGATGACCGAACAGGCCGTCGCCACGCTGAAGGAGACCCGCTCCTTCATGTTCCTCTATGGTCAAGGTCAGATCGTCCGCTATCGCTCCGCCGTCGTGCTGGCCAAATTTCTCGGCGGCCGGGCGGTCCGCGCCGTCTGGATCCGGCTGGCGGATGAAAACGGCCTGCCGAAGGCGCCGCGTCTGCTCATCTCCACCGAGATCACCATGACCGCGCGCGAAATCATCGACGCCTACGCGCTGCGCTGGACCATTGAGCCGATGTTCTGTTCGCTGAAGCACAGCATCGGCGTCAAGGAAACCTGGCAGCGGCGGCGACAGACGCTCCACCGATGGGTCCAAATCCTCAGCACGGCCTTTGCCCTCACCCAGATGATGGCGGTCTATGACCCGGCCCGCGCGCGGCAACTCGCGATTGTCGCTCCCTGGCGCAGGGAACGCCATCCCACTGCCGGTATGGTCAAGAGGGGGCTCGCCGCGATTTTCCGCAATGTCAGTTTGCTGGCCGTCTGGGACCGGAAATGCCGGAAATTCAGCGGTCCGATTGCACCGCATCCGCTCGAAATACGCAACGCCGCCTGAACCGATAGCAACAGGCGCGAAAAACTGCGGCAAAATGGCGCCGCCGAAGGCCGCCAATGCGTGAACTCGCCTACTGATCGAAACAAGCCGCCATTTATGCGGGTGTTCAAGTCCGGGCGAGAAAGCCCGTTGAGACTCTAAACTCTAGTTTTCTACATCTCGCGTCATGGTACGTCAACCTTATAATTCTCCGGATTCCGTCACTGGCCGATGCCGAACGCCTGATCCAACTCGCCCGCGAATTGGGATGGGGCGACCAATACGCCGACGATGCCCTTGGTCAGGTCCAATAAGAAGGGTAGCGACCAGATTCAGGGTCTGAGTAGCAACGGAACAGAAAATCGCGTTAGCGGCTTGCCGGTCACTGGAAGATCAACGATTTGCGAGCGGTCGAATTCGCTGTAATCGACCAGGCTGCCCAAAAACGAATGTTTTCGGTCAGAGCCGAAAACGGCTACAGAAACGCTTGTAAATCGGGCGTTTCCGATGACAGGCTGATTTGGCGGGTTTAGAGTACGATTTGGGACAGATTCTGCAATGACCCCAAATGTCGAGCACCAGGCCGGTACGACGTCCCGAACGCCGAGACCATTTTGAAGGCGCTCTGACCCAAAGGATCATTTTTGGGCGAGTGGCTGTGATGGTGGCCGTGGCACTGATCGCGACGGCGTGGGCCGACCCTGCCGCGACACAGCAAGTGGCGTCGCCGCCGCAGCCGTGGAACGCCCCACGGAATTCGCGCGGGGTGCAAACTCCCTTGGTTCTGCAGCTGCCGCCCGCCAATCTCGGTACCCTGCCGGCCACCAGCCCTAAACTCCAGGCCAGACCTGATCAAAACAGAGGCTGTGCACGGCAATGGCCATGCCGGCTGCAGCTCTTCGGGATCATTCAGAAAAACGGCGGCGTCGGGCTTAAGGGTACCGCGCTGACATGGTGATCGGACACCTAAAGATGCCCACTTTGCGGGAGCAGGGCATGAATTTTTGCGATGTGCCTCGACGCTCGATCGCAACTCCGCCAATTGATAGACGCAGTAGGCCTTGCGCTCGATTGCCGGATTGCACCCGCGTAGTTGCAAGACCGAGGGCATTGCGACCAAACCCACAATCGAAAGCCCCGCCGCACATCAGCTTAGGCGTCGGCGACCGCGAGGCGCGCGCCGATGTCAATGCGGCGAGCTGATAGCCTCATTGCGACCGGCGCCACTCGGCGGTCGAAATTGGGCCTCGGCGCACTCCCATCCGCTTCACCCGGCGGGGTCGGTCATTGCTTCGTAAGCCGCGTCAGCCTTGTCAGCTTTCGCTGACCCGATAGGCGCGAGCCGCGGTATCGTGGAACAGGGCGGCGCGTTCCGAAGGCGTATAATTCTTCGAAAAGCGCTTGAACGCGTTGAACAGCACATGGTGTGAAAACGACACCTTGTCGACCGGGAAGTTGCTCTCAAACATGCAGCGCGCCGGACCAAATTGCTCGATGCAGTAGGTCATCAACGGCGTCATCGACGCGGCCAACTCCTCCGAGCCTATCGGCTTCTCGCGGGTGTGCCAGTCATAGCCCAGCCGTGGCATGCCGATGCCGCCGAGCTTGAGGTTGACGTTGGGACACTGGGCCACCGCCGCGATGCCGCTCCTCCAAGTTGCAAATACCTCGTCGTCACGCCCGGCATAAGGACCGACCCTCTGCAAGCCGCCTAAATGGTTCAGCACGATCGTTAGGTCGGGCATTGCCTTGGCGAAATCGGCGAGTTCGGGCAATTGTGGAAAGCACACCCCGGTGTCGAGCGAGAAGCCCATCCGCGCCAAGACCCGCGCTCCCGCGCGATAATCGGCGGAGGCAAGCACCCCCTGTCTTTCGCGGTTGCCAATTTCCGGATGCGGGTCCCAGGTGACGGTGTGGCGGATGCCGCGAAACCGGTTAGGGCTCGCTGCTTGTAAGGCCTGCAACACCGGCTCGACCCGGTCGCCGAGTTTGAGGTCGGCATGGCCGACAATCGCCGCTGCCGCCCGGCATGGGCCATAAAGTCCAGTGGCGCTGGCCGCCGCTAGCCCCTGGACGAATTCGACTTCGCCGACCGGGCGCAGTTGCGGCGGGCCATCCGGCCGGTACATCGAGCGCGCCTCGATAAACACGGTCGAGCGTACATTGTGGCCGCAATTGATGTCGGCCGCCAATTCATGCAGCAGATAGCGCTGATAGGGGATGCGCTCGGAGCGAAAATCCCAGAAATGGTGGTGCGGATCGCAGATCGAAATCTCCGGCTCGAGGGTGTGCTCCTGGGTCAGCGCGAGCCAGTCATTGCCACCGTACGGCATTGGCGTTCCTCCGGTGCAGGCTTTTTTGCGTCACTATTTTATTCGCGACGGTTCTGGGTAGCAAGCGGCCAGTCGTGTCGTAGCCATCGGAGCTATTACCTGCAGCCGATGCAGCAATAATGCAGAGGGCTGCCAACCGCGCGGGTGTATGCGGTCGGGCTATTGTGGCGGCTGGATCGGCCGTGATCGTCAGTCCCAAATGATCGTAGGCTGGCTGTAAAAAGTTGGGTTTGACCTCACGGACAGTGTCGGATGTAGTGCAAACTGGCACTTGCCGTAAGGGACAGGATCAGGCCTTGACGGCATGGATGCTGGGTTCTCGGCGGAGCGCCGCGGTCAAGCCCCGAAGCCGCGAAGCGGGGCGCCGTAGGCGCCGGGCTTGAGGGCGGCGCTCGCCGCCGGGACAGACTGTCCCGGGCCGTCCCTCGCAATCACTCCGGACACTGTCCGATAAATCAAGTACCGACTTTTACAGCTGGGCTAATCACATACGATGGTTGGCTTGACGGCTAGGCGGCTGTCGGCGACAGCTGCATCGTGACATTGGGAGCGGCAAAGCGCAGATTGGCGGCCCCAAATGCGTCGATCAGACGGCGCAACGCTTGGCGCTGCAAATACGTCGGGCGGGTCGGCGTTGCGGTGAATTTGCAGCGTACGACGAGAGCGGTCTGCAGCACGTCGACGACGCCTTGCATTTTCAGCGGCTGGATGAACTCGCTGCCGATTTCGGGATCGTCGAGCAGCTCCTCGCCGACGCACTTGATGGTCCGGCGCACGGTTTCGATGTCGACGGTCGGCTCGAGATGCAGATTGAATTTCACGACCGACCAGTCGCGGCTGAAATTGGTGACCGCCTGAACCTGGCCAAATGGGATCGTGTGAACCTGGCCGTTTTGATGACGCAGCCGAACCGAGCGTAACGACATCCCTTCGACAGTGCCTTTGAGCCGGCCGGCATCGATATATTCGTCGACGCGAAACGCATCCTCCATCAGAAAAAAGATGCCGGAGATCACATCGCGCACCAGAGTCTGGGCGCCAAAGCCGACGGCGATGCCGACGACCCCCAATCCCGCCAGCAACGGCCCGACATTGAGATCAAGTGTGGACAAAGCGACGATGATCGCAACAACGGCCAAGCCAATTAGAACCACGTTGCGGATCAGCGGCAATAAAGTGCCGACCCGCGAAACCTGACCCGTTACGCGTTCGTCTTCGTCTGCCGGCCCCATCGCTTGCGGCATCTTTTCATCGATGACGGCGCTGAGCGCAGTCCATAGGATCCAGGCGCCCACGATCGTCAGCGCCGCTTCCAGGACAGGACGTACAAACAAGCGTTCGATGCTACCCGGTGCCGGGTTGACGAGATCGAGACCCCAGGTTTGCGCGAGCCAAGCGGCGCCGACGATCTACAAAAGCGCGTCGAACAAGCGGAGCAAGGCCCGCTCGAAACGAGCTCGACGCAATGCCGCGGCGAGTTCGGCTTCGTGGACGGCAAACAATCGGGGTATGAGTTTCCGGCCCGCCTGCCAGATGATAGCAAGAATCACAATAACGCCCTGTGTCGCTGCGGACGCGGCCGTGACCCAAGCGCCCCTGCCCAGCGCGAATTCAATCGTCGCCGCGACCATCACGGCAACCGCCAGCCCGATGAATAGCCAGTGCCAAATGGATGCGAGGCATCGCCGGAACGGCGTACACGCGATGCCGGTGGCGGCACGGATTGCGCGAGCGACCGGATGTCGTATCGCCCAGTACATCGCCACTTTGTATGCGGTCACCGCTGCGCCGAAGGCAAAGGCCGCGCCAAATACAACGTCATGACCAAAGCCGAGCCGCTCGACAAACCAGATCGCAAACACGATCGCCGGGTTGAGTACAAGATATACCCCAACCCAGCGCGACCAAATTGCAGCATCGGCGTTATCGATGGCGACCAGCCGAAGATCCGGCCGATAAGGCGATACTATGATAACCCGAACTACGGATAAGGGTTGAGGGGGCTCTCCAGACCCGGGTTTGACGCTCAGTGTTCGTAAGCCGATGCTGTCAAAGCCTTGGTTCTTTGGGAAGCCCCTCAACCCTTATCCGTAGTTCGGGTTATAGCCGCGACAAGGGTCGCAACCGTGACGAAACCCGCACCGTCAGCGTCTTCGATCCCGCCGACAAACTGGCCGACACCGACTGGCACTCCCACGTCGCCGCCGTCATCCGGGTCGAGCGCGATGTCTTCACGCGCGATGCCAGGACCGGGCTGCTGCGCTACGCCACCGAGACCGCCTTCTACGTCGCGAATACCCCACTCACCGCCGCCCGCGCCGCCGAGGCGGTGCGCGCGCATTGGCGGATCGAGACGACCTCCCACTACAGCCGCGACGTCACCTTCGGCGAAGACCGCTCGCGCATCCGCTCCAATCCCGGCGTGTTCGCCCGCCTGCGCAGTTTCGCCTTCAACATCCTCAAGGCCAACCGCTCCGGCACGCTCAGCCAGGACCGCTACCGCGCCGCCCTCGCCGGCGTCGACAGTCTGCTCAGACTTCTTGTCATCCCATAGCGTTGAACAGCCCTGCTCGCTGGCCCGCACCAGACGCTGACCCGGATAGCTCTTGCTCGCTTGCGGCCCCATCTCATCCAGGCAGACCACGACGCTGCCTGCCGGCGGCGCCGTGTAGAGGTGCTCGATCGCCCCCTCACATGGGGTGTTTGAGGTCAAGGCCTTTTATTGCAGCATAGCGCTTTCTCTTTGCCGCTTGGATCCAGAGCGTGAGCCCGTCTTTGCCATGCGGTCCCGGTGACCGCATCACCTCACATCCGGTCGAGCGGTCGGGCTCGGACCATAATCCCTCATGCTCGAGGGCATCGGGCTCGGGGTGGCGGGACCATCCTTTTTCGCGGCATTTTGCTGCCATGGGGGCAAGTCTCGGTCACCGCCCGCCCGGATCCGGCGAAGCCGTCGCGTTCAGCTTCGCTGGATGGCAACTTGGGTTATCGGATCACGCCGCCTTGACGGTGGCGCCCTCCGGAACGATGCCTTGCGTAACATAGCGCCACAGGGCGACGAGCAGCTTCCGGGCCAAGGCCACGATAGCGATGCGCCGGACCCGTCCCTTCGCTGTGCCGACCCGATTGTGGAACCAGCGGCTCAAGGCCGAGTTCGGCTGATGACGCAGCCAAAACCAGGCGAGTTCGATCATGACGTGCCGCAAGCGGTGATTGCCTGCCTTGGAGATGCCCTGGTTCCGGTTGGTCCCGCCGCTCTGCCAAGGGCTCGGCGCCAGTCCGGCGTAAGCGGCCACTTGGCCCCGGTTGGTGAAGCTGCGGAACAACCCCTCGAGCCAGACAAGCGAGGCGAATTCGATCCCCACGCCCTTGAGCTTGATCAGCAGTGCGCTCGGGTTTGTCCGTTCCGTCGTCTGCGTGCGCACCAATGCGTCACGTGCCCGCTCGACGGTGGCGAGTTGGGTCGCCACCACGTCGATCCGGGCCAGTTCCCGGCGGATTTCGGCTTTGAGCCGTTCCGGCAGCAGGCGCCCATCGCCGGTCCGCAGCGCATCGAGACGGTCGAGACGATCGGGCTTCAATGGATCGTATCCCCGGATGCCCTGCCCGCTGAGCAGCCCTTTGATCCGATTGGTGTGCTGGATACGCTCCTTGAGCAAGGTGCCGCGCTCCCGTGACAGGCGCCGCTGATCTTCCTCTTCCGGGCTTGGCGGCCGAACCATGGAGCAGACCCGCCGCTCCCCGCGCGCCCAGGCCATCAGCGTCCGTAACAGGCTCACGCCGTCGATCGCATCCGTCTTGGCGCGCCGATGGCGCCGGGCAACCGCGATCGAGGCCGCCTCGACGACATAGCTCTCGATCCCGCTTTGGACAAGCAGGCGATGAATCCAAAAGCCGTCCAGTCCAGCCTCCTGAATGACCACAACCTTTACCGAGACGCCGCGGCGCTGCTCGGCCTTCGCCTTCAAGCGCGCAAAAAGGATGAGCAGCGAAGCGCCGTCACCGCCCGCAACGACATGCTTGGAAAACTTCTCCTCGTCCGGACTGTTGGCTGTCACCAGCCACTTTGCTTTGCTCAATTCGAGCGAGGCGAACAGCGTGTTAGAGTGATCTAGGGTGGTGGTCTCGACAGTGGTTGCGGGGGTCTCGGTCGGCATCGGGGGCCTCCATGCTGGTGTGTGGAAGCTCAGCCTACCAACTCAGGCTACCGTCCACCCGCATAGGATCTTTTTCGTGCAAACTCGGGATCGACCCGCTCGCCAAACCAGGTTTCCTCCCGCCGCCATTGGAGACCCTCAGCGAGCAGGATCTCGCCGATGCGGCTGCGGAACATGCCAATCCCCTGTTCGCTCAGATAGGCGACCAGACGGTCGAGCGTCCAGCAGGCAAACGGCAAGCCCAGTTCCGCCGGGCGCGTCAGCGCGGTGCGAATGACCCGGCTCCGTTCCTCGGCGGAGTAGGTCGGCGGCCGCCCCGAGCGCATGTCCTCCTCCAATCCTTGGAGACCGCGCGCGTTGAAGCGCTTGATCCAGAACCGGACGGTCTCACCGTACAGCCCCATCCGGGCGGCAATCTCCGGTGCGCTCAACCGCTCCTCGACGGCACGCATGATAATCTGCGCCCGCCGGACCAGACCCGCACCGCGTTTGCGCGAGTGCGCCAGCTCCGTCAATTGCCCGACCTCCTCGGGGCTGAGAGTACGGACACGGATGGTCATGGTTCGAGATCCTCGGCAGGACGATGCTCCTCTGTAAACCATCCGCAGCCGAGAAAGTTCGCTCAAACTTGCCGGATGCACCACTAAGGCCGGCTATAGTCATTCTGAATAATTTCCATATGATCTGACGATGTCGGACAAAGGGGTGTCTGACGGTGTCCCCTCACGGAACTGCATGAGCGTGACCAGCGCGAGGCGCCATGGTGCGTAGGCCGGCTGACCAAGGACGGGGGTAGAGGTCGGCGAAGTCCACATCATCGAACACGGCGCCGAGCCGGTCGCGCAGGAGCGCATACGGGTTGCCGCGTCGAAACGCGGCCCGGGCGATGCGTGCGGTGTCGTTGGGCACGGGCGGGAGTGGCTGTTGCGGACGGAGCGACATGGCAATGGCCTTCGGAGAGGAACTCTATCCAACACTCTTACGGTCACACCGCCCGCCGACTTCGCCAACGGTGTCCGTCCGTTCTGTGGACGCCCACTCTCGGAAGGTAGTTGGGCCTCATTTTCCGTCCAGCAAATACGTCCCGAAGTATTCATTCGTCCCAACTCGGCCTACCCCGTTTTGAAGACAGCGGTGCTCACAAAAGCATTCGAGCATCCCGTTGTTTAGCCAACAACCGATGCTATGCCCTCGGCGGTTTAACCGGAGCTTCCCTCTTTCCCACGTAAGTGGGGCAAAATGGCGGGCAGCAGAATTTATGCAGGTTGGCCGCGGCACCGGATGATATCTGGCAGGAGCAGTACAGCGGGTTGCTCGGAAATGCCGAGGCGGCGGCCGAGATAATCCCAAAACGCGATGCCCAATTTGGCGCAGGTCTTGGCGAGCCCGAGGAAGGCATCGCGACAGTCTCGCCCGACATCACTGCGGGTGCCGCCGCTGACCTTACGCTTGGTCACGTGGCTGCGGATGTCGCGCTCGGAACCGTTGGTATGCAGTGGGATATCGGGGTGATCCAGCACGGCCAGCAATTCGGGCTTGTTGGCATGCAGCCGCACCAGCAGGCGATCAAGCGTGACGAAGCCGGTGCGGCGGCAAAAGATACGATCGAAGCGGGCGCGAAGTTGTCCGCGACGGCGGGGCGTGGGGTTGAGGCGGTACGCTTTCAGATCGGCGTAGAACCGCCAGATCAACGCGCGGACATGCTTCTGCGCGACACGCTGCTGCGCGGTGAACGTGTCGAGCTTATGAATCAGCCGCTCCGCGTGAACCCAGCATAACGCGTGCCGACCGACGTTGAACTGGCCAGCGTCATCGCTGACGATCACCGTATCACGCAGAAACGCGTGCCCGTGGATGCTGCCCCACAGCGCGCCCTCGGTGGCGATCTGCACCGGGTTGGGCGTCACGTTGAGCGCCGTGAGGCCCAACCGTTCAAGGTGCGCCTGCCAGGCGGCCGGATCGGCAAACTGTTTGTCGGGATGTTCCGCGAGCCTGGCAATGGTCAGCCCAGCCAGCGCATGTTCGCGCATGTAGGCCAGGGCGGCATCATTGATCACGTAATCGGTGTGCCCGGCACGCAGCAGACCGAGGAAGTTTAGGCGACTCTTGCTTTCCGTCGTCCCGAACCAGGTGAAGTCGTCGTTGCCGATCTGCGTGCAGACGCCGGTCGTGCCCTTGTGACGTGCACCGGTGTCATCCACCGTAATCCAACGGGCGGTCTCCAGACCCACGCGCAGCACGTCACGCGCTTCGGCCAGGAATTCATCCTGCCCGGCGATCAGCAAACGCATGACCTGCCGCTTGGAGATGGCGAGGCCCATCGCTTGCAGCAGCGCCATCAGCCGCGGCACGCTCACTTGCCCCTGGTGGTATTGCATCAGCACAAAGCGGCGCAGCGCCGGCCCGAAGTGCCCCCTGACATCAGGCGGCAAGGGCGCGATCACCGTCTGACCATCTGGGCTCACCCAGCGCTCGCGCCGATAACGGATCACCCGGGCCCGCAGCTCGAGGTCCTGCACCACGAAATCCTCATACCCTTTGAAGCGCGAGCCTTCAGGAACCTCCGCCTTGAGGATCTGCTCCTCGACCTTGACCCGCGGCACGACCTTGCCGCGCCTGCGGCGACGGGCCCCTCTTTCGCCGGGCTTCGGCGAGGTGCCGTTCTCCATCCCACTGGGTTTGATCGACGGTCGGCCCTTCAGCCCTTTCAGGCGTGCGATCTCCTCGCGCAGCTCAGCATTCTGGCGCTTCAGCTCGGCGTTGTTCTCCAGCAGCTTCAGAAGCAACTGCCTCAGCTCGGCCGGCGGCAGACCATCGATGTCGGGCGGGACGACCACAGGGAGGTTGAATCAAACCGCACCGCGTCGGGGCAAGAAAAAAATCGACCCCCGCCCGGAATTTTGCCCCTCTTACTTTCCCACTGATCAAGTGACTGATATTTCAGCAATATCCCATTTTGGTTCGCCAAGACGTAGCCATGTAGACCGATATATTTTCAGTGTAATTTGGCGATGTATGGTTTATCATCCACCCATGTACATCGAAGCCGTCCCAAACCGCGGCTCACCGCCCGCCATCCTCCTGCGCGAGAGCTACCGCGAGGGCGGCAAGGTCCTGCCCCGGCGCAGGCCGGGGTCAAGAAGCGCACGCTCCTGAACCTGTCCGACGGGCCGCGCCAGCAGATCGCCGGTTTCAAGGCGCTGTTGAAAGGCGGCACAGTCATCCCGCACGACCAGGCGGCGATCAGCATCGTCCGCTCCCTGCCGCATGGCGCCGTCGCCGCAGCGCTCGCCACGGCGCGCAAGATCGGCCTCGATCGGCTTATCGGACCCGCCGGCAACCGCTGCCGGGACCTCATCCTGGCGCTCGCCGTCAGCCGGATCCTCGATCCCGGCTCGAAGCTCGCGGCGTCGCGCGCGCTCTCGCCGGAGACCGCCACCTCCAGCCTCGGCGCCGAGCTCGGCCTGGGGCCGGTCGACGAGGAGGAACTTTATGGTGCCCTCGACTGGCTGGCGGTCCGCCAGACGGATATCGAGACGGCGCTGGCCCGGCGCCATCTCACCGGCGGCACGCTGGTGCTCTACGACGTGACATCGAGCGACATGGAAGGCCGCTGCTGCCCACTCGCCCAGTTCGGCTCCAACCGCGACGGCAAGAAGGGCAAGCTGCAGATCGTTTATGGCTTGCTGTGCGCGCCCGAGGGCGGCCCCGTCGCCATTGCGGTCTTCCAAGGCTCGACCGGCGACCCCGCGACCCTTGGCAATCAGGTCACCAAGCTGAAAGAGCGCTTCGGTTTGGACCATGTCGTCCTGGTCGGCGACCGAGGCATGGTCACCGAAGCCAGGATCTCCGAGGACATCAAGCCGGCCGGGCTCGACTGGATCACCGCGGTGCGCGCCCCCCAGATCCGCGGGCTGCTCGACGGCGGCGTGTTCCAGATGTCGCTGTTCAAGCCTGCCCCGGCGCAGGCCGGGGACCGGGACATGGCGGCGATCACGTCACCCGACTTCCCGGGCGAGCCCCTGATCGTCTGCCGCAATCACACTCTCGCCGCCGAGCGCACCCGCAAGCGCGAGGATCTGCTGGCTGCGACCGAGCGCGATCGCGCGCGCATCGCGGCGGCGGTGCGGCGCAAGCGCGAGCCGCTCACCGGCACGGCGGAGATCGGCCTTGCGGTCGGCGCCGTGATCGGCCGGCACAAGATGGCCAAGCCCTTCGCCCTCGAGATCACCGATACGACCTTCACCTTCGCGCGCAGGACCGCGGAGATCGCTGCTGAAGCGGCGCTCGACGGCCTCTACGCCGTGCGCACCAGCCTGCCGGCCGCCGCGCTCGACGACGTCGCCACGGTCACAGCCTACAAATCCCTCAGCCGGGTGGAGCACGCGATCCGCGCGATCAAGACCGTCGATCTGCACGTCAGGCCGGTCTATCACTGGCTCCCCGACCGCGTGCGCGCTCACGTCTTTCTCTAGATGCTCGGATACGACCTGGAATGGCACATGCGCCAGCGCCTGGCGCCCATGCTCGACGACGACACCGACAAGCAAGCCGCAGACGCCCGCCGCGCCAGCGCCTGGCGCCGTCACCAAGCAGACCACCGGCCGGACCGACGACGGCCGCCCCGTCCACAGCTTCCAGACCCTGCTCGCCGACCTCGCGACGATCACCCGGAATACTGTCGCCACCGCCATTGCGCCGGACGCTCCCTTCACCATCACCACACGGCCGACACCCATCCACAAGAAGGCCTTCGACCTCCTCGGCGTCTCCTGTACCCAGTAGAGCATCCCTCTGGCCGAAACTTATCGCGCCAGATCAAGCACATGCGTCTTTCAAAAGAGGGAAGCTCCGTTTAACGGCTCGGTGATCCCCCAAACAGGAAATAAATAAATCAAGTGCTCACGATAGTGCAAAAGTGGCAATCGATTACCACCGGCGGCTAGGCGTGTGCGCACCGCCGAGGCTAACGGCTATCGACGATTTTGGTCAGCCGCACGCCAGTTCCGCCACCCGGGCTCGGCGCACCCTCCTCGATCAGGTCGTTGCGGTAGTCGCTAAACCATTCCGCAAAGACGGCTATCTCCTCCGGGGTGAGCGCCTTCGTTGCTGCGATCGCAGCATTGACGCGCTTATCGCTGGCGCTGGCCGCCCCCGCTGTTACCCGGCCGGCGGGCTTTGCTGTTTGCTTGTGCAGGCGATGCGCGTGGTCGATTGTGACGAGTAGCTTTTTCCGATCTCGGGGCTTTGCCTTCGCCCATAAGCGAAGCATCTCGTCGACGACGGTCAGCTTGCCGGCCTCGGCGGCTCTGGCGCGGCGAAGCGGTGCTGCTCTCGCGCCGCTGTGAGCGAGCGAGGGAACGGTGATATTGTCAACGGTGACCTCGTCGAAGAGCTGTAGCTGCTCGGCGATCTGGCTCATTCGACAACCTCTTCCGCTTCGGGACCCTTTGTGTAACGCATTTTCTTTCCGGCGATGATAGACCTCATCATTATCGAGCCGCAGCGCGTCCCTAGACCCGCAACAGATCATTCCATGCTGTCGTGTAGCAGGGCGAAAGCCGGGCGCGCTGCATCGTCCATGGCCGCTTGCGGCCGGCAACGGCAAAACTGACCGTGTCCCGGCCAAAGCGGAGATTGAGCCGATCGATCGTCCGCATCAGCGTGACCCGGCGCGCATCGTCTTTTTTGTCGAACAACCCGTCCTGCGCCGTTGCGGCCGGATGAAGATCGAGCAAAAGCACACCGGCCTTTTTGTAGCGGTAGCCATTGCGCCAGATCGCGCCCAGCCCGGCGCGCGCCGAGCCAATCAATTTCGCGCTGTCGCTTGTCGCTACCGGCAAACGCACCGGCCGCGTCGCGTAATACTGTGGCTCGTCGGGTTTGAAGCGATTGGTTTCAATGAACACCATCAAGCTTACGGCAGCCAAATTCTGCCGGCGTAGCTTTTCCGCGGCCCGGGCGGTGTAGCAGGCGATCGCCTCGCGCAATTCCGTGAGCGTTGTTACCGGCCGTCCGAACGAGCGCGACGCCATGATGCTTTTGCGGTCCAGGACCTCGCGCTCGAGATCGAGGCACCGGATGCCGCGCAATTCGAATGCCAGGCGCGCGGTGACGACGCCGAGGCGTTCGCGGATCAGCCACGGGTCGCCGCGTTTCAAATCAAGCGGCGTCTCGATGCCGATCGCTTTCAACCGAGCCGCCAGCCGGCCGGCCACACCCCACAGATCGGTCAGCGCCATCTTTGCCAGTGCCGCGTCCTGCGCCGCCTCGTCGAGCAGCAGGGCCACGCCACCATGTTTCTGTTCTTTTTTCGCGAGGTGATTGGCGACTTTAGCGAGCGTCTTGGTCGGCGCAATGCCGACCGATACCGGAATCCCGGTCCATTGCTGCACGGCTGAGCGCAGGGCCTTCGCATACGCCTCGAGATCCGCAAAACCCTCCAGCCCGAGAAAGGCTTCATCGATCGAGTAGATTTCGAGGTCGGGCGTGAATTGGCTCAGCACCGTCATTACCCGCGCGCTCATATCGCCGTAGAGCGTGTAATTGCTCGATCGCACGATCACGCCTGCGGCCTCGAACTCCCTGCGGTGCAGATGCCAGGGCGCGCCCATGGCGATGCGAGCGCCTTGGCCTCATTGTTATGAGGAATGTCAACTCAACTCTTCAGCGCCTGGCGCCGATCTGTCGCGGCGTCATCCCGTCCGGGGCCGGCACGTCCGCGAGCTTGGCCACCAGCTCGTCGTGCGCGGCGATGCCATCGTCGATCGCCCTCAGCTCGTCGTCGCTGAGCGGGATCTCTTGGCGCAGTCGCAGCAGATTTTCTTTGCCCTCCAGCAGCAATGCCTTGGACAAGTCCTTGGGCATGTAAAAGGCACACCGCGCGCACGCCATCCGGTGCGGGCACTGGTCGAAGAAGTCATAGGAGCAATAGCCATGCCCGAGGTCGTAGTGCTTCCAGGACTCCTCAGCGGCTTGGCCGCTCCGGACTGCCTCCTGATCGATCAGCACTTCGACTGCACGCAGGTTGCGAGCGAAATAGCCGGCGTCCGCGTATGACCGGGCCAGCTTCGTCGGGCTGATCTTGGTGTAGTGCCGCGTGGACACTGTCAATTTAGCGGATTTCGAAACAGAATTTGGCAATAATCTTGCGGCAGAGCCGTCGGGTTGGACATTGAAACCGGGGCTTGGACCGTGAGCTTGTGACCTAAAATTTCAAGAGCAGGGTCCCGCCCGGCTCAAGTTGACGGTGCCCCCGGCGGACCTGCTTGCCCTCGACATTGCGGTTGATGCCGGTCATCCATAAGTCGACCTCGGTGAACAGCAAGCCCTCGCTTGACGCGATGACGTGGTCGGTCCAAGCGGCTGCTCCGTGCGCTGTAGCCTCGATGCGGGTGAGCCCGCGCTCGCGCGTGAAGTGGATCAGATTGGTCACCCAATCGGCGCTGTATTCGGCAGCACGCGGAAAATTGCCGAGTCCAGCGTGAGGGCCCATCACCATCAGCATGTTTGGAAAGCCGTTGACGAGGATGCCGAGAAAGGTCTGCGGTCCGTCCTGCCACTTCTCTCTGAGCGAAACCCCGCCGACCCCGCGAATGTCGATGCGGTCGAAGCTGCCGGTGATCGCATCAAACCCGGTCGCGTAGATGATGATGTCGAACTCATACTCGCGGTTACTGGTTTTGATACCGGTGGGCGTAATGCGCTCGATCGGCGTCTCGTTGATGTCGACGAGTTTGACGTTGGGCTGGTTGTAAGCCTCGTAATAGCCGCTCTCGAGCGGCACGCGGCGGGTGCCGAAGCCGTGGTTTTTCGGGATCAGCTTTTCGGCCACTGTTGGGTCTTTGACCCGCTGGCGGATCTTGCGCGCAATGAAATCGGAGATCAGCGCGTTGGCCTTGCGGTCGACCAGGATATCGCGAAAGGGCACCGTCAAGTTGGCCGAGAGCGGGCTTGGTAGGAAGCGGCTTATCGGGTAGAGGGGCGGGATGACGACGCCTCGAGACCCGATTTGCGCCGGTCATCGATACCCCGCTGAGATCATCAGCTACGCGGTGTGGCTGTATTTTCGGTTCCCGTTGAGCCTGCGCATGGTCGAGGAGATGCTGGCCGCCCGCGGCATCTCGGTAACCCACGAGACGATCCGGCAATGGGGCCTCAAATTCGGGCAGGTATTCGCCAACCGCATCCGTCAGCGAGCGCCTCGCCGGGGCGACAAATGGCACCTCGATGAGGTCGTCGTCACCATCGCCGGGAACAAGCATTGGCTCTGGCGTGCCGTCGACCAGGACGGATTGGTTCTCGATATTCTCGTCCAGAGCCGGCGCGACAAGAAGGCCGCCAAACGCCTGCTCCGCAAGCTCCTCAGAAAGCAGGGTCGAGCCCCTCGGGTGCTCGTCACCGACAAGCTGAAGAGCTACACCGCGGCCAAGCGGGAGATCATGCCCGGGGTCGAGCATCGCCAGCACAAGGGCCTCAATAACCGGGCCGAAAACTCCCATCAACCGACCCGACGACGCGAGCGGATCATGAAGCGGTTCAAGTCGCCGCGGCAAGTGCAACGCTTCCTTTCCACCCATGACCAGTTCGCCAACCTTTTCCCCCGCCGCCGAGACCACGACACCGCCGCCAACCTCCGATCTGACCGCACGCAGGCCTTCGCCACATGGGCCGACGTCACTGGCGTTGCCATGGCGGCATGATCACCCGTATTGCCCGGCATCGCTCAGCCCATCGCGCTTTCTGTCAATCTGTGAATGCCAAGTTGACGGTGCCCATGTCATTGGTATGCGTCAGTTCGATGACCCGGAACAACAAGCGTGGTTCAATACCTCGGTGCGGCTTAGCGGTAGTTCCAGTGTTTGCCGATCACGCAGAAAGCAATTCGCCGTCGCTTCGCCGTGACGTGACCGCCGGGTTGCGGGCAATCGCATTGACTCAGTTGCAGTGGCTTGCGCGAGCTCAGGGGCCACTCCCTAATTTAACGCTGTCGCATTTGGCACGCATACGAACAGCTTGCAGCAGGGCCGATCCGCAAAAACAGGCTCTGTTATTCCATCCGCGTCCAGGTCCTTTTTGTCGATCTCCAACTCGCTGCTTCGTATTAGCTCGGCGTGAATGCGCTGAATACAGGCACGCGTCGCCATCCGGGTCGAGATTTTGAACTCGCCGGTGCCGATATCGAAAAGGTGAAACCGGTACACCTTAACCCTACCGTTCATTTCAATACTCGTCTAGGTGACCTAATACGCCGTCGCAATTTGAGCAAAATCGACCCATTACTCTATAATTTTGATGGTTAATCGAAGAGATATCGTCGTTAATCACCGGAGCTGTCGATGTTCGCTGCTCAGATTGTGCCGACTTGACATGAGCTGGCGGTCGGATCCCAGTTTCAGATCATCGAGCGGCTTGACGGCTACCTGAAGGGCGTGCGCTGATCTCAAGTACCTGTTTCGCATTGGAGGAAGGCTATGGCCTCGACCGCAACGGCAATGCCCGCGCGCATGTCCGCTGAAGAATGGCAAACCCGGTGCGATCTTGCCGCGTGCTACCGCCTCGTCGATCTGTTCGGGTGGTCGGACCTGATCAACACGCGGATCACGGCGCGCGTGCCGGGCAGTGATGACCATTTCCTGATCAATCGCTATGGCCTCATATTCGGCGAGGTAACCGCGTCGTCGCTGGTCAAGATCGATCGCGAAGGCAACAAGGTTGAACCCTCGGATTATGAGGTTAACAGCGGCGGCTTTGCGATCCCCAGCGCGGTGCATATGGCGCGGCCGGAAATCGCCTGCGTCCTCCATACTCACTCGATCGCCGGCTGCGCCGTATCGATGCAAAAGGATGGGCTGCTGCCGCTGAACCAGCACGCACTTCAGATCATCGCCGATGTCGCCTATCACGACTACGAGGGCACCGGGCGAAACCCGGAGGAGCGCGCGCGCCTGCTTGCCGATTTCGGCGCTCGCCGCATCATGGTGCTGCGCAATCATGGGTTGTTAGTGGTCGGGACGAGCATCGCGGCAGCGTTTATCGCAACCTATCGCATGGAGCGGGCCTGCGCGATGCAGCTGGCCTTCCAACAATCCGGTGCCGAGTTCCACCCGATCAACGACGCTGTCATGAGCGCTGCCTACAATAACGACAGGCTGCGCTCAACTGGCGCCGGCCGAAATGATCCGGCCAAGTTCGAATGGCCGGCCTTGCTGCGCAAGCTCGACCGTATCGACCCGTCCTACAAGGAATAGCCGGGGGACAATGTTCTCAGCGGCGTGCACCGCGGCCGGCGACCAAAGGGCACTGCAAGGCAGTGTCCTATGCCTGATCGAGAACCCCGGGGATACGTGCCGGATGCATGCGGTAAAACTCGGATGCTGCACAGCGCTGAGCTTGGAAACGGCCACAAGCGAGCCGGGCTGGCAATTCCGAGGCTGTTGAAAGCAAATCCAGGCAAATGTCGTCCGACTACCTTTACTGGGCAACGGCCCGGATTGCCACTCCTTCAAAGAAGCCTCACCGCCATCTCGGATCTAGGCTCAATTGAGGTGATACGATGTCCTACACGATCCAAGTGAATAGCGAGAAGCGAACCGTCGATGTCGACGGGGATATGCCATTGCTTTGGGTGCTGCGGGACGTGCTCGATCTGAAGGGGAGCAAGTTCGGCTGCGGCATAGGACTGTGCGGTGCCTGCACTGTCCACCTCGGAGGCGCCCCCATTCGTTCCTGTCTGACGCCGGTTTCGAGCGTCGGCGAGGCCGCCGTCACGACAATCGAAGGCATCGGCGACACGCCGGTCGGCAAGCGGGTGCAGGAAGCTTGGCTCGACGTCGACGTCGTGCAGTGCGGTTATTGCCAGGCCGGCCAGATCATGTCGGCAACTGCACTCCTGGCGAAGACGCCGCACCCGACCGACGCCGATATCGATAGCGCGATGGCAGGAAATGTCTGCCGCTGCTGCACCTACAACCGCATCCGCGCCGCGATTAAGAAAGCTATCGGGCCGGAAACCGTGAAGGCAGGAGCGCTGTGACCATGTTTGCCAAACGCACCCGGATGCCTGCGCCGCTCAACGCTCTGCTCGGGGTCACTTCGCGGCGCGCTTTTCTTAGGGCCAGCTCGCTGGTTGGCGGCGGTCTGCTGCTACAGGCGACTTTCCCGGCCCCAGCGCGCGCCGCACTCGGCGGAGCTTCGACGCCCGAACCGGCGATCCTCAACGCCTTTGTGCGTATCATGCCCGACGGCGTCGTTACGATCATGTCGAAGAACCCGGAGATCGGCCAAGGCATCAAGACGATGCTGCCGATGCTGATCGCCGAGGAACTCGATGTCGACTGGGCTCAGGTCAGGATTGAACAGTCCGGGCTTGATCAAGCCAAATACGGGCGACAGTTTGCTGGCGGCAGCATGGCCACACCGTTGAACTGGGAACCGCTCCGCCGGGTTGGCGCCGCCGGCCGACAAATGCTGGTGGCCGCGGCTGCCGAGGCGTGGGGTGTGCCGGAAGCCGAATGCCAAACCATGTCGGGTTTGGTGCGTCACCCGCCGACCGGGCGCACCTTGAGCTATGGGGTTCTCGCATCAAAGGCGGCATCCCTTCCCATCCCTGACCTGAAGACTGTCAAGCTCAAAGACCCGAAAGACTTCAAGATCATCGGGCGATCAATGCGTGGAGTTCGACAACCCGCTGATTGTGAGCGGCAAGCCGCTGTTTGGCATCGATGTCACTCGCCCCGGCATGCTGTACGCGGTGTTCCAGAAATGCCCGGTCTTCGGCGGCAAGGTGATAAACGCCAATACCGACACGATCAAATCACTGCCGGGCGTGCGCGACGCGTTCGTCGTAAAGGGCGGCAATGATCTTCAGGGTCTGGTCGACGGCGTCGCCATCGTTGCGGAAAACTGGTGGGCGGCGAACAAGGCCCGGGACAAGCTCGAGATCACCTGGGACGAAGGCCCGACCGCCAAGCAAAGCAGCGCCGGTTATGCCGCCGACGCGGCCGAACTCGCCAAGGGTGCCCCGGGTAAATCCTTGCGCCGGGACGGCGATGCGAAAGCGGCGCTTGCCGGTGCCGCACAAATCGTCGAGGCCGCCTATTCCTACCCTTTCCTACCGCACATCCCGCTCGAGCCGCAGAACTGCACGGCGCATGTCCAAGACGGCAAGGTGGAGATCTGGGCGCCGACCCAGAACCCGGGACCCGGTGCCAAGCTGGTGGCGGCCACCCTCGGGGTTACGGAAAACGACGTCGCGGTTCACATGACCCGCTGCGGCGGTGGTTTCGGCCGACGTCTGCGCAGCGACTTCATGGCCGAGGCCGCCTGGATCGCCAAAACTGTTGGCGCGCCAGTGAAGCTCTTGTGGACGCGGCAGGATGACATCCAGCACGATTTCTACCGGCCGGCGGGATTTCACTTCTTCAAGGGGGGGCTCGACGCCAACGGCAAGCTGATCGCCCTCAGTGATCATTTCGTGACCTTTGCACATGGCGATCAGATCGCTGACGCGGCGACAATGGATCCGAACGAATTCCCAGCCCGGCTTGTCGACAACCTCGACTACGGCATGTCACTGATGCCGCTGGGCGTGCCGACAGGGCCGCTGCGCGCGCCGAGATCGAACGCGCTCGGTTTCGTCTTTCAGTCCTTCATCGACGAACTCGCCCATGCAGCCGGCAAGGATCCGGTGGAGTTCCGCCTGGGCCTATTGGGCGAACCTCGCATTCTGCCCGATCCTTCCGGCAATCCATTGCGCGCCTTCGACACTGGCCGCATGCGTGGTGTTCTAGAACTGGTGGCGGAGAAATCCGACTGGGCGAAACGAGCGCTGCCCAAAGGGTCCGGCATGGGGGTGGCATTCTATTTCAGCCATCTCGGCTATTTCGCCGAGGTGGTGCAAACGACCGTCGCACCATCGGGCAGCGTAAAGGTGGACAAGGTCTGGATTGCCGCCGATGTCGGCAGTCAAATCATCAATCCTACGAACGCGGAAAATCAGGTACAGGGCGCCGTACTCGACGGCATCGGCGCTGCGCTGGGCCAGGCGATCACGATCGACCGAGGCCGTGTCGTGCAGGCCAACTTCGACACGGTGCCGCCGCTTCGCATCAATCAGGCGGCGCCGGTCGAAGTGCATTTCTTGATCACCAGCCATCCGCCGACTGGTCTCGGCGAACCCGCGCTGCCGCCGGCCCTCCCCGCGCTGTGCAATGCCATCTTCGCAGCGACCGGGAAGCGGGTCCGAAAGCTGCCCATTAATCCCGACGACCTCAAATCGGCGTAAGGGGCGGGCTTGTGCCAGCTCAACGACGCACATCAGTTCGATAGGGTCACGGCCTTGATTTGAAGTCAGGGCACGTCGCCGAACGGGTCGCGGAAACGAGAGCGCCAACGTTAGAACTAAAACCCGTCTATACGTGGTCGACGGCAATCGGGGAGATGAGCATGGACGCGTATCACATCAACCAGTTTGGCAGTGTTGACGGGATCGTGCTGCGCGCCACCGACGATTCTCGCCCTGGCTCGAGAGAGATTCTGATGCGGGTGCAGGCGAGTTCGCTCAATTACCGCTGTGAATTGGCGCTGGACTGGGGTTCATCCGCATTTTCGGTGCAGGCGGGGCGCCATCAGAGCTTGTCCGGGTTCGGGGCTCTGTGATCACGCCGCGTGAAGAACGCGGCTGCGAAGAAGATCGAATTTGGCACGCCCGTACATCTGCCGTTTCAGCATCTTCAGCCGGTTGACCTGTCCCTCAACAGGACCGTTGCTCCCGGGCTGCGACAGGGCGACCCGAACCGCCGCGATGTCGTTGTTGATGATCCCGGTGGCAAAGCCGCGCAACGCGGTGGCTTGGGTAGTCGCCAGCCAGAGATCGAACGCTGCCGCATCGCGCTCGCGCAGGATCCGATCGAACTCATTGACGGCTTCCGCTGCGGTGCGGATCTCGGCCGAGAGAGCGGTGAGCGTGTCGACAACCTGCCGGTCGGCGCGCGTCAGCGGCGCGTCGGGCGTCGTCAGAAGGCGCGCGGCGCGTCGGCTCGACGGCACGCGCCACGACGGCAGCGGGCATTCTCGGTCGCCGGCGGCGGCGGCGAGGCCGCGGCGCCGGATGGCCCCCCGCCGGACGATGTCGTACCCGCCCGCGACCCCGCGATCGCGCAATTCGCGCCACAGCTGGGCGCTGTTGCGGCACCCCTCGGCCCAGCGTCGCTCCACATACGCGCGATGCCGGTCGAGCGCGCTCGACCCCGGCGCGCGGCGGTACACCGGTGCCGCACCGGCGCGCAACCAGCGGCGCACCGCGTTGCGCGCCATCCCGAGGCGCCGCGCGATGCGGCGGATCGGCACACCCTCGCCGCCGCCGGCGCGCCATCTCGTCATAGCGCGCCGGCCGCCGCTCGCGCCGCGCGGTGCCGTTCGCTTGGCATCGCAGCCCGTTGCCCGCCTGTCGCCGATCGCGGCGCGTCGGCGGGCCGCATGCAGAGCCGGGCGGCTTCACGCCGCTCGCGGGGGGGCCGGTCGAGCATTTGGCGCCGCGCGTCGGACGCATTCACCATGAGATGCCAGCGGTCGGCGATCTGCACCGCCGGCGGCGCGCCGGCGCGAATGCCCTCGGCGTAAGCGCCCGCGCGGTCGCGGCTGACAACAGCACCGCCCTCCCCGTGCTGCCGCAACCAGGAGGCCAGTGTCTCGCCGGTGCGGTCGGGCAGCCGGTCGATGACACGGTGGCGCTCGAGGTCGCAAATGATGGTGCCGTAGCGGTGACCACGCCGCCATGCCCAGTCATCCCCCCCGATGATGCGGGGCGGCGATGCGATCTCGCCGCCGCGCGCGCGGATCAGCCGCCGCAGGGTATCACCGCTGACCGGCATCGCCAGCCTTTCGGCCAGGCGCGAGCCCGGCTCGCCGCCGAGTGCGCGGCCAATCTGCTGCTGGATCTCGCGCCGCCGCAGAGTGCGCCTCGCTTTGGGCTGCGTAAGGGCCAGGCGCTCGGCGAAGATGCGGCGCCGGCAATCGCGGTTTGTGCAGCGGACGCGCCGGAGGCGGCGGTGCAGGTAGAGGATCCGCCCTGGCCAGGGCAAGTCTGCAAGACGGCGCGCATAGGAACTGTCGACACGGGCACGCGGCTGATGGCACAGCGGGCACGCGGCGCGGTCCCTGTTTGACCGGGGGATCAGAATGATGTGTTCCGGCGCAGGCCGAAGCCGATCAACCGTCAGACCGGACGGGACCAGCGACAACAGCGATCTTGGAAACAGGAGGGGTCACGGGAAGGAAGCAGCTCTCCTTTATATGTCCCTTCCCTCGGCTACCGTCATCAGCCTGCACCGAAAATGCGGATGAACCACTCTTCCACGCTGTTTTCCAGGCTAACTAACCCGCAGCCAATTACTCCCGTCGGGAGAGAACGATTGATCACATAGCTGCTGTAATTCTGATCATGCCCATGAGAGGGCTCATGTGCGTGCCTCCACCTTCCCTTGCCGCGCTTCCGGCGCGGCAAGGGAAGGGCGCGACGAGCCTGCTCCGGATGAACGAGTAGCGCTCAGTCGCCGGTCAAAAATGCCAGCTGGGTGATTGCGGTGCGGGCGGTTTGCGGTGCCATCAGCCGGACATCGTAGACGTCCACCACATTCTCGCCGCCACCCGGCCAGCCCACGGCGCCGATTTTGAAGTATGCGTCCTGTCCGGCGGCAAAGTCGACCGTAGCGGACTCGTCAGTATCAATCCCCAAGCTGGGGGCACCGATAACGTAATGCCCGGGCGCAACGTTGCGGTAGTAACCCCCGCCCAGTTGCGAGTACTCGACGTTGACGCCGTTCATCGTTACCGCCTCGATATGGGGATAGTTAACCCGAACTACGGATAAGGGTTGAGGGGCTTCCCAAAGAACCAAGGCTTTGACAGCATCGGCTTGCGAACACTGAGCGTCAAACCCGGGTCTGGAGAGCCCCCTCAATGGCGATCGATATCACAGCGCTGTATTGCTGTCTCGATGACTTCTGCAAGCTGTTCGCAGACTGGGAAGCGCACCGGCTGCTCCCGTCGGAGCAGACCCGGCAGCGCCCAGGCAAGCTGTCGCGCGCCGAGATGCTGTTCATTGTGGTGCTGTTTCACCTCTCGCCGTTCAAGCACTTCAAGGCATTCTACTGCTACGGGATCGGCCAGCAGTATCGCACCTGCTTTGGCGATCTGCCGCACTATGACCGTTTCGTCAGCCTGATGCCGCGGCTGTTCGTCCCCCTGATGGTGCTGCTGCACAGCCTCAGCGGCGAGCCGAGCGGCGTCTACTTCGCTGATTCAACCAAGCTCGCCGTCTGCCACAATCGCCGCATTCACCGCCATAGGGTGTTCAAGGGCCTCGCCGCACGCGGCAAGACCAGCATGGGCTGGTTCTACGGCCTCAAGCTGCACTTCGTGATCAACCACAAAAGCCAAGTCATGGCGCTGAAAATCACCCCCGGCAACACCGCCGACAGCACCGTGCTCGACGCGATGACCCAGCACCTGGCCGGCACCCTCTACGCCGACAAGGGCTACATCGGCCGGGAACTCTTCACCAAACTCTGGCAGCGGGGCTTGCACCTCATCACCAGCATCCGGCGCACCATGCGGACCGATCTCATGCCGCTGGCCGACAAGATCATGCTGCGCAAGCGCTTCCTCATCGAGACCGTACTCGATACTCTGAAATCCGAAATGGGGCTTGAGCATTCACGCCACAGGTCGGTGATCAACGCCATGGTCCATGTCCTGTCCTGCCTCGTCGCCTACGCTTTCAGGCCGGGCAAGCCTTCCATCTCGCTCACAAGCCAACGCCTCAAGGCGTATCCATAGTTGGGGTTAAATTAAACTGCTTTCAGCCGCGGCGTTCGGCGATGATGTGCCAGTGGTGCGACCCGGGTCGCCGTTCCTGCAGCTGCTGGCTGAGGGTGAGCAGATCAAAGCCGGCAAGCAGACCGACAAGCGTCGCGGCGTCGCAATAGCAGTGCGGGTGGCCTTTTCGCTCGACCTGGTCGATGACGAAAGTCTCGGGAGCGATCGCGCGGCCAATACCGTAATTGGCATCGCGGGTCGACAGCACCGTCACCTGCAGCAACCCGGCAGGCCGCAACACGCGCCAGATCTCGCCGAGCCGACGGCCGAGGTCGCCCAGCGTGCCGTGATGGATCACATTCCACGACAGGACGTAATCGAAGCCGGCGTCGGGAAACGGCAAGGCGTCGGCGAGGCCCTGGTGCAGGCTCACCGGCAGGCCGCGCGCCGTGGCCGTCTCGCGCACCACCGCGAGGCCGGCCAAGCTGCCGTCGAGTGCCGCGACATCGAAGCCGTGCTCGGCGAGCAACAGCGCATGCCGCCCGACGCCGCAACCGAGATCGAGCACCCGTCTGACGCCGCGCGCGTGCAATTCCGGCAGGATCGCCACCACTGCCGGGTGCGGTTCGAGCCAATCGGCGCGCCCTTCGCTGGTCGCCCAACGCTTGTCCCAAGCCTCGACCGCCGTCTGCGACACCGCGCTGTCGATCGCCATGTTCTCCGTCCCCCTGTTGTGTCAGACGATGCCGTCCTGCCTCAGCTGTGCGACGGCCGCGGCGTCAAGGCCGAGCCAATCGGACAGCACCTCGGTGGTGTGCTCGCCGAGCAGCGGCGCCGGCTCAACCTTGGTCGGCACGCCGTCGAACCGCACCGGCCAGGTCGGCATCACCATCGTGCGTTCGCCGTGCGTCATCTGCTGCAGGATGCCACGCTCGTAGAAGCTCGGTTCGTCGATCAGCTCCTGCGTGTCGAGCACGGCGCCCGCCGGGACGCCGACCGCGCTCAGCTGCGCCATCGCCTCTTGCTTGCTGCGCTCCTTGGTCCAGCCGGTGACGATCGCGTCGACCTCAGCCTCGCGCTGCAGGCGGGCGTCAGGCGTCGCATAGCGCTCATCACCAATCAGATCCTCGCGGCCGATCAGCTTCAGCAGGCGCGGCCAATGCTCCGGATTGGCGCGGCTGGTCGACAGGTAGACGTAATCGTTGGGACCGCCGGGCTTGCACGGGTAGATGCCGCCGGGCGGGTTGTTGGCCGGCGGCCGGCGCGGTGCCGCCTTGCCGGTGCGCGCCTGGGTGATGAACCCGCCCCGGCTGTAATGCATAACCGAATCCTGCATCGCCACCTGCAGCTGGCGCCCCTTGCCGCTGCGGGCGCGGTCGAACAGGGCGCTGACGATGCTGAAGGCCATCAGCATGCCGGTGCCGGTGTCGCCGATCGTCGGGCCAGGCTTGACCGGGCGGCCGTCCTTTTCGCCGGTAATGCTCATCGCGCCGCCGGCAGCCTGCGCGATCGGGTCGAACGACAGCCCCTTCTCGAACGGGCTGCCATCACCGAAGCCCTTGACCTGGGCGTAGATGATCGACGGATTGATGCCGCTGACGACATCATAGCCGAGCCCCAAACGCTCAACCGCCCCGGGCGCAAAGTTCTCGGTGAAGACGTCCGCTTTCTTCACCATCTCCTTGACCAATGCCAGGCCGCGGTCGTCTTTGAGGTTGACGGTCAGCGAGCGCTTGTTGGCGTTGTACATCATGAAATAGAAGGCGTCGCCGAAGCCGGTGCGGCCAGCTTCGCCGCGCGGCGGCTCCACCTTGGCGATGTCGGCACCCATCCAGGCGAGCGCCTCGGTGCAGGTCGTGCCGGCCTCGAACTGCGTCAGGTCGAGGACGCGGATGCCCTTGAGGAGGCCGGGCGACACGGGGGTTACGGTCATTGTCGAACTCCTTGCCTTTATTAGCTCGGATTACACGCTCAGGGCTCCGCCCAGACCCCACCATTGTTGGCCATCTGCGCCAGATAGCGATCAAAAAAGCGCCACTTACAAAAATGACAGCCATTGTCGCCTGCCCCGCAGCTGCCATGGCGCGCAGGTTCTTTGCATCATGCATCGCATTTAGGAGATCAGATCCGATCAATGAGCCGTGACGAATTCTGCGCCGCCAACCGGCACAATTGGGATGAGAGAGTCGCGATCCACCGCCGCGATACGACGAGGTTTTACGCGGTTGAGCGATTTCTCGCCGGAGAAAAACGACTGCACGCGATCGACAGCGGCGAACTCGGAGAGATTGCCGGTAGGCGGTTGATTTATTTGCAGTGCCATTTTGGGCTCGATACGCTCATCCTCGCGCGCGAGGGCGCGATGATCTCTCTGTGGGCAGGAGCACGCGCATGATCGTACGGATATATACGGGCCATGACGGCCAGACCCATTTTGAAGATCTCCCTCTGCCGGCCGAGGAGAGCCACAACATTGCGCTTCAGGCGGGTGCCAACCTCGTGTTCCGCTGTTTCCCTGCGGACTATTGGAGCGATTGGCACACCGCGCCCCGGCGACAATACATTTTTATTCTCGTGGGGCAGATGGAAATCGGGATCGGCGATGGCACCACGCGCCGTTTTGGACCGGGTGATGTGGTCCTCGCTGACGACCTCACAGGCCAGGGCCACACGACGCGCTCGTTGGGAGTTCCGCGGATCAGTGCTACTGTGGCGATGGGCGCCTAACGCGGGTCCTGCCCTCTATCCACGTATGAGGACACCCCATGGCGCTTCGGCCACTGTGTTGCTCTGAGGCACCGCGAGGCATCTTGGCATGAGCCGGCGAGGCGCTGGCTGGCTGCCCGGTATCATGACGCACCCCGCGACGCCAGGGCGGTTCGGTCACACACGAGGAGACTGCGTATGCCAGAGCGTCAACGTATGACGACCCGACTGAAGACCCTGTTTCAACGGCCCGCATTATTTGTCTTAGCGGGCGGGATCAATCCCATTGGTGCGAAGATGGCGGAAGCGCTGGGCTATGACGCCTTCTACATGTCCGGGGGCAATACCTCGGCGCACCAACTGGGCTGGCCCGACTCCGGGACCAGTATGCGCGACATGGTGGACAACGCCCGGAAAATTGTCCTGACCGTGCAGATCCCGGTCTTCGCGGATGCCGACACAGGCTACGGTGATGCCATCAGTACGCATTACACCGTGCGAGAGTACATTCAGGCGGGCATCGCTGGCGCCCACATTGAAGACCAGACGTTTCCGCCGAAATCCGGCCCCCGCCGCCGCTGTATCTCGATTCCGGAGATGGTCGGAAAGCTCCGGGCGGCGATGGATGCCAAACAGGCTCTCGACCCGGACTTCGTGATCATGGCCCGGTGCGATCTCGGCGGCGTGCCGGGCGCCAGCTTTGCAGAGATTATTGAACGCTGCCAGGCCTACAAAGCCGAAGCGCAGGTCGATGTCATCTGCCCCAATGGCTTGCAAACCTGGGAAGAAATTCAAGAGGCGATCCGCCTCATTCCCGGGCCCGTCGTTCCCCTCATTCCCGCCGACCTGTCGCCGTATCCCTCCTTACAGGCGCAGCAGGATGCCGGGGCCGCCGCGGCCTGGTTTCCCGCGCTGACCACCATGGCAGGCTTGCAGGCTAACTGGGATTTCTTGAGTGATTTTCGGCAGCGCGGCACATTGGCCCTGGATGCGCTCCGTGCCCAGGCGGCTCAGAGCCCCTGGGGCGTCGCCAGTAATGGTCGCATTCTGGACGAGCCGCGTCTGCGCTCCATGGAGGAGATGTATCTTCCAGACTAAGGCTGGGAGACGCTGTCCCGGGCTCTCGGAGGGCGTTGTCAGGTTGACAATAGTGTAAAACTTGTACTTGACCTATCAGACAGTGAAAGCCGAGGTCTGATTTTCCTATGTCATCATCAATGAAGAATTGTACAGCAGCCTGACGACAGAACGTCAAGTCCTGCTACGCATCCTTCGGACTTCGGGGCTTGACGTTCCGTTGCAGCCGCTATGTCTTGCCTTCATTGCTGAATGGCATTTCTTCTGACGGTGTCCGTCAGTTACATCCTACCTTCTACAGCTCTATCGTCGCGACGATCTGCCCGAAGAGCGTTTCTAGCTGCGTGCTCCCGGTTGGTGTCTCGCCTACGAATAAACCTTACCGCTCGCACTCCGCGGAAAATGTGTCCACCAAATAGATGGGGGTCACGGGCCGGCAGCCGGCCGTGGTTGCGGCAGTGGCTCTATCTAATTTGGCAGACGAGTGACATTTTGGTCGGGCGCCTGCAACATCGGGCATCTGGCCGAGATCGACCGCCACCTTGCCGCCGCCAGTGGGCCGCCGTAGGTGCTGACGCCGGCATAGCCGAGCCGGCGGTTTTGCGGGTGAATTTCAGGCATATCTTATGCAAGTAAGAGGGGCAAAATTCCGGGCGGGGGTCGATTTTTTTCTTGCCCCGACGCGGTGCGGTTTGATTCAACCTCCCTGTGGTCGTCCCGCCCGACATCGATGGTCTGCCGCCGGCCGAGCTGAGGCAGTTGCTTCTGAAGCTGCTGGAGAACAACGCCGAGCTGAAGCGCCAGAATGCTGAGCTGCGCGAGGAGATCGCACGCCTGAAAGGGCTGAAGGGCCGACCGTCGATCAAACCCAGTGGGATGGAGAACGGCACCTCGCCGAAGCCCGGCGAAAGAGGGGCCCGTCGCCGCAGGCGCGGCAAGGTCGTGCCGCGGGTCAAGGTCGAGGAGCAGATCCTCAAGGCGGAGGTTCCTGAAGGCTCGCGCTTCAAAGGGTATGAGGATTTCGTGGTGCAGGACCTCGAGCTGCGGGCCCGGGTGATCCGTTATCGGCGCGAGCGCTGGGTGAGCCCAGATGGTCAGACGGTGATCGCGCCCTTGCCGCCTGATGTCAGGGGGCACTTCGGGCCGGCGCTGCGCCGCTTTGTGCTGATGCAATACCACCAGGGGCAAGTGAGCGTGCCGCGGCTGATGGCGCTGCTGCAAGCGATGGGCCTCGCCATCTCCAAGCGGCAGGTCATGCGTTTGCTGATCGCCGGGCAGGATGAATTCCTGGCCGAAGCGCGTGACGTGCTGCGCGTGGGTCTGGAGACCGCCCGTTGGATTACGGTGGATGACACCGGTGCACGTCACAAGGGCACGACCGGCGTCTGCACGCAGATCGGCAACGACGACTTCACCTGGTTCGGGACGACGGAAAGCAAGAGTCGCCTAAACTTCCTCGGTCTGCTGCGTGCCGGGCACACCGATTACGTGATCAATGATGCCGCCCTGGCCTACATGCGCGAACATGCGCTGGCTGGGCTGACCATTGCCAGGCTCGCGGAACATCCCGACAAACAGTTTGCCGATCCGGCCGCCTGGCAGGCGCACCTTGAACGGTTGGGCCTCACGGCGCTCAACGTGACGCCCAACCCGGTGCAGATCGCCACCGAGGGCGCGCTGTGGGGCAGCATCCACGGGCACGCGTTTCTGCGTGATACGGTGATCGTCAGCGATGACGCTGGCCAGTTCAACGTCGGTCGGCACGCGTTATGCTGGGTTCACGCGGAGCGGCTGATTCATAAGCTCGACACGTTCACCGCGCAGCAGCGTGTCGCGCAGAAGCATGTCCGCGCGTTGATCTGGCGGTTCTACGCCGATCTGAAAGCGTACCGCCTCAACCCCACGCCCCGCCGTCGCGGACAACTTCGCGCCCGCTTCGATCGTATCTTTTGCCGCCGCACCGGCTTCGTCACGCTTGATCGCCTGCTGGTGCGGCTGCATGCCAACAAGCCCGAATTGCTGGCCGTGCTGGATCACCCCGATATCCCACTGCATACCAACGGTTCCGAGCGCGACATCCGCAGCCACGTGACCAAGCGTAAGGTCAGCGGCGGCACCCGCAGTGATGTCGGGCGAGACTGTCGCGATGCCTTCCTCGGGCTCGCCAAGACCTGCGCCAAATTGGGCATCGCGTTTTGGGATTATCTCGGCCGCCGCCTCGGCATTTCCGAGCAACCCGCTGTACTGCTCCTGCCAGATATCATCCGGTGCCGCGGCCAACCTGCATAAATTCTGCTGCCCGCCATTTTGCCCCACTTACTTATGCAAGTCGTAACCCATTGATCGGGCTGCTTCAAGCAAAACCGTCAAAAGTCTTGAGGCGGACCATCCCACCTAATTCACTACACTAAACGAGTTTAGGCCCGCCCAAGTCTTCGCTCACTACTGCTCCCAGCACGTAGCGATTGAAAATAATCAACGGCAGCAGCCCATGAACTGCGTCAGCGTAGAGTCCAGCCGTAATCACCGCCACAAGATTGAGCGCTGGTACAGCGAAGATACGCTGCCCAGGGCTGTTCAACGCTATGGGATGACAAGAAGTCTGAGCAGATTGTCGACGCCGGCGAGGGCGGCGTGGTAGCGGTCCTGGCTGAGCGTGCCGGAGCGGTTGGCCTTGAGGATGTTGAAGGCGAAACTGCGCAGGCGGGCGAACCCGCCGGGATTGGAGCGGATGCGCGAGCGGTCTTCGCCGAAGGTGACGTCGCGGCTGGAGTGGGAGGTGGTCTCGATCCGCCAATGCGCGCGCACCGCCTCAGCGGCGCGGGCAGCGGTGAGCGGGGTATTCGCGACGTAGAAGGCGGTCTCGGTGGCGTAGCGCAGCAGCCCGGTCCTGGCATCGCGCGTGAAGACATCGCGCTCGACCCGGATGACGGCGGCGACGTGGGAGTGCCAGTCGGTGTCGGCCAGTTTATCGGCGGGATCGAAGACGCTGACGGTGCGGGTTTCGTCGCGGTTGCGACCCTTGTTGCGGCTATGGGCTGACCCGAGCGGCGCCTCGGTTGCGGCGATGTCCTGGATCTGCTGGTGCAGGGTCGGTTGGTTGTCCTTGGTCTGGACGATCCGCGCGATGTTGGCTTCTGCCGCGACTTCAAAGTGTTTTTTTGGCAGTGCAGCGCATCGAGCGTGACGATGGCGCCGTCGGCGACGCCGAGTTCGGCGAGCACGGTCTGCGCCGCCGGAATCTCGTTGGATTTCTCGGCGATGTCGACATGGGCAAGGACGAGGGCGGTCTCGGTGGCGAACGCGCTCAGCACCTGGGCGGCAGCGCGGTCGTTGAAATTGTCAAAGCTGCCCCGCAGCGTCTTGCCATCCAGCGCGATGCTGCCCTGCCCGGGTGTCGCGCGTGCGGCCTGAAGCAGGGCGGCATGGCGACGGAATACAGCCTCGACCGCCGCCGGATCGAGCCCCTTGAGGATGGAGCGGATCGCGGTGTGCGCGGGCGCGCGGCGCCACTTCAGACCAAAGGCGGCGTTCAGCTTGCGGCGATTGACGTCGATAAACGTGACGATGCCTCGATACGAGTTCCCGCCGGTCACAATGGCGAGGATGGAGAACAGCAGCACGTGCGGCAGTTTGTAGATTTGCCCCTGCGCCCGGCGTGGATCAGGAACTTCCGCCAGCAAGCCCAGCAACGGCGCGAATTCGGTCACGGCAACCTCCGACACGGATGCCATCCCAGGAATCAGAGATCCGCCGATTCGTGAATCCCCTTTCCTATCCGGCGCTTCACTTCGCCCATCCTGTGTTGCAACGCGGACTCACTTCAGCCCATCCAGCAGCGTTGAACAGCCTTGGCTTCCCCCTGATGGCTGGACCCGACCTGGTCAATCTCCCTGCCCTGATGGACGACGCCAAGTGCTTCGCCTTGGTGCGCCAACATCGCTGGCCCGAGGGTGTCCGATGCCCCTTCTGCGCGAGCCCGGCGGTGATCCGCGACGGTTATGACGAGACGCAACCCTGTCGGCAGCGCTACCGCTGCAAGGAATGTGCCGGGCGCTTCGACGATCTCACAGGCACGATGCTGGCCGGCCATCACCAGCCGCTGCGCGTGTGGGTGCTCTGCCTCTACTTCATGGGCCTGAACCTCTCCAACCGGCAGATCGCCCAGGAGCTGGACCTCAGCGTGCCCGATGTGCAGGTCATGACGGACCAGCTGCGTCACGGTTTGGTAGTCAAAACGCCGGCCGTGCAGCTTGCGGGCGAGGTCGAGATCGATGAGGTTTACGTGGTGGCCGGGCACAAGGGCCAGCCCGCGGCCGTGGCCAAGGGGGGCGTCTTGGACGCCGTCGCCGGTTGGCCGGCGTGCCGGGTCGCGGCACCCTGGAGAAGGACAAGCCGCCCATCCTCGGTGTGATCCAGCGCAGGGGCCAGGTGATGCTGCGCATGCTGGCCAATGTGCAGCAGGCCACGATCAAGCCGATTATTAACGCCACTGTCACAAAAGGCAGTCTCATCTACACCGACGAATACAATGTCTACGCCCGCCTACCCGCCTGGGGCTACCCGCACAAGACAATCTGTCACGGGCGGGGTGAGTATGCCCGTGATGAGGACGGCGATGGCTTCTGTGAAGTCCACGTCAACACGATGGAGGGCCTTTGGTCTTTGCTGTGCTCGTGGTTGCGCCCGCACCGGGGCATTTCGCAAGAGAAGCTGCCAGACTATCTCGGCTTCTTTCAATTCGTGCACAATGCGCGCCGCCGCGGCAAAGCACTGCTCGGCGTGCTCATTGCAGCTCTGGTCACGTGACCCAACCCATCACCCTGAAATCCGATAAGAGCCAGCGCGTTTATCGTCTGAGCTGAGTTCTGCGGTTCCGACGTCAACAGCCTCTGCGCTTGTATAAAAACTAACGCACCGCGGGAGAACGATATGTTTAAGGCACTCGATCGTCGGCGCTTTCTCGTCCAGTCAGCCCTGACCGGCACAGCGTTGCTTCTCCTGCGACGACATGCCTGGTCGGCAGCACCGAGCGAACCGGTTGTCGACACCACCTCCGGCAAGATCCGCGGGGTAGCCGTCGATGGCATCGTCGCGTTCAAGGGCATCCCCTATGGCGCCTCGACGGCAGGTGCCAACCGGTTCATGCCGCCGCAAAAGCCGGCCCCATGGCGCGGCGTGCGCGCGGCGGTCGACTGGGCCGGGCACGCGCCACAGGCTTTCTTTGGCCAGCGCCGTCCCGAAGTGTCGCACTTGGCGCCGCCCCCGGACAAGGTGCCGGTCAGCGAAGACTGCCTGACGCTCAATCTGTGGACCCCCGGGCTCGACGCCGGCAAGCGCCCGGTTATGGTATGGTTTCATGGCGGCGGCTTCTCCTATGGGTCTGCCAATACGCCACGTACCGCCGGCACCAATCTGGCGCGCCGCGGCGACCTCGTCGTCGTGACTGTCAATCATCGACTCAATGTTTTGGGGTTTCTCGATCTGACGGCGCTCGGCGGCGAGGAATTTGCGCATTCCGCCAATGCCGGAGTGCTCGATCTCGTTGCCGCGCTCGAATGGGTCCGCGACAATATCGCGAATTTCGGCGGTGATCCCGGCAATGTGACGATCTTCGGGCAATCCGGCGGCGGCGGAAAGGTCAGCACCCTGCTGGCGATGCCGGCGGCGAAAGGGTTGTTCGACCGCGCCATCGTGATGAGCGGCGCCGGCATCCGCATGGCCGAGCACGAACGCGCGGCAAAGCTTGCCGCGGCGGTCCTGGGCGAGGTCGGGCTCAATGCGAACCAGCTCGACAAATTGCAGGTGATGCCGTTCGAGCAGTTGATCGCGGCGATCGAGCCGGCGCAGAAAAAGCTGGCTCCGGTCGGGTTCCGGCTGCTCGATCGTTATGGTTTTGGGCCCGTCGTCGAGGGCCATGACCTGCCGCGTCACCCGTTTGATCCGACGGCGCCGGATCTGTCGGATAATGTGCCGGTGATGGTCGGCGGCACAAAGGATGAGAATGCGCTGTTCCTCGCCCCTGACGATGCAGTGTGGAACCGGACCCTCAGCGAAGATGGGCTGAAGACGCGCGTTGCCAAGGTGGCGGGCAGTAACACCGACACCGTTCTGGCGCTTTACCGGCGAATGCATCCCGGCATGAATCCGGCCGAGCTGCTGATCGAAATCACGACCGATTCGAATTTCTGGGTACGCTCGGTTTTGCTGGCCGAGCGCAAGGCGGCCAAAGGCAAGGCGCCGGTCTATATGTATTCGTTCAACTGGCGCACCCCGGTCCTCGACGGCAGGCTGATGGCGCCGCATGCGATCGACGTTCCGTTCGTCTTCGATACAGTCGATGTCGGCGGCATTACCGGTCACGCACCGGCCGCGGTGGCGATCGCGGCGGTGGAGTCCTTGACCTGGGCCAGCTTTGCGCGCGCCGGGACACCCGACAACAAGACGATCCCGCATTGGCCGGCCTATACGACGGCCGAGCGGGCGACGATGTTGATCGACACCAAATGGCGCGTCGAAAACGATCCGCAGCACGCGGCGCGGCTGCTGTGGACCAAAATCGCCATCGCCTGAGCACGAGACCCACCTGCGAAGCAAGGTCTCCCGGAGATCGTGGCCATCGGCCGCAGCGTGATGCACGGCGGCTGACTGCGCCTTGGGCCTGGACCGTAAGCCCGCCAGGTTATTCGCCCTCTCTATCGGGTCAGATGCGACAGATCACGACGACAGAGGTGCACTCTGATGAAGGCAAAGCAAAGAATTTTGGCGCCGCAAGACCAAGCGGCTCGCCAGTTTTGGCTGCGAAGGGGTCGGCGATGATCGAATTTCGCTGCGTTGGCACGCCAATGAGACGGAAAGTCATGCGCAACGGTCCAGGAATCTGGAGAATGCCGGTTGAGACGCCGAATTCGTCTCTCGAGACAGCATCCAGGAGGTTGTAATGCGGCTGGAAGGCAAGATCGCGATCGTCGTCGGCGCTGGGCAAAGCCCAGGTGAGGGAATCGGCAACGGACGCGCAACGACGCTGCGCTTTGTCCAGGAAGGGGCCAAGGTGCTCGCAGTCGATCGCTCCCTCGCCTCCGCTGAGGAGACCGCGGCGATGGCTTCGGGGCCCGGTGAATGCGCGCCGTTCGCGGCCGATGTGACCCGCGAGGAAACCCTCGCCGCGATGATTGCCGAAGCACGCCATCGGTGGGGCCGCATCGACATCCTGCACAACAATGTCGGGGTCAGCATCGCAGGCGGCGACAAGCCGCTTCTCGAACTCAGCGAAGAAGCCTTCGACCGGGTGTGCGCGATCAATCTGCGAGGCGCGATCATGGCCTGCAAGCACGCGATCCCGGTCATGCGCGAGCAGCGCGCCGGGACAATCGTCAACATTTCCTCAGTCGCCGCCTTCGAGAATTACCCGCTCGTCGCCTATAAGGCGACAAAAGCGGCGATGGTCGCCTTCACCCGACAGGTGGCGATCGAGAACGCCGCTTACGGCATTCGCGCCAATGTGATCCTGCCGGGACTGATGGATACGCCGATGGCGGTCGACACGCGAGCACGCGCGAGCAATCGAAGCCGCGCTGAAGTCGCCGCCGAACGCGACGCGCGCGTGCCATTACGCGGGCGTATGGGGACGGCATGGGACGTCGCCAACGCCGCATTGTTTCTTGCCTCCGACGAGGCAAGCTTCATCACCGGTGCCGCGCTTCCGGTCGATGGCGGGGCGCTGGCCCGGATCGGCTGACACAAGCCGATATCGCAGCGTTGTGGCCGATGCTGCGAACCGGAGGGGATCATGGCGGAACGCGGATCAGATTGCAAAACTGGCGCCGAGCACCTTGCTTCGCTACGCGACGGCAGGTCCGTCTACATCGACGGCACCCTGGTCGATGACGTGACCATTCATCCGGCCTTCTGCAACGCGGTCGCCGCCGCCGCCGCCCTTTATGATTTCCAGGCGCGACCGAAAAACCTCGACGCGACAACTTTCATGCCCGCAAGCGGTGGCCGACGGATCAATCGATGCTGGCAAAAACCGCGGAGTTGTCAGGAGCTGGTTGACCGCCGCCGCGCCCTTGTCTTATGGGCCGAGCAGTCGGGTGGCTTTGTCGGGCGCTCACCTGATCACGTCGCGTCGAGCCTGTTGGGCCAGGTGATCGGCATCGACGTGTTTCGCCGCCATGGAGCTGCGCGGGCCAAGGCCCTTCTCGACTATTTCGATTACGCTAGCCGCAACGATCTGTTCCTGACCTACGTCATCATCAATCCACAAGCGGACCGATCGAAAGCCTGGGGCGAGCAGGATGAAGAATTGGTGGCCCGCCTCGTCGACGAAGACACCGGCGGCATCACTGTGCGTGGCGCCAAAATGCTCGGCACCAGCGCAATCATGGCGAATGAAATCCTGGTCGCCAACCTGCAACCATTAAAGCCGGGTGAAGAAGATCTGGCACTCTCCTTTGCTGTCCCGATCGCTACCAAGGGCTTGAAGATCCTGTCGCGCAAATCATACGAAGCCGCCGCTCTATCGGTATTCGACAACCCAATTTCGAGCCGTTTCGACGAGAACGATGCATTGGTTTACTTCGATGACGTCAAGGTTCCTTGGGAACGGGTTTTTGTCTATCGCGACACCGATATGTGCCGGGCGCAATTTCACGACACACTGGGCCATACCTTTCAGAATTACCAGGCGCAGATCCGGCTCAGCGTCAAGCTGCGACTGTTGGCCGGTATTGCGTGCCGGCTCGCCGAGACAATCGGCATCGTTCAGATGCCGGCGGTGCGCGAAGAACTCGGCTGGCTTGCCGCGCAAGCGGCGATGGTCGACGGCATGGTAGCCGGCATGGAGGCGGCCGGCCATCTGCACGATGGCTGGTGGGTCCCTGACAAGCACCTGATGTACGCGGCGCAGGTGCTGACCCAGGAACTCTATCCGCGGATTGTCGACAAGATCCGCAGCCTCGCTGGTGGCGCGTTGATCATGCTGCCCTCCTCCTTGCACGACTTCGATGATCCCCAACTCGCTGCGATAATTGACAAGACCCAGCGATCGCCAACCGCGGCGCCGCGTGATCGCGTGCGCTTTCTGAAGCTCGCCTGGGATGCGATCGGTTCAGAATTCGGTTCGCGCCACACCCAATATGAGATGTTTTATGCCGGTGCCCGCTACGTGAGCTGCGGGCACAGTTTCCGTACCTACGACTGGGCGGGCGCGGCAGCGCTGGTCGACCGGCTGCTCGCGGTAAGCGAAGCGCCAGCCGCATAATTGGGCCTGGCGGTAGGCAGACGACCACGACGATGCCGCGGGTGAGCCGCCGGGGCTGTCTCAAGGCGCTACAGCCCGCGCGGCATGTTGTTGGTCGTGTTGACCCGCAACCCAGCCGCTGCGGTGCCGGCGAGAACCAGGCCCGGCAATCCGATCGCCAGCGCGAGGCCGATGGTGGTGCGGCGCCTCACGGCGCCCCCGCTGCATATTTCCGGTAAGCGACGATCCAGTTGCGTGCGATTGCCCGCTGCGCCTCGACGAGCGGCACGCGCCCTTCGCACACGAGCCGATTCAGCCGATTTTCTAGAAAATCCTCGCGCCTGGAGCCCCAACCGCCGGGAGCGACGTGCGGCTCCGGCCAGAGATTTCGGGGATCAGCCGGCGCGCCCGCGAGCTCCAGAGGGATCAGGTGATCTTCCTCGAAATCGCTGAGGTGATGATCGGTGTAGCCGTATTCTCGCATCTGCTGCCGCTTCAGGCTTTCCGTGTAACGCTCGGGTGGCCGGACTGTGCGCGTCCACCCCCGCACGCAGATCGTCGAATTGATATTCGCCTGCGTTACCGCGGGATTGACCGCGCCCGGCGTGCGGCGCGGATCGGGCAATGCCGAGGGGCCGGAGCCAGAATGCAGAGCATGCAGCAGAAGCGACAGGACCGATGCTTTGCACAGACCAGCAATCGCTTTCATGGGGGTCACCAAGCGACTTGTTCAAAATTGTACGCTACGCCGCCTGGGCCGGATCATCGCGCCATGCTCCGGTTTTTTCGTATCGTGAAATGTCGCGATAAACCCTTATAGAGTTCCGACACCGGCCAATCGAGCTCCGGCATCTGCAGCATCACATCGACTGAGAGCCCCGCGGCTTCAATGGTCTCCGCCTACGATCCTCCATCGCCGTCGAGAATGCTAGGAACTGGTTCTGATGAGCCGTGTAGGATACCCCTTGCCGGCCGCCGCTCCGCGGACATGGTTAACAGGCTTTTGCCGGCCAGCCAGATTTTGTTAGACAGGGGCGTAGCGGAGGCCGGAAGATCTGCGGCGTTACAAGTAGGGAGAAGTCGCCACTAGACAAGCTAAGGTATTGCGGGGTGAGTGTTAGTCGCGAACACGAGAAACCCGGACTAACTATCGGACAAAGGGCGAAACGATGCGCGCAGTTGGATTATTCACTCACGGCGGTCCTGAAGTTCTCAAGGTTGTCGAATTGCCCGAAGTTCACGCCGGCCCGGGGCAGGTGCGGATTTGCGTCCATGCAGCGACGGTCAACCCAACCGATGTCGGGGTCCGCAACGGTAGCCGCGCCGAACAGCAGAAGGCTGATCCGCCGCCCTACGTGCCAGGAATGGAGGCGGCGGGGATCGTCGATGAGGTTGGAAGCGGCGTTCCTGATAGACTTAAGGTTGGCGACGCCGTCATGGCGATCGTAGTCCCGAAAGGCAGTCATGGCGCCTATCGCGAGCAAATTGTGCTCGATGCCCGATCGATCGTGCGCGCCCCTGCCGGAAAGACCCATACCGAGGCCTGCACCTTGCCGATGAACGGGCTGACGGCGCGGCAGTCGCTCGATTTGCTCAAGCTCTCTCCGGGTCAGGTGATCGCAGTGACCGGGGCGGCGGGTGCTTATGGCGGCTACGTCGTCCAGCTCGCCAAAGCCGAGGGGCTGACGGTCATCGCCGATGCTTCTGAGAAAGACGAAAAGCTGGTCGCGTCTCTTGGCGCCAACATCGTCGTTCGCCGAGGCGATGATGTCGCATCGCGGATTTGCGAGTACTTCCCTCAGGGAGTCGATGGGCTCGCGGACGGAGCGGTGCTCAAGGAGCTTGTCATCCCCGCCGTTCATGACGGCGGGGCTTTCAACTCCGTCCGCGGCTTCCAGGGCACTCCGCAGCGGGATATCCACTTCACAGCAACCTCGGTGCGGACCTATGCACAGGAGTTCGAGAAGCTCGATCGGCTCCGGCAGCAAGTCGAGGCAGGCATAATCATGCTTCGCGTCGCAGAGGTCTATCCACCGGAACGGGCGGCCGATGCCCATCGTCGGTTCGAAGCTGGTGGTACGAGAGGCCGGCTGGTCATCCAATTCTAATCGGGAGGATAAACCCGAAAACCGGAGCGCGGCCCGTTCGACGGGGCTGATCGAACGGCACCGTCAACTCAAGCCAGGCGGGACCCTGCTCTTGAAATTTTAGGTCACAAGCTCACCGTCTAAGCCCTGGTTTCAATGTCCAACCCGTCGACTTTGACGCAAGATTATTGCCGAATTCTGTTTCGGAATCCGCTAACTTGACGATGCCGCCTCGATGAGACGGAAGATCGCGCTCAACAGCCCCGGAATCTGGGGAATGTCGGCTAAAATGGCTCCCCAGTTGGTGTCTCGTGTCTCTCCTGGGCCCCAGGCGTGAGGACCGGGTGCCAACGAGACGAGGCAAAACGATGGCGGCTACGCTTCACAGAGGAGACGGAAACATGGCACAAAAAGGTCGCGGGATTTTCATGGTGTACGTTGATATCGACGCCCAGCACGTGCAGGAATTCAACGAGTGGTATAACAAGGAACATCTACCGGAATTGCTGTCGGTGCCCGGCATTCTCTCAGCGGCCCGCTACGAGGCAGTCAAGGGTGGCCCGCAGTACCTGGCATGCTATGAACTGGAAAGCGTGGCGGTGATGCAGACGCCGGCGTTTACCAACCGGCCGCGGACGCCGTGGGGACAGAAAGTCTCGCCGTCCGTGATTGGGAAGAATTTGACACGCATTGTCGGGGAACAGATTTACCCGGACGTCCTGGAAATGCTGGAGCGTGGCATGGCGCCGGTGTTGCAGATTGGCCGCATGTCCGTCCCCGCCGAGGTCGATGCGGAGTGGAACGCCTGGTACAGTAGGGAATATGTGCCAGGCTACCGCAAGGTGCCGGGAGTGATCTACGCCCGCCGCTATCGGGTTCTCGAGGGTACCAGCGGCTACAGCACGGTCTACGAATTTGCCAGTACGGCCGTGCCCGAAAGCCCGGAGTGGAAGGAGCAACAGCAACATTCCTCGCCCAATTCGCCGCGCATGCGGCAGGCCATGACGCATGCACCGGGTTCTGCCGGGGTGTACGTACGGGTGAATCCCTAAAGGGCATCGTCAAGTTAGCGGATTCCGAAACAGAATTCGGCAATAATCTTGCGTCAGAGTCGGCGCGTTGGACATTGAAACCGGGGCTTAGTGGTGCATCCGGCAAGTTTGAGCGAACTTTCTCGGCTGCGGATGGTTTACAGAGGAGCATCGTCCTGCCGAGGATCTCGAACCATGACCATCCGTGTCCGTACTCTCAGCCCCGAGGAGGTCGGGCAATTGACGGAGCTGGCGCACTCGCGCAAACGCGGTGCGGGTCTGGTCCGGCGGGCGCAGATTATCATGCGTGCCGTCGAGGAGCGGTTGAGCGCACCGGAGATTGCCGCCCGGATGGGGCTGTACGGTGAGACCGTCCGGTTCTGGATCAAGCGCTTCAACGCGCGCGGTCTCCAAGGATTGGAGGAGGACATGCGCTCGGGGCGGCCGCCGACCTACTCCGCCGAGGAACGGAGCCGGGTCATTCGCACCGCGCTGACGCGCCCGGCGGAACTGGGCTTGCCGTTTGCCTGCTGGACGCTCGACCGTCTGGTCGCCTATCTGAGCGAACAGGGGATTGGCATGTTCCGCAGCCGCATCGGCGAGATCCTGCTCGCTGAGGGTCTCCAATGGCGGCGGGAGGAAACCTGGTTTGGCGAGCGGGTCGATCCCGAGTTTGCACGAAAAAGATCCTATGCGGGTGGACGGTAGCCTGAGTTGGTAGGCTGAGCTTCCACACACCAGCATGGAGGCCCCCGATGCCGACCGAGACCCCCGCAACCACTGTCGAGACCACCACCCTAGATCACTCTAACACGCTGTTCGCCTCGCTCGAATTGAGCAAAGCAAAGTGGCTGGTGACAGCCAACAGTCCGGACGAGGAGAAGTTTTCCAAGCATGTCGTTGCGGGCGGTGACGGCGCTTCGCTGCTCATCCTTTTTGCGCGCTTGAAGGCGAAGGCCGAGCAGCGCCGCGGCGTCTCGGTAAAGGTTGTGGTCATTCAGGAGGCTGGACTGGACGGCTTTTGGATTCATCGCCTGCTTGTCCAAAGCGGGATCGAGAGCTATGTCGTCGAGGCGGCCTCGATCGCGGTTGCCCGGCGCCATCGGCGCGCCAAGACGGATGCGATCGACGGCGTGAGCCTGTTACGGACGCTGATGGCCTGGGCGCGCGGGGAGCGGCGGGTCTGCTCCATGGTTCGGCCGCCAAGCCCGGAAGAGGAAGATCAGCGGCGCCTGTCACGGGAGCGCGGCACCTTGCTCAAGGAGCGTATCCAGCACACCAATCGGATCAAAGGGCTGCTCAGCGGGCAGGGCATCCGGGGATACGATCCATTGAAGCCCGATCGTCTCGACCGTCTCGATGCGCTGCGGACCGGCGATGGGCGCCTGCTGCCGGAACGGCTCAAAGCCGAAATCCGCCGGGAACTGGCCCGGATCGACGTGGTGGCGACCCAACTCGCCACCGTCGAGCGGGCACGTGACGCATTGGTGCGCACGCAGACGACGGAACGGACAAACCCGAGCGCACTGCTGATCAAGCTCAAGGGCGTGGGGATCGAATTCGCCTCGCTTGTCTGGCTCGAGGGGTTGTTCCGCAGCTTCACCAACCGGCGCCAAGTGGCCGCTTACGCCGGACTGGCGCCGAGCCCTTGGCAGAGCGGCGGGACCAACCGGAACCAGGGCATCTCCAAGGCAGGCAATCACCGCTTGCGGCACGTCATGATCGAACTCGCCTGGTTTTGGCTGCGTCATCAGCCGAACTCGGCCTTGAGCCGCTGGTTCCACAATCGGGTCGGCACAGCGAAGGGACGGGTCCGGCGCATCGCTATCGTGGCCTTGGCCCGGAAGCTGCTCGTCGCCCTGTGGCGCTATGTTACGCAAGGCATCGTTCCGGAGGGCGCCACCGTCAAGGCGGCGTGATCCGATAACCCAAGTTGCCATCCAGCGAAGCTGAACGCGACGGCTTCGCCGGATCCGGGCGGGCGGTGACCGAGACTTGCCCCCATGGCAGCAAAATGCCGCGAAAAAGGATGGTCCCGCCACCCCGAGCCCGATGCCCTCGAGCATGAGGGATTATGGTCCGAGCCCGACCGCTCGACCGGATGTGAGGTGATGCGGTCACCGGGACCGCATGGCAAAGACGGGCTCACGCTCTGGATCCAAGCGGCAAAGAGAAAGCGCTATGCTGCAATAAAAGGCCTTGACCTCAAACACCCCATGTGAGGGGGCGATCGAGCACCTCTACACGGCGCCGCCGGCAGGCAGCGTCGTGGTCTGCCTGGATGAGATGGAGCCGCAAGCGAGCAAGAGCTATCCGGGCCAGCGCCTGGTGCGGGCAAGCAAGGGAGAACGGGCCACCCAGGAAATCGACTATGGCCGATGGGGTGTCGCCGGCTATGTGTTTGGCGCTCCTGAGCTTGTCGAAGGGCCAGCCGGCCACGGGAGCGGCGTTGACGACACCTTATGAGGGCCGCACCACTGCCAATTGGATCGATTTTCTGTGCCGGGTGGAGGGCTGGATCGATCCCGCGGCCGAGCCGGTCTATGCGGTGGTGGACAATCTGAATACCCACAGCGCCCTCGATGTGCTCCTGTTCAATTTGGCCCATCCGCGCTGGGAATTTGTCTTCCAGCCGAAATATGCGGCCTATCTGAACCTGATCGAGCCGTGGTGGAAGGTCCTGCGCTCACTGGCTTTGAAGGGGCGACGGTTCGACGCCTGGGCGGAGATCGAACAAGCGGTCGAACGCGCCACTGAGTATTGGAATGCGCACAAGCACCCCTTCCTCTGGGGCCGGCGCCGGCGTCATCGCAGATCGCGCCGCCCCGGGATCGCAGTCCTGCCAAATGTCGCCCTCATTTAGCGGATGCACCACCTTAGGGTAATGCGCCCATCGGCGACCGGCCACATCACTGCACCACTCAAGGCCGGCTCTATCTCAGAAATATCGATGCCGAACAATGCTCGAGCGATGCGTTCGACTTCTCTCGGCCGCGTCGCTTGGGTGGGGGAAATTTAAAGGTGGTGTAATCTCCTAATTCGCAACGCAAGACCCAGCGGTTGGCGCCACCGGAGGAGATCACGCCATGACAAATGATATCGCTATCGAGGCCGAGGTTCCATTGTTGGGTGCGGATTGGTTTGATCCGCTGGAGGCTGGGATTTGCCAGCGCATTCGGAGCTTCATTGCAAACATGCTTGAAGAAGAGCTTGCTGCGACTTTGGGGCGAGGCCGGTATGACCGCAGCGCCGAGGCGGCCGGGCATCGCAACGGCCACCGGAACCGCCAGTTGCTCGGCACGTTTGGGCCGATGACGGTGTCGGTTCCCCGAGCACGGGTGACCAACAGCGATGGCCAGCAAGCGGAGTGGCGCAGCACGGCGCTGCCGGCTTACAAGCGCCTGACGGTGCAGGCCGAACGGCTGATTGCCGGTGCCTATTTGGCGGGCACCAACACATGACGGGTCCGGCGCGCCTTGGCAGCACTGTTCGGCGGGGCGGTTGGCAAGAGCCTGCCCCCGCGAAGGCGCTAGGGTATGTGCAAAACGGGTGCGACACGCCAGGTCGCCAGCGCTCCGAGGGCTTCCCGCACGAGGCGGGTTTATGATTGTTGTTTCGGCACACTCGGCAAGAGGGTCCGGTATGGAGCGAAGCCTTGGCCAATTTGGGGACCGTCGCCTCGAAAAGGGGGGCGATGCTTCTCGACCGTATGATGCATTTGGAGACCAGCTGCTTGCGCCGTCTGTCGCAAGGCCGGGAAGAGGTCGAGATCCGCTTTGGGCGTTTGCTCCGCAATCCGCGCGTAGGCGTTGCCCAGATCATCGCCGGATGGAGCGAGGAGACGGCGCCAGCCGCCGCGGGGCGGCATGTGCTGGCCATCCAGGATACCAGTGAAATCCACTTTCGCACGACGGAAAGTCATCGCCGCGGTCTGGGGCTGATTGGCAAGGGTGTCGGCCGCGGCATCCTGCTGCATCCGATGATTGCCGTCGATGCGGCGAGCGGTGAATGCCTCGGGCTGGTCGGCGGCGCTCTGTGGACGCGGCCCGAACCGGCGGCGGTGCCTGCGAGCAGTCAAAAGAAGAAAAAGCGCAACCAGCAGCGGCTTCTGAACGAAAAGGAGTTGCGCCACTGGATCGAAACCGCACAAGCGGCCAAGCCCGTGCTTGCCGCGGCCGCCACGATCACGATGATCGCTGACCAGGAAGCCGATCTCTACCCGTTCTGGGCGCGCGTCCCGGACAGCAATGTCCATGTGCTCGGCCGCGTCTATCACGATCGCAAGCTGGCCACGGGCGGCACGCTGACAACGGCGGCGTGCCGCTGGCCGGTGCTGGGCACGCGCCGCCTCACGCTCCGCAAGCGCGAAGACCGGCCCGAACGCGAGGCCGAACTCGAATTGCGCGCCGGATCGGTCACGCTCCTACGGCCTCGCGGGACCTGCGACCCGGGCCTGCCGAAACAGGTGACGTTGACTCTGATCGAGCTCAGCGAGCCCAACCCGCCGGCGGGCGCCGAGGCGGTCACGTGGCGCTTGCTCACTACCCATGCCGCGCCCGATGCCGCCAGCACTTGGCAAATCGTCGACTGGTACCGAAAGCGCTGGATTATCGAGCAATTCTTTCGCACCCTGAAGAAACAGGGCTTGCGGATCGAAGACAGCCAAGTCGAGACCGCCGATTGCCTTATTAAGCTTGTGGCCATTGCGGCCCGCGCCGCAGTCATCATCATGCAGCTGACGCAGGCCCGCGACGGCGCGAGTAGCTTGAACGCTCCCCTCGTCTTCTCTTCAGCCGAAAGCGCTACGCTCGACGCCGTCAACGCCTCCTACAGTCGCCCCCAGAGCAATCCTCACCCCCACCGCAGCCTCGCCTGGGCCGCGTGGATCATCGCGCGCCTCGGCGGGTGGAATGGGCGCCCTTCGGCACGACCTCCGGGGCCCATCACCTTCAAACACGGCCTCGAAGTCCTGCAGAGCATGGCAAAAGGATGGGAACTCCGCGATTTGTACACTCCCTAGCGCGAAGGCGGGGGACACCGTAACAGGCCTGGCGCAAGGTGCAGTCCGACTGGGAGGCGTGGCAAAAGCGCGATCTTGCCGGGGACGACATCGTCCGCCTGATCCTCGACGGTACGGTTGTCCGGGTTCGCCTGGACAGGAAGGCGACCAGCCTTTCGCTGTTGGTCGCGTTGGGCGTTCGTCGGGACGGCCAGAAGGTACTGCTCGCCTTGCGCAACATGGGCGGCGAAAGCGAGGCCGCTTGGCGGGCTCTCCTGGACGACCTGCTGGCCCGTGGCTTGGCCGCGCCCGAGCTGGTGATCGTCGATGGCGCGGCCGGGTTGGAGAAAGCCATCGCCGCGCTGTGGAATGACGTGCCGGTTCAGCGCTGCACGGTGCACAAGCATCGCACCCTGTTGGCTCACGCGCCGAAGAAGCTCGACGACGAGATCAGCGCCGACTATGCCGACATGATCTACGCCGAGACCGCCAAGGAGGTGGAGGCCAAGCGCAAGGCGTTCCTGCGCAAATGGCGGCTGCGCTGCCGCCCGGTCGCCGACAGCCTGGAAGAAGCGGGCGAAAAACTCTTCACCTTCCTGCGCTTCCCAAGCGACCAATGGAAGTCCATCCGCACCACCAACGCCATCGAGCGGCTGCACGAGGAGTTCAAGCGGCGCATCAAGACCCAATGCCTGCTGCCCGGCGCGGATACCGCTTGCATGCTGTTTTGGGCGTTGTTGGCCAGCGGGCAGATCACGCTGCGCAAAGTCGACGGCTGGAGGACCCTGAATGTCGCTCCCGCCGAGCAAATCCTTGATCTGGTCGCATGAGCCGATAACATCACCGCAGGAGATCGCCGCCATCGGCAATTTCCACCAACTTCCAGACGCGACCCTTCTCTCACGCCAGGTTCAGTACGCCCGAGCGTCATCACCCCCGGCACGTCGCGCCCCTGGTTTTGTCCACTGTGGTTTTTAAAATGCTGGAGAGTCCTAACCAAAGATACATAGGAAGGTGGCGGAGAGGGCAGCGAAGTTGCGCGGATTGTCGTGAAAGTGGTGATAGATGCGCAGGGACAGATCGACCATCTCCATAGCTTTGGAAACGACTTTGGTACGGCGGCGGAAGCGCGCGAGAAAATGGCGGATGTTGCTGTTGTCCTGCTCGATGGAGAAGGTCAGGTCTTTGCCGGTGAAGAGCTGGTCTTCGGGGATGAGACGGTGAAAGCCTTCCCAGTCGTCGGCGAGGAAGGTCTTGCCCTTGAGGCCGACTTTATCGAGGAGCTTTTGACAGGTGGCATCATCACGGCCACCAAGCACCCAGGCGACGGTGCGACGAGCGACAGGGTCATACGCGCGCCAAACCCAGAGCTTGCAAGTCTTTTTTTGAGAAAATGCCAGATCTCGTCGAGCGTGATCATGACGGTCTCGGCCGTCACCGCCGGTTTGGGCCGCCGGCGGGCTTTGTCACGAACCCACTTGAGGACCACGACATCGCTGACCCCGAGAAGGCGAGCGATGCTGCAAAAGCTCATATTGCCCATGGCATAAAGCATCAGCGCCAGAGCCTTCATTCCTGGCGGCTTGCCGCGCGGCGGCGTGTTCGTGAAATTGCATCCGCAGGTCTTGCATTGGTAGCGCTGCAGATTTCGAGCCGTTCCCCGCTTGACGTAATCCGTCGCTTGACAGCGCTTGCAGACAATCCCGCCCATGGCTCCCCCTTTCTACGGCGAACCATGCCCTTCTCCACCAGATCCCTTAAATGTATCTTAAGTTAGGACTTTCAAATGCTGAAGCTCGACGTTCTGCGGTACCTTGCCGGTATTGATCAGCGCCATTTCCAAGTCGAGTTGGCAAATAACTAACAGCTTCCCCGGCCATGTTTCACGGGCTCTAACCTCCAGCAACCTCACAACACGTTCGAGGTTGTTCCGCTGGGTCCGCTGCTGTTTCGGACTAGCATGCTCGTTGGGCACAAAGCTAGTCTTCGAAATCTGCCGATCGGTTATTTGTCGAATTCGAGTGTGAAGCGACGGATTATTTCCGAAAAACGCGTTTGTTAGTATATGGGGATAAAATCGCTGCACTATCATTTGGGACATGGTGGCGTCCGTGATCACGGTATTAGCATGCCAGCTTTCATGAACGTCATCGCTCCATACCATATACAGGGCCGTTCAACGCTATGGGATGACGAGAAGTCTGAGCAGATTGTCGACGCCGGCGAGGGCGGCGCGGTAGCGGTCCTGGCTGAGCGTGCCGGAGCGGTTGGCCTTGAGGATGTTGAAGGCGAAACTGCGCAGGCGGGCGAACACGCCGGGATTGGAGCGGATGCGCGAGCGGTCTTCGCCGAAGGTGACATCGCGGCTGTAGTGGGAGGTGGTCTCGATCCGCCAATGCGCGCGCACCGCCTCAGCGGCGCGGGCAGCGGTGAGCGGGGTATTCGCGACGTAGAAGGCGGTCGCGGTGGCGTAGCGCAGCAGCCCGGTCCTGGCATCGCGCGTGAAGACATCGCGCTCGACCCGGATGACGGCAGCGACGTGGGAGTGCCAGTCGGTGTCGGCCAGTTTGTCGGCGGGATCGAAGACGCTGACGGTGCGGGTTTCGTCGCGGTTGCGACCCTTGTTGCGGCTATGGGCTGACCCGAGCGGCGCCTCGGTTGCGGCGATATCCTGGATCTGCTGGTGCAGGGTCGGTTGGTTGTCCTTGGTCTGGACGATCAGCGCGATGTTGGCTTCTGCCGCGACTTCAAAGTGTTTTTTTGGCAGTGCAGCGCATCGAGCGTGACGATGGCGCCGGCGGCGACGCCGAGTTCGGCGAGCAAGGTCTGCGCCGCCGGAATCTCGTTGGATTTCTTGGCGATGTCGACATGGGCAAGGACGAGGGCGGTCTCGGTGGCGAACGCGCTCAGCACCTGGGCGGCAGCGCGGTCGTTGAAATTGTCAAAGCTGCCCCGCAGCGTCTTGCCATCCAGCGCGATGCTGCCCTGCCCGGGTGTCGCGCGTGCGGCCTGAAGCAGGGCGGCATGGCGACGGAAGACAGCCTCGACCGCCGCCGGATCGAGCCCCTTGAGGATGTAGCGGATCGCGGTGTGCGCGGGCGCGCGGCGCCACTTCAGACCAAAGGCGGCGTTCAGCTTGCGGCGATTGACGTCGATAAACGTGACGATGCCTCGATACGAGTTCCCGCCGGTCACGATGGCGAGGATGGAGAACAGCAGCACGTGAGGCAGTTTGTAGATTTGCCCCTGCGCCCGGCGTGGATCAGGAACTTCCGCCAGCAAGCCCAGCAACGGCGCGAATTCGGTCACGGCAACCTCCGACACGGATGCCATCCCAGGAATCAGAGATCCGCCGATTTGTGAATTCCCCTTTCCTATCCGGCGCTTCACTTCGCCCATCCTGTGTTGCAACGCGGACTCACTTCAGCCCATCCAGCAGCGTTGAACAGCCTTGATACCATATATACGCCCTCGCCGGCCGGCTTATCACTTTTTCCGCGGTCTTTATCGAAGTTTATCGCCTTATGCAGGTCAAAAAGGCGAGCGATCGAAGCCACCGAGCTTAGTCTGCAGTATTAGATCCCAGAATTCCGATAACAGCTTAACTTGCTGGTTGTGATTGGCGACTTGCTGGCATAATGACGCTACTGTCGCTAAAGGCATATCTGGTTTTATGTCTAACTAGAGTTTAGAGTTTCAGCGGTTTTGGCGGCGCCTTCGGGCGTCAAATTTTTTGTGGATTGCAGCCATTTCAGGTTGACGGCGCGCCCGCGAAGCGGGCGCGCCTTGCAGGCAAGGCGCGCAATTGAAGAGTGTTCGACGTCCTTCGGTTACGCCTCATGCTTACCCCGCTCCCGACCCATCTCTGCGCCTGGCTGACCATCCTGGCTCAGGCCGTTCCGAACCGTTCTGCCCTGACCTTCCTCGAACTCCTCATCGGCGCCATGATTACTGATAGGGGATTCGTCACCGAGGCCCTTCTCGCCATCGCGCCGCGCCGAAAGTGGCCCACCTATTTCAAATGGCTCGCAGGCGGAAAGTGGTCCTGGATTACCGTCGCGCAGCGCCTCTGCAAGATCCTCGTCGCCAACTTCGCGCCGCCGGTCTGGTATCTGGTCATCGACGATACGCTGGTGCCGCGGGCCTCGAAGAAGGCGCCGGATGTCGGCTTCCACTTCGACCATAGCCGAAAGCCGAACCGGTCGAAATACATTTGGGGCCAGGGTTGGGTGACCCTGGCCGCCGTCGTCCATGCCGAGACGGTCGCCAAGAGCTGGGCGGTTCCGCTGATTTCCAGGCTCGTCCGCAAGACCGGCAACCATGGCAAACTGACCTGTGCGAGGGTGCTCCTGCGGGTCGTGCGCGGCCTCTTCGGTCAGGGCCGTCTGCTGCTCGACACCTGGTTCATGCGGGCTTCGGTGATCACTTTCGCCCTTGACGAAGGGCTGATTGTCATCGGCCAGGTCAGAAAGGACCTCGCCCTCTACCTGCCCCCGCCGACACACCACGCCGGCCAGCGCGGGCGTACTCCCAAGTATGGAGCGAAGATGACCGAACAGGCCGTCGCCACGCTGAAGGAGACCCGCTCCTTCATGTTCCTCTATGGTCAAGGTCAGATCGTCCGCTATCGCTCCGCCGTCGTGCTGGCCAAATTTCTCGGCGGCCGGGCGGTCCGCGCCGTCTGGATCCGGCTGGCGGATGAAAACGGCCTGCCGAAGGCGCCGCGTCTGCTCATCTCCACCGAGATCACCATGACCGCGCGCGAAATCATCGACGCCTACGCGCTGCGCTGGACCATTGAGCCGATGTTCTGTTCGCTGAAGCACAGCATCGGCGTCAAGGAACCCTGGCAGCGGCGGCGACAGACGCTCCACCGATGGGTCCAAATCCTCAGCACGGCCTTTGCCCTCACCCAGATGATGGCGGTCTATGACCCGGCCCGCGCGCGGCAACTCGCGATTGTCGCTCCCTGGCGCAAGGAACGCCATCCCACTGCCGGTATGGTCAAGAGGGGGCGCGCCGCGATTTCCGCAATGTCAGTTTGCTGGCCGTCTGGGACCGGAAATGCCGGAAATTCAGCGGTCCGATTGCACCGCATCCGCTCGAAATACGCAACGCCGCCTGAACCGATAGCAACAGGCGCGAAAAACTGCGGCAAAATGGCGCCGCCGAAGGCCGCCAATGCGTGAACTCGCCTACTGATCGAAACAAGCCGCCATTTATGCGGGTGTTCAAGTCCGGGCGAGAAAGCCCGTTGAGACTCTAAACTCTAGTTATGTCTAATTCGGTCTAAGGCTTATGTCATTGCTTCCGGTGAGACCAACATCTTGTAGGTGAAGGGCGCATGACCGGCGGCGATGCCGAGTAAGGAGCGGAACCTAGCGTGGCGGTGATGGCGGCGATTGAAGCGGAAAACGAATTCGTCGAGGTAGGACTGGAGGTGCTCGCGGCGCAGGCCGTGATAGACACCCAGCCCCCAGGTTTTGAGATTGGAAAAGACGCGGTGGGTCCAGGGTAGCACGATATGAGCAGCCATCTTGCCGACCGTATGAGGATCGTGGTGAACGCCCGGAGCGCCAGGATAGCCAGACCAGCCGTCGGTCTTGGCGGTAGCACCGGGGGCGAGATTGGTAGCCAGGACGGGATGCAGGCTGGCAGCCGAGTAATCGGGCACCTCTTGAAGGCGGATACGGCCGGGACCGGCCCCGCCGTCTTGCACTTCGACCGCCCCGACGACGAGGATTTTGCCTTGATGACTGCGCCCCCCACCGCCGGCGGGCGGACGATCGCGCTGCGGCAGGCGATCGCGGTCTCATCGACTTCGACAAGGCCGTA
>CAWJXM010000012.1:0-64045 GCA_963846635.1 uncultured Alphaproteobacteria bacterium | reverse complement strand
ATGTGTGCATCCCCTAGAGCGAAAATAGGGGTCAGCCAAGCCTGCAAGATGATGGGCTACAGCGACAGCTTTTACCACTTAGGGAGGTGTACGACAAAGGCGGCGAGCTGGCGCTGCAGGAGGTCGGCCGGCAGCCGGTGTTAAAGAACCGCACCGCGCCGGAAAATCGAACAGGCGGTGGTCGCATTGGCGATCGAGCAGCCGGCCTCGGCCGAGACCAACGGCATCTGTCAGCGCTTTTATCGCACCGTCTTGGACGAGTTCTATCGGGTCGCGTTGCGCAAAAAGATCTATCGCTCAATCCATGAGCTGCAGGTCGATCTTGATGCCTGGGTGGTCGATTTCAATGATCGGCGACCGCTTCAAGACCGCTGGTGCTTTGGCAGACCCGATGCAGACTTTCTTGATGCTCTCCTTTGGCCAAGGAGAAATTCATCGCCACCTGACCACTGATCCCAGCCACGCAACCGCAAACAGCTGACACCGTCTGTCGGATCAGGTGTGGAGCTGATACACCTCAGCCGTGATGCTCGGCCTTATAGTCCCCTATGAGAAACCCGGGCCAGCGCCGGCGTAATGTACCCGATTTCGGATCGCCTCCGAGCGAGCGCGATCAGCCAATTGGGCTCGTGGAACGCCGCCACACCGAGGCCTCCTTTACCGGATTTTCGGCCCGCCGGCGAGGTATCGCGATCACCGGAGTGCAGCCCCTCTCTGGCCTTTGAAGGATTTTGACTTCGGCTCTCTGCATTACGATAATATGTCGGCGTTTGATGGGATGGACAGTCGGCCGTGCAGAAGCCGCTCGACAGCGGGATAGCAATCGGGAGTGGTGTGACCGCTTCCGCGGTTGCCAAGCTCGCACATGATTCAATCAAGCGTTCTGGAGCAATCCGCGGCGAGCCGCTGATCCGCGACGGTCAGCCGCATCGGCAAATCGGCCCGCGCTATGGCGCACCGGTCGCCGCTCTCGATCTCGGCACCAACAATTGCCGGCTGCTGGTGGCACGGCGCGCGGGCATGGCCATTCGCATCGTCGATGCTTTCTCGCGCATCGTTCGCCTCGGCGAGGGGTTGTTGGCCACCGGCGCCTTGTCGGAAGAGGCCGTCGAGCGCACAATCGACGCCCTGAAGATCTGCGCCGACAAGATTGCCTTCCGCCGGATCGCCGGGGGCCGCTATGTGGCCACGGAAGCCTGTCGTCGGGCGACCAATTGCCATGAGTTTCTCGCCCGGGTGCGCCGTGAGACCGGGCTCGACATCGAAATCATCTCGACCGCCGAGGAGGCGCGGCTCGTCGTCACCGGCTGTGCTCCGTTGCTCAATCCGCGGATCCCGTACGCTCTGGTCTTTGACATCGGCGGTGGTTCGACCGAGATCGTTCTGGTTCGCCTCGAAGGCGGCAATGATCGCCACCGGCGCCGTTCGCATATTATCGGGTCCATGTCGCTACCGCTGGGCGTCGTCACGCTTACCGACCGCTTTGGCGGCGAGGTTTCCCCGGCGACCTATCGCAGAATGGTCAATGAGGCGGCCGATGCGCTCGAACTTTTTGAACGCGATTATCGTATCCGCCGTCATATTCGTACCGGCCGGATGCAGATGCTTGGCAGTTCGGGGACAGTCACGACCCTGGCGGGCATTCATTTGGCGCTGCCGCGCTATATCCGTGCACTGGTCGACGGCAGCAGCTTGACCTTTGATCAAATCGCCGCAGTTTCGGCTCATCTCGCTGGTCTCGACCTTGCCGGCCGTGCCGCGAGCCCTTGCGTCGGGCGCGAGCGCGCCGATCTCGTGCTGAGCGGCTGCGCGATCCTCGATGCAATCTGCGAGACGTGGCCGGTGGGCCGCTTGCGGGTCGCCGATCGCGGGGTGCGGGAGGGCATCCTGTTTGATTTGATCCACGGGTGACGTGACTAAAAGCAGGAGCGGCTCCGGCAACCGACCGCTGGTGGTACGGGTGCGGTCCGCGAAGCGGCGTACGCCGTCCTCGACCGAATGGTTGAAGCGCCAGCTCAATGATCCCTATGTCGCCGCCGCGCGCCGCGAAGGCTACCGCTCTCGCGCCGCCTTCAAGCTGATCGAGCTCGACGATCGCTTTTCGTTACTGAAACGCGGCGCCAAGATCGTCGATCTCGGCTGTGCTCCGGGCGGCTGGACCCAAGTTGCGGTCGAACGTGTCGGGCCGCGTGGTCGGGTCGTTGGCGTTGATCAGACGGAGACCGCGCTGATCGCCGGTGCGGTGCTGTTGCGCGCCGATTTGACCGATCCGACGACACGCGCCGCGGTCAAACAGGCGCTCGGCGGCGATGCTGATGTCGTATTGAGCGATATGGCGCCGACGACGACCGGCCATGCAAGGACCGACCACCTGCGCATCGTGGCATTGGCTGAGGCGGCATTCGCAATTGGCGAGGAGATCCTTACACCCGGTGGCATATTTGTTGCCAAGGTGTTCCAGGGCGGTGCCGAGGGCGAATTGCTCGCCCGCCTCAAACGCGCTTTCGCCGAATTGCGACACGCCAAGCCGCCGGCGAGCCGCGCCCAATCGGCGGAGACCTATGTTGTCGCAAAAGGGTTCCGAAAGGGCGGATAATCGAGGTGCAGCACCTATATTTGGGCCCATCGAACTGAACCGCGGCGGGCGTGGCTAAAGTTCGTCGTGATCGCTCTCGGAGGCATGGATGGAGATCCGGCAGGCGCTGACGTTTGACGACGTGATGCTGGTTCCCGCCGCCTCAGCGGTACTGCCCGGCGAGACCGATACCCGCACCCGGCTGACGCGCGAAATCGAGCTCGGCATCCCGCTGGTCTCGGCGGCGATGGACACGGTGACCGAAAGCGCGCTCGCGATCGCGATGGCGCAGGCCGGCGGGATCGGGGTGATCCACCGCAACATGCCGGTCGAGCAGCAGGCGGCCGAGGTTCGCAAAGTCAAGAAGTTTGAGGCCGGGATGGTGGTCAACCCGGTCACGATCCATCCCGAAGAGACGCTCGCCGATGCCTTGCGGCTGATGGCGGACTACCGGATCTCCGGGATCCCGGTGGTTGAGCGCGGTTCCGGCCGGCTGGTCGGGATCCTGACCAACCGCGATGTGCGCTTTGCCGATGATCCGCGCCAGCCGGTCGCCGAGCTGATGACCAAAGACCGCCTCGTCACGGTCAGGGAAAACGTCGCCACCGATGAAGCCAAGAGGCTGTTGCACCATCACCGGATCGAAAAGCTGCTGGTCGTTGACGAAGCTTATCGCTGCATCGGGCTGATCACGGTCAAGGATATCGAAAAGGCGCAGCGCTATCCGCACGCCTGCAAGGATGAACATGGCCGCCTGCGGGTGGCCGCCGCGACCGGCACCGGCATCGACGGCATTGAGCGGGCGGAGGCCCTCTTCGCGGCCGGGCTTGATGTGCTCGTTGTCGATACCGCGCACGGGCATTCCGACCGGGTCATCGCCACGGTGCGCGAAATCCGTCGGCTGTCGAATTACACTCAAGTCATTGGCGGCAATGTCGCCACCGGCGAGGGGGCCCGCGCCCTGATCGAGGCAGGTGTCGACGCGGTCAAGGTCGGCATCGGCCCGGGCTCGATCTGCACGACGCGCATGATCGCCGGGGTCGGCGTTCCGCAATTCACCGCGATCGTCGATACCGTCGCCGAATGCCGCAAATTCGATGTGCCGGTAATCGGCGATGGCGGCATCAAATTTTCCGGCGATCTCGCCAAGGCAATCGCGGCCGGCGCCGATTGCGCGATGTTGGGCTCGCTGTTTGCCGGTACTGACGAGAGCCCGGGCGAGGTTTTTCTATATCAGGGCCGCAGCTACAAATATTATCGCGGCATGGGTTCGACCGGAGCGATGGCGCGAGGCTCGGCGGACCGCTATTTCCAGCAGGAGGTCACCACTACGCTAAAGCTGGTGCCCGAGGGTGTCGAAGGCCGGGTTCCGCACAAGGGACCGGTCGGCAACATCGTCCACCAGCTGATCGGCGGATTGCGCGCGGCGATGGGCTATACCGGCAACCGCTCGATCGCCGAGATGCAGCGGAATTGCAATTTTGTCCGGATTACCGCCGCGGGGCTGCGTGAGAGCCATGTCCACGACATCGCGATGACCCGCGAGGCGCCAAATTATTCGGCCGACCGCTGACCCTTGCGCGTGAGCGAAATGAGGTATCGCGCTTTGCTGGTTGGTGTCCCTCACCCTTCCGCTGCGCGGGTCCCTCCCTCTCCCCGCGCGCGGGGAGAGGGTTAGGGTGAGGGGTAGACGAGCGGCTTGAACTCCTGGAGCACAGGTCGCGGCCGCGATCGAAATACTTGCCGAAATCGAGAATGGCGCGCGCCCGGCCGATGATGCGGCCGCCGATTACTTCCGGCGACGGCGCTACATCGGCGCCAAAGACCGGGCGCAGATCGCGGGTCACGTCTACGCCGCGTTGCGCCATCGCGCCGCGATCGATTGGTGGATCGCGCGGCTTGCCAAGGGAGAAGTTGCACCCCGTGCCCGCAGCCGAGCCCTTGCCGCGCTCATCCTGGTCGAAGGCTGGCGGCCTGAGGCGGTCGGTGCGGCGTGCGACGGCGACCGGTTCCGCCCCGCAAAGCTCGGAACAGCGGAGACGCGGCTGATCCAGGGGCTCGCCGGCCGCACCTTGCGCCACCCGGACATGCCGCGCGCCGTCGCCAACGATGTGCCGGACTGGCTTCTGCCCTATCTCGAACGGGCTTTCGGCAAAGAGCTCGAGCGCGAGATGGCGGCGCTCAACGCGCCGGCGCCGATCGATTTGCGCGCCAATACCTTGAAGGCCGATCGCGACGCCGTTCGCCGCGCACTGATGGCCGAAGGTGTCACAGCCGAACCAACGCCATTGTCGCCGATTGGATTGCGGCTGGTGAAGCGGGTACCGCTCTCCGGCCTTGCCGCCTTCAAGGATGGTCTGTTCGACGTGCAAGACGAGGGCTCGCAAATCGCGGCGTTACTGGCGGATGCACGGGCGGGCATGCGGGTCGCCGATTTCTGCGCCGGCGTCGGCGGCAAGACGCTGGCATTGGCGGCGGGAATGGCCAATCGCGGCAAGCTCGTCGCCTGCGATGTGTCGACATATCGGCTGGAACGCGCTGCCCGCCGGCTGCGCCGCGCCGGGGTCGGCAATGTCGAGCGCCGTGTGCTATCGAGCGAGCATGATAAATGGGTCAAGCGCCATGCCAAAAGTTTCGACCGGGTGTTTGTCGACGCTCCTTGCCTCGGCACCGGCACCTGGCGCCGCAATCCGGACGCGAAATGGCGCGCCCAGCCCAAGGATCTTGCCGAACTCGTGGAGCGCCAGCAGCAGATCCTGCGCAGCGCGGCACGGCTGGTCCGCCCGGGCGGCCGGCTGCTCTATGTGACCTGCTCGCTGTTACGCGAGGAGGACGAGGCGCAGGCCGAGGTCTTTCTCGCCGCGGAGCCCGATTTCGCGTTGTTTCCGGCATCAAGCGCCTGGACGGAGACGATCGGCGGCGCCTCGCCCGCCGGCCGGGACTATTTATTGCTGACACCGGCACGCCACGGTACCGATGGGTTTTTTATGGCTGTGTTCGAACGCCGCGCGGCTGACAAAGCGACAGTATCTCAATGTAGCGCCGAGATTGCTTCGCGGAGTTTATCCTCGGGCCGCGCAAAGCGCGGACCCATGGGCTCGCAATGACTGCGAAAGTACCGCATGACGCTGTCATTGCGAGGAGCGCTGCGACGAAGCAATCTCGATCCGGAAAATCATTTGGCGACAATTGAGAACACCCATGACCGACCGCATCCTGATCCTCGATTTCGGCAGCCAGGTGACGCAGCTGATCGCGCGCCGGGTGCGCGAAAGCGGCGTCTATTGCGAGATCCACCCGTTCACGATCGGCGACGATAAAGTTCGTGATTTCGATCCGCGCGCCGTCATTTTGTCGGGCGGCCCGGCTTCGGTCACCGAGGGTGCCGCCCCGCGCGCCCCGGACATCGTCTTCAAACTTGGCGTGCCGGTACTCGGCATCTGCTACGGCATGCAGACAATGTGTGACGAACTGGGCGGCCGCGTCACCTTGAGCGAGCACCAGGAATTCGGCCGCGCTTTTGTCGACATCCTCGACGATTGCCTGCTGTTCGATGGGCTTTGGCCAAAAGGTGCGCGGGCGCAGGTGTGGATGAGCCATGGCGACAAGGTCGACACCTTGCCGGCCGGGTTTCGGGCGGTCGCAGCAAGCGACGGCGCCCCGTTTGCCGCAATCGCCGACGACACGCGGCGGTTTTACGGCGCGCTGTTCCATCCCGAAGTCGCCCACACGCCGCAGGGTGCCGAGCTGCTGCGCAATTTTACGCACAAGGTTGCGGGCTGCCGCGGCGATTGGACAATGGCGCTGTTTCACGCGCAGATCATCGACCGCATTCGCCGCCAGGTCGGCCACGGCAATGTCGTGTTGGGCTTGTCGGGCGGAGTCAACTCGGCGGTCGCCGCGGCGCTGCTGCACGATGCGATCGGCGATCAGTTGACCTGTATTTTTGTCGATACCGGGATGATGCGCGCCGGCGAGCCCGAGGAGGTCGTCGACCTGTTCCGGCGCCATTACAACATCCCGCTCGTCCATCGTGACGCCGGCGAGTTGTTTCTAGCGGCGCTCGCGGGCGTCACCGACCCCGAAGAAAAGCGCAAGCGGATCGGCGCCACCTTTGTCGATGTATTCGACGAGGAAGCGCACAAACTGGGTGATGTCGAGTTTCTTGCACAAGGAACGCTCTACCCCGACGTGATCGAATCGACGAGCCCCCAGGGCGGACCGTCGGTTACGATCAAATCGCACCACAATGTCGGCGGCCTGCCCGAGCGCATGAAATTGCGGCTGGTCGAACCATTGCGCGAATTGTTCAAGGACGAGGTGCGCGAGTTGGGTCGCGAACTCGGGCTCCCCGAGCGGCTTGTCGGCCGCCACCCGTTCCCCGGCCCCGGTCTGGCGATCCGCATCCCAGGCGAGGTCACCCGTGACAAGGTCGAAATCCTGCGCAAGGCCGATGCGGTGTTTATCGAGGAGATCCGCAATGCCGGGCTTTACGATGCGATCTGGCAGGCTTTTGCCGTGTTGTTGCCGGTGCGTAGCGTCGGGGTCATGGGCGACGCCCGTACCTACGACTATGCCTGCGCGTTGCGCGCGGTGACCTCGACCGACGGCATGACCGCCGACACCTTTGCCTTCTCGCACGAATTCTTGAGCCGGGTTGCGACCCGCATCATCAACGAGGTCCGCGGCATCAACCGCATCGTCTATGACGTCACCTCAAAACCCCCCGGCACGATCGAATGGGAGTGAGGGGTCGGTGCGACCAGAGGCCGTCAAGATCGACCGTCCAGCGCTTCCAGTGCGTTTCGCCTTGTAGTAGAATTGACGTGCGCAGGGTAGGCAATCAGAACCGGAAGCTCATTCTCATGAACGAACGCAAAACAGAAAACCTAGTCCGCGCCGCTCTAAGTGCGTGCGGGTACCTGGACTCCGACCACATAATCGTAGAAGAACAGAAAAGTGACAATCCACGAATTCAAAAACTGCTGAAAAATGCCTCCAAAGCTGGTAATGGGGCGGGACTACCGGAATTCATCATCAGTTCCACTCAGAGCCTGTTTGAGTGATTTAGGCAGCTGTTTCATGGCTTGGCATCGGATTGATCAGGGCTTCGACGCCAGACAGGACGGCGACGAAGGCCAGGCGTCCAGCGGAGACATCAAGGCGACCGGCGCGGTCGCGCAGTAAGCCATTCCAGTGGGCCAGCCAGCCGAAAGAGCGCTCCACCACCCACCGCCGGGGGACGACGACAAAGCCCTTGGCCGCCGGGTCGCGTTCGACGACGTGGTGGCGCATGCCGTGCAGGTTCGACCAGGCGTGGCAGCGCTCGGCCGTGAAGGCGCCGTCATAGACCGCTTCCCGCAGGCTGGGCCATGCCGCCTTGCCGCGGTCCAACGCGGGGAGGGTGTCGCGATCCTGCACCGAGGCCGGCACCACGGCGACTGCCAGCCAGTGCCCGGCCGCTTCCACCAGGGCCACACGCTTACGACCCCACACGCCCTTGCCGGCATCGTATCCCCGCGGCCCGCGCACGCCAATGCACGTGACCGCCTGCGTATCGATGATGCCCAACCGGGGCCTCGCACGCCGGCCTGCTGCCCGGCGACGCAGACAGGCGATCCCCCGCATCAGCGCATCAATCAAGCCAGCCTCCAGCCAACGCCGGAACCAGCCATAGACGGTGCGCCACGGGGGGAAGCCGCCGGGCAGCGCCCGCCACGGGCCACCCACCCGCAAGTGCCAAGCCAGTGCCGCCACAATCCAGCGCAACGGGGTGCGCCGCGGCGAGCGCGGGGGATCCGCTCGCTCCAGCCAGCGCGCTATCTCGCCCACTGCACTCACTCTCACCATGTCTTTCAGGCGCGCCTCATGCCGCGCCCGATGCGCCTCGGTCCACATCCACTCCCTCACCTCCCGCCCTGCCAGGCGGACCAGTGTGATCCTTAGGAGTACAGATGGGATCGGGGCGCAAAAGCGCATTCAAACAGGCTCTCAGCACCCCGACTTTCTAATCATCATCGAATGTAAGGCCAGCCCGCTACGCCACCGGAGCAAACATCTCGACAACCCAAAGGAGTGCGCGTGTGATGGGGCGCTGCTCTACGCGGCGTACCTGGCGAAGGAATACGATGTAGTAGCAATCGGAGCGAGCGGTGAGGCAGCCCCGGAGTTTCGCATTAATCATTTCGTGAACCTACAAGGCCAACAGAGCGCGTTTGAACTTTCTGCGACCGCCCTCCTTTCCTTCGACGATATATATGCTACCTATCTGCAATCGCCAGAGAAATTTAATGTCGATTACACCAACCTCCTTAGGTATTCTCAGGTATTAAATAAGAATCTTCATAAACTTAAGGTTAAAGAATCGCAGAGGAGCTTATTGATTAGCAGCATACTTATTGCGCTCAAAAATCAAGCCTTTGTTGCTGGTTACAAAAAACACAAGTCGCCATCCAATCTGGCCACTAGCTTAGTGAAGACAGTGACAGATGGGTTGCGCGATTCTGACATACCGAAGGATAAGATTGCTAATCTGTCTCATGCCTACGGCTTCATACAGGCGCACACCACGCTTTTAAACGATCCGCTTGCCCTAGTAAATTTGATTGCGGAGGTCGATGGACGTGTTAACGGGTTCATGACTTCCCATAAGTATTTTGATACATTAGGCCAATTCTATATTGAGTTCCTGAGGTACGCGAATAACGACAAGGGATTAGGCATAGTCCTAACCCCGCCACATATCACAGAACTGTTCGCCGAACTAGCTGACCTCACGAAGGAGAGCATCGTCCTTGATAGCTGCTGTGGCACTGGCGGTTTTTTGATCAGCGCTATGAGGAAGATGGTAGCCGACTGTGCTGGTGATAGCGCTAGGGCTGAGAAAGTAAAGAAGACCCAGCTTTTTGGGATCGAGGTTCAACATGACATCTACGCGCTGGCTATCTCGAACATGATCTTGCAGGATGATGGAAAAAGTTCTGTTATTAACGGAGACTGTTTCGGATTAGTAGAAAAAATTAAGCAAAAGAAGGCAACCGTAGGGTTGTTGAATCCTCCCTATAAGGCGGAAAAAGAAGATCGTGAAGAGCTTGAATACGTCATAAACAACTTAGCCCAATTTTCTCAACTGGGGGGTCTGACAAGGTTGAAGTCGGCGGAAACGGCGGGCTTTGGTCAAAAAGTCTCCACTACACGAGGCTGGGGTGAGGTGCGAGCGGGCCTGCCGCGGTGATGCGCGGCAGTGGTTGCGGGGGCAAGGTCAGATTGAGTTGTTGGATGATGAGTTTGTGGTCGGGGTTGGGCTCGGTGTAGCGGGTCAAGATCAGGGTGCGGCCGTCGGTAGTTGGGAGGTGAACGTCGAGCATTTGGATGGCGGCGAGCTTGTCGAGGACGGCCCTGGGGGTGAGGCCCGGGGCCGGCGGCCTGAGCCGAGCCTTGAGGGTGACGTGCAGGCAACAGGCGATGAAGGCGACAAAGATGTGGGCTTCGATGCGATGCTCAAGCTGGTGATAGATCGGGCGCAGCTGCAGGTCGCCCTTGAGGTTTTTGAAGGCGGCCTCGACCTCGACGAGCTGGATGTAGAGCCGCCATAGCTGGGCCGGATCGTATTCGCATAGGTTGGTGCGCAGCAGGTAGCGGCCTTCCCGGCGGCGCGTCTGGCGCAGCTTGTGTCGATTGAGACGGAAAGAGAAGGTGACACCTGGTGTCGCCGCGTCCTTGGGCATGACGAAGTCGAGCAGCCGCCACGCCGGGCGATAGCGCCCCTTGGCCTCACCGAGCTTGAGCAGCAGCGGCTGGGCCCGCTCGAATGTCATCTGTTGCAGCTGCTTGAGGCGTTTGACCAGCGCCTTGAGTTGGCGGCGGCGCATCGCGCGCTCTTTGTTGATGCGGTCATGACTGCGGGCGAGCACGTAGAGTTCGCCGTCGCGCGGCAACAATTTCACATCGACGCCGTCGCGCACTACCTGCCAGGGCCGGTCGAGCAGTGCCTTCTCCAGTTTGGTCAGCCGGCCCTTGGGGGTGCCGACCAGATAGGAGATGGCAGGATCGGCTCGCCGCATCTCCTGCAGCGCCGCCTCGGTCGGAATGCCGCGATCCATGACCCAGATGCGGCGGGCCTTGCCGTATTGCGCCTCGATCTTGTGCAGGAAGCCGCCCAGGGTGGTCTTGTCAGAGGTGTTCCCCGGCAGCACCTCGTAGGCCAGCGGAAAGCCCTCCGGGGTGACGATCAGCGCGATCACCAGTTGCACGCAAGCGCTGCGCTTGTCGCGGCTGTAGCCATAGCGGCGCTTGTCGGCGTCGTCCTCGGGCGGCGGCGCTTCGAAGTAGGTGCTGGTCAGATCGTAAAGCAACCCGAACTACGGATAAGGGTTGAGGGGCTTCCCAAAGAACCAAGGCTTTGACAGCATCGGCTTACGAACACTGAGCGTCAAACCCGGGTCTGGAGAGCCCCCTCAATGGCGGTCGATATCACAGCGCTGTATTGCTGTCTCGATGACTTCTGCAAGCTGTTCGCAGACTGGGAAGCGCACCGGCTGCTCCCGTCGGAGCAGACCAGGCAGCGCCCAGGCAAGCTGTCGCGCGCCGAGATGCTGTTCATTGTGGTGCTGTTTCACCTCTCGCTGTTCAAGCACTTCAAGGCATTCTACTGCTACGGGATCGGCCAGCAGTATCGCGCCTGCTTTGGCGATCTGCCGCATTATGACCGGTTTGTCAGCCTGATGCCGCGGCTGTTCGTCCCTCTGATGGTGCTGCTGCACAGCCTCAGCGGCGAGCCGAGCGGCGTCTACTTCGCTGATTTAACCAAGCTCGCCGTCTGCCACAATCGCCGCATTCACCGCCATAAGGTGTTCAAGGGCCTCGCCGCACGCGGCAAGACCAGCATGGGCTGGTTCTACGGCCTCAAGCTGCACTTCGTGATCAACCACAAGGGTCAGATCATGGCGCTGAAAATCACCCCCGGCAACACCGCCGACAGCACCGTGCTCGACGCGATGACCCAGCACCTGGCCGGCACCCTCTACGCCGACAAGGGCTACATCGGCCGCGAACTCTTCAGCAAACTCTGGCAGCGGGGCTTGCACCTCATCACCAGCATCCGCCGCAACATGAGGAATTATCTCATGCCGCTGGCCGACAAGATCATGCTGCGCAAGCGCTTCCTCATCGAGACCGTACTCGATACTCTGAAATCCGAAATGGGGCTTGAGCATTCACGCCACAGATCGGTGATCAACGCCATGGTCCATGTCCTGTCCTGCCTCGTCGCCTACGCTTTCAGGCCGGGCAAGCCTTCCATCTCGCTCACAAGCCAACGCCTTGAGGCATATCCGTAGTTGGGGTTAAAGCAGGACATCGAAGCTGATCCCGAACAGATCGCGCCAGCGCCGGCACAAATGGCTGAACAGCGCCGGTTTGTGCGCCAGCAGTTTGTCCAGGCAGCGGTAGAGCGCGTTTTTTTCAACCAGCCCATAATCCGCGTCGAGAAGATCGCCCATCGCGCTGTGCTCGAACCACAGCCGGTGCAGCCGCCACTCGCTGCCTGGATCGATCAGCCGGTAGCACACCAAGGTCTGTAGGATGTGGCGCCAGCGGGTGCCCTCGCGCGAATTGACCAGCCGGGCCTCCCAGAACCGGTCGAGTTCGAGCTGACCGTAGAGATGACAGACCAGCCAGCACGCCCCCCATTGCCGAGGCCGATGCAATGTCATCCGATCGAGCCGGACCTGAACGCCCTGGCCCGCGGCATGCGTCGGCATCTCGCGATCGGCGGCAAACAAGGCCAGCTGCGTCGGCCGTTGGGTCGCCTCGTCGAACGCCTCGATGGCCCGGCCCCACAGCGCCCGCTGGCCATCGTTGATCTCCCCCAGGTAGAGCACCTGCCGCTGCACCACCTTGCCGCCGATACAGCGCCTGCTCTCGACAATGTTCCAATAGAAATGATCCTTGCCGTCTTTGTGCCGTCGGTTCCGCTTCAAGTACATGCCGCCGATTTTACACTGTACCCCGCGGTCAGCCAGAGGCTTGGTCTAGACTACAGCCAATTTTGGAGCCGTACCCCTTGAAACAACTTGCGCCTTCAAGCTTAAAACGCCAAAAATCGCCGGTTCGCGGCGCCAGTTGAGAAAGTTGGGTTAGAGATGCTCGCTCCCGGCGGCATCTGCATTGCGCTTGTGCCTATCAGTTGCGTAGTTGCCCAGGAAGGTAAAAATCTTGATTTGAAGAAGCACCTTCTAGAGAAGCATATACTTGAGGCAGTGATGTCTCTCCCGGAGGATCTCTTCCATAACTCAAAAGTCGGGGTCGTGACCTGTGCCGTAGTATTGCGAGCCCACCAGCCTCATAAACCCGGCAAAAAGACATGGTTGGCCTATTGGAGAGACGATGGACACGTCAAAGTAAAAGCCCGGGGCCGTATCGACAAATACCATCGCTGGCCAGAAATCCGGAATAGTTGGGTTGATGCCTATCGAAACCGAGATGTCATGCATCGACAGAGCGTATCAGTAGAGCTAGGGGCCGACGAGGAGTGGTGCGTGAAGGCGTTTTTGCCTACCAATTACGCGCATATAAGTAAATCTACGATAGAACGCGAACTTCGGCGGTACCTAGCTTACGAAATCTTAAATGAGGATGCATAGATGATTCCCGCGGAGGAGCTTTTTGGAATTGAGTACGGTAACAAATTCGACGCTAACAAGGTCGAGTTTGTATCCAAGGGCATCAATTTTGTGTCTCGATCGAGCAAGAACCTTGGGATCGTGGGCAAGGCGGTAGAGATACCGGGGGCAAAAATATACAAAGCAGGGTTAATCACCGTCACAATGGGAGGAACCTATCTACTCAGTGCCTTCGTGCAACCTGAGCCATTCTATACTGCTCAGAATATCAAGGCATTGCGTCCGCTTGCAGATATGACTCTCTCAGAGAAGGCGTATTATTGTGAATGCATTAGGACGAACCGTTTCAGGTATTCGACCCACGGTCGCGAGGCGAATCGCAGCTTCAACGCCCTCCTACTTCCATCAAGAGATCAGGTTCCGGCATGGGTCAACGATGTCAGCACGACTGAGTTTGTTCTCAGAAATGACCATAAGCTCCCCTCGAGCGGGATCACCGTCCCGGACAAAACCGATCTGGTTCGCTTGGATAAACTTTTTTCAGTGAGAAGCGGCATCTCGCTTGGACCAGAGGTTCGGTCCGAAGCGAAGGCTACCGCCGATTTCGTGCCGTACGTCAGGCCTTCGAAGACGCAGATCACTTCTTTCGTAGAATTTGTAGACACAGAGGCGATTGATCCGTCCAATGTATATCCGCGGCACACGCTGTATGTCTCCACAAACGGACAAGGCAGCCACATGTACGCATACGTAGCGACAGAAAGATTTGTGCCAAATAGCGACGTGAGTGTACTCCAACCCAAACGTTCCATGTCCCTTCAAGAAAAGCTCTATTATGCCGCCGCTATCACAGCAAACCGGTTCAAGTTTTCGTACGGCCGAAAGCCAAAAGGCGAACGGCTTAAAAGCATTCTCATTCCAGAATGGGCTCCCGAATTCATCTACCAAGACGACCTAACGTCATCTATCGTCAAGTAAATGTCACGCGCCTACGGTCTGGGCATGCGCGACATTGCCTCCATTACCCGAGCGATCGAGTGGGAATGAGGGCCGCCCGCCACCTGGGATCGCCGGTAAACCAGCCCATCATGCGCGAGCGCGATGGGCATTCCCGCTCGGCGGGGTCGAGCAGGCGTAAGGCGGAACAGCGTTAGCGCCTTCTGCCACTCTGCCCGACCGTCAGGCGCGGCATGTGCCTCGGAGCGCCTTTTGTACGCCAGTTTACCATTGCCCCTGTAGAACGACAGCAGAGTTGAGGGACCCGCATCGTCGGCACCTCAGGACATGGTCGCCGCTTTGGATCGGAAGATCTCTTCTGACACCCGTGCCGCGAAAAATTGCCTGATTTGCGTGTTAGATGACGATGGCGACTCGCTTGACGACGCGTTGTCAGGTGGATGTGGAAGAAAGGTGGGCGCAGTCGCTGGTACTGTCGCCGACCGCAACCTGGGCGTGAGTTTTGCTGTAAATTCGCTGCAGATGCAGCAAACTTGAAGAGGCAATTAAGCCTTTGTTTGCACTCAACCGCCCGTTCAGAAAAAATCGGCTGAACGGGTGGCGTGAATGTGAATGGAGGCCGATTGTGTTGCAATGCTGACCGCAGTGGCCAGTCTCTCGCGTTGCTGTCCCGGTAGGTCCGCAGCGCCACCGCCGATAGGTGGCGGAATGCGCTATTGCTTTTCCGCCCTACCTTGCTGACCCTTGATCACTCCCGAGCCCGATCTGGGATCGCAAAAGCCGCCCGGGCTGGGGGCTCGCCTTGACAAAGCGCGATGGCGCTCGCCATGCTGGCAAAAGCGAGCCGATGCGTGCGGCGTGATGCGCTGAGCCGGCGTCCGCGGTAAGCGACGCCAGCGCCGCTACGGCAGCCGCGCGGCGCTATCTGTTGGATACTTTCAGCCAGCCGGGAGGAACGACCGATGCAGGTAATGCAAGTCATTGCCGAGATCCTGAAGCGCGAGGGGGTTTCGACGCTTTTCTGCTTTCCGACAACGCCGATTATCGAGGCCGCGGCGGCAGCCGGCATCCGGCCGGTGATCTGCCGCCAGGAGCGGGTCGGCGTGCATATGGCGGACGGTTTCGCGCGAGTGTCGAACGGACGGCCGCCCGGGGTCTTTGCGATGCAATACGGGCCAGGCGCCGAAAACGCCTTCGCCGGCGTCGCCACAGCCTTTTCCGACTCGACCCCGGTCGTGTTCCTGCCGCTCGGGCATCCGCGCGAGACCGCGCAATTGTTCCCGATGTTCAAATCGTCGCGCACCTACGCCTCGATTACCAAATCGGTCGAGGAAGTGCAGTTGCCGCATGAGATCGGCAACATCATGCGGCGGGCCTTTGCCCAGGTCAAAAACGGACGCCCGGGTCCGGTCATGGTCGAGGTCCCGGCGGATGTCACAGGGATCGAGGTCGAAGTCGATCCCGCCGCACACCGCCCGGTTCAGGCGAGCCGTTCGGCCGCCGACGAGCGCGACATCGACGAGGCCGCCAAGATGCTGCTCGATGCGTCCTGTCCGATGATCCTCGCCGGCCAGGGTGTGTTTTATGCCGAGGCCACCGACGAGCTGCGCCGCTTGGCCGAGCTATTGCAGGCCCCGGTGATGACGACATTCGACGGCAAGAGCGCCTTTCCCGAGGATCACGCGCTTGCACTCGGGCCCGGCGGCGGCACTTTTACCGGTCCCGGTCGCCATATCCTGCACAAATCCGACCTGGTGCTCGGTGTGGGCTGCAGCTTTACCCGCCACGGCATCGCCACCCCGGTCTTCCCGCCCGGCAAGAAATACATCCACGCGACCAACGACACGCGCGACCTGCACAAGGCGTTCGCCGCCGATCTCGGGCTGTTGGGCGACGCCAAGCTCGTCCTCGGCCAATTAATCGAGGCGGTCAGGGACCGACTCGCCGGCAAGGCGCGGTCGGACGAGGTCGTACGGGAACTCGGCACCAAACGTGAGGAATGGCTCGCCCGCTGGCGCGCAAAGTTGCATTCAAACGAGCATCCGATCAATCCCTACCGGGTGATCTCGGAGTTCATGCGGGTCATCGATCCGGCGGACGCGATCGTCACCCACGATTCGGGCAGTCCGCGCGAGCAGCTCAATCCGTTCTACCGCGCGACTCGGCCGCGTGGCTATCTCGGCTGGGGCAAGTCGCACCAGCTCGGCACCGGGCTCGGGCTCGCGATCGGCGCCAAGGTCGCCGCGCCCGACAAGTTCTGCGTCAATTTCATGGGCGATGCGGCGTTTGGCATGACCGGGCTCGACTTCGAGACCGCGGCGCGCTGCGGCATCCCGATCACGACAATCGTCCTGAATAATTCGTCGATGGCGATCGAGACCCACGCAATGCAGCTGTCGCACGACCGCTACCGCGCCCGCGATCTCGGCGGCAATTACGCCAACATCGCCCGCGACCTCGGCGGCTGGAGCGAGCGGGTCGAAGACCCGAGCCAGATCGGCGACGCAATCCTGCGCGCCCGGCGCCAAAACGACGAGGGCCGCGCCGGCCTGCTCGAATTCATCACCAGCCAGGAGCAGGGTTTCTCGCACCGCCGCGGCGCCGCCGAGTAGCTTCACCTTTCTTGAGCATGATGGGCTCACATCTCCATTGGGAACGCCGAGATCATGCCCATCATGCTCTCGAAGACCTACGACGCCCTGATCAGCGCGGGTGCGCCGGAAGACAAAGCGCGGGAAGCGGCCGAGGAGCTGGCGGATTACGAGAACAGGCTCTCGTCGATCGACAACCAGCTTGCCGTAATGAACGGCCACTTCGCCGCAATCGAGGGTCGTTTTGAGGTGATCGACGGTCGTTTCGCCGGGATCAACGCGCGGTTGTCGGCGCTTGATGGCAAGCTCAGCGTCGTGATGTGGGCGGTCGGCATCAACGCCGCGACTACGATCGCCATCCTGGGGGTGTTGCTGCATCATCCGTGAGGGCCTCGCGCGGGCGATCTTCTCGAGATTGCCTCCGCAGCGGCTCGTAATTTGTAAAGACGCTGACACCCGCTGGCACCCGAGTTGACCGCTTGGCTAACTGGCGATTTCTGCAGGTGACGCGAAGCGGCAGGCGTCGAATTGTTTATCATGGCCAAAAAGAAACGCCCTTTGGCATCGTCTACCCGCAAGGGCGTCGTATCCAACAATACGATAAAATAGAAAGGACGAACGATCGCCTCTTGTCCTTGTAGCCTTAAAAATTTAACCAGATTTCAAACATTATTCGACCTCATCTCGGGAATCTGACGCCATTTTTGGCTTTTTATGACGCGGTTTTTATCGCTTCTGAAGATACTGACGTCTGCGACACCAGTAAGGCAATACGCATGCTCAAATTGCTATTGGCCACCGCTGCTTTATTGACTGGGACCGCGGCGAGCGCAATCGCGGATACCGTGGTGCTCAGGGTGCCCTCACAACAGTATCCGACGATTGCTGCTGCCGTCGCTGCAGCCAACAGAGACATAAACCTCAGCGATGATTACGTGATCAGCATCGCTCCCGGGACCTACACCAACGATACTGCCGAGGTGGATCGGCCGGTGACGATCCAGGCGGCGGTGCCGGGTTCGGCTGTCGTTCTAAAGGAGACCGCCCCGTTGCCCAATGAGAAAGGCATTCTGCTTGCTTTCGCAAGCCTGACCGTCGACGGGTTGACGTTTCAGAATGCCGCAATTTCTAATGATCTCGGGGGCAATGGCGCCGGCATCCGCGATCAGGACACGACCGACTATGACACGCTGATCGTTCGCAACAGCATCTTCATCAATGACCAGATGGGAATCCTCACCTCCAACAGTTCGACGGACAATGTGGTTCTCGAAAACAATCTATTCATGAACAACGGCAATCCCGACATCAATTACTTTGGTCATGCGGTATATATCGGCCCAGCCAATAGTCTGATAGCGAGCCGAAACGAGATCTGCGGCACGAATATTGGGCACGACATCAAGAGCCGCGCCTCTATCAACCTCGTCCAGAATAACCTTCTTTACGATGGCGCGCCCGATCCCAACCAGCCCGGCTGCAATGTCGGGTCGACAAGCTACGCGCTGGATCTGCCAAATGGCGGCCAAGCGACGGTCACTGGCAATACGATGGTGCAGGGGCCCGCAACGCAAAATCCGATCATGTTCGCCTATGGCGAAGAGGGCCTTATTTACTCGGTCAATAGCATCACCTTCTCCCATAACAAGATGAAAAACAGCGGTGTATCAGGGGCAATCGCGATCTATGACAACCCCAGCACGCCCGTTCCGGTGCAAGGGAGCAACAACATCTTCGCCCCCTCGCTAACCGAGGTCGATCCCGCATCGGCAAATCAACTCACTGCCGGAACACAGGCACACTCTTTTTGATGGTCGGCGAGATTGCTTCGTTCCCCGAACGCCGCCTGGGCGGCGGCCGTCCGGCTGTCCTCGCAATCACGATCCCGTTTACTGTATAAAACGAAATTCGCTTGGGGAATCGTGACGCACGTCCAAGGGCTGGCGACGAAACAAGGAGGGTAGATGGCGCCACGCATCGGATATCTGCTGCCGACCCGGGAAGCGGTTATGCAGGGCCGCCCGGAAACGGGTCCGCTATTGGCTCTTGCCGAGCGGGCCGAGGCGCTGGGCTATGACGCGGTCTGGGTCGGCGACTTGCTGTTGGCGCGGCCGCGGCACGATCCGCTGACCTTGCTCGCCGCGGTTGCGGCGCGCACCCGCAACGTATCGGTCGGCACCGCGGTGTTTCTGCCGGCGCTGCGCAACCCCGTTGTGCTGGCGCATCAGCTCGCGACCCTCGACCGCATCAGCGAAGGCCGCCTCGTGCTCGGTGCCGGCATTGCCACCGACGTCGCCAATATCCGTGCGGAGTTCACCGCTGCCGGTGTGCCGTTCGAAGGGCGCGTCGGGCGCATGATGGAGGGCCTGCGCTTGGCCCGCGCCTTATGGAACGGCCAGCCGGTCGATTGGGAGGGGCGCTGGTCGGTCAAAGGCGGTGTGCTGGGCCCCACACCACATCGCCCAGGTGGGCCGCCGATCTGGCTGGCGGGTTCGGTCCGCGCGGCCTTCGAGCGTGCCGCCAGGTATTTCGATGGTTGGTTCGCAAACGAGCCCGACGTCGCGCGCTGGGCCGCCCAATGGCGTGAAGTGCAACAGATCGTGCGCGAAGTTGGGCGTGACCCTGCCCGGTTTGCGGCGGCGAATTATATGACCCTGGCGCTCGATGACGATACCGCTCGAGCCGAGCAACGGATTGACGCATTTCTCGAAAATTATTACGGCCAGCCGGCGGCGGTGATGCGCCAGCGGCAAGCCTGCTTCGGCGGTCCGCCGGCGGCAGCCGCAGTTTGGCTACAGCGCTATGCCGATGCCGGCGTCACCGATCTGATCGTGCGCTTCACCGGCGATCACGACAGCCAGCTCGAGCGGGTTGCCGAGCTGCGCGCGCAGCTCGGCTGGTGAACTGAAGCGCGGCTCAACGCCGGAACATCAACTGCAGGCGATGACCGTCGGGATCGCGAAAATAGATGCAATGGTCCTCGCCTGGCCGGCCGCTGACCGAGACGCCATGGCGCTCCAATTCGGCCTTTAAGCTTTCGTAGGTTCCCTCGGGGACGTTCAGCGCCAGATGGTTGAGGTCGGTGCCGGCGCCGAGCGGCGCTTCCCCTCCCTTTTCAAACAGCGCCACCCCTTGCGCACCGGCGTGCATAAAGACCTGGCCGCCGCCCTCGCGATAGACGCTCATGCCGAGAACGTCGGTGTAAAACTTTTTCGCACGCTCGACGTCCTTGCAATGCAATACGATGTGGTCGATGCCGCTCGCTTGGATCATCCTTTGCTCCTCCCTGGTTGACGCTCGGGCCCGCCGCTGTCTGGCACTTTCAGACGAAAGCGGCTTGACGATGAACGCCGGGAAAAAATGTCGCGCGTGAGCCGACGAATGTCCAGCCTGACCGGCTCGCTGACACCCGGTCGGCAATGGTTCATCCCAAGCCCGGGCGAGGACGCGGACGGGCTGCCTACCATGCGGGGGGATAATAGTAGGGCGGCGGATAGTAGTTCGTGCTGGCGGCGGCATAAGCCGCCGAGGTCGCGGCAGCGCCGGCCACCGCTCCAGCGGCGGCAGCGGTACCGTACCCGGCATAGCCCGGGGTCACGACCGTGGTTCCGCCGTAGTAGGTGCTACCATGATATCCGTAGGCTCCCCCATAATACGCGCCATGATAACCGTAAGCGGTTCCTCCATAGGCGCCGTGCGCGTTCCATGACCCGCCGCCACCCGACGCAGTACCGCCATAGGCACCATGCGCGTTCCACGATCCGCCACCGCCAGAGGCGGTGCCGCCACGGAAACCGGTGGCGTTCCATGACCCGCCGCCGCCCGACGCGGTACTGCCGCGCGCGCCTGTGGCGCTCCATGAGCCGCCGCTGCGCGAGAACGAGCCATCATAAGCGCCGTGATAGCTGGCACCGCCAAAACCGCCGTGATACGCGCCCCAGGCAAGCGCGTTTGGTGCGGTCAGCGACAGCGCTGCTAGAGCACTCAGAGCAATTACCGGGACCCTGCTCATCATTTTACTCCTTTCGATTGCGCGACGGTGGCGGCGCCTGGACCGGCTTTAATGCAACCTTCTCGGCGCCCGCGGGCGGCTGGAAAGCGAACTCTGCCGCGGATGGATGAATATCGAAGTTCCAGTCCGAAAACTCGGCGATGAAGTTTGGCGCGCCCGGTAATGACAAATAGGTCACGATCAACCGACGCGGCAAGGACTGGTCGTTTTTCGACAGCCACAGTTCGAGTTGGATGCCGGGCGGCTGGTTGAAAACCAAATGCAGATAAGGCTGGCCGTCGATGGTTATGGTATTGACGACGCGGCCTGACGTGACCCCGGTCAGAAACGCCTTGTTGGGAGCCGAACTCAGAAAATCGGCGAGCGGGAAATCGACGCCGAGGCGCCCGACCGCCTCCTTTAGCATCCCCTCGATCGTGCCTTCGGGGACCGGTATCGCCGCATATTTGTTTTGCTGCGGCGAGTAAACGTAGGCGATCTTGCCGTCGAAAACGATTTTGGTCGAGCCGTCATCGCCGACCGAGTTGGCAAGCAGATGGTTCGGGCGGTCGACGACGACCTTCAGCGTATGGAAAATATGCAAGGACTCGCCGCCGGCATCTGAATAGACCCGGATCGTATTGGCCTGAAACGAGAACTCTTTTGCGCTCAAGGTTTGACCCATGCGCAGCAAGAGCGGCGCTCGCCTCCGGGCTGATTGCCGGTTTTGCCGCCTGGGCGGTCTGCGCCGCAGCAAGGGTGACCGGCTGAACACCTAAAATGCCAGCGGCTAACCATGCGCCCAGCACTGCCATATGTCGGAATCGCAAGATGGTTCCCCCTCGAATTCAAGCCTCACGCGATTTCCAAAGCATGCCTATCAATGGCTAGAAAGGCTATGCCTTTTTGGCCATTTTGTCGTCCGGCGTTTCTACTGATCGATGATTTTGGGAACGAACCCGCGCGGTGCGTTTCGCGAACGGGAGCAGTGTTTGTTTACGAGCCGGCGGAGAGTCCGCGCTGCTTTAACATCGGGCCGATCTCGGGGTCGCGGCCGCGAAAGGCGCGATAGAGCTCCATCGGGTCGCAGGTGTCGCCGGCGCTATAGATATCTTTGAGACGCGCTGCCAGAGCCGGATCGAAGACGTTCCCCGCCTCGGTGAAGGCGGCGAATCCATCGGCATCCAAAACCTCGGCCCAAAGATAGGCGTAATACCCTGCCGCATAACCGCCGCCGGCAAAGAGATGCTGAAAATGCGCGAGGCGATGGCGCAGCCCGATCTCACGCGGCACCTGGTATCGCGCCAGGAATTCGCGCTCGAATTGGTTCGGATCGACGGCATCCGGCGCTGTTGTCCGGTGCAGTTCGAGATCGATCAGCGCCGAGGCGGTGTATTCGACGGTCGCGAACCCCTGGTTGAAATTGCGGGCCGCCAGGAGCTGCTGCAGCAAGGTTTCGGGCATTGGCTCACCGGTTTTGTAGTGGCGGGCATAGTGCCGCAAATTCTCCGGGGCTGACATCCAGTGTTCGAAGATCTGCGACGGGAACTCGACAAAATCGCGGCGCACCGCGGTTCCGGATTGCGAGGGATAACGCACCCGGCTCAGCAGCGCATGGAGCCCATGGCCGAATTCGTGGAACAGGGTTTCGGCGTCGTCAAAACTCAGCAATGTCGGCGCGCCTTTAGCGAAATTGTTGTTGTTGACGACGATCGGGGTCACCCATCGCGTCGAGGTTCTGCTGATCGCGGTAGCGGCTCGACCACGCCCCGGATTGCTTGCCGGGCCGCGCAAAATTGTCGTGCAGGAAGATCCCGACATCGGCGCCGGAGCGATCGCGGACCTGCCAAACCCGGACATCGGGGTGATAAACCGGCAGATCGGGGCGGGCGGTGAAGGTCAGACCAAACAAACGCTCTGCGGTCTCAAATGCCGCCTCGATCATGTGGTCGAGGACGAAATAGGGCTTCACCTCGGCTTCATCGAGATCGTATCGGGCTTGGCGGACCTTCTCGGCGTAATAGCGCCAATCCCACGGCTCGATCGGCTCGTTGAGCCCCTCGGCGCGGGCCGCTTCTTCGAGCGCGGCGCGCTCTTCCCTAGCCTTTTGCTTGGCGGGCTCCCAGACTTGCTGGAGCAGAGTCTCGACCGCATCGGCGCTCTTGGCCATCGAATTGTCGAGCCGAAAGGCGGCGAAGTCGTCATAACCGAGGAGCCGCGCCTGCTCAGCCCGCAGCGCGACGATCTCGCGAATGACAGGTGTGTTATCGGCCTCTCCGGCATGTGTTCCTCGCGCCGTCCACGCCTCGTGCGCAATCCGGCGCAGATCGCGCCGCGCGGAGAACGTCAGAAACGGCTCGATCGACGAGCGCGCCAAGGTGATGACCCACCGCCCATCAAGACCGCGCTCGGCAGCTGCCTGCGCCGCGGCCCCGCGGACAAAGTCGGGCAAGCCGTCGAGGTCGGCCGCATCCAGCACGAGCTGCCATTCGCGCTCGTCATGCAGCACGTTCTGCCCGAACAGCGTGTGCAGTGTCGCGAGCCGTTCGGTGATCGCGGCCATGCGCGCCTTCTCTTTGGCGCCGAGCAACGCGCCGTTGCGCACGAAGCGCAAATAATAGCGTTCGAGAAGGCGCATCTGGTCTTGTACCAGACCGAGTTCGGCACGCCGCGCATAAAGATCGGCAATGCGCGCGAACAGCCCAGGATCCAGAGCGATCCGCATGTGATGTTGGGCTAATTTGGGCGCGAAGTCGCGGGCGATGGCTTCGAGTTCTGCGTTTGTGTTGCTCGCATCGAGATTGGAAAAAACCCGGTTAACCCGGACCAGCAGCCGACCGCTGCGCTCAACAGCTTCGATTGTATCGGCAAAGCGCGGCGGCCATGGCGCCGCGGTGATCCTGGAGATTTCAGTCAGCTGTTCGGCCATCGTATGATCGAAAGCCGGCGCAAAATGCTCCGGCCGAATCCGCTCGAAGGGCGGCATGCCAAACGGCGTATCCCAGGCTTCAAGGAACGGGTTTTCGCTCATCTCGCTCTCTCTGTGAATTCCAGCCGGCAGTGTCGGATTTGCCGAGGTACGGGTCCAGTACCTCCGCGGTCTCGACGCAACAGGGAGGGCATTTTCGGGTCGGGATAAATGTCGAGAACGCAGGATTGAGCGGCGCGTACTTACGGTTTGGACGTTGAGACGACTGCGTCGCGATCAATCCAGTGTTGCGCTGGAGGCGCGCATGCGATCTGGAAACGAACAGACATCGACCCATATCGGCGCGTGCCCACCCGCCGACCGTTGCGGCTCGCGCGGGGATGAGGCAAGCTGTCGCAGGCGATCGGGATAAGACGGTTCGAGATGCCTGATTTAGGCGACGCGGGAGATGACGGCTCAGACTGCCGCGATTATAAGACCCGCACAATGCAGCCGCCGCCGCATCCCTCTCGCTCCGCCGCTCGTCGGCGTCATGTGAGTGTGGACCGGAGGTCGCGGCGAGAAAAATGGCGCCGCGAGGAGGCTCCGCGCCGCCTGGAGGACCCTAGTGCAGCCCACCGACATCAGTAATCCCGACTATTTCCACAAGGTTGTCGATTGCCAGTGGGCGTGCCCCGCCCATACGCCGGTTCCTGAATATATCCGGCTGATTGCCGACCGACGCTATACCGACGCGTACATGGTGAATTGGGAGTCGAATGTATTCCCCGGGATTCTCGGGCGCACCTGCGACCGACCCTGCGAGCCAGCTTGCCGTCGCGGCCGGGTCGAGAAGGAACCGGTTGCGATCTGCCGGTTGAAGCGCGTCGCCGCCGACAACAAGGGCGACATCCGCCCGTTTCTGCCGACAGATCCCGCGCGAGAAAAACGGCAGGCGCATCGCCCTTGTCGGGGCCGGCCCGGCCTCTCTGACCGTGGCCCGCGACCTGTTGCCGCTCGGTTATCACTGCGTGATGGTCGACGGCGACGTCAAAGGCGGCGGCATGATGCGCACCCAGATCCCGCGCTTCCGGCTGCCGGAAACCGTAACCGACGAAGAGGTCGATCTGATCCTCGATATGGGGGTGGAGACCCATTTCGGCACGCCGGTGCGGAGCCTGAAAACACTTCTGGCCGAGGGCTGGGATGCGGTCTTTGTCGGCTGCGGCGCGCCGCGCGGGCGCGATCTCGACATCCCCGGCCGCCAGGAGGCCGCCGCCAACATCCATATCGGCATTGACTGGCTGTCGAGCGTTTCGTTTGGCCACATTAATAAAATCGGCCGCCGCGTCGTCGTACTCGGTGGCGGCAACACGGCGATGGATTGCTGCCGTTCCTCGCGCCGCCTCGGCGGCGAGGAGGTCACTGTGGTCGTGCGCAGCGGCTTTGAGGAAATGAAGGCCTCGCCCTGGGAAAAAGAGGATGCAACGCATGAGGGCATCCCGATCCTGAACTGGCTCGTGCCGAAAGAATTCACCCATGACGACGGCGATTTGACCGGGGTGCTCTTTGAAAAAGTCGAAGCCGAATATGATGCCCGCGGCAGGCGCAACCTCGTCCCGACCGGCGAGCCCGACGTGCACATCCCATGCGATGACGTGCTGATCGCGGTTGGCCAAGAGAACGCGTTTCCGTGGATCGAACGCGATATCGGAATCGAATTCGACCGCTGGGACATGCCCAAGGTCGACCCCAAGACAATGCAATCGACCCTGCCAAACGTGTTCTTTGGTGGCGACGCCGCTTTTGGACCAAAAAACATCATCTGGGCGGTCGCCCACGGCCACGATGCAGCAATCTCGATCGACAAATTTTGCCATGGCGAGGATGTGCGCGACCGGCCGCCGCCCGGCGTATCGCTGGTCAGCCAGAAGATGGGCATCCACGAATGGAGCTATGACAACGACATCTCCAATGACCTGCGCTATCGGGTGCCGTTGCGCGACACCGCGGTGGCTTTGGCCGACATCCGGGTCGAGGTCGAGCTCGGCTATGACGAAAAGCTCGGATATTTCGAAGCTCAGCGCTGCTTGAACTGCGATGTGCAAACCGTGTTCACCGGGCAGCTTTGCATTGAATGCGACGCCTGTGTCGACATCTGCCCGATGGATTGCATCACCTTCACCGATGACGGCACCGAGGAGGAATTGCGCGGGCGGCTAACGGCTCCAGCGCTTAATCTCGAGCAGGATCTCTATATCGGCGGCTCGCTCAAAACCGGCCGGATCATGGTCAAGGACGAAGATGTCTGCCTCCATTGCGGGCTGTGCGCCGAGCGCTGCCCGACAGGCGCCTGGGATATGCGCAAATTCCTGCTCGATATGACGCAAGCCGGCCCCGCCTGCCGGACCCAGTAAATTAACGCGGATGGACGTAATGGATCGGCAACGGTCGCGCAGGAGTTCGGGCAATCGCGTGCCCGGCGCGACCGTGGTGCCGCATGCGCTACCGCGGCTTTCGCCAGAGGTGGGAACGTGGACGGATTGAGCCGATTGAGCATCGAAAGCGTCAACGACTTCGTCGTCAAATTCGCCAATGTCAACGGGTCGGGTTCCGCCAGCGCCAACGCGCTGTTCGCCAAGTCGGTCCTGCGCATGGGAATCCCGGCGAGTTCGCGCAACATTTTCCCGTCGAACATTCAGGGCCTGCCGACCTGGTACGAAGTAAGGATCTGTGAAAAGGGCCATCTCGGTCGTCGCGGCGGCGTCGACATGATGGTGGCGATGAACCCGGAAACCTGGGACCAGGATCTGGCCGAAATCGAGCCCGGCGGCTATCTGTTTTACGACAGCACCAAACCCTTGCCGCCATCCAAGTTTCGCGATGACATCACCGTGATCGGCGCGCCGCTGACCACAATCTGCAACCGCGAATACAATGATGCGCGCCAGCGGCAATTGTTCAAGAACATCATTTATCTCGGCGCTCTGTCGGCCCTGCTCAACATGGACGTAGCGGCGATCGAACAGCTGATCTCCGAGCAGTTTCGCGGCAGGGACACGCTGATCCGGCCCAATCTCCGCGCTCTCAATCTGGGGCGCGAATGGGCGTTGAACGAGCATGAATGCCCGATCGGGCTGCGGCTCGAGCGCGTCGACAAAGTCGGCGACCAAATCTTTATTACCGGCAACGATGCCGCCGCACTTGGTGCGGTCTATGGCGGCGCCACGGTTTGCGCCTGGTATCCGATCACGCCGTCCTCATCGCTCGCCGAGGCGTTTTCGAACCATTGCCGCCGCTATCGCGTCGATCCTGAAACCAAAAAGAAGCGCTACGCGATCATCCAGGCAGAAGACGAATTGGCCTCGATCGGCATGGTGGTCGGCGCCGCGTGGAACGGTGCGCGGGCATTTACCGCAACATCCGGACCCGGCATCTCGCTGATGCAGGAATTCATCGGGCTCGCTTATTTCGCCGAGATCCCGGCGGTGATTTTCGACGTGCAGCGCGGCAGCCCATCGACGGGCATGCCGACGCGCACCCAGCAAGCCGATATTCTGTCTTGCGCCTTCGCCTCGCATGGCGACACCAAGCACGTCCTTTTATTCCCCGAGGACCCGCGCGAGAGCTTTCAATTCGCCGCCGAGGCATTCGATTTGGCCGATCGATTGCAAACGCCGGTTTTTGTGATGCTCGATCTCGATATCGGCATGAACGACTGGCTCGTCGCACCACTCGCCTGGAACGAGAACCGGCGTTATGACCGCGGCAAGGTCATGACCGCCGAACAGCTTGATGCCGGCGTCGAATTCGGCCGTTATCTCGATGTCGATGGCGACGGAATTCCGTATCGCACGCTGCCCGGCACGCACCCGACGCGCGGCGCCTTTTTTACCCGCGGCACGACCAAAGACCGCTATGCGCGCTATTCCGAGGAGGGGCCGGATTACGTCGACAACATGCAGCGGCTGTTGCGCAAATTCGACACCGCGAAGCGGCTCGTCCCACGGCCGATCAAGCGCGCGGCGCGCGAGCCCACCCGTTATGGCGCCATCTATTTCGGCTCGACATCGCCGGCCATGACCGAGGCGCTCGAAGCGCTCGAAGAACGCGGCATTCACCTCGACACCTTGCGGGTGCGCGCCTATCCGTTCCACGAAGACGTGTTTGATTTTGTCGCCGGCGCATGACCGAGTTTTTGTCGTCGAGCAAAACCGCGATGCGCAATTGCGCACCCTGTTGACGATCGACGGCGAGATCGACCCGGCGCGGCTGGTTCCGATCCTCCACTATGACGGGACGCCAATCACGGCGCGGTTTATCGTCAAGGCGATCGGCGACATCCTCGATGTCGTGACCCTCGCCCCGCTGCGTCGGGCGCTGCCGTGATCCGCCTTGTCCGCCATTCTTGCATCCCTGTTCGTCATTCCCGCGAAAGCGGGAATCCAGAGCCGCCGATCGGAGCGGCCGCCCTGGACCCCGCTTGCGCGGGGGTGACGCCTTAAACACGTCCCAGAGGTCCCGATGACCTATATCGCCAAGCCTCGCCTGCATCATCCAAAGCTGCCGACCAATGCCCTCGGATATACCCACCGCGATTACGAGGGGGCGGTTTCAACACTCTGCGCCGGCTGCGGCCACGATTCGATCAGCGCTGCGATCATCCAGGCCTGTTTTGAGCTGAGCCTGCCGCCGCACAAGATCGCAAAGCTGTCGGGCATCGGCTGCTCGTCAAAGACGCCGACCTATTTCCTCGGCAAATCGCACGGCTTCAACAGCGTGCATGGCCGCATGCCGTCGGTGTTGACCGGCGCCAACCTCGCCAACCGCGATCTGATCTATCTCGGCATATCGGGCGATGGTGATTCGGCCTCGATCGGGCTTGGCCAGTTCGCCCATTGTCTGCGCCGCGCCGTCAATATGGTCTATATCGTCGAGAACAACGGGGTTTACGGGCTGACCAAGGGTCAGTTTTCGGCGACAGCGGACAAAGGGTCAAAAGTGCGCCGCGGCGCCGTCAATACCGATTCCCCGATCGACCTGGTGGCATTGGCACTGCAGCTCGGCGCATCCTTTGTCGCGCGCAGCTTTTCGGGCGACAAACAGCAGCTGGTACCGTTGATCAAAGCGGCAATCGAGCATCGCGGTGCTGCGTTTATCGACGTGATTTCGCCCTGTGTCGCCTTCAACAACAACCCTGAGTCGACCAAAAGCTTTGACTATGTCCGCGCCCATAACGAGGCGGTCAATCGGCTCGACCTGATCCTCGAACGCGACGAGATCACCGCCGATTACGCGCCCGGCACCGTCGAAACCGTGATCCAGCACGACGGCTCGTTCCTCCGGCTGCACAAATTGGCGCCCGATTACGATCCGCATGACCGGATTTCGGCGATGGCCTATCTGCAGCAGCGCCATGCCGAGGGTGAGGTCGTCACCGGGCTGTTGTTCGTCGAGCCCGAGGCCGACGATCTGCACGCGCTCTCGGGAACGGTCGAGACCCCGCTCAACAGCCTCGGCGAAGCCGAGCTGTGCCCCGGCCCCGCCACTCTCACCCAATTCAACGCCGCCCACCGCTGAGGCGGGCTCGGCGCCGATGCGGGGCTGCAGCTCACCGAACCCCGCGGGAGTGAGATATCAGTTCGGGCGGATAAGGGAGGGGGAGAGCCGCTGAGCGTACAGCCTCGCGCCGCTCGCTCCCTGCACCACTAATAATGGTAGGGAGCCGGATAGCAGCCGCCGTTATAGTACACATATCCGGCGCCGCAGGCCGGCGGCGGTGCCGCGCCCGTAACCATATGGGCGGTGCCGGTAACAGTGCCGGTAGCGGTGCCAATCGCCCCGCCGACGATCGCACCGAGGGGACCGCCGGTCGCATAGCCGTTCGCGGCTCCGGCCGACTCACCGGACACCGCACCGGATACCGGGTTCGAATATCCCGGCCCTGTGATCCGCGAGCAAACACCGCCATAGAGCGCATATCCCGGCGCACACGGGTATGCCGCCATCGCCGCCCCCGACGTGCCTACTGCCAGAGCGGCGGCCATCGCAAAGACCTTGATCCTGGACCCGATCGTCATCTCGCAAATCCTGCAAAAGAGCGGCAGAGTGCCGCCACCTCGGGGCAAACGCTCCGCCCCGCAGGCGCGTTCCGCGCGCAGCGCAACCCCATTTCTCGCCACCAGGCCTCTATGACTCTGCCAAGGAGAATATGGACATCGGAAGCGAGCCGGAATCTGCGATCGCTTCCGGTCGCGCCAAGCCAAGCGCGCCCTGTCTCGCTCGTCAGCCAGGGCCCCGGACCGCACGAGATTGATTTTGTAACGACAACCCACTCTAGCGGCGTTTACCCGGCCGGAGCCGAGGACCTAACCATTTCCTCAAGTTGCCGCGCTAACTCGGGCACGCGATAAGGCTTGGGAATGAAGTGCATGGCATCCTCATCGATCTGCAATCCCGGACGGGTGTAACCGGACGCGAGAAGCACCCGGATCTCGGGTCGCAGGCGGCGCGCCTCGCGCGCCAGCTCGATGCCGTTTATGCCGCGCGGCAAAACTATATCGGTGAACAGAACGTCGATCGGCGTGTTGCGCTTTAAGATCGTCAGCGCCTCAGAGGCGTTCGCGGCAGAATAGACTTCATAGCCGAGCGATCGCAGTGTTTCGACAGCGATGGTCAGCACATCGGGATCGTCCTCGGTGATCAGCACCGTTCCGATCCGCGGTGTCGCTTCGGAACCTCCGCGCGCCGTCCCGTCTTCGTTCAGCCTCGGCAGGAACATCCGCACCGTCGTCCCTTTGCCAAGGGTGCTGTCGATTTCGATCTGGCCATTCGATTGGCGAACAAAACCAAAGACTTGGCTAAGCCCAAGCCCGCTTCCCTTGCCAGGTCCCTTGGTCGTGAAGAATGGTTCGATTGCTTTGGCTTTGGTTTCGGCGGTCATTCCCTTGCCGGTGTCGTGAACCGCGATCATGACATAGGAACCGGCAGTAATCTCTCCTAGCGATTTGGCGCGATCCTGATCAAGTTCAACATTTCGGGTCTCGATCGTGAGCGTCCCATCGGTCTCTTCCATTGCATCGCGTGCGTTCACAATCAAATTTAACAGTGCCGATTGGAATTGGGTCGGATCAATATTCGATAGCCACAGCTGCGGATCGAGATCGAAATCAATGTCAATGTTTTCGCCCGCCGCGTTATGCATCAACCCCTCGGACGCCGCGATCAGCTCGTTGACGCTCGACTTCTCCGGCTGCAACCGATGTTGGCGAGAAAACGCCAGCAGTTGCTGGGTCAGTCTCGCCCCGCGTGCCACGGCTCGCTCCGCCGTCTCGAGCAGCCTCTGTGCCCGAGGGTCGCTGATCATTTGTCGCAATAGCGAGTGACTGCCGCTCACGGCGGTCAATAGATTATTGAAATCATGCGCGACACCGCCGGTCAGCTGCCCAATCATCTCCATCTTTTGCGCTTGGTACAGCTGCTCTTTTGCCTCCTCCAGCGCACGCCGTTCGGTAATGTCCCGCGTGATCTTGGTGAAACCGATTAAAGTGCCATCGTCCTCCCGGATCGCATCGATCACGACGCTTGCCCAAAACCGGGTCCCATCTTTGCGTACACGCCAGCCTTCGCCTTCAAATCTTCCGTCCGCGGTGGCCTGCGCCAGTACCTTCGCCGGATCACCCGCAGCTCTCGCTTTGTCGGTGTAGAAGATCGAAAAATGCTTGCCGATCACTTCTTCCGCAGCGTAGCCCTTAAGCCGCTCGGCTCCCGGGTTCCAGCTTTGAATGTTGCCCGCAAGATCGAGCGTGAATAGGGCATAGTCGATGACGCTCGCAACGAGCAGGCGAAAGCGGCGTTCGCTTTCTGCGAGGACCTGCTGGGCTTGGCGGCGCTCGGTCATGTCGCGCGTGATTTTGGCAAAACCGATCAGTTGTCCATCCGGATCGCGAATGGCGTCGAGTACCGCGAGCGCCCAAAATCGCGTTCCGTCCTTGCGGACGCGCCAACCCTCATCCTCCCATCGGCCGGTTTCGCCAGCAATCTTTAGCGCGTTCCAGGGCTTGTTTACGGCGAGATCCTCAGGTGTGAAGAACTGCGAGAAATGGCGCCCCAGAACCTCTGTCTCGGTGTACCCTTTGAGCCGCTCGGCTCCAGCGTTCCAGCTTGCGATGCTCCCATCCGGGTTGAGCATGTAGATCGCATAGTCGGTGATGGCGCGGACGAGCATCTCGAAGCGTCTATCGCTTATATCTCGCCGCTGCGCGTCATCAGACGTAACTTGGTTTGGCACACCCGTCTCTCTGGCCTTCGTAAATTCAGCAAACGCTCTCTCCGCGACCGGGGTTCAAGCTATTCTCCGCCATAATGTCGCGCAAGCTACCCATTCAACCCACCTTCGGGTCAGCCTCTAGCGCGCGGCGGCAGCTCAGGCGCACCCACGGCGATACCCCGGCCTCCTTGCGCTTGGCTAGATGATGACCGTTGCTTTGAAAGGCAAAATCCGCGACAGTGAATCTCTAAAGATCGCGAGGGGGGACCGCTGTGAATTCATGGACGGATCAGCTGATCCGTGTCTGCCTAGCCGTTTTGTTTTTGACTTTAACAATATCGGTGAGTTAAGCGGCAGCTCCGCTGTTGCCGGTGTGCAGCTGGCCCTTTGAATTGAATGGCCAGGGTTTTACCAATGTTGCGACGCCGGATACGAACGCAACCTACTGGGTAACGCCGGTCGATACGAGCTATTGGAAGGCAGTGGTCATCCATGGGACGTATCCGAAGGCGCGCTTTTTCAATTTTAGCACTTACACCGCAAACGGGTTTCCAATCGATAGCATCTACGATGCCGAAATCACCCCCGATGCGGAGAGCTGGAATCCGTTCGCGGCGCCGATGGGCAGCGGAGCCGAGGAGTATACGGTCAACATCGGTGCGAGCAATCAGGGAGGGACCAACTTTCTTAACGCCGGCGGCGACTTCGCCTTCATCGCATACCGCGTCTACCTGACCGATCCAGGCTTGGACAGAACCGGGGGTGTCGGTCTCCCCGCGGTCAGTCTCGAGGATTTCAGCGGCCGCATAAGCATATTGCAGCCCTGCCCTTTCGCCTCGGCAGAAACCAGCCTGGGCAATTTGATCCTGTTGCTCGAAACCAATGGGTTTAGCGACGCGGCCAATTTTCTTGCAAACGTCCTGGCTCTCGCGAAACAGGCGCCACTCGGGACATGCAGCCCAGTCCAGGCGGGCCCGAGTCTCGTCGCGTTCAGTCCCACGGTCCCCGGTGCCAACTTTTTCCCGAACCCGCAGACGATCTATTTCCAGACCCCAAATCTCTGTTATCAGCAGAACCGGGTGCTCGTCTTGCGGGGAAAGGCCCCGGTTTACCCCGATACCTATACCTCCCCGCCCGGTTCCGTGTTTCAACCGGCCTTCGACGATCAGATCCAGCTGCGCTATTGGTCGATGTGCAACAATATCGGTGTGATTCCGTATCCGGCAGTGGCGTGCCTCGCTGATGCGATGACCAATCTCGATGCAGACGAATTCTACACCTATATCGTGTCTAATGATCCGGCGCCGCCCCCGTGGCTGCCCGCGGGAGCGACCTGGTTGCCATGGGGACCGATCAGTCTTCCGATAACCCTGATTTTCAGGAATATTCTTCCTGAGAACGGCTTTACGCCGGCCGGTAACTATCAACCAACTGGCGTGTTCTGCAATGAGGCGACACTGATTTCACAGGGGTGGCAGCGTTGCTTTGCCGCGGTGGGCATAACACCATAATCGCCACCGCCGCTTTTCGGGCTCTCCAACTGGCATGAACTATCGGGCTAACACTGATCTATGGCGCCATGATCGCGAAGCCGGGTACGCCGGTGTGACAAAGCTGTTCCCTCGCCGGATTCGTTTCGAATAATTGGGACATGCGAGGGCTCCTGGGTATCGCGGTGATCTTGTTCCTCGCCTGGGCGATCAGCGAGGAGCGTGGTCGTGTCCCTTGGCGGCTCGTCATCGCAGGGATCCTGCTGCAATTCGGCCTCGCGCTGTTGTTCCTGAAATTCCCGCCGGCCCGGGCGGCGTTCCTGTTGCTCAACCGCGCGGTCGAGGGATTGCAAAGCGCTACCGAGGCGGGCACCGGTTTTGTGTTCGGCTATCTCGGCGGCGGTCAATTACCGTTTGCCGAGACCCGACCCGGAGCCAGTTTTATTTTTGCGTTTCGCGCCTTGCCCTTGGTGCTCGTGATCAGCGCGCTCGCCACCCTGTTGTTCTATTGGGGCATCTTGCAGCGCATCGTGGCGGCTTTCGCCTGGGTGCTGCGGTACTCGGTCGGCGTTGGCGGGCCGCTCGGCCTCGGAGCCGCGGTGCATATTTTCGTCGGGCATATCGAGGCGCCGCTACTGATCCGGCCTTATCTGATGCGGCTTGCGCGCGGCGAGTTGTTCGCGCTAATGAGCTGCGGGATGGCCGGCATCGCCGGTACCGTCATGGTGCTTTACGCCTCGCTGGTCGGCGCAGTCATTCCGAACGCTCTCGGCAACATCCTGATCGCAGCTGTCATCAGCACCCCCGCGGCCCTCGCGATCGCCGCGTTGATGGTGCCGTTTCAACCCGACCCATCGGCCGCGGCCGAATTGTCGATCGACGACCCGCCGGTCAGCGCCATGGATGCGATCGCCAAAGGCACCCGCGACGGTGTCGGCTTTCTGCTCAATATCGTCGCGATGCTGATCGTGACGATCGCGCTCGTCAGTCTCGTCGACGCGGGATTGGGGTTGTTGCCGAACCTGGCCGGCGCGCCGGTGACATTGCCGCGCCTCTTTGCCTATGCCTTCCGCCCGATCATGTGGCTGATCGGCATTCCCGGCCCGGAGACCGCGACGGCCGCAACACTGATGGGTACCAAGACCGTGCTCAACGAATTCATCGCTTATGTCGATCTGGCGCATCTGCCGCCGGGTGCGCTGAGCCCGCGCTCGCGCCTGATCATGACTTACGCGCTGTGCGGCTTCGCCAATTTTGGCAGCCTCGGGATCATGATCGGCGGCATGGGTGCGATGGTACCCGAGCGCCGCGCCGAGATCGTCGCTCTCGGGCTGCGCTCGATCCTGTCCGGCACGCTTGCCACCTGCATGAGCGGCGCCATCGTCGGATTACTGTAAGCTCGGCGCTCGCTCGCTGCGGCTAGACCGTGGGCCGGATATTCTGGTTCATCCGAAACAGGTTGGTCGGGTCGTATTTGTTCTTGAGCGCAACCAGCCGATCGTAATTGCCGCCGGCATAGGCCGCCCTGATCCGCGTCACCTCTTCGGCGTCGAGATGATTCACGTAAACTTCGCCGCTGGCGAACGGCTCGACTGCCGTCCAATACTCCCGCGTCCACTGGACATGACCCGCGGTCTCGGCAGGATCGGTCCATTGTGAAATTACGTCGTAATCCCACAAATCCTCGCGCGCCCCGAATGCCGTCGCCTGCGGATTGACCCGGGCGGCCGCACCGTGAAGATGGAAGAACAACACCATCGACATCGGCGAGCGCATCGGAGTTGCTCGGTCGATCATGATTTCGAGCAGATCATCGCCGAGGTTCTTCAAGAAGCTCGACTTCCAGTACCGCAGCACGCCGCCATAGGGCACCGCCGCGTCGAACAGCGTGTTGAGCTCGATATAAGAGGTGGGCGCGATCGTGTCGAGCAATGGCGGCCCGAACTTCCGCAACGGCGCCATCACTGCTTCACCCTTGGCGATCTCGCCGATATAGCTGACGATGATCGCGACCACCGGCGTGCCATCGTGGGCGGTCATCAGTGTAGCGGCGGCGAGCGCCTCGTCCGGGCAGCTGCGCGCGAAATCGCGGTAGAAGCGCATCACCTCCCTGGCTTGGGCCATCGGGTGCAAAACCATGCCGGCGAGTACCGGCCCAACCGGATGCAGGCGATACTCGAACGAGGTAACGACGCCGAAATTGCCGCCACCGCCGCGCAAGCCCCAAAACAGGTCGGGGTTCTTGTCGGCGCTCGCAGTGACCAATTCGCCGTCGGCGGTGACGAGGTCGGCCGAGAGCAGATTGTCGCAGCTGAGCCCGTGCTTGCCCATCAACCAACCGAGCCCACCACCCAAGGTCAACCCCGCGATGCCGGTTGTCGAGACGACACCGCCGGTGCTGGCAAACCCAAACGCCTGGGCCTCGCGGTTGTATTCGCCCCAGGTCAGTCCGGCCTCGGCACGGGCGGTGCGCCCGGCCGGATCGACCCGTACACTCTTCATCGGCGACAGGTCGATCATCAGGCCGCCCTCGCAAACGGCGTTGCCGGTAATGTTGTGACCGCCGCCCTTTATCGAGACCAGGAGCCGGTGATCGCGGGCAAACCGCACCGCTGTCAACACGTCGGCGGGTCCGGCGCAGCGCGCGATCAGCGCGGGGCGCCGGTCGATCATCCCGTTCCAGACTCTGCGCGCATCATCAAAGCCGCTGTCGCCCGGCTGCACCAGCCGACCCCGCAGACTGTCGGCGAAATGCTGCACCGCCGTGGCTTCGAGGATCGTCTCGTCACCGGCGCTGGTAAGAACCCGCACATCCGTCATGCTTCTGCCTCCCTGTGCTTTATAGATGGAACGCGCACTCAGACGCCCATCGCGGACTGCTTCTCGATCGTCCTCGATAAGCGGCCGTAGACGCGGCGTGCATTGCCCTCGAAAATCTTTGCTTTGTTCTCGGCCGACAATGGCAATTGGTCGATATAGCGCTTGGTGTCGTCGTAGTGGTGACCCGTCTCCGGATCAATGCCGCGAACCGCACCGATCATCTCGGAGGCGAACAGGATGTTGTCGGCCGGAATGACCTTGGCCAGCAATTCTTGGCCGGGCAGGTGATAAACGCAGGTGTCGAAGAAGATGTTGTTCAGCACGAGATCGGCCAACCGCCCGAGATTGGCGTCCTGCGCCAGGCCACGGTAGCGCCCCCAGTGGTAGGGTACGGCACCGCCGCCGTGCGGAATAATGAACCTGATGGTCGGGAAATCCTTGAGCACGGATGACGTCATCAGCTGGTTGAAGCCGACCGTATCGCCGTTGAGGTAGTGCGAGCCCGTCGTGTGATACGCCGGGTTGCAGGCGGCGCTGACATGGATCATCGCGGGAATGTCGTATTCCGCCATCTTCTCGTAGATCGGGTACCAGTAGTGCTCGCCGAGCGGTGGGTCCTGCCAATACCCGCCGGACGGATCGGGGTTTAGATTGATGCCGATAAACCCGTATTCGTTCACACAGCGGTCGATCTCGGCAATGCAGTTCCGCGGCGAGACGCGCGGGCTCTGCGGCAGCATCGCGACACCGACAAAGTTCTTCGGGAACAGCGAGCAGACGCGGTGGATCAGCTCGTTGCAGGCTCTGGCCCAGGCCTCGCTGGTCGTTGCGTCACCAAGATGGTGGCCCATGCCGGCCGCGCGCGGCGAGAAGATCGTCAGGTCGGTGCCGCGCTCGCGCTGCAGCTTGAGCTGGCCGTTACTAATGCTTTCGCGGATCTCATCGTCGGTTATCGTCGGGCGCGGTGGCGGCGACTTGCCCGCCACGTGTGCCTCGATCTGCTGGCCGCGCCATCCCTCGTGCTGGCGGGGGGCGGTGGTATAGTGGCCGTGGCAATCGATGATCATGGAACCTCCCGTCATCTTCCGGCGTCTCGGCTGCACGTAACCACCGCTGTGCCCGAGCGGTCAACTCCGCCTCTGTTCCGCCTGTTTTTAGGACTGAGGCAGGATCTCTGATCCCATGCGAGCGCAGCAAGTGTGCGCCCGCCCCGGCTCGTTCAGCCCGCTGGTGTCAGCCATCAACCGCCTGGCTCGGCGCCGACGGTCATCGGCGGTCGCGTTAACGTCGCGTTAAGGAAAATCTCGCAAAAATCCGGCGCTCCATGCGGGCTCAACCTCCGAAAACCAATACGGAAGCTTGGTATTTGATGGATTGGATATTTCAGTGTAACCCGAAACGGTACGACCTCTTGGCGCTTCTTGAAGGTGGAACTATCCGCGATGACTGGGCAATGAACCAGGGGCGAAAGCATGTCTCTCCGGGAGACCGCGTTTTCTTTTGGCAAACGGGCGCAAAAGCTCGATTGCTCGCTATAGGCCAGGTTGCCTCACCCGCGTATGAGCGTTCGGATTTTGACTTTGGCCGCTACTTTGTCGATATCATCTTTCAACATAAAATTGTACTACCGCTGACTAGAAAGGAAGCGCTGGTGAATGAAACGCTCCGTAACTTGACACCTTTCAAAGGAATACAGGGAACCAATTATGCGCTGCGGGATTCGGCGGTCATCGCCGAGCTAGAGAAAACAATCGAAGGCCGTCTCGTCCCAATTCCGGTATCAGGAGAGCTTGAAGCATAGGGCCGTCCGGCCTGGCCGGCGGCGAGAAGGTCCGGAGCGGGATCGAGAGCGCGCCGCCGCGGTCGCGTCGGCAAATCGCGTTGCGCTTCTCCTGATCAACTGTGCGGCAAATAACGGATCGCTGCCAGGATCATCCCGGTCAGGACCACCATTACGCTGGCGAAGCGCACTGTCAGACGATGTTCGAGTTCGGCCAGGCGCAACAGCATTCGCTGCTCCAGTTGCTGCAAATCCGCCTTAGTGGCGACGTTGTCATGGATGGCGTCGAAAATCTCGGTCGCGATCCGCTCCGCCTTGAGGCGATCGATATCGGCGTCGGCCAACGCGTTGGTCAGAGAGAGACGGTCTGCCATAATCAAACGAATACATTGCACCGCTGGCGGACGAATCCAGATCGAACGCGACCGCGTTTCTTGAGCTCGGGCATCACCTCTGAGGAGTGCGGCGCGGATCCTCCGCTTGATAGCTGGCCGCGTTCTGCCCGAGCTGCGAGCGCAGCTCGCGACCGGCCATTGCTTCGAGGATGCGGGCAGCGATCGGAAAACCCTCACTGCCCCACCCCTGCGCCTGCGCGCGATGCAGGACGTCATGCGCGAGCAGACCGAGATTGGCCGGAGCGGCCGCCTCCCGGGCGAGATCGCACGCCAGATGCAGATCCTTGGCGACAATGTCGAGCGTGCCGCCGGCGGTAAACGCGCCGGTCAACACAGAGCGCGGGATGTTGTCAAAGGTACGGCTGGCACCAGCGCTGAATGGCACGATCTTCGCCAGGATGCCGGGATCGACGCCGGCTTTGGCCCCGATCAACAGACCTTCGAGTGCGGCAACAAAGTTGGTGTAGCCGAGATATTGCGTGACAAGCTTGGCGATGCACCCAGCGCCGGCCTCGCCGACATAAAAGACGTTGCGGGCAATCGCGTCGAACAGCGACCGATGCCGGGCGAAAATCGCCTGATCGCCGCCGACCATCACGGTCATGCCGGGAGGCCGGCCGCTGACCGGCGCATCGAGCATCGCGACACCCTTCGCACGGCACGCTTCGCCGACCCGGCGCGCGACCGCCGGTGCGTTGGTGGTCAAATCGATATAGCAGGTGCCGGGCCGCAGCCCGGCGAGGATGCCGGCAACCGGGTCGAGTACCACCGGCTCCATCTGATCCGGCCCGGGAAGCGAGGTGAATACGACCTCGCTTCGTTCGGCGACCGCGCGCGGGCTGTCCACGCCATCGGCGCCACGTTCAACCAGCGCCTGGGTCGCTTCGGGGCGAATATCGAATACGGTCAGCCGGTGGCCGGCATCGATCAGACAGCCGGCGATCGGCGTCCCCATGGTTCCGGTTCCGATGAAACCGATCTGCATCCTACACCTCTTCTCTCCTCGCTGCCCCATGCCGATTATAAGGCAAGGATTGGTTCAGGAGGCGCCGCGTGTTTTCGTGGCACGACGAAGCTGCCAAAAAAACCGAAAGGGCCCGAACAATCGCTCGTCCGGGCCTCCCTCGAAACTTGGTGGAGCCAACCGGGATCGAACCGGTGACCTCTACAATGCCATTGTCTCCAAAAACCAACAAAATCAAACGCTAAGGCAGGCATAACACGGCAGGAGTCCGCAAGGAAACTAAGACTTTCGCATACATTGCGTGTTAGTTGCGTGTTAGCTGCGTTCGTGTACCGTTCTTCTGACGAGATCGATTCACTTCGCGCCACGCCCCACCAGCGGCCGTCGCACCCCTTTACGACACCTCACACCCAACCCGCTCCTCCGCCGGCGCGCACGGCGTGCGATCCTCGCGGGCATCTCGACACGATCGATGCCCACAAAAAAACCCGGCCGAAGCCGGGCTCTTTCGCATCGAGGTTGACGTGTCAGGTAGTCGCCGGCGCCTGTGTCGTCTCGGACTCGGCCGCGGGCGGCATCGCCGCGATCGTGTCCGTCGCCGCGACCGTCTCGGCCGTTGCTACCATCGTCGTTTCCGTCGGCGCGGGCTCGGCTACGGGCACCGGCTTCGTCTTGGGCGTCGCCTTCTTCTTTGACAGATCAGGCAGCCGGCCGACCTCGATCAACGCCGCGATCACCGCATCCCACGCCTCTTTGCAACGCGCCGCTGTCGTCTGGCTCATATGTGCGCGATCAGCGAGTGTCTTGACGTCAATCGTGTCATCTTGCGCGAGCACACGTGCCGCACGAACGTAGCGATTGCCCTCGCGCTCCGGTTCCTTGGCCTTCTGTTCGGCTTTCTCCTTAGCCTTCTGATGGGCCATACCTGGGCTTTTGAGCGTCTTTGCCATCTGGTTGTCTCCCTTACGCAATGGTCACGTCGACAAAATCGCTGATGCCATTCGACCCTGCATCGATACGATAGACGCCATCTCGCGTAAGGGCTTCTGCTACTTCATCGAAATCGAGTTCGTTCGTTTCGATAACTTCGCCGAGAGTGACAATTTCGCCTTCAATCAGGACTTTCGTTTCGAGAGTGATCACGTGTTCCTCGCGTTGCTTTGGCGATGACCACACTCGCATACCGTCGGCCACGGTCAAGGTGAAAAACTAGGTGTTTTCAGCTATTTAGGGAGATCACCCCAGGGGCTCTATTGCCGTCGTGTGCCGTGACGACGATAGCGCGATCAGGTCTTCTAAATAGGCGTTTAAAGCCACCTCGGCGATCGACCGCGCCCGCGCTAGGTCTCCCATTCGGCCCTCGGCAATCGGGTCGAGTTGACCAAGCAGAATCACACTCCAAAGAAAGCGGTTTTCTCCGGACGCTCGCGTGTCTCGGACAATGCCGCGCGCTCCGCATTCGGGATCGCTAATCAAATGCGCGCTCGGCGAAAGGGTTTTCCACTTCTGCATCTTGGGAACTTAGTGTCCGAATCTTAATCGTAAAGGTTGAGTTAGGTGCGTGCGATACGCCTAACGAGGAGTTGCACGGAGGCGATATAGACCCAGGCCTTGGCGCTCTCGATGGTGGCCTCAAAGTCTTTGGCCAGGCGGCGGTTGCGATTGAGCCAAGCCAGAGTGCGTTCGACGACCCAGCGGCGGGGGAGGACTTCAAAGCCAACGGTGTCGGCTATGCGGTTGACGATTTCGATGCTCCACCTGCCGAATTCGGCGAGTGCTTCCAACAGTTTGTCCCCGCAATAGGCGCTGTCGGCGAAGAGGTGGCGCAGCCACGGGAAGAGGTCATGGATGGCTTCGATAACGAGCGGCGCGCCATCGCGGTCTGGCACGTCGGCAGGGTGGATTGCGGCTCCGACCATCAGGCCGGTGGTGTCGGTCACGATATGTCGCTTGCGGCCCTTGACCTTCTTGGCGGCATCATAGCCGCGCGGTCCGCCGCTTTCGGTGGTCTTGACCGATTGGCTGTCGATCACCCCGGCCGACGGGCTCGCTGCCCGACCGACGGCTTCGCGCGCCGCCAGCAAGAGTTCGAAATTGATCTGCTCGAACAAACCGCTGTCCCGCCAATCGTAAAAGTAGCCTTGCACCGTGGTGAACGGCGGAAAGTCGTTTGGCAGCAAGCGCCACTGACAGCCGGTTCGCGCCATATACAGAATGGCGTCGACAACCACGCGCAAATCGGTGCCGCGCGGCCGCCCCAGATGCTTGGCGGCCGGCATGTGGGGTTCAATCACCGCCCATTCGGCATCGGTCGGTAGTGACTCACTTTGAAATTTGAGCCGCTCTCTCACCTCGGATTGCTGCGCGCCTCATGCTCCCCACATGCTTAGCGCAAAGCACCGATCGAGGCTCGCATGCCGAAGGGACCGCAAGGCCAGAAACGACCCGCCGATACCGTCGCCAACGCGGTTAGGGTCGCCAAAATCCTGACGGGTGAGTAACCTCATACCGATCTTCTGCCTTGGAGAACTATTTGTTACACCCTTTTGTAGCAAAAAGAGGTTGGATGGTCAAGAATTAAGCCAACACAAGGATTTGTATCAAATGGCGGAGAGGGAGGGATTTGAACCCTCGGTCCCCCGCAAGAGGGACAACGGTTTTCGAGACCGCCCCGTTCGACCGCTCCGGCACCTCTCCACATAGGCGGCGTCAGTCAGTTAGCATGGCGCCGGTGAGACCAGCAAGAGAACAAAAGCAGAAATTGGCACCCGAGCCCTTTACACGCTGGGTTTGGCACCCGATCCCATCGCAGCCTCGATAGCTTGAGCCGCGGCGGCATCGGTTCGATTGAAGAGATGGGCGTAGACGCCAAGGGTGACCGTCGGCGAGCTGTGCTTCAGCCGCTTCGAGACCGTGACGATATCGAGCCCTGTCCCGATCAGCGCCGAGGCGTGTGTATGGCGTAGCGCGTGAAATTCGACGCCGATACCCAGACGCCACCAATCGCGCGACAACGTGTTGGGCAGGTAAGGCAATCCGTCGGCGCAAGCGAAAACCAGATCGTCATTGCCGAGGCAGCCGAGACCGAGCAACAGGCGCTGCTCCAGCTACCGGGCCCGATACATGCGCAACATCTCGACGGTAGACGCAGCCAGGCTAATCGTCCGGGCAACCGCTGCGTGTATTCGGCGGCTTGAATCTTAGCCCGGCTTTCGTCTGCTCCAGGCTGAGCTCGACCCTGATCACTTTCTGCTCTAAGTCTACAGAGCGCCCCAGGTGAGGCCGCACAACTCGCCCCGGCGCATTCCCGTCCAAAGAGCAAGGGAGACCATAGGATATAGCTCCTTACCCTGCAGGCGGATTAAGACGGCGGTGATTTGGTCCTGGCTTAGGATCTCGACCTCGTTGGCCCTGACCTTTGGCGGGTGGATACCGTGCGCGACGTTGCGAGCGATGATTTCCAGCGACACGGCACGCTCCAGGCCGCGATGTAGCAGGCGGTGGCAATGGCCTACGGTGCGCGCCGACAATGGACCACCTTTCGTTCCACCTCGATTCAGTAGAGTGTTGTGCCACTCGTGGACTTGCGCGGGATGAAGCTTCTGTAAAATCGTTGCTCCCAGGTGCGGGATGATCTATTGCTCGGCAGGCTGGTGGCAACACGTCAACGTCTTCGGCGCAAGATCGGTGTCGCCATCGAGCCATCCGCGCACATATTCGGCAACCGTCATAGCCGATAGATCGACCGCCGTTCCATTGTCGACGGCAGCGAGTAGCCGGGTTAACTTACGTTGCGCATCTTTCTTAGTGCCGCGCACCGTCACAAATCGAGTGCGACGCTTGCCCGTTACCGGATCGCGCTCGCCCGCCTCGTATTTGAGGCGCCATCAATGGGCGCCGCGACGCGTGATGTTGCCGCTCATGATGTTGCCTCTCCTTTATCTTGCTCATTGAACATAAGGTGGAGCATCGCCTGCGCGTCAGCGGCGATCGCCTGCAACGCCTTGGCTTTGAGGGTCGCAGTGGCTATGGCTGGCTCGTCGGCCCCGGTGCTGCCAACAAATTCGCTGGTATGCTGCTTCATCTTGATGTCTTGATAGACAATCTCGGCGCGCGCCGCACTCCGCGATATCTTGATCTCGACCACCCTCCAGGATTGCGCGGTCGAGGTCAGCACACTCGCGAGCGCGCTGCCGAAGGTCACTATGCGGGTAAACGGGCAGTGTTTTGCGTCCACCGGCTTAGCCTCGGCGATAGCGCGCGCCCTAGTACCCGCTGCGGCGATCGTTTCGCTAGCAAGACAGGCGATTATTAGTAGAGTAATCTCCTTGGCCGAGGAGGCGATCCGCACACCATTGCCCGTGGAGACCTGCCCGCCATTCGTCTCGGCAAGAGGCTGGTAGTAGCCAAGTCGACGATCAACAAAATGCTTGGGATCGAAGGCGAGGCGGTATAAACGGCGTGACCACTACCCCAACCATCAGCAAGTAAAGAGCCCGAGAGTTCGAGAGTCCTACATAAAGACAGATAGAAAGATGGCGGCGAGTGCGGCGTAATTTTTCGGGTCGCGCAGATGGTGATGGAGGCGACGCGAGAGATCGACCATCTTCGGGCACTTTGAGACGACTTTGGTACGGCGGCGCAAGCGCGCGAGATAATGGTGGATGTTGCCGTTGTCCGGCTCGATGGGCAAGGTCAGGTCTTTGCCGGTGAAGAGTTGGTCTTCGGGGATGAGGCGATGGAAATCCTCCCAACCATCGGTCAGGACCGTATGGCCCCCTTGAGGCCGACTTTACCGAGACGCTTTTGACTGGCGGCATCATCACGCCGACCCAAAAGCCAGGGCAGCGTTCGCCGCTGGACAGGATCAAACGCTCGCCAAAGCCATATTTTTTCTGTCTTTTTTGATAAAATGAGGCATCTCGGAGAGATTGACGAGGTCGGCATCGGCGGGCATTTCCGGCTTCGGCAACGCAAGCGCCGCCGCCCGCACCCAGCGCAGCACACTCCCATCACTGACCTTCAGCAAGCGGCCGATGCCGCAGAAAACTTATCAAGAGCCACCCTCTGTCTGCGCGTTCATGCAGGGTGGCCTTGGGTAATCGAAGCGCGGTATGCTAATCTCGAAGTGCCGCGCGGTTCACGAGCCGCTCCGGTTATCCTTTTTCATCGGAGAAGGGGGAACGAGAATGGCCTACGAAGGCATGATTGCCGAGACGATTGCGATCAACGGCGACAAGAACGAGCCGATTTCAGCTTATGTTGCGCGGCCGTTGGGTCCGGGCCCCTTCCCCGGCATGGTGCTGCTTCATCACGCGCCCGGCTGGGATGAGTGGTACCGCGAGGCCACCCGCAAATTCGCCCATCACGGTTATGCGGCGATCAGCCACAACCTTTATCACCGCGCCGGCGAAGGCAAAGCCGATGATGTCGCCGCCAAGGTGCGCGCCGAAGGCGGGGTTCCCGATGCTCAGGTGATTGGCGACACCGAAGGGGCGGTGGCATGGCTGCGGGCTCAGCCCTGGCTCAATGGCAAAGTCGGGGTGTTCGGCACTTGCTCGGGCGGACGGCAAGTCTTCTTGTATGCCTGCCATACAAAGAGCATCAACGCCGCGTGCGACCTTTGGGGTGGCCGGGTGGTGATGAGCAGGGAGGAGCTGAACCCAAAGCAGCCGACCGCACCGATTGAGTTCACCAGAAACCTGTCCTGCCCGCTGCTCGGTCTGTTTGGCAACGAGGATCGCGCACCGACCCCGGAACAGGTCGACCAGCACGAGGCCGAGCTCAAGAAGCACGGCAAGCCGTACGAATTTTACCGCTATGACGGCGCCGGACACGGCTTCTTCTACTACGACCGGCCGATGTACCGCATCGAGCAGGCATTGGACGGTTGGCAGAAGGTGTTTGCGTTCCTGCAAAAGCACTTGGCGGCGTAACCGGCGGTATGTGTACGTCGATCGTCGAGATCGTTCGTGCGGACGGCGCCGGCAAGCGCGATGACGGGTGGTTCGACCTCACTCACGCCGTGGTGTCCTACGACCACCCGCACCATGCTCTGCTCGAAGAGGCCATCACAATCGATTTTATGAACTCCGCGCTCGGGCCGGGCGCACGGGTCGCCGTCGAGCTCACATTGCAGTCAGCAAAGGAGCTGAGCGGCGCGCTTGCGAGGGCGATCGCGGCAGCCGAGATCGAGGAGGGCGCCCGTCTGCGCAACGTGTAAGGCGCGCTGTTCGGGAACGGCGACATTGTTACGAAAGTTGCGCGTTCTGCTCACGGCAGCGCTTGTCGCGCGGCCGGCGAATGGCTAGTTGTGCCCGGTTGCGAGGGATAGCGCCGGGCCGGTTGCATGACGGGTGGCATGATGAGGAAGCCGCCGACCAGCGCTGGGGCGACAGGTGTCGAGAACGGCGGCAGGAGAAACCAATGGAATACAGGACGGACGAAGAGCACCTTCAGGTCGATGTCGACGCGCAGCCTCTGGTGCAGGCGGCGGCTGCACTGCAGCCGGTGCTGCGCAAGTACCATGACGAGATCGAGCGCGAGCAGCGCATGCCGCCGGCCCTAGTCGAGCAACTGCGCGAATCCGGCTTCTACAAGATGGTGATCCCGCGCTCGCTGGGCGGACTGCAGGTGGACCCGCTAACCTATCTGCGCGTTATCGAGCTCTTGGCGGAAGGCGCGGGCTCGGTGGGCTGGAATCTCGGCAACGGCGGCGTCGGCCAGCTCGTCACGCTCGGCCTGCCGGACGATGGCGTCGATGAGATCTACGGGAAGCGGGCTGATACGGTCATCGCCGGCACCGCAGTGCCGGGCGGCGGCAAAGCGGTGGCGGTTGCTGGCGGCTACCGCGTCAGCGGTCATTGGCAGTTCGGCAGCGGTTGTCAGGAGGCGAGCTGGATGCTGGGGAGCTTCCAGGTGATCGACGATGACGGCCAGCCGCGCCGGCATCCGGACGGCAGTTCGCTCTACTGGCGCGGGGTGTTTGCGCGCTCGGAAGCAGAGATTGTGCCGGGAAGCTGGGACGTGTCGGGTTTGCGCGGAACCGGCAGCTTCGACTGGACGGTCAAGGACGTCTTTCTGCCGGCGCGGCGGACGATGCCGCAAGTTGGTATCCCGCTCGAAAACCAGTGGGCGCGCTGGCCGGGGATTACCTATGCCTTGCCGGTCCAATGCTGGGTCGGGCCGCATCACAGCGCCGTGATCACCGGCATCGCGCGGGCCGGCATCGACGCGCTGATCGGCCTCGCTGGCGGCAAGACGCCGCGCGGCCGCACCGGCGCGCTGCTGTGCGAGAACCCCCAGGTGCAGGACGCCGTCGGACGTGCCGATGCGACACTGAATGCCGGGCGCGCCTATCGCACCGCACAGATCACCGAGTTGTGGAACACGATTGCCGCCGGCAAGGAGACCACCCTCGAGCAGCGCGCCCGCTGCCGACTGGCTGCGGTCTATTCCGCCGACAACGCGCGTGAGGCGATGGACCTGATGTATCGCCACGGCGGCAGCACGTCTTTCCAGCGCAACAGCCGCCTTGCTGAATGCTGGCGCGATCTCCACACCGTTGGGCAAACGGTGACGCTCGCGCCGGAATGGTACCCGATCGGCGGTCGGGTTTATCTCGGGCTCGATCCTGGTCCACGACTGCGCTAGCCGCAAAAGGGGCGGGCGGCGATCCGCGCGAAAGCGATCGCGTTTGCTGGGCTCCGAATCCTCCGCAGCAGCTCGAACGAGACGACGCTCCAAGCTGGCCGCTCGTTTCATGGCCACCAATCGACCTTGCCGACCCTTGACATTATCCGAGCGCTTGTCCACCGCTCACCTCCGAGCCATACACGCTGCCATCCGCCTTAACGAAGTCGATGTGGCACGGCGGCAATCTCGAAAAGAAAAGGGGAGAATTGTCGATGGGTCGGCAGCAACAGGATGTGGCTTTCGGCAGCACCGCGACAGCGGCAGCATCGCGGGCAAACGGGTCTGCGCGGCGGGCATCGGCCGCGGTGCAAATGCCGCTAATTCCGGCCATATGGGATCGCGAAGTCGATATCGTCGTGATCGGCGCCGGGGCGACCGGGCTTCCCGCCGCGATCGTCGCGCGCGAGGCCGGCTGCTCGGTGATCCTCGTCGAAGCTGAAAGCGATATCGGCGGTCACGCCATCATAAGCGGCGGCAATATCCCGCTCGGCGGCGGCACCAGCGTGCAGAAGAAATATGGAATTGAGGATTCCCCGGACCTTTTGTTCCGCGATCTGACGGACTGGTCGGTGGTTGGGCCCAACGGCTTCCCGGATTACCGGTACAACGATCGGGAAATAATTCGGGCTTTCGCCGATAACAGCGCCCCGACCTTTGAATGGCTGCTGGCTCACGGCGTCGTTTTTGTCGACAAGGCGCCCGACGCGATTGGCGGAAATTCGGTCGGGAATTCGGTGCCGCGCGAGATGCATTGCGCCGTGGGCCAGTGGCCGATGATCCAGACCGGCGAGCCGGCCGACCCGGCAGTCCAGAGAACCCGTTCCTCCGGCAATGGCTTGATGCGATCGCTCGAAATCGCCGCTGGAAAAGCCGGCGTCGAGATTCTGCTCGAACACCGAATGACCTCGATCTATCGGCAGACGCCGAACTCCGGCCCGGTGCTTGGGATCGCGGTCGACAACAAGGGCAGAACGTTGAACATCCGTGCGCGCAAGGCCGTCATTATCGGCACCGGCGGCTCGACGGGCAATGTCAACTTCCGACGCATGTTCGACCCGCGCCTTACCGAAGAATATTGCGGCCTCGCCGGCATGCCCTGGTCTGACCAGAATGCCAGCGGCGAACTCGCGGCGATGGCGATCGGCGCATCATTGTGGGGCTTTTATAACCAGACCGGCGAATTCGGTTCGAACGTGACCAAGCCAGGGTTCGTCGGGTGCCAATACAATTACCGGCATCTGCAGTGGATGCCGCGCAGTCCGGTATTCGATCGCGCTCGCGCCAGCGGCCTCAGGGTGGCGGATTGGCAGGATGTCATCCTGGTCAACATGCTCGGCAAGCGCTTCTATGACGAGACTGGAGGACAATACATCGCCAATAACTACAACTCGCTCGATCCCTATATCCAAGGCAGCTATCTCAATGCCAAGAACCTCAAATGGAACCCCAATAATTTCTTGAATGCGGCGCTCGCCGGCATCGATGACGGCCACAATGGCGGCGGCCCGATTTGGGCGATTTTCGACAGCGACGCGGTCGAGCGCGAGCAATGGCGGCCAACGCCGCCCCATGTCGATATCGCTGCCGGTTTTTTCTTCAGTGCGAATAGACTGGCCGATCTCGCGGAGAAAATCGTCATGAAATACCAGCGCGTGCCGATGCCACCGACCAACCTCGAGGAAACCGTGGCGCGCTACAACATCTTTGTCGATAAGGGGGTCGACGAGGACTTTGGCAAGCCTCAGCCAATATACAAAATCGCCAAGCCGCCGTATTACGCCGCGTGGGCGACACCGGTCGTGCACGACACCCGCGCCGGACTGCGCATTGATGCAAAATGCCGGGTCATTGATCTGAATGGCGAGGTCATTCCAGGCCTTTATTGCGGCGGCGAGTCAGCGGGTGGCTTTAGCCAGCACGGTCTTGCCCGGGCCGTATGTCAGGGTTACATCGCCGGCAACGCAGCCACGGCAGCGCCGGGTCTCTAATACCGAACGGCATCGCTCCCACTGCCTGCCTTATGCGTTATGGCGGGCACGATCCCGGTGTCTGCGCTGACTTCATAGCCGCAGAGGTCTATTGGCTGCTTGGGTATCCCGACAAGACCCCGGCGCTCGGCAGCGAGGCGTTGGCACTGGCCGAGCACATCGTCCACCCCTTTCAGCCTCGTCGGTGCTCTGCTTTTCAATACGATGTTCCCTCTTGATCGCGCGCCGGCGCCATTCCCCCAGATTCCCGGATAACCGGGAATTTTAGCGATCTTGCCGCGCTCGTCGGCCAAAAGCGTATGTTATTTCAGGGGCTTGCGAGTGAATTCCCGTGGTCTCCATAACGGGAATTCGCGCGCGCTTAATCGGGAATTAAACTCGGGTGAACCGGGAATTGGATGCGAGTTCGTTTGGCTCCCCAAACCAAAGCCCAAAAACCGCCGGCGACCAACGAAGAAGACGACCCAGGCAGGGACACATCATCCGATACCGTCGAAATGCGATAAATTACCCAGGGTTCCTACTCTACCGCCAGAGTTCGCCATTTTTAGGGCATCGTCTGACCTCGGTCCACGGCCGCTGCGGCAGCATGTTCGCCGCTTATGCCGCGATCATCTTCTCGAACCAGCCGCCCTGAGCGCGGCTTATGTCGCGCTCGCATCTGTGACGCCACCTTGTGTCCTGAACCGGAAGACCGCGGAATTTCCGGCATTGTCATCCCGACCCCCGGGTCCGGCCTCTTGGCCGGCCCGAGGGTAGGCTCCAGTCGGGATCTACCCCGGCCGTAGATATCGGCTTTCGCTGGTATGACAAGGGAGGAATTGGAGCGGACCTCAGTCCGAACCGCATGGACGGCGATACTGCTGGAACCACCTCAACGGCTGAGTCCAAAACAGCAAGTGTAGGACGGAAAAGCGCAGCGCATTCCGCCGGTTCGAACGACACCAGCCCGCGTGATCCATGGGCCGGCGATCGGGGAGTTCGTTGGGGCGGGTTGCGGCTAACTCGGGCTGCGCCCGCAGGCCGAAGATCGGCGGACTGAGGGGTTCGTTGCGGAAGGCGCTGCGCTGTTCCGCCCTTGTAATACCCAAACCCCGTATGTTCGAGCCGTCCCGCAAGGGGCGCCCCGCCCTGGGTGGCGACCCAGAGCAGGGCGGCTGGCGTCGGATCGATCCGCCCTTGGCCGGTAGGGCCGCAGCGTAGCTTGATCGCGTCAGCCTCTTCATCGGACCCGGATGGTTGCCGGAACACTTGGTTCGCTTCACAAGGCAGGGTCGAGGAAGATGGTAGAAGTTAACACAGTCACGGCCGGCATCGATACCTCCAAGGACCAGCTCGATGTGGCGGTCCACGGCCAAGCCGGCGCCTTCACCGTTGCCAACAACGCCGCCGGCTGGAAGACGCTGGCGGCTGAGTTGAGCCGCGCCGGGGTTCAGCGCATCGGCATCGAGGCCACCGGCGGTTACGAACGCGGCGTCACGCGCTACCTGCAGGCCACCGGTTTCACGATGGTCGTGCTGCAGCCTCTACAAGTCCGCGCCTTTGCCAAACTGCATCTGCGGCGCGCCAAAAACGACCGTTTGGATGCCGTCCTCATCGCCGCCTGCACCCACATGCTCGATATGCGCAACAAGATAACACCCGATCCGCGCTTTGACGCGCTGGCGGATCATCTGACCTATATCGAACAGATCGAGGAGGATATCGCCCGCTTCAACGCCCGCCTCGAGCATATCGCGGACCGGCGGTTGCGGCACGCGATCGCGGCCGACATTGTGCGCCTGGAGAAGCGCCGCGGCGCCGAGTTGAAGCGCTTGACCGCCGCACTGCACGAGCACACCGACCTGGCCAAGCGCTTCGCCCTTGTGCTGAGTATTCCCGGCATCGGCGCGCGCACCGCGCTCGCGGTGATCGTGCGCATGCCGGAGCTCGGACAGGTTAGCCGCGAGCAAGCCGCCGCCTTGGCCGGTCTGGCGCCGTTTGTGCACCAGAGCGGCAAACATCAGGGCGAGACCCACATTGGCGGCGGCCGCGCGCGGCTCCGGCGCTCGCTCTACGCCGCCGCGCTGCCGGCCGCCTTTCGCTGGAACCCGGCACTGGTGGCTCTCTACCGGCGCCTGACCGGACGGGGCAAGTCACACAAAAGCGCGCTGGTCGCCTGCGCCCGTAAGCTGCTGGTGTTCGCAAACACCGTCATCCGCCGCGGCACGCCATGGGCGCACCCGCCGCAAGCTGCGTGATGCGCTTAGTTATCGCCAGAGCGTTCCTTGGTTCGACCGCAGGTGACCCGTTCCTTCGTCCCGACCGGCAGCCGCCGGGCCACCGCGCGCAACGCTGGTCAAGGATGGCCAAAGGCCACCGCGAAGCGGCGCGGCAGCGTCCTTGACCGGCGCGAGCGCGGTGGCCCGGCGGCTGCCGGTCGGGGAGACCTAACCGCTACAAAGTTAATGGTTGCTACGCTTGCTTCCCTTTTAGGTTCACTCTGGCCGCGAACGCATCAAGGGCAGCCCAAAGCGCGACGGTTCCGAGCCCGACCCAGAACGGAGTTTCCAAACCTAATGCCGCAAGGTCGTGGGGCATTGTAACTGGCACCTGCTCCAGTGCGGCTCTCATGGCAGGGTGGCCCACGAAGCAACACATCTTCTCTACTCGCTGGACCACGTGGAGCGCTTGCACCCGATTGCTATTTGTACTTGACCTCATCTCGCTCCCAACTGCCGTTGATATCTTCGGACTATTAAGCTCGCGCCGCTCGCTCCCGCTAACGACCATATCGACCCGCCGCGACCCGCGCTCCCACCGCTGATTGACATGGCTTTAGAGCGAGGCCCGGATTGAGCTTTGCTTTCCTCCCACAAGCCTTATCCAGCTGTGTCTGTGAGACAATAGCATGGGTTAGGTCAGCGTCGGTCAGGTCGGCGCGGTTCAGGTAAGCGCCAGTCAGGTTTGCATAGCTCAGATCGGCGCCGGTCAGATTGGCGCCGGTCAGGACAGTGGACCTCATATTAGCGCTGCGCAGGTCGGCGCCGCGCAAGTCGGCGTTTAACAAGTAAGCACTAGTTAGGTTCGCCGGGTTGCTTTCGAGGACAAACGTTATCTTGCTGGTTACGTGCCTCTTGAAGTTGTTGCCAAGAAAAGCACCACTCAGATTGGCGTTATCGAGATCAGCAACAGTGAGGTCGGCACCGACGAGATTGCTGTGGTTGAGATCAGTCCCACTGAGGTTGGCGCCTTGGAGATTGGCATGGTTTAGATCGGCTTTTGCAATGTTTGCATCCGTCAAATCAGGCTCTGCATGCGTGAAACCTGTTAGAATTTCTTTTCGCCTTCCGATAACCGTGAGCGCAGCCTGGATGTCAGTGGCCAGCGGTCCTAGGTTGCCCTTCTTGTAGCGGGTATCATCACGCACGAATGCGCTGAGCGCCTCAAGAACTGGCTTATAATATTGCTCCGAGGCGTTCATAACGCCCTCTAGTGCGTAGATGCCACCAAGTCGCACTACTACCTTGTCGCTGCCTAATTCTTCAAAACCTTTTGAAACTTGATTGCTGATGAGTAGGTCGCGGGCTGACTGCTCACTGCGCTGCGCTTGATCTTTATTAACCTGTAAAGTCTGGAGCGTCCCGTAATAGGCTGCAGCCGCGCCGAGCAAAACCGCGGCCCCGCCAAGCAGTTGAGTAATTGTCTTGCGAAAATTGTCTTCGACATCGGCGCGCGCCTTGGGATCGCGGATCGTAAATCTCAGACGATCTACCTGTCGCTTGGGCAATCGCCACCAGAGCCACCAAGCGCCCCAGAGGATTGCGACACTTACCGCTGCTGCTGCTCCCGCGATCCATTGCATACGTTATCCCGCTCTCCAAACCATTCTATTAGCGGCTAGATGCGGCATGGCAAGGAACGGCTTAGCAAGCCGAAAGCGGGAAGGGTGCCATAGTGGCGCTTTTACTGGGCCGCAGCGGCGTTGCCGAGCGTCATCGGCGGGCCGGGTTTGGGTTTCATATTGCCATTACCGCCCTCCAAGCTACCGTACCCGCGAAGACCACAGCAGGCGTAGGGCGGATGCAATCCGCCGTCTTGTCCATTGCCGATGCTCAGCCGTTTGATGCGGAGGGCGGCGCCAACGATTGGGTATCGACATCGAACTGCACCGCGCCCCCGCGAAAGAGGCGGATTGCATCCGCCTACATTTGCTCCGAATTAAAAAATCTCGGGGCACCAGGGTGCGCTGCTCGTCTGGAATAGCGCGTCCGCCTGTGCGACAGCACCCGGGAAGAGCTCGTCAACACGCAGAGCGCAGGACAGCTGCGTCCAGGTAAAGCCGCCCAGATAAACCGAGCCAAGCGCGCTGACGTCGCAACGTAAACCAGGAGCTTTGTCGGTGCGGTCGACGCCATCCGAACCAACTCGCCAGCAGCCGGCGTTCCAGGGGCAGAATTGATCGATCACCTCGATGACCACAGAGCCTTGAGCCCGATACGACCGCGCTGACAGCGCCGTCTTGACGTCGAGCAGGCGTACCCAGACGCCATCGCGAAGGCTGAAACCGAGCCGACGGGGCTCCGCCAGCAGAAGAAGCAGCGGATGATCCAGCGACAACAGCGAGGCCTTGACGCGCGCCATCCAGTCAATGTCCAACAAATATCGCCAGATAGCACGGGTTGCCTCAGGCGACTGACCGATGGCCTCGATCACGGCAACCGCACCGGTCTGGAGGCCCCGCTCGAATGCCGAGTTCATTCGATAGAGTGCGTAGGCTCTAGGCTGCCCCTCGTACTCGAAGACGGCGCATTGCAAATCCCCGCCGGTTCCACGCCGCCATTGCGGATCAACGAGCGTGCGGGCCTGCCACCAGGCTGAGCTTCGCGCAAACATGCCTGGCGTGGCCGCGGCGACCCGTTCGTAGATTGGGGAGAGAAGCTCCTCGGCTGCGGCGGGTGAGACGAGATTAACCCGCCCGGAGTTGGCAAATGGCGCATGGAATGCCGATCGCTCACGCGGCAGATCGATCTCGGCGGTGAAGGAGGCCAAGCCAAAGCCAAAACGGCCGTAAATCGTGTCTTCGGTGGCCCAGAGATAGGCAATCGGCTCGCCCCGCTGATGGCAGGCGTCGAGCAAGGCTCGCATCATCGATCGAAGAACTCCCCGTCGCCTGTGCGTGGGCAGGACGCCGGCGGTGGTGACACCAGCCGCGGACACCCTTCCGCCGGGGACCGTCAAGTGAAATGGAAAAGCGCTCAAGCCGCCGACCGCGCGGCCGCCCTCCCATGCGGCATACACGCGCTCGGCCGGCAAGACGCGGGTCAATCGCTCAGCTTGGTTCTCATCGGGCGCTGAGCGCCCGAAATAGTACCCGATTGGGGTAATCGCTTGCTTCACTTCTTCCGCCGAGGCGCAAGGTCGAATTTCGACGTCCATAGAGCGAAGCCTCCTCGTCTCGAATTTTTGCAACTTGCGGCAAGATGATCCGCGCGGTTCGGCGGCAGCACAGCCGGCCAAATTCCGGGCTTGATTTTCGACGAAAGCAGCACGCCCAGTGTGAATTATCTCACACTCGGAATTGGGTGAAGCGGCATTAATTCCCGGTCTACGCGCCAGCCAGAGGATCCCAAAAGATCAACGAAGGAGGCTTCGATGACGTCCACATTAATCGGCAGGCGGGCTGTCGTGGTCGGCGCCGGGATGGGAGGCTTGCCGGCGGCGCGGGCGCTTTCTGACTATTTCGAGCATGTCGTCGTGCTGGAGCGTGATGCTCTCCCGCTTGAGGCGTCCCATCGAAACGGGACACCCCAGGCCCGGCATACGCACGCGCTCCTCGCCGGCGGTCAACGCGCGCTCACTGAGCTTTTCCCCGGCTTTGAGCGGGACCTCGCCGGAGCCGGGGCGGTACCGCTGAAAGTCGGTCTCGACCTTCGCCTCGAAAGACCCGGTTACGATCCTTTTCCAGCGCGCGATATCGACGTGGTCGCATACGCGATGTCTCGGCCGCTGATCGAGCACACCGTGAGACGGCGCGTAACGCAACACGCCAATATCGTCATTCGCGGGCATTGCCGCGCTCAGGAGATCGAGGCCACGCCCGGTGGTATCGCGGTTTCGGCTATCCGCTTCGAGAACGGCGACGGAAGGAGCGAGACCCTCTCCACTGACCTGGTTGTCGAGGCCTCGGGGCGAGGCAATCTCACCTTGGGCTTCCTTGAGTTCATCGGCCGACCAAGACCCGAAGAAACCATCATCGGGGTGGACATTGTCTATGCCACGGCCGTCTTCGCCATTCCTGACGACGCGCCGACTGGCTGGAAATCCGTGATGACGTTTGACTCGCTGGCTCGGGGAGGTCTCGCCGCTGTCATGGTACCGCTGGAAAGGAACCGCTGGATCGTGACCCTCGTGGGACGCCACGATGACAAGCCGCCTGGCGATCTCGACGGTTTTCTCGCCTATGCGCAACAGCTGCGTACCCCAACGATTTACGACGCGATCAAAGAGGCAGAGCACTTCGGCGAGGTCGCTCGCTTCGCGTTTCCGGCGAGCGTCTGGCGCCATTTTGAGGGACTTGAGGATTTCCCCCGTAGACTGCTGCCGTTAGGCGACTCGATATGCCGCTTCAATCCCGTCCACGGCCAAGGGATGAGCGTGGCTGCCCAGGAAGCCTGTTTGCTCGATGATCTCCTCAAAGAGCATTCCGGCGAGGCGGACCCCTTCGCTGGACTTGCTTCGGCATTCTTTGCCAAGGCTGCGAAGCTGATCGACACGCCCTGGGCATTGGCCGCAATCCCCGACTTGGCTCACCCCAAGACAGAGGGACAGCGTCCACAGGATCTGGCGCAAACGCTCGCGTTCTCCGAGGCACTAAACCGCCTCGCTGCCGATGATCCCGCCGTGCATAAACTGTTGTTCGAAGTGCTGCATCTTCTGAAGCTGGGAAGTGCTCTCAACGACCCTGACCTCGTCGAGCGTGTCAAGGCCGTGGCGGCCCAAGCGTAGACCCTTACAGCACTCTCCAATCTCGCTGCATCGTGTTGACCGCCCCCTAACCCTCCCTTTTCCCCCACCCTTCCCTCCCCGCAAGCGGAGGAGGGAAGGGTGGGGGCCGCGAGCGAAAGGGTTGGTGAGACGCAGCCGAACCCTGTCCGGATCCTCGGGTCTGGCCCGGGAAGGGTGAGGAGGTTAATTTGGCCGGAAATCGGTTTGGCGAGGGTGCGGCCGATCATGGCAGGTGAGGCTCGCACCGTCGAGACGATAGGGAGGCCGAGATGCGGTTCATCTGGTTCAATTTGATGCCGTGGCCTTACCTGCCGGACGATTTTCGCGAGAAATATCGCTCGGTGTGGGTCGACATCCCGAGTGCGCTGTATGATCCGGTGCGCGGGCACGAGGTGTACAACACCTACCTCGATCAGCTCGAATATGCGGAAACGGTCGGCTATGACGGGCTCGGCGTAAACGAGCATCACGCCAACGCCTATGGGCTGATGCCGTCGCCGTGCCTGATGGCGGCGGCGTTGGCGCGCCGCACCTCGCGCGCTGCACTCGTCGTGCTCGGCAGCTCGATCGCGCTTTACGAGCCGCCGATCCGTGTGGCCGAGGAATTCGCGATGCTCGACGTGATCTCCGGCGGCCGGCTGGTGGCCGGTTTTCCGGTCGGCACCTCGATGGACACCAACTACGCCTATGGCCGGGTGCCGGCGCTATTGCGCGAGCGCTATGCCGAGGCGCATGAACTGATCCGGCGCGCCTGGGCGGAGGACGAACCCTTTGTCTTCAATGGCCGCTATACCAAGCTGCGCTACGCCAATTGCTGGCCAAAACCAATCCAAAAGCCGCATCCGCCGATCTTTATTCCCGGCGGCGGCTCGGTCGAGACCTACGATTTCTGCATCCAGAATAACTACAACTACTCCTATCTGAGCTTTTTTGGCTATTTGCGGGCGCGGCGGCTGATGGAGAATTATTGGCAGCGGGTGGCCGAGATGGGCGCCGACGATTTGCCTTATCGGGCCACTTTCGCCCAGATAATGTGCGTCGCCGAAACCGACGCCGAGGCGGAGCGGCTCTACGGCCCGCATGTGTCCTACTTTTTCAATCGCTGCCTGCACGTTTTCCCCGGGTTTGCCGATGCGCCGGGATACCGCACGATCAAGACGATCCAGTCGGAGTTTCTGCACCAGCTCGCTCGCCCCAATCTCGGCCAGGCGGCAACCCTTTCCTGGGGCGAGCTGATCGAGCGCGGCTATATCGTCGCCGGCAGCCCCGATACCGTACGCGAGCGGATGGAAGAGCTGATCAAGACGTTGCGCGTCGGCAACATCATCTGCGGCCTTCACGTCGGCAACATGCCACCCGAGAAGACGCGCCACTCGACCGAGCTCTTCGCGAAAAAGGTGATGCCTCATCTCAAGGGCATCTGGAAGGAATACGACAACGACGAGCGCTTCTGGATCCACCCATTAGCCGAACGCGTCCTCCCGGGATCCTCGGTTGCGGAGGCTGGACGATGAATATTCGCTCCTGTCTTGTCGAAATCGCCGCCGGCCGCCGCAAGATCCGCATGTTCGAGGCGGGCGAAGGCCGCCCGCTCGTCTTTCTGCACGGCGCCGGCGGGCTGACCGAGGAAAGCCCGTTCCTCGCCGCCCTCGCCCGGCGCTGGCATGTCTATGCGCCATTATTGCCCGGCTACGGCGATTCCGAGGGCGGCGACGAATTGCGCGACATGCTCGCGGTCACGTTGCACTCGTTCGACGTGGTCGACGCGCTCGGTCTCGATCGACCGATCCTTGTTGGCCACTCGATGGGCGGGATGATCGCAGCCGAAATGGCCGCGGTGGCGCCGCGTGAGGTCGAGCGCCTCGGCCTGATTGCGCCGTCGGGGTTATGGCTCGATGACTATCCGGTGCCCGACATTTTCTCGAAATTGCCGCACGAATTGCCGGCGTTGCTGTTTTTCGACCCGGAATTCGGCGCGCGGATGATGGCTGCCGGCGGGGATCTCGATGATCCGAAATTTCTCGAGGCGTTTATCATCCGCAACACGCGACAGCTGGCCATGGCCAGCAAGCTGTTGTTTCCGATCCCGGAGCGCGGACTGGCCGAGCGTCTCTATCGCATCCGTGCCAAGACCTTGCTCGTCTGGGGGGAAGAAGACCGGCTGATCCCGCCCGCGCATGGCGAGGCCTTTTGTAAAGGCATTGCCGGCGCCGAGCTGGTCCGTCTGGCGGCGGCCGGACACATGGTGCTCGTCGAGCAGCCCGAGGCGGTTGTCGAGGCGCTTGCGCGGCTCGATTAAGGCGTCAAGCGTTCGAGGTGGGACCGCGCGATTTCGGCGAGAAGCGGATTAAAGCGCTCGGCGGCTTCGTATTGCACCCAGTGACCCGCGCCCTCGATGACCTCGAACCGAGCTTCGGGCTGAAATGAGCGCAAGGTTTGGGCGCGCTCGTCGAGATGCGGGTAGGCAGTAGCGTCGCGTCCGCCCCAAATGCCGTCGAGCCGTGCCTTGACCAAGGGCAGGGCTCGGACGAGTGTGTCGGCGCGGGAGAAGCGGCGGCTGCGGACCCGGCCGCGGGGCGCATTGGTCGATTGGATATACACCGCCAGCTCGTCGATCTTTTCCGGATCGGCGATCATCAGCACACCCAAATTATGATGATGGACCGCGAGCGCTTCATTCGGTGATGCCCCCGGTAGAACGCGCTGGAGATCGGTCGGCTGGCGGATCAGGCCGAGCCCGTTCGAGCCAACCACGGTAAACGCGCGCACCCGGTCGCCGAGCTGTGCCGCAACATGACCGCCCAACACACCGCCAAACGAGAAACCGGCGAGATGCAGCCGCTCTTGCCGCGGCAAGACAATGTCGAGACCGTCGACGAGAAGGCGCGCCAATCCCTCAGCTGTGTGCGGCTCGGGAGGAGTGGCCGACTCGCCAAGCCCGGGAAGATCGGGAGCAATGACCGTAAACGTCCGCGACAGTGGAAGCACGGTGCGGATCCAATGCGTCCACGATCCGTATCCGCCGTGCAGCAGGACGAGCGCCGGGCCGGCACCCCAAATACGCCAGACAAGACTCCCGTCGCCACAGGGGGTCTCGATGCGTATCGCCTCGGCCGCGACACCATCGACAAAGGCCCTGGTTTTTTCGCTGATCTCGGCCACGCTCTGCCTCTAGCGGAATAGTTCTTGGAGGCTGATATCCGGTTTCATCGCGGGCGCCTAGTCCCGTTGCGCAGCGATTTGGAACGCGGCTCGTCCTCTTCTGTTGAGCGGGAGAAGGCCCAGCATTGAATGGAGAGCGAGAGATGGCGGAAAACCGGGAACGCGCCCACGACATAGCCGAGGAAGGTCTCGAAAAAATCATCGAGGGCGACAAGGAGAAGGGCCGGCAAATGATCGATGAAGCGAAAAAGCGCGACCCGAAGGCGGTCGACGAGCTGGCCGAGGAAGTGGAACGCGATCGGGAACAGGCAGAGCGCTTTATCGACAAGAAATGATGCCGCCGAGGGCGGGCCGGATTTGCGAGCTCGCCCTCAGAGCCGCTCGACAGCGAGTAGTGGTACGAGTTTAATATGTGGTACTCGCTCCTATCCCGTCATGCCCGCGAAAGCGGGCACCCAGAGCCTGCCCCTGGCTTGAACAGGGGGCGGCCTGCGCTGCGCCGCCTGCCCCTGGACCCCCGCTTCCGCGGGGGCGACGGAAAAGAGAAAATGGGAACCATCTGTTTGGATCGCACCGCTAACTCAGTTTGGCGCAGAAAGCCACGGTGAGCGGATGTCGATGGCGTTGTTGGGACAGGCGCGGCTACCCCGCGCCGCCGGACAGCCGGGCGGTGATTTTCGACCCGCCGCAACAGATCGGAGGATTGGGTTATTTGTCCTCTAATTCGCGGGCTTTGGCTGACTATATGACGCAGAGCGGCGATTTGAGCGCCGCTGCCGCGCGGAGCTGAGAATGCCGGAACGACAGCTGCAAGCGTTGATGTGGGCACAAGCCTGCGAAGCCATGGAGCGCGCCGAGCGCCTCCATCGTCAGTTTTTTCATCGCGGGCACGGGACGCCGAACTGGGAAGCGCCGTGCGACATCTTTGAAACCGACGATACGCTGACGATCCTGATCGCCCTGCCGGGTGTGGCGGTTGATCAGATCCAGGTGACGCTGAGTGCGGGCGTTTTGGTGGTCACCGGCGAACGCCCATTGCCGCCCGAGATGGCGAAAGCACGGATCCACCGTTTAGAGATTCCGCACGGCCATTTTCAACGGCGGATCGAACTCCCACCGGTACGGTTCGAGCTTTCCGGCCGTCATCTCACGAATGGATGTCTGAAGGTGCAGCTGCACAAATTGTGAGTGTGCACACCCGCCTTGACCGCGACTTTCCGAGGATTTCCGGTATGCCTGAAGAGCAACAACAGGAATTACGCTCGGCGGAAGCCGGCGCTCCGCCGCCCTCAGGAGCGATGGAGCCGTTGCTGGCCGGTATCCCGGCCCTGCCCTCCGATGCGTTGATTTTGATCCCCACGCGCAGCTTTGTGCTGTTTCCGGGCACCGTACTGCCGGTGACCCTTGGGCGGCAGCGCTCGATCGCCGCCGCGCAAGCAGCAATTCGGCTCAATCGGCCGATCGGTCTCGTGCTGCAGCGCGATCCGGCAACCGAAGACCCGATCCCGGTCGATCTGCACCGGATGGGCACCGAGGCCAATGTGCTGCGCTACGTCACGAGCCCCGATGGGCAGCATCATGTGATCAGCCAGGGCGAGCGGCGGTTTCGCATAATCGATTTTCTCGACGGATACCCGTTTCTGGTCGCTCGGGTCGAGCGCATCGCCGAGCCCGCGGTCAGCAACAAGGACATCGAGGCGCGGATGCTGCATCTGCGCAACCAGGCGATAGAGGTGTTGCAGCTGCTGCCGCAGACCCCGGTCGAACTCGTGAACGCCGTGCAATCCGCCTCCCCGGCGTCGGCGCTGGCCGATCTGATCGCGAGCTTTATGGACATTACAGCGGCCGAGAAGCAGGAAATCCTCGAAACCATCGATATCGAAAGCCGGCTCGACCGGGTATCGGCAATGCTCGTCTACCGCATCGAGGTGCTGCGGCTATCGCGCCAGATCAGCGAGCAAACCAAGGAGAAAATCGACGATCGCCAGCGCGAATTTCTGCTGCGCGAACAGCTGAAGACGATCCAAAAGGAGCTTGGCGAGGGTGATGACGCCAAGTCTCAGGAAATCGCCGAGCTGTCCAGAAAAATCGACCAGGCCAAGATGCCGGCCGAGGTCGAAGCCCATGCCAGGCGTGAGCTCGCCCGGCTCGAGCGAATGCCGGAGATGGCCGGTGAATATTCGATGGCCCGGACCTATATCGAGTGGCTGGTCGAGTTGCCGTGGTCGGTCGAGTCCGGAACGCCGATCGACATTGCCGAGGCGCGGCGAATTCTCGATGCCGATCATTACGGTCTGCAAAAGGTCAAGCGCCGCATCCTCGAATACTTGGCAATCCAGCATCTGAACCCGGGCGGTCGCAGTCCGATCTTGTGTTTTGTCGGGCCGCCCGGCGTCGGCAAGACCTCGCTTGGGCAGAGCATCGCCCGCGCCACCGGCCGCAAATTTGTTCGCGTCAGCCTCGGCGGTACACATGACGAGGCCGAGATCCGCGGTCATCGCCGCACCTACATCGGCGCCTTGCCCGGCAACATCATCCAGGGCATCCGCCGCGCCGGCGCCCGCGATTGCGTGATGATGCTCGACGAAATCGACAAGCTCGGCCGCGGTATCCAGGGCGATCCGGCCTCAGCCTTGCTCGAAGTCCTCGACCCGGAACAGAACTCGACGTTCCGCGACAATTACCTCGGCGTGCCGTTCGATTTGTCGCGGGTCATGTTCATTACGACCGCGAACGTGCTCGACAGCGTTCCCGGGCCATTGCGCGACCGGATGGAGGTCATCGACCTGCCGGGCTATGTCGAAGACGAGAAATTCGAGATCGCGCGCCGCTATCTGGTCGGCCGCCAGCTCAAAGCCAATGGCCTTACCTCGGAACAGGCCGAAATAACCGACGACGCGATCTACGCCATCATTCGCGATTACACGCGCGAGGCCGGCGTGCGCCAGCTCGAGCGTGAAATCGGCGCTGTGTTGCGCAGCGCGGCGATGCGCATTGCCGAGGGAACCGCGACCCATGTCCGCATCGAACCCGACCTGCTGCGGGAAATCCTTGGCCCCGCCCGGTTCGAGGGCGAGGTGGCGATGCGCACCAGCGTCCCCGGTGTCGCCACCGGTCTCGCTTGGACGCCGGTCGGCGGCGATATCCTGTTCATCGAAGCAACCCGCACGCCGGGGAATGGTAGACTGATCCTGACCGGCCAATTGGGCGAGGTCATGCGCGAGAGCGCGCAGGCGGCGCTGAGCTTGGTCAAAGCCCGCGCCTCCTCGATCGGGGTCGACCCGGGGATCTTTGAGAAAAGCGACATCCACGTCCATGTCCCGGCGGGGGCGATCCCCAAGGACGGCCCCAGCGCCGGGGTGGCGATGTACACGGCACTCGTCTCGCTGCTGACCGATCGCACTGTGCGCAACGACACGGCGATGACCGGCGAAATCAGTCTGCGCGGCTTGGTGCTGCCGGTGGGCGGGATCAAGGAAAAGGTTGTTGCCGCCGCCCGGGCCGGGCTCGCGGCCGTGATCCTGCCGGCGCGCAATCGCAAGGATTACGACGACATCCCGGAAAGCGCGCGCAACAGTCTGCGCTTCCGCTGGGCCGAGCGCGTCGAAGAGGTAACCGAAGCCGCCCTCGAACCCGCCGCTGAACCGGCGGCGCAGGCCGCCGAATGAACATCCGCTAGGCGGCTGGATTTGGGCGGGTATTCCGCTGCTGACCGCTCGCCGCTGCGGCAACTATGGCGGATACATTCCGTCGGGTGCTCTGGCGCGGCGTGAGCGCACTGCCAAGTTTGACGTCGGGTTATTTCGTGGCCGCCTTGGTCGCAGCGGATTTGCTCGCACCTTTCTTTTTCTGCTTGGGTTTCTTCGTTTCCCGGGTTGAGCGCTTTTGTTCTTTATTAGCCATCACTACCTCCCTAGACCCACAATTCACTGCAATATGCGGCCGATGCCGGGCGATGCAACCGTCGAAGGCGCTCCCTTTTAGGTCCGAGCCTTCCAGCGCTTTGCTTCAACGCCGGCGTCGGGGGTGGCGGCGATCGCCGCGAGCCGTGCTTCGAGGCCGGGCGGCGGCCAGGCGGCTCCGGTGGCTTCTTCGTAAGCCCGGCACGCCTGCAGGACAGCGAGATCGGCATAGAGCGGACCCACGACCTGCAACCCGACCGGCAGACCGTTGACAAATCCGCAAGGAATCGAGGCGGCGGGATTTTTTGTCAGATTGAAGGGCGGCGTATAGGGCATCCAACTCGGAAAATTGTTCGGATTCGGCCTGTTGTTGTCGCGCGGGTCGGCAAAGGCCGCCGTAATCGGCATGGTTGGCGCCAGCAACAGATCGTAGCGGTCAAAGAACAGACGCAAGGCTTGCCCGAGGGCGGCGCGGCGCGTGACCGCATCCAGATATTCCTCCTGCTTACCTTGTGACCGCGCCGGCACAGCGCCACCAGACCCGGATCGATGACTGCCGTCTTGTCGGGCGGCATCTCGCGCAGCAGTTTCCAGAATGCGGCGAGCGACAGCGTCAAAGATGCCCTTGGGCGGCTCTAGGAACGGGTCGGCGGGCTCGACATGCGCGCCGAGGGCCTCGAAGGCTGCGGCAGCGCGCTCGACCATCGCGCGCACCGCCGGTTCGGGCTCGGCCAGACCCAGGGTCATGGACAACGCGACGCGCTTGCCCTTTAGCGAACCCTCGCGGACGCGCTCGCGATAGGCGATATCATCGTCCGGCAGGCTGTGCCAGTCGCGCGAATCCGGCCCCTTGATCGCATCGAGCATCAGCGCCGCGTCTTCAACGGTGCGCGTCATCGGCCCGACATGGGCGACATCGCCGAATGCCGAGGGCGGGTAGACCGCAACC
>CAWJXM010000011.1:0-14700 GCA_963846635.1 uncultured Alphaproteobacteria bacterium | reverse complement strand
CACTGTTCGCAATCCTGCCGCTGTGGGTCGCCCCGGCCCAGCCCGGCGAACTCGGCCATGCCGCCGGTGCACCCAAGCAGCCGCTTTTGCGGCGCAAGGTTTTGCTCACCTCCGTTGTCGCCGCTGTCATCTGGATCGTCATTTATGCCCTGGTGCGCTCGCCGTGGTTGAGCTTTCGCAGCTCGTAAGGTGAGCGCCGCCTATTGCCGGGCGGCACCCGGACACCCTGTGCACGCCGCCTATCACGATTACGAATACGGTTTTCCGTCGAGCGACGAGCGGGTTTTGTTCGAGCGTTTGATGCTCGAAATCAATCAGGCGGGTTTGTCGTGGTTGACGATCCTGAACAAACGAGCAGCTTTTCGCGCCGCGTTTGCCGATTTCGACGTCGACCGGGTTGCCGCCTTCGGGCCGCAGGACATCGCTCGTCTGCTCGCCGACCCTGGCATCGTACGCAACCGGCTCAAAATCGAGGCCGCGATCGACAACGCGCGGCGTATCCAGGCTTTGTGCGAATTGCACGGTTCGTTTGCGCTTTGGCTTGACGCTCATCATCCGCGCCCGTTGGATGAATGGACCAAACTGTTCCGCAACACGTTTCGCTTTACAGGCGGGCAGATCGTCGGCGAATTTCTGATGAGCCTTGGTTATCTGCCCGGAGCGCATGTCGCCGATTGTCCAGTTTATAGCCGGATTGCGGAGCTGTCGCCGCCCTGGGCCCGTGTTGCTGAGTGACCCGTTTGTAATAAAAATCTGTATTTGACGGCGGCAGCGATTTCTTGCTACCGAGAGCATCTTTGATCTCAAGTGTTCGGATTGGTCAGTTGAGAGCTGGGAAGGTGAGCCGCCAGCGATATTGGAATTGAGCAAAATAGTTAACGAGATCCAGTAAGTAAGTGTGGATGGACGGAACGGGAGCTAAGTCCGATGGCGCCGCGCGAGAAATATCTAAAAATTCTTTCACAACTGCTACCGGCCAGCGCGTTGAGCGTCTCGCTGACACTCGGGGCGGGTACTCCTGCTGCGGCGAGCGCAGAGCCGGACCAGGCGCAGCCGGCGACGAACCAAGCCCGAATCTCCGATCGATTGGCTGCGGTGCGTGATGCAGTCTCTGACATCGCTGGCCCGAAAGCCGAAAAAGCTGGAGGACAGCTCGCGTGGTGGGCGTGGCGCAACGGCGGAGGCGGCTGGCGCAACGGCGGCGGTGCCTGGCGCAACGGCGGAGGCGGCTGGCGCAATGGCGGAGGCGGCTGGGGAAACGGCGGTTGGCGCAACGGCCCTTGGGGCAATTTCTGGCGCAACTGGTGAAAGCTGATCGCAGCTTGGCAGTTTTGAGGCTGCTACCGGTTTGCGCTTTTTCGACTTGCGGGCACGTCCGCGTGTTTCAACTCCGATAATCTTCGGCAGCAGATCACCGGGCGTACCCGGCAAGTCGATGATGAGGTCAGTTTGATGTCGCTTCGGCAGAAATATCTCAAAATTCTGTCAGGATTGGCCCCGGCCGGGGTCGCTGGCGTATCGTTGCTGCTGGGCTCGACGACGCCCGGAGTGGCCAGCCCGGAACCGGCGGAGTCCCAGCCAAAGGCAGCGCAACCGGCCGGTATTTCGGAGCGGCTCACTGCTGTTCGCGACGCCGTCTCGACGATAGCCGGTCAACAAACCGCCGCCAAACCGGGGGACATCGACAAGCTGCGGCTCGCCTGGGGCAATTGGTGGCGCAACTGGGGCTGGTGGCGCCCGTGGGGCGCCTGGGGCTGGCCCAATTGGCCGAATTGGCACAACTGGAGCAACTGGCCCAATTGGTGGCGCAATTGGTAAGTTGCTGACGCGCCGAGATTCGCGGGATCGCACTGTGCCGACCATCCAGCTCCTGGTGGTCCAGCCAACCCCGTTCTGCAATATCGATTGCCGATACTGCTATCTCCCGAACCGCACCTCAAAAGCCGTTGTCGCCCGCGAGACTTTGCAAAATCTGTTTTTGCAGGTGTTTGCCTCGGAGTGGCTCGGCGGCGGGCTTTCCGTCGTATGGCATGCCGGCGAGCCAATGGTGCTGCCGATCGGCTTTTATCGCGACGCTTTCGCCCTGGTCGAGGCGTTGCGCCCGCCTGAGCTTCAGGTCGTCCATTCGTTTCAGACGAACGGCACCTTGATCGACGACGATTGGTGCAGGTTTTTCGCCGAAGCGCAGATCAATCTCGGCGTCAGCATCGACGGCCCGCAGCATTTTCACGATCGCAACCGGGTGACGCGGTCGGGTCGGGGAACCTTTGAGCGGACGATCGCCGGTATCCGCCTGCTTCGCCGCCACGGTGTCCCGTTTCATGTGATCTCGGTCTTGACCCCGCAGAGCATGGTGGCTGCGCGCGAGATGTTCGACTTTTATATCGCGGAGGGGATCGAGCAGGTCTGCTTCAATGTCGAGGAATTGGAGGGTGATCACGTCTCGGAATTGTTTCGCGAGGCCGATACTGACGCGCTTTATTACCGGTTTCTCGGTGAATTCTGGCGGTTGTCGGCCACTGCTCCGGACAAAATCAAGTTCGTGCGCGAGATTGAAACCGCGCTGCAGCAGGTGATCCGGCCGAGAGAGGCGCCGTTTTATAATCAGCTGGTCGAACCGTTCGCGATCGTCAGCATGGACTGGGCAGGCAACATTGCCACCTTTTCGCCCGAGCTCTTGGGCCTCAAAAATCCGGTCTATGACGATTTCATCCTCGGCAACATCAACCGTGACACACTCGTCGATTTGGCCGATAGCCCGGTTCTGGTGCGCATGCTGGCCGACATTAAGGCCGGCGTCACGATGTGCCAGCAGCAATGCGGATATTTTTCTGTTTGCGGTGGCGGCGAACCGGTCAACAAGCTCGCCGAAAACGGCACCTTCGTCAGCTCCGAAACCAGTTATTGCCGCATCACCAGGATGCGGGCAACCGATCTCATTCTCGATGCTCTCGACCGAATCCCGCCCGAGGGTTTTGATGCTGCAGCCATTGCCCGGGTGGCGGGCGTGTGATGCGAGCCGGGCGAAACCGTCGTTAGCGGCGAAGCAATATCGTCGATCCGGAGGATTGCATGAAAATGACTGTGCGCTGGTTGAGCATGATCGCGATCGGCGTGGCGCTGCAAGGAGGTCTTGCCGGATTTGCCTTGGCGCAGGGCCCTGCGCCGGCCCCGGCGCCCACTTCTCCCGGCCAGCCGCCAGAAGGAGACGAGGGCGGCGGCAACATCGGGCTGCCGGTCGTGACCTCGCCGACCGAGGCCGAGCCCGGAACCGAATTGCCGGTGCTTTATGTCACTAGCGTTGAGGTCATGCGGACCCAGACCCAACCACAACTTGACATCGTGCGGGTGACTGGACTGGTCGGCTCCCAGGGTTGGAGTTCGCCCGAACTGGTGCCGACATATATCGGCAAGCCGCTCGACGGTATTCTCGATCTGCAACTCATCGCGACGATGCCGCTGCAGACCGAACCGGCAACCGGGTTCGTCCCGATCAGCGCGGTGTTTCCGCTCGAAGAGGGTCACGCCTTCAGAGGGGTGCGGGTGCGCGGCTCCGAGAATGCAATCGAGGTCGATCAGATTCCCGGTGTCCAGGGAACGCGGATCACGATCAACGATTGCCGGGATTGCGTCGGCAAAAAATTCGCCGAGCGCGGGCAGGCCGCAGCCGGAACGTCGGGTGTCGTGCGGCAGGAGGATCTTCCCAAAATCCTGCGCTGGATCCCGCCAAATCACGGAATTCGCGGGATCACCCATGATCCCAACCGCCTCAACCTGTTGCTCAGTGGCGATAACACGATCATCGCCGCTTATTGGGAGTAGGGAAGGGCCTTCGCTCTGAACACGGATCGCACTCGGCGAGCTGACGTGTCGGCTCGGCGCCGTCGTTCGCACCCTTATATCGGTGCCGTTGCAGGCGCGGGCTTTTTCGTCTTGAGCACGGCTGCGGCGGCTGCCGGCTCACTGGTGGCCGGCGAGGCGACGGCACTCGACTACATCGCTTTTGCCGTTGACGGCGCCGAATTGAGCCATGGCGCCGATCCCAAGATGTGGCGCGCCGAGCCCGAGGGCCCGCAAGGCCCGATGCAGGTTTCTGCTGCTGCGGCAACTGATGTCGGCGGCGGGGACCGGTTCGGCCTGTTCGAAAACCGTGCATTGGGCCGCGCCTATCTGGCTCATCTCTTTCGCCGCTATGCGAACTGGCCGGATGCGGTTGCCGCCTATAATTGGGGACCCGGACGCATGGATGCGTGGATCGGTGCGGGGCGGCCGATCGATAAATTCCCACTCGCGGTGTGGCTTTATCGTCTCCGCGTCCTGTTCGGAAGGGCCCCACTCGCCGGGTTCGGAGCGTCCATTCCGGGTGCGGCGTCTGCCCCGCATTTTGGTATCGTCCACCCGTCGCCGCGCCGCTCGATTGCCGATCTGCGTCATCCCAGCCGGGAGAGTGTTGCTGTCGAATGGCTCTATGGCGCAATCATGTCGCAGAGCAGCCGCTCGCCTGATGATTGAAGCGAATTGCGCGATCGGGCCGGGGCGGCATCGCTGCCGCCGCTCGCCCTGTCACATCGTAGCCGAGGGAAGCTGCTGCAGCTGATGCTTCAGCAGGTCGAAATCGACCGGTTTGGTAATGAACTCGGCGGCGCCATATTCGGTTGCGCGCCGGCGCCGCTCATCATCGCCATAAGCGGTCACCATCATGACCGGCAGGTCGGGGCGCAGCCGCTTGACCTGCTGCAATAATGTGAGGCCGTCCATCCCGGGCATGTTGATGTCGGACAGGATCACGATCAGTTGCGGCTCGATCTCGTTCGCGAGCATTGCGAGCGCCTCTTCGCCGGAGCTTGCGAAATGCAGCACATAAGTGCCCTGGCGAGCCTCGCGGCGAAAGCGCTGGCGAAACAGCTCGGCGACATCGGGCTCGTCATCGACGATCAGGATACTGACGCTCATGCCTCTCCTACAGGGTGGGGGTTGACCGTCATAGCCGGTCTGTTTCCGGCTGTTTCCGGTCATGACACACAGATTTAGGACGATGCCGAGGCGAACCCGGCAACGACTGGAAACGGGTAATGTCTCCTACTCAGAGCGCTCACTTAACGAGCGCGGCAGACGCACCGTGAATTCGGTAAACACGCCGGGTTCGCTGTCGACCTCAATCGTCCCGCCGTGCTGCTGGGTGACGATGTCGTAGCTAATCGAAAGACCGAGCCCAGTCCCCTCACCGGTCGGCTTGGTCGTAAAAAACGGCTGAAACAGCTTGTCGCGATGTTCGGGCAGGATACCGGTGCCGTTGTCGCGCACCCGTACCTCGACGGCATCGCCGAGATCGCGCGTCGCCACTTTCAGCACCGGCGTGAAACTTTGATCGGCTATCTCTTTCCGGCGCTGTTGGGCGGCATGAAAGCCGTTGCTGATCAGGTTGATAAAGACGCGCATCATATCCTGCGGCACCAGCTCGACCCGAGGAATTGCCGGCGCGAAATCGCGCTTCAGAGTGATATTGAAGTTTGCGTCTTGGGCGCGCGCGCCGTGATAAGCGAGATTCAGCGCCTCGTCGACGAGTTCGTTCAAATCCACTTTCTGCCGCTCGCCGCTGGTGCCGCGCGAATGCGCCAGCATACTCTGGACGATGCCGTCGGCGCGCCGACCGTGCTCGGCGATTTTGTCGAGATTGCCGGTTAGCATATCGATCGTCTCATCGATCTCGGCGCGGGTATCCGTATCGAGTGTCGCGATGCCGGGCTCGGCCATCTCCCTTAGTTCGTCCAGCAATTCGACGGACAGCCCGGCAAAATTGTTGACGAAATTGAGCGGGTTTTTGATTTCGTGGGCGATACCCGCGGTCAATTGGCCAAGCGAAGCCATTTTTTCGGCATGAATCAGGCTTGCCTGTGCGGTTTTCAGCTCGGTGAGCGCCCGCTCGGCGGCGGCGCGCGCGGCGCGGAGTTCGGCTTCGGCGCGTTTTCGGGCAGTGATGTCGCTGTAGATCATCACAAATCCACCTGATGGCACCGGGTTGCGCCGCACCTCGATAACCCGCCCGTCGGGTCGCGTGCGCTCGAAGCGCATCTCCCGCTCGGGATCGTCGAGACGGCTCCTCAGTTCGGCTTCTAGATCGGTGGAGGCATACTCGCCGCGCGCGGCGAGATAATTGAAGTAGTCAGCAAAACTCGGCCGCTCGGCGACAAACTGATCCGGCAGCTCGAGGATTTTCTGGAAATTGCTGTTCCAGGCCGCAAGCCGTAAGTCGGCGTCAAACATCGCCACCCCATCAGCCATATTGTCAAAGGTGACGCGCAATTCCGCCTGCCGCTGCCGGATTTCCTCGAGGAGACGCGCGTTCTCTATCGCGATCACCGCCTGTGAAGCGAAATTCTGTAGGAGCACAATCTGCTTGTCAGTGAACGGGCGGACTTCCTGGCGATAGGCAGTGATAACGCCAAGCAATGCATTGTCCTTGCGCAGCGGAACCACCAGGAAGGTGCGGATACCGCCGAGCTCGACGGCTGAGCGCGGCAATGGGTGGTTCGGATATTGCGCGGCAGTTTCCGACAGGTCGCGGATATGTGAGAGTGGGGCCCCTTCGACCATGCGCCCAAACGGATCTCCCGGCTCCGGGCGAATTCCCGGTCCGAGGAATTCTCTGAAGCGCGTCGGTACGCCTTGCAACGCTACCGATTGAAATCGTTCCCCGTCATAGATCATCAGGCCACCAAACGATGTCCGCAGAGCGCGTGCGCCTTTTCGAGAATCGCTTCAAACACCGGTGTGAGATTTCCGGGCGAGGAGTTGATGACCTGTAAGACCTCGGCGATGGCCTGCTGCTGCTCGAATGACTCTGCGCAATTCGGTCAGCAGCCGGGTATTCTCGATTGCGATGACCGCCTGGTCGGCAAAGGTGCGCACCAAATCGATCTGCCGCTCGGTGAACGGCTCGACCCGCAAGCGCGCAAGAGTGATGGCGCCAATCGGGTCACCCTCGCGCAACAGCGGCACGCTGAGGCCAGAGCGAGATTTGAGGACGGCAACGGCCTCGCGGAACACATGCTCCGGATCGACGGCAGCATCGACGATTTGGACAGGGCGCCGTTCTAGAATGGCCCGCCCGCCAACGAGCCCGCGGTCGATCTTTTGCCGATAGTTCCGCAGAAGCGCTTCAGCATCGGGCGAGTAACCGAATTTCGCCGCCAATGAGATGAACTCGCCGTCGCGACGCAAGAGCGCCGCCTGATCCGCCTGGCATAGCCGTGCGGCGGTCTCGCAAAGCGAGTTGAAGATCGGTTGCAGATCGAAGGTCGAGCGGCTTATCACCCTCAGTACGTCGCTTGTCGCGGTCTGGTATTCGAGCGCCTCTTCGAGATCGCGCGTGCGCTCCCGCAACTCATTGAGCAGCCGCGCGTTCTCCATCGCGATCACCGCCTGCGCCGCAAAGTTCTGCAGCAGCGCGATCTGCTTCTCGGAAAACGGCCGCACTTCCTGCCGGTAGATGACGAAGTCACCGAGAAACGTATCATCCTTGCGCAGCGGGACCGCGAGCAGGGTGCGGCCGCCACCCAACTCAACAAGAGCGCGGCGGGTCGGGTCTCCAGACCGATAGGCCTGATCCTCCGCGACATCCACAATATGTACAAAGGGCTCGCCACCCAGCAGACGACCATGCGCGTTGTCCGGCCCAACCGGATGTGGAGCTCGTGTCAAAAACTCCGCAAACGCGGGCGGTGCACCGCGCAGCGCGGCCGCATGAACTCGCTCTCCATCGTAGGTCCAAAGGACGCCGAAAGCCGCTCCACATAATCCTAACGCCTTGTCGATCATCGCATCGAACACCGGCGCGAGGTTGCCCGGCGAGCTGTTGATGACCTGCAATATTTCGGCGGTTGCGGTTTGCTGCTCCAATGACTTGCGCAGTTCGGTCAATAGCCGCGCGTTCTCGATCGCGATGACCGCCTGGTCGGCAAAGGTGCGGACCAGCTCGATCTCTTTCTCGGTGTAGGCCTCGACGCGCCGGCGGGCCAGGCCGATGACCCCGATCGGCTGGCCGTTGCACAGCAGCGGCACGCCGAGCATGGTGCGGACACCGCCGACGCGGGCGTCGTCCTTCGCCTCGTAAAGCGGATCGGTCCAGGCATCCAGGATATTGACGGATTGACCATGCAAAGCAGCGCGGCCGACCAGGGTACCGGTGCCGGGGCGGATCCGCACCTCTCGCTCGATGCGCTCGTATTCCGGCGCAAGCGATTTGCCGGCTGCCCATCGGTATTCACCGTCGATGTTGCGGTAGATCACCGCCTCGTCCGCCCGACACAGGCGGATCGCGGTCGACACGACGGTTTTAAGGACCGGTTCGAGGTCGAACACCGAGCCGCTGATTACCCTGAGCACATCGCTGGTTGCGGTCTGGTATTCGAGCGATTCTTCGAGGTCGCGCGTGCGCTCGCGCAATTCGCCGAGCAGCCGCGCGTTTTCGATCGCGATCACCGCCTGCGCCGCGAAATTTTCGATCAAAGCGATCTCTTTTGCGGTGAAGGGTTGCACTTGCTGTCGGCCGGCGACGATTTGTCCGAGCAAGACGTCATCCTTGCGCAGCGCCACATAAAGGACGGTCCGGATGCCGCTGAGTTTGGCGCCCTCGCGCGTAACCGGATCGTCTACCGCCGCCATATCCGCGCAGTGGGCAATGCGCTCCCCGTCGAGCAGGAGACGGCACGGATGGTTGGGCCCCGGGCTGTAGCCCCGACGTAGCGCCTGCACCATTGCGTCCGGGAAGCCGCGCATTGCGACCCCGCGGAACATCTGGCCGTCCCACAGCTGCAAACTGCCATAGGCGGCGCCGCATAGTGCATGCGCCTTTTCGACGATCGCGTCGAATATCGAAGCGAGCTCGCCGGGGGAGCAGTTGATGACCTGCAATACCTCCGCGATCGCCGCCTCTCGCGCCAGCGCCTCATCGCGCTCGGCGGTGCGCTCCCGCAGCTCGGCGGCGAGTTCGTCGAGTTGGCGCTGGAGTTCGGCGACCGATTGGGGCAGATCTGCTAACTCGCTGGGAGGCATCGAACGGGCTCCGTCAAGCTCGGTTGTTGCCTAAAACGGTGCAGCCATTTGTCACCCGTGCATCGATGCCGACAAGAGTGGGTTCACATCAGGAAGACGCCCTTGCCGGTGGTTTGGGTGTCGAACAGCCGGTAGGCTTCCTCGGCCTGGTCGAGCTTCCATTGATGCGTGAACAGGCGGTCGACATCGACCTTGCGCTCGACACAGAACTTCGCGCATTCGGCCTGGCCCTGCCACGAGAAGGTCCATGACGCGACGATCGTCAGCTGCTTGCGCAGCATGTCGGGGCTGACATCGATCGTCACATTGTTGCGCTCGCCGACAAAGCAAACCGTCCCCCACACCTTGGCGCTGCGCACCGCGGCAATGCGGCCCTCCGGCTGGCTCGACGTGTCGAGCGTGAAATCGGCACCGCCATGGGTCAGGTCCTTGATCGCGCCGATCGGGTCGTTGGAGCGCGGGTTGACCGTCTCCCAGGCGCCGAATTCCTTGGCGCGCTCCAATCGCTCGGGGCTGACATCGAGCGCGATCACCCGGGCGCCCATCGCCGCGGCGAGCTGGGTCGCCGACAATCCGACCGGCCCCTGGCCAAACAGCGCGATCGTGTCGTTGCCGGAGAGATTGAGCCGGCGCAATGCGCCATAGGCGGTGCCAGTGCCGCACGAGATCGCCGCCCCCGCCGCGAACGACAATTCGTCATGCAATGGAACGAGCGTGAAGGCGGGCACCTTTAGATAGCGGGCGTGCCCGCCATGCGCGTTGTTGCCATAGACCAGCACCGGCTCTTCCTGGCACAGCTGCGACCAGCCGGAGCGGCAATGGCTGCATACGGTGCAGCCCTTGTAATGGTGCACCATGACGCGCTGGCCGACCCTGGCCTGCTTGTCAGTTACCCCGGGACCGATCGCGGCGACGATGCCGCAAGGCTCGTGCCCGCCGATGACCGGGTCGGGGTTGACCGGCAGACCCCCAATCGCTTGTCCCCCCGATTTCGGCCGGCGGTACTGGTGCAGATCGCTGCCGCACATGCCCGAAGCCTTCATTTCGACGACGACCTCGCCCGGACCGGGGGTGGGGTCCGGAAACTCCATCAGCTCGATTTCGCGCTCACCCATAAACACCACGCCGCGCATCGCTTCCTCCACGTCGCTGCTCTATGGCCTGAGCCTACCGTTTTCGGACGTGCGCGAACACCCGCCATGCCGCACGCTTGCAATGGGCACGATGGTCGGACGATGAGCAGCGCCGATCGGCTACCGGGCGCCGTAGCCGATTACTTTCGGTGAAAGCGCTTGCCTTGGCCGATGAGACCTCGGCTCGGGAGATGGACGGATTTGCCGTCATCGGCAATGACGCGGCCGATTACTTGCGCGGTGCGGCCGTGATGTTCGAGGATCGCGAGAATCTGGGCGCAATCGCGCTCGGCCGCGAGCACGCAAAAGCCGACACCCATATTGAAGACCTCGTACATCTCCGGCTCACCCACCTCGCCATAATGCTGGATCAGCCGGAAGATCGGCGGTGGCGGCGGCAGATTGTCGAGCTCGAATCCAACTGTGGCCGCGACCCGCGGCAGATTCAGCAGGCCGTCGCCGGTGATGTTGACCAGCGCCTTGATGCTCTGGACCCGTGCCAAGATGTCGAGCACCTCCGGCACGTAAATCAGGGTCGGGCGCAACAATTCTTCGCCGAGCGGCACCCCCAGTTCGGGAAAAACGTGATCGACGCCGAATTTTCCGCGCTCGAAAAACGCCCGGCGCGCGAGAGTTAGCCCATTGCTGTGGATGCCGCTGCTGGCAATGCCGATCACGACATCCCCGGGCGCCAGATCGCGACCGATAATGATCCGATCGAGCGCGACCAGCCCGACCGCCATCCCGACGAGGTCGAAGCCGGTCACCACATCATTGAGCTGGGCGATCTCGCCGCCCGAGATTGAAATGCCGGCCTGTCGCGCGCCCTCGGCGAGCCCGATCGCGAGCCCTCCCAGCATCTCCGCATCGGCAGCGCCGACCGCGATATAGTCGACCATCGACAGCGGCCGTGCGCCGACGCAGATCACATCGTTGACATTCATCGCGACGCAATCGATGCCGATCGTGTCGTATTTTTTCATCATCTCGGCGACGATCGATTTCGAGCCGACCCCGTCCGTGCAGATCGCCAGCCCGATGCCGCCGCCAATATCAATCACATTGGCGAAATAGCCGATGTCGAGCGCCACCGCGCCGAATTGGCCCGCCGCCGGCCATGTGCCCTTGATCGCCGCGACGATCTTGCCGAGCCCGGCTTCGGCGGCGGCGATATCGACCCCGGCTGCGCGATAGCGATCTTGCTCGCTCATCGGACCTCCTTTAAAGGCGGTTGCCACATCTACCCTGGGTTGCGCTGACCTGACCGCCAGACCTGCGATGCTGGTACCCATGTCTGGAGTTTGCGGACATGGGTACGGCGTTGGACATCAGGCTCTTGGATATGGTTGCGACGGTAATCGAGTGCTGCGACAGGCGGCCTGAGCGTGGGCCGGGCCACCCGCCCGCGGCCACGCTACGCGTGGTCGCCACCCTGCGTCGGTTCCGGCGGGAAGGCACACCGTGGCGAAGCCTGAAGGCGACCGCGGACATGGTCAGCGGCGCGACGCTGCGCCGCGCTCTCGAACGTTGGGCGCGGACGGGCCTGCTGGGGCAGGTGCACGCCCTGCTTGTCGCCATGCTGCGCGGCGATCCCACGCTCATCCTGGACACGTGCTCGGTGCGGGCCAAACGTGCCGGCGACCTCACCGGCCCCAACCCGACCGACAGAGGCAAGCGCGGCACCAAGGACCACATCGTCGTCAGGGCGGACGGCATCCCCGTCGCGTGCGCGGCCACCGCCGCCAACATCAACGACACCGTCGTCTTCGAGCGCCTGTTCCTTGCCGCCTTCGCCGTCATGACCCGCATCCGTACCGTGTTCGCGGCTCGAATTGGGCCCGAACGAGCCGAGCCGGTCGGCCCCGCTGCGACGCGAGCCAGATGCGCGGCGCCGCCGGACCGCCGCGGTCAATCAAGAGCGATACCGGAGATGCGGCAGCATTCGGTGAGCAGCTCTTCCTGAGTTCCGACGTCGCTCGCGATCGGGTTCGGAGTACGAGGGCGTTGATGATAGAAATACCCGCCCGTCGATTGCGCCAAGGCATCTTCGCTTGTGGCAAGCCACGCCTGGGTTACACAACCCAGCTGAAGATCGTCCGGGGCTGAAGGGCCACCCATCTTCGTCGGCACCCAACCAGGTTCGAGCGCGTTGGATTTGACGTCTTTCCAGCGGCGAGCGACGGCAAATGCGAGGAGGACGTCGCACAGCTTGCTCTCGGCATAAGCCGAAGTGCCGCTCCAGGCTCGCTTGGTCCAGAGCAGATCATCCATGCGCGGCCGCACGCCGCGGTGCATTCCGGAACTCACATAGACCAGCCGGTCCGGCCTCTCGCTCAGTGCCGTCAGAATGTAGGGGGCGAGCACATTGACGGCGAAGATGCTGGGAACGCCGGGCTCCGTTTCCACCCGTGGCTGCCGATAGCCGATGCCCGCATTGTGGATTACGGCGTTGAAGCGGCTGAGCTTGTTGACCTCAGCAGCGACGGTCGTTGCCCCGGCGATGGTCGAGAGGTCCCCGGTGACGACTCCCTGGGCGCCGGGTGCCGCCGCAAGCGCATCACGGCTCCGACCGTCATTTCGCCCATGCAGGACGACCTCGTGGCCTTGTTCGATCAAGAGCCTGGCTGCCATGAGACCAAGGCCATCCGACGACCCGGTTATGAATACGCGTGCCACTCTCTGCCTCTCCCTTTATCGTGTCGGCCCATCATGGTTATGAACCCGAAGAGGTCTCGGCGCGCCGCGTGCTTCCATTGCTGCTCTCCCTCCTGAGCTGTCGTTGCTCGGGATATCAACCGTCAATAGCCGCCAACAATCCCGTTCTGGGGACGCGATTTAGACGTTGGCCGCCATTAGGTGGATTTCGCTGACGCCACCGAACCGGGCTGTGTGGCGCCGGCGGGTTGTGCTGTGCGGCTTTAGCGCTGGCCGAGATAGGCCAAGGTCGGGATGTAGGCCTGCGCCACCTGCGGTGACATCGACAGGATGCCAAACGTATTGGGCGCGAAACTCCAACCGGCCTCGGGATAACCCTGGGTCCAGCTCGATACCCAATCCACCTGAAGGTAATCCTGCGTCCCGGGTGCCAGCTGCAGCGTTGTTGCCTGAGCGGTCGGCAGACCTAAAGGCTGAACCGTAAAGCGGTAGGTCCCCGGTGGGAAATCGCGGTAAAAGGTGGTACCGGGCGCGATTGTGGCGACCGGCGCACCATTGGCATAGATCAGCGGCGCAAAGGCTGTGACGGCGCCGAACTGAGGCGTCAGCGACGGGCGGAAAAACCAGACCCGCGCCATTCCCGAGGGCAGCGGCGGAACCTGCGCCGGCGAGACCGCGGTCGCCTGCGCACATCCGGTAAATCCGGCAAAAGCGAGACCGAGCAACAGTAATATCGAAAACTTCAACCCACGCATCATCTTTCTCCGTTCGGCAAAGGCCGATTTAAAAGAACAACGCGGATCGCAACCGGTGGTCCGAGGCCAGCACCGCCAAGGCCAGCAAATTATAAGAGATTTACCGGGGATAATGATCACGAGTTGGAGAGTTATAATCGCTGATTGTGATCGCGGAATGCTGCGCCCACTCGGGCCGGGGTCCCACGGCGTCCGGTTTGAGTATCGATCCCATCTTCAATAATACCACGGTAGCAAAAACGCAATCTGCAGTACTCTTGCCCGGACTTGTTCCGGGCATCCACGTCTGGGAAACCGCTGCGACCGGGCGAAAGGTGTGGATGGCCGGAACAAGTCCGGCCACGGGGATCTTGGGTTGACTGAGTTTCCTTTACAACCGATGTCTCAGAACCGGACAGCCATGGGGGGTCCCCCGGCCCGAAGCGAAGCCTTTGTTAAGATGCGGCCGCGCGCTGTTGCGGTGCCGTCACCGGGATCTTGTAGAGGTTCACCGCATTTTCAAAAATGAGCTGATTGAGCGCATCTTTGCCCAGAGCCTTTTCGGCCGGGGTGTGGCCCATCGCTTTCGAATGCGGCCACGGGCTGTCGAGACCGGGAAAGTCGCTCGCCCACAAAAAGTTCTTCAACCCGATTTCGGGGGCGCGGCGGAAGCCGCCTTCTTCTTCGACCTCGAAGGTGAAGAATACCTGGCGCTTGACGTATTCCGTCGGGTTGTCGGAGAGCGCGATGTCGGGTTTGAACACGCGGTTGGATGGCTCGCCAAATTCCCACTCGCGGTCGAACCGCCAAAACAGAAACGGGACCCACCCCACACCGGCTTCTTCGAGCACAAAGCGCACGCCCGGATGGCGGTCGCAAATGCCGGAGAAAACCACGGCACTCATCAGTTCCGCCATCAGTCCCATCGGGAAATTCGCGACGCGCATCAGAGCCTGGTTGCGCGGCTCGATGCCGCTGACGCCAACCCCCATTTGGCGCGATCCGCCGCTCGGATTTGCATGTAGATTGACCGGCATGCCGGTTTCAGCAGCGGCTGCCCAGACCGGCTCCCACATTTGGTGAATCACCGGCTCGGGAGCATTGACCCAGTCGAAGATGACCCC
>CAWJXM010000010.1:0-128746 GCA_963846635.1 uncultured Alphaproteobacteria bacterium | reverse complement strand
CGAACGGGTGAATTGCGCGCGCCGGGCTCACATATCTCGTAGGCCGAGCGACACCTATTGCCGGCGCTGAACCGAAGCGGCCGGCTGTGCGCGCGTCGTGTAAGGGATGGGCATCATGGGGACGATCGTGCGGCAACGCGACATCATCGACCGCCGGCAATTGAGCGAGGAGTTGTCGGCTGTCGCGCGCCGCGTCAGATCGCCAAACCCCGACCGTGCCGCGCTGGTCCCTGCACTGAAGGCTGCTCTTGCCAAGGGCCGCGCCGAGATACGCCGCCGTTTTGAGGAAAAAGGCGATGGCGCGGCGGTGATACGCGAGCAATGTTTTCTGATGGATCAACTGATCCGCGCCTTGTTCGATGTCGTCACCGGCGAACTCTATCCGCTCGCCAACCCGACTTCGGGTGAAAGGCTGGCGCTCGTCGCAGTCGGCGGCTATGGCCGCGGCGAACTGGCACCCTATTCCGATATCGATCTGGTATTCCTGCTGCCGTACAAGCAGACCCCTTACACTGAGCAGGTCGTCGAATCGCTGCTCTATAGCTTGTGGGACCTCGGTTTAAAGGTTGGACATGCGACCCGCTCGGTCGAGGACTGCTTACGACATGCGCGATCCGATCTGACGATCCGCACCAGCCTGATCGAAGCACGTTATTTGTGGGGCGACGAGGCGCTTTTTAGCGAGCTTAAACGGCGGTTTGACGCTGAAATCGTGCGTGGGACCGCGGCGCAATTTATCGAGGCCAAGCTCGCTGAACGGGACCAGCGCCATCGTCGCGGTGGCGACAGCCGCTACAAGCTCGAGCCCAATGTTAAGGAAGGAAAGGGGGGGCTCAGGGACCTCCACACGCTGTTCTGGCTCGCCAAATATATCTACCGCATCGAGGATGTCGCCAAGTTCGTCGATCTGGGCGTGCTGTCGGCTGAGGAATCGCAGCGCTTTTCCCGGGCGCAAAAATTTCTATGGACGGTGCGCTGTCATCTTCATTATCTCGCCGGGCGCGCCGAAGAACGACTGACGTTCGATCTCCAGACCGAGATTGGTCAGCGCATGGGCTACACCGATCACGCGGGCAGCCGCGGGGTCGAGCGGTTCATGAAGCACTATTTTCTGGTCGCCAAGGATGTCGGCGATCTGACCCGCATCTTTTGTGCGATCCTTGAAGCCGACCAGCAGCGTAAACGGCGGCTGTCATGGGTGCGCTGGGGTATTGGCCGGCGCGGGCTTGAGGGCTTTATCATCGACGGGGAGAGGCTGACGATTCCATCGGAGGATTTTTTCGAAAAAGACCCGACTGCTTTGGTTCGTCTCTTTCATGTGGCGCAGCGCACCGAACTCGACATCCATCCGCGGGCGCTGCGCCGCGCCGGCCAGTCGCTGCGCCTGATTGATGCTGCCTTGCGCGAAAATCCCGAGGCAAACCGACTCTTTCTCGAAATCCTGACCTCGCGCAAGGATCCCGAGGCGGCGCTGCGCCGCATGAACGAGGCCGGTGTCCTTGGCCGCTTTATTCCCGATTTCGGGCGTGTCGTCGCCCAGATGCAATACGACATGTACCATCATTACACGGTCGACGAGCACACTCTGTTCGCGATCGGTATTCTGCACAAAATCGAAACCGGCCAATTAAAGGACGAGGCGCCGCTATCGAGCGCACTCTTCCCGACGATCATCTCGCGCCGGGCGCTCTATCTCGCGGTGCTGTTGCACGATATCGCCAAGGGGCGGGGCGGCGATCATTCGGTCCTCGGCGAGGGAATTGCGCTGAAACTCGGCCCAAGGCTTGGGCTCAGCGCCGAGGAGACCGAGACCGTGGCATGGCTGGTGCGCTGGCACCTGTTGGCGAGCAGCACTGCGTTCAAACGCGACATCGGCGACCCGCGCACGATCGACGATTTTGTGGCCTTGGTACAATCGCCCGAGCGGCTCAAGCTGCTGCTGATCCTGACCAGCGCGGATATCCGCGCGGTCGGCCCGCAAGTCTGGAACGGCTGGAAAGCCGCATTGCTGCGCGATCTTTACGAGCGTGCTGTCGAAGTTATGTCCGGGGGGCTGATCGCCGAGCCGCGCGCTGCGCGGATTGCGGCTGCGCAGGCTGCGGTGCGCGAGAAACTACCCGATTTCACCGAGGCCGAATTCGCGGCCTTTATCAAAGCTGGTTACCCGTATTACTGGCTTTCCTTCGATGCCGAGATTCATGCGCGCCATGCACGATTGATGCGCGAAGCGCAAGCGAGCGGCGCTCCCCTCGTCGTCGAAAAGCGCGTCGATGCGAAGCGGGCCGTCACCGAGATCACGCTCTACACGGCTGACCATCCAGGCTTGTTCTCGCGCATTGCCGGTGCGCTCGCGGTCAGCGGCGCGAATATTGTCGATGCCCGCATCATGACGATGTCGAACGGCATGGCCCTTGACATCTTTTGGGTCCAGGATCTCGCCGGCCGCGCTTTCGACCGCCCTGATAAGCTCGCGCGGCTCGCGGTCGTGTTCGAGAATGTGCTGACCGGGGATCTAAAGCCACAACGCGAACTCGCGCGCAGGCCGGCCTTTCCGAGCCGTCTGCAGGTATTTACGGTGGCACCGCGCGTCCTGATCGACAATCAGGCGAGCGCGTTGCATACGGTCATCGAGGTAAACGGTCGCGATCGTCCAGGCTTGTTATTCGAACTGACGCGCGAACTGACCCGGCTCAATCTGCAGATCTCAAGCGCCAAAATCTCGACCTATGGCGAGAAGGTGGTGGACGTTTTTTACGTAAAGAACCTGTTTGGCCATAAGGTCGAGCACCCAGCCAAGCTCACCGAGATTCGCAGCACGCTGGAAGCGGTCCTGGCGCACAGCGATACGGCGCTCGCACGATCGCTGACAACCAAAACCAAAACCATGGAGACGATCGCGGCAGAGTAGAGCCTGCCGCCCTCCCGCGGGCCGGGTCTGAGCCTTGCGAGACATCGCCAATGCCTGGATGATGTTCTTCGACTGTTCGGTTGCCGAGAGCGACCGCTACTCGCGCAAATCCTCGAAGAATTCTTTGACGCGGGCGAAGAAGCCTTCGCTCTCGGGATGGGTGCGGCCGCGATCGCCTTCCTTCTCGAATTCCCGCAACAATTCCTGCTGACGCTTTGTCAGGTTTACCGGCGTTTCGACAACCGCCTCGACAAACATGTCACCGCGCAATGACGAGCGCAGTACCGACATGCCCTTGCCGCGCAACCGGAACTGATGACCCGATTGGGTGCCGGCCGGTACGTTGACCTTGGTCCGACTGCCGTCCACCGTTGGCACCTCGATCGCCCCGCCGAGGGCCGCCGTCGTGATCGGAATCGGCACCCGGCAATGGATATGCGCACCATCACGCTGGAAAATCCGATGCGGCGTCACGGTGACAAAAATGAAGAGATCTCCGGGCGGAGCACCGCGCACCCCGACCTCACCTTCCCCCGCAAGACGAATGCGAGTGCCGTCTTCGATTCCTGGCGGGATGTTGACCGAAAGGGTTTTTTCTTTTCGCACCCGGCCTTGACCGGCACACGCCCGGCAGGGTTTTTCAATGATGCGACCGGCACCCTGGCAAGCGGTGCAAGGGCGCTCGATCGTGAAAAAGCCTTGCTGCGCCCGAATACGTCCGCGGCCATGACACGTCGGACAGGTTATCGGTTTCGAACCGGCTTCTGCACCGGTGCCGTGGCATTGGTCACAAGCGACAAGATTGGGGACGCGAATTGTTGTCTGCTTGCCGCGGAAACACTCTTCCAAGCTAATTTCGAGATTATAACGTAGATCGCTGCCCCGACTCGGGCCGTTTTGCCCGCGCCTTCCCCCCATGAACTCCCCGAACATATCGTCGAAGATGTCGGCAAAGCCGCCCGTAAACCCAAAATCTCCGGGGCCACGCCCGCCACCTTGCTCGAAGGCGGCATGACCGAAACGGTCATAGGCAGCGCGCTTCTGATCGTCTTTCAGGACGTCGTAGGCCTCGTTGATGTCCTTGAATTTCTGTTCTGCGCTTTTGTCACCCGCATTCCGGTCCGGGTGAAACTGCATCGCGAGCTTGCGATAAGCCCGCTTGAGCTCATCGGGGCTGGCTGATCGGGAGACGCCGAGAACCTCATAAAAATCTTGCTTAGCCATGCTGGAGAAGCATTCGCTATAAAAGTTGCCCGCCACGAATCACCCCGGCGAAGGCTCGCCGGGGTGGCCGCATCCGATCCATGCTTGATCTTGCGGCGCAGCTTACGCAGAGCCACGCTTCTTTTGATCGTCGACTTCCTCGAAATCGGCGTCAACGACTTTGTCATCGGCGCCGCCCGCACTGCCGCCATGGCCGCCCCCGGCAGTGTCAGGACCGCCGTGACTGCCGCCGCCGGCTTGCGCTGCTTGTTCGGCCTTGTAGAGCGCCTCGCCGATTTTCATCGAGACCTGGGCCAAGGCCTCGGTCTTCGACTTGATCTGCTCGGCGTCTTCGCTACCGAGCGTGTCCTTGAGAGCCTGTACGGCCCGCTCGACGGACTCGCGATCGCCTTGCGGGATTTTCTCGCTGTTGTCTCGCAAGGTGCGTTCGGTCGTATGGATCAGCGCATCGGCGTTGTTCCTGGCTTCGACCAATTCGCGGCGGTGCTTGTCTTCGCTGGCGTGAGCCTCGGCGTCTTTCACCATTCGCTCGATATCCGCTTCGGACAGACCGCCCGAGGCCTGGATACGAATCTGCTGCTCCTTGCCGGTCGCCTTGTCCTTGGCCGAGACCTGCACAATGCCGTTGGCATCGATGTCAAAGGTGACCTCCACCTGCGGCATGCCGCGCGGCGCTGGCGGAAGCCCGACCAGGTCGAATTGGCCGAGCAGTTTGTTGTCGGCCGCCATCTCGCGCTCACCTTGGAAGACGCGGATCGTGACTGCGGTCTGGTTGTCCTCGGCGGTCGAGAAGACCTGGCTCTTCTTGGTCGGAATCGTCGTATTGCGGTCGATAAGCCGAGTGAAGACGCCGCCCAAGGTTTCGATGCCAAGCGACAGCGGGGTCACATCGAGCAGCAAGACGTCCTTGACCTCGCCCTTCAGCACACCAGCCTGGATCGCAGCACCAACCGCCACGACTTCGTCCGGGTTGACACCACGGTGAGGATCCTTGCCAAAGAACTGCTTGACCGTCTCGATGACCTTGGGCATGCGGGTCATGCCGCCGACCAGGATGACCTCGTCGATTTCGGAGGCCTTGAGCCCCGCATCCTTCAGTGCGTTGCGGCAGGGCCCGATCGTCCGCTGGATCAAATCGTCGACCAGCGCTTCGAGCTTGGCCCGCGTCAGCTTGATATTCAGGTGCTTTGGCCCGTGCTGGTCCGCCGTAATGAATGGTAGATTGACGTCGGTCTGCATCGACGAGCTGAGCTCGATCTTCGCCTTCTCCGCTGCTTCCTTCAACCGCTGCAAGGCAAGGCGGTCATTGCGCAGGTCGATACCCTGCTCTTTTTTGAATTCGTCAGCGAGATAGTCGATGATATTTTTGTCGAAGTCTTCACCGCCGAGAAACGTATCGCCATTGGTCGATTTGACTTCGAACACACCATCGCCGATTTCGAGAATTGAAATGTCGAATGTACCCCCGCCGAGGTCATAGACTGCAATCGTCCCGCTGCCTTTGCGCTCCATGCCATACGCAAGCGCCGCTGCGGTGGGCTCGTTGATGATACGGAGCACTTCAAGTCCAGCGATCTTGCCGGCATCCTTGGTCGCTTGCCGCTGGCTGTCATTGAAATACGCGGGTACGGTAATTACCGCCTCGGTCACCGGCTCGCCCAGATAGGCCTCCGCGGTCTCTTTCATCTTTTGCAAGATGAATGCGCTGATCTGCGACGGTGCATATTTCTTGCCGCGGCTCTCGACCCAAGCGTCGCCATTGTCGCCCGGTATGATCTTGTACGGGACAAGGTCGGTGTCCTTCTTGACCATCGGATCGTTAAACCGGCGTCCGATCAGCCGCTTAATCGCAAAAAACGTGTTCTCGGGGTTGGTTACCGCCTGGCGCTTCGCCGCCTGTCCGACGAGACGCTCGCCCGAATCGGTAAATGCTACCATCGAGGGCGTCGTTCGCATGCCCTCGCTGTTTTCGATCACCTTGGCATTCTTGCCTTCCATCACGGCGACGCATGAATTCGTCGTACCGAGATCGATACCGATGACCTTGCTCATGGACACCTCATTTCAGAAGCAGGACCGGACGGCCCGGGGAAGCACCGTCTCGATCCCCCGGAAGTGGTTGATCAGTCATCCCCTGACTCTGTTACGGTATATATGTTAGCGCCTTCGACGCTACAACGGCTCGGTCGGGTTCGCGTGCTGCTGGTCGGAGTTCGCCGGTTGCTTTGCCACCCCAACCATGGCCGGCCGCAATAATCGGTCGTGCAAGAGATAGCCGGGCTGCAATACTTCGACGATCGTGCCGGTCGGCTGGTCGCCGCGCTCGGTCTCGAAGATCGCTTGATGGAAATTATGATCAAAGCGCTCGCCCTTGGGGTCGATGCGGCGCAGGCCATGCCGCTCGAAGACCGCCAGCAGCTCGCGCTCGGTCGCCGCCACTCCCGCCAGCAGGCTGCGCGTGCGCTCGTCGGCGATCTCGGCTTCGGGTAGGCTGTCGAGTGCGCGACGCAGATTGTCCGCCGCCGACAGCAAGTCTCTCGCAAACCCGGTGATCGCGTACTTGGTAGCGTCTTCCCGTTCACGCAGAGCCCGTCGCCGGGTGTTTTCGGTTTCCGCAAGCGCGCGCAGCAACCGATCCTTGTGTTCGGCCAGCTCGGCTTCAAGTGCCGCCACGCGCGCCTCGGGCGAAGCCTCGGAGCCATCTTCGGCATTGTTGTTCGCGGCATCCTCTGCCGCGGTCGAGGCTGCCATCTGGCGTTCGTCTACAGTGTCGTTCATTTTTCCTATCCGATGAGACGCCCGATCACCTTGGCGGTATAATCCACCATCGGAATAATCCGAGCGTAGTTGATCCGGGTGGGGCCGATGACCCCGATCGCGCCGACGACCTGCTGCCGGCTGTTCTGATAAGGGGCGATCAGCATCGAGCAGCCAGCCACCCCGAACAGGCGGTTTTCCGCACCGATAAAGATTTGCACCCCCTCGCCCTGTTTGCTCGCGTCGAGCAAGCGCACCATCGTCTCGCGCGTTTCGAGCATTTCGAAAAGCGTCCGCAGTCTTTCAAGATCGGCGAGCGCGGTTACATCGTCGAGCAGATTTGCCTGACCCCTGACGATCAGAGCACTCCCGTCGCGGCCTCCCGCCCAACTCGCGAGCCCGGCAGCAACGAGCTTGGAGGTCAGTGCGTCGAGTTGGGCCTGGTGCGAATCGATTTCGCGCTGAATATCCTCTCGGGCCTCCTCTATCGTGCGGCCGATCAGCCGTGCATTCAGATAATTGCCGGCCGATATGAGCGATGCCGGCGGCAGACCAAGCGGCACCTCGATGACCCGGTTCTCGACCAGCCCGTCCTCGGTGACGAGTACAACAAGCGCTCGGCCCGGCCCTAAATGAATGAATTCGATGTGCTTCAGCGGACGGTCCTGCTTTGGCGCGATAACGACTCCGGCGCAGTGCGACAGACCTGATAAGGCGCTGATGGCTTCTTCGAGCGCTTGCGGCAAGCTCATACCGCGGGCGACGCAGATGCTCTCGATGCTGCGCCGTTCGTCCTCGGCGAGGCTGCCGACCTCCAGCAGACCGTCGACGAAGAGCCGCAGCCCGGCTTCGGTCGGCATCCTCCCGGCCGAGGTATGCGGGGCATAGAGCAGACCTGCCTCTTCGAGATCGGCCATGACGTTGCGAATCGTCGCGGGCGATAGATGCTGGCCCAACAGGCGCGAGATTGTGCGCGAGCCGATCGGCTCACCAGTGGCAACATAGCCGTCGACGATCAGGCGAAAAATTTCGCGGCTGCGCTCGTTCAATTCGTTCACGGGCGAGGGGACGATAGATCGAGGCATGCAGATGACGTTTGCCGATTTCGTTGGGCTGGGCGCGAACTCTCGCTCGTTAGATGGTTGTGGCGGCAGGCGATCGCGCCCGAAACCAGCGCAGATTTGGGAACAATATCGCGAACCGTCAACTCGGTCGGCACGATGCCCGCTACGGGGTTGCTTTAAAGGTCGCTTGAAAGCTCTCGCCCTTAGGATTGATCCAATGGCCGCTCATATCGATGAGATTGGGACGGAAAGCGTATTGGCTACCATCGTTGTTTTGGAAGCGCAGTTCGTCATTGCGAATGATACCGGTGCCGTGTAATACCGCCCCAGGCACCGTCGAACTCGATCCCTCCGGCCCGTAAACATAGATGATCGATGCGGCGCCGTCCGGCTTGACGTCTTGCACGATCAGCGCGGCGCAGGTTTTCGGATCCCAAGCCGCGTCGCTCCACACCCCGAGAAAGCGCCGATACTGCTCGGGAACAGAGCCGGCGCTGGCCAGGTGATAGATAACGTTCTGATCGCAGAAGACTCGGCTGGGCGGCTGCTCTGCTGAGGGTTGCGGCTCTTGAGGTGGCGCCGTTTGTGCCGCGGGTGGTGAACCGGTTGGCGACGACGCCTCCTGCGCCATCGCCGCGTCGGCCGATGAAACTGTGAGCAAGAGGATGAAGAGGCTGACGCGAGTGATCATGCCAAATCGACTGAAGGCGGCGCAGGCTTTTACGGCGAAAGCCGCGATGACGCCAGCCGTTACGACAAAATCGAAACCGCTGCACGGCCTAACGCGTGCTGTCTGTGCCTGAGGGGGTTGTCGCCACAGCCACCTGCGATGGAGCATCGGACGCATAAGGCGGGCGGTGCAAACCGGCAGGCGACACCGTGAAGATCTCGCAACCGGTCGCGGTCACGCCGACGGTATGCTCGAATTGGGCCGACAGCGAGCGGTCCTTGGTCACGGCCGTCCAACCATCGCTCAAAATCTTAACCTCCCAGCGACCTGCATTGATCATCGGCTCGACCGTAAAAATCATGCCTTCGCGCATCACCGGCCCGTCTTCCGGATTGCCGTAATGGAGAACCGAAGGCGCATCATGAAAGATACGGCCGACACCGTGACCGCAGAAATCCCGCACGACGGAGAAGCGCTGACTTTCGGCATAGCGTTGGATTGCGTTGCCGATGACACCCAGATTCAGGCCAGGACGTATCGCAGCAATGCCGCGCATCATCGCCTCGTAGGTGACGTCGACGAGACGGCGAGCCTTTAGAGAAATTCTCTCTCCGACAAAGAACATACGGCTGGTATCGCCATGCCAACCGTCCAAGATCGGGGTCACATCGATGTTCAAAATGTCGCCCTCGACGAGTCGCCGATCTCCCGGAATGCCATGGCAAACGACATGATTGATCGAGGTGCAGATCGATTTTGGAAAGCCGCGGTAATTAAGAGGCGCCGGGATCGCACCGTGATCCAGGGTAAATTCGAGGCACAGGCGGTCGAGTTCGCCGGTTGTTACGCCGGGCCGCACATAGGGTGTGATGAAGTCGAGTGTGCGGGCGGCGAGCTGACCTGCCCGACGCATGCCCTCGAATGCCTCGGCGTCATGAATTTTGATCCTGCCATCGCGGGTAACGCCGGGCGGGAGCCCGGTGCTCGGGTCCCGCTGCAATTCGGGTATGCTTCGCATCATCTCAAAACGGCCCTCGCCGCACCTCCGCCAACAATGCTGGAAACGTAAGGTCTCCGGGTCCGGCCGGCAACCGCTCCGCCGGATCCGCAATTGTGTTGCCGGGGGGATTTGCCTATGAACAATGAACAGCGCTCGTGAGCCCATGAGACCGACCGATCGATGACGGACAATACTGCCGCCCTCACCGCTGCTGCGCAGCCGCGGATCGTCACCGCTTGCGTGCTGATCATCGGCAACGAGATCCTATCAGGGCGCACTCAGGACGAAAATCTCGGCTTCCTTGCGCGCGGCCTGAACGAAGCCGGCATTCGACTGCGCGAGGCGCGCGTGATTCCCGACATTGCCGAGGTCATTATCGCCACCGTGAATGACGTGCGTCGCCGGTTTGACTATGTCTTCACTACCGGTGGGATCGGGCCGACGCATGACGACATTACCGCGCAATGCATCGCCGATGCGTTCGGCGTGCCGCTGATTGTCGACCCCGATGCCAGACGTTTGCTCGAAACCCATTACCCGCCGGGCCAACTCAATGCCGCGCGACTTCGTATGGCGATGGTACCCGAGGGAGCGGTCTTGCTGCCAAATCCAATTTCTCGGGCGCCGGGGTTCCAGATCGGCAATGTATTTGTTCTGCCCGGGGTGCCCTCGATCATGCAGGGCATCTTCGAGCAGCTTAAATACCGACTGGCCGGCGGCGACAAGGTGCTGAGCCGCAGTCTCAGCTGCCGTTTGGGCGAAGGCACTTTGGCAAAAGATTTGGCAGCGCTGCAGGATCGCTGGCCCGATGTCGAAATCGGCTCATACCCTTATTTCCGACGCGGCGACTTTGGCGTGACCCTGGTGTTGCGCAGCACCGACCGCGCCCGGCTGGTTGCCGCCACCGAAGAGCTGCGATCCCTGATCCGTCAGCTTGGCGGCGAACCGCAGGACGGGCTTGGCGAGGGCTGAGAGGATTCCATCGCAAAACGCGATGTAGGCGGACGTGGCGAAACGGTAGACGCAGCAGACTTAAAATCTGCTTCCCGTTTGGGAGTGCGGGTTCGAGTCCCGCCGTCCGCACCAATACCATTTGTAGGATGGGGACTGCTCCAGCTCAGCACTTCCGCTGGTTTCTGCGAGGCCCCGACCTCGAAGGCGTCGCGGTCGCGGAGAGCCCCAGCACGAGGGGCCTGCGGCCTCACAACAGCGAGAACTGCTCCTCTTCCGGCCCGGAATAGAGAATACCTCCGTCTGCCTGTGGCTTGGCAGCCGGGGTCAGGCTTGCTGGCTCGATGTGGTTGACGCCGAGAATGTGATAGACCGCAACACCCGCGACCAACAGGTAATCGGCGACGATACGGCGGTGACACCGCCACCATACCGCCTCGGCACACATGATCGCGGTGCGATGGTCGCGCGCGAGAGCTATCAATTCATCGAGCCCGCGGCGAAATATCGGGTTGGCCGCAGCGTAATCGGCGTAATTGCGAAATGCCGCGTTCTGCCAAAACGTGTTTGGTGACGGGATGCTGTCCTTGCGACGGCCGCGCAAGCCGCCAAGCGCCGCCAAATGATAATAGTCGATCCCAGTCCTGCTCAGCGTCATTGGCAGGATGTCTCGGTTGAACTGCGGGTTCGTGCGCGAGCGGGGCACTGTGCGGATGTCGACCAACAAATCGACCGCAACCTGGGTCAGCAGATCGAAAAGTTCGCTGACCGATCGCGTCGAATGTCCGATGGTCCACACCGTCAACTCTGCCTCAGCCGATTTATCCTGCATCGCCGATTACACCCAAGCTACGGTATTTATGTCGTATTTACCAAAAGCGTTGCAATCCTCTCAGCTCTTGGCCTAGATGCTCGCGAGGGAGGATCGAGCATGGATCAGCGTTCGATTGAAAAACATCTGCGGCGGTGGCACCGCCGTGACAAACCGGCAGGTGATGATTTAGCGCGCGACGGTGCAAGCCACGACGCTTCTGCCGAGCGCAAACTCAGCCCGACGACCGGCAGCGGGCTGTCGGTCGAGAGCCAGGTTAGAAAGGAGTGGGATCCCATGCGCGGCGGCGGCCTGCCAACGTTTTTCTGGGTCATCCGCGACGACGACTGATCTCTAAGAATGCAACTTTCGTGTGCCGCAGTCCCTCGCTGGATGCGGCACATTCCATGCGGGCGCCTCTCGCTCAGGCGCGAGAGTGGCGGGGCTTCCTACGCAAGAAGCAGATCGCGGTGGCGTCGCCGGGCAGACAATTTAAAGCCAAGCCCGACTTAAAGCCAAGCCCGACCCAGTCGTCACCTAACGTGCAGCCGAACCGGACTGTTAGCGATGAAGGCGATCCTACTCAGCCGACCAGGCGGTCCGTCGGCCCTCGAATATGTCGACGTGCCGACCCCGGTTCCGGGCAATGGCGAGATTTTGGTTAGGGCCGACACAATCGGCGTCAGCATGCCCGAGGTGCTGGTGCGGCGCGGCACCTACAATTGGATGCCGCCCTTGCCGACGATCCCTGGCATCGAGATGAGCGGCGCGGTCGCGGCCCATGGGCCAAACGTTACTGCGCCGGCGATCGGACAACCGGTGTTTGTCAGCGCCCGCGACCTGCCGGTGCGTGCCGGTTGCTATGCCGAATATATCGCGGTGCCGGCAAGGGCAGCTTACCCACTGCCTGAAGGCTGCTCGCTCGAGGCGGCGGCCTGTCTGTCCAATTACCAAGTTGCCTATCATCTGTTGCATACCGCCGCGCGCGGAGTCGCCGCCGAAAGCGTGCTGATCTACAACGCGGCTGGCGGGGTGGGCAGCGCTGCGGTGCAACTCGCGGTGTTGTGCGGCAAGAGCGTCATCGGGGTCGCCGGCTCGGATGCCAAGACCCGCGCTGTGATTGAACTCGGTGCCGGCCAGGCGATTAATTATCGCGACGAGGATTTGGTCAGGCGCGTCATGCACAGTACCGGCGGGCGCGGGGTCGATCTGATCCTGGACCCGATTGGTGGCAAGGGTTTCGCTCGCAACTTCACGATGCTGGCGCCTCTCGGCATGGTGATCTCCTATGGTAGGCTTGACGGACCACCCGAGGTCGATCTGCTATCGGCGATGCGCGCCAATGCGTCGGCGAGCCCGGCGCTGCGCTTCTTTACGATCCACAGCTTCGACAACCGCCCGGATATCCGCGCGGCAACGATGAAGGCTCTGCTTGGCCATCTTGCCGCCGGTGAGATCCAGCCGTTAATCTATGATCGGCTACCATTGGCGCAGGCCGCACGCGCCCACGAAATGCTCGAAAGCGGCCAAGTGATTGGCAAAATACTGCTCAAGCCTTAGCGAGCGATATGCTGCTTCTGGCCATCGACCTCGGCCCTCGCTAACGGGCAGGCTCGCGAGCGAGCGCCGCCAATCGTTCGGCGAGCTTTTCCAGCTCCCAGTCCCGTGCGAGCGCCGCCGCCGCGTTCCAATCCGCTACCTGGTCGGCGAGAGGCGGGAGCGGTGCGTCAGCATTCATCGTTGCGATCCGGCGATAAAGCCGCAATTCTTCGGCCTGCTCGCTGAAGCGGCCAGCGACAAGAGCGGCTTCGAGCGAGCCGTAGCGTTGCAGTAACGTCGCTGCACTTTTTGGCCCGACTCCCCTGGCGCCTGGGATGCGGTCCGACGAGTTGCCGCGCAAGGCGATAAAATCGGGCACCTGCCGCGGCTCGACGCCGTAGCGCTCGCGGACCTCCGCCGGGCCGATCCGCACCATTTGTCCGGCCCGCACCGGCTGCAGGATCACGGTCGTGGCCGATGCAAGCTGGAACGCATCGCGGTCGCCGCTCGCCACGATGGCGCTCCCGCCGCGGCGTTCCTCTTGTGCCACCGCAGCGGCGAGAAAGTCGTCGGCTTCAAATCCTGCTGCCTTGGCAGCAGCAAAGCCACAAGTGGTCACGAATTGCGGTAGAACCTCGAGCTGGTCCAGCAATTCCGCATCGAAATCGCGCCCGCTCTGGTAAAGCGGCAGCGCCTCGTGCCGATAGGTCGGCGCATCGAGTGTGTCCCAGCCGACCAATACGGCGCGCGGCTTCTCATCGAAATAGAGCCGCAGCAGAAAATTGGCAAAGCCGACAATCGCCCCTGCACCCTTGCCGCCACGCCGCCGAATGGTTTTTGGCAGAGCGTGATACGAGCGATGCGCGAACGAATCCCCGTCGATGATCAATAGCGGCCGATTCACGCCATTCTCCTCCCTCAAACCGGCGCATGATCGGTGCAAATGCCGTTCGCCGCCGTTCTTATCGGCGGCGGGCCATTTTTACACCACCCTGCCGATGACCAAGATCTGTCAGGTTGCGGACCGCGCAGGGCGGCGCGATGCAATCCGAGCACGTCTATTGGTTCATGTAGCGGCAGGTCCTCGGGCGCGGCCCGTCAAGAGCTTCGGTGGCGCGGCGCCCCCGGCCCATAGCGGAAACAAATTGCCGCGCTTGTTGGGGCACTGCTGAGCAAAAAGCGGCTATGCCGGTCTAATCGGCGGGCAACTCGTAATTATGCGGAAGCGTGGTCGGCCGATTTGGATCCTGGATCTTCTGCGCCTCGGGTCGAGCCATCCATACAGACGAGATATCGTCGGGAATTGCGTTCAAATTCTGGATGTTGCTGGCGCGCTCGGGTGCACCGATCGTGCATCCGACAGCGGTGACGAGCGTCAGTCCGAGAACGCAGCCGAGAGGCATCCTGGTCATCAATCGATCCGTTCACAAAAAATGCTTAATCCACTATCTATAATAGAACCAGACCTGCGATGGCGACGCCAGCAGTATCTAGCGCGGCGCCCGCGGGTTTCGGTCTCGGTTGCAAACACGGGGTTCAGCGAGGACGTTCGGCCCGCGCAGCCAAGTCCTGCCGCGCAGACGGGAGACTGTTTCCTTTGCCCGGCAGAGGCCGACGCGGGTCAGACAACGAGGGAGGGCTGGGCCGCTTGCTGGCCCCGCCCGATTGCGGCATCCTAGAAGCAGAGGTGGAGACGGAACCAAAAGGAGCCGAAATGCCGGACACTGCCACGATCGAAAAAACAGATGCGACGCAGAGCACCACGGCCATCCGCATCGGAGGCCTCGATCATGTTGTTTTGCGGGTCGGCGATCTCGATCGCGCGATCTCGTTTTATCAACGGGTGCTGGGTTGCCATATCGAGCGCGAGTTACAGCAGCCGCGGCTCGTACAGCTGCGCGCCGGTGCGGCACTGATCGATCTTGTCCTGGCCCCGGTGTCGCCGCATCAGGCAGCCGACAAGGCCGGGCGCAACATGGATCATTTTTGCGTGCGGGTCATGGGCTTCGACGCTACAGCGGTGAAAGCGCATCTGCACCAAAACGGCGTCGATCCGGGCGAGGTTCACGAACGCTACGGGGCCGAGGGCTATGGGCCGTCGATCTACATCACCGACCCGGACGGCAACACCGTAGAGCTGAAAGGCGAAGCGACGCGCAGGCTTTGATGCTCGCGCAATAGCCTATTGCCCACTCTGCTGGACCGGATCCATTTGCTCGCGTTAGCAGCAAGCCGGGAAGCAATCACCCGAAACGGGAGAACCGATGGCCGACTTTTTCCCCGGCTTTGATCAGCGCCGGCTCAAGACCTCGGGTGCCGAGATCCACTTGGTGACAGGCGGCAGGGGATCGCCCCTGTTGCTGTTGCACGGCTATCCGCAGACCCATTTGATGTGGCGTAAGCTGGCGTCCCAACTCGCCTCCGAATTTACGCTGGTGATCCCCGATCTACGCGGCTATGGCGACAGCTCGAAGCCGCCTGCGGGTGCGCAGAGCGAGAATTACAGCAAGCGGGCTTTGGCGCTCGATCAGATCGAGACGATGGCGGCACTAGGATTTCATCGGTTCGCGGTTGTCGGCCACGACCGCGGTGCGCGGGTCGCTCACCGTTTGGCGCGCGACCATGGCGAGCAGATCGAGCGGCTGGCCTTGCTCGATATCGTTCCTACCCTTTACCGCTTCGAAACCATCAACCAAAAAGCCGCTACTTCGAGCTGGCATTGGTTCTTTCTGATCCAGCCGGGCGGTTTGCCCGAGCGGCTGATTGGCTCCGAGGCCGAGTTTTTTCTGCGCCACCAATTGAGGACTTTGCTGCACGATCCGGCGAAGCTCGAGCCTGACGCATTCGCTGAATATTTGCGCTGTTTCAAAAACCTGGAGACAATCCGCGCCACCTGCGCCGAATACCGCGCCGGCGCCTCGATCGATCTCGACCACGACCGTGCCGATCGCGGGCGCCGGCTGTCGATGCCGCTGTTGCTGTTGTGGGGAAAGCATAGCTCACAGGGCAGCGGCTATGACCTACTCGCAGTGTGGCGCGATCATGCCGAAGACGTGCGCGGTCACGCGATCGACAGCGGCCATTTCATACCCGAAGAAGCTCCCATCGAAACCCATCAGGCGCTGCGCGACTTCTTTACGGTCGGTCCGGCCTGAGCCGTCGCGCTTGGCTGACCGGTATCAGCCCGATTATGGCTCGACCCGGGCGGGTGCTGCGCGATCGGCGATCAAGGGCGTCACCAGGCTAGCGAAATAGACTAGGCAGCTCAGCAGCACGATCCAGAAGGTTGTCGGCCAGTCGGTGGCATAGGCCAAAGCGAGCCCGCTCCAGGTTTCGAACACCGCCAAAAGAATTGCCAGAGCCAAGCCGGCGCCGAGGCGTGAGGCGAGCCGCTGGGCCGCCGCCGCCGGCCCGACCATCAACGCAAAGACCAGCAGCACACCCACCACCTGCGCCGCCTCGGCGACCGCCACCGCAACGACCGCCAAAAACAGCACTGAGATCAACCGCAAGGAGACGCCCTTGGCTTCGGCGAGTTCGGGCTCCAAGGTCGCGAACAGCAATGGCCGCGAGATCACCGCTAGCGCCAGCAGGGTTGCAACACTCATCCCCAGCAGGCCCCAAAATGTGCCGGGGTCGACAGCGAGCAGATTGCCAAACAAGATCGCGGTCGCCTCGGTGGCGCTCGCCGTATAAAGCGACAGAAACAGCACGCCAAACGCCAGCGACAGCGACAGCACGATCCCGACCGCGACATCGCGATTGCGCAGCCGGTCACCGAGCAACCCCATCGCGATCGCTGCCGATACGCTAAAGGCAAGCAAGCCCCACAGAGCGCCAACGCCGATCAGCAGCGACCCCGTAGCGCCGGCGAAACCGACATGCGACAGGGCATGGCCGGCAAAGGTCAGGTTGCGTAGCACCAAAAAAAACCCAACAGCGCCGGCGGCGACCGCAACGACCCCGCCCGCCAGAAAGGCGGTGCGCATGAACTCGAATTCAAACATCGTGACAATGCGCTTCCGCCTTGACCGGGCCATGCCCGGCAATGACGACAATGCGGTCCTTTATGCGCAATACCTCAACGGGCATATCGTAAATGCGAGAGAGCACCTCGTCGGTGATGACCTCGTTCACCGACCCGATCGCGGCACGGCGGTTACCCAGATAAAGGACGCGATCCATGACCCCGAGCAGTAGGTTCAGATCATGGGCGGTGAATAGAACTGTGACTCCGTCAGCGACCTGGATCCGCTTGACAAGCGAAATCACCGCCTGCTGGAAATGCGGGTCGAGGCTGATCAGCGGCTCGTCGAGCAGCAGGATGCGGGGTCCGCCGAGGAGCGATTGCGCCAAGAGCAACCGCTGCAACTCGCCACCCGACAGCTGTGCTATCCGCCGCTCGGCAAGCTTGCCCGCGTCGACCAGTTCGATCGCGCGCTTGACTTCCCGTCGGCCGTGGCGGCCGATCAGCGGCAGCCCCCAGCGCTCCCCCTGCCAGGCGCTGGCGACAAAATCCCAACCGCGGATCGGCAGATCGGCAACCGCAGCGCGCTGTTGCGGCAGATAGCCGGCGACGCAGTTGCCGCGCCCCGGCGGGTTGCCGAACACCCGGATTTCGCCGGAGAGCGGCGCCAACTGACCGAGGATGGCGCGCAGCAGGGTGGTCTTGCCCGAGCCGTTCGGACCAAAGATCCCGATGAACTCGCCGGGCCGGATCGCCACGCTGACCTCGCAGAGAACGATCCGCCCACCCCGCGCCAGCATCACCCGGTCGAGCTCGATCGCCCCGCCCGCAGCCGGGGTCGCAGCCGGGGTCAATGAGCGAGGGCACGGCCGATCGCATCGAGTTGCGAGCGCATCCATTGCTGGTAATCCTTTCCTGGCGGCTCGGTCTCACTGACGCCGACTACCGGAACACTGGATTGCTCGGCGATCGCGCGCATGCGCCGGGTCAACTCGTCGCTGGTCTGGTTGTTGTAAATCAGCAGCTTGACCGCTTTCGTCTTGAGCAACGCCTGAAATGCGGCGGTTTCCGCAGCGCTGGGCTCGGCGCCGTTCATGACCGCGAGCTGGAACCGCGGGTTGAGCATCTTTAGACCGAGCGCATCGGCCATGTAACCGAATACCGGCTCCGTCGCGGTCACCGGCGTCCCGGCATATTTGCGGCGCAGTTCCGCGATCTCTTTGGTGAGCGGCTTCAGCGATTGTTCGAACGCCGCAAGCCGGCTCTGGTAGTTGGACCGATGCGCGGGATCCAACCGGCCCAACTCCTCGGCCAATTTCCGCGCCAGCACCAGCGCGGTCTCGGGGTCGTACCAGATATGCGGGTTGTCCCCGGGTTTCTTGTGCATCAGGGCGGCGACGACAATCGTCCGGCGCGATGCAGATGGCGAGGCGGACAAGAGCTTTACCGCCCATGGGTCGTAATCGATGCCGTTGTAGATGACCAAAGCGGCGTTCGCGAGCGCCCGCGCGGTCGAAGGCCTCGCCTCGAACTCGTGCGGATCCTGATCGGGATTGTTCAGGATGCTGGTGACCGTGACCTCGGGTCCGCCGATCTGCCGGGTGATATCGCCGTAGAAATTTTCGGCCGCGACGATGTCGAGCGCCGCGGCCTTGACCTCAGTGCCAGATATCGCGCACATCGAAAAGGCGAGAGCCGCAAATAGCAAAAAACGCATCTCACTCTGCCCAGGGTCGCGGTGGCCCATTCGCATCCGCTGTACAGCTTCGTGATCGCTCGCCAGATCAATCTGCCGCGCCAGCACAGTAAAATGATATAACATTTCTTAGCAGCACCTGGCCGGCCGCGCAAAGCCGATCTGCGATGCGCAGCACCGGTTATGTCCGAAAGTCCGGACAACCCGCGCCGGGCTTCAGCCCTCTCTGTCCTGTAACGCGATCGTCGAGGGTAGAGGTGACGAGGGCGTTTCCGCATCGCGCAAGCGCAGGCCAATTTAACGCGGCGGTCACATGCTTGCCGTAATTTTGCCCGAACTTGACCGAACAGCTCACCAAAATGGTGGTGATGCGCTGAGCGGCGCTGGGGGACGCTTTGCTGCGGCCGATGTTCCGGCTTCTCTACTATCTTTATTCCCGCCGGCTTGCCCGAGACATCCGCGGCAGACCGCGGCCCCGCCATATCGGCATCATTCTTGATGGCAACCGCCGCCACGGCCGTTCGCTCGGCATCCTCGAGCCGCGTGCAGTCTATGATCTTGGCGCCGACAAGCTCGACGAAGTGCTCGAATGGTGTGTCGAATTCGCGATCCCGACGGTGACTTTGTGGGTTTTCTCGACGGAAAATTTTCGCCGACCGGCGGCCGAAGTTTCGGGGATCCTAGCCTCCGTCGAAGCCAAGCTGGTTGCCCTGGCGGAAGATCCGGCAATCCACCGTAGCCGCGTGCGCGTCCGAGCGATCGGCTGCCTCGCCATGCTCCCCGCCCAGGTGCTCGAAGCAATCAAAGCTGCCGAGCGCGCCACCGCCTCTTATGACGGGCTTGAGTTGAACATTGCGGTCGCCTATGGCGGCCGCCAAGAGATCACGGACGCTGTACGGGCGCTGCTGTCCCGCTTTGCGGGCGAGCAAGTGAGCTTGGCCGAGGCAATTGATGAGGTGACGCCGGAAGCGATCGCGCGCCACCTCTACACTGCGGGTCTGCCAGACCCCGATCTGATCATCCGCACCTCCGGCGAGATCCGTCTCTCCGGGTTTCTGTTATGGCAGAGCGTGCACAGCGAATTTTACTTTACCGACGTGCTGTGGCCGGCGTTCCGCAAGATCGATTTTCTGCGCGCGATCCGCGCTTATCAGCATCGCCAGCGGCGCTACGGTTGCTGAGCCCGGCGCGCCCGAGGCCGAGCGATCTTTTACAGTTTCAACAGCCGGCGCGCATTGCCGTTGAGCAGTTTCTCCTTGTCCTCCTTGCAGATCGGGAGGGTTTCGGTCCATTGCGTAGCCGGGGGATTGTCGACAAACGGGTAGTCGACCGAGAACGTGATCCGGTCGATCCCCAATTCCATGATGCAGCACAACAGCGCCGGGTCAGAAAAGAAGCCGCTGGTCGTCACATAGAAATGTTCGCAGAACACGTCGCGGAAGCTCTTGCCGCCGCGACGATCACGTTCGAATCCCATGCTGATCCGCCACAAGTAGAATGGCAGCCCTTCTCCCAGATGACCGACGATGATCTTGAGGTTGGGATAGGCGTCAAACACGCCGCTTAGTACGAGGCGCACACCTTGCGTCGCGGTCTCGACGGTAAAACCCCAGGCGGCGCGCAACAGCGACGGGTATTGGTCGACATAATCCTTGTAGTACGCCTCGACCACCGCGGGATGCGGTATCGCCGGATGCATATAGAGAGGGACATCCAGCGCCGCGGCGCGCTCGAAAATCGGCCAGAACCGTTTTTCGTCGAGAAAGGCCCCGTTGGTCAAGCCGTTGACCAGCGCGCCTTTGAAGCCGAGCTTGGTGACGGCGCGTTCGAGCTCGTCGGCAGCGGCTCTGGGGTCTGGTGTCGGGATAGCGGCAAATGCGGCAAACCGGTCGGGATGAGCGCGTACCGTTTCGTGGAGCCGGTCATTGGCGCCGCGGGAGAGCCGCACCGCGCTCTCCGCATCCATCTTTTGCAGTCCCGGATTGGCGTGTGAGAGCACTTGCAGATCGATGCCGGCGGCGTCCATCTCGGCGATGCGCCCTTGCCCGACATCGTCGAGGCGTTCAGCGACCCGCGGTGCGTGCTGCGCGTCAATCCCGGTGTAATGCCGCTTCACCTCGGCATCGACGTAATGCTCCTCCAACGCGATGATGTAGGGCTTTGCCGCCATTGACATTCCTCCCCAACACTGGAATCGGTCCCTGACTTCTAGCAGCCCTGCCCAAATCTGTCACCCGACGAGCAACCCACCCGACGCGCGGGGCCAACCGACACCGCCCTATGCGCAACGCTAGGGCGAGGCAGCGCCCAAAGCCGCAGCGGACTACTGCCGGCCCTATTTCAACGAGAAATAAGCGATGCGGTCGCCGCGGAACGTGCCGACAAACATGTCGCTGCCGATTTGGAGGCCAACGGTGGCGTCGCCGAATTCGGGATTGCCATCCTCGCTTATTACCGGCTTCAAGGTCATAGCGCGCGTATCCCATCGATCGATGCGCCAAGCCTGGGTGCAGCGCGGGGCTTTGCTCTGAAAGCACGCGAACACCTCGGCCACCGGGACGTTCTGTCCGGCGACGATCAACTGTCCGTCGGGCGCCCAACGCAGATTGTCGACCAGAAAGCCCGCCGGCAGAGTGTCGCGTTTGGCTGCGGCGCCGCCAGCCCGTGGCAGGCGAACGACCGACTTGTTGCCCCAGGCAGCGACGTAGATCCACTCCCCGTCCCGCGACACCTCGATGCCGTTATTGCCCGACATCTGGCTGCCGGGAATGAGCGTAAAGCCCTTATGCGGATGCCACTCGTAGACTGCACCCGTATTGGCGCCGGCAGCGAGTTTTTCCGAGACTTTCGGGTCCGCGGGATCAAACATGTCGGTGACGACCATACCGCCGTCTGGCAGTGGCGCTACCGAGTTGGGCCAGGTGTGAGCCGGCATCAACGCGCAACCGATCCAGACGACGGTCGGTTCGGCGCCCTTGGCGTCGAGGGCGAAGAGTTCGATCGATTCGCGGCCTCCGTGATTGACGACATAGAGCGTGTTGGCTCCGTCGGAGCCAGGACGCAGATTGAGGCCGTGTGCCGAGAATTTGGCGAGATCGGGCGGACCGGGGCAATCGCCGTAAGTCTCCCGGTCCCATCGCACCTGCGGATTGCCATCGGGGAACAGCACCTGCCACGATTTGTCAACGCTGTCGACCAGATGTAGGCTGCCCCGAATCCCGGCCGCGCCGCCGTCCATGCCGCTGGCGACGATCCATGTGGTTCCCGGCACCTGCACAAGGTCCTCGGAATTCAGCGGTCCGCAGATAAAGCCGAGACGTCCGACAGGGTTGCACGGCTCTTCAGCCGCCGCAGGCCGGACATCGCCGATCCCGAGGGTCGCGATGAAAGCCAAACCAGCGGCAAGAATTGCCTTCATCCGATTGCCTCCTTCAGAACTTGTCTGCGCTTTTTACCTTTACTCAGCAGGCGTCTAGGGTAAAGACGATCGCTGTTTTCTACACAAGGTCATCTCATAAAGGTGGCGCATTGACGGCGTCCGGCCCGGGGCCTAGGGTCGCAGGCGAGAACCCGATGGATTGCGGTGAGAGCGGCGCCGAATCGGCCTGATCTGGGGCTTACGCTTGCGCTCTTCCAACGGGCTCGATGCCCGGAGCGACGGAAGCTTTGCGCCGAAGCTTTGATTCTTTATTTCGCTCCCATCATCATCGCCAATCAAGGGTGAGGAGGAACGCATGCCCGAGACCTCGCGGATGGACCGAAATTTGGCATTGGAAGCCGTTCGCGTTACCGAGGCGGCGGCCCTGTCCGCGTCGCGGTTGATGGGTCGTGGCGACGAAAAAGCCGCTGACCAGGCGGCCGTCGACGCGATGCGCGAGGCGCTCAACGGCCTTTCGATTGACGGAACCGTCGTGATCGGTGAAGGCGAGCGCGACGAGGCGCCGATGCTGTACATCGGTGAAAAAGTCGGTTCGGGAAACGGGCCGCCGCTCGACATCGCCCTCGACCCGCTTGAAGGCACGACGATTACCGCAAAAGGCGGCGCCAATGCGCTCGCAGTCATTGCAATGGCCGATGCCGGCGGATTTCTGAATGCGCCCGATGTCTACATGGATAAGATCGCAGTGGGCGGTGGCTTGCCCGATGATCTCGTCGATCTGGATGAAGAGCCGGCAACAAATCTGAGAAATCTGGCGCGGGCAAAAAAGGCCGAGATCGGCGACCTCGTCGTCTGCATCCTCGACCGCCCCCGGCATGCCGAACTGATCGCCAAGGTGCGCGCTACTGGTGCCCGAATTGCACTGATCTCCGATGGCGATGTCAGCGGTGTGATTGCAACCTCGAGCCCCGAGACCGGAATCGACATGTATATTGGTTCGGGTGGCGCTCCCGAAGGTGTGTTGGCGGCAGCGGCGCTGCGCTGTATCGGCGGCCAGATGCAGGGCCGATTGCTATTCCGCAATGACGACGAACGTGGTCGTGCCAGTCGCATCGGCATCACCGATTTTGATCGAAAGTACAAGCTGCTCGACCTTGCCGCAGGAGACGTAATGTTCGCGGCGACCGGAGTAACGAACGGCACGATGCTGCGGGGTGTGCGACGTTTTCCGGGCGGAGCCTTCACCCACTCGGTGGTCATGAGGTCTAAAACGGGCACCGTGCGCTACGTCGAAGCCCATCATGACTTCACGCGTAAGCAAAGTTTTGCTGCGCTTGCGCGTTAGGATCGAGCGTGAACGCCGCATGAATTGACAGTCCGGAAATTGCCCTTGGCAACCCGTTCCAGGAGGCAATGCCGGCCTCCCCGATCGGGCGATAATCCCCTGAAATGGAAAGCGCGGGGGGCGCTGCCTCGTTCAGCCGGGTTCTAGATGTCGAGCGCTCGGTTTGCGGACGCCGCTGGTGCTTGCGGCGCGACGAAGGGGATGGGCAGAGTATCGCGGAGCGTCTCGGGTTGCCCGAAATCGTGGGCCGGCTCTTGGCGCAACGCGGGATAGATCTCGATAACGCCCCGCTTTTTCTCGCGCCGCGGCTGCGTGACCAACTTCCGGATCCCTCGCGACTACGCGACATCGATCGAGCCACAGCTCGCCTCCTGCGAGCCGTCCGCGATCAAGAGACGATCGCGATCTTTGGCGATTACGATGTTGACGGAGCAACCTCGGCAGCGCTTTTGACCCGATTTTTCAACGCGCTCGGAGTGCCCAGCCGCATCTATGTGCCCGATCGCTTGCGCGAGGGTTACGGTCCGAACGCCCCCGCTCTACGCCGGCTGCGTGCGGAAGGGGCGAGCCTGATCGTGACAGTTGATTGCGGAACGACTGCACATCAACCGCTCGCAACAGCAGTGCAATCCGGGCTCGACGTGATCGTGGTGGATCACCATTCGGCCGAGCCACTGCTGCCGCCGGCGATCGCCGTGGTGAATCCCAATCGGCTTGACGAAGACGGCTCACACCGCGCGCTTGCCGCGGTCGGCGTCACTTTTTTGTTGGTCGTGGCGGTCAACCGCGCTTTGCGCGCAGCGGGATGGTATACACCGGCGCGGCCTGAACCCGATCTCCTTGGATGGCTCGACCTTGTCGCGTTGGGGACGGTGTGCGATGTCGTGCCGTTGACCGGGCTCAACCGCGTCTTTGTCGCGCAAGGCATCAAGGTAGCGCGATCTCGTTCCAATATCGGACTTGCAGCGCTTGCAGCCGTAGCCTCCGTCGAGGAGCCAATCGATGCCTATCATCTCGGCTTCATACTCGGTCCCAGGGTCAATGCCGGTGGCCGTGTTGGGGCCGCGGCTCTCGGCGCGCAGCTGCTGTCGACCGAAGATCCCGCTATTGCCGCCGAGCTGGCACAACGCCTCGACAGCTTTAACAGCGAGCGTCGGGAGATCGAGGCGCGGCTTCTCTCGTCGGCAATTGCCGCCGTTGAAGCGACACCACAATCACCGCTGCTGAGTTTTGCCGCGGCGGATGACTGGCATCCGGGGGTCATTGGCATTGTTGCCGCTCGGCTCCGCGAACGCTACGAGCGCCCGGCCTGTGTTGTGGCCATCGCCGATGGGATCGGCCGCGGCTCCGGCCGGTCGGTACCCGGGCTGGCTCTCGGCCCGGCGGTGATTGCCGCCCGCCAAGCCGGACTTTTGATCAATGGCGGCGGTCACGCGATGGCGGCGGGATTTACCGTCGCAGCAGACAAGATCGAGGCGCTGCGCGCGTTTCTGATCGCGCGGCTCGGCGACGGCGTCGATTGCGAGACACTTGTCCCGGAGATGGCGATCGATGCAACGCTGTCATTGGCGGCGGCGAAACCGCAGCTGATTGATCATGTCCAGAAGCTGGCTCCATTTGGTACGGCCAACCCTGAGCCCCGCTTCGTCTTCCCGTCGGTGCGAGTGGCCCATTTCGGGGCCGTGGGCAACGGCCATTTGCGTTGCACATTGGCCGATCCACTTGACCGGGCTCGGCTGCCGGCGATCGCGTTTCGCGCGGCGGAAACGCCGCTCGGCCGCTTTCTCGCTCACACGGGCGGTACGGCAATCCATGTTGCCGGTCATCTGCGTCGTGATGGGTGGCGCGGCGGAAACGCCGTCCAGCTGGTCATCGATGACGCCGCGATCGCAAGTACAATCGGGTGAGTCCGTCAGATGCTCGTTTGGAACGCTGATTTTTACCTCGGTCGGAGTTGGGCGCCCTGGCCCAGAGGGATGACGCCTAGCTCCCTGCGTGGCATAAGATCGGGTGAGTTACACTCGCGCCGAAGCGCGGGCATCCGGAGCGTCCGTTAGTCAATTGGAAAGGAGGGCCGTATGCTGGCCATGTGGGTGAAGGTCCGGGTAAAGCCGGAACAGCGTGAACGCTTCCTCAAGGCAATCGAGGTCGATGCGCTCGGCTCCGAGCGTGACGAGCCGGGGTGCATGCGCTTTAATGTTCTGCAGGACGAGCAGGACCACAACGTCTACTACTTTTTCGAGGTTTACCGCGATCAGGCGGCGCTGGAAGCGCATCGCGCGGCACCGCACTACGCGGTCTGGCGCGCCGCCGCCGACACCCTCGATGGCCCACCCGAGGCGACCCGCTGCCAGTCCGTCTTCCCCGCTGCGGCCGGGTATTGGGAGAAAAAGAGTTCGGCTTCCGGCTAAAATCATTCAGCGAACGCGGCGAAGTGACAACAAGCCCGCGTCGCTCGGCGTCAAGTCGGCATCTTTGCCCAAGCCAATGCGACCCGATAGCGATCGTCCATCCGATAACGGGCGCCGCTCCTTAACCTTTCAGTACATCGCGCATCGTTGTGCCGATCGCGGCAGGGGACTGGGCGACCACCACCCCCGCGCTCCGCAGCGCCTCCATCTTGTCTTCGGCACCGCCCTGACCGCCGGAAATGATTGCGCCGGCATGGCCCATCCGGCGACCGGGCGGCGCCGTGTTGCCGGCAATAAAGCCCACTATCGGTTTTTTCCGCCGAGACGATTTGAGAAAAGCAGCACCGTCCTCTTCGCCGGTTCCGCCGATTTCACCGATCATGACGATTGCCTCGGTCTCGTCATCGGCCAGAAACATTTCGAGGACTTCGACAAAAGTCGTGCCGTGCACCGGGTCGCCGCCAATGCCTACACAGGTCGACTGGCCAAGTCCGACCGCGGTGGTCTGCGCGACGGCCTCATAGGTCAGGGTCCCGGAACGCGAGACGATGCCAATCTTGCCACGGCGATGGATGTGGCCGGGCATGATCCCGATCTTGCACTCGTCGGGGGTGATGACCCCGGGACAATTGGGACCAATTAGCCGGGTTTTAGTTCCCGACAAGGCGCGCTTGACGCGAACCATATCGATGACAGGAATGCCCTCGGTAATACAGGCGACAAGCGGAATTTCGGCGTCGACGGCCTCAAGGATCGCATCGGCGGCAAAGGGCGGCGGCACGTAGATCACACTTGCGTCACAGCCGGTGGCCTCGCGGGCTTCGCGCACCGTATCGAAGACCGGCAGGTCGAGATGACGCGTGCCGCCTTTGCCTGGCGTGACCCCGCCGACCATTTTGGTACCGTAAGCAATCGCTTGCTCAGAATGAAAGGTCCCCTGAGAGCCGGTAAAGCCCTGGCACAGCACCTTGGTCGAGGCATTTACGAGTATCGCCATCAGCGCGCCTCCTTCACCGCGGTGACGATCTTCTGCGCTGCGTCGGCAAGATTTTCGGCGGCGAGGATCGGCAGCCGTGATTGCTGCATAATCTTCTTGCCGAGATCAACATTGGTGCCTTCGAGACGCACGACGAGCGGCACATGCAGGTTGATCTCGCGTGCCGCGCCGACAACGCCCTCGGCAATGACGTCGCAGCGCATGATGCCGCCAAAGATGTTGACGAGGATGCCTTCCACATTGGGGTCGCTCAAGATCAGCTTGAATGCGGTCGACACTCGCTCGCGCGTGGCACCCCCGCCGACATCGAGAAAATTAGCCGGGCTGCCGCCATAAAGCTTGATGATGTCCATCGTCGCCATTGCGAGACCGGCGCCGTTGACCATGCAGCCGATGTTGCCGTCGAGCTTGATGTAGTTCAGCCCGTGACGGCCCGCTTCCAGTTCGGTCGGATCCTCCTCCCCTTGGTCGCGAAGCGCTTCGATATCAGGGTGGCGGAATAGAGCGTTGTCGTCGAACGACATCTTCGCGTCGAGCGCCAAAAGCTCGCCCGCCTTGGTCAGGACCAGCGGATTGATCTCGATCAGGGTTGCATCGAGCTCGCAAAAAGCACGATATAGCGCCATCACAAACTTGACCGCCGCGCCGACCGGCGCGCCGGTCAAACCGAGCCCATGAGCGATCTCGCGCGCGTGGAACGGCTGAATATCGCTCGCCGGGTCGATCGTCACCTGCAGGATTTTGTCCGGCGAATGGGCCGCCACCTCCTCGATTTCGACCCCGCCCTCGGTCGACGCGATTAGCGTGACCCGCCCGGTTGCGCGATCAACAAGCGCCCCAAGATAGAATTCGCGGTCGATTTGACAGCCTTCCTCGATATAGACGCGCGTGACCCCGCGACCGCTAGGGCCGGTCTGATGGGTTACCAGTTGCCGGCCGAGCATCGCGTCGGCAGCAGCCGCAACCTCTTCCTCAGAGTGGACGAGTTTGACACCCCCGGCCTTGCCGCGGCCGCCGGCGTGAATCTGCGCCTTGACCACCCAAACCGGCCCACCGAGCCGCCGTGCAACCATGCCCGCTTCGGGCGCGGTATAGGCGACGCCGCCACGCGGCATCGCGACGCCGAATTTCGCCAGCAGCTCCTTTGCCTGATATTCGTGAATGTTCATTGGGTCATCCTGCCATCGGCATCTTCTTGACGACTTCGACAAGCTCGCGTACGGCGCTGACCGAGCGGTCAAACTCGGCCTTCTCTTCGTGATTAAGCTCGATTTCGACGATGCGTTCGACGCCGCCGGCGCCGATCACGACCGGAACCCCGACATATAGATCCCTCACGTCGTATTGGCCCGTGAGCCAGGCGGCGCAGGGTAGAACGCGCTTTTTGTCTCGGAGACAGGCCTCGACCATGGTGATCGCCGAACTCGCCGGAGCGTAGAAGGCCGAACCAGTCTTCAATAGCCCAACGATTTCGGCACCACCGTCGCGAGTGCGTTGGACGATCTGGTCGAGCCGCTCGCGCGTCGTCCAACCCATGCGCACGAGGTCGGGGAGCGGGATGCCGGCCACCGTCGAATAGCGCACCAACGGCACCATCATGTCACCGTGGCCCCCCAGGACAAAGGCGCTGACGTCTTCAATAGAAACCTTTAATTCCTCGGCGAGGAAATAGCGGAAACGAGCGCTGTCGAGCACACCGGCCATGCCGACAACCCGATGCGGCGGCAGCCCGCACGCCTCGCGCATGACCCACACCATGACGTCGAGCGGGTTGGTGATCGTGATCACAAAGGCTTGCGGGCAGTGCTTTTTGATCGCCTGACCGACGGTCGAAATCACCTTGGCATTGGTGCCGATCAGATCGTCGCGGCTCATGCCTGGTCGGCGCGCAATTCCCGCTGTGACGACAACCACATCGGCGCCTTCGATATCGGCATAATCGTTGGAGCCTCTGACGACCGCATCATAGCCCTCGATCGTCGAGCCCTCGACGATGTCGAGAGCCTTGCCCTGCGGCACACCCTCGACAATGTCGAGAAGGACAATGTCGCCGAGCTCCTTGAGCCCGGCAAGCAGGGCGATGGTGCCGCCGACCTGCCCAGCGCCGACCAGCGCGATTTTGTTGCGTGCCATGCGAATGCCTCTCTTTGCGGCGCCGAGTGCCGGGCGCAAGCTGGCTCGCGTCTTACCGCGAATTCCGGAGTCCGGCAAGGCAGGCGGATCGAACGGTCCAATGACCTGGTGCACAACAGATTTTACCGGTTTTTGACGCTACGGTCCTGAGCTGAAGCGATAGTTTTCACCGTAAATGGTTTGTCCTTTCACCAGGGCGCCATGGAATAACCGATCGATGCTAAAGTCGTAGGGAGTAAACGGTCAGCGAAAACTCGATCGAAGGCCTAGCATGCTCCGCTGTGAACCGAAGTGACGATCGGCGCGAATTATGATGGAAAATTGGGCGGAACTCTCCGATGATGCGGTGGTTAATGGTGCCGTTTGGGCCGTCAACAACAAATTGCCGCAATACCGGCGCTTTTCGCCGTTTTTTGACGCCAGCGCTTCGTCTTCAAGGGACGCAATGGCAGCAGACGCCGCTTCGATCGAACCGCACATACCGGGTATGCGGCGTTTCGCTCGCGCGCTGGTGAGCGGTGACCGCGAGCGTGCCGACGATCTCGTCCAGGACAGTCTCGAGCGCGCGCTGTCGCGGTGGCATTCGCGGCGCGCGGAAGGCGATTTGCGCGGCTGGCTTTATACCATCCTCTACAACCGTTTCCTCAGTGAGCAGCAGCGCCAAAAGCGGCGCGGAGTGCACGACACCTTGACCGAGGTCATCGAATCCGAACTGCCGCAGGTCAAGGGCGGTCAGGACGAGGCGCTCGAGCATCGTGATCTCCTCCGGGCCTTTGCGGCGTTGCCCGAAGAGCAGCGATCTGTCCTGTTCCTCGTCGCAGTCGAGGATCTTTCATACGAGCAGGCGGCACGGGTTCTGGGGGTGCCGATCGGCACCGTGATGTCTCGGCTATCGCGCGGACGCGAACGCCTACGGCAATTCATGAACCGCGATCTCGATCCGAATGACAACTCCGCGCGGGGAATGAGATGAGTGCGGTGCGCGGCGGCGTCGAAGAACATGAGCTGAGCTCCGTTGTCGACGGCCGCTTGCCGGCCCAGCGAGCGGCCGCTGTGGAGGCCTATCTCGCGGCCCATCCCGAGGAACAGGCTCGGCTTCAGCACTATCGCGAATTGCAGCAGCAGCTCCGCAACGCTTTCGCCAGGCAGCTCGAAGAACCGATCCCGACGCGCCTCCGGCTGGATCGTGTGCAGACAGAGCAGCGGCGCCGCCATTATCGACAATGGGGGGCTGCGGCTGCGGCAGTGTTGCTGTTGGTTTTGGGCGGTCTCGGCGGCTGGGCAGCGCGCGATTGGGGCCTCGGACCCGCGCACTCGCCCCCGACCGCGCAGGCAGCGGCTACCGAGCGGGAAATCACCGCCGACGCGCTAGCCGCGCATCGGGTGTTCTCGGTCGAGGCGCGTCATCCCGTAGAAGTCGACGCCGCGCAAGAAGCGCACCTTGTGCAATGGCTCTCGAAGCGGCTCGGTCGTCCGCTGGCCGTGCCCGATCTGAACTCAGCCGGTTTTCAGCTGATGGGCGGCAGGCTGCTCCCCTCCGAGAGCGGTCCCGCGGCACAATTCATGTACCAGAAGGGCGGCAATCGGCTGACCTTGTACGAGCGCGCTGACAATGCCGGCGAGACCGGCTTTCGCTACAGCGAGCAAAACGGCCTCAGCGTGTTCTACTGGTCCGATCAGGATTTCGGATATGCGCTCGCCGCCAGGACCGATCGCCAGCAATTGCTGAAGCTTGCGGAGATGGTCTACAAGCAGCTTTCAGGCGAGGGGGGAAGGCCCAAGACCCGCCCAGCCACGCCGCCGGGGAAACCGAGCTGAAGATCCTCCTCAACTCGATCGGGCTCGACCTATCCCAACAATGCCGCTAGTACGGCATTGAGCCGTTCCCGGCCGGCCGACGTGGCGGCGAGGCGCTCGCTATCCAACGTCAAAAACCCACCTTCGATCAAGGGCGGCAGGCTGCCGCCGAACAGGATCTCGATCGTCTGTCCTGCTGTTTCTTCAAGGCGATAGCGCAAGATACCCTCGGCCAGCCGAAGGCCCATCAGCACCGTCTCCTCGACGGCGGCCTCATGGTCGATCGCAACCGCTTCTTCGAGCCCGGTTCCCTCGGCTTCGACAGCGGCTAACCAGGCTTCAGGCTTGCGGCGCTGCCGAGTGGCATATTTGATTCCCGCACAAGTGATCCGGCCGTGCGCCCCGGGCCCGATCCCGACGTAATCCTGATAACGCCAATAAGCGAGGTTATGTCGGCATTCGGCGCCCGGTCGGGCGTGGTTGGAGATCTCGTAAGCCGGCATGCCGGCGGCAGCGAGCCGGTCCTGGGTCGTTTCGTAGAGAGCCGCAGCGGTTTCGTCATCGAGCGGATCGAGTGCCCCGCGGCGCGCCAATGTCGCAAAAGCGGTGCCGGGCTCGATCGTCAATTGATAAAGCGAGAGGTGATCGCCGGCCAATTGCAACGCTTCGTTGAGTTCGCGGTACCAGGTAGCGATTGTTTGGCCGGGGCGGGCGTAGATCAGATCGAATGAAAAGCGCGGAAAATTGGTGCGCGCCATCTCGAGCGCAGCGATCGCCTCCTGCCGATTATGGGCGCGGCCGAGAAACTGCAGGGCCGCAGGTTCGAGCGATTGAACTCCGAGCGACAAACGGTTGACCCCCGCAGCAGCAAATGCCCGGAAACGGCCGGCTTCCGCCGAGTTCGGGTTGGCTTCGAGGGTGATTTCGACATCGGCCGCAACCTGCCATTGGGCGCGCACACGGTCCAATACGGCCGCGACCGTTTCGGGCGGCATCAGAGACGGTGTGCCGCCGCCAAAGAACACCGAGCCGACGATGCGTTCCGGTACGAGGCCGGCCAGATGGTCGAGATCGGCCAGCAATGCGGCGGTCCAGCGCCTGGCGTCCACATGGTCACGAACATGACTATTAAAGTCGCAGTACGGGCACTTCGACCGACAGAACGGCCAATGGACATAAACAGCAAGCGGCTCTGGCGCAGTCATCTAGCGGTCGGCTAAACATGCCGCGACGAGCTTGGCAAAGGCGCGGGCACGGTGACTGATTCTGTGCTTTTCGGCGGGGTCGATCTCGCCAAAGGTCAGGCTGCCGCCATCGGGTAGGAACATCGGGTCGTAACCGAACCCGCGCTCACCGCGCGGCGGCCAGACAAGCCGACCGCGAACTTCACCGCGAAAGATTTCCAGATGGCGATCCGGCCAAGCCAACCCCAACACCGCGACAAACAGAGCGCTGCGCTCCCGATCGCCGAGCTCGCGCTCGACGCGCGCCATCGCCATACTGAAATCCTTGGCGGGCCCGGCCCAGCGGGCAGAATAGATGCCGGGAGCGCCGCCCAGCGCCGGAACGACCAAGCCGGAATCGTCGGCGAGCGCCGGCAGTCCGCTAGCCTCGGCCGCGGCGAGCGCCTTCAGCGCGGCGTTCGCCTCAAAGCTCTCGCCGGTCTCTTCGGGTTCGGGTAAGCCAAGCCGCCCGGCCGCGACCGTCTCGACCGCAAATGGCGCCAACAACGCCGCGATCTCCTCGACTTTGCCGGGGTTGTGACTGGCGATAACCAGCCGACCGCCTTGGAAACGACGCGGCATCAGTCGGCTCTGAGGCCGAGCGCTTGCCATTGCCGGCGGGTCAGATCACGAATCCCGGCGCGGGCGAGGCGCAGCATCTCGGCGAACAACACTTCGTCAAACGGGGCACCCTCGGCAGTTGCCTGGATCTCAACGATCGCGCCGCGGCCGGTCAGCACGAAATTTGCATCGGTCATTGCCTGCGAATCTTCCGCATAGTCGAGATCAAGCACTGCGGTGGAGCCGACGACGCCGCAAGAGACTGCGGCAACACTGTCGCGCAGCGGTAAGGTCGGCAATTGGCCAGAGGCGACAAGGCCGCTCAACGCTTTGTGCAAGGCAACGTAGCTGCCGGTCACAGCGGCGGTGCGGGTGCCGCCATCGGCCTGTAGCACGTCGCAGTCGATGCGGATCTGGCGCTCGCCGAGGGCGACGAGATCGGTGATTGCTCGCAGGCTGCGCCCGATCAGCCGCTGGATTTCCTGCGTGCGTCCGCTTTGCCGGCCGCGCGCTGCCTCACGGTCGGTCCGCGTCAAGGTGGAGCGCGGCAGCATCCCGTATTCCGCAGTGACCCAGCCCCTGCCGGTATTGCGGAGAAACGGCGGCACCCGCTCCTCGACCGTCGCAGCGCACAGCACCTGGGTATCGCCGAATTTGGCAAGGCACGAGCCCTCAGCATATTTGGCGACGCCCGGTTCGAGGCTGACCGGCCGCATCATTTCAGGAGCGCGTCCTGAGGGTCGCATGTTGGTCTCCGCTAGGATCGGGTATGCGACGCTACTTGCCCCGCCCTGCCACGTCCACCCTGGCGAGATTTTGCTGCGCCGATCGCTTCGATCCGCGACCGAGCAATTTACGTATGCAATGGAACTTTGCTTGGTGAATTCGAGAAATGCTTCGGTGAATAAAGATCCGTCACGGATCGCGGGGCTTTAGGTCGATGCCTATCGACGCTATTGGTCGTCGTGATCTCCGCTGCTTTGCTCGGCTGCGACAGCGACTTCCGTAGCCTTGGCCCCCTGGTGCTCCAGCTCGCCATGCGCGCCCTGGCGCGCAGCTGCTGGTCCGCCGTCTCGGCGACTGAGGCCTGCCCGGCTGTCAGGCGCGCCTTTCTGACGGCTGCTCTCGTGCCCGGAAGCCGATCGGTTGCCGCGCTGGGCCGCACGCTGACGCTCGTGCTGCCATGGCTGTGCTCACCCCCTTTTCGACCGGCCTCGGCCGCCAGCCCGTGATCGCGCGAAAAGCTGCGCTCTGCGGGGGGAACGCTCTGCCCGCCTTTCCGGCCGGCTTCCGCGGCGCGCCTGCGGTCGTTTTTGAAATTGCCGCCACTGGCCCGGCCGCCCTTACTGGCGATCTCGCGCTGCCTCTTCTCGTCCATCGAGGCAAAGCCGCGGTTTGACGTACGGAATTGACCGAGATCTGCCATTACTTCCGATCCTCCGGAAATCTCGTCATCTGTGCTTCCAGCTTGGCCCAAAGACAACAGCGGGCAATAGCTCAAGTTCCCCAAGCTTCGGCAGCCGCAAGCGAGAGAGCGGGTACATTCCTTCAGTGAACTAAACGATCTTTTTCGCCGGCCTCAACAGCAGTCGGAAAACGACCCGCAGATTTGTAATCTCTTCGGCATCTTCGCGAGATAACTGGTCCTTCTCCTGGTTCACGCGAAGCGCGCGGGCGCAAACGGGGTGATATCGATGGCCGGCGGGCGGCCGGCAACGAGATCGGCAACCAGTTTGCCGGTCATCGGTGCGGCGGTCATGCCGACGTGGCCGTGGCCAAAGGCGTAGATCACATCGGGGGTGGCGCGCGAGGGTCCAATGACCGGTAACGAGTCAGGCAGGCTTGGTCGGTGCCCCATCCACACCGAGATCCGGTCTTCGGTATAATGGGCGGCGAGGCCGGGCAGCATCCGCCGCCCTTGATCGAGTAGGATCCGGCCGCGGCGCCAATCGGGCGGTGCCGTGAGACCGGCGAGTTCCACTGTGCCGGCAAAGCGCAGCCCAGTCACCATCGGTGTGGCGACGAATTTGGCCTCGGCATCTGCGGTCGGTATGCGTGGCATGACCTCGGGATCACGGATTAGCAGATGATAGCCTCGCTCGGTTTCGAGCGGGATGCGATCGCCGAGGACGGCCGCGAGCGGCTTGGACCACGCGCCGGCGCACACGATAGCGGCATCGGCGCGAAGGTCGCCGGCATCGGTGCGGATTGCGGCTAGGTGGCTATCGGCGAGATCGAAGCCGAGCGCGCGGGCGCGGACGAGCTCGCCGCCCGAACGCAAAAACTGTCCCAGCAGCCGCTCGACAAGGCCAAGCGGGTTCGAGGTATGACCGTTTTCGCGCACCAGGATCCCGCGCACAAAATCGCGCGCCAAGGTCGGCTCGAGCTGGCGCAGCTCATCGGCGTCGAATTCGTCGATTTGGACGCCGTTCTCCCGCCGCAATTCCCAGGCGAGCCGTTCTTTCTCTGGCCCGTGCTGTGAGCGATATACATAAAGATGGCCGAGACGATGGACGAGATCCTCGGCGCCGGCGTCGCGGACGAGCGGCATCAGCGCGTCGAGCGTGGGGCCGACCAGCGGGCGGAGAGCGCGGGCCTGGGCGTGCACCTTTTCGGGGGTCCCCGCGCGGATAAAGCGGACCAGCCAAGGGGCCACGATCGGCAGATAGCGCCACCGCAACGACAGCGGCCCCAAAGGGTCGAATAGCCAGCGCGGGACGTTCCACATTACGCCCGGCATCGACATCGGCGTCACCGAGGACGCGTTGAAGGCGCCCGCATTGCCAAAGGAAGCGCCGTGTCCCGGCTCGCCGGCTTCGACAATGAAAACCTCATGGCCCTGGCGCTGCAAATAGCTCGCGGCACAGACCCCGACCATGCCGGCGCCGATCACGCCGACCTTTTTGCCGCTGCTCGCCGGCATTCCTCGCTCCTTTGAGCCTGGTTGCCCAGAATGGACCCGCACACTGGGCGCGGCAATTAGCAGCGCCCAATCGGTGCGCTGATTGAGCCTCGGCGATGGGCCCGCAGCGAATTGCCACGCGATGCGAAGGTCCCACCGGGGACGAATATCTGATATTTTGATGAAAAATCACGAGGGCTTGAATGTCTTTCACCCGCTTTGCCGCGGTGACCGTTGCGGGGTCGATTTTATGCTGCGGGGCGGCCGATGCCGGTGGTCCGCTGCGCGTCTTTAAACATGGCTTGTGGTCGGGGGGCGCCTATACCGATGACCGCACCGGCGTTTTCAGCCATTGCTCAGCGGGGGTCGCGTACGATACTGGCATAAACCTCTTCGTATTGGTGACCGCCGACTATCGTTGGTGGCTCGGCTTCATAAACCCCGAATGGTCATTTAAACCCAAAGCTAAATTGCCGGTCCGATTGCGGCTTGATGATGGAGAGACCTCGTTGGACCGGCAGGCCATCATACCGAACGGACAGCTGATGCTGATCCCGTTGCCCGATAGCTCCCGTCTTGTGGACGGGCTGCGCCACAGCTCGCAGCTGGCGCTCGAGGCCGAGGGGCAGTCGTTCTTTTTCAAGCTCAACGAAATCCCAGCGGTCATGGATCGCCTGACGAACTGCGTTCGCACCTCCCTTGAACTCAAGGACAAGGCGCCAACCGCGGGTTCTTTGAAGGGGCAGGAAGAGCACGGGAGCACCAAGGCCGGTTCGGCGCTGGCTGTGACCCAATCGGCGGCATCCGGCGTTGCGGGATCGCCATCGACGGCGCGTTCTCCATCCCCGAACTCGTCGACGAAAACTGCGGCGAGCGTGCCCCCGCCGCAATCCGCGGCCACCCCCGCACCCGATACGGCGAGCGTTACTGAGTTACCGCCGGCGTCGGTTAAAGCGGAGACTGCTTCGGCAGATGCAAGCGCGCAGTCAGCAAAGATTCCCGCGGCGGTGGATGCTTTCTTGCCGGGCGCGCCGGCGCCGGCGGAAGCCGTGGCGAGCGCGCCGCCGCGCAACCCACAGCCACCTTCGCACCCGGTGCCCCGGGCATTGCCGAGTCACCGCCGGCGTCGGCAAAAACAACGGTTGCGTCAGCCGCAGCGAGCTCGAAATCAGCGCTGGTTCCGGACAGTGAATTGGCCCCGACGGGACCGGGATCGGCCGATGCCACTGCATCCACCCCGAGAGCAGCAGCCTCGCCGAATCCGATGGATGCGCTCCCCCCCTCGGCTGTGGCGGAGGCATCTCCGGCACCACCCCCCTTTGCCACTCATCCCCCAGCAGCAAAACCGACCTCACCACCGCTGTCCGCCTCAATGGCAAGCCTAGATGCCGAGGGTGGGCCCGGCGGGCCCACAAAATTCCGTGTCGCAAACGCAGCCCCTCAGGTCGCGCCTGCGACTACGGACCGGGCCGACTCTCCATCGCAAACGACAAACCCAACTGCCGCGTCGCCGCCTTTGGCCTTCACCGCGCTGACCCCGGCGATGCCCCCTTCTCCGGCATTCGTATTGCCGTCAGAGCCAGCGACCGCAGCGGCGCCTGAAGAGATCCGACTGGCAACGAAATTCCTCGCCCGGGCTCGTCTGTCCGACGCGCATCTCGTGAATGCGGACAAGCCCCCAGCACTGGAGCAGTTTGCCGCCGTCTGGCGATCCGAAAACGCCGCCGGCGCCGTCAAAATTGTCCCGGCGGGCCCAAATGTCAGCGCTATCGGCATAGCCTCGGACCTGATTACGGTGGATCCACAAATCTGTGGGGGAGACTTTGCCGCCGCGCGATTCCGCACCGATTTCGGTCATCGTGCCGTGTTCAGCGCCGTGTTATCATGCGGCAAAGGGAACGAACAGCGCGTCACCGAATATTTTGTCGCACCCCGAAATCAGGGCGGGTTTGTGGTTTTCGCCGTGATCCGCAGCAAAGCGCTCGGAACCCCCGATTTCGACCGCGAGGTGATTGACGGGCTATCGCGGGCGGCAATCGAGGCGGCCGAGGGTCAAGGCTGAGCGGAAGTGGCAAACCAGGTCCCAAAACGCGACATTACCGCAGAGCCTCGACGACACCCGTCGCGCGATCGGTTAGGATGAGGTTGCGGAGTAGGTCCGCGTTCTGAGGTTACATTGGCGGTGAGGGAGCGATGACCGATCCCAATATTCTTCCCAACCTCGACCATGTCCGCCATCGCTTGGCCGCGGCGTTCCACGCTCACTGGAAATTATTCCTCGCCGAAGGCATCGTTATGCTGGCGCTTGGTCTGCTGGCGATCGCCGTCCCCGAGGTCGCGAGCTTGGCGATCACGATATTCATCGGCTGGCTGTTCTTTATCGGTGGAATTTTCCGGACGGTCTCACTGCTGCAACACCGCAGCATGCCCGGGTTCGGCTGGTCGTTGGCGACCGCGCTGCTGGCGATCGTCCTCGGTCTCGTGCTGTTGCTGCGACCGATTGCCGGCGTGCTGACTCTGACCTTGGGCCTGATTGCATTCTTTATCCTCGAAGGCGTGTCCGCGATTTTGCTGGCGATCGAACACCGGCGGCACTTACCGAGCTGGGGCTGGGTGTTGTTCAGCGGGCTCGTCGATCTGCTGCTCGCCTTTCTGATCTGGGATGGCTGGCCGAGCTCGGCCGACTGGGCGATCGGCCTACTGGTTGGCATCAATATGGTGTTCCTCGGCCTGTCGTTGATCATGACGGCGTTGGCAGCGAGGACCATGGCGCCCGAGAACCGCTGAATTAGCTTTTGCTCCAGCTACCGCAGGCAGTCACCGAATGTGGTAGCGCAGCTGGCGGTCGAGCCGGGCGAACAGCATGTCGGTCAGGATCGCGAACAGAGCAACCAGGACGGCGCCCTCGATGACAAAGGGCAGCTTGTTGGCGACGAGGCCGTCAAAGATCGGCGTGCCGAGGGTTAGGGCGCCGACCGTCGAACCGATCGTCGCGGTGCCGATGGCGATCGTCACCGAAACTCGAATCCCGGCGAGGATCGCCGGAGCGGCCAGCGGTAGGTCGACAGCAAAGAGCCGCTGCCGCGGCGACATACCCATTCCAAGGGCCGCCTCTCGAACATTTGCCGGCACGCCGTCGAGGCCTGCGACCGCGTTGTCGATGATCGGCAGCAGCCCGTAGATAAAGAGCGCCACGACAGTCGGCCGCGCGCCAAAGCCGATCAACGGAACAGTGATCGCCAGGACCGCGACCGGCGGAAACGTCTGACCGATCGCGGCCAGCGTTTCGACCATGGTGCGGAATTCGCTTCCCGCCGGACGAGTGACAAAAACGGCGAGCCCCAACCCGACGAGCGCCGCGGCGGTGCTCGCAGTCACGACGAGTCCGAGATGGGCAAAAAACAGCTCGATAAAGCTTGCGCGGTCATAAATGAGGGGTGTGACATCGGGAAACGCCCAGCCCAACACCGGTCGCAACGCATCCATCTTCAATAACAGCATCGCAAACAGCAGGCTGACCCACACCAGCGGGCTCGCCAACCATCCGCTACCGCGCATTGATCTCAGCGTACCAGATCGGCAAGTGTAATCGCGCCGACCGGGTGGCCCGCGGCGTCAGCGACGGGAAGCCGGTCGATCCGCCGCGCTGTCATCGCCGAGAGCGCGTCACTCAAACTGGCGTCAGCCGGCAATGGTTGGCCGGTGGCGGACTTGCCATGGCGCACGCGCTCGGCAACGCGCCGGAGCGACAATAGCTTTAGACCGAGACCCCGCTGCCCGACAAAGTCGCGGACAAAGTCGTTGGCCGGGTGCTCGAGCAAATCGAGCGGGGCCGCATACTGCGCGATCCGGCCCTGGTCCATCACGGCGATCGAGGTCGCGAGCCGCAGCGCCTCCTCGATGTCATGCGTGACGAACACGATTGTTTTTCCGGTCCTGCGATGAATTCGCAAGAGTTCGGCTTGCAAGGCGCCGCGAGTGATCGGATCGACCGCAGCAAACGGCTCGTCCATCAGCAAAAGATCCGGGTCGGCGGCAAGTGCCCGAGCGACGCCGACCCGCTGCTGCTCGCCGCCCGACAGCTGATGCGGATATTTGTCGCGATAAAGGTCAGGATCGAGCCTAAACAGGTCGAGGAGTTCGCCAACCCGTGTGGCGACGCGGGTCTCCGGCCATTTCAGCAGGCGCGGCACCGTGGCGATGTTGTCCCACACCGTCCAGTGCGGAAACAGCCCCGTCGATTGAATTGCGTAACCGATCCGCCGACGCAGCTTTTGGGGCGGCAAGGTAGTAATGTCGGTGCCGCTGACCCTTATCGTGCCCGCATCCGCCCCGACCAAGCGGTTGATCATACGCAATGTTGTCGATTTGCCGCATCCGGAGGAACCAAGCAGCACGCAAAATTCGCCGCTCGTAATCGTCAGTGACAGATCGTCTACCACGGCGCGGCCGTGATAGCGCTTGGTCACATGATCGAGTTCGATCATCCGGGCCTCGCCCGGAGCAATAAGGCTGAGACCATGTGCAGCACAAAATCCGCAGCGAGCGACAATCCGATTGCCGGCAATGCGCCGAGCAGCACCAGATCGAGCGCATATTGGCCGAGCCCCTCAAAGACAAACGTGCCGAGCCCGCCGGCGCCAATCAGCGCCGCGACCACCGTGAGCCCGATCGTCTGGACCGTGACGATGCGCAGCCCAACCAACAGCATCGGTAGAGCCAGAGGAAATTCGATGCGGCAGAAGATCTGACGCGGGGTCAGCCCCATGCCGCGCGCGGCATCGATCACTGCCGGATCGACGCCCGAAATTCCGGTGGTAGTGTTGCGGACGATGGGCAGCAGCGCATAAAGCACAAGGGCGATGATCGCTGGTGTCGGGCCGATCCCGCCCACCCCCATGGAGGCAAGGCGCGGCACCGCCGCCGCCAACGCCGAAAGCGGGACGATCAGCAGGCCAAACAACGCAATCGACGGCACGGTCTGGAGCAGGTTCAGAGTGGCGAAAAGCGGTCCTTGGAACCCCGGTCTTCGTGTGGCGAGGAGCCCGAGCGGGAAGCCGATCAGAAGCGCCGGGCCGACCGATCCCGCTACAAGGGCGACGTGGCGACTAAGGGCGGCAACGAAAAGCGCGTGCCGGGTCGCGTACTCGCGGGCGATCGACAGTTGATCAAACGCGCCGCCGAGAGCGAGGAGGACCGTCCCGCTACAGAGTACTGCGAGCGTTGCCGCCATCAGCATCGGACCGGCGCGCAGCCGCTGTAGCGCGTCGACAACTCCTAACGCGGCGCAGCCGGCAATGACCCAGAATGATGTCCCCGCCGAGATTCGCACCACAGCCGAGGCACCGGCGGCCAGGGTATGAGCGGCATTCCCCAGGGCGGCAAAGGCCAGCAGCAGCCACGCGGAAGCCAATGTTACCGCTATGCCGTATACGGCTCGGCGTGGCGGCGACAGCGAGACGGCGAGCAAAAGCCCGGCAACCACGACCATACCAGCGGCGAATTTGGGGTCCGTGGCAGACCACAAGGATATCGGCTGGCCTGAGATCAGCCGATTGGGTGCCACTGCGATAAAACCGGAGCTCAACGCCGCGACTACCGCGGCAAGCACTAATGCGAACAGGACCTGATCGTGCACGCCGATGCGCGAGACAAGGGCAGGGCGGTTCGGCGCTGGTAGGGCCTGCGAACTCATTCGAGAAAATGCCGCGATTTCAGATAGCCCTTGGCAACGGCTCCGGCGTCCTCGCCATCGACTGCGATCTTGGCGTTGAGCTGCTGCAATGTTGCCAGGGTCAGGCTTTTAAACACCGGGTCGAGCAAAGCCGGGATCTGTGGATATTGCCGCAGCACAGCTTCGCGGACGGCCGGTGCCGGAGCGTAGACGATTTGCGCCGCCTTGTCGTCTTCGAGGGCAATAAGGCCGAGCGCCGCGATCGCGCCATCGGTGCCATAGGCCATCGCGGCGTTGACCCCGGACATGCCCTCGGCCGCGGCGCGCAAGGTCGCGGAGGTGTTGCCGCCGGATAACGTCAGCAATTGCCGATCTTTGAGGCGAAACCCGTAGGTTCGCTCAAACGCCGGCAACGCTGACGGGCTTTCGACAAATTCGGCCGAGGCGGCCAGGTAAACATCGCCGCCCTCGTTCACATAGCGCGCAAAGTCGCTCATGGTTTTGAGGTCGGCACGCCGCGCCAGATCCTTGCGCACGGCAATAACCCAGGTGTTGTTGGCGGGCGCCGGAGCGAGCCAAATGAGGTGGTTCTTGGCGCGGTCGAGAGCGGCCATTTGCGCATAGCCTTTAGCCCAGTTTTTCCATACTGGATCATTTTCCATGTGAAAGAACAAGGCGCCATTGCCGGTGTATTCGGGGTAGATGTCGATCTGCCCGGCAAGGATCGCGGTCCGCACAATATTGGTCGGGCCGAGCTGCAGGCGATCGTGGACCGCGATCCCGTGCTTCTTCAGCGCCTCGATGATCATATTGCCGAGGAGTGCCCCCTCGGTGTCGATTTTCGAGGCAACGACAACCGCGGGGGCAGCCGCTACCGTTGTGGCGGACAGCCATAAGGCAGCTGCAATCAGCGAGAGCAGTATTCGATTCATCCGCGATCGTTAGCCCCCGCGATTCCCGGGCGATGTCTCGCTCTTTACCCAGTAAAGGTGATGTCTGCAAGGCGCGCCGCCGCGGCAGGATTGGTTTGATCGCGACAGGCCCAAAATGCAATGGGCGCCGTCACCAGCGCCCATTTCCCGGTCTCAAGCAGGTCGCTGCCTAGTTGATCAGCCCGTAGAATTTTGCCGCGTTCTCACAGGTAATCTTATGGACGACGTCGGCGGGAAGACCGGCAAATTGCTCCTCGATGTATTTCGAGGATTCGGGCCAGATGCCGTCGGTATGCGGGTAGTCCGAGCCCCACATCATCGTCTCGGCGCCGATGTCGTCGATCAGCTTGGCGCTGATCGGGTCGAACTGGAATGTCGCCTTGCACTGGCGGCGCCAATACTCGCTCGGCTTCAATTTCATCAGGTCGCGGAAGCGGTCCTCGAACTCGAAATCCATGCGGTGCAGCGCATAGGCGAGCCAGCCCGCGCCGCTCTCGCCGAACGACACTTTGAGGCGTGGATAGCGCTCGAACACGCCCGCCCCCATCATCCCCGCGATAATGTGGATCAGCCCCATTTGGAACGCCGACACACCGGTGAACATCGCCGCGCGGCGGACCTGTGGCGCCTCCTGGCGAGCACGCGGCGGGGTCGTCGGGAAGGTGTGGAAATGGAGCGGCAATTGCACCTCGTCGACCGCCTGCCAGAAGGGCTCCCAGCTTGGGTGCCACATCGGCTCCATATCCCACGAGCACGACAGTTCGAGACCCTTCAGCCCCATCTTGGCGACGCGATGGACCTCCTTCACCGCGAGATCGACGCTGCCATAGGGCAGGCAGGCGAGACCGATCTGGCGGTCCGGATAGTGGCTGCAGAAATCCTTCAGCCAGTCGTTGTAGATGTGCAGAACCTCGTTCGAGGCCTCGTTGTCGTTCAGCTTGGACGCGGTGCCGAGAACGCCGTAGATGATCTCGGCGTCGACGCCGTCCGTCTCCATGTCCTTGAGGCGCAGATGTGGGTCGCTGCAGCGGACCTTGCCTTTCTTGGCATCTTGGTAGAGGCCGCGCTCCGCCATGATGTCGACGCGGACGTTCTGCCCCGGCACATGCTTGGCACCCCCCGGGCCCACGCCGTAGAGCAGGCCAAAGTTGGCGCCGTTTTTGGCGACCCATTGCGGCCCATTCGGACCGTCTTCGACATAGGGCATGCGGTCCTTGAGTTCGCGCCGCGCCTGCGAGATGAACAAGTCGGGCGGCATCCACGGCATGTCGAGATGACAATCGGCCGAGATTCTACGGTATTGCATGTCCTTTCCCCGCGCTGGGTTGCCTATGGTTGCGACTGTACTCCGTTGCGCCGCGGATTTCCCGGTAATGCACCCCGACCCCCCTCGCATTTTTGCAAATGCGGCATGAACTAAGCGCAAAGCGCCGGCCGCTCGCGGGACAACGGGCGTGGGTGGGCGGGGCGCTTGACACCCCGCGTGCGCCGAGATAAGGGTTCCGACCCCGGAACGGTGGGGATGGCCGCCCCGATCGAGGGGGCGTAGCTCAGTTGGTTAGAGCGCCGGCCTGTCACGCCGGAGGTCGCGGGTTCGAGCCCCGTCGCTCCCGCCATCGACCGCAGGAAATTCGCTTAGAACAGCGGTGCACCGGTCGCCCGCGAAGGATTCTGAACTATATCGAGTTTGTGGGCATTCTGCTCGAGCGTTGGCAGGCAGCATCGGGCGGGAGCCGGAGTGCTATGATGGAAGCGCTGCAACATCTGCTGCGAGACTGGTTTCCGATCTTGATCTTCCTTGCCATTGCCGGCGCGGTCGCGGTCGCAATGGTGGCGGGCTCGTTCTTGCTCGCGCGCCAGCGGCCCGACAGTGAGAAACTGTCGCCGTACGAGTGCGGCTTTGAACCGTTCGAGGATGCACGGATCCGTTTCGATGTGCGTTATTACCTGGTCGCCATCCTGTTCATCATTTTCGACCTGGAGGTCGCCTTCCTGTTTCCGTGGGCGGTGGCGCTCGGCAATATCGGTTTGTTCGGGTTCTGGTCGATGGTCGTGTTTCTCGGTGTGCTGACTGTCGGGTTTATCTATGAATGGCGCAAAGGAGCGCTGGAATGGGAGTGAGTGATACTTCGTTCGCCCCGGTGCCGCCTGGTCCAGATCAGGACGTTCTGTTGCGGGCTGCGACCGCGGAGGTACAGGACAAGGGCTTTATTCTCGCCAATCTCGACAATCTGATCAACTGGGCCCGCAGCGGTTCTCTATGGCCGCTAACCTTTGGAACGGCATGCTGCGCGGTCGAAATGATGCATACCGGGGCGAGCCGTTATGACCTCGACCGTTTCGGGGTAGTGTTCCGCGCCAGCCCGCGCCAGGCCGATGTGATCATCGTTGCCGGCACCCTGTGCAACAAAATGGCACCGGCGTTCCGCAAGATCTATGACCAAATGGCCGAGCCGCGCTGGGTGATCTCGATGGGTTCGTGTGCCAATGGCGGCGGCTATTATCACTACTCGTATTCGGTGGTGCGCGGCTGCGACCGAGTAGTACCGGTTGACGTCTATGTCCCCGGCTGCCCACCAACCGCCGAGGCACTGCTCTACGGTGTTCTGGTGCTGAAAAACAAGATCCGCCGCACCAACAACTTCGCACGTTAGCCGATGTCGATCGAACAGCGCCTACAAGAACTCGCCGATCATGTCGCGGCGGCATTCCCAACAGCGGTGATTGGCAGCGAGATCCATCACCGCGAATTATCGATCCGGGTCGAATGCGATGAACTTGCAGAGGTTCTGCGTTTCCTGCGTGACGATCCGAAATGCCGTTTCACTATACTGTGCGACATTTGCGGAGTCGATTACCCCGATCGGCCATTGCGCTTTGAGGTCGTCTACAATCTGCTCAGTATGAGTCTGAACCAGCGCATTCGCCTCAAGCTCGAAATCAATGAAGACAATCCGGTGCCGTCGGCGACCGGGATCTTCAGCAGCGCCGGCTGGTGGGAGCGTGAAGCTTGGGACCTTTTCGGCGTCTACTTTGAGGGCAATGCCGATCTTCGGCGGATCCTGACCGATTACGGGTTTGAAGGGCATCCGATGCGCAAGGATTTCCCGCTGACCGGTTATGTTGAAGTGCGTTACGACGAAGAGCAAAAGCGGGTTGTCTACGAACCCGTCCGCCTACAGCAGGAGTTCCGCAGATTCGACTTTCTGTCGCCTTGGGAGGGGATGGACACGATCTTGCCGGGCGACGAAAAGGCGGCAGAACAAAAGGGCGGTGATGCTACGGAAGGCACCAAGTCGTGAGCGGCGAACGGATTGCTGAGCGGGATAATCCGCCAAGTGAGCTGGAGGGGCCGCCGCGCATCCGGAATTTCATGATGAATTTCGGGCCGCAGCATCCGGCGGCGCATGGCGTCATGCGGCTCGTGCTCGAAATGGACGGCGAGGTCATCGAGCGGGCCGACCCGCATATCGGATTTCTGCACCGCGGCACCGAGAAGCTGATCGAATACAAGACTTATCTGCAGGCGATCCCGTATTTCGACCGGCTCGATTATGTGTCGCCAATGTGCCAGGAGCACGCTTTTGCGCTGGCAGTTGAAAAGTTGATGGGCATCACCCCGCCGCCGCGGGCGCAATACATACGTGTGATGTATGCCGAGATCACGCGCATTCTCAATCACCTTTTATGCGTGTGCGCCTTTGCGCTCGATATCGGCGCTCTGACCCCGTTTCTATGGGGCTTCGAGGAGCGCGAGCGGCTGATGGAGTTCTACGAGCGGGCCTCCGGTGCAAGACTGCACGCCAACTATTTCCGCCCGGGCGGCGTTCACCTCGACCTGCCGCCGGGTCTTATCGATGATATTCTGGCGTTTTGCGAGAGGTTCCCGAAGACGATCGATGACATCGAGCGGCTCCTGACCGAAAACCGCATTTTTAAGGAGCGCAGTGTTGATATCGGTATCGTCACCGCAGAACAGGCGGCCGATTGGGGGTTTTCGGGCCCGATGCTGCGCGGTTCGGGTGTCGCTTGGGATCTGCGCCGGGCGCAGCCCTACGACGTCTATGACAGGATGGACTTTGACGTACCGATCGGTCGCAACGGCGACTCCTATGATCGTTATTTGGTACGCATCGAAGAAATGCGGCAGTCGGTCCGCATCATCAAACAAGCAATCGAGCAGCTGCCGCAAGGACCGGTTCACGTCAATGACCGCAAGGTGACACCGCCGCCGCGCGCGGAGATGAAGAACTCGATGGAAGCTCTGATCCACTTTTTCAAGCTCTACACCGAGGGGTACCATGTCCCGCCCGGCGAGACCTACACGGTGGTCGAGGCGCCAAAGGGCGAGTTCGGCGTCTATCTCGTCTCCGACGGCACCAACCGGCCCTACCGCTGCAAGATCCGCGCGCCCGGCTTTGCCTTTCTGCAGGCTGCGGATTTCATGTGTCGTGGACACATGCTGGCCGATGTCGTCGCGATCATCGGTTCGATGGATATCGTCTTTGGCGAGATCGACCGATGAACACACCAGGCCCCAGCCCAGCCTTCGAGCAGCCCGAGAGCTTCGAATTCACCCCTGAAAATCGCAAGCTCGCCGAGGCTCATATCGCCAAATACCCGCCCGGGCGGCAGGCGAGCGCGGTGCTCCCGCTGCTCCATCTGGCGCAGGTGCAGAGCGGGGGGTGGCTGCCGAAGGCGGCGATGGATTATGTCGCGCAAATGTTGGGGATGGCGCCGATCAGGGTCTACGAAGTCGGAACCTTTTACACAATGTTCAATTTGCGGCCGGTCGGGCGCTATCTGCTGCAAGCCTGCACCACGACCCCATGCTGGCTGTGCGGCTCGGACGACGTCGTCGCCGCCTGCGAGCGCAAACTCGGCATCCGCCTCGGAGAAACCAGCGCCGACGGACTGTTCACGCTGGTCGAAGTCGAGTGTCTCGGCGCCTGCGTGAATGCACCGGTGCTGCAGGTCAACAATGATTTTTACGAGGATCTCGACGGCCCTGCGACCGAGAAGCTGCTCGATGCCTTGCGCGCCGGCAATCCGCCGCCGCCCGGTTCGGTGATCGGTCGGCAGGGTTCCGCGCCGATTACCGGCCCCACGACCTTGGCCGGGTTGCCGGGTAAGGCTACCGCCAATCGCGAAAGGACATATCGCAAGAGGACATGATGCTCGCCGATAAGGACCGCATCTTCACCAATCTCTACGGTCTCGACGATTGGCGCCTTCCCGGCGCCCGGCGGCGCGGCGATTGGGACGGCACCAAGGATCTGATCCTGAAAGGCCGCGATTGGATCGTCGAACAGATCAAGGAATTGGGTCTGCGCGGCCGCGGCGGCGCCGGTTTTCCGACCGGGCTCAAATGGTCGTTCATGCCCAAACAAAGCGACCGCCCGACATATCTTGCCGTCAACGCCGACGAAAGCGAGCCCGGGACCTGCAAGGACCGCGACATCATGCGCCACGATCCGCAAAAGCTGGTCGAGGGTGCATTGCTTGCTTCGGTCGGGATGGGCGTGCACCATTGCTACATCTATATCCGCGGCGAGTTCTACAACGAGGCGCAGCGATTGCAGGCAGCGATCGACGAGGCTTATGCCGCGGGGCTGGTCGGCAAGGATGCTTGCGGCTCGGGCTATGCGTTCGACGTTTACCTGCACCGCGGTGCCGGCGCCTACATCTGCGGCGAAGAAACGGGGCTGCTCGAAAGCCTCGAGGGGCGCAAGGGCCAGCCGAGGCTTAAGCCGCCATTTCCGGCGGCAGTGGGGCTCTACGGCTGCCCGACGACAGTCAACAATGTCGAGACGATCGCGGTCGTGCCAACGATCCTGCGGCGCGGGGCGGCTTGGTTCGCGGGCATCGGGCGACCACGCAACAGCGGGACCAAGATCTTTTGCATCTCCGGCCATGTCAATGCGCCCTGCAATGTCGAGGAGGAGATGGGCATCCCGCTGAAGGAGCTGGTCGAGCGCCATGCCGGCGGGGTGCGCGGCGGCTGGGACAACCTGCTTGCGGTGATCCCCGGCGGGTCGTCGGTGCCGGTTATTCCAAAGTCGATCTGCGACACGATGCTGATGGATTTCGACAGTTTGCAGGCGGTCAAGAGTGCGCTTGGCACTGCCGCGGTCATTGTCATGGACAAATCGACGGATATCGTCAAAGCCATCGCCCGCCTCTCCGAATTCTACAAGCACGAAAGCTGCGGCCAGTGCACGCCTTGCCGCGAAGGCGCCGGCTGGATGTGGCGGGTCATGGAGCGCATGGTCGAAGGCAATGCGTCTTCGGCGGAAATCGACATGCTGCTCGACGTCAGCTACGAGATTGAAGGCCACACGATCTGCGCGCTCGGCGATGCCGCGGCGTGGCCGGTCCAAGGTCTAATTCGCCATTTCCGTCCCGAGATTGAGCGTCGCATTATCGAATACCGCGAAGCCGCCGCCCAGGGCAGAGAGGCTGCCTGAGATGCCGAAACTGACAATCGACGGCGGCGAGATCGAAGTGCCGGCGGAGACCACGATCCTGCAAGCCTGCGAACATGCCGGGATCGAGATTCCGCATTTCTGCTATCACGAGCGGCTCAACATCGCCGGCAATTGCCGCATGTGCCTGGTCGAGGTCGAGCGCTCGCCAAAGCCGATCGCCTCCTGTGCGATGCCGGTCGCCGACGGCATGGTCGTCCATACCAAGTCGGAAAAGGCGATCAAGGCGCAAAAAGGGGTCATGGAATTCCTGCTGATCAACCATCCACTCGACTGCCCGATCTGCGACCAGGGCGGCGAGTGCGATCTGCAGGACCAGGCGATGGCCTATGGCTTTGACCGCGGCCGCTTCGAAGAGAACAAGCGCGCGGTGCGCGACAAAAATTTCGGCCCGCTCGTCGCAACCCACATGACGCGCTGCATCCATTGCACGCGCTGCATTCGCTTTCTGACCGAGATCGCCGGCGTCCAGGAACTGGGCGCCACCGGCCGCGGCGAAAACATGGAGATCACGACCTATATCGAGCACGCGCTCGGCTCTGAGCTGTCCGCCAACATCATCGATTTGTGCCCAGTTGGGGCGCTGACATCCAAGCCCTATGCCTTTGTCGCGCGGCCCTGGGAATTGGTAAAGACCGAGTCGGTCGACGTGTTCGACGCGGTTGGCAGCAACATCCGGGTCGATACGCGCGGCGAGCAGGTTTTGCGGGTGCTGCCGCGGATCAACGAGGCGGTCAACGAGGAGTGGATTGCCGACAAGACGCGTTTTGCGATCGATGGGCTGCGTCGCCGGCGTCTCGACCGTCCTTATGCGGGCCGGCGCGGTGTGCGGGTCGAGACCGACTGGCGTGAGGCGCTCGACACCGTCGCCGATAGGTTGAAGGGGGTGCCAGCCGAGCGCATCGCGGCGATCGCTGGGGATTTGTGCGACGCCGAGTCGATGTTCGCGCTCAAAGAACTCTTGGTGGGGCTCGGCGTCGCAAGCCTCGACTGCCGCCAGGACGGGGCCAAGCTCGATCCGCGATGCCGCGCCGGCTATCTGTTTAATACCACGATTGCCGGCATCGAAGAAGCCGATGCCTGCCTGTTGATCGGGACCAACCCGCGCTGGGAGGCACCACTGGTCAACGCACGCCTCCGCAAGCGCCATTTGCAGGGTGGGTTCAGCATCGCCGCGATTGGGCCGCGGCTCGATCTGAGCTTTCCGGTCGAGATGCTGGGCGAGGGCGGCGATGCGCTGGGTGCAGTCGCCGCCGGTGAGCACTCCTGGTGCGACCGGTTGCGCGCTGCCAAAAAGCCGATGCTAGTGGTCGGACAGGGAGCGCTTGCCCGTCGCGATGGCGGCCAAGTTCTGGCTATGGCGCGGGCGATCGCCGAGACCTATGGGCTCGTCCGCGACGATTGGAACGGCTTCAATGTTCTGCATCGCGCCGCTGCACGCGTCGGAGGGCTCGATCTCGGCTTTGTACCGGGACCGGGCGGGCTCGATGTTGCCGCGATTATCGAGGGCTGCCGCTCGGGTCGGATCGAGGTGCTTTATCTGCTCGGCGCCGACGAGATCGACACCGATGATCTCGGCTCGGCCTTTGTCGTTTATCAGGGCCATCACGGCGATCGCGGGGCGGCGCGCGCCGACGTGATCCTGCCGGGTGCGGCCTATACCGAAAAGGAGGGGACCTACGTCAATACCGAAGGGCGGGTCCAGCTTGGCAGACGCGCGACCTTTCCGCCAGGCGACGCGCGGGAGGACTGGAAGATCGTCCGCGCCCTGTCGGGGGTATTAGGCCGGCCGCTCCCCTACGACAGCCTGGGCGAGCTGCGCCATCGTCTGCGCGCGGCCTATCCGACATTCGGCACGATTGACCAGGAGAGTCCGGCACAATGGGGCATGTTTGGTCGTGCGGGACCGGTCGATCCGGCACCGTTCACTTATCCGATCGCCGATTTCTACCGCACCGACCCGATCAGCCGCGCGAGCGCTACGATGGCCGAGTGCAGCGACGTCTTCCTCGTACATCACGGCGAATTGCCGGCGCGGACGGGTACCCGTGGATAGCTTTTGGAGCGGCTATGCCGGGGTGACGCTGATCACCCTCGGCGAGGTGCTGGCGGTCATTGTGCCGCTGTTGCTCGCGGTAGCATATCTGACTTATTTCGAGCGGAAGGTGCTGGCCTTCTCGCAACTGCGCAAAGGCCCCAATGTCGTCGGCCCGTTCGGGTTGTTGCAGCCCTTTGCCGACGGTCTGAAACTGCTGATCAAGGAGACGGTAATCCCGAGCGGGGCCAACCGCATCGTGTTCGTCATAGCGCCGGTGGTGACGTTCACGTTGAGCCTCGTCGCCTGGGCGGTCATCCCGTTTGATGTCCACGCTGTCGTCGCCAACATCAATGTCGGCATCCTCTATCTGTTTGCGATCAGCTCTCTCGGGGTGTACGGCATCATCCTCGCCGGATGGGCGTCCAACTCGCGTTACGCGTTTTTGGGCGCGTTGCGTTCGGCGGCGCAGATGGTGTCCTACGAGGTCGCGATCGGCTTCGTAATGGTAACCGTGTTGCTATGCGCAGGTTCGCTGAACCTGAACGACGTGGTCATGGCGCAGGCCCGCGTTCCGGTATGGCACGCTTATTTTTGGCCGTTGCTGCCAATGGCCGTGATCTTTTTCATCTCCGGGCTGGCGGAAACCAATCGCGCACCGTTCGACATCGTCGAGGGTGAAACTGAAATCGTGGCCGGCTATTTTGTCGAATATTCGGCAATGGCATTTGCCCTGTTCTATCTCGGCGAATACGCCAACATGATCCTGGTCAGCGCGATGACCAGCGTTTTGTTCCTTGGCGGCTGGCTGCCGCCGTTCAGCGTCCCGCCCTTTGTTTGGATCCCGGGGTGGATCTGGTTCTTTCTGAAGATCGCGGTTTGCTTGTTCGTGTTTTTGTGGGTGCGCGCCACCTTCCCGCGCTTTCGTTACGACCAGCTGATGCGGCTCGGGTGGAAGGTGTTTTTGCCGTTTTCGCTGGCGTGGTTGGTGCTGACCGCCGGGGTGTTGATTGCCACCGGCTGGGTGCCTGAAAGCTGAGCATGCCAAAAGGGCGGAGAGTGGAAAAATGGCATTAAGAGCACGCAGCCTCTTGTTGAGCGAGCTGCTTTCGGGACTGGCGCTCACCCTGAGGTACATGTTTAGGACCCCGGTTACGGTCAATTACCCGTACGAGAAGGGACCGCTGAGCACCCGGTTTCGCGGCGAGCACGCGCTGCGCCGCTATCCCAATGGCGAAGAGCGCTGTATTGCCTGTAAATTATGCGAGGCGATCTGTCCGGCACTGGCCATCACGATCGAGGCCGAACCGCGTGCCGACGGCAGCCGGCGCACGACGCGCTATGACATTGATATGACGAAGTGCATCTATTGCGGTTATTGTCAGGAAGCCTGCCCGGTCGATGCGATCGTCGAAGGGCCGAATTTCGAGTTCGCCACCGAAACGCGCGAAGAGCTGTTCTACGATAAGCAAAAATTGCTCGACAACGGTGACCGTTGGGAGGCCGAGATCGCAAAAAACCTGGCACTCGACGCGCCGTATCATTGATACGCCGCACCTTCCGGGCAGAGATAGCAAGGTCTTTTGGACACGCAGCGATGATCGTACAGACGATCCTATTCTACATTTTCGCGGCCAGCGCGGTCGGTAGCGGGGCCACGGTGGTGGCCGCTCGCAACCCGGTGCATTCGGTGCTGTTTCTGATCCTGGCCTTTTTTAGTACGGCAGCGCTCTTTGTGCTGATCGGCGCCGAATTCCTGGCGATGATCCTCGTGATCGTTTATGTCGGCGCAGTCGCTGTGCTGTTTTTGTTTGTCGTGATGATGCTGAACATTGATTTCCTGGAAATGCGCAGCGGCTTTGTCCGCTACCTGCCGGTCGGCGCGTTCGTCGGGGCGATTTTGTTGGCCGAGCTGATTCTGATCTCGGTGAACTGGGCAATGACGCCGGCCCGGGCCGGCCTTGCGATCGGGGCACCCGTCGGCGCCATGGCGATTAGCAATACGCGGCTGCTCGGTAGCATCCTCTACACTCGCTACTTGTTCGCCTTTCAAGCCGCAGGGCTGATCCTGCTGGTGGCGATGATCGGCGCAATCGTGCTGACTTTGCGTCACCGCCCCGATGTGCGCCGGCAATCGATCGCGGCTCAGCTCGCTCGCACCCGAGAACAATCGGTCGAGGTCATCAAAGTGCCGGTCGGCGAGAGGATGTGATGGCGATCGGTCTTCCACATTACCTGACCGTTGGCGCTATCCTGCTGACGATCGGGATCTTCGGAATCTTTCTGAACCGCAAGAATGTCATCATTATTTTGATGTCGATTGAGCTGATCCTGCTCGCGGTCAACATCAATTTGGTCGCCTTTTCGGTGTTCCGCGGCAATCTGATCGGTCAAGCCTTCGCGATGTTTGTGCTGACCGTGGCGGCGGCGGAGGCAGCGATCGGGCTAGCCATTCTGGTCGTCTATTTCCGCAATCGCGGCACGATCCGGGTTGAGGACATCAACATGATGAAGGGCTGAGGCGAGGGCGTCACCAGCCATGCGGCTTTCCTTGGCTCATCCCATGTCGTGCCAAGAGCGGAGCGCCAGCCGTGGGTGAACGACTGCTGGGACTGGCCGCGCCTCCGGTCACGGACCACAAAGAGCGTATCGGCCTGATCTCGCGATCCGTTGTCGACAGGGGACCCAATGGAAATTGACACCATGGCGGTCGCGGTCGTGTTTCTGCCGCTCATTGCCGCGGTCATCACCGGGTTTTTTGGTCGTGCGCTTGGCGATCGGGGCTCGCAAGTGGTTACCTGCGGCGCCCTGTTGATTGCTGCCGCGCTTGGCATCCTGGTGTTTCGGGACACCCTGGCGCTGCCGCAACCGCAGATCATCCCTCTGTTCCGCTGGATCGTCGCCGGCGGCGTCGATGTGACCTGGTCGATCCGCCTCGACACATTGAGCGGCGTCATGATCATGGTCGTGACTGTCGTTTCGTCGATGGTCCATGTCTACTCGGTCGGCTACATGGCGGAGGACAAGTCGATCCCCCGCTTTATGGCCTATCTGAGCATGTTCACCTTTTTCATGCTGGCGTTGGTCACGGCCAACGATTTATTGCAACTATTCTTTGGCTGGGAAGGCGTCGGATTATCATCTTATCTGCTGATTGGGTTCTGGTATGACCGGCCGTCGGCCAATGCCGCAGCGATCAAGGCATTCATCGTTAACCGGATCGGTGATTTCGGTTTCTCGCTCGGCATCTTTACCGTCTTTTGGATTTTCGGAACCCTGAGTTTTCCTGCAATCTTCGCTAAGGCAGCCAGCGCTGCCGGCACGACATATGTATTTCTCGGCTTGCACGTCGACGCGCTGACCCTGGCCTCGGTGCTGTTGTTTATCGGCGCGATGGGAAAGTCGGCGCAGATCCCGCTTCACACCTGGCTGCCCGACGCCATGGAGGGACCGACGCCGGTGTCCGCTTTGATCCATGCGGCGACGATGGTGACGGCGGGCGTATTCATGGTGGCGCGGATGTCGCCGCTCTTCGAGTACGCGCCTCAGGCGCTTGTCCTTGTCGCTGTAATTGGCGGCACCACGGCATTTTTTGCCGCCAGCATCGGTATGGCGCAAAACGACATCAAGCGCGTCATCGCTTATTCGACCTGCAGCCAACTCGGCTACATGTTTGTCGCCGCCGGCGTGTCAGCCTATTCCGCCGAGCATTTTCCATCTGTTCACCCACGCATTTTTCAAAGGGCTCTTATTCTTGTGCAGCGGGTCGGTCATCCACGCGCTCGGCGGTGACCAGGATATGCGGCATATGGGCGGAATGTGGCGCAAGACCCCGATCACCTATATCACGATGTGGGTCGGCGCGTTGTCGTTGAGCGGTATCCCACCGTTTTCCGGCTATTTTTCAAAGGACACGATCCTTGATGCCGCCTGGGCATCGGGAACCGCGGCCGGGCGCTATGGCTGGGTGCTCGGGACCGTCGCGGCATTTATGACCGCGTTTTATATCTCGCGGCTGATGTTCATGACCTTTCATGGCAAGCCGCGCGCCGGGGAAGAGGCCATGCATCATGCCCATGAGAGCCCGTGGGTCATGTTGATCCCGCTGATCGTGCTGGCGATCGGGGCCACGGTCCTTGGCGCTTGGCTCTACAATGATTTTATCGGAGCCGGGCGCGACGCCTTCTGGAAGGCGGCGATCCTCGTCTTGCCCGGCCACGACGCGCTCGCCGCTGCGGAAGGGGTCCCGGGTGTTGTCCGCTGGTTGCCGCTGGGGTTTGGCCGTTGCCGGTATCGGCACCGCCTATCTGTTTTACGTATCGGACCCAGGAATACCAGTTCGCCTCGCCCAGCAATTCCGCGTCATCTATCTATTTGTATTGAACAAATGGTATTTCGACGAACTCTATGATCTGCTCTTTGTCCGACCCGCGGTCATCATTGGCGACGGTTTGTGGAAAGGCGGGGACGGCATGCTGATCGACGGTTTGGGACCCGACGGGGTCGCGGCCGTGACCCGCGATTTATCGCGGCAGGCAAGCCGGTTCCAGAGCGGTTATCTCTATCACTATGCCTTTGTCATGCTGATTGGGCTGGTCGGATTTGTGACTTGGTATTTGTTCCCGCGCTGAGTGAAGGGCATTTGTCGTGATCCACTGGCCGTTGCTCTCGCTGGTCACATTTGTCCCGCTGATCGGCGTATTTTTTATTCTGATTGCGCGTGGCGACGAGGCGGTGGTTGCGCGGAATGCGCGTTTTATTGCGCTATGGACATCGCTGGCCGTCTTTGCTCTTTCAGTTCTGTTGTGGGTCTATTTTGATCCGAATACCGCCGCCTTCCAGTTTGTCGAACGTGCCAACTGGATTACCCTCGGCGGCTTCACGATCAGCTATCACATGGGGATCGACGGCATTTCGCTGTTCTTTATTCTCCTGTCAACCTTGCTGACTTTTCTTTCTATATTGTCCAGTTGGGTCGTGATCAGGGTCCAAGTTCGAGAGTACATGATTGCGTTCCTCGTTCTCGAAACCTTTATGGTCGGGATCTTCTGTTCTCTCGATTTTATCCAGTTCTACGTTTTCTTTGAAGGCGTACTGGTCCCGATGTTCGTGATAATCGGGGTATGGGGAGGCGAGAACCGAATCTATTCGGCGTTCAAGTTCTTCTTGTATACGTTGCTGGGTTCGGTGCTGATGCTGTTGGCGATCCTTGCCATATATCTGCAGACGGGATCGACCGACATCGAATATGCACTTACCCACGCGAATTTGTTTTCCTTTGGTCTACAGAAATGGCTATGGCTGGCGTTCTTCGCCTCGTTTGCGATCAAGGTGCCGATGTGGCCGGTCCATACCTGGCTCCCCGATGCGCATGTCGAAGCTCCGACTGCCGGATCGGTTATTCTGGCCGGCATTTTGCTGAAGCTCGGCGGCTACGGGTTTGTGCGGTTCTCGCTGCCAATGTTTCCGCTTGCTTCGCATTTCTTCACACCGCTGATCTTCACGCTCAGCGTAATCGCGGTGATCTATACTTCACTGGTGGCACTTGCCCAGACCGATATGAAAAAGCTGATCGCCTATTCGTCGATCGCTCATATGGGCTTTGTCACAATGGGCATCTTTGCGGTAACCGCGGCATCATTGCAGGGCGCCATCATCCAGATGCTGAGCCACGGCTTTGTTTCGGCCGCTCTGTTTTTGTGCGTCGGCGTGCTTTATGATCGCCTCCATACTCATGAGATTGCCCGTTTTGGCGGTCTTGTCGAGCGCATGCCGGCTTATGCCTTCGTGTTCATGGTGTTTACTTTGGCGGCAGTTGGCTTGCCGGGCACAAGCGGGTTTGTCGGCGAATTCTTGATCCTGCTTGGCACATTCAAGGTCAGCACGCTCGAATGCGTGCTGGCAGCGACCGCACTGTTTCTGGCACCGGCCTACATGCTTTATCTCTACCGCCGGGTCATCTTCGGTACCCTGACGCGTGTGGATTTACGGAACATCCTTGATCTCGACCTGCGCGAAAAAGCGATCTTTGCCCCGCTATTGGCGCTAACGCTGTGGATGGGCATCTACCCGACATCCTTCGTGCGGCCAATCCAGGTGTCGGCCAATCACATCATCGAGCAGGTAACCGCCGCTGGAAACGGCACCGGGCCGCGTCAGGCAAGCCTGCGATAGAGGTGCCGCGCAATGCCGCATTTTGCTTTTCCGGAGATCTCGCCCGCAATTCCGGAAATGGTACTCGCCGGGCTGGCCATGGTTTTGCTGCTGTTCGGCGCGTTCCGCGGCGAGCGCTCGACGCGGCAGGTTACCTGGCTCGCCGTCGCGGCGCTGGTTGCGGTCTTTATCCTCGATCTGAGCCAGGGCGGGCCGCCGCATTTCGGCTTTTATGGGATGTTCGTCAGCGACACCTTTTCCCGGTTTATGAATTCGCTGGTGCTGATCGGCTCGGCGATCACGATCCTGATCGGGCTTCGCTACGACGAGGATGAGCGGATCGCGCGCTTCGAATTTCCGGTGCTCGTAATGCTGTCGACCACCGGAATGATGGTCATGATCTCGGCGAACGATCTGATCCTTCTGTATGTCGGTCTCGAATTGCAGAATTTGGCGCTCTACGTCGCGGCAAGTTTCAATCGCGATTCGGCTCGATCGAGTGAGGCTGGGCTCAAATATTTTGTTCTCGGCGGTCTGTCATCGGGAATTCTGCTGTACGGTCTATCACTGGTCTATGGCTTTGCCGACACCACATCGTTCGCCGACCTTGCTCACCTGTTTGCCGGCCCCGCACCGGCGTCGCCTGGCGTCATCGTCGGGCTCGCCTTCATCATTGCCGGGTTTGCCTTTAAAATCTCGGCGGTGCCGTTTCATATGTGGGTGCCCGATGTTTATGAGGGCGCGCCGACGCCGGTTGCGGCATTTTTTGCTCTCGCCCCAAAGCTCGCGGCCTTCGCGCTGTTCGTCCGCGTGCTGATCGAGCCGTTTGGCCCGCTCGCCGGCGAGTGGCGGCAAATCATCTTCTTCCTGTCGGTCGCCTCGATGATTTTTGGCGCGGTAGCGGCGATCGCGCAACGCAACATCAAACGGCTGATGGCCTACAGCTCGATCGGCCATGTCGGCTATGCGCTGATCGGTTTGACCGCTGCCACCGCAGCAGGAATTCGCGGTGTGCTGATCTATCTCGCGATGTATTTGGTCATGACGCTGGGGGCCTGGACGGTCATTCTCTGCATGCGGCGGCAGGGGCGGATGCTCGAGGAAATCTCGGATTTGTCCGGGTTGTCGCAGACGCATCCAGGCTTGGCGCTCGCCCTGGCGATCTTCATGTTCTCATTGGCCGGGCTGCCACCGACTGCCGGATTTTTTGCCAAGCTCTATATCTTTCTTGCGGCGATCGACGCGAAGCTTATCGGCTTGGCGATTATCGGCGTCGTCACCAGCGTTGTCAGCGCGTTCTATTACTTCCGCGTCGTCAAAGTCATGTATTTCGACGAGCCAGTAGGCGCTTTTGATCGACCGTTCACCTTTGAACTACAAGGCGTATTGGTAGTAACGGCGATCATAACCTTGTTCTTTTTTCTGCTGCCGGGGCCGGTCACGGGTGGCGCGGAAGCGGCGGCAGCCTCTCTCTTCGTTCGATGACATTGTTACAGCCGTTTCTCCCCGCGGGCTATCGGTTGGCCTTCCGCGAGTCGGTCGGCAGCACCAATGACGAAGCAAAGGCGCTTGCCCGCAATGGCGCAGCCGCCGGAACTGTCGTCTGGGCATTGCAGCAGACAGAAGGGCGCGGTCGACGCGGCCGCATCTGGTCGTCGCCGCCTGGTAATCTTTACGCATCGTTTGTATTGCAGCCGGCGTGCACTCCCCAACAGGCCGCGCAGCTCGGATTTGTCGCGAGCCTGGCGATCGGCGATGCGCTCGCCGAGCTGGCTCCCGACATCGGCGCGCCAGCTTGCAAATGGCCGAACGATGTCCTTGTCGGCGGCCGAAAGATCGCCGGCATTTTGGTCGAATCCGAATTTGGGCGGGACGAACGGGTGGCCTTTGTGATTGTCGGGCTCGGCATCAATCTGGCTTCGGCGCCATCCGATACCGAATTCCCGGCGACCTCGATTGCCGATGAAGGCCTGCCGTCACCCACCCCCGAAGCGGCGCTCGGGGCCGTCGCCAAGCATTTCGAAATCTGGCTGCGACGCTGGCGCGAGAAAGGGTTCGGTCCGGCGCGTGACGTATGGCGGTCACGCGCGATCGCGATCGGCCAGCAAATCCGGGTGCGCCTCGAAACCGCCATCTTGCACGGCAGGTTTATCGACATAGATCAACACGGAGCGTTGCTGCTCGAGACCGGGGGCGAGCTGCGCTGCATTCCAGCCGGTGACGTGTTCCCGGCGCGCTAGCGAGGCCTGATGCTGCTCGCCATCGACTCCGGAAACACCAACGTCGTCTTTGCCGTCTACGAGGGCGATCGGCTGTGTGCGTCGTGGCGAGCGGCGACGAACCCAAAGCGCACAGCGGACGAATATGCGGTATGGCTGACCCAGCTGATGACGCTCGCCGGGCTCGCAGCGAACGACATCGATGCAACGATCATCGCCAATGTCGTGCCGGAAGCGTCGTTCAACCTGATCGGGCTGTGTCAGCGCTATTTCAAAAGTGAGCCGCTGGTCATCGGACGACCCAACTGCCGGCTCGGTATCAACATTGATGTCGATATGCCGCCGCAGAATGTCGGGGCCGACCGAATTGCCAATGCGGTCGCGGCGCAAGACCGCTATCCGGTGCCGCTGATGGTCATCGACTTCGGCACTTCGACCAATTTCGATGTCATCGACCGTTTCGGCAACTACTGCGGCGGAGTGCTCGCTCCCGGGCCAAACCTGTCGATGCTGGCACTTGAGATGGCGGCGGCGCAGTTACCGCGCGTATCGATAGAGCGGCCGGCATCGGTGGTCGGTCGCAGCACGATCCCGGCAATGCAATCCGGCGTGTTTTGGGGCTATGTCGGCTTGATCGAGGGGCTGGTACGGCGCATCCGCGAGGAACGGGGTGAACCAATGGGGGTGGTGGCGACGGGCGGCTTGGCGCCGCTGTTTGCCGGTGTAACTGACATTATCGACAAGGTCGATCCCGACCTGACGTTATGGGGGCTGCGCCTGATATACGGTCGAAACAGACATCAATAAATGAACGACGATTTTCCCTTTCAGTCATCACTTCGCTCCGGCGCGGAGGATCCCAACTCCTTGTTGTTTGTGGCGCTCGGCGGCGCCAACGAGATCGGGATGAACCTCAATCTCTATGGCGCCGCCGGGCAATGGCTGATTATCGATTGCGGCGTCACCTTTGGCGACGATTCGCAGCCCGGTCTCGAGGTCGTGATGCCCGATCCGGCCTTTATCGCCGAGCGCCGCGATCGCTTGCTTGGGATCGTCGCGACCCACGCTCACGAAGACCATATCGGCGCGATTCCGTATTTGTGGACGCAATTGCGCTGCCCTGTTTGGGCAACGCCGTTCACTGCGTCATTGCTGCGGGCCAAGCTGGTCGAAGCCGGGCTCGCCGACCAAGTCCGGATCAACGTCGTGCCGATGTCCGGCCGATTTACGATCGGGCCGTTCGATCTCGAACTCGTCACCTTGACCCATTCGATCCCCGAGCCCAACGCAGTCGTTCTGCGCACTGCGGCGGGAACGGTGTTGCATACCGGGGATTGGAAGCTCGATCCCGACCCGCTGATCGGTTTGCCGGTCGACGAGGCGGCGCTGCGTCGCCTTGGCGACGAGGGCGTATTGGCGATGATCTGCGATTCGACCAACGCGCTCCGGCCCGGCAGCTCGGGCTCCGAAGCCGAGTTGCGCGGGTCGCTGACCGAGCTGATCGGGCGTTACGACGCGCGGGTTGCGGTCGCGTGCTTCGCCTCCAATGTGGCCCGTCTCGAAACGATCGCCTATGCCGCTGCCGCCCATGGCCGCGATGTGGCATTGGTCGGCCGCTCGTTGTGGCGCATCGACAAGGCGGCGCGCGAGAACGGGTATTTGTCCAATGTACCGCGGTTTCTGAGCGAGGAGGAGGCAGGCTACGTTCCGCGCGACCGCATCTTGATGATCTGCACCGGCAGCCAGGGCGAGCCGCGCTCCGCACTTGGCGCGGATCGCGCGCGACGATCATCCGCATGTCGACCTGGAGCCCGGTGATGCCGTGATCTTTTCGTCGCGCATTATCCCCGGAAACGAAAAGGCCATTGGCCGGCTACAGAACGCATTGGCGAAGCTTGGTGTCGAGATCGTCACCGAGCATGATCATTTCGTGCATGTGTCTGGTCATCCGGCACGCGACGAGCTTGTCCGCATGTATCAGATGATCCGACCGCGGGTGGCGATCCCAGTGCATGGCGAGGCGCGGCATTTGATGGCGAATGCGCAGATCGCCGGCGAATGCCAGGTGCCATACGCGCTCGTCATCGAAAATGGCGATGTCGTAAAGCTCGGCGGGTCGAGTGCGGCAATTGTCGACGAAGTGCCGGTCGGCAGGCTGGCGAGCGACGGCAAAGCGCTGCTGCCGCTAGACGGCTCCGCGCTGAAGGACCGGCGGCGGATCATGTATAACGGCAGCGCGGTAGCGACGGTTGTCCTCGATCGTCAGGGCGGCTTGGCAGCGCCGCCGGCTGTCATGATGATCGGTTTGGTCGAACCCGATGCGGCCGAGGAAGCAGTGCCGCATTTGCGCTTCGCTGTCGAGCGCGCAATCAACGAGCTGCCACCCGGGGCACGGCGCGATGATGACATTGTTAGCGAAGCAGCCCGGCGGGCCCTGCGGCGCATGATCAACGAGCGCTTCGCCAAGCGATCGCTGGTCGAGATCCAGGTCGTGCGGATTTAACCCAGCGGCGAGCGGAAGTCGCTTGGTGCGGGAGGCGGCATGATCGGCAGGCTAAATCACGTTGCGATCGTCGTGCCCGATCTCGCAGCGGCGAGTGCCGTCTATCGCGATACCCTGGGCGCGCATGTGTCGGCGCCGCACCCATTGCCGGCGCATGGCGTCACCGTGGTGTTCGTTGAGCTGCCGAACACCAAGATCGAGTTGCTCGAACCGCTCGGCGATGCCTCGCCGGTCCGCGCTTTTCTCGACCGCAATCCTGCGTGGCGGAATGCACCATCTCTGTTACGAAGTTGACGATATCATTGCCGCCCGCGACCGTCTCTGCGCGGCAGGTGCGCGCGTGCTCGGCGACAGCGAGCCGCGGCTCGGCGCGCATGACAAGCCGGTGCTTTTTCTGCATCCCAAGGATTTCTGCGGCACCTTGATCGAGTTGGAGCAGGCGGCAAGCGCTTGATCGCTTGATTACTGCAAACCGGCTCGGTAAGAGCCCCGCAAAGTGGATGTTTGAGAGGCCCTAAGACTTCATGCGGGTTCGTGCCGGGATGAGCCGATGGCCGATCGCCTGACCCTGACCCGCGCCTTTGAAGGCGCCGGTCTCAAAAGCGACGATGCCGAGCGCATCGCAACCGACCCCCGGGCTTAGCACCGTATGACTGTCGGACGCATAACCCGGGGGTACGACGCAATTCATGACAATGTCGCGACCAAGGCCGATCTGCGAGAGCTGGAGCAGCGGCTCGACGTGCGGTTTGCGAACCTCGAACGCCGGATCGATCAAATGGTGATCCGGCTCGGTGCTCTCGCCGTTGTCGTCGCCGGGTTGCTCTTTGCTGCACTGCAACGCTGGCCGCCGCATTGATCGCGCGGTGAATATCGGCGGCGGCAGTCAGGAAGCCTTTGTCATGAACTGGTTTACCGGCATCATTGTCTATGTCTTAGTGTGGTGGGTCGCACTGTTCGCAATCCTGCCGCTGTGGGTCGCCCCGGCCCAGCCCGGCGAACTCGGCCATGCCGCCGGTGCACCCAAGCAACCGCTTTTGCGGCGCAAGGTTTTGCTCACCTCCGTTGCAGGGCTATCGCATTTGCATTTTGCCGAACTGGGCGAGGAGGCGGTTAGGAAGGTGTCGTCCAAAGCGGCGCGCATGCGCTTTCCCTTTATGGACCCCTTGGAGCCTTCGAGTTTGGCAAGGTTTAGAGCAAGGCGCCGCAGCAGGGCGATATTTTGCGGGCTGTGATCCTTGCGGTTCCTGGCTTGGTCTTCGTTCATGATCACGTCGAGGACCCAATGCAGACCGTTTTCCACCCCCCAATGGGCACGTGCCACCGCGCCGAAGTGCTCAGCGCTTAGAGGGGTGCTCAGCAGATAGTAGGCGGTCTCGGTCGTGATCTTGGCGCTGACCTCGCGGGTCCGGAGCACGCGGCCAATGGCAGCCAGCCCGGGCCAGGCATGTCGCTCTTGCAGCCAGGCGATGTCCGTCGAGACCAGACTGGTTCGGGTCTCGATGCGGCCGTGATCGCCATCGACCGTGGTATGGCCAATCTCGGCGGCGCGGGCGGGATCGTCGAAGAAGCAGCGGACATCGTCGTGCAGGCTGCCCTGGTTACCCTTCAGTGCGAGCACATAATCGCCACCCTGCTCGATCACTTTGGCGGCTATGGCGCGCTGACAGTTGAGCGCGTCGGCGGTGACGATGCAGCCCTTGAGCGACAGCAGCGCCAGCAATTTCGGCACCGCTGTGATCTCGTTGGACTTGTCGTCGACCTTCACCTGACCAAGCAGCAGGCGCTGCTCAGCGGACCAGGCATGGACCATATGCAGCGGCGACTTGCCCGTGATGCGATCAAACGAGCGCCGCAACGTCTTGCCGTCGACGGCCACCACGCCCCGCAGGCTCTCGGCGAAACGCTGCATGAAGCGGGTGAAGCAGGTCTCGAACGGCTTCGGATCGAGCAGGCGGAACACGCGGCTGAAGGTGTCATGGCTGGGAGTGCCATGACACAGGCGCAGAAATTGGCGCAGGTATGGTGCTTTGATCTTCCCAAACAGCGCCATGTCCGAGCAATCCTCGCCGCCAGACAGCAGAGCGCAGAGCGCGATCAGCAACAGTTCATGTAGATCGTGGCGGGCATTGTTCTGTCGTGGGTCCACGATTTCGGCAAAGCAAGCGACGAATTCTTCCATAGGGCGGCCTCAGCGCTGGATCGAATACCGAGACTCCAGCTATATCCCCTCCGCCGCAACGCCCGCGTTCAAGCGCCAGCGCCATATGCGATAGCCCTGCCTCCCTTGTCGCCGCTGTCATCTGGATCGTCATTTATGCCCTGGTGCGCTCGCCGTGGTTGAGCTTTCGCAGCTCGTAAGGTGAGCGCCGCCTATTGCCGGGCGGCACCCGGACACCCTGTGCACGCCGCCTATCACGATTACGAATACGGTTTTCCGTCGAGCGACGAGCGGGTTTTGTTCGAGCGTTTGATGCTCGAAATCAATCAGGCGGGTTTGTCGTGGTTGACGATCCTGAACAAACGAGCAGCTTTTCGCGCCGCGTTTGCCGATTTCGACGTCGACCGGGTTGCCGCCTTCGGGCCGCAGGACATCGCTCGTCTGCTCGCCGACCCTGGCATCGTACGCAACCGGCTCAAAATCGAGGCCGCGATCGACAACGCGCGGCGTATCCAGGCTTTGCGCGAATCGCACGGTTCGTTTGCGCTTTGGCTCGACGCTCATCATCCGCGCCCGTTGGATGAATGGACCAAACTGTTCCGCAACACGTTTCGCTTTACAGGCGGGCAGATCGTCGGCGAATTTCTGATGAGCCTTGGTTATCTGCCCGGAGCGCATGTCGCCGATTGTCCGGTATATAGCCGGATTGCGGAGCTGTCGCCGCCCTGGGCCCGCGCCGCTGAGTGACCCGTTTGTAATAAAAATCTGTATTTGACGGCGGGAGCGATTTGTTGCTACCGAGAGCATCTCTTATCTCAAGTGTTCGGATCGGCAGTTGCGAGCTGGGAAGGCGAGCCGCCAGCGATATTGGAATTGAGCAAATATAGTTAACGAGATCCCGCAAGGTAGGGGATGGAAGAAGGGGAAGCTGAGTCCGATGGTGCCGCGCGAGAAATATCTAAAAATTCTTTCGACAACTGCTACCGGCCAGCGCGTTGAGCGTCTCGCTGACACTCGGCGCGGGTGCTCCTGCTGTGGCGAGCGCAGAGCCGGACCAGGCGCAGCCGGCGACGAACCAAGCCCGAATCTCCGATCGGTTGGCTGCGGTGCGTGATGCAGTCTCTGACATCGCTGGCCCGAAAGCCGAAAAAGCTGGAGGACAGCTCGCGTGGTGGGCGTGGCGCAACGGCGGAGGCGGCTGGCGCAACGGCGGCGGTGCCTGGCGCAACGGCGGAGGCGGCTGGCGCAATGGCGGAGGCGGCTGGGGAAACGGCGGTTGGCGCAACGGCCCTTGGGGCAATTTCTGGCGCAATTGGTGAAAGCCGATCGCCAGCTTGGCAGTTTTGAGGCTGCTACCGGTTTGCGCTTTTTCGACTTGCGGGCACGTCCGCGTGTTTCAACTCCGATAATCTTCGGCAGCAGATCACCGGGCGTACCCGGCAAGTCGATGATGAGGTCAGTTTGATGTCGCTTCGGCAGAAATATCTCAAAATTCTGTCAGGATTGGCCCCGGCCGGGGTCGCTGGCGTATCGTTGCTGCTGGGCTCGACGACGCCCGGAGTGGCCAGCCCGGAACCGGCGGAGTCCCAGCCAAAGGCAGCGCAACCGGCCGGTATTTCGGAGCGGCTCGCTGCTGTTCGCGACGCCGTCTCGACGATAGCCGGTCAACAAACCGCCGCCAAACCGGGGGACATCGACAAGCTGCGGCTCGCCTGGGGCAATTGGTGGCGCAACTGGGGCTGGTGGCGCCCGTGGGGCGCCTGGGGCTGGCCCAATTGGCCGAATTGGCACAACTGGAGCAACTGGCCCAATTGGTGGCGCAATTGGTAAGTTGCTGACGCGCCGAGATTCGCGGGATCGCACTGTGCCGACCATCCAGCTCCTGGTGGTCCAGCCAACCCCGTTCTGCAATATCGATTGCCGATACTGCTATCTCCCGAACCGCACCTCAAAAGCCGTCGTCGCTCGCGAGACTTTGCAAAATCTGTTTTCGCAGGTGTTTGCCTCGGAGTGGCTCGGCGGCGGGCTTTCCGTCGTATGGCATGCCGGCGAGCCAATGGTACTGCCGATCGGATTTTATCGCGACGCTTTCGCCCTGGTCGAGGCGTTGCGCCCGCCTGAGCTTCAGGTCGTCCATTCGTTTCAGACGAACGGCACCTTGATCGACGACGATTGGTGCAGGTTTTTCGCCGAAGCGCAGATCAATCTCGGCGTCAGCATCGACGGCCCGCAGCATTTTCACGATCGCAACCGGGTGACGCGGTCGGGTCGGGGAACCTTTGAGCGGACGATCGCCGGTATCCGCCTGCTTCGCCGCCACGGTGTCCCGTTTCATGTGATCTCGGTCTTGACCCCGCAGAGCATGGTGGCTGCGCGCGAGATGTTCGACTTTTATATCGCGGAGGGGATCGAGCAGGTCTGCTTCAATGTCGAGGAATCGGAGGGTGATCACGTCTCGGAATCGTTTCGCGAGGCCGATACTGACGCGCTTTATTACCGGTTTCTCGGTGAATTCTGGCGGTTGTCGGCCACTGCTCCGGACAAAATCAAGTTCGTGCGCGAGATTGAAACCGCGCTGCAGCAGGTGATCCGGCCGAGAGAGGCGCCGTTTTATAATCAGCTGGTCGAACCGTTCGCGATCGTCAGCATGGACTGGGCAGGCAACATTGCCACCTTTTCGCCCGAGCTCTTGGGCCTCAAAAATCCGGTCTATGACGATTTCATCCTCGGCAACATCAACCGTGACACACTCGTCGATTTGGCCGATAGCCCGGTTCTGGTGCGCATGCTGGCCGACATTAAGGCCGGCGTCACGATGTGCCAGCAGCAATGCGGATATTTTTCTGTTTGCGGTGGCGGCGAACCGGTCAACAAGCTCGCCGAAAACGGCACCTTCGTCAGCTCCGAAACCAGTTATTGCCGCATCACCAAGATGCGGGCAACCGATCTCATTCTCGATGCTCTCGACCGAATCCCGCCCGAGGGTTTTGATGCTGCAGCCATTGCCCGGGTGGCGGGCGTGTGATGCGGGCCGGGCGAAACCGTCGTTAGCGGCGAAGCAATATCGTCGATCCGGAGGATTGCATGAAAATGACTGTGCGCTGGTTGAGCATGCTCGCGATCGGCGTGGCGCTGCAAGGAGGTCTTGCCGGATTCGCCTTGGCGCAGGGCCCGCCGCCGGCCACTTCTCCCGGCCAGCCGCCGGAAGGAGACGAGGGCGGCAACATCGGGCTGCCGGTCGTGACCTCGCCGACCGAGGCCGAGCCCGGAACCGAATTGCCGGTGCTTTATGTCACCAGCATTGAGGTCATGCGGACCCAGACCCAACCACAACTTGACATCGTGCGGGTGACGGGATTGGTCGGCTCCCAGGGTTGGAGTTCGCCCGAACTGGTGCCGACATATGTCGGCAAGCCGCTCGATGGTATTCTCGATCTGCAACTCATCGCGACGATGCCGCTGCAGACCGAGCCGGCAACCGGGTTCGTCCCGATCAGCGCGGTGTTTCCGCTCGAAGAGGGTCACGCCTTCAGAGGGGTGCGGGTGCGCGGCTCCGAGAATGCAATCGAGGTCGATCAAATTCCCGGCGTCCAGGGAACGCGGATCACGATCAACGATTGCCGGGATTGCGTCGGCAAAAAATTCGCCGAGCGCGGGCAGGCCGCACCCGGAACGCCGGGTGTCGTGCGGCAGGAGGATCTTCCCAAAATCCTGCGCTGGATCCCGCCAAATCACGGAATTCGCGGCATCACCCATGATCCCAACCGCCTCAACCTGCTGCTCAGTGGCGACAACACGATCATCGCCGCTTATTGGGAGTAGGGAAGGGCCCTCGCTCTGAACTCGGGTCACAGTCGGCGAGGCGACGTGTCGGCTCGGCGCCGTCGTTCGCACCCTTATATCGGTGCCGTTGCAGGCTCGGGCTTTTTCGTCTTGAGCACGGCTGCGGCGGTCGCCGGCTCGCTGGTGGCCGGCGAGGCGACGGCGCTCGACCGCATCGCTTTTGCCGTTGACGGCGCCGAATCGAGCCATGGCGCCGATCCCAAGATGTGGCGCGCCGAGCCCGAGGGCCCGCAAGGCCCGATGCAGGTTTCTGCTGCTGCGGCAACTGATGTCGGCGGCGGGGACCGGTTCGGCCTGTTCGAAAACCGTGCATTGGGCCGCGCCTATCTGGCTCATCTCTTTCGCCGCTATGCGAACTGGCCGGATGCGGTTGCCGCCTATAATTGGGGACCCGGACGCATGGATGCGTGGATCGGCGCGGGGCGGCCGATCGATAAATTCCCACTCGCGGTGTGGCTTTATCGTCTCCGCGTCCTGTTCGGAAGGGCCCCACTCGCCGGGTTCGGAGCGTCCATTCCGGGTGCGGCGTCTGCCCCGCATTTTGGTATCGTCCACCCGTCGCCGCGCCGCTCTATTGCCGATATGCGCCATCCGAGCCGGGAGAGTGTTGCTGTCGAATGGCTCTATGGCACGATCATGTTGCAGAGCAACCGCTCGCCTGATGATTGAAGCGAATTGCGCGATCGGGCCGGAGCGGCATCGCTGCAGCTGCTCGCCCTGTCACATCGTAGCCGAGGGAAGCTGCTGCAGCTGCTGCTTCAGCCGGTCGAAATCGACCGGTTTGGTAATAAACTCGGCGGCGCCATATTCGGTTGCCCGCCGGCGCCGCTCGTCATCGCCATAGGCCGTTACCATTATGACCGGCAGATCGGGGCGCCGCTGCTTGACCTCCCGCAACAATGTGAGGCCATCCATCCCCGGCATGTTGATGTCGGACAGGATCACGATCAGTTGCGGCTCGATCTCGTTCGCGAGCATTGCGAGCGCCTCTTCGCCGGAGTTCGCGAAATGCAGCACATAAGTGCCCTGCCGCGCCTCGCGGCGAAAGCGCTGGCGGAACAGCTCGGCGACATCGGGCTCGTCATCGACGATCAGGATACTGACGCTCATGCCTCTCCTACAGGGTGGGGGTTGACCGTCATAGCCGGTCTGTTTCCGGCTGTTTCCGGTCATGACACACAGATTTAGGACGATGCCGAGGCGAACCCGGCAACGACTGGAAACGGGTAATGTCTCCTACTCAGAGCGCTCACTTAACGAGCGCGGCAGACGCACCGTGAATTCGGTAAACACGCCGGGTTCGCTGTCGACCTCAATCGTCCCGCCGTGCTGCTGGGTGACGATGTCGTAGCTAATCGAAAGACCGAGCCCAGTCCCCTCACCGGTCGGCTTGGTCGTAAAAAACGGCTGAAACAGCTTGTCGCGATGTTCGGGCGGGATACCGGTGCCGTTGTCGCGCACCCGTACCTCGACGGCATCGCCGAGATCGCGCGTCGCCACTTTCAGCACCGGCGTGAAACTTTGATCGGCTGTCTCTTTCCGGCGCTGTTGGGCGGCATGAAAGCCGTTGCTGATCAGGTTGATAAAGACGCGCATCATATCCTGCGGCACCAGCTCGACCGGAGGAATCGCCGGCGCGAAATCGCGTTCGAGAGTGATATTGAAGTTTGATCCTGGGCGCGCGCGCCGTGATAGGCGAGGTTCAGCGCCTCGTCGACGAGTTGGTTGAGATCGATTTTCTGCCGCTCGCCGCTGGTGCCGCGCGAATGCGCCAGCATACTCTGGACGATGCCGTCGGCTCGCCGCCCGTGCTCGGCGATTTTGTCGAGATTGCCGGTCAGCATATCGATCGTCTCATCGATCTCGGCCCGGGTATCCGTATCGAGCGTCGCGATGCCGGGCTCGGCCATCTCCTTTAGTTCGTCCAGCAATTCGACCGACAGCCCGGCGAAATTATTGACGAAATTGAGCGGGTTTTTGATTTCGTGGGCGATACCGGCGGTCAATTGGCCAAGCGAAGCCATTTTTTCGGCATGGATCAGGCTTGCCTGTGCGGTTTTCAGCTCGGTGAGCGCCCGCTCGGCGGCGTCGCGCGCGGCCCGGATTTCGGCTTCGGCGCGTTTTCTGGCAGTGATGTCGCTGTAGATCATCACAAAGCCGCCTGATGGCACCGGGTTGCGCCGCACCTCGATGACCCGCCCGTCGGGGCGCGTGCGCTCGAAGCGCATCTCCCGCTCGGGATCGTCGAGACGGCTCCTCAGTTCGGCTTCGAGATCGGTGGAGGCATACTCGCCGCGCCCGGCGAGATAATTGAAGTAGTCAGCAAAACTCGGCCGCTCGGCGACAAACTGATCCGGCAGCTCGAGGATTTTCTGGAAATTGCTGTTCCAGGCCGCAAGCCGTAAGTCGGCGTCAAACATCGCCACCCCATCAGCCATATTGTCAAAGGTGACGCGCAATTCCGCCTGCCGCTGCCGGATTTCCTCGAGGAGACGCGCGTTCTCTATCGCGATCACCGCCTGTGAAGCGAAATTCTGTAGGAGCACAATCTGCTTGTCAGTGAACGGGCGGACTTCCTGGCGATAGGCAGTGATAACGCCAAGCAATGCATTGTCCTTGCGCAGCGGAACCACCAGGAAGGTGCGGATACCGCCGAGCTCGACGGCTGAGCGCGGCAATGGGTGGTTCGGATATTGCGCGGCAGTTTCCGACAGGTCGCGGATATGTGAGAGTGGGGCCCCTTCGACCATGCGCCCAAACGGATCTCCCGGCTCCGGGCGAATTCCCGGTCCGAGGAATTCTCTGAAGCGCGTCGGTACGCCTTGCAACGCTACCGATTGAAATCGTTCCCCGTCATAGATCATCAGGCCACCAAACGATGTCTCGCAGAGCGCGTGCGCCTTTTCGAGAATCGCTTCAAACACCGGTGTGAGATTTCCGGGCGAGGAGTTGATGACCTGTAAGACCTCGGCGATGGCCTGCTGCTGCTCGAATGACTCGCGCAATTCGGTCAGCAGCCGGGTATTCTCGATTGCGATGACCGCCTGGTCGGCAAAGGTGCGCACCAAATCGATCTGCCGCTCGGTGAACGGCTCGACCCGCAAGCGCGCAAGAGTGATGGCGCCAATCGGGTGACCCTCGCGCAACAGCGGCACGCTGAGGCCAGAGCGAGATTTGAGGACGGCAACGGCCTCGCGGAACACATGCTCCGGATCGACGGCAGCATCGACGATTTGGACAGGGCGCCGTTCTAGAATGGCCCGCCCGCCAACGAGCCCGCGGTCGATCTTTTGCCGATAGTTCCGCAGAAGCGCTTCAGCATTGGGCGAGTAACCGAATTTCGCCGCCAATGAGATGAATTCGCCGTCGCGACGCAAGAGCGCCGCCTGATCCGCCTGGCATAGCCGGACGGCGGTCTCGCAAACCGTTTCCAAGATCGGTTGGAGGTCGAAGGTCGAGCCGCTTATGACCCTCAGTACGTCGCTTGTCGCGGTCTGGTATTCGAGCGCCTCTTCGAGGTCGCGGGTGCGCTCCCGCAACTCGTTCAGCAGCCGCGCGTTCTCCATCGCGATGACCGCCTGCGCCGCAAAGTTCTGCAGCAGCGCGATCTGCTTCTCGGAAAACGGCCGCACTTCCTGCCGGTAGATGACGAAGTCACCGAGAAACGTATCATCCTTGCGCAGCGGGACCGCGAGCAGGGTGCGGCCGCCACCCAACTCAACAAGAGCGCGGCGGGTCGGGTCTCCAGACCGATAGGCCTGATCCTCCGCGACATCCACAATATGTACAAAGGGCTCGCCACCCAGCAGACGACCATGCGCGTTGTCCGGCCCAACCGGATGTGGAGCTCGTGTCAAAAACTCCGCAAACGCGGGCGGTGCACCGCGCAGCGCGGCCGCATGAACTCGCTCTCCATCGTAGGTCCAAAGGACGCCGAAAGCCGCTCCACATAATCCTAACGCCTTGTCGATCATCGCATCGAACACCGGCGCGAGGTTGCCCGGCGAGCTGTTGATGACCTGCAATATTTCGGCGGTTGCGGTTTGCTGCTCCAATCACTTCGCGCAGTTCGGTCGATAGCCGCGCGTTCTCGATCGCGATGACCGCCTGTACGCAGTTGGAAATTTGTTTTTCGGCACCGAACGAGGCAACCATTTGGCAGAGGCTGTCGCGCAGCCTGAATGAACCCGGCAGCTGCACGGCGCGCTGCTCCAGCACTATCCAGCCTGCCAATGTACCGCGCCGGCATCGATTACGCAGTTGGAATTCTTTGTATCTTTTTCCGGTAATCCTGAACCAGGCAACCATTTGGCAGATGCTGTCGCAAGCTGAGAGAACCGATGGCCCGGCAAAATCGCGTCGCCTTCTCGACCAGCGTATCGAGCACCGGCTTCAGATCGCCAGGTCGATTGGCTGACGACCTTTAGCACGTCCTCGGCTGTCGCGGTCTGGTATTCCAGCGCCTCGCGCGTCTCGGTCAAAGTCGCGCGTTCTCCATTGCGATCACCGCCTGCGTCGCAAAATTCTGCACAAGCGCGATCTGCTTTTCCGTAAACGGGCGCACCTCGTTCCGGTAAAGACGAATTGCACCGATTAGAGCCCCCTCTTTTCACAGCGGCACCCGCAGTCCTGTTCTAGCGCGGCCGTGATCGATCGCCACTACACGGCGGAGTGGATCGCTGCCGCCGGCGTGCCAACTCCAAGAAACATCTGCTATGTACGAAAGCTTCGCCGCGCGTGATCGCATCTAACGAATGTGACCTCCAGTGGCTCGAACTCTGAGCGCACGAATTCGTCGAGGGCATCCGTCAGGCCGCGCACGGCGGCCGGTCGAAAGCTGCTCGCCGTCATGTAGCTCCAAAAGCGCCCAGAGTGATCCGCAGAGGCCGTGTGCGCCTTTTCGAGCATCGCATCGAACACAGGAGCGAGATCGCCCGGCGAGCTAATTGATGACCTGCAAAACCTCGGCGGTCGCGGTCTGCTGCTCCAACGCCTCCCGCGTCTCGGTCAACAGCCTCGCGTTCTCCATCGCGATGACCGCCTGCGCTGCGAAATTCTCAAGCAACGCGATCTGCTTGTCGGTAAAGGGATCGAACCTCTCGTCTCGCGGCGACCGATGACGCCCGAGTAACACGCCACTCCTTGCGCAGCGGGACACCAGAAACGATCGGTGTCGTGCTACCGACTGCAGCTCATGAATGGTCCGCACTCGTATCGCGTTCGGCGAGCACGTCTCCAATCTGCGACCAGTCGGCCAGCGACGATACCTCTACCCTTGCGAAGTACCGGCGACGGCGATCGTGGGACCGGGCTGTAGAAATGCCGCCGGCTCCTCGGCGACAGGTTCCTAAGCGCCGCCAGGTGCAAAAGCCCGTCGTCGTCCACCACGCAGCTACACGCTGCGCAGTCGGCCTCACATAGCGGTGCAGCGCCTTTTCGACGCATCGCCTCGAATACCGGCGCGAGGTCGCCGGGCGAGGAATTGATGACCTGCAATACCTCGGCGGTCGCGGTCTGCTGTTCCAAAGCCTCGCGCGTCTCGGTCAGCAGCCGCGCATTCTCCATTGCGATGACCGCCTGGTCGGCGAAGGTGCGGACCAGTTCGATCTCTTTCTCGGTGTAGGCCTCGACGCGCCGGCGGGCCAGGCCGATGACCGCGATCGGCTGCCGTCGCGTAGCAACGGCACGCCGAGCATGGTACGGACACCGCCGATGCGGGCGTCGTCCTTCGCCTCGTAAAGCGGATCGGTCCAGGCATCCAGGATATTGACGGTTTGCCCATCCAAGGCCGCGCGGCCGACCAGGGTACCGGTGCCGGGGCGGATCTGCACCTCGCGCTCGATGCGCTCGTATTCCGGCGCAAGCGATTTGCCGGCCGCCCAGCGGTATTCGCCGTCGATATTGCGGTAGATCACCGCCTCGTCCGCTCGGCACAGCCGGATCGCGGTCGAAACGACGGTTTTCAGGACCGGTTCGAGGTCGAATACCGAGCCGCTGATGACCCTCAGCACATCGCTGGTCGCGGTCTGGTATTCGAGCGCCTCTTCGAGGTCGCGCGTGCGCTCGCGCAATTCGCCGAGCAGCCGCGCGTTCTCGATCGCGATCACCGCCTGCGCCGCGAAATTTTCGATCAAAGCGATCTCTTTTGCGGTGAAGGGTTGCACTTGCTGTCGGCCAGCGACGATTTGCCCGAGCAAGACGTCATCCTTGCGCAGTGCCACATAAAGGACGGTCCGGATGCCGCTGAGTTTGGCGCCCTCTCGCGTAACCGGATCGTCTACCGCCGCCATATCCGCGCAGTGGACAATGCGCTCCCCGTCGAGCAGGAGACGGCACGGATGGTTGGGCCCCGGGCTGTAGCCCCGCCGTAGCGCCTCGACCATTGCGTCCGGGAAGCCGCGCATTGCGACCCCGCGGAACATCTGGCCGTCCCACAGCTGCAAACTGCCATAGGCGGCGCCGCATAGTGCATGCGCCTTTTCGACGATCGCGTCGAATATCGAAGCGAGCTCGCCGGGGGAGCAGTTGATGACCTGCAATACCTCCGCGATCGCCGCCTCTCGCGCCAGCGCCTCATCGCGCTCGGCGGTGCGCTCCCGCAGCTCGGCGGCGAGTTCGTCGAGTTGGCGCTGGAGTTCGGCGACCGATTGGGGCAGATCTGCTAGCTCGCTGGGAGGCATCGAGCAGGCTCCGTCAAGCTCGGTTGTTGCCTAAAACGGTGCAGCCATTTGTCACCCGTACATCGATGCCGACAAGAGTGGGTTCACATCAGGAACACGCCTTTGCCGGTAGTCTGGGTGTCGAACAGCCGGTAGGCTTCCTCGGCCTGGTCGAGCTTCCATTGATGCGTGAACAGGCGGTCGACATCGACCTTGCGCTCGACACAGAACTTCGCGCATTCGGCTTGGCCCTGCCAGGAGAAGGTCCATGACGCGACGATCGTCAACTGCTTGCGCAGCATGTCGGGGCTGACATCGATCGTCACGTTGTTGCGCTCGCCGACAAAGCAGACGGTGCCCCACACCTTGGCGCTGCGCACCGCGGCGATGCGGCCCTCAGGCTGGCTCGACGTGTCGAGCGTGAAATCGGCGCCGCCATGGGTCAGATCCTTGATCGCGCCGATCGGGTCGTTGGAGCGCGGGTTGACCGTCTCCCAGGCGCCGAATTCCTTGGCGCGCTCCAATCGCTCGGGGCTGACATCGAGCGCGATCACGCGGGCGCCCATCGCCGCGGCGAGCTGGGTCGCCGACAATCCGACCGGCCCCTGGCCAAACAGCGCGATCGTGTCGTTGCCGGAGAGATTGAGCCGGCGCAACGCGCCATAGGCGGTGCCGGTGCCGCACGAGATCGCGGCCCCCGCCGCGAACGACAACTCGTCGTCCAGCGGCACGAGGGTGAAGGCGGGCACCTTCAGATAGCGGGCGTGCCCGCCATGCGCGTTGTTGCCGTAAACCAAAACCGGCTCTTCCTGGCACAGCTGCGACCAGCCCGAGCGGCAATGGCTGCATACGGTGCAGCCCTTGTAATGGTGCACCATGACGCGCTGGCCGACCCTGGCCTGCTTGTCGCTCACTCCCGGGCCGACCGCGGCGACGACGCCGCAAGGCTCGTGGCCGCCGATGACCGGGTCGGGGTTGACCGGCAGACCACCAATCGCTTGTCCCCCCGATTTCGGCCGGCGGTATTGGTGCAGATCGCTGCCGCACATGCCCGAAGCCTTCATTTCGACGACGACCTCGCCCGGACCCGGGGTGGGGTCCGGAAACTCCATCAGCTCGATTTCGCGCTCACCCGTAAACACCACGCCGCGCATCGCTTCCTCCACGTCGCTGCTCTATGGCCTGAGCCTACCGTTTTCGGACGTGCGCGAACACCCGCCATGGCGCAGGCTTGCAATGGGCACGATGCCGGTCGGACGATGAGCAGCGCCGATCGGCTACCGGGCGCCGCAGCCGATTACTTTCGGTGAAAGCGCTTGTCCTGACCGATCAGCCCCGGGCCGGGCAGATAGACCGATTTGCTGTCGTCCGCAGTGACGCGGCCGATCACCTGGGCGACGCGGCCGCGATGCTGGAGGATCGCGAGGATCCGGTCGCAATCGCGCTCGGCCGCGAGCACGCAAAAACCGACACCCATGTTGAAGACCTCGTACATCTCCGGCTCGTCGACCGCGCCATAATGCTGGATCAGCCGGAAGATCGGCGGCGTCTGCGGCAGATTGTCGAGCTCGAACCCGACTTTGGCCGCGACCCGCGGCAGGTTCAGCAACCCGTCGCCGGTAATGTTGATGAGCGCTTTGACATTCGGAACCTGTGCGATGATGTCGAGCACCTCCGGCACGTAAATCAGGGTCGGGCGCAGCAATTCCTCGCCGAGCGGCACCCCCAGTTCGGGAAAAATGTGATCGACGCCAAATTTTCCGCGCTCGAAAAACGCCCGGCGCGCGAGAGTTAGCCCATTGCTGTGGATGCCGCTGCTGGCAATGCCGATCACGACATCCCCGGGCGCCAGATCGCGACCGATGATGATCCGATCGAGCGCGACCAGCCCGACCGCCATCCCGGCGAGGTCGAAGCCGGTCACCACATCCTTGAGCTGGGCGATCTCGCCGCCCGAGATCGAAATGCCGGCCTGTCGCGCCCCCTCGGCGAGCCCGATCGCAATCCCTCCCAGCATCTCGGCATCGGCAGCGCCGACCGCGATATAGTCGACCATCGACAGCGGCCGCGCGCCGACGCAGATCACATCGTTGACATTCATTGCGACGCAATCGATGCCGATCGTGTCGTATTTTTTCATCATCTCGGCAACGATCGATTTCGAGCCGACCCCGTCAGTGCAGATCGCCAGCCCGACGCCGCCGCCAATATCGATCACATTGGCGAAATAGCCGATGTCGAGCGCCACCGCGCCGAATTGGCCCGCCGCCGGCCATGTGCCCTTGATCGCCGCGACGATCTTGCCGAGCCCGGCTTCGGCAGCGGCGATGTCGACCCCAGCCGCGCGATAGCGATCTTGTTCGCTCATCGGACCTCCTTTAGGAAAGGCGTCTCCTGTCCATCGGGGACACCGACGGTAACAGAGCGGGCTTTATCTGCAGCGGCCAGCGCAGGCGACGGTATGGCAAGGGCGTCGCTCGGGGCCATCTCTAGACCATTAGTGGATTTAGCTGACGCCACCGAACCGGGCTGTGTGGCGCCGGCGGGTTGTGCTGTGCGGCTTTAGCGCTGGCCGAGATAGGCCAAGGTCGGGATGTAGGCCTGCGCCACCTGCGGTGACATCGACAGGATGCCAAACGTATTGGGCGCGAAACTCCAACCGGCCTCGGGATAACCCTGGGTCCAGCTCGATACCCAATCCACCTGAAGGTAATCCTGCGTCCCGGGTGCCAGCTGCAGCGTTGTTGCCTGAGCGGTCGGCAGACCTAAAGGCTGAACCGTAAAGCGGTAGGTCCCCGGTGGGAAATCGCGGTAAAAGGTGGTACCGGGCGCGATTGTGGCGACCGGCGCACCATTGGCATAGATCAGCGGCGCAAAGGCTGTGACGGCGCCGAACTGAGGCGTCAGCGACGGGCGGAAAAACCAGACCCGCGCCATTCCCGAGGGCAGCGGCGGAACCTGCGCCGGCGAGACCGCAGTCGCCTGCGCACATCCGGTAAATCCGGCAAAAGCGAGACCGAGCAACAGTAATATCGAAAACTTCAATCCACGCATCATCTTTCTCCGTTCGGCAAAGGCCGATTTAAAAGAACAACGCGGATCGCAACCGGTGGTCCGAGGCCAGCACCGCCACGGTCAGTGAATTATAAGAGATTTACCAGGGAATAATGATCACGAGTTGGAGAGCAATAATCGCTCATTGCGATATTGCGGAATGCTGTGTCTGATGCAGCATTCGGGCCGGGTGGTCCCGGCCCGAAGCGAAGCCTTTGTTAAGATGCGGCCGCTCGCTATTGCGGTGCCGTCACCGGAATCTTGTAGAGGTTCACCGCATTTTCAAAAACGAGCTGATTGAGCGCCTCTTTGCCCAGAGCCTTTTCGGCCGGGGTGTGGCCCATCGCTTTCGAATGCGGCCACGGGCTGTCGAGACCGGGAAAGTCGCTCGCCCACAAAAAGTTCTTCAACCCGATTTCGGGGGCGCGGCGGAAGCCGCCTTCTTCTTCGACCTCGAAGGTGAAGAATACTTGGCGCTTGACGAATTCCGTCGGGTTGTCGGAGAGCGCGATGTCGGGCTTGAAGACGCGGTTGGATGGCTCGCCAAACTCCCACTCGCGGTCAAAGCGCCAGAACAGAAACGGGACCCACCCCACGCCCGCCTCTTCCATCACAAAGCGCACGCCCGGATGGCGGTCGCAAATGCCGGAGAAAACGACGGCGCTCATCAATTCCGCCATCAGCCCCATCGGAAAATTCATGACCCGCATCAGAGCCTGATTGCGCGGCTCGATGCCGGTGACCCCGACGCCCATTTGGCGCGAGCCGCCGCTCGGATTCGCGTGCAGATTGACCGGCATGCCGGTTTCGGCCGCCGCTGCCCAGACCGGCTCCCACATCTGGTGGATCACCGGTTCGGGAGCATTGACCCAGTCGAAGATAACGCCGGTCGGCAGCCCGAACTCCGCGACGCGCAGCAGCTCGGCAACCGCCTCGTCCGGCGTCTGGCACGGCAGCGGCAACAGCATGATAAACCGGCCATTCGATTCTTCGTATAGCTCGCGCGCCCAGTCGTTGACCGCGCGCACGCAGGCCGCGCGCAGTTCGGGATTTTTGATTGCCGATATCTGCTCATAAGGCCCGTTGACGAGTTCGGCATCAACCCCGTCGCGGTCCATGTCTTCGCAGCGATATTTGGCGCTGGCGGCACGAAAAATCCCGAGTTCGGGTTCTTCGGCAAGACCCGCCCGCGTGTAGCAATTGACCGGCCCTCGGCCCACGCCGGCCCAGCCGACCCCGCTCCACGGATGCCCTTCGACAACCCATTGTCGAGTGCCATCCGGGCCGGTGACGATTCGAGGCCCGTCATCCTGGAATTTTCGCGGCAGGCGCTTTGTCCACAAATCGAACGGAAGGTGCATCAGCCGGCAATGACCATCGGCCGACACCACACCAAATCTCTTCTCCATCGCGCGCTTCCTTCCTGTAGCGAGCGCGAGAGGTTCGAAGCCCCTCGAGCTCGATCGTTCCATCATAGCCGAGTTCCGGGCGTCGCAGCCTGGAACAGCGTGCCCTAAGCGGCAGCGGCGCGGGCGGCAACCAATGCCGGGCGCCGGCTGCGGAACGCCGTCGCTTTTTCGAAGGCATCGGCGATGCGGAACACGGTCGGCTCCTGAAACGGCTTGCCGGCGAGCTGGATCGCGACCGGCAATCCGCCCTCGCCAAAACCCGAGCAGATTGAGATCGCGGGATAGCCCGCGACATTGAACGGCATCGTGAAACTCGGCGCCGCAAAGGTGTCCCATGCCGGTACCGCGTCGATGCGCGCCGCCTCGGTCGGCTGCGCCGCCGTCAGCACCACATCAAGATCACTCATCGCGGCCTGCAATTCGGCGCGCAACTCGCGCCGTCGGCGCACCGCCTGTACATAATCGACGCCCGAGACAAGCGCGCCAAGCATCAGCCGGCGCTGCACGCGCTCGCTGAAATCGCCGAGCCGCGTGCGGGCCCATTCTTCGTAGGCGGCGGCGCGTTCGACGATCGAGATCAGCGAGCCGCACGCACCCCAATCCTGCAGCGGCGATAGTTGGACTTCTCGGATCTCGGCGCCGAGATCGCGAAAGGTCGCGATCGCGTCGTCGATGCCGCGCAGTGTGCCGGGGCTGACCTTGTAATCGATCTCGTGGAAATGGTGGATCACCCCGATCTTCAGGCCCTTGATCCCTTGGCCCAACAGCGCCGTGTAATCGGGGATCGGCCGGTTCGCGCTCGCCGGGTCGCGGGGATCATGCCCCGCCAAAGCCTGCAGCATCAACGCACAATCTTCGGCGGTCCACGCCATCGGGCCGATATGGTCGAGGCTGAAAGCGGCGGGTGCCACGCCAGCGCGGCTGACGAGACCATAGGTCGGCTTGATCCCAGCGATGCCGCAGAGGGCGGCGGGGCCGCGGATCGAGCCGCCGGTATCGGTACCGATGCCGCCGAGGATCAGCCCGGCCGCGATGCCTGCACCGGTGCCGCTGCTGCTGCCGGCGGTGAAATGATCGTGGTTCCACGGGTTTCGCGCCGGCGGCCAAGGTACGTCAAACGACGGCCCGCCATCGGCGAATTCGTGGGTTGTCGTCTTGCCGATCAGCACAGTGCCGGCGGCGGCGAGTTTCTCGGCGCAGGTCGCGTCGGTTTCGGGCACGTTGTCGGCAAGGATCCGCGACTGGCAGGTGGTACGAATGCCTTTGGTATCGACGATGTCCTTAAGCCCGATCGGGATGCCGTGAAGCGGGCCGATGGGGCCCCTCGCGGCAATCGCCGCCTCGGCGGCGCGGGCGTCGGCGATCGCCCGATCTTCGGTCAAATGGATAAAGGCATGGAGCTGGTTGTCGAGCGCATGAATGCGGTCGAGGCAGGTGCGGGTCAGTTCGACCGGCGACAGCTCCTTCTTGGCGATCAGCCGGGCGGCTTCGGCGATCGTCGGGATCGCGTCGCTCATCACAAATCCTCCTCGGCAAACTCATAGACGTGAGCGAGCTCGGCCATTCGGCCGCGTGGCTTGCGCACCCGCTCGGCCATTTCGGCGAGGGCCGGATAGACTGATTTTAGGTCCTCCTTCTGCGCTTGCGTCAGGCTGAGCCCGGCGCGGGCCAGCAAAAACTCGAGCGCGTCGGCCGAGATTTCAGAGGGCATCAGCATTCTCCTCGGTAGGGGGTGCCGACAGTCGCGCTGCAGGTTCGGCCGGGCGCGACTGAAGAGTTGACAATAACCGGTCTGGGGGCGGCAGTCGGATGCGACCGCCAACCCGGTGCCGGGTTGGCGAAGCGCCAAATACCCGTGCAACCGGGAAAGAACCGCGAATTTTCCTGTCCGTCGTCAAAATACTGTTCCTTATCAATAGCGTATGGTCAATTAAGCCAAGCGGAACCGGGAATTTTGCGCGGCTTTAACGGGAACTGATTCGGCGGAACCGGCAATTCACGGGAAACCGCCGATTGCCCGGCCTTCACGCCCTCGCCGCTTCTGGTAACGCGCGGTCCGGACGGCGCCATCTTGATAAAATGTTCATCTTTTCCCCGCAAGCGGCGGTGTTCTAGCTGCCCCAATAATACGTAGCGACTCACTTCACTGGTGGTGTCTCGTTTGAGCCGTCTTGGCCGGGCTTGGCCCGGCCACCCACGAGCCGCGGCATCGACATATCGGCTTCTCGTAGATGCCCGGGCCAAGCCCGAGCAAGTCGGTGCCCAATTCCAGACTTCATCACTACCCAATATTACGCGGCGATCAAGGCGCTGGCATGGCACGATTGATGCGCCTTTCTGGATTGCACTTGAGCCGCGGCGAGACGGGTCTGTTGCCGTGCCGTGGCCCGGCATTCCTCCCAGACCAGACCAGACCAGACCAGACCGCGCCGCCCCGGCCCGCACTTGCACGAGGAGGACGGACGCCCCGGTGCCTACGCGCTTACCCCGCTCGGCAGCCGCCCGCCGCGGCCGTGGGGTAGCGTGTGAAGCTTTAGCTCGACCGGGTTGCCGAGCCAGATCGCATAACCGCTGTGGTCTTCCACCGCGTCCGTGGTCAGCGGATGCACCAATACGTCGAGCCCCTCGCGGTTCAGCATCAGATAAGGCACAATCTGCTCAAACTGGTCGGGCTTGAACACGATCAGGACATTGGAAATCGGATGCGGTCCGCGCGGCTCGTCCCGAAACCCGTCGTTATCGACCCGGAATTTCTGCTCGATCGCCGCACACACGCGCTCAGCGACGGTGCGCGTCTTTGTCGGGTCGTAATAGATGTGGGCGTGATAACCCAAATTCGCGACGGATTGCGTGGTTTTCTCGATCATCGGGCTGCGCTCCCTGCAGGCCTACAACGACACGCGGCATTCTTGCACAGTGATACCCATAAGTCGATCCAGCTGACGAAGCCGCTGGAAATCGATCCACCACCGCGGACGGAAGCGGTCCGCAGCTCGCCGCGCGGATCGGATCGGCCCCAAATGGCTACGCCGGCAATTATCCCGTTGAGAAAGCCAAATGGGTCAGGGCTGTTCAGTTCTGTTGACATAGGCGCATAGCAGCGAGAGCGTCGAAGCCACCAAGAGCGGCAGCGTAGCGATCCTGGGCGAATGTGCCCCGCTGGTTAAAACGTAAAATATTGTAAGCAAAGCTGCGCAATCTGGCGAAGATACCAGGATTGGTGCGAATACGGCTGGCATCTTCGCGAAGGGTGACATCGCGGACGTAGTGCAGGCCATTTTCGATACCCCAGTGTTTACGAATGGCATCGGCAGCCGGTTTGGCATCGATGGGGCGATTGGAGAGAGAGAGAAACGAGGTCTCGACGGAGATCTTTCCAAAGGCCCGTTGCTGGCTGAAAGGTCAGAACATTGCGCTCGACCTGCGATAGCGGCAGCAACGTAGGGTGCCCATTCCGTTCTGGCCACCGCGGCAGTCGCATCGAAGACGCCGACGATACGTGTTTCATGACGGTTACGCGCTTGGGCATCGGTCGTTTGGACGCCGGATAGGATCCTGAGATCTCCGACAAAAAGCTTCGACCTTCCGGCATAAGGTCAGCTGGTTGTCCTTAAGCTGAACGATCAGGTGCGCGTTCGCAGCTTTGGCCGCTTCGAAAGTTTTTTTTGGCAATGCATGGCATCGCACGTAACGATGTGATCGGCGATAGCAAGCTCTTCCAGCAGTTTCTGGCCGGCCGGGATCTCGTTGGTTTTTTCGTCAATTTCGATGTGAGCCAGCACCAGGGCTGTATCGGTGGCAAAGGCGCTCAAAACCTGCCGGGCCTTGCTGTCATGAAACGCATCGAAACTGCCTTTGAGTATCTTCCCATCAAAGGCCAGAACCCGCGCTGCTCCTGTTGAAGAATGGACCGCATTAAGCTCGGCGGCATGACGACGAAAGGTCCGTTCAACATGTCCGGCATCAAGCCCGCTCAAAATAGTGCGGATCGATGTATGCGCCGGGGGCTTCTTCCACCGTAAACCAAAGGCTCTGTTCAAGCGCGGCCGATGAACCTCGATAAACGTGCGAATGCCTCGGGATGAGTTGGCCCCCGTGACAATCGCCAATATCGAGAACAACAGGACATAACGTTGCTCATAGCGCTTGCCCTCGGCGCGCCGCGGATCTGGGATTGTATCGAGAAAATCGAGAAATCGATCGAATGGGCTCGGCATGACAACCTCCGTTTATGCGGTTGTCCGCTATAGATTTAGAGCCTATTCCGCCTGTGAATCCGCTTTTTGTTGGTCTGGTTCAATTCCTTGTCATCTGTGACCCTTCAGACTCAGTTTTTAGAACTGAACAGCCCTGCCAAATGGGTAGTGTAGATTGTAACGGCGAACGTGACACTCAAACGATCTAAGAGCCTGTTTGAGTGATTTTAAGCGGCCATTTGATGAATTGGCATTGGATTGATAAGGGCCTCAACGCCGGAGAGGATGGCGACGAGGGCGAGGCGCCCAGCGGAGACATCGAGGCGTCCGGCGCGGTCGCGGGCGAGGCCATTCCAAGGCGCCAGCCAGCCAAAGCTGCGTTCCACCACCCAGCGCCGCGCGACGACGACAAAGCCTTTGGCCGCCGGATCGCGCTCGACGATGTGATGGCGCATGCCGTGCCGGTTCGACCACGTCCGGCAGCGCTCGGCGGTGAAGGCGCCGTCATAGACCGCTTCCCGCAAGCTGGGCCACATCGCCTTGCCGCGGTCGAGCGCCGGAAGGGCGTCGCGGTCCTGCACCGAGGCCGGGACCACGGCGACCGCGCGCCAGTGCCCGGCGGCGTCCACCAGGGCCACGCGCTTGCGACCCCACACACCCTTGCCGGCATCCTATCCGCGCGGCCCGCGCACGCTGATGCCCTTGACCGCCGGCGTATCGATGATGCACAGGCGCGGCGCCGCGCGCCGGCCCACCGACCGACGGCGCAGGCGGGCGACCCCCCGCATCAGGGCCTCAAGAAGGCCGGCTTCCAGCCAGCGCCGGAACCAGCCATAGACGGTGCGCCACGGCGGGAAGCCGCCGGGCAGTGCTCGCCACGGGCCGCCCACGCGCAAGTGCCAGGCCAGCGCTGCGCAATCCGGTGCAGCGGGGTGCGCTGCGGCGAGCGCGGCGGATCCGCCCGCTCCAGCCAGCGCACAACCTCGCCTACCGCGCCCACCCTCACCATGTCTTTCAGGCGCGCCTCGTGCCGTGCCCGATGCGCCTTGGTCCACATCCACTCCCTCACATCCCGCCGTACCAGGCGGACCAGCGTGATCCTATGGAGTACAGATGGGATTGGGGCGCAAAGGCGCACTCAAACAGGCTCTAACAGCCGAGCTTCTATTCAGGCATTACATTCGAGATGAGGAAGGCTGGCGGAGAGGTTCTGCGCCAAGCCTTAAACAAGTGTCATGTTGATCTCGGTCTTTATATACTAACGCGAATAGCTGCTGAAGTGTTTTCGGCTATAATAAAAGAAGAGGAAAAAGCGTCTCGCTAAAAGTGCGAATTTTGCTTCCTAACTCTGCAAATTTCATTTCAAAGTCTAACAGAATTGCTTCCGTATAAGCGTAATTTGGGAAATGGTGTACGTTTTTCGTTCTATCTATAGTGTAGAATAGGGGTAGAAGCGCAAATTCATTCAACATTGAGTTCATATTATTTAAAGTAACAAATTGTTGGACAATTCCGTGTGCTATTTCATGGCGTCGTTGTGAGAATTTTCGAAGGTGACATACAATGGTATCAAAATCTCCTTCTTTTGCTTGATTAGGGGTTTTCCGAAAAAACGCTTCTGCTGAAAAGGCTTATTGCTTTGCTGCCGGTGAGATCAGCATGTTGTAGGTGAGCGGTGGGTGGCCGGCGGCAATGCCGAGCAGTGATCGGAACCCGGCATGACGGGTTCGGCGGCGGTTGAAGCGAAACACGAACTCGTCGAGATAGGATTGCAGATGACGGCGGCGCAGGCCGTGGTAGACGCCCAGGGCCCAGACTTTGAGGTTGGCGAAGATGCGGTGGCTCCAGGGCAGGACGACATGGGCGGCGATCTTGCCGATGACATGCGGATCGTGCGCGACGCCGGGGGCGCCGGGGTAAGCCGACCATCCGTCGGCCGTGGCGGTGGCCCCCGGCGCGAGGTTGTCGGCAATAAAGAGATGCAGGCTGGCGGCCGCGTAGTCGGGCACCGCGGCGAGACGGATGCGGCCAGGACCGCCATCCTCGACCTCGACCGCGCCGACGACGAGGATCTTGCCCTGGTGACTGCGCCCACCACCGCCGCTCACGGGATCATGCTGGCTGCGGCACGCGATCGCGGTTTCGTCGACCTCGACCAAGCCGGCCAACGGGCTGCGGTCCGGGGCGACCATGCTGCTGCGCAGCTTGGCGCAGAGCAGCCATGCCGACTTGTACGAGCCGAGGGCGAGCTGGCGTTGCAGTTGCAGCGCCGAGATGCCGTTGGAATGGGTCGCCATCAGATAGGCCGCCCAGAACCAGATGGTCAGCGGCAGCTTAGATTGATGCATGATGGTGCCGGCGGTCACCGAGGTCTGCCGGCGGCATTGAGCGCATTCCCAAGTCCACCGTTTGGTGTGCAATTCCCAGGCCCTGCCATTGCCTCCCAGGCCCTGCCATTGCCGCAGCCGGGGCAGACAAAGCCATTGGGACAGCGCGCCGCGAACAGGTATCCGACGCACGCCGCCTCATCCGGGAAGCACTGCTGAAACTCGATCAGGGAGCCGGGAAGCGCGGTCACACCAGCCTCGCGAACAACTGATTGAACCGCCGGACGCAGAGGGATAAGCCGCCTGCTGAATTTACTAGAAAATCTAGGCGTTTTGTAAATATTGTGCCAGTGCCGTACTGGCCCTCGATATGAAGTGATGTACGTGACAAGAAATCATCAAAAATGTAAAGGGAAACCTCTATTTGTTCCCAGGCATCTAGTGCTTTGCTTCTCGCAATGTGGGTCTTGTTTGGCGAAGTATCCCCGTAGGATGGTATTGTTGGGATGTCCCAAGGATCGGTCATATCATACATCTTTCCAATAAAGAAAATTAGTGAGCGCCTTGCGCTGACGGCTTTACGGATAGCGTTTCCCGTATGGTTTCGCTCTGTTGGAGGAAGTGATAAAGGTTTTTACTGCTTCCGGTGGAACCTCCACGCCGATGTGCGACGCAAGAGGCCCCGCCGACACCCGAAACTCGATGGTTAGTGAACCCGTTGTGGTTAGGTGGAACGAGAAGCCTTGAGCCGGGAGTCATTGCGTCCCGGAGCGTTTCGGATTATCCGGCATAATCACTGCTTCCTAGTGAGTCTCGACAACCGCTAGGATAGCGGCTATGCCGCCATCCGCAACTTTTGCCGGACCATGTCAGCGGCGCCTTCTCGCCGATCATGATCGTGGCCGCATTGGTATTGCCGGAGACCACGGTCGGCATGATCGAGGCATCGGCGACGCGCAATCCGACGAGCCTGTGCACGCGCAGTTCGGGGTCGACCACCGCCATCGCGTCGACACCCATTTTGCAGGTGCTGGTCGGGTGGTAGACAGTGCCGCCGCGCTGGCGCGCATAGGCCAACAGCTCTTCTTCGCTCTCGATTGCCGGCCCCGGCTGAAACTCCGCGGCGATAAAGCGCTGCATCTGCGGCCGCTCGGCAATGCGCCGCAGCAATTTGAGCCCGGCCACGATGGTCTGCTGATCGGTCGGCGTTGCCAGATAGTTCGGGTAGACCGCGGGCGGGTCGGCGGGGTTGGCGCTTTTCAATTCGATGCGGCCGCGGCTCTCCGGACGCAGCTGATAGACGATCATCGTAAACCCCGACCAGCGATGCAGCCCGTCCTGCGGGCGGTCGGCGCTGAATGGCGAGCACGAGCATTTGATATCGGCCGAGGCCAGTTCCGGCCTGGTGCGCGCGAACAAAGCTGCGGGCGAGGTACCCATTGCCAGCGGCCCCTTCTTGAAGGTGTAGTATTCCAGCCCGGCCTTCAATTTCTTCAGATTGCTCAGCATCACGTCATTGACCGTAATCGGCAATGCGCATTTGAATTTGAGCGCGGCCGAGTAATGATCCTGAAGGCTCTGCCCAACGCCGCGCAGATCATGCACGACCGCGATGCCGTGTCCCACCAGATGGGCTGCCGGGCCAACTCCCGAGAGCATCAACAATTGCGGCGAATTGACCGCACCACCACACAGAATTACCTCGCTTGCCGCACGCGCTGTGCACCTTGCGCCATTCAGCCGAAAGACGACGCCGGTCGCACGACGCCCGTCGAAGGTGATCTTTTCAGCGAGAGCATCGGTTAAAACGCGCAGATTGCGGCGTTTCAGCGCCGGGCGCAAATAGCCGACCGCGGTCGAGCAGCGCTTGCCATTTCGCGTTGTCGTCTGGTGATAGCCGACACCATCCTGACTGGCGCCGTTGAAATCGTCATTGCGCGGAAAGCCCAATGACATCGCAGCGTCGATAAACCCCTCGCAGATCGGATGGCGGTCGGCGACATCGGACACGCAGAGCGGGCCGCCGGTGCCGTGGTAGCCGTCGGCGCCGCGCGTCTGGTGCTCTGAGCGCTTGAAATACGGCAATACGTCATCGAATGACCAGCCAGTATTGCCAAGCTGGCGCCAATGGTCAAAATCCTCGGCCTGGCCGCGGATATAGACCATGCCGTTGATCGATGAAGAGCCACCCAAGACCTTGCCGCGCGGCCAGAATACGCGGCGGTCGGCCGCACCCGGATCGGGTTCGGTCTCGTAGCACCAGTTGACCGTGGGGTCGGCAAAGGTCTTGCCAAAGCCGAGCGGGATGTGGATCCAGCGGTTCTTGTCCTCGCCGCCGGCCTCGAGGAGGAGGACCCGGATTGCCGGATCTTCGCTGAGCCGGGCCGCGACCGCGCACCCCGCCGACCCTGCGCCGATCACGATGAAATCGGCCTCGAAAATTTCCTGACCCGGCATCTGTTCCTCCCGCGGCTTACCTGCCATTCAAGGACGAATGTTAGCGCGATCGAGGGTATCGCGTCACCCGCACCTCACCCCTTTCGACGTCCCCCGGTTTTCGCTATGCGTGTTCAAGCCATGCCGCGAAGGAGCGCCGCCGATGACCCAGACTGTCGCCCGCCTGTTGGCCGAGAGCCTCGAAGCCCACGATGTCGATCAGGTTTATTGCGTTCCCGGAGAAAGCTATGTCGGGCTGACCAGCGCCTTGATCGAAAAGAATTCGATCCGCGTCGTGGTGTGCCGTCATGAGGGCGGCGCCGGTTATATGGCGGTGGCGGACGGCCGCTTGCGCGACCGCGCCGGGGTCGCGATGGTGTCGCGCGGGCCGGGACTGTCGAATGCGATGGTGGCGCTGCATTCGGCCTATCACGACGCCACCCCGGTGGTCATGCTGGTCGGCCAGGTCGAACGCAAAGATTTCGGCCGGCTCGCGCTGCAAGAGCAGAATTACTCACGGCTGTTGTCGGACGTCACCAAGCAGGTCATCGAAGTGCTCGAGCCGGAACAGGCCTCGGAGGCAATGGCCCGCGCCTTTCACCTCGCCGAAAGCGGCACCCCGGGACCGGTCGCGGTGATCCTGCCCGAGGATTTGTTCGACGCCGAAACCGATGCCGCAATCGACCCGGCGCGCCCGCGTGTCGTCGCCGCACCCCGGCCCAACGATCTCGACCGGCTCGCGGTCATGCTCGAAGCCGCCGAGCGGCCGCTGGTGTTGGTCGGCGGCGCGCTGTTGGCGGATGCGGTGCACGACAATGGCGTCTTTGCCGAGCTCAACCGCTTTGCCGAGCAATGGGTATTGCCGATCAGCCCGACTCATCGCCGGCCGCAACTGTTCGACGCGAACCACCCGAATTATGGCGGCTATATGGGAATTCGGGTGCCGCCCGATCTCTTGGCCGAGATGAAGCGCGCCGACCTGATGCTGGCACTCGGCGAACGGATGACCGAACTCGGTCAGCCAGTCCTATACCTTTCCGACAGCACCCAAGCCGCAACTGCCGTTCGTCCATGTGTGGCCCGACCCCAACGAGGTCGGTCGCGTCTGGCGGCCCGATCTCGGCCTGCCATGCAGTCCCTACGAGATCATTCGCGGATTGCTGCGCCGCAGCACGCCCAGCGACGCGCAGAAACGTCGCGGCTGGGTCGCCGGCCTCAACGCCATTCACCGCCGGCTATTGGCCAAGGAATGGGAGCCGACCTCGGACGGTGTCAATTTTGCCGCGATCGTCTGCGAGGTCGACAAACACCTCGCCCCCGACGCCACTGTGACGACCGACGCCGGCAATTTCGCGAGCTTTGTCCATCGCTATATCGGCTTCAGACAGGGACAGGTGTTTCTGGCCTCCGTTGTGGGAGCGATGGGCTCGGGCATGCCGATGGCGGTCGCGGCGGCATTGCGCCGGCCCAATACCCAGGTTGTGGCCTTTGTCGGCGATGGCGGGGCGTTGATGATGGGGAACGAAATCGCCACCGCTATGCAATATGGCGCTGCCCCGATCCTGATCATCTCGGACAACGGTATGTATGGCACGATCGGCATGCACTCCTATGTCCGCTATCCCGAGCGGGCGCTGATGGAAGGTGTCAGGCTGACCAACCCCGATTTTGCGCAATGGGCGCGCTCGTTCGGCGCCGAAGGGATTACGATAGAGCGCGAGAGCGAGGTCCCGGACGGCATCGCCCATGCCTTTGCGATCAAGACGCGGCCGGTTGTCGTCCATTGCCGTACCTCGCAAATTCAGATGAGCGCCTGGCGCCGCTACACTCGCGCCGACACCTTGCCTTAGTTCCGAGCGTCACAGATCCGACGCAGTCCAAGTTAGCGTGTCGCGATCGCTACCTTCTCCTCGCCGACGGGGGAAGATCACAGATCATGACGCCTCTTAGTTCTCCGGCTGCAACGGATATTCTTCCCAATGGCGCGTGTAAATATTCGGCAGGCGAAAATATCCCAGGCTTTCGCTTAACCGATTCGCTTCTGCCTCATCTTCCGACGTCCATTCCGGCTTGTCCACAAGGCACAAACCGAATGAAAGTCCTTTTTCACCATCATCGGCACGTTCGGAAACTATTCCGACCACGGCGGCGGCACTTGCATGCCGTGATCGAGCTACTAAGCATCGTGCGGCTAATTCTGCAATACGAAACTGCGGATCCATGGTCCGCTCTGCCGCCATGAAAACATAAACGACCCCGGAAAGCGACTGAAACATGCGCGCACGAACTTCACCTCCCAATAATATTTCCCTAAGGGTCTCTGCGAGCAATCGGCGATAAAATCGGGGCTCGCGCGCAAGAATGCGTAGCACCCTTTCCGCTTCGGACGCTGGTTGAATATACAAGAGGTCGTTGGCGATCAAATCCTTGCTGATGTACTCTATCACATTGTCCCAAGCGTAACTAGCGCGGTCGGCACGCTTTCGGGCCCTATACGCTTCCGACTGTAGGAAACCCGGCCACAGCGTATTATCCATCACGATGACATCATGACTGTCTGGAAACGCCCGTCCGATATTTAGATATAACGCAAGTAATTGCTCTTCGCCTGGAGCGATCACATGCCGGTTCGACTGAAGGAACAAACGCTTTGCTTCGAGATAATGCGTCAAGTCCGATATTGTGTCGAGTTCGCGCAGCAAGGCAGGGAAGCTCACCTCGTCCGTAACGTGTACAAAGCCCTTGCCAAAGTCCCCCATCGGAAGGCCCAGACGTCCCTGGCTGCCAAAGGCGACGCACAAGCGGTGTATCTGCCGTCGGTCTACCGGGGGAAGCGTCAAAGTCGCCCCGAGCGGTCGGAAACGCTGTTCACTCTCTGGAGAAACCGTTCCGCACCGTAGATTTGCTTCGCAGACGCCTCTACCGCCTTGCGACGCCATTTGTCAGCCGTGATCTTGTTTGGCGCGGAAGCGAGCAAGACATTCTTAACAGAAAGAATAATAACGGCAGGGTCGCAAACAACCAGATAGTCACAAAGCTCTTTGCTTCCGTCTTTCCCGATGGGATTCGCCATTCCCCATAATGACAGAAATGTTCCGTTACAATGTATTGCCACGAAGCGCTCGGAACTATTGATGCCACTGGACATAACCCAAGAACTCCAGACCTCAAGGTCAAATCGCGATTTTGGTTTCGATCGCGTCGTAGTCGGCGCGGAGGCCGCCTTCGCTGGCATCGAGGAGGCCCACTGTGGTCAGCGCTTCTACGTCCGCATACACGCTGCGGTATTCGCGTGCTAAAGCCTTCGCCAACGCGCGGACGCTGGCGACCTCGTGCCGACGCACATAACGCAGCAGTTCCAACCGCTTCGCAGTCAGCATATGGGCCAGCGTATCCAACTTTCAAAGGCGAGATGATGCTCGCAAAAATTCTCGCCTCGTTCGGCTCGATGCCAAGCATCAACAAAGCGGCGAGCCGCAGCATCTTCGATCGCGCCGCCCACAGTAATTTTGACATCGCTCATCCGCCACCTCGCAGAGCTCGCACGTCGCACCAGAAATCGCCCGTTTATTATCAGTGGTGCAATACTACCGATTGTAACGGGATTTTCCTATTCTCGTCATCCCGGCGCAGGCCGGGACCCATATCGGCCATAGGCACCGGCCTTCGCTGGTGTGGCACGCATCAGGATATCGTCAGGTAACGGCTTTGACGGTCGGGGCTGGCGCTTGTTGTGTCGGCGGGCGGGCCAATCTATGATCGCGTAAAGCGTGTGAAGGAGCCCCGATGGCCGAGCTCGCCGAACTCGATACCGAGCGCGAAACGCTCGACGCGACACTCAGTTACTTTGTCGACACCCAGCAGATGCCGGTGACCGTGGTGGCGGCACCCGGCGAGTCCGACAAGCGCCTGGGCGGCGGAGAGTCCGAACCGCACCATGTCACCTTGCGCAACGGGCGGCTCCATCTCAATGAATTTGCCCTCGAAAAGACCGGTTTTCGCTTTGTCAGGCACAATACAAGGGTCGCCGATTTTTATGACCAGGATGAAATTGACCGGGTCTACTACCCGGAAATGGAGGCGTTGATCAAAGCCGAATCCGGCGCCAAACGGGTCGTCGTCTTTGATCATACATTGCGGACCGCCGACGATGATCTGCGCCAAGCCGCGAAGATCCGTGATGTCGTGCGCCGGGTCCACAACGATTATACCGAATGGTCCGGCCCTCAGCGGGTACGCGACCTGATGGGCGACGAGGCCGAAGAGTTGTTGCAGCACCGGTTTGCGATCATTCAGGTATGGCGGCCGATCCGCTACCCGGTCGAAAGCTGGCCGCTGGCAATCGCCGATGCGCGCACCCTCTCGCCCGACGATCTGGTGGTAACCGAGCGGCGCTATCAGGACCGCGTCGGCCAGACCTCGGCGATCACCTGGAATCCTGAGCACCGCTGGTACTGGTTCCCGCATATGCGCCCGGACGAGGCACTGGTGTTCAAGACCTATGAGTCGGAAAAGGATGGCCGCGCCCGCTTTACCGCGCATACGGCCTTTGAAGATCCGACCACTCCGCCCCACGCGCGACCGCGCGAGAGCATCGAGATCCGGTCTTTGGCATTTTTCTGATGCCAATCGCTGGCCTATGCCGCTTTGTCGTCACCCCCGCGCAAGCGGGGGTCCAGGGCAAGTGTCGGGATTTTCAGCCCTGGGTTCCCGCTTTCACGGGAACGACGGAATAAATAATACGTGTTTGCTTGGGAATAAAGCGGGAGGCAGTGGATGGAACGCGGGCACCAGATCGACATTCGCAATGTCGCGTTCTTCCGCCATGATTATGACGACGAGCATGCCGACCTCCGCCATCTTTACGAACAGGCAAAGCTCGACCAGTGGAATGCAGCGACCGATATCGATTGGGCGCAGCCGCTGGACAGCGACGGCGGGCTGATCGCCGACGACCTCGTTGATATCTACGGCACCACATTCTGGGATGGTCTGAGCCCCGCCGAGCAAGTCGAGGTCAACCGCGCGGTGGCCCGTTGGCGCCTGTCGACGCTGATGGCGGGCGAGCATGGCGCGATGCTGGTGTGCAGTCAGCTGGTCGAAAACGTGCAGGGCCAGGACGCAAAATTATTCCAGGCGACCCAAGTCGTCGACGAAGGCCGCCACAACGAAGTCCTGCATCGCTACATGGGCTTGCGCCTCGAAGGGCGTAATTACCCGCTTGCCAACAACGTTAAAGAAATATTTGACACCTTGCTCGGCACCGGAGCCTGGTATCTGAAGACGATCGGCCTGCAGCTGGTGGCAGAGACCTTTGCCGTCTCATTGTTCCGCATGCTCGCGGAATTGTCAAAAGACGCGGTTCTGCGCCAAGTCTGCCGCCGCATTTTGCAGGACGAAGCGCGGCATATGGGCTTTGGCATGTTGTCGTTGCCGGCAGTGGTGGCCGAGGCCAGTGCCGCCGAACGGCGCGAAATGGAGGATTTCGCGGTATGGGCGCTGAACCGCACTCTACGCGGTATCTTCCCGCGCGCCGCCTATGAGGAAATGGGGTTCAGCCAGAGCGAGATCGAACAGATCCGGCAATTGCGCCGCGAGCGGGCGGCGGGCGGCGAAGAGACCGCATTCCGCAAATATTTCCGCCGCGACCTTCACGCCGGGCTGGTTCGCAATCTCAGAAAAGTCGGCGTGCTGAGCGACCGGGTCGCGCCCGATCTCGAAGCGCTCGGCATCTCGCTCGCCGCGGCATGATATGAAGCTTTGGTGGAAAAATCGGTCGTCACCCCCGCGAAAGCGGGGGGCCAGGGTAGCCGCTGTGGCCCCCGGCGCCTGGATTCCCGCTTTCGCGGGAATGACGAGGAGCCCTCGTTTTCGATAGAGGCAAGAATGGCCAATGACCTGATCTCCTGCGACGACCATATGGATCTGGGGCAATTGCCGGCCGATCTGTGGACGACGCGGTTGCCTGCCGAATTCCGCGACCGCGCGCCGCATATCGAAGAGCGCGATGGCCAGGCAGTTTGGATCTGCGACGGCAAGGTTTGGGGAATCTGGGGCGGCAAACCGCCGGAAACCGGCAACCAGCGCCCCGTCAAGCCGCTCTACAACTCGTTCGACCGGGCCGGCATTTACGACCAGAGCGCGCGACGGCCAGCGGTCGCCGAGTTGCGCCTCGCCGATATGGATCGAGACGGCGTGCAGACGCAGGTCATCTTTGGCCCGATCTTCCAGATCTCGACCGACGATCCAGTGCTGCGCATCGCCTGCTACCGCGTCTACAACGACTGGCTGCTGGAATTCTGCAAGACAGCACCCGAACGCCTGCTTGGCGTGCCGATGCTGCCCGAGACCCCCGACGGGGCGACCGAGGAATTGCTGCGGCTTGCCGCGAAAGGTGGGGTCAAGCAGGTCACGTTGATGATCGCCAACATCAACCCCAAGCTCGACGACCCGGCCTGGGAGAAGCTGTGGACAGCACTTGAAGAGACCGGGATCATCCTTTCCTGGCACATCACCGTGTTTGTCGGCAACCGCGACGCGCGTGCTGCCGGCAAGGCGGCGAGCGTGTTCGAAAACACCAAATTCTTCATGGCGAATTTCCTCGAACCCTTCGTCGATTTGTTCGCCTGGGGGATCCTCGAACGCCACCCCAAACTCAAAATCGTGATTGCCGAGGGCGGCACCGGCTGGCTGCCGTGGTTGGTGCAGGAACTCGATTACCGCCATTGGCGGCTGTGGGAGGCGAAAGAGTTTTGGGCCGACAAGGGCGGCGCCCAGCTCGAGACCAAGCCCAGCGAGTTGTTCAAACGCCAGATCTGGGCGACCTTCCAGGAAGACCCTGCAGCGATGGCGTTGATCCCGTTCTTTGGCGACGGGCATCTGCTGTGGGCCTCGGACTATCCGCACCCCGACGGTGTGTGGCCCAATTCGCATACCGCGATCGAGCGGCAGATGCGGGATCTCTCACCCGAAATGCGTCGCAAGCTGACACACGACAACGCTGCTAGGCTATACGGGCTCAGCTGACTGGGCGCTCGTCGCGCTGGCATGGGAGTACGGCTCTGGCCAGATTTTGGTCGGTTTGGCCGGAGACGCCTCTATTCTGTGAACTGTCATTCCGGGATGCCCGTCAGGGCAGACCCGGAACCTATGAACACAGCGCCTCGTATAAGTTGCTGTATGCCGGTTTCATAGGTTCCAGGCTCGCGGGCGTTGTCGTGCCCGGAATGACATTTCAAGGGATTTTTTCACAATCCGGCATTTTTTCAGAGCGGCCAAGAGAACGGAGCGATCGGCGAAGGGTGACCTATTCGCTGCGATAGAATACCACCAGCCAGATTGTGGGTGCTGTTGGGTTGGTCCAATCGACACGATGGCGGCGATGTGGGGCGATGTTGACGCAATCGCCGGGAGCGAGCTGTCGAGCCTCGCTTTCATCGGCAAACCGGAGGCGCGCCGCCCCCGAAAGCAGCAGCACCCATTCGCCTTCCTCCTGATCGTACCAGAAGCCGGGCGGGCTTGCTTGGCCGAGCGAGATGATGCGCTCGATGCGAATGCCTGGGTGGGCGAGCAATGTCTCGACAACTTCGGCCTTGCTCGCGTCGGGGAGCGGCGCGAACAGGTTCACGGGGCCGCCGGGCGCTCGAGTGCGGCACGGTCCCAATGCGCGAGGGTGGCGGCTGCTTCGTACGTGCTTTGCAGGAAATCGAGCAATGCCTCATCGGGCGACGCGGCGTGGCGAACGGCGTCGTAGCTCAGGATGAATTCGCCGAAATCACGATTGTAAAAGGCAGCCTCCGGCCGGACCGGCGCTTCGGCAAAGCCCGAAGGCTGCGGATACGCATAGGAATAAAAAATCGGCTGTTCCATCCCGGCGCCGCCCGGCCAAAAGCCGCAGCTGCTCACCTCGTGCGAATAGGCCTCGCGGGTTACCCGATCGGCGATATTGGGGGCGCCTGGATGCGGCGGCGCGCGCCGGCCAGAAAACCGTGTCACCGCCAGATCGAAGCTGCCCCAAAAGAAGTGCACCGGGCTCGCCTTGCCGAGAAATCCGGCACGAAAAGCGGTCAAGACGCGATCGGCTTGCAGCAGTATCCGCCAAAAGCGATTGGCGTAATCGGGGTCATAGGCGGCATGGGTCTGGTCCTGTTCGAACGGGATCGGATCGGGGATTTCGACCGGCGTAGTCCAGATGGAGATGTCGAACCCGAGCGCATGCAATCGTCGCATCACCTCACCGTAAAAATCCGCTACCGATTGCGGCCGCAAAGCAAATGCCGCGGCGCCACCATCGTTGGTCTCGATCGTCAGCCGGTGATCGATGAAATCGAAGCCGATCTCGAACACGCGCGCGCCGTAAGGGATCGGAGAGGTGGTCAGCCCGTGGCTCGTCACATAGAGCGGGACCTGCCACCAGTGATTGATCGGCGGTGCCTGCGCGAGGCGGATCTTGCCGACGATCTGCATCCACATATGCAGCGTCGCACGGGTGTCGCACCACTCCGCGAAAGGGAGGTCGGGCCAGGTTTCAGGATTGGGCATTGTGATCTCCACAAGGGGGAGGCGGCGCTGCGGCGAGCACGCCGGCGATCGCGCGGCGCCAGCCGGCATAGCGCTCCTCGCGCTCGTCAGCGGGCATTTGCGGCATATACCGCCGCTCCGGTTGCCAGTTTTCGGCCGCGGTTTCGGGATCGGGATAGACACCGCGCATCAGCCCCGCGGCGTAGGCGGCACCCCAAGCGGTGGTCTCGATGACAGCCGGCCGCTCGACCGTTGCCGGCAGGATGTCGGCCAGGAACTGCATCGTCCAATCGCTGACCGTCATCCCGCCGTCGACTCGCAAGGTCGCGATCTCGATCCCGGCATCCGCCGCCATCGCTGCGACGAGATCGCGGGTTTGATAGCCGACCGCTTCGAGGGCGGCGCGGGCAATCTCGGCCGGCCCGCACTCGGCTGTCAGCCCGATCAATGCACCGCGCGCCCGTGGCGACCAATGCGGCGCGCCGAGCCCGGCAAAGCCGGGCACCAAGTAGAGGCGCTGGCGCGGATCGGCGCGTTCGGCGAGCCTGTTCGATTGTGCCGCCGCAGTGATGATGCCGAGCCGGTCACGCAACCACTGCACCGCCGCGCCGGCGACGAAGATGCTGCCTTCGAGGGCATAAGCGATGCGGCCGCGAATTCGATAGCCGATCGTTGTCAACAGCCGATGCCGCGAGGCCACCGGTGCGGTGCCAATATTCAACAGCACAAAGGCGCCGGTCCCATAGGTCGATTTGATCATGCCGGGGCGGATGCAGCCCTGGCCGATCAGCGCCGCTTGCTGATCACCCGCGAGGGTGGTGACCGGAATTGCCATGCCGATGAGTTCGGGCGCTGCGATGCCGAACTCGGCGCCGGTATCGCGCACCTCGGGCAACAGAGCGCGAGGAATCGCGAAGGCTTTGAGCAATTCGGCCTCCCAATCGAGCCGGGCTATGTCGAACAGCATCGTTCGCGCCGCATTGGTGACGTCGGTGGCGTGGCATTTGCCTGATGTCAGCCGCCACAACAAAAAGCTGTCAATCGTGCCAAAGGCAATCTCGCCGCGCTCGGCACGGGCCCGCAGACCCGGAATTTGGTCGAGCAGCCAACTTATCTTCGAAGCCGAAAAATAGGGGTCGATAACAAGCCCGGTCCGCCGTTCGACGCTCTCGCCGAGGCCTTCGCGTTGCCAGCGGGCGCACAGCTCGGTGGTGCGCCGGTCCTGCCAGACGATGGCGTTGTGCACCGGCCGCCCCGTGTCGCGCTCCCACAGTACCGTCGTCTCGCGCTGGTTGGCGATGCCGATTGCGGCAATCGGCCCGTCGGCAGCTGCTGCCGCCTCACGGCACACATCGATGACGCTGCGCCAGATTTCTTCGGGATCGTGCTCAACCCAGCCGGGCTGCGGGTAATGCTGCGTGAGTTCGATCTGCGCTGCTGATCGCATTTGTCCCGCCGCATCGAACAGGATCGCGCGGGTGCTGGTCGTCCCCTGATCGATCGCCAGGATGTAGGCTCGTTCGCAGGTCATCGGTCCGATCCGTTATCGCAGCAGGCTTATCGCGAAAATCTCGTTGCTTCCATCACGGTGTCTTGTCCAGCGCCGGCTTGGTCGAGACCGCGGCGAGGGGTATGGTCGCGGCCCGCCATGGTTGAGGTGGTTTAATGAAGTGGTCGGGTTTCTTGTCCGTTCTGATGCTATCGTTTGCGATCGGCGCCGCGCAGGCCGGCGATCAAACGCAATCCGAGGTTCATCGCATTGGCCTGCTTGCGACGGGTGCCGATCCGACCGATCAGAGCCCGTTCGGTGCCGGTCTCATTCGCGGTTTTGCCCGGCACGGGCTCGTTCTGGGGCAGAACCTTGTCTTTGAACGGCGCGCGGCGTACGGCAATCTCGACCGCCTGCCGCAGCTCGTCCACGAGCTGGTCGCGAGCAAGGTCGCGCTTATTGTCACCCAGGGCTTCCCGGCAGCGGTTGCCGCCAAGGATCATTCGACTTTGCCGGTCGTCGTTGTCAGGGCCGGCGACCCGGTTGAAGATGGGCTCGTCAAAAGCTTTGCCGATCCCGGCGGGCATGTCACCGGCCTATCCGAGATCGCTGCCGAGCTGTCGGCCAAGCGTCTGTCTCTGTTGAAAACGGCGGTGCCGAGCGTGCATCGGGTGGCGATGCTGTGGAATGCCGATGATCTCGGCATGTCCTTGCGGTACAAGGCGGCGGAGATCGAGGCCAAGCGTCTTGGGCTGGACGTTCAATCGCTCGGCGTGCGGGCTCCCAACGATTTCGATGATGCGTTTACAGCAATGGTCAAAAAGCCACCCGATGCGATCTTGATGGTCACCGACGTGCTGACAATGTTGAACCGCAAGCGGGTGATCGACTTCGCCGCCGAACACAAACTTCCGGCAGTGTACGAATATGACTCCCTGGTGCGCGATGGCGGCCTGATGTCGTATGGTCCCGATGTCACCGAGATGTTTGATCGCGCCGCTGAGCTCGCTTGGCACATCCTCCACGGAGCAGATCCAGCCCAGCTTCCGCTCGAAACGCCGAGTTGGTTCGTGCTGGCGATCAATCTCGACACCGCCAAAGCGATTGGTCTGACATTCCCGCCCTCGTTACTGGCGCGCGCCGACGAAGTGATCGAATGACGGGAGCCGCCCCTTCGTGCTCGCCCACAACAATGCTGCATTGGCGGTAGCGAGTTCAGCCGCGCAAGCCCCGCGCCGCCGCCTGCGGCTCGGGCTGGCGGCAAAACTGGCGCTCGCCTTTGTTGGGCTCGTCAGCCTAGTGCTGGCGGTCAGCGGCGGGCTCGATATGTGGCTCGGCTACGACCAGGCTGAAAACGTCGCCGTGCAGATGCAGCAGGAAAAAGCACGGGACGCTGCCGCGAGGATCACTGAGTTTATCTCCGACATTGAAATGCAGCTCGGTTGGACGACGCCACGGCAATGGGACGCGCTGCCGATCGAACAGCGGCGTTATGATCTGATCCGCTTGCTGCGCGAGGTGCCGGCGATCTCCGAGGTCGCCGAGATCGACGGGTCGGGAAAGGAGCAATTGCGGCTTTCGCGCACCGCCCCGGATTCGATCGCGAGCGGCATCGACTTTTCCACCGATCCGCGCTTTGCCGAAGCCGAGGCCAAGGGCGTCTGGTTCAGCCCGGTTTACTTTCGCAATCAGTCCGAGCCCTACATGACGATTGCGGTCGCGCATGATGGGCATCATGCCGGCGTGACCGTGGCTGAGGTCAATCTCAAATTCATCTGGGATCTGGTCAACGCGATGCAGGTCGGACACAACGGCTATGCGTATGTCGTCGACCGCCGAGGCCGGCTGATCGCCGACCCCGATCTCAGCCTCGTGCTGCGCAACACCGACTGGTCGCATAAGCCGCAGGTCGCGGCAGCATTGGCAGCCCTGCACAGCGGCGCATCCTCTGATCATTCACATATTGCCAATGGGCTTGGCGGCGCTGAGGTGTTGACCGTCCATGCCCCGGTGCCAAAGCTCGATTGGATTGTGTTTGTCGAGCGCCCGCTCGACGACGCATTGGCGCCGGTCTACGCATCGCTTTATCGTACCATGGCTCTGCTGGCACTCGGTCTGCTGCTCGCGGCGGGTTTGGGCACGCTTCTCGCGCGGCGCATGGTGGTGCCGATCCGCAGGCTGCAAGACGGCGCCGACCGGCTCGGCTCGGGCGGGCGCAGTGAGCCGATCGAGATCCGTACCGGTGACGAAATCGAAATCCTCGCCGACCGCTTCAACCAGATGGCGGCCAAAGTGCAAGGGGCCTACGAGACTCTGGAAGCCAAGGTCGAGGCGCGCACCGCGGCGTTGCGAGCAAGCGAGCAGACCGCGCGCGAGGCGCGGCTCGCAGCCGAAAGCGCGCTCGCCGATCTGCGCCGGGCGCAGGACCGGCTTAGTCGAAACCCAGAAGCTTGCGGCCCTTGGTCAATTGACCGCGGGCATCGCCCACGAAATCAAAAACCCGCTCAATTTCGTCAATAATTTTGCCGAATTATCGGGCGAATTGATCGACGAGCTGAACGGCGCCTTGGCTGCGGATAGCGGCACGATCTCTGCCGAGACCCAGGCCGAGATTGAAGACTTGATCCGTATACTCAGCAGCAACCTTGCCAAAATTGTAGAGCACGGAAAACGCGCCGACAGTATCGTCAAGAACATGCTGATGCATTCGCGCGCCGAAGGAGGAGAGCATCGGCCCGCCGATTTGAACGCATTGGTCGGAGAAGCATTGAATCTGGCCTTCCATGGAGCACGCGCCGAGCATCCTGATTTCAACATTGTCTTGCGCCGCGATTTCGATCCTGCGGTTGGCGAGCTCGATCTCTATCCGCAGGAATTGACGCGGGTGCTATTGAACCTGTTCTCGAACGGGATTTATGCCGTGCGTGAACGCCTGCGCACAGAACGCGCCCCCGATTACGTGCCTACTTTGTCGGTCGACTACCCGCGCTGCCGGCGATCGCGTCGAAATTCGGGTGCGAGACAACGGCACCGGCATCCCGGAAAAGTTGCGGGCAAAGATCTTCGATCCGTTCTTTACGACAAAGCCGGCCGGCGAAGGGACCGGACTCGGCCTGTCGCTAAGCCATGATATCATCGTCAAGCAACACGACGGCAGCATCAAGGTCGAGAGCGAACCCGGCGCCTACACCGAATTCATCGTGACCTTGCCACGGGCAAACATAACCGTCGATGCCGATAACGGGGAGGAGCGATGACCGCGACGATACTCGTGGTCGACGACGAGCCCGATCTCGAAGCACTGGTCCAGCAACGCTTCCGTCGGCAGATCCGCGGCGGCGAATTCGGCTTTTGCTTTGCACATGACGGGGTCGAGGCGCTCGACATGATCGCCGGGGGCCAAGATGTCGATATGGTGCTCAGCGACATCAACATGCCGCGCATGGACGGGCTGACATTGCTGCAAAAGCTCCAGGAAACGGCCGATCCGCTCTCGACCGTCATCGTCTCGGCTTATGGCGATATGGCCAATATCCGCACCGCGATGAACCGGGGCGCGTTCGATTTCATCACCAAACCGATCGATTTCGGCGATCTCGAAACCACGATCCGAAAAACCTTGGCCCATATCGAGCGGCTGCGCGAGGCGCGGCGCCGGTTGGCGGAGGCGGAGCGCGCGCACGCGTTGTTGTCGCGCTATTTCTCGCCAAACCTGGCCGAGCGGCTGGCGAGCGATCCCGATGCGGTCGATCTTGGCGGCCAGCGACGTGAGATCACGTCGTTGTTTTCCGACATTGCCGATTTCACCTCGATGGTCGAAACCCTCGATCTTGAAATCGTCGCACCGCTGTTGAACGAATATCTCGGCGGCATGACCGGTATCGCCTTTCGCCATGGCGGGACGGTCATGAAGATTGTCGGCGACGCGCTGCACGTGCTGTTTGGCGCGCCCGCTGATCAGCCGGATCACGCGGCACGCGCCGTCGCTTGCGCGCTCGAACTCGACCAATATGCACAGGCGTGTCGCTGGCGCTGGCGCGACCGCGGGGTCGTTCTCGGGGCAACGCGGCTCGGTCTCGAAGCAGGGCCAGCGATCGTCGGCAATTTTGGCGGCGACAAGTTTTTTGATTACAATGCTTACGGCGATACTGTAAATACCGCTGCTCGCCTCGAAACGGCGAACAAGCAGCTCGGCACGCGCATCTGCGTCGGCGAAAGTGTCGCTACCCGGGTCGCCGGGTTCAAGGGGCGTCCGATCGGCGATCTCCTGCTGCGCGGACGCAAAGAGCCGTTGCGGGCATTCGAGCCGTTGCCGATTGAGATCTATGACAGCACTGCGACGCGGGCCTACCTAGACGCCTTCGCCAAGCTCGAAGCCGAAGATCCGTTGGCTGTGCCGGCCTTCGCGGCGCTGCTCGGCCTGCATAGCGAAGATCATCTGGTCGGGTTTCACCTACGGCGCCTGCTGAACGGAGCCATCGGCGCAAAAATCGCACTCGATTGACCCGCAGCGCGGAATTGAGAGCGGCGCGGTCTGGTAATCGGAGATCACTCCGATATCCGGCAGGTGGGTTGCGGATCGCCGCTGCATTCGAGGCCAGAGCAGCAATCGGCATTCGTCTTGCAGATTTCGCCTTCGCCCTCGCATTCCGCTGCGTAAGCCTTGGCGGTCAAGCCGAGGCCGAGGCTGCCGAATAGCTTCTGTAAGCTATGCTGGGCGGTGGTACCAGACCGGATCCAAGGAGATTGTCCGCCGGCTGGATCGGCCCAGGCAAGATGCGGAATGGCGATGCCGAGCATCAGTACAACACCGATCGCCAGATTTCTCATCGAGGTCCCCGCGGCTCAGGCCATGTCTGTGTTCGCGATATGCTGAACCGATCAGCGGAATTGCGCGACCGCGGCTGGTCAGTGCTCGGTCAGTTTCAGCTCAATTCGACGATTACGCTGGTAAGCCTCAGGGGTCGAAGCGGGGTCGATCGGCTGGGTATCGGCAAAACCCGCTGCCACAAGCCGGTTTGCGGGAATTCCCTTGCTTGTTGCATAGCGTACAACCGACAGCGCGCGGGCGGTGGACAACTCCCAGTTCGAGGGAAACTGCGGCGTCTTGATTGGATTGTGATCGGTATGGCCGTTGACCTGCAGCACCCAATTGATGTCGTGGGGAATCTTGGCGGCGATCTGTTTTAAAGCATCGATCACCGGATCAAGCTCTTTTTTTGCCGCATCGGTCAGATCGGCGCTGCCCGGAGCGAACAGAACTTCTGATTGAAACACAAACCGGTCGCCGACGATGCGTATATCGGGCCGGTTGCCCAGGATCGCCTGCAGCCGCCCAAAAAACTCCGATCGATATCGCGCAAGCTCCTCGACCTTGTTGGCGAGCGCGATATTGAGCTTTTTCCCGAGATCGGCAATCTGCGTTTGCTGTGACTTGACCTTTGCTGCGGAGATGTCGAGTGCTGCGGCGATTGCCGAGAGCTGCTGGCGCAACGCGGCTATCTGCTGGTTCAATAGATCGACCTTTGCGAGGGCATCGGCGCTGATCGATTTCTCGGCCGCAAGCGCTTGTTGCGTGATCGCCGTCTGCTGCTGTTCGGCGCCGAGGCTGGCGACGAGTTCGTCGGATTTTTCCCGCAGTTTTGCCGCCTCATTGGCCTTTGGAATGAGGTCGGCAACCTGCGCGCTGAGCTTATCGCGTTCAACCTGCACGCTTTTCAATTGTGCCTGCAAGCGGGCCGACTGGCTTTTGAGATCGGCATTCGAACCGCGCTCGAGCGACAACAAACTGGCGAGCGCATCGACCTGCTGCTGCAATTTGTGCAGCGCTTCTTCGCGTCCGGACAGTGCTGCCGATAAATAGAACTGACCTGCTGTAAACACCAGCAAGATGAAGATGATCACCATCAACAATTGCGACAGTGCATCGACAAAGCCGGGCCAGATATCGATGCTCGGTCGGCGGTAATTTCGCGGAGCAATAGCCATAGGGTTAGCGGAGGATTGGGTTCAGCGCCGGCCTTCTTCGGCCAGCGCGGCGATGGTTCGGGCCAGAATACGGATCTCTCCGCGCAATTCCTGCACGCTTTGGGCACGGCCTTGGGCCGTGTCCTCGATCAGCCGCGCGACATAAGCCTCGATATTGCGAAGATGATTGCGCAGCGTGTCGTCGTGCCCACTCGCATCCTCGACAATATCGCCGAGGCGCGCCAGGACCGGTTTCAGCTCGAGCTGGTTTTCAGCCAGTCGCAACATCAGCATCTGGCCCGCCTTCATCTGCTCACCAAGGATTCCGAGGCGGTCGGACAAATTGGCCGAAGTCGCATTGGCGCTGATGCGAGCCTCTTCACCCCGTGACAGGATCCGCTGCAGATTTTCAAGGTTGTCGGCGGTCTGCTCGAGCAATGCCTGGATATACACCGGGATCGGAGCGTCACCGGCATCCCCGAGAGAGCCGCCCGAGAGCCGCGTGAAGCTCGACAGCCACTCTTCGAGATCGTTGTAGAAGCGATTTTGCGCCTGCCCTGCCTGCAGATCGAGAAAGCCGAGCACGAGGCTGCCGGCGAGCCCGAACAGCGACGCGCTGAACGCGGTTTCCATTCCCGCGAGCGGTGATTCGAGGCCGGCTTTCAGATTGGCGAAGGCGCGGGCGAGATCGCCACCGCCGATGCTCAACCCGCCAATCACCCCGCCCACCGAGCGCAGCGTCTCAAGCAGCCCGTAAAACGTACCGAGCAAGCCGAGGAAGATCAGCACCCCGATCAGGTATCGGGAGGTCTCGCGCGTTTCGCTGAGGCGCGAACCGATACCATCGAGCAAGGTCTGCAACGAGCTGGCCGAGAGACTGACATGTCCCCGATGACGCGCGCCCAACATCCGCGCCATCGGCGCCAACAGCCTCGGTTCGCCGCGCCGACCGGAAATGGGCTCCTCACCGCCGCCTTGCAGCTGGCGAAAACCCTCGATCCACTCGATCTCCGGCGCGAGCATCAGAACTTGGCGAAAGATGTAGGCGATGCCGGCGACGAGAATGCCGAGAATGACCCCATTAACGCCAGGATTTCCCATAAAGGCCGTCGCAAGCGATTTGCCCAGTACCGCCGCGAGGGCTGCGACCAGCACGAGAAACAACGCCATGCGAATCAGAAACCGCCGCGGGCGATTCATCGGGACGGTCCGCAGGGTGCGCTGAACCGGAACCCGCTCGCGTGCTGCACCGTCCTCGGCTTGGAATACAGGGCCCGGCCCAGTACGCTCCGGCCGAGCTCGATACGCGTGTCTCACCGCACCCCCGAGCCTAAACACCCCGAGCACCTGCCATCAGGCGCCGGTCTGCGGGGTTTGTCGAGCCTGCAATCTAGCTTACCAAATATTTTGTACGACGTCTTACCGAGCGGTTGTTCGCCGCTGCTCTGTTCTTGCTTGTGAGGGTGCCGCCGGCGACGGACTTCGCCCGGTGCGCAGCGCCTCGCGGATCAGCGCAGCTAACGGCAGATGCAAGTGATCGTTGGCGGCGAGCACATCGCCGCTGGTCAGCATCGTGTGCCCGCCCGACAGATCGCTGACATAGCCGCCCGCTTCTCGCACCAACAACAAGCCAGCGGCGATATCCCACGGCAGACAGTCCGAATTCCCAGAACCCATCAAATCGTCCCGCCGCGACATAGGCGAGATCGAGCGCCGCCGCGCCCATCCGGCGCACTCCGCTGGTTGCCGTCATGACTGCTGATAATAGTCGACAGATAACTCGGCTGATCGCCGCGCGTGCCGAACGGCATGCCGGTGCCGATCACCGCTTCACCAAGCTGCCGGCGCGCGGAAACGCGCAATCGGCGGTCATTGACAAAAGCGCCGAGACCTTTTTCGGCCGAATACATCTCGTCACGCACCGGCTCGTAGACCAGCCCGGCGACGATTTCGCCGTCGCGTTCGAGCGCGATCGAGATCGCAAAATGTGGGATGCCATGGAGAAAATTGGTCGTGCCGTCGAGCGGGTCGACAATCCAGCGATGACGCGGGTCGGTCCCCGCCTCGGCTCCGCCTTCTTCAAACAACAGGCCATAGCCCGGACGAGCGCGGGTCAACTCGGCCTTGAGCGTGCGTTCGGCCTTAAGATCCGCGGTCGAGACAAATTCGCCCGGTCCCTTGACCGAAACCTGCAACTGCTCGACTTCGCCAAAATCGCGCAGCAATCCGCGCGCCGCCTTCAATGCGGCATTCGCCATGACGTTCAGGATTGGGGAGCGCAAAGCCATTGCCGCAGCCTCACCCCGATGTGCCGTTCAGTCCTTCGCCCGCTCCATGTAGCTGCCATCGGCGGTGCTGACGACGATGCGGGTGCCAGCCTCGATATAGGGTGGGATCATGACGCGACGGCCATTTTCGAGCTTCCCGGGCTTGTAGGAGGAAGATGCCGTTTGCCCGCGCACCACCGGGTCAGCCTCCACCACCTGCATCACCACCGAGGGCGGCAATTCGACCGAAAGCGGCGTCCCCTCATACAACATGACTTTGCAAATCATGCCATCGCGCAAAAAATCGGCGGACTCGCCGATCATCTCGGTCGGGACCGACACCTGTTCGAAGGTGTCGTTGTCCATGAAGGTGGCCTGACCACCCTCGGTGTAGAGGAACTGCATCTCCTTTTCGTCGAGGCGGACCCGCTCGACGGTTTCCTGGGTACGAAACCGATCGTTGAGCTTGATGCCGCTACGCAGATCCCGCATCTCGACCTGCGCGAACGCGCCGCCCTTTCCAGGTTGGACGAAATCCCGCTTCAGCACGATCCAGAGCTTCCCCTGATGCTCTAGGACGTTGCCGGGCTTGATGTCGATGGCGTTGATCTTCATGACCTGGGAATCCTGGTAGGGCGCGCGGCGCGTATGCTACCCAGACATTAGCACGGGCTGGCCTTACGACAAGACGGAGCGCCAAGCCGATGGAACAATGGTGGCGGCCCGAGCGCTTTGCACGACGTCGTGAGCGGCTGGAGACGCGCGCTCGGATGCAGGCCGCGATGCGCGCGTTTTTTGCTGCACGGGCCTTCGCCGAGGTCGACACCCCGGCGCTCCAGGTTAGCCCCGGTCTGGAACCGCATCTCAAAGCCTTCGCCACCGATCTTCACGATCCGCGTGACGGCCGTACCTGGCGGCGCTATCTGCACACCTCGCCCGAATTCGCGATGAAAAAGCTGTTAGCGGCCGGGCTGCCGCGCATCTGGCAGCTCGCCCATGTGTTTCGCGATGGCGAGCGCAGCGCCACCCACCACCCCGAATTTTCGATGCTCGAATGGTACCGGACGGGCGCGTCGTGGCGCGATCTGATCCCGGATTGCGTCGGATTGTTGCGCGCCTGCCAAGCCGCTGCCAACACGGAATTCCTCATTTGGCAGGACCGCAAGGCCGATGCCCGGCAGCCGTGGCATGAGATCAGCGTGAGCGAAGCCTTCCACCTCCATTGTGGCATCGATATTCTGGCGACAGCCCCCGACCCGCTCGCCCCGGATGTTGCGTTGCTGATCGCCGAAGCGCGCCGGATCGGGATCGAGCCACATCCCGGAGATGATTGGGAAACGCTCTATTTCCGCATCTTTCTCGATCGGATCGAGCCTTTACTAGGCATCGGCGTACCGACCGTGTTGTATGACTTTCCGGTTTCGCTGGCCGCCCTGTCGCGGCGCAACCCGGCCGACCCGCGCCTTGCCGAGCGCTTCGAACTCTATGTCTGCGGGCTCGAACTCGCCAACGCCTTTGGCGAGCTGACCGACCCCGCCGAGCAGCGCGTTCGCTTTGTCGCCGACCAGGCGAAGAAACAGGCGCTCTATGGTGAAATTTACCCGATCGACGAGGATTTCCTCGCGGCACTCGAAGCCGGCCTGCCGCCCTCGGCCGGCATCGCGCTCGGCTTCGATCGCCTGGTTATGCTGTGCACCGGAGCAGACGACATTGAAGATGTGCTGTGGGCCCCTGTCGGCTGACCGTATGGACTGACCCGCGGCGCCGCGTGGAGGGCGTTTTGCCCACCACAGACATCCGGGCTCCGCGGATCACTGCACCCCCGCTTCACCCTTGAAGCTCTGGCCGATGATCGGCATGTCGAGGTGCAGCGCGCGGCGCGGCGGTTCTACCTTATAGGTCGGTCGGTAAATCTCGATCTCGTGATCGGTATGCGCGGTCGTTCCGGTGATCGGGAAACGTGCTACCCGGACGAAATCCGGCGTATGCAGGATCGCATAAAGCCGCGACATCTCGCGCAAATCCGTCCAGAAATCGGGCTGGGCAACCACCAGATCAACGCCATAGTCGCGCAAAGCCTGGGCGATCTGCTTTTGGTCGAGCTTCGCTTCGCCGACGCCGCGCACGCGCTCGACCGCGACCCGCAACAACAGCTTGTCCGCCCGTATCGTTGATAAATCGCGCCGTCCCTCATGGGTTCGTAAATCGAACACGAAATTTCCGTCGCGGTAGCCTGAAAACAGGATCACCCCATTTTTCGGTGCCTGGGCGGCAACGAAATCCGCCACCTGTGCATAACCCTCAATCCGCGGTGGCGGGTAGAACACCAAGCTGTAAAGCAAAGTGCCGATGCCGAGGCTCGCGATTGCCGCTTGGGCAGCCCATTGCGGGAGTGCTCGATCAAGTACCAGAACGGCACAAACCGCGAGCGGGAACGCGATCATCATCCCGTGCCGCGGTTCACGCACCTCGATGGTTGAGAAGAACAGATAGCCAAAGGCGAGCCAACCCAATAGCAGCCAAGCAACCCGGGCTTCGAGCGGCGCGGTTCGCCCGCTGAGCACGAGGACGAGGCCGCAGACCGCCAGCGCGGTCCCGACATAGCCGAGATATGCCGGGATGGCTTTGGCATAAAACAGCCATGCAGCGATGCTGGCGCGCGGCAGGTCGGTTGATCGTCCGGCGACGGATTGGACATTTACCCCGCCGAACTTGATCGTCATCACGATCACCGGAATGAGCCCGACGAGACCGACGATCACAGCAAGCAAAATGTGGCGGTCACGGAAAACCCGTCTTCCTACAGTCGAAACCAGATGAATTGCCAATACAGGCACGATAAATGCTGCCGTCAATTTTATGTAAATTGCCGCGAGAATTGTCAACAGCGTGAGGTACAGGTAGAGCGGCCGTTCGGAGCGTAGATAACGCACATAGCAATAGATACCGGCGACGACGGCAGCATAAGCCGGCACATCCAACATCACCTGGCGTCCCCAGAACGCGATCTCTGGCCCGCCAATCACGAGCAAGCTCGCGCCGAGAGCCGACCATCTGGGGAAATACAAGCGCATGAGACCGTATGTTGCCGCTCCAAGCACCACCGTAAAAAGACTTACCGCTGCTTGCGCCGCTAGCTGGCTGACGCCGAAGATGGCAAACGCGATCGCCTCGAAGCAGTAAAACAGCGGTGGGTAAAATAATATCGTTAGAGCCGGATACTGCAGGTAATAGTTGATCGCCCAAGTCTTCGGATCGTGCCACGGTGCGGCGGTGACGAAGTCTTTGACAAAGACGCCGTTCAGAGCATGCCGTGGGGCGTCGCTCCACCAGAAATCCCCAGCACGCGGAGCGGTGGCCAGCAATGCTGCATTGGCCGCAATAAAGACGATCGCAACCAGCGCGCGATCAAGACGATCGCGCGGCGATGTCGCGGTGCGCTCGGCGAATGACCTCGGCCGGGCGAGTATCAATTGCGGCGCCAAGTCAGCACGGATGATACGGCGTAGTTCCACACGACGCCAACCGCAGCGCCCGCGAGCCCCGACGCCCACCAGGTATAATGGTCGGCGAACGCCGCCGAGGCGATGCCAACATTGGCGACCGCGCCGAGACTACAGACGGCATAAAATGAAAGAAGGCCGGTGACAAAGCGCCGGCCGGTGAGACGCCGGTCCCGATAGGTCAGCATGTTATTGAGCGCGAAATTGCTGGTCATTGCTGTAAAAGTGGCGATTGCCTGCGCTGCCGGGAACGCAACCAGCTTCAAGCCGAAATAGAGGGTCGTAAAATGAACGACGACGCCGAGGCCGCCGATTGCCGCGAAGGAAACAAAACGTGCCGGAACGTAGCGGCCGACCAACTTATCGATCAGCAGCATCAGATATTCCCAGATGACGAAGCTGTCGAGCTTGCTTTCGCCGTGCTGACGCTGCCCAAAGACGTAAGGAACCTCCTTGAAGCGAAAGGCGACCGGAGTCGAGGCAAAAAGATCGAGAAGGATCTTAAACCCCTGGCCCGAAAGGCACCTGACCGCGCGCTCGAAGGCCGGTCGGGTCATTATGAAAAACCCGCTCATCGGGTCGGTGAGGTCAGCGGGGACAATCAGGCGTGCAAGTCGTGCGGCGACGTTACTGATTGTCGCGCGGCGGCGGTCCCAATCACCGATGCCGCCCTCCGCGGTATGGCGGCTGCCGACGACAACGTCGAGATCGTCTGCTTTGATCATCGCCAGCATGCGTGGCAACAATGTCTCATCATGTTGCAGATCTGCGTCGATAACCGCGAGGTAAGGGGCGCAGCTGGCAAGCATCCCCTCGATCACCGCGGTCGACAGTCCACGCCGGCCGATACGCTGCAAACAGCGGACGCGAGAATTATTCTGGGCAAGCGCGCGAATTTTGGCGGCGGTACCATCGGGTGAATCGTCGTCGACATAAACGACTTCCCACGCGATCCCACAAAGCGCGGCATCAAGACGCGACAGCAAGACTTCGACATTGTCGCGCTCATTAAATGTCGGAACGACGACGGTAAGCTCGACCCCCTTCAGGGCAGTCGTCCGGTCAAGAAGGGTTGTTGCGGTCCCACTTAGGGCGGCCGCCGCGACCAACTCTCCTGATTGCATCAGCGCCTGACTCCAATTGCCAAACTTATAAGCGAGCGCGGGCCGTGTTCGTCGACCCTTTTTATGTTCTCGTCAGCCAAAGGCGCGCACCCTGCCGCAGACGACATCTTCAAAAGTGTCGAGGAAGTTTCGCAACGTCGCCTCTCTGGTCCGGTCCTATTACAGGAGGTTAGCCGACAAGTGAATAAGTGATTTTTATTGAAGTCGACATTAACAGGCTGCTGCGAGCCAACATGTCGCGCGAGCCGTCAAGGCTCCTGGGGTCGCCTTACGAGCTGCTCGGCCGGCGGCTCAGAAACTCGCGAAATCCCTCGCGCGGATGACCTGCGGCAAGCCAAGTGGCGCGGGCGTCTTCCTCAGTGGCGTAGCGGTCGCGCCAGCCCATGCCGATCTCTTCGTGCAGCAGACGCTTGATGCCCTGGACCATGCGGGCATCGTTTTTGGCGATAATCTGGCCGATCTCTATTGCGGTTTCGAGTAGCCGGCTGGCCTCTACAATCTGGTTTAGCAAGCCAATGCGCTCAGCTTCCGCAGCGGCGACGACGCGGCCGGTATAAAGAAGCTCTTTCGCTTTTGGCAGCCCCACCAGCAACGGCAATGACCAGGTCGAATTGACCCGGCCATAGCTCGCCGCCAGAAACCTAAACTGGGTGCGCTCGCAGCCGATGCGCAAATCGAGCGTCGAAGAAAGCAACGCGGCGCCGCCATAGGCGAGGCCATTGATCGCGCCAATCAGCGGCTTTGGAAAGGTGGCGATATGCCAGGTCGCGTCGCCACGAAAGGCTTGGCGTTGAGCCAATTCCTCACTTGAGAGACCCGCCATCTCATGAATATCGGCGCCGGCAGAAAAGGCACGTTCCCCGGCTCCGGTCAAAATCACCGCCTTGATCGCCTCGTCCGCCTCATACGTGGTTAGAGCCTCGTCGAGTTCGCGCATTAGGCCAAAGCCCAAGGCATTCAGCTTCTCCGGCCGGTTTAACGTGATCACCGCTACCGCGTTGTGCCGCTCGGTCAGAATGAACTCGTGGGCCATCGCGCGCCCCCTCGCCGCTCGTCAACGGTTTGACACTACGCGCGCGCCGCCGTTCGCTCAACCTGTTCGAACGGATCAGTTTGGGTCATCCGATACCTTTCCTTCCGCTTACGCCTGAGCAAGACGAAGGCTGTGCTTTTCGTTGGGACGCCTGGCGAGGTTCACGGCCTCCTTTACGCGGCTTGGCATTTTTGAGGCGCCCTTCAGGCGGCTCTGTCCATAAAGCTCCGTTCGTCGCCGTAAAAGAAAGAAGCTGCCGGCCGAACGGTGATGGATCGGCGGCAGCTGCTCTTAGTCGAGGCGCTCGAGGATATGCGAACGGCATTCTTCGGACCAACCAGAATTACGGTGTCGGGATCGAGCTGGACGACAAAGAAGCCCGGCATCCGCGCCTTCTGACGGGCTGTGGCTTATCAAGTACAGCGGATCAGGCGATCTGTCGAAAAATCGAGTGTTGGCGGTTGGTCGTGTGCGGCCGGATCTTGGGTTTCCATTCGCCGAGATCGGACGCTTCGGTCCAGGCCGGGCTGTTTATCACCTCGGCATTGTCGCATTCATAGATCGCGAGATAGCGCGGCATCGTTGGAACCGTTGAATTTTCCAAGCGATAGCGGCGGCAGGATCGGACGCCCGGCACTTTGAGAATCGTCGGCACGTGATCCTCATCATAGATGCGGTTGAATTCGGCCTCGAGTTCGGCCGGGATGTCCATTTGCACGGCATAGATATGGGTCATGGCGGCTCCTTGAAACACAAGTGACTGGCAGCCGGCAGCTTAAGACAAAAGCGGATCATCTCTCGATAGGTTTCGTCAGATTGGGTGGATCGGGTGCCGGTCCGCGAGAGCCCACCCGCCTGCGCGGCGATGCCGCTGCTAGCATTGATCAGGCTGCATTCTATTTTAAAGTGATCAGATTACTGCCAGACGCGATAACCATTTCAGAGCCTTCGCCCTTAGTTGGGCAAGCGGTTTCCTTTGTTTTAAAAGATCACCTTGACATGGTTAACCTGGTACCTATTTTTCGGCGATAGAGCAGCTATCGGCTCACTTATACGTGCGGCAAATCTTTGCCTCGGTAACTAAACCGGAGCGATGAGCGGCTCTCAAGAACATAACGAGCGCCCAGCTCGCTGGGGCGAGGAGAATATATGTCAAAGATTCCGCAGGGCGAATGGAACGCCATTGCGGCGCGCTACCAAGGCGGCGAGTCGATCAGTAAAATTGCGCGGAGCTATGGCTGTACGCCACCCGCGATCCACTACATCCTTAAACGCAATCGTCAAAAGCCGACGGAATTACCAGAGCAACCCCCGGTGATAAAAACGGCCGAGACCACGCAGACGCGGTTGGTTCGCATGAATGCGCCGGACCCCATAATCGCTGCAGCTCAATTCGGCGACAAAGACAACGATCAGCTGGCTGGTTCTGCATCGGTCGGTTCGGCCGGCGACACTCAGCCTAGTCTTACGAACACTAGCGCAAGAACCGAGAATATCTCGATCGGTCCCGCGCTGGTGCATGCGAAAGTTCCGGAGCCGACCGCGGTAAACCCGCCGGAAAGATTGAGCAACGGTGTGCTGCGCATGCCTCAACTGCGTCCTAGCCCGGCCGAGCCCGCCAAGAGCCCTCAATTCCCTGCCAGGCGTGTGGGCGATTCGGTCCCTCCGACGCCAACGCCCCCTGGCGCCAAAAGACTCGATCTCGGTGGCGCCTCAAGCCATCGCCCCGGGGTGTCCGCGGCGCCGGGCCTGGACAGCGATCTTCATACGCGCGCCGAGACTGCTATTTCTCTATTTCGCTCGAGCTTTGATGCGGCGCTTGCCGAAGGCTCGCTGGAAGTGCGCGAGCGGCTGCGGCAAGCCGCGACCGACCTGATGCGGGTGGCAGCGCGGACGACAATGGTGCTCGACCGGCTGAACGCAAGCAACGAGCGATCGGCTCGTACCCACAATTATCCGCGCTCGGCTCTCGCCGGCGAGGATATCAAGAAACTCGGCTAAGCTCCCGCACCTGCCAATACCGCTCGCGTTGTTGAGCTTGCAGCGCGAGCGGGTTGGTCATTTGCTCTGGAAGACGCTGGTACGACGCGAGCGCCCGCCGAGCCTTCGCGTGTTCGAGGCCCCCTATGGTCGGATGCCCTGAACTTGGAGCGGGGGACCAACCGGCGGCTAACAGATCAAATTCCGCGCGCCCGAGATCATGGAACGGGCCGCTTACGATCAATTCCGAGTTTCCGAAGCAGGGGCGCGAACAAGTCGCCAGTTCCGAAAGAGACCAAGATCAGGGATCTAATCTGCGACATGGGCTCTCACTATTTTAATAACTGATTCACCGCCCACGCGCTCAGGGGCGCTGCCGGCTGCTCGCGACCAGCCGCCGTACCGACAGCTTCCGGGCAGCGCGTCAGATTACGGAGGCAGCCATGGTCATTTCCGATGTTTTACGGAACAAGGGGCATACCGTTGTCAGGATACGGCCCACGGACAGCATCGAACTAGCGGTCCGCAAGCTGGCTGAGCATCGCATCGGCGCCTTGGTGGTAGAGGATTTGTGGATGAAACCGGTCGGCATATTCTCGGAGCGGGACTTCATCAACGCCGTGGCCCGAGACGGCGCCGTCGTACTTGGCTTTCAGGTCCGCCAACTGATGACGACGCCCTTCTTCAGTTGTCGCCTCTCCGACCGCGTGGAAGCCATGCTTGCGAGAATGACTATGGCGCGGATCCGTCACCTGCCGGTTATCGAGGACAATGAGTTGAAGGGCATCGTGAGCATCGGCGATCTCGTGAAGCATCGCCTCGACACGAAGGAGCTGGAAGCGAGTGTTCTTCTTGATCTCTCGCGCATGCACGCCTGAGTCAGGTCGGATGGACAACATCGCGGAAGCCCGCCGGTGTTCGGGACCGCGATGTGCGCCGGTCGGGAGAGGGCCGCCATAAACAGGGTGCATATCCAGATAACTCAAACAAAATCACTGGATACCTATCGCTTTATTCCGCCGCCATCGCTTCGACACCGTAATCGTTGATCGATACGCGCCAGTGGATGCGGTCCTCTTTGGGCGGATAATCGCCCGCGGCCCTGTGATACGAGCAGCGATTGTCCCAGATCACGATGTCGCCCTTGCGCCAAACATGGTGGTATTCGGCTTCGGGGACGATCATTCGTTCTTTTAACTCGGCGATCAATTCGTCGCCTTCGCGATCATCGATCCCGACAAAGCCGACGATCTTGCCGGGGTCGAAATAAAGCGATTTGCGCCCGGTCTCGGGATGGGTGCGGATGATCGGATGATAGACCGGGGTCCAGTCCTGGTCCTCGGGATTGAGCAATCTCGATCTACCCCGCCTTCCACCGTAAGAAAAGGCGCCGATTACCCCTTCAAGCCGGTCCTTCAAGCGCTGCGGCAGGGCATCATAGGCGGCATAGCCGTTGGCAAAGAGCGTGTTCCCGCCGCGGCTCGGCACCGCTAGCGCGTAAAGCTGGGTCGCTTTGAACGGGGCTTGGTTGTAGGCGCCGTCAGTGTGCCAGCCTTCGGCGCCACGGCGATAGATTTCCGCGCGCAACTTGCCGTCGGCGTCGAACTTGTTGACGCCGAGCATCGTGATCTCCGGATGATCGGGATTACGCGTCGATTTCGACGGATGCGGGACGACCGGGCCAAAGCGACGGCTGTAGCGCACAAAATCAGGGATCGTCAGATCCTGGTCACGCACCACCAACACGTTGTAATCGAGCCAAGCCTGATAAATTGGAGCAAAGCTCCGCTCATCGAGCGCCTTGACATCGACCCCGGTGACCTCGACGCCGATCTGCGAGCCCATCCGGCGAATTTCCATCGCTTGTCCTTTCCTTTGTCGCCTCGCGCTTATTTCGCAGCGGCAACGCGCTGGTTTCAACCGCGACAATTCGCGGGCTGCCATTCGATTCCGCTGAGCGCCTTGAAGCGCAACGACGGGTCCCGCGATATCACGATGCCGAACTGACTTGATAACTCGTTCGATCCATTGTTCATGGCGCCGAGCTTGTGAGAGCCTGGTTGTCGTTGGCGGTCCAGCCCGAAAAGCTTCAGGCTGGCACTCAAATTGGGGAGGAAAAAACGATGAAGCTGGTGATGTTCGAGACGAGCGGTCAGAGCGAGATGGCACCGGGGTTGCTGACCGATCGCGGAGTGGTCAGCCTCGCCGGAATTGTCGAGCGCGGCTACACCCCGCAATTGACGATGCAAACTCTGATTGACGGGTTCGAGCGGTTGCGGCCGAGGCTGGAGCGGCTTGCGGCCGAAGGCGAGGCCATGCCGCTCGACCGGGTGCGTCTGCGCGCGCCCTTGCCGCATCCTGGCAAGATCCTGTGCTGCATCGCAAATTATTGGGAACACGCGCAGCGCGAGCCGCGCCCCTTAAACATGTTTCTGAAGAATCCGGAAGCGGTGGTCGGGCCCGGCGACACGATCGTTTTACCGGAATTCACCGAGCCTTGGATTTTTATGCACGAGGCGGAATTGGCGCTCGTGATCAAAGGCCCGGCGAAAAAAGTTAGCCAAGCGAATTGGAAAAGTGCGGTGTTCGGCTATACGTGTCTGATCGATGTGTCAGCGCGCGGCGAGGGTCGGCGCACCTGGAAAGCAGGCAGCTGGCTCGGCAAATCTTTTGATACCTTCGCACCGATCGGCCCGTGCATCACGACGGCGGACGAGATCGCCGAGCCTAATGATCTGATTGTCCGTTTTTGGAACGACGGCCAGTTGCGGCACAATTACAACACCGACGACATGGAGCACCGCGTACCGGAGCTGATCGCGTTCGCGTCGACGGTCATGACTTTGAACACCGGCGATCTGATCGCCTGCGGCACCAATCACGAGGGGCTCGGCGCCTTGCAGGACGGCGAGACCGTCGAGATTGAAATCCAGCACATCGGCCGGATGGCGCTGAAGGTCGTCGATCCGCTCAAGCGCAAATGGGAACGCGGCATCTATATGGGCGCCGACTCGACCAACCCGGAAGCCGTCAGACGCCACCGCCCGCAGGGTGCGGCGTGAAAGGACCGATCATGACCGAAATCCGCAAAATCGTGACCTTGCGCGAAGTGATCTTTTCCGAACTCAGTGCGCCGGCGCCGCGGCCGATCGTGCGCGCGGTTGGTATCGCGGTGATCCGCAATCCGTTCGCCGGCCTGCGTGTCAGCGATCTGCGGCCGCTATGGGAAGCAGGTGCCGAACTCGGCGAGCGCATCATGCCGCAGCTGGTTGAATTGCTCGATGGGCCGGCGGTTTCCTACGGCAAGGGAGCGCTGGTCGGCGTCGATGGCGAAATGGAGCATGGCAGCGCCTGTGTCCATCCGATGTTGGGACGCCCGATGCGTGCGGCGGTCGGCGGCGGCAAGGCGGTCATCTCGTCCAATGTAAAAGTCGCCGCGGCCGGCGCTACGCTCGATGTGCCGCTCGGGCACAAGGACGATTCATGGTCGTTCGAGCATTTCGACACGATCACAGTGTCGCTCGCCGATGCACCGCAGCCCCCCGAGATCGTGGTGGTCATGGCGATTGCCGATGGCGGGCGGCTCGACAACCGCTGCGGATCGGCGCCGATCCGCTGAGTGCGCCTTCGGCCCCGCTCCACCGGCACTCGCAACCAGAGCGGCGCGGCCCGTGGCAACCATTATCGGAAGGGCCTGGCGGGTTCGCCGTTTCGCTGGATTGGCTCGACCCGCGAGACTGGAACCGGCCGACAATGCGGCTGTTTTCGGTTCATGTCGTAGCGAACCGGAGACAGCGCGATGAACTATACGACGAATGTCGGCGAGCGCGGTGTTGCGACCGAGGAAACCGAGCGGCTGATTGCCTCGGACAAGGTCGAGGGAACAGCGGTTTTTGACCCGAGCGGCAAGCATCTCGGCCGCGTCCATCATCTGATGATCGACAAGTACAGCGGCCAAGTCGTCTATGTGATCGCGTCTTGGGGATCGGGGAGAACTGGGTGCCGCTGCCGTGGAAGGCGCTGAAATACGAGCCGCGCGTCGCCGGCTATGTCGTCGATGTCGACCGCGCCAAGCTCGAAAAAGCCCCGAATTTCGCGTCGAATACGACACCGGATTGGTCGGATCGGGTGTTCAACGACGAAATCGAACAGTACTGGTACCCGGGGGTGTAACCGGCCGTGGGCCGTCAACCGCGATCGTCTTCAGCCGCCGACGCCGGTAGTCGCTTCGTTCGTACCGGGAACCGCCGCAATGTTGATTGCGAAGGCGGGCTCCGCCCCCTTCAGCGGCGTGTGTAGACGGTGCCGCTCTCGACGCGCACTTCGTAGGCCCGGACGTCGGCGGAAATCGGACCATCGACGAGTTTGCCGGTGCGCACGTCGAATTGCGCAAAATGCAGCGGGCATTCGATCAGGTGGCCAATAAGCTTGCCGCGCGACAGCGGCGCGTTGCGATGCCCGCAAACATCCTTGAGTACAAAAAACGCCCCGTCGACATTGGCGAGCACCCTGCGCTCACCATCGACGGCAATGAATTTCATCTCGCCGGGCGCCAAGTCGACCAGTCTTTGCAATCGGCGACAAACTCTGCTGGGATTTCGCTCACGATTTCCCTTGACAGTCCCTCTCCCTCGGATCGCTGGACCGGGGAGAGGGATTTGCAGCCGGTTGGCTCGCGCTTGATGCGGCCCGGTTCACGGCCCAATCGAGCCGACAGCGCCAAGTCAGTTCATCTCGAAACCGAACATCTTCGCCGCATTCTCGGATGTGATCTTGCGCACCTCGTCGGTGGGAACGCCGTCGAACATCCGCGACAGGAATTGCTGCGAGCGCGGGAACGTCGCCTCGGCGTGCGGGTAGTCGCTGCCCCACAGCATGGTCTCGACGCCGATATAGTCGCGCAATTTGACACCGATATCGTCTTCCATGAACTCGACGAACATGTTGCGCTTCCAGTAATCGCTCGGCATCAAGCCGTCCTTCGAGCGCCAGCCTTTGGTGAAAACCGGGCGTTCGAGATAGGTGAAATCCATCTGCTTCAGCCAATGCGGGATCCACGCCGCCTCGTGCTCGACCGATCCGACCTTGAGACCCGGGAATTTGTCGAAGACGCCGGCGAACAGCATCGAGCCGAGCGCATAGCGCACCCAGTAATCGGTGGTCGAGCGGCCGGCGCCGGTCATTTGCGTGACGTCGGTGGTGAACTCATTGGCCGGAACGCCGTCACGCGGGGTCGCAATATGCAGCAATAGCGGGTGTTTGTGCGCTTCCGCCGTCGCCCAAAAGCGATCGTATAACGGGCTGCTGTAGGGCTTGTCCGGACGGGGTGCTACCGGGATGAAAGAGCCGACCAGCCCCATCTCGATGCAGCGTTCGAGCTCAGTCGCGGCCGCATCGGGGTCATCGACATTGAGCATCGCAATGCCCTTCAGCCGGCGGGGATGCGGCTTGCAGAAATCGGCCATCCAGTCGTTGTAGACCCGGCAGATCTCGGTCAACAGCTCGCTATCCGGAATCCGGTACCAGAACAGGCCCTGACTTGGCTGCAATACCGAACCCCAAATACCGTCCTCCTCGTTTTCGACGATCATTGCATCGGCATCGTAAGCGCCCTTGCGGACATCTTCCCAAAGGCCGAGAAAGTCGATCTGAGACGGATCCTCAAAACGCTGGCCCGCCTGCATCACCGCGCCCAGTGTGCCGACTTGAAGCCCGTTGAGCATCCAGGCGTCGTATTCCCGGCCGGTAGGGGTCTTGCGACGCTCCATCCGCGGCGCGCGATCGCGAAGTTTAGGATTGAAGCGCGACGTATACATGTCGGGCGGTTCGACGATGTGCGAATCCGCAGAAATCAGCTTGTATTCCGCCATGGTGACCTCCTCCGTTGCTTCCGATCGTTCAACCGCCCTGTCCGTAGGCCGACTGGGCTTAATCGCAGGCTATTTCGAGGTGGAGAAACCTGTCAAGCAATCGCGGCGAGCTCTGCTACTACGACGAAGCAAACCGATTTTAGCTTGTGCCGTTTTTTTAGACAGGCGATCCAGCAAGCACTTATGCAAGAGAGATAATTCATTGGCGAATTGAGGTTCGGCGATTAATACGCGATGCTCCTGTTTTAAACGGCCTGACGTGCAGCACCGGTTCAAGGGGTCGGGGTAACACGAAAAACTTGCACATAACGGCCACCGGCCATTGGGTGAAGGAGCGGATTACTGCAGACAAGGAATTTTCTGCGGTCGACAAAGGCGACATAATCATATTCGCGGATTGCCGCGATCAACCTTGGTATCGGTTTACATGCGGTGGTGCCGCTTCCGCTAACGAATGCCTGCCAGATGTCGCTCGCGGATGTCGCGGCGGCGAGGCGCGCATATTCGGGGGTGAGGACAAGCGGCTGCTGGGTCGGAGAAGCAAACAGGGTTTGCGTAAAGCCGCCCTGCGGCACGACCCGCCATACCGGAAGATAGTAAAGCGCAATCTCCGGGGTCGAGAAACTGTCGAAAACGTCAGGGGCAAACGCAGTCGCCACCCGCGCCCCTGCGGGGATTTGAGACAGAGCCGCCCAAGCAGATGCATAGGCCGGCTGATCGCGCGACCAACGGTCTTCGACTGTGGCGATACGAAACGCAAAAATCGCGCCCGTCGCTAATATTAAAGCCAGGCATTGCTGACGAGAGGCTTTTTTTGGATCGGTTGCAGCAATTGCGAGGAGCATCATCGGAATCGGGATCCGACGATCTGCACCCTCCGCCGTCATGATCACATTCGGGATACAGAATTGTAAAACAAAAAGGGCGAGGACGCTGGCCGCCAACCGCCGATCAAAGCGGATTGCGCCAGTCAGCACTGTCCACAAGACCAATGCACCCAAGACAAAGTAACAGATGGCCTCGACACGCCAGTCATACAGTATCGGCGCCGCGAATGCTAAAATCCGCGTCCACAGGTCGCGGTATCTGATGATCGCTGAACTGGTGCTGTGCGGCGAAAATAAGACGAGCAGCGCGATCGCAGGGAAGAATGGGAGGGCGGCGACAAAAAGGTCAACGACCCGCTTCGCAAAGGGTCGACGACCCGAGCTAAAAACGACGAGCTCGTAAGCAGCGACGGTTACCGCCAAAATTCCGAATGCAAACAGATGGACAAAGAAGACGGCGAGTGCGCCCAATGATAACATGGAGGCGCGGATCAGTGGATGTCTTTGGCGGAGCTCGATCCATAGCGCGAAAACCAGCAGCCACAAACCAATACCGAACAAATAATTGACTATGCCAACCAGCAACAGCCGATTGTAAAGGAGGACGACGGCAAGAAAGGGCCACAAAGACCATTTGTTAAAGACTATTCGATGCAGGATGATGACGCCACCCAGCACGGTCGCGAGGGTGACGGCGACAAATAGCTTACCGGCCAGCTCAACCGGGAGAATTCGACCGAACCCAAAAACCCACAGATCCAGCGCCAGATTTGGCAGTATTCGCCAATGAGGAGTATAAAACCGAGAAACCCCGACATTGCTATTATAATGGAGCAAGACATCACTGCGCGCGAGATGATTGAGATAGTCGTTGATAGAGAGGAAGCGGTGACTGAAGATCGGCAGCGCCGCTAGTCCGACACAGACGACAAAAAGACCAGCGACCAGCCATCCACTGATTCCCGCGCGAGCGGCATCTGCTTCCGTGGTCATGTAGGGGTCAGCTGTCATGCGGGTTCAGGCAGGCTTGTGAAAGAAACGAAGCGCCGAACTCGAGGGTCAACAAACAAATGTTTGAAGCTCCAGGATATTGATTACCTCGGTGACTAAACTCCTTAATAGGGAGCGGGTATCGGCAGGTAAGTTGATGGCAGGAACGGCCGAAGCGATAGCCTGACCGACATTGGCACCCCCATGCTCCAGGCCTTGTGCAGGATCAAGACATAGTGGCTGAAGAGAATGCCGAGGACACAAAGGCCGATAGCAGCCGCTCGAAGCCGTCTGTAGCGGATTTCGCCTATTTCGGCCGTCGCCAAACAAAACGAACGATATCCAATAAAAGCGGCCAAGGTCATGAATGGCGCAAAATCGAGCCGATAGCGCAATGTAAGAGCAAAAAATGCAAGAAGAATAATGATCGTGACAGCATGCCCAATCAACGTCATTCGCAGGATTGCTACGCCATTGCCGCGCAGATCCGGTTTCCACCACAACCGATAGAGGCCGATGCCGGCGAGCAGGATTGTCAAAGGATTGGTCAATATCGGGGTAATCGGCGGCGCCTCGATGCGGAAATATCGAGCGCGAAGAAACTCAGCAAAGGGCGGAATGCCTTTCAACAACCACGGAATGCCGGTGGCGTAATAGAGGGCGCCGATCCATACCCGGCCGAGATTAAATGCACCATAAGTATCGAACATCCGGACTGCGTCCGGATCGCGCGCCAGCAGCCTGTAGTTTTGAGCGTTGCCGCCAAAGACAAAAGGGCTGCCCCAGCGCCCGTAATTGACAATCCCGACCGCGACGGCCAGCAACCCCAGAATGATGAACGGCAGGACAATGCCGGCATCGGATGCCAAGCTCGCTACTGCTCTCCGTATACCTCCCCCGGTTGCCAATAGCGGGCGCTCTGGCCAGTGCCGGCGCCAGCCTTCCCGCACCAGCAGCAAAAACGTGGCGATATAGAGCCCGATGCCAATCGAGCCACGCGTGTTGAAGGCGAGCCCTGCGAAAAGCGCGAGCCACATTAGGTCGGAATTGCGCAACCCGCGCCCGAATGCCGCCCGTAGCACGATCAGATTGAACGCCGCGGCCATCGCAACCGCCCACAGGATCGACTCATCATACACCTCGGCGAAGGCGAGCACATAAATCTGTGGGCCGCTGAACAAGGTCGCGGCGATCATTATAGTAAGAAAGGCGGGTCTGCGGCTCGCATTAGGCAAACTGTGGTGGACGAGGAGCAGTGTTCGCAATTGCAGAGCAACGAAAATGACGGTGGCGGCGAGGCACGACAGCCGCGCAAGATGCGCCTGGGCAAGATTAGTGAATGGCAATGCCAACAATCGCAACAGCGCTGGGAATATCCCGAAATAGGTATATGTTTTTCCGCCTCTAACCGATGCCTCGAAGCCGATTGCCTTGGGATCGACATTGAATTCGCCGTGCAGCAAATGCGCAAGCATACTGTCGAATACTTTATCGAGCAGTTCCGGCGCGAAAAGCTGAAAGGTGCCGTTACTCAATAAGAACAAGTAGTAGACAGCAGCAACGGCAATCAGGATGGCGAAACCGACCCTGGTAGACCATTGCCTGCCAATCGATCGCTCGGTGACAACGGGCGAATGGCAGGTTTTGAGCCTCAGCATATGGGATTGTTATCCTACTTCGCGCATGTAGCGTGTACCGGTTACCGCCGCGGCTCACCAGCCTCTTTACCGTCTCGAAAACGACAAAACCGAGCGCACGCTTTCGAGAATCCGAGTTTGGGTTGCGCTGATCTTCACTGTCACCGCCGTTCTGCCGCGTTATCGATCGGAATGAGCCGCACTGGCGAAATATCCCCGTCGCAGAGCCAGATCAGACCGCCGGGCAAACCGGACAGGATCGAACACAACCCCATCATGACCGAGGTTGCGAGCGCCGCCTCGGCTGGAACGCCGAACGCACCGAGCGCCACCACTAGAGCCGCTTCGCGCACCCCCCAACCGGCAAGCGATACCGGTGCCAATTGGATCAAGGTGACCGGCGGAACCACCATCAACCAAGTTACCAGCGGAACATGGCTGTGTACGCTGTCAGCCGCGAATTTGAACGCGAAGATCAAGCAACCGATCGACAACAGCGACATGCTCAGAACAGCACTGCAGCGCCGAGGCCGCATAAGCAGCCGCCGGCTCTCGCGCGCCAACGCTATCAACGGCTCAACAAACCGAAGCCGCAGCATAATCCGAGGCATCCGGTCGAGCGATACCAGCGCGACGAGGGCCAGCAACGCGACGCCGAACACGATGACGACGCTGATCCGCTCGCTCGCTTGCGGCAACACCCGCAACAAGCTCGGCAGTGCTGCGCCATAAACGGCCACGAGGACCAAATAGCCGGTGGCACGATCAAGCAAAATGCTCCTGATCGCCGGTCCCAGAGCTATGCCGATCTTGGTGCAGCGCCACGCCCGCACGGCGTCGCCGCCGATCCCGGTTGGTAGCACTTGGTTGAAAAATAGACCAACAAATACAAGCTTCAGCAGCGCACCCGGCCCAGGCGAAGGCTCCGCGGCCGATAAAATCAAATGCCAACGTAATGCCACAACCAGATTGGCTGCGGACAGCGCGGCGAGCGTCGCTGCGATCACCGGCAGCGACGCGCCAAACATAAGAGCGGCGGCCCGACCGAGATCGAGCCGCGCGATCAGCAAAGCCACCAACCCGCCCGTGATCAGCAGGCGTATGCTTGTGCTCAGAATTTTGCTGATGGGGTGTTATCCTGTTCCAGCCTTAAACGCGCGATCAATCGTGTTTCAGATCCTTTGTCAACACCTTGACAAAATGTTCATAAAGCGACAGATGCAACACCGGCTTTAGGGTTAGCCGTGGAGCGAACTTCCGATCAGGGCTGCATCGCGAGCCTCGGCTGCGAGCTCATGTTAACGGCCGGCAAGGCCACGCCCCGACCTAAAAACGGGCTCCGCATATTTGGTCAAGCGAAGGATATCGCTGGTGGTGCGAATCAGACGGATGATCCCCACCTTTTCTTCTCCGTCGCCCCCCGCGTGATCCCCGGATCAAGTCCGGGGAGGGGTCCAGGGCCTCAGGCACACCGTCGGCTGCCCCCCGTTCATGCCAGGGGCAGGATTCCCGCTTTCGCAGGCATGACGAAAGGGGAAGATGGGTACCAACCAAACGTTAAACTCGCACGACTAGGGTTGGGTCTTACCAGCGTCAACTCCGCTTTAGCGCTTCAGCCGTGAGTATAGTCCTGGTAGATGACCAGAAAAAAGCGATGCAGAAGCCTTGGCTTTCGGTGATCGTCCCCTCGCATGATGGCGAGCGCTGGCTCGGCACGGCGCTGCAATCGATTGCGGATCAGCAGGATGATGGGATTGAAGTCATCGTGATCGATGCGAGCGCCACCGAGGCGAGTTTAGAGATCGCCCTGAGCTTTCGCGATCGGCTGAACATTCGCGTAGAACGCCGTCTCGATCTGGGGCCCTGGACGGCCAAAACAAACTTGGGAGTCGAGCAGGCGCAATCCAACCAGATATGTATCCTCCATCAAGACGATGTTTGGCAGCCAAATAGATGTGCCGAGCTTCAGCAATGGCTTTCGCGCCAACCCGATGCCGTGATGCATCTGCACCCCTGCTACATTATGGACGAGCGAGGAAGGCAATTGGGGCTGTGGCGCTGTCCCTTGCGGGATGATGGTTCTCCGGTGCCACTCGATCTTTTCTTTGAACGATTGCTGGTGCAAAATTTTGTCGCCGTTCCTGCTCCGACCATTCGCCGCGACGCGTATCTGAGTGTCGGTGGGCTCGATACTGAATTGTGGTACACGCCGGACTGGGACCTTTATCTGAAGATCGCGACAGTCGGTGATATCTATTATCACTCGGACCCGCTCGCTTCCTTTCGGATTCACAAAAATTCGCTGACCGTTTCCGGAAGTAGAAATATTTTGGATTTTCGGCGGCAACATCAGATCGTCGTCGACCGTTATGCAGCTAAGCTGCGAACAGAAAACTGCAATGCAGTGCTGCGGTGTGCCCAAGCATCGATCGATGTCAACACCGCACTCGCTTCTGCGATTCACGGCGAATTTCGTCAGATACCCAATGCCTTGGGTTCCTTGCTTATGCTGGGACCGACCGGCCTATATCGATATCTTTTCTGTTCCCGCATACTAGATCGTGCACTTCCTCAACTCCGCGCGCTGGCCCGCAGGAATTTCTAGAGTACGCCTTTGGAGCGCTCGGGCACGCGGCCCGCAGCGTAGTAAATCGGATCGCCGTGTCGTACACTCCGGGGCCAGATTACAAGCGTGCCGGAACAACCGGCCGCGAAGCGAGGGAGCGGAGACGCAGCATGCTCGAACATCTCGATCAGCAGCAGCATCTAACGATAAACCAGTGGAAAATTTTCGCTGCGGCGACGATCGGCGATATGCTGGATTTCTTTGACTTTCTGCTGATCGCTTTTGTATTGGCGTTTATCGTAAAAGATTGGCACCTGACCTACGGCCAGTCGGCGGCAATATTGCTGTCTTCGGGAATTAGCGCCCCGCTCGGTTCGGTGATCTGGGGCTGGGTCGCCGACAAGATCGGTCGGCGCAAAGTCATGATCGGCACGATCCTCAATTTCTCGATTGCGACGGGATTGATGGCGCTGACCCCGGAGCATGGTTGGATTTACCTGTTGCTCTGCCGATTTTTGGTTGGGTTCGGGGTGACCGGTCTCTACACCGTCGATATTGCCATCGTGCAGGAGTTCGTACCCGCCTCCAGGCGTGGCTGGATTACTGGTGTCACGACGACGATGTTGCCAGCTGGGTTCGTCTTAGGCGCGCTGCTCGGCCAGCATGTCGAGAACTATATCGGCTGGCGCGGCATGTTTGCGGTCGGGCTGTTGCCGGCGGGGCTCAGCCTGATGATCCGAGCGTGGGTCCCTAAATCGCCGTATTGGCTGATCCGCATGGGCCGTCTTGCCGAGGCACGCCAGTCGCTCGCCTGGGCGCTGATGGTTGATCCCCGCAAAATCCAGCTGCCGGCGATCGCACCGCCGGCCGAAAAGGTGGCGTGGCGCGAGCTGTTCAAATACCCGCGCAGCGTCGCCGCGGGCTGCCTTGCGGGCTTGAGCGGGACCGGCATCACCGGCTTCCTGTTGTGGCAAGTGACCCTGTTCGTCATGGTCTTGCACATCACACCCGCACAGGCTTCGGGCCTCGTGGTGTGGGCGAGCCTTGGTCAGATCGTCGGGCGGTTTTTCTGCTCGTGGATTTCGGACGCGATGGGCCGCCGCGCCTCGATCGCGCTGACCTGTGCGATTGCCGGTGTGGCGTTTTCGCTTGCTGGATATTTGCACAATTTATCAATTGGTGGCGTCTCGATATTCTATTTAATGATTCTGGTGCAGCAGTTCTTCGGCAGCGGCAGCTATTCGATCATCGGCCCGTACATGGCCGAGATATGGCCGGCGCGGCTGCGTGCCAGCGGCCTCGGTCTCGCCTATGGCGCCGGCAATCTCGGCAAGTTCATCGGCCCGGCGGGGTTGGCCCTGATCGCCGGCTCATCCAACCTCGTCAGCCCCCAGACGACACTCGATGCCCTGATTCCGGCGATGAATTACTTCGCCCTCTGGTCTGTCCTGGGTGTCGTGGCGGCGCTATTCATCGGCTTTGAAACTCGCGGCCGCACGATCGACGAAATCGATGCGGCGCTCGCACTGCGGCGACCGCAAACGGCTGCGGCCAAGCGCGCCGTCGGGAATTAACAATGCGATCGGCCCGACGGCAGGTCGTGATTCGTGGCGCTCCCCGGAGAGCGCGGCTCAGCGGTTGCGAGCCCAGTCCTCGCGCCACAAGAAATCGGGGCCGAGTTCGGCGAGGCTCGGGCAGCCGATCTGACCCATCACGAGGTCGATCTCTTCCCTGAAGATGTCGATCGCCTTTTTGACCCCCGGCAACCCGCCGACCACGGCGCCGTATAGGGTCGGTCGTCCGAAGAAGACAAACTGGGCGCCGAGACAGAAGGCGATCAGGATGTCGGCGCCGCGCCGGACGCCGCTGTCGAGCATGATGGTTAGCTTGTCGCCAACCGCCGCCTTGATTGCCGGCAATGCATCGAGCGAGGCCGGTGCCTGGTCGAGTTGGCGGCCGCCATGGTTCGAGACGATGATGCCGTCAACCCCGATCTCGGCGGCGCGGATCGCATCGGCGGGGCTGAGGATGCCCTTGACGACGAGCGAGCGCGGGAACAGCCGGCGATAGCGTTCGAGATCGCGCCAAGTCTGCGCCGAGGCTGGCGTCTGGCTGCGCCCAAGCCGGATCGCCTCGGATTTGCCGGCGCCGTTGCCATTAGCGAGATGCGGCGCCCAATTCCCCAGGGTCGGCGCGCCGCCATTCTTGACATAATCGAAGACCCAGCCGGGATGGGTCATCGCTTCGAGCAGGATCGACGGCTTCAGCTTCAGCGCTTCCATGACGCCGCCATTGCGGACGGTGGCAAAGCCGTTGCGCCAATTGCGCTCGCGCTTGGGATGGACCGGCACATCGACGGTCAACACCAGCGCGCCGACGCCGCTATCGCGGGCGCGCCCGATCAGCGCATCGGTCAAATCATGGTCCTTGGCGGCGTAGAGCTGAAACCAGGTATTATTCGGGGCGATGCGCATCGCCTCTTCGATCGAGGCGTTGCTGCCGCCCGACATGATAAAGGGAATATTCGCCTCGGCCGCTGCCTCTGCCAGCAGCAAATCCCCATCGCGCCGATAGAGCCCGGCGCCGCCGGTCGGCGAGATGCCGAACGGGCTTGCATAAGTGTGGCCGAAGACGGTCGCCGACTGGTCACGGCGCGAGACGTCGACAAGGTAGCGCGGCAGTAACAGGTGCTTTTGGAACGCGTTGCGGTTGCGCTCGAGCCCGCGCTCGTCTTCGAGCCCGCCTTCGATAAAGTCGAAGATGATCTTTGGCAGCTTGCGCTTTGCCATCCGATGCAGGTCTTCGATGTTGATCGCGTTCTCGAGTTTCATTGTCCTGTCCTCCGCACGGACACGCCTTCATCCGACGAGCCGCAGCCGAGCCTCTTTCCGGCGGCGCGGCATGCCGGTTCTCGCGTCGCCCGCGAGCGCTCGCCGAAAACCGCAATATCTTTGCAACAATGCTGATTTCACGGATGGCCGACAACTGTCACAGCAGCGCGACCGCTATGCCGAGCGCGCGGGCGGCCGTCGCCATAGCATGGTCGAAGGTGACCAGGCTGCATCAAGACGCCGCGCCATCGCGATATGCAGCGCATCCGGAGTGCGCAGGTTGACATCGAGCTTTCGCAAAATCCGATCGGCCGCCCCGACGTCGGTCGCAATGATCTCCACTCGGCGCGCGGCGCGGGTTATCCATGTATCGAAATGCAGGAACGCGAGCTGCGCTTTCGGACGGCTGAGATCACGCATGCGCACCCGCCGGGCAATCGCAGACGAAAACTCCGCGGCGCCGAAATCGCTGACGACAACCACTTCTGGGTGGCCCAACAAAAAGGCGGTTGCGCGTGTGGTCATCGGGTCGATTACAAAAAGGGCGACAAGGACGCTCGCGTCGAGATAAAGGCTCACTTCTCGCGTTCATCCCGCAGCCCACTGACAAGTCGACCGGCATCGATGGTGGGCATCTTTCGGCCCACGAGGTTAGCACGGAGCCATTCGACGTCGGCCGGGGTAATTGGACGCGGGGCTGGGCGGACTGGCCTCAGCTCGA
>CAWJXM010000009.1:0-66362 GCA_963846635.1 uncultured Alphaproteobacteria bacterium | reverse complement strand
TCCAACCGACAAGCGGCGCGCAGTTCTTCCGCGTCGAAGCTATCGAGCACCGCCTTGCGGATTCGGCCGCTCATTTCTTCGCGAAGTAGCCGCGCCATTCGTTGTGAGACTGACACTAGATCAGCTGTCGCACTGAGATCGACCTTATTGCAGGATTTCTTGCTCTGCTGTTTGACCTCACGGGTTTCTTCGAGGTCATCGACCATCACAAGCTTTGGCTTTTCAAATCCGTTAAGGCTTGCAGCCCAAAATGCTTCGTCGACCCCCACAAAATCCGGCTGCGGGATGAATGATGGTCGCTCCCTGAACAGGGAATGATGGTCGCTCCCTGAACAGCAAGTTGTGCGCGGCAATCCACACACGAGGGATAAGGCGCTGCTGTGCTTGGTAGCTACAAGTCTTGTAGAATTGGCATTCTGCAGAACCATTCTTGCAGGCCTGTCTCGCGACGTCTCCAAGCGCCCCAGCGATCTCGTCGGTGCGCTCGAGTTCCCTGCACATTTTTTGGCTGGGGATTGCCGGGTCAAGCGCGTTGCGTCCGTAGAAAACGCGAGCGTCAAAGCCACGATGGATAAATTGCTTGGCGATATCTTCGCCCAGACGGTGTCTCGGAACGGCAAAGGCGACTCGGTAATCGGGACGTGCGGTCATTTCGTGGACCAGCATGTTGATCAATTCAGTGGTCTTGCCGGCTCCTGTCGTTCTAGCGTCGCCAAAGACGAAGAACTTCGGTTTTGGCGGGGGTGGCGGATTAAAATCTATCGTCACAGCTTGCACCCAGGAATATTCTGACGCGCCCAAGCAACTATCTCGTCCCAGTGCTGATCTACGAGAACGGCGAGCTCGTCCGGTGTGTCTGAATCTTCAGGCGCCTCGGCGGCGGCCTTCTCTGCCTCTTCGGCCGCGCGTTCCATATCAACGATGGCGGCGATCAGCGGATCAAGGTCGGAGACCCTAAGCTCAACGTAGTCGTCCGGGTGCTTCGCAAGGGCACGCGGCGCGCCTCGAATGACCGCTTCGAGGTCCGCGCGAAGCCATGTCGTGTCGACCTGTGAACCATGCCGGGCGATGTAGGCTGCGACCGCACTTTTGATCGGCCGGAAAAAACCATCTCCGGCCTCGTGGTCGCCTATTCGAGAGCAGAAGCCTTCCATCCCTAGGCCGGGCTCTCCCGGTGCCTGTGTGCCCCCGCCGTGGCCGCTATAGCCGCTGCGTCGATGCTCGGGGACGATCTCAGGCGCCAATACCTCATCACAAGCGCCGAAGAGGATTCCACTGCGCACGGGCATGGGATCGCGCAGGCCGCCGCATATGAGCGGCGCGGCGGTATAGATCGGCTGTGCCGGTGAGAAGACAGCGCCGTCGATCATCGGCCACCGCCGGATCTTTGTTCCGGACTTACACGCGCATAGCCAGCTTTTTAAGTCGCTATCCGAAAGCGGCCGGTCGGCCCAGAAGTAGCGTCGAAGGCTGATCGTGCTAGTCTTGAACCCTTGGGATGAAGTGAACTGCCATCGGCATGTCGCGTTGTGGAATTCCTCCGGCAACCGGTCGATGACATACTCGACTGCGGCCTTCGGCTCGTGTGCCGGATCGATGTATTCCGGGCAAGGGATCGCATCGAGGTCGAGCGCGATCCAGTAATGCTCCGCGGGCAGTAAGGTCGGATCGACACCGTCACTACGGTCACGCACCCGGCGCACCATCCGATTGCGGTCGACGCCATCAGCAATACGCCCGCGCACAATGAACGAGGAGATACTGCGCTCGATGTCGTCGAGGATCTTGGCCAGCTCATAGATTGAGGATACCGGGCGCTCCTCGGCGCGGAAGGTCTTCATATATTCGTAAGGGATGATGTCGATCTGACCTGGGATATCTTTGGCCGGCCAGGTCGTCTTGTCTCTGGCCGGCTGGATCAGCTTTACCGCGCGCCGGCGACCCGTTGCGGTCAGGATCGTTACGAAGTCGGCGGTCACAGCACACCGTCCTCAGTTTTCATTCGCGAATGAGAGGCGCACCAACGCTTGTCCAGGCGTTGATTGAGCTCCACCGGATCGGCTCGGCGCGAAACCCAAGCGCCAAAGCCGCTGCGATAAACATCCCGTTCGAAACGTAGACGTCTGCCGAGTACCCCACCCGGCGCCGGCACCAACTCTCAGCGCTATGTTTCAGCCCGTAGCTTGAATGCTCTTTATTGAGGGTCTTCCGGTTCCGTCGGGTGGCCAAGAACTCGACGGCGCGGATGAATTGCCCCACTTGATGGGGCTCCGTCATTTCGGCCCGCAGACGCCGAAAGTTTTCGACGTGATCTCCGGTAGGGAACGGCTCGCGCTCTCCGAAACCGTGTGAACCGAGGAGGGGGTGCCGTTCGCGCACCGCGTCTATGGCGGCTATGGGGTCAGCCAGTACCCGTTCTATAGCTGCCAGGTGGTCGCGCTCGGCCTCACTGTCGTGTGGTTCCGGTGAAGTCTGTTGACCGTAGTATCGATTTGTGCAATTATACATTTCTCAACGTCCTAGACAAAAATCGAAGCCCCGCCAGGTCGCCGCCTGGCCAGGATTTCAGTTATGACAACTGATATGTTGTCATAACTGAAAGGCCCCACTTGTCGCAAGGGGTTATGACAATTATATTGTCGTCATAATTCACAAACGCTTGAGGCGCGACGGATGTTGGACGACAAGGTGGGGAGAAGATCGCCTGGGCGACCTCCCAAGGTGGGGAGAAGATCGCCTGGGCGACCTCCAAAGGGCGACGAGGCCAAGCGGACGCAATTCAATACGCGCTTGCGTGTCGCTGTGCGGGACCGGATCAATGATGCGGCAATACAAGCCGGCCGCAGTCTCTCTGAAGAGATTGAATTTCGGCTAGAGCGATCCCTCGATGATCAAAACCGGCTTAAGGAGGCGCTTGAACTAGCGCTTGGGCCGCGGGTCGCGGGGATCACGTTGCTGTCGGGCTTCGCGGCGAAAGCCGCTGGCGACCATGCCATGGTGTTCTCCGGAGGTCCTTTGAACGTCAGTGAGCGCCCGTGGCTAGAGAACCCGTTTGCGTTTAGTCAGGTCTCTGCCGCCATTGCCGAAATCATTAAAGGCGTCAAACCCGATGGTGAGCCGGTTGAGCCTGCGTTGCTCCAATCTCTGCCATCCGATGAGCTCCGGGAAGTCGCCAGGAATTCCGGCCGAGCCGCCGCCGCGGCAGTGTGTCGAGCGATAGCTTTCCCCGATGACAGCGGCCCTCTTGGGCCTTGGGCGCGTGTGATCAACGAATGGCTCGGCGAAGAGGCCGTTGGACGTATTAGGAAAGCTCTAGGTGAAGATGACCAGCCGTAAAGAACGGAACACAAAATGACTGTTCTTTCCTTGCCTCGTCTACTCAATGAAAAGCAAGTCGCCGCCGCATTGGGTTGTTCACCTGACACGGTTCGACGCGAGCGTAAGCGCGGGCGGCTGGGCTTCACCAAGATCGGCGGACGCATCAGGTACGCCGAAGATCAAATCGCCGCATACCTCAATAACCAGCGAGAGGACCCATGCGTCAAAAGCATGACAGAATTGCGGAAATCGGCGGATATTGGCTCAGTCAGCGCCGCGGCAGTTCAGCCTGGTGTCGCACATGGTTCGATACCACAACTCGACAGACTTGCCGTGCATCGCTCGGCACAGATAATCTTGAGGCCGCCAAACTCGCGCTCGCCGCGTGGGTGATCGCCAACGGAAAGATGGAGCAGCAACGCTCCGATGAGGCGCACCTCGAAACTTGCCTGGTTCGCTATTACGAGCAGCACGCCAGACATCTCGCGAGTGCCGAGCCGACGCGCTACGGCCTAGCCAAATGGTCTGAATTCTTCGCGGGCGCTCTGGTTTCGGAGATCACATCCGCCCGCCAACGTGAATTCGTCGAATCGCTCCGCGATCAAGGTTTGAGTAGTGGCTATATCCGCCGAGTGCTCGCGGTGGGGCAAGCCGCTCTGAACCGCGCTCAGCGTGAAGGCGAAATCTCTGCCGCGCCGACAATCTCGCTGGCACTTGCTCCCGAAGGGGAGCCACGCGAACGGCTCTTGAAACTCGAGGAAGCGAAGGCTCTATTCGATGCCGCTACCGAGCCTCATCAAACGATGTACTTGATGCTGGCGTTCGGCACGGCTGCCCGTCCGAAGGCGATCCTCGATCTCACGTCGTTTCAGATCGATTGCGATGCCCGCCTGATCCGCCTCAATCCACCCGGACGGCCTCAAAACAAGAAGCGCCGCCCAACGCTGCCGATCTGTGACACGCTCCTCCCTTATCTTCGCGCTCTTCCCGCGGGACCGGTCGTGCAATACCACGGAAGACCCCTCAAGAGCATAAAGTCGACGTTCGATCACCTCACGGAACGAGCCGCCCGTCAGATCCCAGCGATATCAGATGTAACGCCCTACGTGATCCGGCACACGATCGCGGCGGAAATGCGTAAGCGCGGCGTGCCGGTTTGGGAGGTCGCTGGCTTCCTCGGTCACACCTCCGGGTACAAAACGACGGAGCGATACGCAAAATTTGGCCCGGATCACCTTGCTGGAGCGACCCAGGCCATCGATGCCTACTTTGCGGATTTGAAGGCGTTGGGGGCTCGCCTCCAACTTCCCCAACTTGCGTTGCGTGTTAGTAGCGTGTTAGCGAGCCCCGCGAATTTCCGTAAGCCCTTGGGTTTGTTGGTGGAGCCAACCGGGATCGAACCGGTGACCTCTACAATGCCATTGTCAAGGATACCTGTTTTCCAGGGTCTTCCGCTTCTTTCTGAAATTTCCTAAGCAAACGTAATTACTAATGATAAGGGCCTCTTGAAATTGTAGAGGTAGGTGCGAAATTTCCAGCAATCGTATCGCCGGGCTTCCGTGGGGCTTCCGTTTCCTGCCGCGGAAGAACGCGAACGAGCATGCGAAGAGGTGCGGATATGGCCAAGCTGACCAAGAGAACGGTTGACGCGGAGCGCCCGGAAGAACGTGAGAAATTTATCTGGGATGAGGACCTGCCCGGTTTCGGGTTGCGCGTATTTCCGTCGGGCCGAAAGTCCTACGTTGTTCAATATAAGCTCGGCGGACGCGGTGGGCGGACGCGGCGGATCTCGCTCGGCTTGCATGGGAAGCTGACCCCTGAGGAGGCGCGCAAGCGGGCTGCGAAACTGCTTGGTGCTGTCGCTGACGGTGCTGATCCTGCCTCGGAACGTGCTGACGCCAAGCGGGCACTTACGGTTGCGGACCTGGCTGCGCTGTATCTCTCTGAAGGGTCGGCGGACAAGCCGAACAAAAAGGCGTCGAGTTGGGAAACCGACCGTTCCAACATCGAGCGGCATATAAAGCCGGTCTTGGGCCGCAAAATGCTAAATACTCTGACCAGCGCAGATGTCGCCAAATTCCAGGCCGACGTTGCCGCGGGCAAGAACAAGGCGGATATCAAGACCGGGAAGCGCGGTCGGGCAATTGTCGAAGGTGGGCGGGGCACGGCGGCTCGCTCACTTGCCGTCCTTGGCGCAATGCTGCAGTTCGCAGTCGGGCGCAAGCTGATCTCCGCAAACCCTGCGAAGGGCGTGCAGCTGCTGAAGGGCGAGAAGAAAGAGCGGTTTCTTTCCGAGGCCGAAGTTGCAAGCCTCGCGGACGCTTTGACGGCGATGGAAGCCGAGCATCGGCTGCGCCCTACTGCAGCGGCCGCGGTCCGACTGTTGCTCCTGACCGGTTGCCGCAAGTCTGAGATCCTATCTCTCCGCTGGGAATGGGTTGATGGTGCGCGGGGCTGTCTCAGACTTCCCGACAGCAAGACCGGTGCGAAGGTCGTGCCACTGGCCGCGGCAGCGCTGGAATTGCTGAGTGGGCTGCCGCGAACGTCCGTGCACGTCCTGCCGGCCGCCAAAGGCGATGGCCATTACAGCGGATTACAAAAGGATTGGGAACGAGTGCGCGTCCGCGCTGGACTTCCTGGATTGCGGTTGCACGACCTTCGCCATTCATTCGCGTCGTTCGCGGTGGCGGATGGAAACACCCTCTACATGGTGGGGAAAGTGCTTGGTCACAAACAGGCACGAACCACCGAAGGGTATGCGCACCTCGCTGATGATCCGTTGCGGGCGGTCGCCGATCGCACAGCAGCTCGGATCTCCGCGGCGATGAAAGGTAGCGTGTCCGACGATGGCAAAGTTGTTCCACTGCGCTCTCATACCTCGTAGCAAGCGTCATGCCCGACGCTGACAGCGACGACTTAGCGTTTCAGGAGTTGATGGCGGAGAAGGAAGCCTTCGAGGCACGCTTTCCGGCCGAGGCGTTTGTGGGGATAGCGGAGGCATTGAGGCTGCGCCCTGGCCCACAAATCCTAGCAGGCCTCCGGCGCTCGCTCCTAGAGTTGTTCTATTTCTTCTACGTGAGCAGCTCCGGGGAAACCCCTTCCCGTGACGATTGGATTTGCGCGCTTACAGACATGCGGGATGCAGCCCGGGCGTTGCTCAAATCCCTTCCATACCGCTTAGTCTTGATGACAGCCGCGTCGGGCGGCGAGGACGATCCCCTTTTCTACGAGAAATTTCGGGTATCCATTCGCCTCATCGCCGAACGAGCGGAGGCGAGCATCGCCAAGCTGCGGTCCGAACGCGGCGTAGGCGGAAGACCGCGGAAAGAATTTTGGCAGCTCGGTGCGGATCTCGTCCGCGTATATCGGAAATGGACAAATAAACAAGCCGACAAACCCAGATGGGTTGGCGGAAGCAAGTACGCTGGCGACTTTTATGACTTCGTAGTTGCCGTGACCAAGTGCCTCCGGGCCAATCTCAGTGAGCGGCAATTGCTTACAAATCTGCCTGATAATCCGTCCTCTATAGGTGACGGACTGCGCAAGCGCTGGCCATTGGACAAGTAGCAAATCGTAGGTGAAAAACCCCTCGATCCTAAGCCCTAATAAATCCGGTGAAGCAGCTTTGCGCAACCTTTACTTGTGTATAGCTATGTCGCACACCATATGATGTTTTAAGACCCCGAATTGTCGCGGGTCTTTTGACGTAGCGACAAAGGAAACCTTGAACATGACCTTTGAGTGCAAACTCGACCGCAAGCAGGCGGCTCAATTTTTGACAGAACGCGGCTACCGCACCGCTCCCGCAACCCTGGCTAAGCTGGCGTGTATCGGGGGCGGGCCGACGTTTGAGAGCTTCGGCCGCAAGCCGCTTTACCGAGAGGCGGATTTGCTGGCGTGGGCGTATGCGAAAACGACCGGGCCACGGCGATCGACAAGTGATCCCGGTGCGGTGCAGGAGGCGGCCTAGCTTGCTGAACCCGCGGCGAAGTGCCTTAGGGCTCATTACTTTGGCGGGCTTCCTAAGGCCATGCTGAGGCTGCGGCGGCCTACTCGGCAAAGGCTGCCAGCACTGACCGCGGACCGATGGGTATCAAGACCTGGCGAAGGCGTAGCCCGGTGATCAGCAGAACCAACTTGCCGGAAGCAATGGAGCAGATGACAACGCCTCCCGGGCTCAGTTCTCGACAGACGAGGCAGAATGGCGTCGATGTATTGACGCCGCTATACTCCAGGTGATTTAATACTATCAAGACTTTTTGTCGAGACATATACAAAGGATCATAAATGATGACTAACGAATTATCGGTCTCGGAAGCAGCGAAAGCTACGGGCTACATTCGTGCCCGCCTGTATCAGCTTATCGAGGACAACAAGATCGCGGCGCGACGCGCCAAGGTGACACGGCAAGAGTTCCGCATCCCGCGCGCAATCGTCGAGGAGTTGGCAGCGCGCAAGCAGGCTACGGCCTGATGGTAAAGAAAAGCCCCACCGGCAGAGTGAGGCTTAATTCTCAAGCACGAGGGACGGCAGTTCCCTCGAAGGACGTGAGATGACAGAAGATAATATAGCACAAGGAGCCTCTGAAGGACAAGTTCGGGTCTCCCCTGGGCGTGTAGTAATCAAACGCTCAGCGCCTTATGATACTGCTAAGAAGTTTGTGACACAGGCAAGATCGCCCCTAATCCATTACCGCGAAATGTTCTACGAGTGGACAGGAACCCATTATCTGGAGGTCGAAGATGGGGCGATACGTGAGCGGATCTATGAGTTCCTGGACAATGGGTTCGTCCGCATTACCGAGAAAGACAGCGAAGGAACCCTCTTAACAGCTGAGCGACCCTTCCGCCCCACCAGTCGAGACGTTAATCAAGTTATCGACGCACTGAAAGCGCGAGTTCGGGTTTCCAGTGATCTGCAAGCACCCGTTTGGGGGCCGGAGGCAAGTCCAGAGCAGCGCAAGCACAAGGCCGCGGATATCCTGCCGTGCAGCAACGGGCTTCTCGATCTTACGACTACGGAACTGTTGCCCCACTCGGACGACTTCTTCTCTATGAACGCGGTAGATTACACGTTCGACGCGGAAGCTCAGGCACCCCTTTGGGAGAAGTTCCTCGAAGAGATCCTGCCCGGCGATATCGAAGCGCAACAGACGATCGAGGAAATGCTCGGCTATCTCCTCACCGCCGATACCACACAACAGAAAGCCTTCGCGCTCATCGGAAAGAGGCGCTCGGGCAAGGGGACGATTTCGCGCGTCTTAGATGGTTTACTCGGCGGCGCAGCGAATGTGGCTCACCCGACAATGGCGAGCCTCAAGACACAGTTCGGCTTAGCGTCACTGATTGATAAGAAAGTAGCCACAATTGGCGATGCCCGGCTTGACGGCTCGACGAATGAGTTAGTCGAGCGAATGTTGACGATCAGCGGCGAGGACGCAATCTCCATCCCGAGGAAGTACAGAGAGGATTGGGAAGGCACACTCCCGGTGCGGTTCCTGCTGCTTTCCAATGAGGCCCCGGGCTTCACGGATGCGAGTGCTACGATTGTCAGCCGGTTTATCCTGATCCGGTTTCGGCAGAGCTTTGAAGCGAACCCGGACACTGCCCTCACGTCGAAGCTGCTCAAGGAGCGATCGGGCATTCTCAATCGAGCGATTGCGGGGTTGAAAAGACTTCGGGAGAGGGGTCACTTCCAGCAACCTAAAAGCGCGGCTGACATGATCGAGATGATGGAACACATCGCAAGTCCGATCACAAGATTTCTAGGTGACAAATGCGAGACCGGCCCGGATTACGAGGAAGCGCTAAAGGTTCTCTACGAGATATACCAAACATGGTGCGAGAATAACGGTCACAAGGTAAAGTCCACCTCGCGCTTTCAGCAAGCTCTCGTCGCGGCTGCCCCCGAAGTGGGGGTGCGGAAATTAGGACCACGCGGCAAGCAACGCTATATGTGCTTGGGCGTTAGGCTGGCGACCAGAGGCGCGAGGATCGCGGGGAATGTCGTGGAGCTTCATCCCGCAGCCTCGGTATGAACTCTCTAAACGGCTTGTGTCTGCACGCGGTCGGAACCCTAGCCTTGTGCGGGGCTCCGTATCCCACGGTATCCGAACAGTATCCAGGTCTAAGTCATTGATATAGTTATCGTATCCAGGTATTTCAGTATTTCCTCATAAAATCTTTTTGGGAATGAAAGCAATATATATAGGAGAAGTTTTGGCCTAAAGCCCAGATACCCGGATACCGTAGCTGTATCAATGACTTAACCCCGGATACGTAGCGAGAATACTGACGCCGAAAATGTGGATACCGTTCCGCCCCTCGTTTTCGGCCAGCCTCGGCACGCCAAAGGCCCGGCAATGGCTGGGAAGCACACGCGCGTATCAGGAGAGGAAGCGTTCGGGCGTGAACGCGCAAAGATAGTTGAAAGTTAACGGTGATCAAGGGGAGGTTGCAAAGCATGACGTAATCCTATATACCCCGCGATGGAACCAAACACCGCGAGCAAATCTTCACCTTTGGTGACAGTCTTCCTCTGGTTAGCGCTGCCATTGGCAGTTACGGCTTGCCTGATTTGGTTTGGTTAGCGTTCAGGCGCACCCCTCGCCAGGGGAACGGCCTGACGTAATCGGGCCGTATTTGATCCTCCCGAGGAAGGTCCTGAGGCAATGCAGTGGGCATGATTGGGTTCGTGTGACCTCATTGCCCGCGGGCCCCAGCGGACCTGTTCACGCCTCGCCCAGACCCCAGCATCCGCCGACGCGCAGATCAGATCTCCACCGCCAGCGCCAGGAGGAACGCGATCACCGGGCCGAGGAGAACCCAGGGCACAGCAATCGACCACATGGCCCAGGTCGGAAGGCTGCTTATCGGGGAAGATCCGCGTCTCGGAGCACCTGGGTTATTCTCGGGGCGTGGGAATGATTGGTCTCCGATTATTGAAGGGGTCGAAGCTCCAGCATGCCCCCTCCCACGCGAACCTGAAAGTTCCCGAGAAATGAGAGGCCGAGTAAACCATCGACGCCGAAGCCGAAAGAGGGGTCAGCGGAGTTCTCAATGAACACTGGCACGTCGCTCAGATGAGCCCCACCAACCGAGATGCTTCGGGCGCGACCGCCCGGAACCCACGTCGCACCATTGGCAGTCGTGACAACCGCACCTTGAGGAGCGGATACCTCAATTCCAGCTTTGGCGGCCAAGCGTTGGGTTAGAAGGGTCCGGCTCGCTCCGGTATCGAGGACCATCTGGGCCGGCAGACCGTTGACCTCTACCGGGACAATGATTGCCGTCGAGTTGGGATCGTAGCGGAAAAAGGCTGAACCTGTACCAGATAAGGGCGCGCATGAACCTTGCTGCTGCCAATTTCGCATTAGTGTGCTGAGCTGCTGAGTGCGTCGGTTTTCAGGGTCGTAAGCGATGTAGTCCCGGAGTGTGGCCACTGCCTCGCAGTAATGGCCGACCTTCGCCGCTAACCGAGCCAGATCGTAATAAACCGACAGGGCTACGTCGGAAGGGTCGAGAAAGAGCGACAGCGCGGTACGCATGTCCGCGTCGGCTCCGGAAATATCACCCAGCCTCTCACGCGTTTCGGCTCTCCACCCATACGCATTCGGATCGGCAGGATCTTGCGAGACTAAATCATTGGCGGTTCGCTCAGCCGCCGGATAATCGGAGGAGCCTATTTGAGCCGCATATAGGTCTGGGAGGAGCGCCTCGTTCGGCCCGCATTTTTCGTGGGCTCTTTCTACATATCGCGTGATTGTCCCGTATTCGGCCTGCGCCAGCAACCCACTCACCACCTGCGCCGCAAGCGTACGGTTGCAGGGTTCGTCACGAAGCCGCCCCGCCCATTCCTGCATTTTAGGGCTGAGCCGTGCGATGACCTGGGATGAGATGCCATAGTCGGGTTCGCGGTCTAGGTAGGCGACGACGCTCCCGGTTGCTATCAGGCCGGCGGTAATGATCAGCACAAGCAACAGCGTTCGTTTGAGGCCATTCTCCCGTTTTGCCGATATGATCTGATCGCGCTTCGTCAATACGGGATCGGGATCGGAGATGGGCTCGTCCGCCATTACCCGCACATTCGACAGCTGATCAGTTGCAAACCGTCATCATCGGTCCCATTGGCAAGCACGGGTGAGGCTGTCCGTTCGGTCCCACGATGATGGACATCGGGTTCGCCGGAGGCGGTGGCGGTGCGAAATCTGTCGGTTGCTTAACAGTGATCGTGTCTGGGGACCTGATGCCGGCTGACATTGCACGATAGGCCGCCAAGTCGGCCTGATATGCTTCGCGCGGCCCGTCGCAAGCCGCAACCTTCTGAGAATGCTGCACGAGGCATGCCTTGTAGGCCGCCCTTGATGTCTCCATGTCATCCCGCGCATTGACTTTAGCCGCTATTCCGCAAGCCGCGACCGATCCGGCTAGCACCACGGCCAAAGCCGTCCGGGCCACGCCACTGATCACGCCCGCCATACCCTCGCCTCCCGAACCCGCGGTCTAGTTCGAGACCCTAAAGCACCGCTCGCTAACATTTTGTTGCTTTAAAGCGGTGGGCTCGTAGACAACACCCGGACCTGTCTGCCGGATGGACCCGAAGGACCTCCGGCAAGCCTTCGCGAATAATCTGCGCCGGCTGCGACACGCGAAAGGCATCTCGCAGGAGAACCTCGCCTATGAGGCTGGGGTGAACAGGACCTACCTGAGTAAGTTGGAGAAGGGCGTCAGCTATCCGGGCCTGGAAATCATTGCCAAGCTCGCCACTGTGCTGGAATGCGAGCCGGCGGAGTTGCTGAGGGTATCCAGCCGGCCGACATAAGCGCTTCATCGCAACAGGAAGCGCCCAACACGCCCCAAGACGGCCTGGCTGCCCAGGTGTTCGTGATGGGAGGAGACTGAGGGCGATGGGCGAGACTAAGCGTTCCGTGGACTGCACTCGGCGGGACTTCCTGGAGGCTTGGTGGCGCGAAGACGCGGGGCCGGTGCCGTGCGGCACATGCACGGCTTGCTGCTACTACCCCAGCATCGTCGTGGACGAGCGGCGCGATAGGAAGCGCTTGGCTCACCTGCTGACGGAACGGAGCCCTGATGGTGAGCTGGTGCTCCAGCGACGGTCGGACGGAGCCTGCGTTCATCTAGGAGCGCAGGGTTGCACCGTCTATGATCAGAGGCCCTCTGTCTGTCGCACCTTCGACTGCCGCGTCTTTGCCGCGATGGGCCTAGTCGAACACTGCGGCCCTAACCACCAAACGCCAGGTTGGGAGTTCGCCGGGAGCTAGCGAAGGTGCCCGCATTCTGTGGAACAGAAGCAGTCCACCAACCGGGAGCGATTGGGCTCTGGCCTTTCTGCATTGCCGTGCGGCGCTCAATGTAATTGGATCGACGGGCGTTCAAACGAGCCCAGATCCATGCCCAGTGCCACAGACGCCAAATCCAACAACTCTGAGAGCGCGAAGGGCTTGGGTAGAAAGAAAGTAAGAGGGGCAAAATTCCGGGCGGGGGTCGATTTTTTTCTTGCCCCGACGCGGTGCGGTTTGATTCAACCTCCCTGTGGTCGTCCCGCCCGACATCGATGGTCTGCCGCCGGCCGAGCTGAGGCAGTTGCTTCTGAAGCTGCTGGAGAACAACGCCGAGCTGAAGCGCCAGAATGCTGAGCTGCGCGAGGAGATCGCACGCCTGAAAGGGCTGAAGGGCCGACCGTCGATCAAACCCAGTGGGATGGAGAACGGCACCTCGCCGAAGCCCGGCGAAAGAGGGGCCCGTCGCCGCAGGCGCGGCAAGGTCGTGCCGCGGGTCAAGGTCGAGGAGCAGATCCTCAAGGCGGAGGTTCCTGAAGGCTCGCGCTTCAAAGGGTATGAGGATTTCGTGGTGCAGGACCTCGAGCTGCGGGCCCGGGTGATCCGTTATCGGCGCGAGCGCTGGGTGAGCCCAGATGGTCAGACGGTGATCGCGCCCTTGCCGCCTGATGTCAGGGGGCACTTCGGGCCGGCGCTGCGCCGCTTTGTGCTGATGCAATACCACCAGGGGCAAGTGAGCGTGCCGCGGCTGATGGCGCTGCTGCAAGCGATGGGCCTCGCCATCTCCAAGCGGCAGGTCATGCGTTTGCTGATCGCCGGGCAGGATGAATTCCTGGCCGAAGCGCGTGACGTGCTGCGCGTGGGTCTGGAGACCGCCCGTTGGATTACGGTGGATGACACCGGTGCACGTCACAAGGGCACGACCGGCGTCTGCACGCAGATCGGCAACGACAACTTCACCTGGTTCGGGACGACGGAAAGCAAGAGTCGCCTAAACTTCCTCGGTCTGCTGCGTGCCGGGCACACCGATTACGTGATCAATGATGCCGCCCTGGCCTACATGCGCGAACATGCGCTGGCTGGGCTGACCATTGCCAGGCTCGCGGAACATCCCGACAAACAGTTTGCCGATCCGGCCGCCTGGCAGGCGCACCTTGAACGGTTGGGCCTCACGGCGCTCAACGTGACGCCCAACCCGGTGCAGATCGCCACCGAGGGCGCGCTGTGGGGCAGCATCCACGGGCACGCGTTTCTGCGTGATACGGTGATCGTCAGCGATGACGCTGGCCAGTTCAACGTCGGTCGGCACGCGTTATGCTGGGTTCACGCGGAGCGGCTGATTCATAAGCTCGACACGTTCACCGCGCAGCAGCGTGTCGCGCAGAAGCATGTCCGCGCGTTGATCTGGCGGTTCTACGCCGATCTGAAAGCGTACCGCCTCAACCCCACGCCCCGCCGTCGCGGACAACTTCGCGCCCGCTTCGATCGTATCTTTTGCCGCCGCACCGGCTTCGTCACGCTTGATCGCCTGCTGGTGCGGCTGCATGCCAACAAGCCCGAATTGCTGGCCGTGCTGGATCACCCCGATATCCCACTGCATACCAACGGTTCCGAGCGCGACATCCGCAGCCACGTGACCAAGCGTAAGGTCAGCGGCGGCACCCGCAGTGATGTCGGGCGAGACTGTCGCGATGCCTTCCTCGGGCTCGCCAAGACCTGCGCCAAATTGGGCATCGCGTTTTGGGATTATCTCGGCCGCCGCCTCGGCATTTCCGAGCAACCCGCTGTACTGCTCCTGCCAGATATCATCCGGTGCCGCGGCCAACCTGCATAAATTCTGCTGCCCGCCATTTTGCCCCACTTACGAAAGAAATAACCGGCCTTCTTCACGCGCTCGAATATATTCCGATGACCGGAAGTCACGATCACCGGCACGTTCTTTTCCGAAGCGATTTTCGCAGCTTCGAGCCCGACACCGCCAATGAGCTGGTAATCCAGCACCACTAGATCGGGTCGCACCTGCCGCAGAACCTGCTCTCCCTGCCCGGAGCCATTAGCACCGCTCGGTTGCAACCGGAACTAACCGGCAAGGTGCCGGCTCCCCATATGCTAGTGTGGCAAAGTCTCCCTGTGCGGGCTTTTGCCACCCGCAAAAACTAGGCCGAGGTCCTGCCTCGGCCACTCTTTTTGTGCCGCAGAAGCCGGCACGGTTGATCGCCAGAATGGGCTATCGGTTGCATCGGCTCGGTCCGGTTTGGCGAGAGACTGATATCGAGAAGGCCCGCCGCCAGATCGCCGCAAGCTGCACGTTGCGGGTTGACCCCGCGCTAATTCTCTCCGCGGGCGCCGAGTCATAACACGATAGACCGCCCGCCTACCGCCGCTCGGTCCCGGTGAAACCACATCCACCCCCTCCCGGCTGCGCACCGTGAGTGATCATCGACCTCCGCATGACGATCACGGGCAGCTACAATCTCTCAGCGAGTGCGGCCTGGAACAGCGAGGATCTGAACGTCGTCACGTCATTGGAAATCGCCAAGACGTATGCGGCGCTTTGGCAGGCTCGGCAGGCCGGTGCGGTTCGCTTCGCCGCGGCGTCGGAACGGTGACCGCGGATGACAGCGAGGCTGTGCAGGCGGTCATTCGGCAAGAGAATTGTCGGGCCGGTAGCGCGGTAATCTGTCCCCCTGTTTCAACTCGTCCCGACCAGTTTTGTCGCGGAGCGGAACCTCCCCGTATAGGGCTGCGTTTGCGCTCTAAACCAAACTTCGACCGAGGCTTCCCGTCTCCCCGCCCCGGTCGTTCTTCTGCTCGGTCGCGAGGCCGGGCTTTTTTGTGCGGCCAATTCTCAGTTTGCTGCCTGCTTAACGATGTTCTGTGACATTTTTGGGGCAATATCCAGAAGCAAGCTAACCCGCGTCCAGTTTGAGAGGTGTAGTTTCCGGGCATGGTCTGCGCCTCTGGGCTTGAAAATGGGGAGGAGCATGCTTTTTGCTGGAGTAGGAGGTGTCCTCCCTCACCGAGGGGTGTCAGGGAACAGCTCTTCGGAAGGATGATTGTCGCTGCCGACATTTCCTACTGGTCGGTAGTGGAGCGCGGCGAAGACCGGTACTTTGGAGCTATGGCGCGGGTTGCTGATGTTATCGGACAAGCAAAGACAGACAGCGCTCAAGAAGAACAGAGCGCGCGCTCGCAACATGGCCCGCCGGCTAATCGCCGACGGCGTAGAGGAGATTACGTTGACCTACTACGCCGACGAGGGGTCATTCCATGCGATGAGGCTGCCCGAAGAAGGTACCGACTTCGAGCACAGGCAGCGTACCAACGCCGAGATTGCCAAAGTCATGTTGGCACACGGACTTGATCTGAAGGTTCAGGTGCTGAACGCAGAGGAATACTTTGCCTGGCTCGGGGGGCGGCCGCACACCTACCAAACCTTACAGGAATATCCTGGCGGTAGATACGTCTCGGGGGACGAGGCCAAGGCACTGCTCGGCATCGACTAAACCGCAGCCTGATTAAGACCCGTATCCCTGCTCCCGAGGCTCACGCAAGGCTTTTAAAGGCGCGGTCAAAGGGCGGAACTATGGCTTCCGAATTGGACGCGGTTTAATAAAATAGTTCAAATCACCTCGTGAGGGGAGCGATTTCGACCGTCCAGGCGTTGCTCTTACATGGAGCGGCCCGATGATTTCCGTGGGATGGCTCAGCGAGCCCGCCGGCTGGCTGGAATGGCCCATCAACCGAAGGTGAGAGAAATCCTGCAGCGAGCGGCGCGGGATTTCGAGGAAATCGCCGAAGATGTCGAGGTTGGGGCAGTTGAAATCCGTCACCGAGAGCTGATGCTGCAAACCCGCAGATTGAAGCGGTAAGCCCGACCATTTCGTCCCGATTACCGCCATACCATCGTGGCGGCTACCGCACCGGCCGCAGCGGCGTTGCCGAGCGTCATTGGCGGGCCGTGGTAGGCATTCACCGGGGCTAGTCCGTAGCGTCGGGTCCGGCTCCAATTACAGCCCTTATTCGCTTGTTGAGTTTGTCAGCCAACTCTGCGGGTGTGTTCCAAACTAGCGTGTTGAGGTGCCTAATGTCGAAATGGAGGTTGTCGATTTGATCGGATCGGCATGTCGGAATAATCGTAAGGCCAAGCCCCACCGCAAAGCCTGCCTCAAAATAAACGCCATTCCGTTGACCTGTATAATCTGCCACAACAAAGAGCGAGCGGCGAATTTCTGCCATTATCTCATCGGAGACCCCGCCGATATAATCTTTGCTGTCGATCCGACGTGGGAAATATCCAGCTTCTCGTATCCCAGCTTCAAATCCATTTAACCAAGCGTCGTTCATACTGTCATCGAACCACATTGCAACAAATCCTTGTGAGCCCGATCCACTAGCTCCAAGTTCTTCAGCACGCACCAACCCCCGAGCCGATATTGAAAAAGCTTCATTAATTGATTGTACTAAACCATTTTCTTCGAGAATATTGAGTAAGAGCAAAAGTTCCTCCTTATTACGAGAATATGAGGGACCCTCTAGTTCAGGATTTGTAGGCGGTATAGTAAAGAAGGTGTTTCCTGTCGGGAAATGATGCGCTAGTGTAACGAGAAGCCGAGTTGCGCGCTCAGGAAGACGTGGCAACCTCATATTTGTTACGCGTCCTATTGTTTCTGTACTTAGGTGAACGGGTACTATTCCTGCATCGTTCTGATCACGAACCCATCCAGACAATCGTACCACGTCGTCAGTTGAACCGAGGATTGGTGGGCCGTCTACCTTGTCGTAGCAAAATTGTCCGCACCGCAGGCATCGCCAATTCACCAGCTTCTCAGTGAGTTCACATTCCGCTTGATCATTACGGCAAATCCCACAAGGCGCTTTTTCCATGTCCCGCTTCCCAAACTTCCTTAATTTCGGCCGGTACGGCCAACGCGATTACTTTCTCCCTGCACGCCTGACGCTCGGCCCATGCCGGCCGACAGCGGCGGCAACGGTTCGGGCCGCGGCGCCGGAGGATCGAGCTTAGCAAGGATCGACTTCAACGGATCGAGCCGCGGGGCGAACGGGTCGCGGGCGTAATCGAGCGCGTCGCGGAGATGGTGGGCGAGCGCGCGGGCCTCTTCGTCGGTTAGGTCAAGGTGCATCGCGGTGAGATCGTGAGCGTCGCCGCTTCGGGGAGGGGCGCCCTCGCGCGCCCTTCCTGGCTCTAAGGTTGAGTGGAAATGGGGCCGAAGGTGAGCTTCTGTTGGGTCGGTTGTCCATCGACGACCAAAGGAATGGTAAGAATTCCAACAGTACCCTGGACCAATCTTCGACGGACCTCATGGTCAGTGGCTCCGTCATGTAAGCCAATCCAAGTGCGTAGCACTCCACCAGGACGAACTAACACCTCTTCACGTTCACCGGGTCCCCAGCTCTCGCTGTCCCACCCGCTGGGTCCCTCGACTTGCCATAAATGACGCTCCAATGGGCGGATTTGTATGTCGGTGCCACCCCTCCGCTCCCATACCCCAGCTCGCGCAAGAACGTTTTTCCCACTTATATTTTGTACAACAATCCTTAACTTTCGCTTGTAATGAATTTGTGGAGCTTCGGTTGTTTCAAGCCAAATATCCAGTGGCGCGAGGATTTTCGACGCAGAGCGCGGTTCGATTTCATGCGCCGGGAAACGGTTTGATGTTCGTAGCGTCGTACTGCCGGTGTTCGGACCCGCTAAGGCCTGATAGAGAACGCCGATTACACCAGAGAAGAAAATAAACAACCCGATCGCCACCCACGCATCGACCGGCAATCCCATTTCGTGAAGTGCATACCCGTGCAAGAGAAGGCTACCAGCACTGATAACCGCGCCGAGAACTAGGGCAATTCCGGCGTATATATAGTTGCGAAAAAAATGCCAGAACCCCATCCCGCAACTTCCACATGGACAACCGCTCCCATCCGTGCCGAGTAGCTGCCTACACGGATCGGCGCAAGAAACCGTCATCTCCGGGTAGGAATTGCCGTTCCAAACCCGTCCTTAATATAGGACGGAGAGCGGGGCCGACTAAGTGCCGGCCCATCTTCGATGAGATTATTCCTCCTCGGGGAGTTCCTCGGAGAACTCGAACTCGTCCCCATCCTCGCTCTCGAATTCGTCATCTTCCTTCAGCAGGAACTCGACGGCTTACTCCAACTTCGCCACGCGCCGTTCCAGTTCCCGGATGCGTTCCTTCAGGTCTACTTCGTGGTCTTCCGCCTCGACGATCCGAGCTTCCAGTGCGGTGATCTCTGACCACGACATGGTAACGAGGTTGGGCTCGCCTAACCCTGTACTTGCAATGCCTACGTCGCCGACCTTCTGCGTGACCGCGCGACAGCGAGGGGTGGCAGGTGTGGGCGCGGATCAGGCTCGCGATCGAGGCGGTACGGGCACCGCGGCGGGCGTAGCTGGTGACGCGAAGCATAACCAGGATCGTCGATTTTGCGGGTCACTTTCGGTCATATCGCGAAAACTCCCGGCCCGGCCGTCGTCATGCACGCACGAGCGTGCGAACGACCGGAGCTGCATGACAACGCTTCATCGCAGTTAACCCGATTTCACTGATGTTGCATCCGGTGGCGCGCTACTGAAGAGCTGAGACCATTGTTGGTTGCATTGCTCGCAAAGGCAGGAGCACGAAATGCGTATGCTCGTATTGGCGGTAATCACCGCGATCGGTGCCGCAGCCCTCGTCGGTCCCGCAAACGCGCAATCCACACGACCTCCCGTGACCCCCCCCCGGCAGTTGCGCAACCCGCACAGCAGCCCGGGGGGTTGGCCTGCCCGCAGGGACGTGTCTGGTTGCCGGCCTATTACGATCGGCTGAATGTATATCACGAGGGTCAGTGCGTCACTAACCAAGAGTACCAACATCTGTACACTCATAAACACAGCTGACCCAGACGGGTACACAGTTTTCGACCTCGGCGCCCCACAAGACGATCGCGGCGGCATGTGCTAACGCGGCCGCTTGGCCGCTGGAAACGGAGCAGCCTCCGGCTCCGTCCCGGAATAACCCCCCGAAGTCTTATCTTATCTAATCTATTATTAGGGATTAGGGTTTCTTAACGACAGCCGCCGACCACACGGTTATTCGACTCCGCAGAGCAATTCCCCAGCCTCAGTGCGGCCACCGCTCACCTACAGCCCGGCCAGCACCAGAGCCGTCCCGACACCCATCACGCCGATGCACAACGGCATTCCGGCATTTGCCGCTCGATGCAAGTGAGGCCAAACGCCGTCATAATGAGGCCACCCAAAGTCAGGATGCCCATGCCGAAGAGAATGTCTTTGGTGGGCATTGACCCCCCAGCACCGGCTTTGCACGAGAAATGCATCGTGCACAGAAATGACGAATTCTTGCACATTAACTATAGCGGAACGAGGTTCGGTATGCCGGGCAACAGCGCGCCCTCGCACCCGGAAGATCGACAGACAACACCGCCAAAACTGGAACGATTTCTCTTGATTGTAGTTTAGATCCTCTGTAATCCCGCGGAGGGAAATCTTCCCCAATCGAAAGTCAAAAGGGAACGCCATAAATCGCAGGTCAATCACACTGATCGCGCGCACGCTGCTGTTTGCTGCCGTCGTGCTGCTTGCTGGCAACGGAAAGGGCTCCGCGCAGGAAGCCGATATCAAAGCCACCATCAATGCGTTCCATGCTGCCCTCGGATCTCTCGACGTATCAAAAATGGAACCGTTGTGGGCGCACGATGCCGATGTGATATCGATCCAGCCGCGAGACAAAAGCATTTCCGTTGGCTGGGATGCCGTCAAGAAGGATTGGGAAAACACTTTTGGACACAATTCGGAACTGAAGGTCACCGAGATAGCTGGGCCTTATATTCAAGTAAGAGGCGATGTGGCTTGGGCGACGGGCATCGAGGAGGCCGTGATCAAAACCAAGACGGGCCAAACATTCACCGCGCCCACCTACGACGCGATGATTTTCGAAAAGCGCGGCGGCCAATGGCTGCTGGTGTCCCAAATCGCCTTGCGGGTGCCCAAGTAAGCGACTGCGGTGGTGTAGGAACGGATCTGCGCGGGTGAGGCGAGGTCGCGCGGATCATCCATGGACTATCCATGAGGGCTACCCGTCTCAGCCAACTCGCCAGTCCTCGGAAACCCGGTAACTCCCCTCCGAGTTTGTGTGCAGAACTAAGGATCGCCGAGAAATTGTGTCGAAAACCCTATTCTCGTGCAAAGACCCCAGCAGTCGCCCAGCTCTGGGTGCTGACTATATCGGAACGATATAATAAGGCACGTTGCCGCGGGCAGTGACCGCCGTGCTCCGCTGTGTCGCGCTTCAGAAGGCAGCCTGCGATCTTTCTCGCAAGTCCCGCCCGGTAATCTCGATGTTGCCGTCTTCGGTCAATTGCCGGCGACGGAGCTTCCGCTCGGCGATCCGCTCGAAACGGGTTCGCTGTAGGTGATAGGCTTCGAGGCACCGCTCGGGGGTAGGGATCTCCGGCACCAGGCGTTGGAATACCCGCCTGGGAACCCGGACCACACCTTCGTAATCGCCGATGGCAACACCGAACTCCACGGCTTGCCGCTCCGTATTCCACCTGGCATCCTCGGGAAAGGTGAAGAACATGGCGCGTCCCCGGCTCGATTGTCCTTCAACTGTTCTCTAAACGTTCTATGATAGGATTGCAACGGGCCTGCTTGGGCCTGTGCCCTAGGCCTCCACCGAGCGCTCGACTAAACGTCGCTGTCGATCCTGCGCTGCCGTTGTCAGTACCGCGATCCAACGGCTGGATTTGCCCATTGCGGTCATCCTCTCAGATGCGAAGCCCGGAGGTCTTTGGTCAGAGCGATGCGCCAACCTATGCGCCCTTCTATCGGCCCAAGGACGCGTCGCACCCTGCCCGAGCACGATTTTTTTTGTCATCCATTAGAGCCGGAGGGAGGACAACGCGGCCGCGTGCCTGCTTTACGATCGGCTCACCCCGCTCTTATCCGCCACGACTTACGAACAGATGAGGACCGCTAGCGCGTCACCTTCCGAGGAGCTGCCCCGGCACCGTCACTCCGCCCGGCAGCGCATAGACGCAGCGGTTCTGGCTCTGGTCGAATTGCTGCCCACTCGGGCATGACGGCATCGCGGCCGCCGCCGTAACGCAACGGTTCTGTCGGGGATCGAATTGCTGACCATAGGGGCATCCGGTCTGGTTGCCTTGGTAGCCGCCCGGATAGCCTTGGTTGCCTTGGTAACCGCCTTGGTAGCCGCCCGGATAGCCTTGGTTGCCTTGGTAACCTTGGTAGGGTCCCGGGCTGTTGTACTGGGGCTGGGGATTGTATTGAGGATTGTTGTACTGAGGATTGTACTGGACGTTGTACTGGGCCGGTGCGGGACCGGCAAAGCCGATCGAAGTCGCCAAAAACAGGCCGAGTGCCACGAATGTTCGAGCCATCAAATCCTCCTCCTTAATGCTGACATTTTTGGCCGCACGACACGGCAGCGCGTGGTTACCGACTTGAAGCTACACGTGTTTTGTCGAAGATCGTCGGCGTTATCGAGAGGGAATGCAACCTTTCTCGCGCCCGAGTTCGACCGCACTAGAGTGAACGGCCGCTCTCGCCGCTTTGCTGCCGCTCGCCTCGGGGGCATGGGAGGACGGCTTGCCACCAACCCTAACCATCGACCTGGGGTAGCAGCCTTCCGACGTTGGCCACTATAGGTCCGCACCAGGGTCGGTCGGTTTCGAGTTAGGCTCGGCCGGGCCATCGACCGCCGGGCGAGAAATGCCTCTGTTTGCCGTCTCACCGCGATCCTTCTTGCCGACGTGGCAAGATATTTGCTCCCAATGGAGTTAGCGGGAACCAGCCCCGAGCAGCCCGTTAGGGTCGGGTTTCCGCCGACTTATTCGGCCTTTTCAGCGCGCTCCGAAGCCAGCCGTGAGACACCGTTTGCCCAGAAATGCCAATGATGACAGTCTTTTAGCCGCCCTCGCCCGAACCCGTCAGCGAGCCCGGGAGCCATGCGCCCGCCGAATTACCCTAACCCATTGATTCTCATTTTTAAATTTGGCTTTTTGCGCCCGCTGGACCCCCTCGCGCCGCGCTGGTTCCATCGAGGGCCTTGGGGGAAATGCCCCCCGGAGCGTGGGGTATCAATGAGTTATGGGCGCTGGGAGCGGCGGTCCCGAGATCCTGACGAAACCCGACCGCGGCCCGATGCGCGCGCGCGAGGGCTGGCAAGGCGCACGGAGGGGATCGCCCGAGGTGCCAAAGCACTGAATGGTAGCTGTGGCATTCTGTCGCGGCCGACCCTTGCCGCGGGAATCCGAAATCCAGCGTGGTTCTTCCGTAGGGCTTCCGGCAAGAAAAAGGGCCTAGGCGGTTGTCCGACTAAGCCCTTGATGAATTGGTGGAGCCAACCGGGATCGAACCGGTGACCTCTACAATGCCATTGTAGCGCTCTCCCAGCTGAGCTATGGCCCCTTGGTAAGCGGGCGGCTTCTTCCCAATGCCCAAGTTAGGAACACCATCCGGTACGGGCAAGCGAAAAACGCGGTCTCGGCCCGGCTGTCGTCAGTGCTCGTCTTCTTCGACGTTTTCGATGACCTCGGCCATATCGTCCTCGTCTTCGCCCAGTTCGGAGGCGTCCTCGAGCAGCTCCTCATCCTCCTCCTCGGCTTCCTCGAGCGGCAGCGCCTCTTCTTCGACAGCGACGTCGCCCTCCTCCTCCTCGGTCTCGACATCGGTGTCGAGTTCCTCGGCGCCGACCGGTTCGAGTTCCTTTTCAACGGGTGCGGCGGGGCGCGCCCGGCGCGATTTCAAAAATGCTTCCGGATCAAACGGCGTCGCGCATTTCGGGCAGATGACTGGCCGGCGCATCAAATCGTAGTAGCGGGTGCCGCAGCTCGGACAGATTCGCTTGGTGCCCCATTCGGGCTTGGCCACATTAAAGCTCCATATTGATCATATCGATTGGCGCGCCATTGCCATGAGGGCGTCACCCTGTCAAAAGCAAATTCGCTGAGTGGCGCGAAACCGGCTATCCGATATAGGCTGGGGCGCCGTGGCTACAACCGCCATTTCATTTCGAACAGCTGTCGTAATGGCCCATTCTTCATCGCTCGCCGCTCCCAAGCCGCTCGAATCGTCGCGCGCCGCCGCACCGCTTTTTGGGACGATTCGGGTCCCGGGAGATAAATCGATTTCGCATCGCGCGCTGATGCTGGGGGCGCTCGCGGTCGGCCGAACCGAAATTACCGGTCTCCTCGAAGGCGAGGACGTGCTTGCCACCGCGGCGGCGTTGAACGCACTCGGTGCCCATGCCGCGCGCGCGAACGGGCACTGGACCGTTGACGGGGTTGGCATCGGCGGTCTCGCCGAGCCGGACAATTTGCTTGACCTCGGCAATTCCGGGACCTCCGCACGATTGCTGCTCGGCATTTTGGCAACGCACTCGCTGACCGCCTTTGTCACCGGCGATGCGTCGCTGCGGCGCCGGCCGATGAGCCGCGTCACCGAGCCGCTGAGCCGCTTCGGCGCGCATTTTCTGACCCGTGAAGGAGGGCGCCTGCCGCTCGCGGTGACCGGAGCGAAAAGCCCGATCCCGATCGAATACCGCCTGCCCGTCCCCTCGGCTCAGGTCAAGTCGTCGGTACTGCTCGCTGGCCTCAATACGCCCGGCGAAACGACGGTCGTCGAGCCGCTGGGAACGCGCGACCACACCGAGCGCATGCTGCGCCATTTCGGCGCCAAGGTGACGGTCGAGCCGGCCGCGGGCGGCGGCAAGCGGATCACTGTCGAGGGCTGTCCCGAACTGACAGCCGCGCCAATCATCGTGCCGGGAGACATATCCTCGGCCGCCTTTCCACTGATCGCCGCCTTGATCGTGCCGGGGTCGGAGGTCACGATCGAGGGTGTCGGGCTCAACCCGCTGCGCGCCGGGCTCGTCGAATGCCTGCGCGAAATGCGCGCCGATTTGGCGCTGGTCAATGAGCGCGAGGAGGGCGGCGAGCCGGTCGCCGATCTCGTCGCGCGCGCCGGCACTCTCACCGGTGCCGATATCCCGGCCGAGCGCGCGCCGCGGATGATCGACGAATATCCGATCCTGGCGGTCGCCGCGGCGTGCGCGCGCGGCCGCACAATCATGCGCGGGCTCGCCGAACTCAGGGTCAAGGAAAGCGACCGGCTGTCGGCGATCGCCGCAGGGCTCTCCGGCTGCGGCGTCCGCGTCGCGGTTGAAGGCGACGACTTGATCGTCGAAGGGGCCGACAATTTCCCGGCTGGCGGCGCCTTGATCACGACCCAGCTCGATCACCGGATCGCGATGGCTTTCCTGGTGCTAGGGCTTGCCGCGAACGAGCCGGTGCGGGTCGACGACGGCGCACCGATCGCAACCAGCTTTCCCGACTTCGTGCCGCTGATGACCAGTCTCGGCGCCGTTTTCCGCAACCCGGGCTGATCCCTGCAATGGCAAATGCAAGTCGATAGTTGCCGGGAACCTTTGTTGTCGCGATCGACGGGCCGGCTGCTTCCGGCAAGGGCACCCTGGCGCGTCGTCTCGCTGAGCGTTTCGGTTTCGCTCACCTCGAGACCGGCGCGTTGTACCGGGCGAGCGCACTCCTGATCCTCGATGAGGGTGGCGATCCCGCCGATACCCCTACCGCTGTGGCCGCCGCTCGCCGGGTAAGTCCGCATCTGTCGTCGGATCCGCGGCTGCGCGGCGAGGATGTAGCCCGTGCTGCTTCGATTATTGCAGCCGACCCCGAGGTTCGCCGGTCATTGCTCGACTTCCAGCGGGATTTTGCAGCACATCCGCCGCCGCCGGCTCGCGGTGCGATCCTCGACGGCAGAGACATCGGTTCGGTGGTCTGCCCGGCCGCGAATGTCAAGCTTTTTGTCACGGCCGACGCAGAAGTGCGCGCCCGTCGCCGCCTTGACGAGTTGCGAGCCTGCGGGTCGAGCGCTATATATCAGGATGTCTTGCAGGAGTTGAAAGATCGCGACAGGCGCGACGCCGGGCGCGACGCCGCCCCTATGGCGGTGCCAATCGACGCCACTATCATCGATACGACCGCGCTCGATATCGATGCGGCGGTCGAACGCGCGTCGCAGGTTGTGTCGCGGGCGCTCGCTGGGGGGCGCTGACGGAGCATTGATTGCCGTATAGAGTTGCTGTCGTCCTCCAGCGGTGCAGCCGCTGCAGGACAGGTCTTTTCCCGCCGCGCGCGACGCTGCCGGCGGATGCCGTGCTCCACGCCGATACCAGCGGAGCCGGCTTTCTTCGTTTTCAGGGTATCGAGGAGAAGGAATGGCTTTAGCAACACAAACCGCGGAGGCGCCGGCGAAAGAAAGTTTCGCGGCGCTTCTCGATCAATCTATGGGGATGGCCAATGGTCTCGAGGGCACCGTTGTCAAAGGGCGCGTCATCGCCCTCGAAAATGACATCGTGCTCATCGATGTCGGCCTCAAATCCGAGGGCCGTGTACCGCTGAAGGAATTCGCTGCCGGGGGGACCGAACCTGAGCTCCATATCGGTGATACGGTCGAGGTTTTCCTCGAGCGCATGGAAGACAAAAACGGCGAGGCTCAGCTCTCGCGTGAAAAGGCTCGCCGTGAAGAAGCCTGGACGCAGCTCGAAAAAAGCTTTCAGGCGAATGAGCGCGTAACGGGTGTGATATTTGGTCGGGTCAAGGGCGGATTTACGGTCGACCTCAACGGCGCGGTCGCTTTTCTCCCCGGCAGTCAGGTCGACATTCGCCCCGTACGCGACATCGCCCCGCTGTTGGGCTCGCCGCAGCCGTTTCAGATTCTGAAAATGGACCGCTCGCGCGGTAACATCGTCGTGTCGCGCCGTGCCGTGCTCGAAGAGAGCCGCGCCGAACAGCGCTCCGAACTGGTCGCCAGCCTCAAAGAAGGGCAAATCCTCAACGGTGTGGTCAAGAACATCACCGATTACGGCGCCTTTGTCGATCTCGGCGGCGTGGACGGGCTGTTGCATGTCACCGATATTGCGTGGCGGCGCATCAATCATCCGTCCGAGGCGCTCAATATCGGGCAGAACGTCAAGGTTCAGGTCATCCGCTTCAACCCCGAGACGCAACGCATCTCGCTCGGCATGAAGCAGCTCGAAGCCGATCCGTGGGAAGGGGTCGAGCTCAAATACCCAGCTGGCGCCAAATTCCGCGGCCGTGTCACCAACATCACCGATTACGGCGCCTTTGTCGAATTGGAGCCGGGTGTCGAAGGGTTGGTCCATGTTTCAGAAATGAGCTGGACCAAAAAGAACGTGCATCCCGGCAAGATTGTCTCGACCAGCCAGGAGGTCGAGGTCATGGTGCTGGATGTCGACCCGCAGAAGCGGCGCATTAGCCTTGGCCTCAAGCAGACCTTGGCCAATCCGTGGGAGACCTTTGCCGACGAACACCCGATCGGCAGTGAGGTTGAAGGCGAGATCCGCAATATTACCGAGTTCGGGCTATTTATCGGCCTGCCCGGTGATATCGACGGCATGGTTCATCTATCCGATGTCGATTGGAACCGCTCTGGCGAGGATGCCCTCGACCTCTATCACAAGGGCGAGGTCGTGCGCGCCAAGGTGCTCGATGTCGACGTCGAAAAGGAACGCATCAGCCTCGGCATAAAGCAATTGGAAGCCGATCCGTTTGAGTCCGGGATGGCCAAGCTGCGCAAGGGCGAGGTCGTCACGGGGACGGTGGCCGGGATTACCGAGGGCGGTATCGAAGTAACTGTCGGCGATGGGCTCCTCGGCTTTATCCGCAAATCCGAACTGTCGCGTGACCGCAGCGAACAGCGGCCGGATCGGTTTGCCGTCGGCGAAAAGGTCGATGCCAAGATCACGACAATCGATCGCGCCACCCGCAAGGTCACATTGTCGATCAAAGCCAAGGAGGTCGACGAGGAGAAACGGGCAATGGCCGAGTTCGGTTCATCGGATTCGGGTGCGAGCCTCGGCGAAATCCTCGGCGCGGCGATCAATCGCGCGCGCCGGCAAGATGCCGAGCGGCAGGCCGAGACCGAAGACAAGACCTGATCGCGAAGTCACGGCCTCTTCCAAACAGAAGAGGACCGGGCAGATGGAGTGGGGGGACGTCAACCCGAGCAGCCGGGCGCATTTGGCTTTGCCTTGACCGTACCGCTGCGCTTTGGCACCGTCTTGTCATTCCTGAAGCATCAGAGCGAGATGTTTGAATGACGAAATCGGAGCTCGTGATAAAACTGTCCGAGGCGAATCCGCATTTGTTCCAGCGTGATGTGGAAGTCATCGTGACCGCCATTTTCGATGAGATCACCGCGGCCTTGGCGCGAGGCGATCGGGTCGAGTTGCGGGGCTTCGGGGCGTTTTCGGTCAAGCGCCGTGACGCCCGGGTCGGTCGCAATCCAAGGACTGGAGACAGTGTGCGCGTGGCCGAGAAACACATCCCGTTCTTTAAGACGGGAAAGCAATTGCGTGACCGCTTGAACCAGAGCGCGCCCTGACGCAAACGGCAACATCCCATGGGTGCGATGCGCGCAGTCTATTGGGCAGGCGTCATTGTCATTGCGGCAGTCGTGAGCCTTTTTGCCGCCTCGAACCGCCAAACGGTGTCGCTCGGGTTCTGGCCGGTTCAGTTCGTCGCCGATGCACCCCTCTACCTGATTGTTGTGGTATCTCTGCTGTTTGGCGTTTTAATCGGGGCGCTCGCGGTATGGATTAGAGGTCGTCATCGGCGCCGCGAATTGCGCGAATGCCGGCGGCAAAACGCAGCGCTATCGAGAGAACTTGCTGCGACCCAGTCGCAGCTAGCGCACGAAGCACCCAGGTCCCAGGACTCGGTGCAATTAGGCCGATGAATCAAGTGCGGAAAGCACAAAGGTTTTGACCTCGGTGCCGCGTCCGGTCCAGTCTCGCGAAACAGCGAATCTGATAACCAGCGAATAGCACAATGGACCTTCCTGACAGCATCGCCGCGATTGGAGAGCAACTTGGGGCAGATCGAGAGATTGTCGCCGATCCCCGATTGCTGAACAGCGCCGACGTGTTTGCCGCCGAGCGCCAACGGCTGTTTCTGCGGCCTTGGGTGGCCGTCGATCATCAATCTCGCATTGAGGAGCCCGGCCGCTACGTCAGGTTCGAGGCCGCCACCCGATCCATTTTACTCGTCCGTGATGCCGAGGGAGAGTTGCGCGCTCTGCGCAACGTTTGCATCCATGCCGGTTACCCGGTTTGCGAGGCCGAAGAGGGTCCCGCCGATCGACTGATCTGTCCTTATCACGGCTGGGAATTTGCCGCTGACGGCCGGCTCGTCGAACCGGATCTGTCGGCTCGCATCGACCCCGCGCGGCTGCGGCTCGCGAGCCATCCGGTCTATGTTCGCGACGGGCTTATCTTCGTCGATCTATCGAAACCGGCCGCTATGACTGACGAGGTCGAGGACATTTCGATCACACCCGACATCGTTCCCGACTGGCTTCCCGAAGCCAATGTCACCGCCCGATTGCGCTACGCGACCAATTGGAATTGGAAGTTGGCGCTGCAATTCGTGCGGTCGTCGCCGCATCTGTTTTCGCGCGATCCCGATTCCGACGACTTTGTTGTGTTTGGACCGCTGAGCCTGATGTCCGCGCGGCCGAACCGCGCGACGTTAGTGCGCGTGATCCCAAGATCGGCCGCTCACACCGATATCCAGATAATCCGGATGGCACCGCCGGCCACGCCTCTAGAGAACGGGCCCGATCGTCTCGCCGAGGCCTTGCGCCAAGCCGGCGATGCGGAAACCGTAGCCGAAGGCGCCCCGCTCGATCGCGACTTTTTTAGCTGGTACTGGTCGTTTATGTCGGCAGGCTGAGCGCGCCGGTGGGTTGAATGCCGATTCATCAGCAGGTAACGAAACGGGTTGTCTGATCACCGCCCGGCATTTGGAGCGTGGCGCCCCCTGCCCCGCCGCGCCGCCCGCGCTAGTGATTGCGCAGCAGCGGCCCGAAGCCGTCGATCGGGTCGGTGATGCCGTTGCGGCGCAACGCCCACCAATACGTCGCGGTGTTGATCGCCAGTACCGGTTTGTCGAGCCATAGCTCGGCCGCGGCAGCGAGCTGCGCCATTGCCAGGTTGGTGCCGACCTGGACGATCGCTTCGACTTCCGGTCCGTTGACTGCGAGCACCGCGTCGCGCAATTCCCGCTCCCCGACATGCGCGATCAGCACCGGGCTCGCGCATTTGAGCCCGACGAGCCGTACCACTTCAAAGCCGCAATCGGTAAAGAAGCGCCGAACTTGTTGATCCGCGACCGGCATATAGGGGGTAACGACCCCAATTCGTTTAATGTCGCCATAGCGCTCTAATGCCCGGCGCGACGCCTCCGAGCCCATTGTGACTGCAATTCCGGCATGCGCTTCGATGCGCTCGCGCAGCCTTTCGCTGCCCTCGATCCCGTCCCAGAAGGTCTCTGACGACATCCCCATGATCAGATGATTGGGCTCGCAAGTCATGACCCGATCAACTGCGGCCAGCAGCTCGCCGCGCACACGGTCGATCAGGGTCTCGAAATCGGCGTCACCGCGCAGCGGATCATTGGGGATATGGATGCGGGCGAAATGATTGGTGACACCGCGCGGCCGCATCATGTCGTATTCCGGCTGAACCACCGTATTCGTGCTCGGCGCGATGACGCCGAATTTCATCCGCCAGCCCAGCGCGTCCGTCATCCCGCCCTTCCTCCCTCAGACTCTGTGCGATTAGACGATCCGGCCGCGGCACTCGCCAAAGCCGATCGAGACAAACCCTGGCTTGTGACAATGCGCGCGAAAGACCGCCTCGTCGCCGTTTTCGAGAAATGTCCGGGTCTCGCCCAATTCGAGGGTTGTAGCCCGTTGCCCGTCCTCGCTCAGCTCCATCAGGCTGCCATAGCCGTCGCGGGTCGGGCCCGAAATTGTGCCGGTGCCAAAGAGATCGCCGGCGCGGAGATTGCACCCGCCGCTCGTATGATGCGCCACCAATTGCGCCAGGGTCCAATAGAGGTCGGTCGTATTGCTGGCCGACATTCGGTGCTGCGGCAAATCCTTGGCGCGCAACCCTTCGGTCAAGATAAAGGCTTCGAGGGCGATGTCGAAGGCACCCTCGCGCTGATCGGCATCATCCCAGAGGTATTGTAAGGGCCGCGGATCGCCCTCGGGCCGTGCCGGCTGCGCCACACGAAACGGCGCCAAGGCTTCGACCGTGACAATCCACGGCGACACCGTCGAGCCGAAATTTTTCCCGAGAAACGGTCCAAGCGGTTGCGATTCCCATCCCTGAACATCGCGCGCCGACCAGTCATTGACGAGGCCAAGCCCGACAATGTGCTCCGCCGCGCGGCTGATCGGGATCGGCTCGCCCTGGGTGTTCCCCGGTCCGATCCAGACCGCGAGTTCGAGCTCGTAATCGAGCTTTTGGCACGGGCCATAGGTTGGTTCCGCCTCATTTGGCGCCTTGCGCTGGCCATTCGGCCGCCGGATCGGCACATTCGACGGCCGCACTGAGGAGGCGCGGCTGTGATAGGCAACCGGCACATATTTGTAATTTGGGTTCAGCGGATTGTTCGGGTCGCGCCGCCTGCCGCCATTGCGCGCATGATGGATGCCGGCGAAGAAATCGGTGAATTCACCGATCGTGGCCGGCAGATGCATCGTGCATTGGTCGGCGCGGTGCAGTAGCCGCAGGGCGAGCCCCTCGATTTTGGCGCGGTCGGCGCCATCGGCCGCAAGCAGCGCCGAAACCTGTTTGCGGAGAGCAATCCGCGGCCTGGCACCAAGTTCCATCAGCGGGTTCAAAGCGGTGCCCGCTGCCGCCTGGGCAGCCTTCTCGGCCTCACCGGAAAACAGCCCCGATTCGAGTGCGCCTCTGAGATCAAAAATCATATCTCCAATCGCAATGCCACCACGCGGACCCTCGCCCGGCGGGCTAAAGACGCCGAGCGGCAAATTCTGTATCGGGAACTCGCTATGCCCATTCGCCGAGGCGACCCAACTTTCGCGCCGAGGGTCATGGGTTTCGTCGATCGCACTCATCGCTCTTCCTTCCTCTTCTCCGCAAGCTCCGAATGCCTCGATCATCCGCATTTCCGCCAGCGAAGGCGAGGTGCAAATGATCGCCCAGCCAGCCCGCCCTGCTATTCGGCTGCGCGCGCGGCGACGCTGATGCTGCGCTTTCTCGTCGCGTTGTGGCACGTCGTCGGCATCTTGCTGCTGACGGTGTTGGTCGTCGAATTCGGCGTCGAAGGATGGCGACGTTCGAGCCGTTTGCTGCGCTATCGTCGCCCGACCCGTCCCGACCGCAACGCCGCCGCCGATGCTTATGCCGGCGCCGATTGGTCTGCCGCCTATTTCGACGAATTTCACCGCGCCGTTCGGGTCGAGTGGAAGCCCTATGTCGAATGGTGGCAGCGGCCGTATCACGGCGCTTATGTGACGATCGACGAACGCGGGCTGCGGCCAACCCCGGGCGAAAACAGCGCCGGTAAGGATGCGATGCGCATTCTGTGCTTTGGCGGATCGACGATGATGGGCATGGGGGCGCGGGACCAGCATACGATCCCGGCGGTGCTCGCACGGCGACTGACCGAGCTTGGCTATCCGGTGTCCGTGACCAATTACGGCCAGCTCGGGCACAACAGCACGCAGGAGACGATTACCCTGCAACAGCTACTGAAAGCCGGCGCGCGCATTGACATTGCGGTGTTTTACGACGGCATCAACGAGATGGCCTGCGCCGAGCAGACCGGACGAGCCGATGCGTTGTTCAACGAGGCAAGGCGACGTGCCGAATTTAATCTGCTCCTTCCTGAGCGACGCCGCGATCTGATCGTCGCGGCTTTGATGGCCGCCACCCCGCGCACATTGCGACGACTGCGCCAGCTGACCGGTTTGCCGCTGCACGGGCCGATGCCGGCGCCCCCAGCGGATCTGGCACAGATCGACATCGCCGTCCTCGCCGGCGCGGTCATCGAGGTTTATAAACAAAATGTGCGACTTATTCGGATATTGGGTCGCGAATACGGGTTTTATCCGATCTTTTTCTGGCAACCGGTGATCACCACCAAAGCACTAAAAACTGCGGACGAGCAGCGCTGGGAGCGCGACTACACCCGTGACCCCGCCGCGCGCAAACGGCTCTACAATGCAATCATCGGCGAGCGGAGAGGCTTGCCGCGATTTGGCGGCTGCGGCCGATGCGTTCGATCTGTCGGCGCTGTTTGACGCCTGGAGCGACCCTGTTTACATCGATCTTTATCATCTCTCGGAAGCCGGCAACGCCGCGGTCGCCGAGGCGATGCTCCCGGCGATCGGCGCGGCGGTGGCGTCGATCGCTGAGCGTCGGCAAACGCAATAGCAGGGGGAATGGGTCATGGAATGGTGGATCTTGGCGGGCGTCGTCCTGGCCGTATCGGGCGTGGCTGCGATCGCGCGTTTGCGCAAACCGCGGCGCGCAAATCCGCAGGAAACCAAAAACATCTATCCGCTGTGGTAGCGAACGAGAACTTGGCGGCGAGAGCGCGTCCCGCCGCTGCCAGGGGCAGTTGGCGCTCGCGTCAATCCTTGACCTGGCCCTTCGTGGCGGAAGCCGTCAGCCCAGCGTTTGACGTACCCGACCGATGGCGATGGAAAGTGCATCGTGCAGCATAAGGTCGCCGTGTCGCAGTAGCGTTCGAGGAAGGCCCGGCGGGTGGCGACCGCCTGTTGCGGGTTGTAGTCGACCCGCATCACCAAATCGGGATAGCGCGCCTGGATCGGCGAATGGATCAGATCCCCGGTAAAAACCGCCTGATCGCCGCCGCGCCCGGCGCAGACCGCGAAGTGATCAGGCGTGTGACCCGGGGTCGGGGTCAGGCGGATATGGTCGTTGAGCGCGTAGTCGCTGGTCACCAATTCCGCCTGTTTGGCCTCGATGATCGGCAGCACGCTATCCCGCATCGGATCCAGCGGGGTTTCGCGATTGATGCCCTCCCAATACTCGTATTCCTTCTTGGAAAAGAGATACTTGGCCTTCGGGAAGGTGGGTACCCAGCGGCCGTTTTCGAGCCGCGTGTTCCAGCCGACATGGTCGCCATGCAGATGAGTGCACATGACAAAATCGATGTCGTCGACGCGGAGGCCGGCGGCCTCTAGAGCCTGCATCCAATTATTGTCGGTCTTTTTGTGCCAGGTCGGGCGATGCGGAAACGACTTGTCATTGCCGATGCAGCTGTCGACCAGAATGGTGTGATGCGGGGTTTTGACGATATAGGACTGAAAGCACAAAACCGCCATGCCGGCGAGGTCGAGCGCCGCGGGCTGCAGCCACGACCGGTTTTCGTCGAGCAGTTCCGGGCTCAGGCTCGGCAAGAATTCCAGTATCGGCGTGAACCCCGCCTCCTGCTCGACCACACGGTGGATCGTCATATCATTGACGGAAAAGCTCGTACGCATCGCGATCGGTCCTCGAGGTCAGTTGGCCGTTCCGCAATCGATCGTAGTCCGGTTTCGCGGCCGAGGCTAATGGTCAAGCGCCGCCTCTGAGCCGATCGGAGCGATCCGGGTTTGGTGGGTCGGCAGATCGATCGTCTTCGCGGCGCAGGAAGATCAGGCGGGCAGCGCCGTAGACGCGCTCGTCGATCGCGGCAAAACCCTCCGGCACAGTAAATGGTTCGCGCGCTCCGATCTCGACTACGACGAGTGCGTCTTGTGTCAGCCAGTGGGCAGCGGCAAGTGCCGCGAGCGCTGGGGCCGCGAGGCCGCTCGCGTAAGGCGGGTCGAGAAAAGCGACAGCGCAGGCGACGAGCGCCGGCGGCGGTCGGGTCGCGTCGCCGGGGATGATCCGAGTGCGTCTGGTCTCACCGAGATCGGCGATGTTGCGGCGCAAGACAACGAGCGCCTCGCGGTCGTTTTCGATGAATACGGCCTCGGCGGCGCCTCGCGACAGCGCTTCGAGGCCAAGCGCACCGGTGCCGGCGAAGGCGTCGAGCACCGCCCTATCGGCAAACGGGATTCCCGCGGCGGCAAAAGCGCCATGCGAGAGGATGTTGAACAGGGCTTCGCGGGCGCGGTCACTGGTCGGGCGAACCACCTCCCCCGGCGGGACGACGAGGCGGCGGCCGCGATGGCTACCGCCGACGATCCGCATGCACCGCCCATTTGGGCGCTTCGGCGCCGAGCTGCTCGGCGAGCGCTTTGCGCGGGATCTCGGCGATCGCACCACGCTCCAGATTGCCGAGCTGGAACGGGCCATACGACAGGCGGATCAGCCGCGTCACCTGCAAGCCCAAATGCTCCAGAACGCGGCGCACCTCGCGGTTCTTGCCCTCGTTGAGCGCCATCGCGATCCAGGCATTGCTGCCCTGGGTGCGTTCAAGGCTGGCGCGGATCGGGCCATAAGCAATGCCGTCGATCGTGATCCCGTCGGCGAGGGCCGACGAGTCGGTCCGGGTCAACCTCGCCATGGACGCGGACCTTGTAGCGCCGCACCCAGCCGGTCGCCGGCAACTCCAATCGACGCGCGAGCGCGCCGTCATTGGTCAGCAGCAACAACCCTTCGGAATTGAGGTCGAGCCGCCCGATCGAAATCAGTCGCGGCAAATCCTTTGGCAAGGCATCGAACACGGTCGGCCGGCCTTTTTCGTCGCGATGCGAGGTAACGAGACCCGCAGGCTTGTGATAGCGCCACAACCGCGCCCTGTCCGCTTGCGGAATTGCCTTGCCGTCGACTCTGATATCGCTGTCGACACCGACGACGACCGCCGGGCTGGCCAACACCTTGCCGTTGATCGAGACGCGCCCCTCGGCAATCCAGCGCTCTGCGTCGCGGCGCGAGCATAGCCCGGCCCGGGCCAACACCTTGGCAATCCGCTCGCGTGGTCGACCTGCGTCGCTTTCCCTTCGGGAATCCTGTTCTGCCTGTTTGATCAGGCCGAGATCAGGCATCGGCGACCTCTTTGGATAATTATTATGGGCACCGTGATCACCGTGCACGGCAGTGAACCAACGCCCATCGATAGGCTAATGCCCGTCTTCATATGGCTATATGAGTTGAGGGGAGCGTTGTTGCGAGAAAGCCCGAAGGCGACAAGGCGATCCCGAACACAGGGCTGCCTTGCAGTACGAGGTTGCACTGCGTCTGCAAGGGAGTGTGTGGAACCTAAATCGCCTTGCGGGGCGGCTCACCCTGCCGCAGCTGCGACAAAGGCGCGAAAAATGCGCCGGTCGGCCTCGTTGATTTGGAATTCCGGGTGCCATTGGACGCCAAGGCAGAAGCGCCAGCGTGGATCTTCAATTCCTTCGACGACGCCGTCCTCGGCCACCGCATCGATGACGACCCCCGGCCCGGCATCCTTGACCGCTTGGTGGTGGGCGCTGTTGACCGGGAGCCGCTCGGTCCTCGGCGATGCGATGCAGCAAAGTGCCGACGACGATTCGGACATCGTGGCCGGGCTCGTTGCGCGGGTTCGCTTGGCGATGCGGAAGTGCATTTGGCACTTCGTCGGGAATATGCTGAAGCAAGCGTGCCGCCGAGGGCAACGTTCAGCAATTGCTGGCCGCCGCAAATCCCGAGAACCGGCATTTCGCGGGCGAGCGCGCCGCTGGTTACGGCGAGCTCGAAGGCGGTGCGGCGGTCCTTCGTTGTCACCGTCGGATGGCGATTCGTCGCGCCGAACAAGGCGGGATCGACATCGAACCCGCCACCGGTCACGATCAGCCCATCGATCCGCTCGAGATAGAGCCCGGCGGCATCGGGCTCGTGCGGCAGTAATACCGGTAGCCCGCCCGCATCGCGCACCGCGTTGCAATAATTCTCGCGGATCGCATACCATGGAAATTTCGACCAGCCGCCGCCGGGTTCGTGATCGAGGGTGAGGCCGATGACCGGTGGTGCCATGCTGGCTCTGCTTGCTCCGCTGCAGGCCATGAAATAACTCCGCGGCCGCTTATTTGCCAACACCGCCGCAGGATAAGCCTGCTCAGCTGGTGATTTCCCCGCCGCCTGGACCCTTGCAGCTGTTTCGGATGCTTTGCCCAGCGAATTTGCAGCAACGGAGCCGGTTCGGATCGGTATCAGTGAGATGGTCGTTGTGCGATGCTGCGACTAATCGGAATTTCGGATGGAGCGATGAGCGAATTTTACGAAATGCCGTTTCACGTCCAGACCTACGACATCGATTTTGCCGGCATCGTCAGCAACATCGTGTTCATCCGCTGGCTTGAGGATTTACGACTTGCGCTGATGGATCAAGCCTATCCGCTGATCCAGGCACTGGCCGACGATGTCGCGCCGATCCTGACCTCGACGCGGATCAGTTATCGCCGACCGGTGACGATCACCGACAAATTGCTGGGGCGGATGCGCGTCGCTGGGCTCGGCCGCGTGCGCTGGCGCCTCGTCGCCGAGTTCACCGTTGGTGGCGTGGTTCATGCCGATGCCGAGCAGGAGGGGCTATTTGTGCGGCTCTCGACGCGACAGCCGATCGCGATCCCGGAGCTCGATCCGCCGCCGGCACAGCGGATGAGCGGCTCGCCGATGGCTCTTGGCACTGGCCGAGGCCAAGGCCGCGGGCGGATGCGGCGAGGTGCCGGTCGGCGCGGTGCTGGTCGATGCGGCTGGGAATGTGCTCGCGGCCGCGGGCAACCGGGTCGAGCGCGACCATGACCCGACCGCGCATGCCGAGATGCTGGTTTTGCGCGCTGCCGCTGCAAGGCTGCGGACCGCGCAGCTTGCGGAATGCGATTTATGGGTGACGTTGGAGCCGTGTGCGATGTGCGCCGCCGCAATCGCTTTTGCCCGGCTGCGGCGGCTCTATTTCGGCGCCTGGGACCCAAAAGGCGGCGCGGTCGAGCACGGCCCACGCCTGTTCGAGTCAGCCGACGATTCATCACCGCCCCGAGGTCTATGGTGGCATCGAAGAACGCCGCGCCGCTCTGCTGCTGCGCGAATTTTTCCGCGACCGGCGTTAGCTCACCGGTTAAATCACAGGTGCGCCCGGCACCACGACCGGGCGGTCGAGGACGTCAAATCTCCGGCGTTGCGCCCCTTGCCCGCCAACCCGATCGTATCGGCGTCTACGATTTTCGCGGATGTACGCATTTGTGACCTCGCTCATCTATCTATACCCGGTCTATCCGGCGACGGCAGAGCCTAATACAAATCGGCCGGGCAGAGCGCCCGGCCGATAGCCTCAGTTCGGAGCTTGAGTGCGGATGTCAGTCGCGGCGGGTGCCAAGCAACTGCATCAGCATCATGAACAGATTGATGAAGTCGAGATAGAGCCGCAACGCGCCCATGACCGCCTTTTTGCTAGCGATCTCCGCGCCATCAGCCTCGTAGTACATCTCCTTGATCTGCTGGGTGTCCCACGCGGTCAAGCCGGTGAAGACAATGACGCCGATCACCGAGATCGCGAACTGCATTGCCGAGGAGTGGAAGAACATGTTCACGAGCGAGGCGATGATGATGCCGATCAGCCCCATGAACAGGAACGAGCCGAACTGCGACAGATCGCGGCGGGTCGTATAGCCGTAAAGGCTCATCGCGGCGAAGGTGCCCGCCGTAATAAAGAAGACACGGGCGATGCTGGCTCCGGTAAACGCCAGAAACAGCACAGCCATCGACAGGCCCATCAGGCCCGAATATAGCCAGAAGACGAGCTGCAGTGTGCTCGCCTGCATCTTTTGGACGCCAAAGCTCATCAGCATCACGAGCCCGAGCGGCGCCAGAATAACAAGCCAGATCGCCGGCGTCCGCGCAATCGAGGTGTAGAAGCCGGAATAGGCTGCGATATAAGCCACGATTCCGGTCAGTGCGAGCCCCGACGCCATGTAGTTGTAGACGCGGAGCATATACTGCCGCAGACCGACATCGATGCCGTATGCGGTGTCTGCCGGTCGCACTGTCCAACGGGGCTGCGAACCGAGAGCCATAAACCCCCTCCAGAGAGAGCATCACGGGGGCCATTCCCCATGTCGAGGCGCATATTGGCACAAAACGCGATCTTTTCAATGACCGCAACGCCGCAAGCGGCGCGCCAAGTCCGCATCAAGGTTACTCATTGCGCAAAAAGGGCGCGGCTTTGACGCCGAGCGCGCGCCAAGTGCCGGCAAAGCCGAGGATCAGGGTCAAGACGATCGCCAGCATCGTGGTCGACAAAACCGGGCCCGGGAGAAATACCCAATTGGCGTCCATCAAATGCCGCACCAACAGATAGGCCACGATCGTGCCGAATCCGCCAGCCACGACCCCGGCGAGCAACCCCAACAATCCGTACTCGATCACAAAACTCCGCAAGATCACGCCGCGCGTCGCTCCGAGGACCTTTAGCACGACGGCGTCATAAACTCGCCGGTGGTGGCCGGCGGCGATTGCGCCGCCCAGCACCAGCGCACCCGCCAGCAGCGTGACGAGGGCGGTTAGCCGCACCGCCCCGCCGATCAGGCCGACAACCCGGCTAACCGCCGCGAGCGCTTCGCGGACATGAATTGCCGAGATGTTCGGGAAGGTATTGGTGACGCGGCGAACCAGGTTTTCTTCCTCGGCTTGCGGCAGATAGACCGCGGCGAGCTCGGTGTGTGGTGCATGTTCGAGGGTGCCAGGAGCAAACACGATCGCGAAATTGATACCGAGCCGCTCCCAATCGATGTTTCTGAGATTGGCGATGCGGGCGGTGATCTCGCGGCCGAGCAGGTTCACCGTCAACGTATCGCCGATCTTGAGGCCCATGCCACGCGCGAGCGCGGCGTCGAACGAAATCAGCGGCGGGCCATGATAGTCAGCTGGCCACCAGGTTCCGGCGGCCAGTTGCGAGCCTTTCGGCAGCGCGGCCGAATAGGTTAGGCCACGATCGCTGCGCAATGCCCAACGCGCCTCGGGTGCGACCGGCGCGCGTTCGACCGGCACACCATTCAGCCGCGTGATGCGGCCGCGCATCATCGGCACTTCTTCGAGACGCGCACCGGGAATGTCGTGCACGATAGCCTCGAAGCCGGGCAGTTGCGCCGGCTGAATATCGATAAAGAAAAACGCTGGTGCGGCGGCGGGCAGCCGCTCCTGGATCTGGCGGCCGATATTGCCTTGGACGAGCGCCACCGCTACCAGAACGGTCAGCCCGATCCCCAGCGAGAGCACGATTTGCGCAGTGAGGGCGCCCGGCCGGTGCAGGTTGGCGAGTGCCAGGCGTAGCACCGGCCGGCGCGGGCGGGAAACTTTGCTCGCGCCGAACATGATCGCCCGGCCGGCGCTCCAAAACAATGCGAAGGCAGCCGCGGCCCCGGCCACAAACCATAACGCGACATGCCGGTCCTGTGTGCCGAGGACCGCGGCCGCCGCGAGGCACAGCACCAGAACTGCGCTCGCTGCAGCCGTGGGCAGCGGGATGCGCCGTCGGGCACGGTCGACGGTGTCGCGGAACAATGCACCAGCCGGGATCCTGCCGATCGCCGCGAGCGGCCATAATGAAAAGACCAGCGTTGTCAGTACCCCGTACAACGCCGCCCAGGCGAGCGGTCGAACATAAATCCCGGGCCTTGGCGAGATCGGCAGCAAGTGCCCGATGAGTGGTGCTACGGCTGTCGGCAGCACCGCCCCGATCATTAACGCGGCGAGAATCGCCAGCAATGCCAACGCCATAATCTCGCATAAATAGACCGCGAAAACGAGGCGGGTCGGAGCGCCGAGACATTTGAGGGTCGCTATAGTTGCGGTCTTGGCCGCGATGTGGCCACGCACCGCATTGCCAATTCCAACGCCGCCGACCAGCAACGTCGACAGGCCGACGAGCGACAAAAACATCGTTACGCGTTCGATCAGCCGCTGCAGACCTGGCGAGGCTCGGCTGAAGCTGCGAATTTGCCAACCTGCATCGGGAAAGGCAGCTCGCGCCTCATTTTCCCATGCGGCTGGCGTGACACCCGCAGGCAGGCGCAAGCGATAGCGGTAAGTGACCAAGGCTCCCGGCTGAATCAGACGGGTTTCCGCCAGTGCAGGTAGCGAAATCATGACCCGTGGGCCAAAGATCAGCCCGCTTGCCGCAGCATCGGGCTCGCGCTCGATCGTGCCGCGGATCTGCACCGCCGCCTCGCCGATTTTGATCGTGCCACCGATTTTGACGTCAAGCCGAATCAGCAGCGCCGGATCGACCACGGCGCCAAAAACTCGCTCCTTTTGTTCCAGCGCGGCGCCGAGGTTTTGCGGCGGCAAAAGCGCGACCTCGCCATAAAGCGGATATTCGTTGTCAACCGCCTTCAGCTCGATCAGGCTCTGCTTCTGCCCGTCAGCCGTGCGCGCCATTGCCCGCATCGAGCCGACCTCGGACAATGTGCCGCTCTTCGCCAGGAAGGCCTGTTCCTCGGCCCCGGCCGGCCGATAGGCGAGCTGCGCCTCGACATCGCCGCCCAGCAATTCGCGGGCATCGCGGGCGATGCCGGCACTCAGCGATGCGGCCAGGGAACCGATGCCGGCAATCGCTCCGACGCCGAGCACGAGAGCAGCGACGAACACGCCGAGCCCGCCAACACCGCCGCGCAGCTCGCGCCCGGCGAGACGAAGCGGGTAAAGCCGTGAGGCGATGCTCACCCGACCCTGCGCGTTGCGCCAAATTCCGGCATGGAGGTCGTGGAATCCTCGGCGACAATCCCGTCGGCGAGTTGAATCCGGCGGGCGCAGCGCCCGGCCAGCGCTTCATCGTGGGTGACAAGCAACAAGGTTGTGCCGCGCTGGGCCCGTTGCTCGAACAGGCAGTCGATGACGAGATTGCCAGTCACGGCATCGAGATTTCCGGTTGGTTCGTCAGCCAACAGCAATTTGGGGCCGGCAATAAAGGCGCGGGCGATCGCCACACGCTGCTGTTCACCGCCGGACAGTTGCGCCGGATAATGCTGCAGCCGTTGGCTGAGACCGACCGCGCCAAGGGCTTGCGCGGCGGCTGCGAAAGCATTGCGGAACCCGCTTAGCTCGAGCGGCAAGGCCACATTTTCGAGCGCGGTCATCGTCGGGATCAAATGAAACGACTGGAACACGATGCCGATGCGGTCGCGCCGCAGCCGCGCTATCGCATCTTCATCGAGGGCACGCAGATCTTGACCGTCGAGCACCACGCGCCCGGCGGTCGGCCGCTCGATCCCGCCCAGGACCATCAGCAGGCTCGACTTTCCCGAGCCCGATGGCCCCACAACGGCGACCGTCTCGCCGGGCGCGATCTTGAACGAGATCCCGCGCAGAATGTTGACGGGTCCCGCCGCGCTACCCAGAGTCAGATGGAGATCTTCGACCACCACGAGCGGGCCGCCGGAATGAGGCGAGCTGGTCATCTAAATTGCGGGCCGAATAATGCGACGGCGCCGGCGCGTGGGCGGCAGCATGGCGGACGATATGGCCCGATCCGCAGCGCTTTCAACGCGGTGGGGCTGTTCGCCGCCGCCCCGCTCGTCATCCTCCTCGCCGTCACCGCTTCCGCTATGGCACATGTTCCCGTGATACTCGATTTCGGCGACAGCCTGACCGCCGGCTACGGGCTGATGCCCGAACAGGCATTTCCGGCCAGGCTCGAAGCATGGCTGAAGGCGCATGGCTTTGCTGCGCGGGTCGTCAATGCCGGGGTTTCCGGCGACACGACCGCCGGCGGTCTGGCACGTCTTGACTGGGCGCTCGCCGACAAGCCCGATCTCGTTATCCTGGCGCTCGGGGCCAATGACGCTCTGCGCGGCATCCCTCCAGCGACGGTGCATGCCAACCTCGACAAGATGCTTGAAAAGATCAAGGCTACTGGTGCGAAGGTGCTGATCCTCGGCATGCTCGCACCGCCCAATTGGGGTGAGGCCTATGGCCGCGCGTTTGACAAGATCTATCCTGAACTGGCGCGCGCACATGGTGCGACGCTCTATCCGTTTTTCCTGGAGGGTGTGGCGATGAAACGCGACCTCAATCAGCCGGATGGTCTGCATCCAAATGCGCGTGGCGTCGAGGTATTGGTTGACCGTATTGGACCGGTTGTCGCCGGCCTGATTTCCCCTCATCAAGGAGGTGCGTCATGAGCGCGCGGTTTGCCGCGGCGACCGCAACCGGCGCGCCCGGCAGTCTCGCATCGCGCTGTCTCGCGGCTCTAGCGCCGGTCGATCAGGCGAATTTCGGCATCGTCTATGTCACGGAGCCGGCAGCGACCGCACTCCCCGATATGCTCCGGGAGTTCGGTGCTCAGACCGGCGTCAAATCATGGGTTGGCGGTGTCGGGCTCGGTGTCTGCTCGGCCGCGAGCGAGATCTTCGAAGAGCCGGCCGTCGTCGTAATCACCGCAGCGTTGCCGGATGACGGCTTCCGCATCTTCGCGTCGACAAAGGAGCCGGGAACCGATTTGCCGCGGCGTCATGCGGCCTGGATCGAGAAATCGACACCGACCCTGGCGCTGGTTCACGCCGACCCGCGCTGTCCGGACCTGACCAAAGCCGCTACCGATGTGGCCGCCGCGAGTGGCGCCTTTCTCGTCGGCGGGCTGGTTTCGCATCGCTGCGAAAGTCCGCTCGTTGCTGTCACTCCGGGAGAAAAGGAACTCGGTGCCAATGGCATCGCAGGGGTCATGCTGGCCCCGGAAATCGCCGTCGCGACTTCGCTGACCCAAGGCTGCATGCCGATCGGCCCGGTGCATCGGATCGATGAGGCTCGCGACAATATCGTCATGGTGATCGATGGCCGCCCGGCGCTGAGCGTGTTTCTCGAAGATATCGGCCCGGAGCTGGCGCGCGACCTGCGGCGCCTCGGTGGCGTCATCTTTGCGGGCTTGCCGGTCGCGGGCTCCGATACCGGCGACTATCTGGTTCGCAATCTGATGGCGATCGACCCGGGCCGCGGCTGGATCGTGGTCGGCGCAGAGATCGCGCCCGGTGATCAAATCCTGTTTTGCCGCCGCGACCCGCAGAGCGCCCGCGGCGACATGGAACGGATGGTACGTCAGCTCGCGGGCCGGATCGGCGGCCCGCCCAAGGCGGGGTCTATGTCAGCTGCGTCGCCCGCGGCGCCAATCTATTCGGCGAGCCCGGGATCGAAACGCAGCTCATCCGGGAGACGCTGGGCGATTTCCCGCTGGTCGGCTTCTTTGCCAATGGCGAAATTTCGCGCGATCGGCTTTATGGTCACACCGGTGTGCTGACCCTGTTCACCTGATATGCTGCGGCTGTTTGTCGGCATCGGCTTTCCGCCCGAGCTCAAGCTGCGATTGTCGCTGTTGTGCTCGGGAATACCAAAAGCACGCTGGGTCGATCCCGGGAAATCTCCACCTGACCTTGCGCTTTATCGGCGAGATTTCGGAGGATCTCGCGGCCGACGTCGATAACGCACTGACCCAATTGCGGGCCCGGCGCTTTTCGCTGCAACTGGCCGGCACCGGGGTCTTTGGCGGCGACCGCCCGCGCAGCTTGTGGGTCGGCGTCGAACGCAACCCTGATCTTATCGCGCTACGCGACAAAATCGAGCAGGCGCTGACGCGCATGGGACTGCCGCCGGAACCGCGCAAATTCGCCCCACACGTGACCTTGGCACGGCTGCAAAACCCGCCACTCGACAAGCTCGCCGAGTTCCTCGCTGTGCATGCAGGATTTCGTGCCGAGCCGTTGCCGGTCGAGGCGTTCAGCCTGATCGCGAGCTATCCGACAAAGTCCGGCTCGGTTTACGAAGACCAGGCCGATTACCCGTTGCGGAACTGATCGGGGATCATCGCCATGGCGCATTGGTTATTGAAATCGGAACCGTCGGTCTATTCTTGGGACCGGCTCGTCGCTGACGGCCGCACCAACTGGGATGGCGTCAAGAACGCGCAGGCGCTCGCCAATTTGCGTGCCATGAAACCCGGCGAACGGGTGTTTTTTTATCACTCAAACGCGGGCAAGGACATCGTCGGAATAGCCGAGATCGTCCGCAGCTTTTATCCCGAACCCAATGACAAGAGCGGCAAGCTCGGCATGATTGATATCAAGCCGGTTAGAGCTGTTAAAAAACCCGTGACCCTGGCGGAAATAAAAGCGGAACCCGAGCTGTCCGGAATGTCGCTGTTACGTCAGTCACGACTGTCGGTGTGCCCGGTTACCGATCGCGAGTGGCAAATCATCTGCGAAATGGCGGAGATCGAGACCGAGTCGTCCTAATTCCCCGCTTCGGCGACCGCTCCTGGTCCTACTCCCCTCCTCACGCCATCTCCAGATCGCGGGCGTTCAGCTCGACATTGCCGTCATCGGTCAGTTGGTACGCCCGCAGCTTTGTCTCGGCGGCGCGCTCGAACGCAGATCGATTAAAATAGAATGCTTCGAGACAGCTCTTTGGAGTCACGGGTCCGGCGAGCAATCGTTGGAATGTCCTTCGCGGAACGCGAACCACCCCCCGATACTCGCCAATCGCGACTCCGAATTCCACGCCGCCCCCCGTCTCATTCCAGCGCGCATCATTGAAAAATGAGAACAGCTCTATCCTGCTGCTATTCATGGTTTACAACGGCGGGGGCACCCGGGGATCGCTCGCAACCGGTGTCTCACCCGCAGCTGCCCCGGTGGGCTGGCGATAACGAAGCAGCCTCTGCTCAACCTGCCGCTGGCGGCGGCCATCGCTCGGGATCTGGGTATGGCGATAGGATTGCAATCGCGTAGTGCGCAGCCCGGGAACGCCATTCTGGTCATAGGCGCGCTCCCACTCGGCAAGTTCTTCATCGGACATCACGTAACGCGCGCAGGCCTCTTCACGGCTGATCAATCTGGCGCGCGTGGCGGCCACGACCGCAGCTTTCCTGGATGGCGACCATCGCTTCGTATCCGCCGGCGGTAACACGATCTCAGACGGATTGATCTGGAGGTGCGGCGGCGTCATGAATGCATCTCATGTCAGCAAAACGAGCCATCACCAGCGCCAAGGCGGAGCCGGATTTGACATTAGCATGACTTTATTAAGGACGGTTTTATTCCGCTGGTAGGTCGGCAGAATATCGCTTTTTTTGCAAAATTCCCTAACTGCGGGCAGGCTCGTGTCCGCGGAGCACTGCGGCAGGTCGCCGCATGCGCCGGTGTTTTTTACGATGGCATCGCCAATCTTTACCCATTATCGCCTCGGGTCCGGAGCTTCCGGATCGACCAAGGCGGCCCGCACTATCGAGCCGGAGAGGCCGCCATCACCCCGAGGCCCCACGCAACAAATCACGAGCTCGGTTTCGCATGCGATTTCAGCGCTTGCTCGTCGGCCTTGTAGACTTTTGCCGACGCCATGCGGTGCTGGTCATCGGGGCGGCCGCGATTCTCGCGGCGTTTTCCGGCGTTTATGCCGCCAGCCACCTCCGGGTCAGCACCGATACCGACAAGATGTTCGCGGCAAGCCTTCCCTGGCGGCAGCGAGCCTTGGCATTTCAGGCTGAATTTCCACAATTTACCGATCTCTTGGTCGTTGTCATCGACGCGAAAGCGCCAGAAGAAGCGGAGGCGACCGCGGCCGATCTGGCGGCAGCGCTCGCCAAGGACCACGCGCATTTCCGCTCGGTCAGCCGCCCTGACGCCTCGCCCTTTCTGAAAAAAGAGGGGTTGCTGTTTCTCGGTCCCAAAAAGCTCGAAAAAGTGCTCGATCGAGTGATCAATGCGCAACCCTTCCTCGGCCAACTAGCGAAGGACCCGAGCGCGCGCGGTCTTTTTGGTGCGCTCGCACTGATGGGCAAGGGATTGCAGCAGGGCCAGGTCGATCTGAAACCCTATGACAGCGCGCTGGAGGGGTTCGACCATACGATCGCGTCCGCACTCGATGGTCATCCGCAACCCTTGTCATGGGAGCGCCTGCTGGGCGGCGGCGTTGCCGATCTCGGCGGCCCCTACAAATTCGTCCTGGCGCAGGCTGTAATCAACAATAACGCGCTCGAACCGGGGGGGGCTGCGACGGCCGCAATTCGCGCCGCCGCTGCAAAACTTCCGTTTGTCGAATCCGGTCAGGCCCGCGTCCGCATCACCGGCAATGTGGCCTTGGCTGATGAGGAATTCGCCTCGGTCGCGGAGGGCACCGTCTACGGGCTGGCCGGTAGCATCGTGCTGATTTCGTTGTGGCTGTTTTTGGCGGTGCGGTCCTGGCGGCTGATCGTGCCGATCTTGCTGACGCTTGGGCTTGGCTTGATGCTGACGGTGCAGTTCGCGGCGGCGGCCGTCGGAACCTTGAATTTGGTCTCGGTGGGGTTCGGCATCTTGTTTGTCGGCATCGCCGTGGATTTTGCGATCCAATTCTCTGTCCGCTATCGCGAAATCAGGCGGGAAGCCCCCGATCCAGTAGCGGCGCTGAGGGAAACCGGGCGGCGAGTTGGCGGTCAGATCCTGGTCGCGGCGGCGGCGACCGCGGCCGGGTTTCTTGCCTTTGTGCCGACTGACTTCCGCGGGGTCGCCGAACTCGGCTTGATTGCCGGGGTGGGCATGCTAATTGCGTTTGTTTGCACGCTGACATTTCTGCCAGCCCTGATCACCGCGTTTCGGCCCCGCGGCGAGCCGGCCGAGGTCGGTTTTCGCTGGGCGGCGCCGCTCGACAATGTCGTGCGCCGCCGGCGTTTCCCGCTGCTCGCCGGGTTTGCGGCTGTGGCCATCCTCGGTGCCGTCCTGGTGCCGCGGCTGAGCTTTGACGCAAACCCGCTGCATACCAAGAATCCCAATACCGAGGCGATGAAGACACTCAATGACTTGATCAACTCGCCCGTCACCAATCCATTCACGATCGACATCCTGTCGCCGAACGCCGCCGATGCAGCGGCCCTATCGGAACGGCTCGACAAATTGCCTCTGGTCTCAAGCGTCTTGTCAATCAATAGCTTCGTGCCCAAGGACCAGCGACAGAAGATGTCGCAAATCCAGGATGCCGCCCTGCTTCTCGGCCCGACGCTGACGCCGATCAAAGAGACTCCTGCGCCCTCTGCCGACCAAATCCGTGCGGCTGCCGACAACGCTGCGCAAGAGATCGCTCCGGTAGTTGGCAAATCGACCGATCCACAGCTCGCGGCGCTTGAACGCGATCTGCGGCAGCTCGTCGCCGCATCCAACAATCAGATCATGGCGGTCAACGAGGCGCTGATACGCTTTCTGCCGATGCAGCTCGAGCAATTGCGCACCGCACTCTCTGCCGCGCCCGCCACTTTGCAGAGCATCCCGGCTTCGCTCGCGCGGGACTGGGTGCTGCCCGACGGGCGGGCGCGCATCCAGGTTTTGCCAAAGCCCGCGGCACGCACCACCAGCGGTCTCGCTGAATTTGTCCACGAGGTGACCAGCGTGGCCCCTAATGCCGGCGGTCCGGCGGTGACGATCGAAGCGACCAGCGCGACCATTGTCGGCTCGTTCCGATCAGCGGCGATCGCGGCGGTCGTGGCAATTGCAGTCATCCTGTTTGTCGCGTTGCGCCGCCTGCTCGATGCCGCGCTGGTGCTAGCGCCGTTGCTGTTATCGGCGCTGATGACGGTCATCGTGATGGTCGCCCTTCCCTTGCCGCTCAACTACGCGAACATCATCGCGCTACCGCTGTTGTTGGGCGTGGGAGTGTCGTTCAACATCTATTTTGTCATGAACTGGCGGGCAGGACGCACCGCTATGCTGGGCTCGGCGACGGCGCGGGCAATCCTGTTCTCGGCCTTGACCACCGGAACCGCGTTCGGTTCGCTTGCCTTATCGGCTCACCCGGGAACGGCGAGCATGGGGCAGCTACTTCTGATCAGTCTTGGCTGCACGCTTGTTGCAAGCCTGATGTTCATCCCTGCCCTGCTCGCCGCGATGCCTCGGCCGGTTCCCAAAGACCCCGCGACCCCCGCCCTATCCGGCTCTGCCCTCGGTCGTGGCTTCGACTGTGAGCGCCGCGATTAGCGGAGCGGAGCCAGTCTGAAAGATCAGCGAATACGGCCCGGCTCTGGAGCAATCCCGAAACGCGCCATATAGCGGGCATAGCGTTGATGCTCGCGACCGGGATCAAGCCCGTAATCCTCGAGCCGCGCACGACGGCCGCCGTAGCCGCCATTAGGGTTTGCAGCCACTCGGTGCTTGATGCGAGCCGCTGTATCGGGATCGAGCGCGCGGCCAAAATAGCGATAGAGCGCGGCTATGGTTGCCGCGGGGTCGGCGACAAGATCCAGGTAGCGAACATGAAAAATCGGCGGTTCGAGCCTGTCATCGTCGGCCGCATCGATCATCAATTCGGCTGCCGCGAGCCACCGGTCACTGTCCTCGCGGCCGACTTCGAAGCGCTCGACGTGCCGACCAAAGGGCCGGCGCAATACCTCGGTGAGCCTTGCGACCGAAGCGAGCACGGCGACCGGATCGCGATGCACGAACACCAGATTGACATCGGGGTAGACGCTGCGCAGCGCCCCGAGCGCGAAAATGTGATCGGGGCATTTGAGTACCCACCGACGACCCTTCCCGCATTGGTGCTGCAAATGCTGCAGGAACCGCTTGTGAAAGCGGTAAGCGTCGAGATGTCCGGCATTGTCGAGCCAGCGTCGGTAGCTTGGAATTCGATAGGTGGTGTCAAAACGCAGGCTGGCAAACACGTGCGCGGTAATCTCCGAGCATTCCTGCGGCGACGACGCCGTGATCGGATGCAGCCGACGAAATCTCGGCGCCAAGATCTGGAACATCTTCAATTGCCGGGCCACCCGCTGTTCCCGCCGATCGATCGCCTCCCGCTTTTGGTCTCGGGGCGAGGGATAAGGATGGATCAGCTGCCAAACGCGCGGCACGATGTTCGCTGGATCCTCAGCCAGCAGGCTATGCAGAAAGGTTGTGCCCGAGCGGGGCAGACCGGCGATCACGATCGGTGCCTCGATCGGTTGATCGAGGATCTCAGGGCAGCGCTTTTCCTCGTCGCGCAAACGGAGCAGGTTTCCGAGGAACCGCACCGTATCCCAGCGGATTGCAGCACCGCCGAACAGGCTCAGTTCAGCTTCCTCGCGACAAGCCTGCAGCAGGAGGCGCATCGGCTGCTCGAAGGGCAGGTCGCCGAAATCGCTCAAACCCGTCTGGCGCTGGGCTTTGGCGATCAGATACTCGGCGCTTGGCGGCTGCCGCCAGCGGTCGAGCACATCCGTCATCATGCCGGAAATCGTGGCCTCTGAGCCGCGTAGCGGCGGCTCGCTTCGTCAATCGTGTCGTGCGACAATCTCAAGGGAAAAATAATCAAGCAGCAATCTCCGTTGAGCCGATCCAGATATGACAACAGGTTCCTGTATGCACCTTGGCTTTTACGCCATCCCCAAGGCGCACTTTCCCCTCTGTTCCCCTGGGCTTTGGCCCTGCAAGAAACGCAAGGCCGACAAGAAAACTAACAAGCCTCCGCGCGCGATGGCGCCATGACCGGCAAATATCCTGGTGTCAGCGCCGATCCTCTCGCTTGAGCGGGTTGGGATCGAGCTGCCGTCCGTCGCGTGCGCCCAGCCAGTCGAGACCCGCGCGCAGCCGCACCACTTCGCCCACCACGATGATTGCCGGCGTCGGGGCCGACAAGGAACGCTGAGAAATCTCCTGCAAGGTGGAGACCAGTACTTGCTGGTCGGGTGTGCTTGCATTGCTGACGATTGCGGCCGGCTCGTCGCCTGCCCGGCCTGCCGCGATCAGCCGTCCGACAATCGAAGGCAGGTGCTTTAGCGCCATGTAGAGCACGAGCACCGGCGAGCCGCGGGCGATCGCCTTCCAATCGAGACCGTCGGGCACCGCGCCGGCGCTGTTGTGGCCGGTGACAAAGGTTACCGCCGAATTTGTCTGCCGGTGGGTGACCGGAATTCCGGCATAGGCGAGGCCGCCGATCCCGGAAGTGATCCCGGGAACGATGCGAAATGGGATTCCGGCGGCGACGAGCGCCAGCGCTTCTTCCGCGCCCCGCCCGAAGACAAAAGGATCACCGCCCTTGAGGCGCAGCACCCGCTTTTGCTCGCGCGCAAGGCGAATGATCCGCGCCGAGATGTCGGGCTGGCTTGGCGAAGGCCGGCCGCCGCGCTTGCCGGCATAATCGAGCGCGGCAGCAGGCCGAGCGAGGCGCAAAATCCGGGGGTCGACGAGCGCGTCATAAACGACGACATCGGCCTGCCTGAGCGCATGCAAGGCCAATGCAGACAATAGTCCGGGATCGCCGGGACCAGCCCCGACCAGCCAGACATGCCCCGGTTCAAGATCGGGCAATCCGAGGCGTGCGCTGTCGATCAATGCCGTTCCAAATGCCGCTGTAGCTACAACACCGTAGCACAGGATTTCGCCATTCCGCATCGTCGCTTGCACATCGAACATGTCGGTAGCTTACCGGGTAAGCGAAGGGGGATTGCCGGCAATCGTGCCGGCCGGAACAGCCGGCAAAACCATGTTTGCCACGCGCGCATCGTGCTGCAGACCGCCCCAATCCGAGCACCGACGGGTCCCTCGCCGCCCCGACGGCAGCAAAGTTCAACTGCCCGATGGACCGGGACGGCCCAGATCAAACGAACGCAATCAGACTAGATCGTATTCGGCGGAAATGTCCTTGTTCGTGTAGTCCATCAGGAGCGCGGTCGCGGTTATGCCGACCACCGCGCAGCCGAGGATGTACAGCGCGATCGGAACGCTAGAAGCAAAGGCGGCAAACAGCGCTGTGGCGATAAACGGCGAGGGGCCGCCGGCGATGATCGAGGCGAGCTGATAGCCCAACGAGCAGCCGCTGTAGCGCAGCCGCGGAGTGAATGCTTCCGCGATCAGCGCCGCTTCGGGGCCGTACATCGTCATGATCGGCAGCCCCGACACCGCGATCGCGATGAAGATCAATCCCGGTACTTTGGTATTGAGCAGGGCGAAGTAGATGAAGCCGAACACTGCGACGAACACGCAGCCGATGATATACATGCGCCTGCGGCCGATGCGGTCAGACAGATGCCCGGCGACCGGAACCCAGAGGAAGGACAGAACGGCTGAGGCGAGCACGGCAATCAACAAAAAGTTGCGCGGAGCGCCCAGCACCGTCGTACCGTAGGTGAAGACGAAAGCGCCAAAGATATAACCCGGCGCCTGCTCCGGCAGCCGCAGCAGCGCAGTCAGCGCGACCTGTTTGGGCTGGCGCTTCAAGACTTCGAGTACCGGTACCCGTTCGACGCGCTCTTCGTCGATCACCTTCTGGAAAACCGGGGTCTCGAGAATGCCGAGCCGGATCCACAACCCGATCCCAACCATAATAATGCTGATCAGGAACGGGATGCGCCAGCCCCACACCAGGAACTGGTCGCCGGAAAGCCAGCTGAAAACCAGCACCGCGAGATTGGCCAGGAAAAACCCGAACGGCGCGCCGAATTGCGGCCAGGACGAGATAAAGCCACGGTGCTTGGTGGTTTGCGCCCATTCCATTGCCAGTAGCACCGAGCCCCCCCATTCGCCGCCGACCCCGATCCCTTGGATCAGGCGAATGACCGTCAGCAGAACCGGGGCCCAGATGCCAATGCTGACGTAGGTCGGTACCAAACCCACGGCAACGGTTGCGATGCCGGACACCAGCAAGGTCGCGATCAAGGTCGCCTTGCGCCCGATTCGGTCCCCCCAATGACCGAAGATCGCCGCCCCAATCGGGCGGCCGACAAACCCGATAAAGAAGATGCCGAATGCCTGGAGAACCCCGACCAAGGGAGTGGATTTGGGGAAGAAGAGCGGTCCAAAGACCAGTGCAGTCACTTGGCCGTAGAGCAGGAAGTCGTACCATTCGATCGTCGTTCCGACCGTGCTGGCGATCAGGGCGCGGCGCAATTGCGCGCGATGCTCGGCGTCGCTGATGCCGGGGGCTGTCATTTCAGCGCTGGTCATGTCTCCTCCACAATGTCGGCGGTTGGGCCCGCACGGTCACTACTCCTGGCGCGCTAAAGCGCCGGAGTTGTTACTTTTGAGGAAGTTATCAGCGGCGCTAAAGCCTGCCAAGCCCGCTGCTCGGTCAAGTTTCGATATTCTAGCGGTCGATTAGACCCGATCGTACTCGGCCGAGATGTCGCGCCCGGTATAGTCGGGCAGTAAGGCCGCCGAGATCAGGCTGACTACCGCGCAACCGAAGATGAAGAGCGCGATCGCATAGCCGGATTTGTACGCGGCAAACAACGCCGTCGCGATCAGCGGCGCCGGCCCGCCGGCAATGATCGAGGCCAGTTGATAGCCAAGCGAGGCGCCGCTGTAGCGCAGTCGGCCGGTAAAGCATTCGGCGATCAACGCTGCCTGCGGCCCGTACATCATATCGTGCGGGATCAGCGACAAGACGATCGCGAGAAACACCCAGCCTGGGACAACGGTATCGAGCAGCGCGAAATATATAAACCCGAAAACCCCGGTCGCCGCCGCGCCGATCATATACATGCGCCGGCGGCCGATCCGGTCAGAGAGATAACCGGCATAAGGAATCGTAAAGAACGAAACGACCGCCGCGGTCAAAACTGCAATCAGCAGCAGGTTGCGCGACATGTGCAGCGCTGTGATCCCATAGGTAAAAACAAACGCGGTGAAGATGTAAAATGGCGCCTGTTCGCCCATTCGCGCCAGCGCAGTCAAGATGATTTCTCTAGGATGACGCTTGATGACTTCGACGATCGGGCTGCGCTCGATGCGGTTTTCGACGACGAGACGAGCGAACACTGGGGTTTCGAGAATGCCAAGCCTTATATAGAGGCCAATCCCGACGAGCACGATGCTGACCGCAAACGGGATGCGCCAGCCCCAGCTGAGGAAACTCGAACCCGAAATCGTGCTGAACACCAAGACGATGAGGTTCGCCAAAAACAGCCCCGCCGGCACGCCAAACTGTGGCCAGGACGCGACAAAGCCGCGATGGCTGCTGGTGCGCGCCCATTCCATCGACAACAGTACCGAGCCGCCCCACTCTCCGCCGACGCCCACACCCTGAACAAATCGCAAAACGGTCAGGATGATCGCGCCCCAGATCCCGATGCTGGCATAGGTTGGGACAAAGGCGACGGCAAAGGTCGCCAAACCCATCAGCAGCAAGGTCGCGATCAGCGCCGCCTTGCGCCCGATCCGATCGCCATAATAGCCGAAAATCGCGGCGCCGATTGGCCGCGCGACAAAGCCGACAGCATAGACCGCAAAAGCCTGCAAGGTGCCGACCAGCGGGTCGGATTGTGGGAAATAGAGCTTGGCAAAGACAAGCCCGGTGACCGTACCGTAGATAAAGAAATCGTACCACTCGATCGTCGTGCCAATCGTGCTCGCGATCACCGCACGGCGTAATTGCCGGCTATGTTCGAGATCCGACAGGGCGCCGCCGGTGTCGGCGACGGAGATGACCATTGTTTCCTCCCATCAGGTTCGAGGTCGGACTTTATGCCCGACGTTTTTGCCTTATAATTCAGCGGCGTGCCAAGTTTAAAGGCTATTGCCGGTCGCGGGAGCGACCGGAGGTCGCAACAGCCCAATGGAAAGCGAAAGAGTTGCGGCGAGCTGCCCGGGGCCGGCGCAATTGATGGCCATGCCCGTCGAAAGCAGGGCTCATACCAAATCCCTCTGATCAGAACCTATGCTGTGGTTGTCATTGCGAGCGCAGCGAAGCAATCTCGTCGGACAGTGCGCACTCGGATCGGGACGGGATTGCTTCGTCACTTCGCTCCTCGCAATGACAGGGGTGAGCATGGGTCCTTATCATCAGGATTTGGTATCAGCCTGCGGCGATCACGATGATGCCCACCGTGATCGATGCGCCTCCAATAATGATTCCGAGTAGCCGCGCCTGAATGTGGGGGATGTTGACATCGCCCGCATTTGCCGGCGCTGGCCGCAGAGCAATCGCTGCGATCCAAAGCAGAATGCCGAAGGAGACACAGCAGGCGGCTAATACCCTCCTCCGAGACCGAGTTAAGTATCGCCCCCCCGACACGCCTTGATCCTCTTTTGAGCAGAGCAGAAACGCTATAGAGCAGAAACGCTATAGAAAGGTGTCAGTTCCACCGCAATACAATTTGGTCGAAGGGCGGGCGAGCCGGCCCCTTCCAACAGGCTCGCCGAATCAAGGGACTGCCGACGGGTTGGCCCTCGCGAGTTCGCGCGTTCGAAAGGCGCTTAGCGGCGGTCATCGACCCGGCCTGGTGGCGCTAGTGGGCCCCGCCGAACCATCAGCGCCCGCGTGGCATAGCAAACCTTGCAGGATGACGCGGCCCGATCCGGCGGCTAAATTTGGGCAAATGCTTTAGCGAGGAGGACGGCATGGCTCTGCAGCGCATGGTCCTGCAAATCGGCATGGGGACCGACATCCGCGGCGGCGATTACACCAAGGCAGCGATCCGCGCGCTGCGCGACGCGCTGTGGCATAACTCGCTAAGTGTGGCCGACGCGGTCGGACTTCCGGTCGATGCGATGCAGGTCGAGGTCAGGATCGGGGTGCCGCGCCCCGACGAGGTCGACAAGGCGGCCGTCCTGGCTGTGCTGCCGCACGGCACCGGAACGGTCGATGTTGTCGAGGGCGGGCTCGAAATCATCAACGACGCCGGCACCAACAAGACCGTGATCGCCAATGCCGCGGCGATGGTGCGGCTCGATCTTTAAAGGAGAAGCCCGATGCCAGCCAAACGCGTCATTCTCGAAATGGGCACCGGCAACGATCTGCACGGCGGCGACTATACCAAGGCGGCGGTGCGCGCGGTCGCTGACGCGCTCCATCACAGTTCGCTGCCGCTGATCCGTACCCTCAAGCTCGATGCCGAGCGGATGCAGGTCGAGGTGACGATCGGGGTGCAACGGCCGGAAAAGGTCGATGCCGGCGCCGTAAAATCAGCGCTGCCGCACGGCGAGGTCACAGTCAAAATCGTCAAAGGCGGACTTGACGTCCCCGATGACGAGACCGGCGACATCGCCGTCATCGCCAGCGCCGCGGTCTGCGTACGAATGGATCTGCCGCAGGCGCGGCAGTAAGCGGGACCTGAACTAGCCTGTCACCCGGCCTTTGGAACCGCGCTGCCAACGGTTGATGCTGGGAAGCCGCGGGCTCAGGCTCAGACTTGATCGTGTTGCTCCCGTTCGAGCGTCGCGCGGATGAAGCGTTCCAACGTAGCAAGCCGATAGGGCTTGGGCAGAATGGTGAGCCTTTCCTTGCTGGCCTCGCGCGCCGCGGCGCTATATCCGGTGCTGAGCAGGATCGGCAGTTTCGGGTAGCGCTTGCGCACAATCCTTGCGAGATCCACCCCATTGGTGCCGCCAGGCATCACAATGTCGCTCAGCAACAGATCGGGATTGCCGCCGCCTTCCAGGTAATTCAGCGCCTGCCCCGCGGAGCTTACCCGCACGACGCCGTAGCCGAGCCCCGCCAGCATCTCCGCGGTCGCTTCAGCAACATCATCATTGTCCTCGACAAGCAGAATCGACCCGCTCGCCCGGTCGGCGAACTGTACGACGGTCTCCAATTCGCTCGGCAACAATGATGTCCGGGCTCTCGGCAGAAACAGCGCGACCGTGGTCCCCTTCCCTACCCTGCTTTCTATCAGCGCCGTGCCGCCCGCCTGCTTGGCAAAGCCATGCACCTGGGACAGCCCCAGACCAGTTCCTTTGCCGACTTCCTTAGTCGTAAAGAACGGGTCGAAGACCTTGTGCAGAAGGTGTGCCGGGATACCGACTCCGGTGTCGCTCACCGCGATCCGCACAAAATCGCCCGACAATCCGTCGGTGCTCTGCCCATCCATTCGTATATTTCTTATGCCTACGGTGATTCGGCCGCCGCGGGGCATTGCATCGCGCGCATTCACGGCGATGTTGAGGAGAGCCAATTCCAATTCACCGGGATCGGCCTCGACCGGCCAAATGTCATCCGCGACCTCAGCCGCTATGTCGATGTCGCCGCGCAGCGACGATCGCAACAGCTCGATCAGTTTTGGCGTCCAGGATGACAGATCAAGCACCTCGGGGCGCAGCGATTGCCGGCGCGAAAAGCTCAACAGCTGGCGAACCAGATTTTCGCCCCGTGCAACCGCCTGCTCGATCCTGGCGATGACCTTCTGTGCGTCGCCCCGACGGTGTTTCAGCAGTTCGAGGTTCCCGCCGACAATCATCAACAGGTTGTTGAAGTCGTGAGCCACCCCGCCCGTTACCTGGCCAATGACTTCGAGACGCTGGGCCTGTTGCAACGCTGCTTCGATCCGCTGGCGCTCGGCCATTTCGCTTTCAAGCGCGCGCGTGCGTTCCTCGATCTTGCGTTCAAGCGTATCGTTGAGCTCGTGCAGCGCGGCATCAGCTTGCTTTCGCTCTAAAAAATCAGCTGCCTGTCGCGCCAACAGATCCATGAACCGCAATTCCTGCTCGCTCGGCCGGTGCGGCAGGCTGAAATGCGTCGATATCACTCCGACGACGCTGCCGCTGCTGCTTGTCAGCGGCGTGGATTGGACGGCGCGCACGCCGGCCTGAAGCAGCACATCGAGCGAGTCCTGCCCGGCGAAGATCGCACTTTCGACGACGTCTTCGACCAATATCCGGCTGGCGGCGGCCATCGCGGCACCACAGGCCGCGGCCTCCCCGACCCGAACTTCAGCGAAAAAGTCGAGGAACGGCTTCTCGAACCCGCGCTGAGCAGCAATCGTCAGGGACTCGGATTTCGGGTCAAACAGCTGAATGTTTCCCTTGTCCGCCCCGGTCAAAGCGATAGCAGCATCGAGAATTTCATTAAGACATTCGTTAAAGTCGATTTCACGCTGCGCGCACAAATTACCGAGTTCATGAAGGCAGGTCATGGATCGCAAATCAAAAGCGGTCCGCCGTTCAAACTCTCTTCGCAGCTGAGAAAGCTTTATATTGGCAGCAACGCGTGCCAGCAGCTCGCGAGCGCTGAACGGCTTTACCAGGTAATCGTCGGCGCCGGTTTCGAGGCCCACGATGCTTGCTTCTTCGCCGGCGCGGGCCGACAGCAGGATAACCGGCAAATCGGCGAGCGCTGGATCGGCCCGCACGACGCGCAACAAGCCGAGGCCATCGAGCTGCGGCATCATCACATCGCTCAGCAAGAGATCCGGTCGGCGGCCCTGCCGCAACACGGTGAGAGCCGCCAGGCCATTCGTGACCGCTTCGACGTCGTACCGGGCGCTGAGCAGTCGGCGGACGTACTCGCGCATATCCGCGTTGTCGTCGGCGACAAGTATGACCGCCCGCTCCGAATTGGCCGGTCGTTCACCGGGCTGGCCGCCCAACAGGGCGGGATCGAACTCCGCCTCCTCAATCGCCGAGACCGGCGCATCCGGCAGCCAGCGCAACGCTTCCTCGACAAAACTCCTGGGTCCAAGGGCGGTAGAGCTGCGTGTCCGCTCGGACCGGATCCGATCCGCGGGCAGATGAGCCTTTCCGAGAGGGATCGAAACCGTAAACCTGCTGCCGCTGCCATAGGCGCTCTCGACCTGCACAGTCCCGCCATGGAGCTTGACGAGCTCCTGGACGAGCGCCAGTCCGATACCGGTACCCTCGTGGGTGCGGCCGGAGGCGCCCTCGACGCGATGGAAGCGCTCGAACAGCCGTGGGATTTCATCCTCGGGAATGCCGCAGCCGGTATCAACGACCGACAGAACCGCAGCACCGCCCGCCACGCATAGACGAACCTCGATGCCGCCCGCCAATGTGTATTTGAAAGCATTCGAGACGAGGTTGAGGACGATTTTTTCCCACATGTCGCGATCGACATAAACAAGCTCGGCGAGCGGGGGGCAATCGACCGTCAGATGCAATCCTGCTTTCTCGCACGCGGAACGGAAATTGCTGACAAGTTCGGCCGTCAATGCAGCGAGGTCGGTGGGTTCGTAGGACGCCTCGACGCGCCCGGCCTCGATCCGCGAAAAATCGAGAAGCGTGTTGACCAGCCTCAAGAGCCGCAGCCCATTGCGGTGTGCGACCTCCAAAAGCGCTCGGTTCTTCCCACCTTCCTTCGCAAATTCGCCGAGAAGGTCCTCTAAGGGCGCCAGCATGAGAGTAAGCGGCGTCCGGAACTCATGGCTGACATTTGAAAAGAACGCCGTTTTCGCGCGATCGATCGCCGCCAAGGCTTCCGCGCGCTTGCGCTCCTCTTCATAAGCACGGGTGTTGGCAATCGTCGTAGCGACCTGCGCCGCCAGCAGTTCGAAAAAACCGATGTAATTGTCGTCAAGCCGCAAACGAGGACTAATCCCGGCGACGAGTAGAGCAGCAAGCTGGTGTGTCTTGTTCGAGTGCACCGGAACGATGACCGCCGAGTGCGGCGGATCCGACCACGGGCCGGGTGGCACGCTGGGAAAGCGGCCGGCAAGGTCTTCAACGACGACGACCTTCTCGCGCTGCAGCGCCTCGACCAGCGGCCACGGAGTGTCGGTTGCGCGAGCGTCGAGCGACACCGCAAGCGGGCTGGCCTTCTTGCCCGGCTCGATACCTACGGTGCCCGCAAGACTTGCTTTCCGCCCATCGGCATCGATGAGATAAAGCAACGCGAAGGGGACATCCTCGGCGTGGTTCGCCAGCGCCCCCATCGATATCGCACACGCCTCCTCGGCACTCCTGGCCGGCGCACCCGGCGCCCCGAGATCGCGCAGCATCACGATCCGTCGCTCGCCGATGACCTTTTCGGTTATCTCATGGACGGTCGCGAGAACGCCGCCGATGCCGTGGGGCGCGGCTTCGTCGGGGACCGGGCTGTAAGCCACCGTGAAGTGCGTCTCCTCGGCAAAACCATAGCGGTTCAGCACGAGAGGAAGGTCCTCCATCCATGTGGCAGGACCGCCATTGAATGGTGTTTCGATCAGCGGCCCGATGATATGCCAGATCTCTGGCCAGCACTCACGAGCGGGTTGGCCCATCGATTTCGGATGCTTTGCTCCGAGCACTGGCCGGTAAGCGTCGTTGTAGAGCTGACAAAACTCCGGTCCCCACCACAGTAGCAGCGGAAAGCGGTTGACGAGCAGAAAGCTCAGCATCGCGCGCAGCGTTTGCGACCAGCGCTCCATCGGCCCGATTGGCGTTTTCGACCAATCCATGGCACGGATCAGCGCGCCCATTTCGCCAACACCAGACAAGAAATTCGCAGTCCGGCGCCCCGGTGATTGCTCGCCCCGGGTCACCCCGTTCGGCGCCTGAGACGATGGCCGCAAGCTGCGCTGATCACGGAGCGAAATTTCGAAACCTCCCCTGCTGTAACGTTCCGTTACCGCAACGCCGACAGCCGAAATATGCTACCACGAGCGACGCAGAAGGAACGTCAAGCGGCGCGCCACGATTGGGTGCAACGGCGAAACCATTGGGAGGTTCCACCTGCCGGTCGGCACGATGCAAAAACGAGAGGGTGTTGCGCCGCAGCCATGTGTCGGCTACTCGGAGCCGGGAACGATCCCTTGAGGGAGGCTCGCGCAGAAGCGGGCGATCTCGCCCGGAGTGGTGATCCACAATTCGTCACGATGTTCGAGAATGTGTCGGACAGCGTCGCGGAACGCGTGCAAGCGGAATGGCTGCCCGATGATAAAAGGATGCGCCGAGACCGCAAAGACCAGCGGGTACTTTTTCGATTGCAACAGCATCTCGTCGAACTGGTCGACGATCATTTCGGCGAACTGCCGCCCGGTGTGTCGGCGAAACACCATTGACGGCGAGTCATTGAGTTCAAGCGGGTAAGGCACCGACAGGATCGGTCCCGCGCGGGTGCGCATCCAGATTGGCTGGTCGTCCAGCGCCCAATCCATGACATAGCGATAGCCGGCCTCCTTCAGAAGGTCGAGTGTCGCCGCACTCTCGGCAATATAGGGACCGAGCCATCCTTCCGGGCGCCGGCCAGAGACCCGTGCGAGGATTTCGGTGCATTCAGCGATCAGTCGACGCTCGTCCTCCTCCCATAAACTGTCCTGACGCTCGGAATTGGTGCGGCCATGGCCGACATATTCGTCGCCGCGCGCATTGAGCCGTTCGCCGATCTCGGGGCAGGCTTCGAGCACAGCCGAGTTGACATTATGCGCGCCCGGCAGCCCGAACTCGTCGAGCAGATCAAGATAGTACCACAGACCCACCCGGTTGCCGTAATCGCGCCAGGCGTAGTTGCGCTGGCTCTGCGCCGCCGGCGTGCCAGTCGAATCGCTGCCGAGGCCGGCGCCAAACGCGAAGTATTCGATATTGTTGTTAAAGATCACGGCGAGCCGTTTGCCTTCCGGCCAGTCGTATTGCGGCCGCTTATGAATCGGCACGTAGTCGTAGCGGCTATGGGCAGGGAGTTTCATGATGACTGACCTGAGCAGAATGCAGATGTTACTGGTCATTCCTGCGCAAGCAGGGTTCCAGGGCTGAATCTCTTGCGCTGTCCTGGACCCCCGCTTTCGCGGCGGTGACGAAATCAGACTAGTGCAAGAATATCACGCTGAGTATCAAACCCCCGGCGCCGGCATGATATCAAGATGGACCCTTTCCGCCGCACCGGACTACGCGAACCGGTCGCCGGCGACAAGTGCGGCCCAGAGGGAGTTAGGCGATCGTGAGATCGGGCACCATTTCCTTGCCGAGCGTCTCCGGCCCCAGCAACAGCGCGACGATGAAGCTGGCGGCGCCGAGCGTGGTTCCGATCAGCATCGGAAGAGCGAGCCCGGTACCCCAGGTGGCGGCGAGGAAGGCGAGGGTCGGGCCCACGAGGCCTCCCCAGATCGCACCCTGGTGGTAGCAGAAGGCGGTCGCGGTCGCGCGCACTTCGGTCGGGAACCGCTCGTTCAGATAGCTCGGGAGCTGGCCGAACATGCCACCGCCGCCGGCCATGCCCTGCATGATAAACGCCACGACGAGCACGGCGTAATTGTTGGTGAACAGATAAAAGGGCGCGACCGGGATCGCCAACAAGGCCGGGGCGATCATCGCCCAGCGCCGGCCGATGCGGTCCGACAACCAGCCCCATGATGAACTGGCCATGAAGGCGAACAGGTTGGCAAAAGCGATCGGCGTCGCAATCATTGCCGGGCTCATATGCAGGTCGGCCTGCAGATGAGAGGCGAACAGCGACCAGATCGAATAGTCGCAGACAAAGCCGCTCGCCATGAACCAGCATGCGCCAAGCGTGTTGCCGAGGACGCCGCGCTTGAAGATGGCCAACAGCGGCGCGCGAACCTCGCGGTCCTCAAGCCGCTGCCGGCGCCGGTTCTCGACCCAGATCGGCGGCTCTTTCACGAAGAAGCGCACATAGATGATCGTCAGCGCCGGCAATATGCCGATCCACAGCATGCCGCGCCAGCCGAGATAGGAGTAGAACAAGCCGTAGACGACGCTCGCCAGCAGGAAGCCGAGATTGCCCGACCCCTGGAGAATGCCGCTCATCAAGCCGCGCGAGCGCACCGGCCAGGTCTCCATCACGAGCGCCGCGCCGACCGGCCATTCCGCACCCATGCCGATGCCGAGCAGGGCGCGGAACAGAAACAGAAACCAAAATGTCGGCGAAAAGCCGGCGATGAAATTGCACATCGAATACCAGGCGATCGAGATCATCAGCGGGGTCTTGCGGCCGACCCGGTCGGCCAGCCAGCCCGCCGCGCTCGCGCCCAACAGGCGCATCCACAAGGTCAGCGTCAGCACCAGCGCCGCCGCGGTCAGCGGCACGTGGAACTCCTTGGAGATCGGCACCATGATCAACAGGTAGACGGTGAAATCGAAGCCGTCTAAGGTCCAGCCGAGCCATGCGGCCCACCAAGCATACCATTGGTCGCGGGTAGGTTCCTTCCACCACGGAACGGGCTTCGTGCCCGCAGCGATCGTCACCATGTCGAAACCCCCCTCTTGAACGCGGATCGTTTACCAATCCTTGCGGTCATCCTAGCCCGATCGACCACAGCAGCCAATAGGCGCCAGCGTGCAGGAAGGGGGTGGAATTGTTGGCCTCGTGACACGAGGTGCGCTCGGCGGTCAGATGGTTCTTCTACGCCTTGATCTGAAATCCTTTCCTTTCGGATTGTCGGTTTCTCAGCGCCCCTTGAACACAGGTTTGCGCTTTTCCATAAAGGCGGTGCGGCCTTCGGCGTAGTCGGCGCTGGCAAAGCACTCGTCGACTAAGCGCTTGCACAATGCGAGATCGCGGGCCGACTCGTCCTTCAGCGCTTCGCGAATGGCGACCTTGGCCGCACGCACGGTCAGGGGCGCGTTGGCGGCGATCATCTCGCAATAATTGTTGACGTAATTCTCGAGTTCGCCGTCTGGCACGATCTGGTTGACAAGACCCATCCGCAACGCCTCCTCGGCGGTGAACTGGCGCGCGGTAAAGAAGATTTCGCGGGCATGAGCCGGGCCGACCAGATCGATCAGCTTTTTGATGCCGTCATAGGCATAGCCGAGCCCAAGCCTGGCCGCAGGGATGCCGAATTTCGAGCCCTCGGCAGCAATCCGCATGTCGCAGGCGAGCGCGGTGCCGACACCGCCGCCGATGCAATAGCCGCGGATCATCGCGATCGTCGGCTTCAGGGTTTCCTGCAGCCGCAGGCGGGCGCCCTCGGAAATCTTCGAATAGGCGGCGGCCGCTTCTTCCGAGGCGCGCCGTTCCTTGAACTCGGAAATATCAGCACCGGAAACAAAAGCGCGACCACCAGCGCCGCTGACCACGATGACCCGGATCGCGTCATCACGCTCGAAATCGTCGATGATGCGCGCCACCGCCTCCCACATTTCGAGCGAGACCGCATTGTGCCGCGCCGGATTGTTGAAAATCAGCCGGCCGATCGCCCCGTCCTTTTCGGCGATCATCTTGCTGGTCATGGGTTGGTCGAGCATGGCGTTCGCTCCTGGTCGATTAGGGTCTCGCAATCGGGCGATTGTGGCAGAAGGTGCTGTATTTGGCATCGGTACTTTCGGCGCTCTAGGCGCGAGCCGCCGCCAAACGAGAGACTTGCGGAACCTCACCGATCGAGTGGTCGGGTCGGATCCAGCGGGTCATGATAATGGCGAACAGCAACAGACCAACCGAGAACGCGAACGGTGTTGTCCAGCTGCCGGTGCGGTCGAGGATCCAGGCGAATGCGACCGGCGAGAGAATGCCCGCAACGGCGCCGGCGGCATTCATCAGCGCACTGGCGCTGCCGGCATAACTCGGGGCGATGTCCATCGTCGCGGTCCACAGCGGCGAAATTGCGAAGCCGAGGAAGAACAACGCGATCGTGAAGCCAGCCAGCCCGACAACCAGATCGTGCACGAGGATCGCCGGCACCAGCCCCGCCACAGCGAGGACCCAGCTGGCGGCGATCAGCCGCGAGCGCGCGATCTTCAGGTTTCTGGTACGGCGCAACAGATAGTCGGTAGCCACCCCACCGAGCAATTCGGCAAACATCGCGCAGAGCAGCATCGCCGCGTAAAACAGCGACGATTTCTTCAGATCGAGCCCGTAGTTCTTCTGAAACAAGGACGGCATCCAGGTCACATACAGCCACCCGGTCCAGCCCTGGCAGAAGTAGATGATCATCAACGGCGCCACCCGGGGAACGAGGCGCCGCCACGGCACCGGGCCGGAACCCGCCAAGGTTGCGGGGTCAGCAGTCGGTAATGCGGCCAGCTCCGCGCTGGTGATACCGGGATGCTGGCGCGGATCCTCGTGGAAATACCACCACCACACGACCGCCCAAAAAGCCGACAAGATGCCAAGCGACACGAATGAAAAACGCCAGGAGAACCAGGTGATCAGCAAAGCCACGATCGGCGCCGCCGCTCCGGCGCCAAGACGCCCGGCAGCATGGGTAATGCCGACCGCGGTGCCGCGCGCCTCGAGCGAGGTCCATTTCGACAACGCGCGGGTAGCCGCCGGCAACGTCGCACCCTCCCCCATCCCGAGTACAAGACGCACGCCAAACAGCGAAACAAGTCCGGTCACCGCCCCGGTCGCGATTGTCGTGATCGACCACGCCAAGCCGCAGACGGTCAATGTGCGCCGCGCGCCAAAACGGTCGGCAAACCAGCCGCCAACCAGCTGAAACGGGGCATAGGAATAGTTGAAGGCCGAAAACGCGATGCCGAGCGCGATATTGCTGAGACCGAGATCCTTCTGCATCACCGCCGCCGCGGCGGCGAGGTTGACGCGGTCGATAAACAGGATGAAGTGCATCGAGACCAGGAGGACCAGGAAATTCCTGGTGGTGCGTCCGTTGAAGCCGAACAGCATGACGTCCTCCTCCTTTCTTATGGGCGCAGTCTGCCAGATTGCGAGCGCTCGCGCATCCGTGTGGTTAATTATACTTGTGGGAGCACTCGGCCGGTCGATCGGGACCTCTGGACCCGAGGTCCGTCCTGACATTTGATCGACAGGGAACCGGCGCCGAGCACTCGCTGCGGTGTCAGCAGTTACTTAACGGCTCGAACCAGACGCATAGACCCCACTCTCTCTCCTTCCGTCGCCCCCGCGGAAGCGGGGGCCCAGGGCGTCAGACACAGCGTCGGTTGCCCCCTGTTCAAGCCAGGGGCAGGCTTTGGATGCCCGCTTTCGCGGGCATGACGAACGGGAAAGCGGGTACCAGACGTTAAGTCCGAACGCGAAGTCAGATCACGATCGCGGGCGCGCAAATCGGCGATCTTGGCGTCGCTGTAGCCGAGCCCGCGCAGGATCTCCTCGGTATGCTCGCCGAGACCGGGGGTCGGCCGCAATTTCTCGGGCTCGGGCGTGCGCGTCATGTTGATCGCCTGGCCCACCGCCTTTAATGGCCCAAGCTTTGGATGGTCGATCGGCCGCGCCATCTCGAGATGCTGAACCTGCGGGTCGGCAAAGGTCTGGTCGATTGTATAGATCGGCCCGCACGGCACGCCGACCTCGTTCATCAGCTCGATCCAATAGGCGGCCGGGCGCTTTTTGGTGATCTCGGCGATCTTTTCGTTGAGCGCCTTGCGATTTTTCGAGCGCGCAACACCGGTCGCGTAATCCGGGTCGTCGAGCAGCGCCATCGCGTCGGCCGCCTCGCAAAAGCGGCGGAACATGTGGTCGCCCGAGGCGGCGATGTTGATTTGTCCGTCCGAGGTCGGGAACACGCCGGTCGGGATGCCGGTCGGATGATCATTGCCGGCCTGCTTGGCGACCTCGCCCGCCATCAGCCAGCGCGAGGCCTGGAAATCGAGCATAAAGATCTGTGCTTCGAGCAATGAGGTATGTACCCACTGCCCCTCGCCAGAGGTTTCGCGCTCGATCAGCGCCAGCAGAATACCCTGGGCAAGCAGGATGCCGGCGCAGAGATCGTCGATCGGGATGCCGACCCGCACCGGCCCCTGCCCCGGCAGGCCGGTAATCGACATCAGCCCGCCCATGCCCTGGGCGATCTGGTCGACGCCCGGCCGTTTCGCGTAAGGCCCGGTCTGGCCAAAGCCGGAAATGCTGCCATAAACAATGCGCGGGTTGATCTTTTTGACGCTGTCGTAATCGACGCCGAGCCGATACTTCACTTCGGAGCGGAAATTCTCGACGATGACATCGGCATTCTTCGCCAACTCAAAAAAGATTTCGAGTCCTTCCTTTGTCTTTAAATCGAGCGTCAGGCTGCGCTTGTTGCGATGCAAGTTCTGAAAATCGAACCCGTCGCGCCGCGTGCCGGTGACGTCGCGGCCATCATCGCCGCGCCGCTCGATCTTGATCACGTTGGCGCCCCAATCGGCGAGTTGACGCACTGCCGTCGGCCCGGCCCGCGCATGACACAGATCGAGGACGGTAAATTTCGCCAATGGCAGGCTTCCGATGCTCACGAGTGCGGCCCCTTCTTGCTTCGATGATCTGCCGCCCTGCCGATCACGGGTCTAAGACGCCCGTGACAAGCGCAACGGCTGGTTCCGCCGCCACTCTCGCCCCTGCGGCGCATCGAGGTCAAGCAATCCGCCGATGGCCCA
>CAWJXM010000008.1:0-83803 GCA_963846635.1 uncultured Alphaproteobacteria bacterium | reverse complement strand
ATGGCGCGGCGCAGAAAATTGTAACCGAGGGCGGTGAACGAGGCGCGCTCGCGATTGTCTTTGCCATAGCCATGGCCGCCGGCGGCCGGCTCGTAGAAATAAGCCTCGTAGCCCATCGCCTGCAGTTTCGCCGCCATTTTGCGGGCGTGGCCGGGATGGACGCGGTCGTCGCGGCGGCTCGTTGCGATCAGGATCGGCGGGTAATTCTGGCCGGGAGCGGCGCGATGATAGGCCGAAATCTCCTTCAAAAAATCCCAGTCTTCGGGGTTGTCGGGGTCGCCGTATTCGGCGATCCAGCTGGCGCCGGCATGCAGTTTCGAATAACGGCGCATGTCGATCAGCGGGATCGTGCAGAACAAAGCGCCAAAACGTTCCGGATAACGGGTCAGCATATTGGTGATCAGAATGCCGCCATTCGACCCGCCCTCGGCGGCAAGGCGGCCTGGGCGGCTTACGCCGCGGCGCACGAGGTCGGCAGCGACCGCAGCGAAATCGTCATGCGACAGGCGCTTTCCTTCGCGCCGCCCGGCTTCGTGCCAACGGGTGCCAAATTCGCCGCCGCCGCGGATATTGGCGACAACGCTGGTGCCGCCGCGCTCGAGCCAGAGTTTGCCGATCGCGGAGTTGTAATAGGGCAATTGCGATACGCGAAACCCGCCATAGCCCGACAGATGGACCGGCGCTTCTCCAGTTTCGCCGGCCGGCCCGACCTGGGTGTAAGGAATCCGCGTGCCATCATCCGAAATTGCTTCGTGCCGGGTGACGACGAGGCCCATCGAATCGAAGGCCTGCGGTGCACGCTTCAAGATCTCGGGTGCCGCACCCACGGGCACCAGAAAAAGCGAGGGCGGGGTCAGTGGGTCCTGCGCGCTGGCGAGCAGGTCGCCATTTGACTCCTCGGTCCGGACATCCAGGGGCCAGACATTCGCGACGCCGATATCGGGAAGCCCGGTGATCCGCTCCCGCGACCAGCCGGCGTCCGACGGCGTGAGCACCTCGAAGACAGGTCTCAATTCGTCGAGGATCGACAGGATCAGGCGGCCGCCACACCAGAAAAACCCCTGCAGAGCGCGGCGCTCACCAGGTTCGAACAGCTTTGTAAAATGGCGGTCGCCGGCCAGAAAGGCCGCGAGCGAGATGCCGAGGACGGTGTCGGGCGCATAGCTCTCTGCGTTGATGTTCCAAACGCTGCGGCGCTTGACCGCAAGCCAGCCGCGATGCCAATTGGGCGTTGCATCGGTCGGGAGATCGAGCCGGATCTTGGGTCCAGTGTGGTCACCAAGAGAGACATTCTGGTCAAAAAAGCCAAGCTGCTCGGCGAACCAAACGCGCTCGGTTTCGCTGTCACGGTCGACATCGGCCCACACCGCCATGTGCTCGACATCTGTCGAAAAGATCACCGGAGCGATCAGCGGGTCGCTTCCGCGCCGCCACAGCCGTACCGTGCGCGCATAGCCCGAATGCGTCGCCATGCCATCGCCCAAGGGCGAGGACAGCAGCAGCGTGTCGCGATCGAGCCAAGCGGCCCCGCCCTTGGCTTCCGGCAGAGTGAACCCGTCCGTGACAAAATGGCGCGCGGCGAGATCGAATTCACGCAGCAGCCGGGCATCGGCGCCGCCGCGGGACAGCATCAGTATCGCGCGCTCGTGACTACCAGGGAGGGTGGCAGCCCCGCTCCAAATCCAGTCTTCGCCCTCCCGCACCGCGAGCGCGTCGAGATCGAGCAGGATCTCCCAGTCCGGTGTTTCCGTGCGGTAGCTGGCGAGCGTTGTCACGCGCCACAGCCCACGGGGATGCTCCGCATCTTTCCAGAAGTTGAATACCCGCGATCCGCGCCGGGTAATCAGCGGAATGTTGTCGGGCCGGTCAAAAATCGCCGCCAGAAGGTCGCGATCGGCAGCAAAGCGTGCATTACCGAACCGCTCCAAGGTTACCCGATTCTGGGCCTCGACCCAGGCAAGCGCGCGCTCCCCATCGATCTCTTCGAGCCAGAGATAGGGGTCGTCGTCGGGGGCGGCGAGCGTCGGCCGCGGATCAATCGCCAGCATTGCGGGAGTACCTCCTCCTTGATCGCGCGATTTACATCGTAGCCCGACCGCTTTGACGCCAGGGCTTGGCGAACCGGCGATTGCCATCGATCGAAGAGGGGTTACTGTCGCCAGCCAATTCGTGCATTTGCTGAAACTGAGATCGTGCGCCTGTCATGCAGGCAACTGCTAGCGCAGCGCCGAGCGAAATACCCGGCTCGACGGGCCAAGTTCTGCAAGATTGAGAATTCCGCATCACCCTTGCGGCGGCACTATTTTGTGCAACCGCGAATGTCGCCAAGGCACGATTGCGGGAACCTCGGCGCGTAGCATTTGTTTGGATCAATGATCAGCAGCCGGAGGGCGAGCCCCCCGCCCGCCTCTCCCGGAATGCTAATGGAGGAACAATGCTTTATTGGGCTCTGTTGTTTCTGATTGTCGCGATCATCGCCGGAATTTTTGGTTTCGGCGGCATTGCCGTAGCGGCGGCAGGCATCGCAAAGATCCTGTTCTTCATCTTCTTGGTAATCTTTGTGGTGGCGTTGATATCGGGCCTCGTCGCCCGGCGAGGACCGACCATCTGACCGCCGGCAACTGTTCGGCTCACTCCACGGCCAGCACGCGCGCCAGTTGGCTCAGCGCCTCCTGGTGCCGCTCGTTGGGAATTTGCGCGAAGTTCCGCGCCAATTCCAGGCACATGCGCTCCCTTGGGGTGACCGAACGGTCGCCGTCGTGCTCGAGGCCGGCAAAAAAGTAACTGACCGGCACACCCAACACCTGGGCGATTTCGAACAGGCGTCCGGCCGATATCCGGTTTATCGCCCGTTCATATTTGTGTGCCTGCTGATAGGTGACCCCGATCAAATCGGCAAGCTGTTGCTGGGTTAAACCCAGCATGATGCGCCGCTCGCGTACCCGGCCACCGACGTGACGATCGATGTCCTGTGTGCGGGCGGTGGCTCGCCGCGCTGTCGAGAGCGCCCGCGGCGCCTCAGCCGCTTCCGAGGCTGAGGCTGATGCCTCCCCGCCACCGCGCCGCGCATTGATCGTCTGTTCCTCGTCCTTCATATCGCTCACTCGATCAAGGTCATGGAGCCCGCGCTTCCGGCGAGGGGAGCGCGTCAAAATTCTATCATGTCCGCCCTGGAACGTGCACGCTACCGCAAGCCGCTGTGCTCAACCGCACGGCGTCGGCGCATGAAACGGTTGCGATATGTCAATTTTTAGGCACGCTTCGCTACCGCAGTGCACGACGCCACTCACACCTGCACCGAGCGCATGCCCGCTGCGTTGACAGTCTGGCTGCGCCGGTGTTACCGACGTTCTATCGAATTGAATTTGAGATCGATGCCGCGAATCTCGATTGGCGAGTGCTCGCTCTATTACGAGCGGCAAGGAATGGGCTTCCCCGTCCTGTTCATAACCGGGCTCGGCGGCTATGCGTCGTTTTGGCGAGATCAGGCTGGCGCTTTCGCCAAGCGCTTCGAGGTCGTTACCTTCGATCATCGCGGGATCGGCCAGAGCGATCCGGCCCGGATGGGATACACGGTCGAACGCATGGCGGTCGACGCGATCGCCTTGCTCGATGCGCTCGAGATCAGGCGCGCTCACGTCATCGGTCACTCGACCGGTGGCGCGGTCGCCCAGGTGATGGCGATCGAACACCCCAACCGGCTCGCGGCGGTCGTGCTGTCGGCCACCTGGACCAAGGCTGACGCCTATTTCCGTCGGCTCTACGGCCTGCGCAAGGAGATTCTCGAGCGGCTGGGCCCCAGCATCTACCTGCAATCATCGACCTTGCTGTGGTATCCGAGCTGGTTTATCGCCCGCAACAACGAGAGGTTGAGACAAATCGAAGCTCAGCATCTCGCGACGTTTGCTCCGACTGAGATCGTCATAAATCGCATCGACGCGATGCTGGCGTTTGATCGAACCAGCGAGCTCGGGCGCATCAAGACCCCGGCCCTGGTCGTCGGTGCCGAGGACGATATCGTCACCCCCGCCTATTTCTCCGAAGAACTTGCGCGGTTGATCCCCGCGGCCGAGATAAAACTGTTCCCGCGTGGTGGGCATTTCCTTACTCATGTGCGGGCTCGGGAATTCAACAACGCGGTCTTGCCGTTTCTGGTGTCACACACCCCTCAATAATCCGTTGCAAGGGGCGATTGCCACGGGCATGTGAAGCGAGGTTGGTCGCAGCACATGCTGACGGGCGGCCCGACTTGCCCGATCGTTGCAGCTCATGTTATCCGAACGAGCTGAAAAGCTGCCAATAACCGGTTGCGAGGGACCTAATGCGCTTCGGTTTTTTCGACCAACTGCCATGTGCGAGCGGCTTTACCGAAGCGCAGCGCTATCGCGACATTCTGGCCCAGATCGACCTCGGGGACGAGCTCGGGTTCGACACGGCGTGGCTCGGCGAGCTGCATTTCAGCCGCGCCTTTTCGATCCTGGCGAGCCCGCTGATGGTGCTTGCCGCCGCGGCGCAGCGCACCAACCGCATTCGGCTGGGCACCGCGGTGACGCTGCTGCCGATGCACAACCCGGTCAAGATCGCCGAAGACGCCGCGACCGCCGACATCCTGAGCAACGGCCGTCTCGAATTCGGCGTCGGGCGCGGCACCGCCCCGCTCCATTACGCAGGCTATGGCATTCCGCAGGAGCAGAGCCGCGAGCGGTTTGATGAGGCGCTCGATTTCATCACCGGTGCCTGGACCAATGAGCATTTTACCCATCACGGCAAATATTTTCACGCCGAGGCGCTGACGATTGTTCCGCGCCCGCTGCAGCAGCCGCATCCGCGCATGCGCATCGCAGCCAACAGTCCCGACACCTTCCCGTTCGCGGCCCAGCGACAGTTCCCGATTTTCGCCACCCCGCTGATCAATCCTCCCGACAAGCTAAAAGAAGGACTCGCGGTCTATCGCAGCCGCCTGCCGCACGGCGACACGGCTCTCGCCTTTCCGGTGCATGTCGCGGCGAGCCGCGCCCAGGCGCGCAGCGAGACCGAACCCGGGCTGATGCGTTTCTTGCGCGAGGCGGCCGAACGCCTGGCGCCGCTGAGCCAGACCGACATCAAGAGCTTTGAGGCTTTCCGCCAGGTGCTCGCGCGCATCGAACGCGTTAAATATGAGGATATGGACCGCGAGATGGGCGTGTTCGGCGACCCCGACTACTGCATCGAACGGGTGCAGGCGCTGAAGCGCGAATACGGCATCGACGAGTTTATCTGCTACTTCAACCAGGGCGGGATCATGGACCACTCTCTCGTCCTCGAGTCGATGACCCGTTTTGTCAAAGAGGTCATGCCCTACTGCCGTTGAGTTGGCGCACAGCCGGTCGGCGAGACGCCGGCCGCCCTTACCGAAATCGGAACCTCAGCCTCCCGGTCTCCTGTTTCTGCAGTGAATCTGCAAGCGGGCCCTCCTTTTCGTGCGATCGCCGCCGGCGCGATTGTTTTGCCGCCCCCGGCGAGTGGTGCGCACTCTGAAGCTCTCAGTACCGGCGCGCCTCCGGTCGAGATTGCTTCGCGGAGGCTGTCCTCAGGCGGCGTTCTTACGCCGATCCGTGGGCTCGCAATGACCCCCTAGGCGGCCGTCATTTCGAGGTGCATAGCAGCGCAGCAATCTGCTGCAAAGGCCCATGACCGGACTTCTTATTATCGACCGACCCTGCTCTTCACGTGACCCTGTTCCACCTGATTTATCAGGTCGAGATCAGGCATCTGCAACTCCTCTACGACAATCCGCCAGTCTCCAGGAGCACCGATAACGATGAGATTACAACGCGACTATGGCAATTGCGTGGGCGTCAGTGTCCCGTATCCAATCGCGTTGCCGCTTGGCGATCAGCCGAACCTTCATCCCTTGAGGACCCCCCGCAAAACCCGTGCAGTGTCATCTAACTGGCAAAGGGGGCGACATTTTTGATCGGCGCCTACAGTCCAAGTCTCATAATGGATAGTTTTTGAGAGAAGCCGGCCAAACGGATAAATCAGCGCCGAAAACGCCTTAAACCTCTCAAAACTCATTCTTGATTTCAGTCTGGCAACTCAGCCCTTGGCGCCAGCCATGGTGAGGCTCGCCGCGACGTAGCGGCGCAGGGCGAACAAGAGCGCAATCGGCGGCAGCACGTAAATGATTGCCGCCGCCATCATCGCGTTATACGGGGCGTCGACGTCCTCGAACAATTGTCCTTGCGTTACCGCAAGGGTCATATTCCGTACCGAAAGCAGCACCGCCTGGTACAAATAGTCGTTCCAGGCCAGCAGCATTGCATAGACCGCCACAACCGCCAGCGCTGGACTCATCAAGGGCAGATAGATCCGAAGATACACTTGTACAGCGGATGCGCCGTCAACGCGGGCTGCTTCGTCCAGTTCGATTGGGATCAACGTTCCATAGAGCTGCAGGATCAGGATCGCAAATGGTGTCGCAAACGTCACCTGCGCCGCAATGACCGCCCATGGATTATCCGCGAGCCCGTAGCTGTGCATGATCCGATAATACGGGACGATCAGAAAGGACGCGGGGATCGCGTAGGTAGCGAGCGCGGCGTTGGTGAGCAGCGCGCCTTTGCCGAGGCGCAGCCGGCTCACCGCGAAGCTCGCCAGTGACCCGATCAGCACGGTCAGAACCATGGTCAGGAAGCCGATGAAAAGGCTGTTGCCAAATTGGTGCCAGAAATCCTCGAGATACCGGGCCTGCTGTGTGACGGCTGCGCGGAAGCCCTCAAGCGACGGCTCGGGCGGCCACAGATTGCCGTCAAACTCGATTTCACCTTCTTCAGGATCGAGCGCGATCTGAAACATCGCGTAGACAGGAGCCAGCGACCAGATCAGGAGAATGACGCCGAGGATCACCGACCCCACTTTGGTGAGAACCCGTCGCAGCCGGTAGCGCTGGCGCGGCGGCCAGCCGGAACCCAAGGCAATGCTCACAGTTGCACCTCGCTCGTCTGGAGCCTGCGCATCAGCACGATCATGATCGGGATCAGCACCGGGAGTGCCGACATCACCGCTGCAATGCCGAGCGCCGGATTGCCGATGTCGAAGGCGTAATGATAGCCGAGCGTCGCCAGCACCTCCGTCGACAACGCCGGCCCCCCGCCCGAAACAAGATAGACCGTCGTGAAGTCGCCGATCGTCCAGAGGGTGGAGAGCAATGTACAGATCAGATAGAGGTTTGCCAGCAGCGGAAGCGTGACGTGGACGAAACGGCGGGACCCGGTCGCGCCGTCAACCTCCGCCGCATCGTAGATGTCCCGCGGGATCGTCATCCGGCCGGCGAGGAAGATCACGGTCCAAAACGGCAGCCATTTCCAGATATAAGCAATAATGTTCGATCCGAGCGCGAGCCAGCGGTGATCCAACCAGCTCGGGCCGTCGATGCCAAACAGTGCCCACAACACGCCGTCGATCAGACCCACTCGGCCGATCAGCATCCAGTGGAACGAGATGCAGGCCTGTACCGTCGCGATTGCCCAGGGCAAAATAAAGACCGCGAGCAGGGCCTTGATCCACCAGCCACGGCGCATGAAGAAGCCGGACAGCAGCAGCGCCAGGAACATCTTGATGTTCACGGCGAGGCCGACAAAGAGCAAGGTATTGACGAGCGTCGGCAGGTAGAACGGATCGGCGATCAGCTCGGCGTAGAGCGAGGGTCTGCCGGCCATCCACAGCGCATAGCCGAAAGGATAGACGACGAAGGCGAGGAACACCGCCGCATAGGGCAGGACAAAGGCGATCGCCCACCTGAAATCCGCGCTGTGCAGGCGGCGGTGCCCAGGCGATCGCCGCGACCCTTTGACCGATACGCGTGGCCCGGCTGGGAGAACCTGCTGCGTGCTGCTCATGCCCGCCTCCCGAGTGGAACCCTGTTCCGAGCCGCGGTCTCCAAGCGCGCCGATGCAAAAATGCGTCGCCGTGTCTTCAGCCGTCGGTTTCCGCCCCTCGCCAAGCCTCGCTGCCTTCCTTGACCAACAGCCACACGATCACAAGCGAGCTTACGGCATCGATCCACCATGCGCCGAGCGCGAGCTGCGCCAGAAGCCCGATGAGCACCGCGAAAGATAGCCAACCGCAGGTAACACTCTCCATGGCATCGGCGCGCAGGGCCCGGCTGCCGAGCGCATCGGCGAGGCGCAACTTGCGCCGCGACAGAACCCACATGATCGCGATCGCCGCGAGGCTGACCAACAGGCCTGGCCATGAAAAATTTTGGCCTTGGCGTGTCCATAGGCTCCATCCAACCGCTATAACAACATAGGCCGCGAGCGCGAGCAGCAGAGCACCGCCGATACGGCTTGCTATGCGCTCAGCCAATTCTGCAAATGACTGACCGCGGCGCAGCTCGACGGTAAGCCGCCAGATCAACACACCCGCTGAGGCCAGCTCGATGACGCTATCAATGCCGAAGGCGATCAACGTAACCGAACGGGCGACGATCCCGGAGCCAATCGCCACGCCCGCTTCAATAACCATCCATGCAATGGTCAGGTATTCAAGGCGAAAAGCTTCCCGGACGAGCGCCGCGCGCCGGTCAACGGCAACTGCATTTGTCAATTTGATCCCTTTATTAATTTACTGCCGCTGAGCACTGTTCTGTGGCAACCGAACCTGTATGTAACCAATAACCGGAACCTCGACCAGCACCCGACGACAGTCGCCAGCGCCGCACCCGACTGAAAGCCAAACAGCGCGATCAGCGATGCTTGAAGCGCGACGGCCGGTACAGTTGACGACATGTTGAGGTGCTTTGTTCAAGATCTGCAAACCCCGATTCCTCTTTCCTTGCTGCTATCGACATTGGTCAAGGAAGAGTTAGAAAAACGGACCGCCGAAGTCGACTATGCTGAGCAGACGAGTATTGGAGGAAAACCAGTCGACCATTTGGCAGGACCAAAACCCCAGGTCTGGCTCATCAGAAGGCCAAGGAAAAAGCCGAACAGAGGGCCAGGGGGACAGATCGCGAGGGCAATCGCTACGTTCGTGCGGCGCGTGTGCTCGCGAAAGACAACACTATCGACGTCCGCGAGCTCGCGGAAAGCGTTCATGTCGCAAACGTGTGGACGGAGCTTTTTGGAAACATTGGAAAATGACGAAAATCCTAGGGAGACATTGCGACAAGGATGCAACATGGCGCCGTCCGCCCACCGATCTGCCAAATGGCTAACTAATTGATATACCTTGGATAAAAACTGGCTGGGGCGGGAGGATTCGAACCTCCGTATGGCGGAATCAAAATCCGCTGCCTTACCACTTGGCTACGCCCCAACGCCGCGTCTGCAGCTTATCGGCAAACCCCATTTGCGGCAACCAAGCCGCTGCGGTAATCGTAGATGGGCGTGTTGTCGCCGTTGACGCTTTGTGATCGATAGCGAAGCCGTCATCGAACTCGGCCCCCTGCCTTCGCAGGGGCAGGCTTGCATACCGATCACAGCTACATGTTGGCCAATCTGCGGCTGGTCTAGGAGGTCGAGGTCCAAGCCGGCAACCAGCACGCGGCGAAGCCTTCGGCACCGGGACTCTGGACGCTATTGGATCGGCTGGGGCCGCAATGCGCGCCGTGGCTGCTGCGCGGCGATCGGGACTGGGGCAACGCGGGTGTGATCTGCAAAGCGGAGCGCCGCGGCCAGGCCTATCTGTTCAAGCTGCGCCTGACCAAGCGGGTGAAACGGATACGCGAGCGGGCGATGCGGGATGACGAGTGGCGTGATGCCGGGGCCGGCTGGCACGGCAAGCATGGCGAGATCCGCCTGATGGGCTGGAGCCGGCAACGCCGCGTGGTCCTGCGGAGCCTGTCCTCGGGCCGGCCAAAGGCCGGACCCGTGGGCCGCCGTCTGGCCGGGGCGATGATCACCCAGCTGCAGGCGGATGGGCAACTGGGGCTCGGCTTTGCCGAAATCGACGAGGAGCGCCAAGAAGCCTGGGAATATTCTGTTCTGGTGACCTCGCTGGAGGCCGAGGTTGTGACCATTGGGCAGCTTTACCGGGACCGGGGAGATTGTGAGAACAGCTTCGACAAATTAAAGAACCCCTGGGGCTGGGGCGGATTGACGACCACGCCGCACCTGGTCGCCAATACGGCGGCTTTCGAGGATCTACAGATAAACCCGTCCGCCCGACTGCTTCTTGCGGCAATACATCGCTACCCCGTGGTGCGTACACGCTCGCCTACGGAGTACGGAAAATCAATCAAAATCCCCCGTTTCTTGCAAATTCGATTACTTCCGTGCGGTCTATGGCCCCAGTCGGCTCAGCCGCTTACCCGTTCTTCACGGAAGCCCAGATAGCTCCTCGCCCACCAAGCGGCCAGCCTGCGGGGTTAGGAGCTTCTGCATCGTGCGCAACCCGGGATGATTTGGTGCTTGCACATGAACTGGTAGTTTTCTGTAGCCGCACCGATGAGGGGCGGCTCAATAGGGCTGGATTCATGAGCTGGCTTCGCTGGATGCTAGGCTACCTGCCAGGAGAAGCTACTCACAGCATGCATACCGGTAGCACAGGAATTTGCTGTCCAAAACTGGCTAGAACTGGCCCTTGCTGATCCTGAACACGTCTGGGTGGGTGGCATCTTCGACGTATGCAAGTTCGAGGGTCAGCGGTTCGGGCCGGAGCGCTTTCTTGTCCTCGGAGCGGACCGATCCGGGAACACCACTCAGCACAAGCAAAACTGTTCTTTTCTTATCGTCGGTGCCGCGAAACACGAGGATTGTGTTGGGCGAGAGCTGGCGGTTTGCAACGATCGAATTTGGCGCAAAATTTTCCGAGTTGAAATAGTCACGCAGCACGTTCGCAGCGCCGACAATTGCCTCATCGTTGGCACGGCTGCGGTTGCTGGTCCAGACGATATTAACTTGGATCAGCTTTCTCGACCGATAACCAAAGATATAAGAGATATGGGCATTACCCGTCTGGGGCACCAGGTCGGGAACGGTTACCGACAATACGCTGGTTTTTTCCGATGGGTTGACGGCGCTCATTAAACTCGCGGCCGCAACCGGGAACTCGCGACGTACAACCGCCCGCACCTGTTCTTCGCTCATCCCGAAACGGGCGTCGCGAAATCCGTCGATTGCTGCCGGAGATCCGCTTGGCGCAACCGGGCTTCCCGCGCCCACACCGGCTTGTGCCTCGCTCCTGACCGGAAGCGAGTTATCGGCCCCGGCCTGTCGCGTTGCGATCGAGATCGAGCCGATCAGTGACAATGCAAGTATGACCCAATGCAGCGATCGCAACCGAGTACACAACCTTACAATCATCTCCGTCGCCATCTCCGGGCAAGGCTAGTGCTCGCATTTACCTAATCCATTTGCATGAAACCTGGCAAGTTGGATCGATGTGTCGCTTGTTTGTGCCGTCTTGTCAGTAAACCCAAAGCCAATTCGTTAACGTTAATAATATAGTTCGTGTCTTTTGACACGCGGTCTATTTCATTTGTAAAAATGCATGATAAATTTAAAGTGCAAGAGCCGAAAAGGGGAGATCGCATGTCTTTTTCCGTTAAATTTTTGTCAGGGTCTATGTGCCTCAGCGTAGCCGCGATGATGTTGGTCACGGGCTTGGCGAACCGGCAGGCTCAGGCACAGATTTGCTGTGCTGGCGACCCATCCAACGACGTATCGGATTTCGGGCTGATATACACGGGCGATCCGCATAATTTGGATTTCAGCAACTCGACCGTGATCGGCAATGTCGGGATCGGCGATAATGGCGGGTTTACCGGATCCGGCGGCGGCACCATTACTGGTACACTGAGTTTCGCCGGATTGCAACAAAACGTCAGCTTTAAGCCTGATGACGTGTCAATCGGCGCCGTTATCTACGGAAGTGGGACAGTCACGGAAGCCCTCGCAAGCCTCAACACAGTCTCGCAGAATTTGAGAAATGAGGGGGGAACGCCACTGCTTATCTCGGCGGGCGGCTCGATTAATGCTTTAACGGGAATTCTAGACTCCGGGGGTAATTACGTCTTCACAGCTACGATCAACCCGAACTTTACAGCCGGGAACACCTTTACAATCAACGGCACCAGCGATCAATTTATCGTCATCAACACAACGACCGGTGGCCTCCCGCTTGACGGCAGCATCGTACTGACCGGGGGGATCACCCCTGATCATGTCCTATTCAACCTCGATGCCGCCGACTACGCCACGCTGACCGGCGGGGACCCCTTGATCATCGACACCGGCGGTAACGCCACGACAGGGCTATTCCTCGATCCCAACGGAGCAATCGACATTAGTGATTCAATGATCTTCGGTCGGGTCTTTGGTGGTGATACAGTGGACGCCAGCATCTCCGATTCAACCATTGTTGCTCCGCCACCATTCGCTGCACCGGAGCCTTCCTCTCTCCTGCTGCTCGGCGGCGGCCTGGTCGCTGCGTGCATCCTGCGTCGACGAAACCGTCGGCTTCGTCCGCACTCTTAGATTGCTATATTACCATTGTCACGGGCTTTGCCTACATATTTAAGGATTGCCCCGCCGCGTGTGTGAATCGCGAGGCGTGTAGCGCCGCGGTAATTCTGCCGATAGCGTTGCGTCGTCGAGATTGCTTCGCTGTCCTCGCGAGAGCATCCCTTATATAAGAAAAGGCGCAGGGCTGCGCGCTCTCGCGTCATCGCGCGGGTCTAAACCTGGACATGGTCGGTCGCACTCCGCATAGTCAAACGCTCGCGTAGGGGGAACTTTGCTCGTGGCCTTGCTAGGTAAAGTTAAGTTTGCCGTTTTGGCGTGTTTGTCTGCAGCTGCCTTCCCGAACAGCGTTATCGCCCAGCATATCTCGATCGACGGGCGGTTTTCACCTGCGCAAACCCTGGCGGGTCCCAACTATGCTATCACCGCCAGCCTCGGTAAGCAGGTCGGCAGCAACCTGTTCCATAGTTTCGGAATCTTTGGTCTGTCGACGGGCGAAAGCGCCACCTTCAGCGGCCCGGCGACAGTCAACAACGTTATCGGCCGGGTCACCGGCGGCAATCCATCCTCGATCGACGGCAAGATCCAATCAGCGATCACCGGGGCCAATCTCTATCTGATCAACCCGAGTGGCATCGTCTTTGGGCCAAATGCGACGGTCAACGTCTCCGGCAGCTTTCACGCCTCGACTGCCGACTATCTCAAGATGTCGGACGGGGCGAGGTTTCAAGCGACCAATCCCGACGGGAGCACCTTGAGTGCTGCACCGCCGGCGGCGTTCGGTTTTTTGAACGCACAGCCAGCCGCGATCACGGTCAACGGCAGCACCCTCGGGCCAGTACCAGGGACGCTCGGCTTGGTTGCCGGCCCGGTCTCGATAAACGGCGGAACATTGCGGGCTCCTGCCGGGACCATCCATGTCACCGGCATCGCCGGCACGGGCGAGGTGCCGGTCAATCCAGGCGACGCCTCGGCTTTGACAGTCGCAAGCTTCGCCCCGGTCCAAATCACGAACCACTCGCTGCTAACCGCCAGCAATACCGGCGGACCTGGCAGCGGCGGCAGCGTCTTTATCCGCTCCGGCGCCTTGACGATCGATGCGAGCACGATCGCCGTCAACAATTCCGGCTCGGGCCCCGGCGGACAGCTGACTCTGCAAGGCGGTAATTTGGTCACGCTGCGCAACGGCAGTCAGCTGCAGGCTTCGGCCAATACGAGCAGCAGCGTCCAAAGCAGTGTTTTGATCAACGCCGGCACCGTTGACATAGATGCGAGCACGATTGTTGCCAACAATTCCGGCTCGCTACCAGGCAGTCAGCTTGTCCTAAAGGGCGATACCGGAGTCACGCTCGGCAATGGTGCCGTCGTACAAGCTGCTGCCCTGGGCAGTGGCAGTGGCCCGGATGTGATTGTGCAAGCCGGTCAACTGACCCTCAGCAATGGTGCGGAGTTCACGAGCATTACGGCGGCAAAGGGTAATGGCGGCCCGATCGCGATCAGTGCCAATGGGGTATTGCTAGATGGCGGTTCGACGCTGAATGCAAAGACCGGGATCTTCTCGACGGCACTCTCGACCGCGGCAAACGGGAGCACAGGAGGGGCGATTTCGATCGTCGCCGGCCAGCTCGCAATCCAGAACGGCGCGAATATCCTCGCAGAAAGCTCTGGTCCAGGAGCTGGTGGCACGGTCTCAGCGTCAGTGAACGGTGTCCTCACCGTGAGTTCCGGTGCGTCTCTCGGCTCGCAGGTGAATGCCGGTGGGAGTGGAAGTGCCGGAAACGTGTCCGTGAGAGCCACCGGTCCCGTCGCGATCGACATGACGCTCGGCGCCCTCACTTCAGTGTTGGACGGCATCGGTTCGGTGACTTATGGCAGCGGCAATGCCGGGAACGTGAATGTCGCCGTGACCGGTGGGGCTTTGACCATCACCAATGACGGTTTGGTTTCGAGCACGACCTTTACGGCCCGAGGGCCTGCCGGGAACAGCGGCAGCGTCTCGGTCAACGTCTCAGGCATGCTGGCGATCAATGGCTCGGGTGGAATCCCCTCTACTCGGACGGGGCTCCTCGGCGATACCAATTCTTCCGGCCATGGTGGGGACGTCATGGTAACTGCCGACAGCCTGGCCATTGGCCAGTTCGGGTATATCTCGAGCGATGCCATCGTTTCTTCTGGCCGCGGCGGCGACGTGACAATTACCACAAACAATTTGAGTATCGGCGGCTCCGGGCAGATTTCGAGTAGCAGCTTTGCTAAGGGCGACAGCGGCGACGTTTCCGTGAATGTCGCCCAATCGCTGACAATCGATGGGGCGATGACGCCAGGCGTGGCGACGGGGATTTTTTCGCAAGCCAATCGCGGAAGTACCGGAGATGCGGGCACGATCAGCGTCAGCGCCGGCAGCCTCTCGATCGTTGACAGCGGGGTAATCCAGAGTGGTTCGTTCGGCCCCGGGAACGGCGGCAGTGTGCTGGTCAAAGTTGGCGGCGCGCTGACAATCGATGGTGTCATGACGCCAGGTCTGTCGACAGGGATTTTTTCGCAAGCCAATCAAGGAAGCACGGGAAACGCGGGCCCCATTACCGTCAGCGCCGATGGGATTTCCCTCGCGAACCAGGGTCAGATCTCAAGCCAGACCTTCGGACCGGGAAGCGCAGGTCAAGTAAACGTAACAGCCGGCGGTTTGTCGTTAGCCAGCAACGGCGGAATTGTAAGTGCCGCAGAACCGGGATCATCGGGAAATGGCGGCAAGGTCGCCGTCACGGTTGCCGGCCAATTGTCGATCGACACGGCACTGGGTAATCCCAGCTTGCTGACCGGGATCAGCACGACAAGCGAGGGCAGCGGCGATGCCGGAAGCATTGCCGTTACCGCCGGCACATTGTCCATAGCCCACAACGGCGTGATCTCAAGCGATACATTTGCTCGCGGCAACGGCGGTAGCGTCGCCGTGACGGTCAATGGTTCGCTGACGATCGATGCGTCCGGCACTAATCCCGACGTCGCTCGCGACCGGCATTGTGGCGAATTCGGAGGCGGGCAGCTTGGGGAACGCGGGCAATATCAGCGTCGCCGCTGGCGCGCTCTCACTCGTAAATGGCGGGGTAATTTCCAGCGCGCTGCGGCCGTTTATGAATTTGCCGGCGAGTACCGGCAACGCCGGCAGTATCGCCGTTAATGTGGACGGCCTCGCCTCGATCAGCGGATCCGGCTCGCGGATTGGCACCGAGACCATCCCGGGGTCGATTGGTAACGCCGGATCAGTCACGGTGAGTGCGGCGCAGATCGCACTCACCAATGGCGGAGAGATCGTGAGCACCACCGCTGGCACCGGCGCCGGCGGCTCGGTCCAGGTGACGACGCCGGGAGCGCTGATGCTCGACGGCATGGGCAATTCCAATACCGCGATCGCCGCCTCGGCGACCGGGCCGCAATCCGGCCCGGGCGGCGCGGTGACGGTCCAGGCCGGCTCCCTAACGATCGAAGGCGGGGCGCAGATCGCCAGCTCGACCGCCGGCCCCGGTAAGGGCGGCGATGTCGATGTCGCGATAACCGGTGACGCGACCCTGTCGGGCATTGCGGCGAACGGCGCCTCGAGCGGGATCACCGCCGCGGCGCTGCCGGGTTCGAGCGGTCAGGCCGGCGAAGTGGTGCTGACGGCAGGCGGAACGATCACGCTGTCGAACGGCGCGCAGGCGGTGTCGAGCACGGCCGGGGCGGGCAATGGCGGCAGCGTGCAGATCGCAGCACAAGGGCCGCTGGGCGTCAGCGATCCGGGGAGTGGGATCCTCGCCTCGGCGACCTCGACGGCGAGTGGCAACGCCGGGTCGGTGAGAGTTACGGCGCCGCAAATCACATTGACGACGGGCGGTGCCGTCGCCAGCACTACGGCCGGCACCGGCGCCGGCGGCTCGGTCAGTGTGTCAACACCGGGAGCATTAACGCTCAACGGCATGGACAACACCAATACGGAAATCGCGGCCTCCGCAACGGGGCCACAATCCGGGTCCGGCGGTGACGTAACTGTCAATGCCAATAGCCTGACGGTCGAAGGCGGGGCAGAGATCGCCAGCTCGACCGCCGGCCCCGGTAAGGGTGGCGATGTCGATGTCGTCGTGGCTTCGGATATCGTATTGCCGGACCGCGGACCGCAGATTACGGCCCGCTCGACCGGCAGCGGCGACGCCGGGTCGATCACCGTCTCGGCGGTTCGTCTCTTGATGAACAATGGCGCCGCCGTCTCGACCGAGGCGGAGACATCGACCGCAAACGGCGGGAATGTCTCGCTGTCGGTCAGGGATTTCCTCTATTTAATCGGGAGTGAGATCACCACCTCGGTCAAGGGTGAGACCGGGAATGGCGGCAATATAACGATCGATCCCGATTTCGCCGTCCTCGACCACAGCAGCATCATCGCCCAGGCGATCGAAGGCCACGGCGGTAACATCACGATTACAGCCGGTACGTTTATCCCATCCGCCGACAGCGTCGTATCGGCCTCCTCGCAGCTTGGCGTCTCCGGCACGGTCGTAATTAACGGACCGCTTATTGACCTAAACGGCACCCTTGTCGTGCTGTCGAGCGAATTGCGCAGTGCTGTGGCACTGACCCGGAGCAGCTGTGCAGCGCGCGCCAACCGCTTTCAATCGAGTCTGGTCGAGGGCGGACGCGGCGGTCTTCCGCAGGATCCCGAGGCGACCGTTCCGGCCCTTTACATTGCTGGCCGCGACCTCGCTCGCCCCGGGCGGGCCGCCGTGAACCAGCCGGCAACCGCGCTGCAGACCACGGTCCACTTAACGATGCGCTGTGGAGAAGGGTGAACAGCACCCCAGAGCTACGTCGAGCTATGCTTCGCCCCGACTTGCGGACATCCGGTTACGCGCAGTCTCGTGGCGCCTGGACACAACGGACGCTGTCCCGCATAGTTAACAATAAGGTTTGGCGGGGACCGTTCGCGTGGCGCTATGGCGACAAGCCGTTCTTGATGTGGCCATGTTGGGCATGTTTGCGGCGTTGGCTGCGCCTAACGCCACCGCCCAACACATAACGATCGACGGGAGTTTGCACACTGCGCAGGCGCAGGCGCTCGCCGGACCGAACTATGCGATCACCGCGAGCCTCGGCAAGCAGGTCGGCTCCAACCTATTCCATAGTTTCGGAATCTTTGGTCTGTCGACGGGCGAAAGCGCCACCTTCAGCGGCCCGGCGACAGTCAACAACGTTATCGGCCGGGTCACCGGCGGCAATCCATCCTCGATCGACGGCAAGATCCAATCAGCGATCGCCGGGGCCAATCTCTATCTGATCAACCCGAGCGGCATCGTCTTCGGCCCAAACGCGACGGTCAACGTCTCCGGCAGCTTTCACGCCTCGACCGCCGACTATCTCAAGATGTCGGACGGGGCGCGGTTTCAGGCGACCAATCCCGACGGCAGCACCTTGAGTGCTGCACCGCCGGCGGCGTTCGGGTTTTTAAACGCGCAGCCAGCCGCGATCACGGTCAACGGCAGCACCCTCGGGCCGGTGCCGGGAACGTTGGGGCTGGTCGGCGGACCGGTCTCGGTCACCGGTGGCACGCTCTCGGCCCCCGCCGGCACGATCCACGTGGCCAGCGCTGCCGGGACCGGCGAGGTGCCGGTCGACCCGCGCAACACGGTGGCGGTGACGGTGACGAGCTTGGGTCCGGTCAATATCACCGGCGGCTCGACGCTCGATGTCAGCGATCCCACCGGCCTTGGCAGCGGCGGCAGCGTGTTCATCCATTCCGGGGCGCTGACGATCAACGCCAGCGAGATCAACGCCGACAATTACGGTTCGGGCCCCGGCGGACAACTCGTGCTGCGGGGTGACAGCCAGGTCGCGCTGATGAACGGCGCCAATGTTCACGCGGTTGCGATGGCTAATGGCGGTGCCGCCGACATCGTCATTGCGACGAGCCCGGCCGGCGCCGTCTTGGCCGACAACAGCATGGTCCAGACCGGGACGCTTGCCACCGGCGGCGGATCGATCACCATCACCGCCGGGCAGCTGACGCTTCAGAACGGTGCCAACGTGCTGGCGGCGAGCTACGGGTCCGGGACCGGCGGCGACATCAGCACATCGATCGGCGGTGCCCTCACCCTCAATTCTGGGGCGTCGCTCAGCACTCTGGCGTCGGCTGCTGGGAATGGCGGATCGATAACCGTCGCCGCCGGCCAGCTGACAATCCAGAATGGCGCCAACGTGTCCGCGCAGAGTTCCGGAACGGGCGCCGGCGGCGCGATCGCAATCACCGCGGCCTCGGTGGTGCTCGATGGCGGGGCGTCTCTGGATCAGGCGACTGGGGTTTTCTCTAATGCTTCCAGCATCGCCGGTGGCGGGTCGATAACTATCGTCGCCGGACAGCTCGCACTCCAGAATGGTGCGAACGTGCTGGCACAGAGCTTTGGCACAGGGACCGGAGGCGCGGTTTCGGTGTCGGTCGGCAGCACCCTTACTGTAAATTCCGGGGCATCGCTCGGCACCCTGGCAAATGCTGGCGGAAACGCGGGAGACGTTACCATCAGCGCGGGTCAGGTCGCGATCGACATGTCGGTCGGCGCCGCCTCATCGCTATTCCAAGGCATCGCCTCGCAATCCATCGCTACTGGTGATGCTGGGAACGTAGCCGTAACCGGAAAAACAATATCCATTGAGAATAATGGGGAAATCGAGAGTGCAATTGGTGCCTCCGGTAAAGCGGGCGACGTCTCGGTCACCGCTCTTGACGCACTGACGATCGATGGTTCTGGAGCAAGTACAAGTCTTGCAAATCCGACCGGGATCTTTTCGGTACCCGCACCAGGAAGCATGGGTGGTGCTGGAAATGTGAGCGTCAGCGCCAAATCTTTGTCAATCATCAATGGCGGGGCAATCGAGACAAGTACCTTTTCGTCTGGCAATGCTGGGAGAATCATGATCTCCGTTGCCGGTCAGCTTACGATCGACGGCTCGAAGGAAAATCTCCAAACCGGTCCTACTGGCATCAGGGCTGATGCCGAGCCCGGGAGCAGCAACGCGGCTGGGACCGTGAGCGTCAGTGCCGGGAGTTTGTCCATCAGCAATAACGGGGAAATCTCGGCCACAACATTCGTATCCGGCAATGCCGGCAGCGTTACTGTCTCTGTTTTGGGTCAGCTGACGATCGACGGCTCAGCGGAGACTTTGGCACATACTGGCATCTTTTCGCAGGCCCAACCCAGTAGCAGCGGCGGCGGCGGAAGTGTAAGTGTCAGTGCCGGAACTTTGTCTATCGTTAGTGATGGAGAGATCACAAGCAGTACTTTCGGCAAGGGGAAAGGCGGCGATGTCTCCGTTACTGTGGCGGGCGCGCTCTCGCTTGACCGTGCCGCCGGTATCTTTTCTCAGGCCGAGCCGGGCAGCGGCGGCGCCGCCGGGGATGTAAGCGTTAGCTCGGACACATTATCTATCGTCAAAAACAGTGAGATTTCGAGCAGCACAGCCGCATCCGGGAATGGTGGGAGAGTGCAAGTCACGGCGCTCGGACCTCTAACCTTGAGTGATCCCGGGAGCGGTATCACCGCTTCGGCGACCTCGATGGCGAGCGGCAACGCCGGCTCGGTGACGGTCACGGCGGGCAGCCTGACGATCGCAGGCGGGGCACAGATCGCCAGCTCGACCGCCGGCACCGGCAAGGGCGGTAACGTCGAGGTCGCAGTGGCATCGGACATCGTATTGCTGGATCGCGGACCGCAAATCACCGCCCGATCGACCGGCAGCGGCGATGCCGGCTCGATCACGGTCTCGGCGGTGCGGCTGTTGATGAATAACGGCGCCGCAATCTCGTCCGAGGCGGCGACATCGACCGCGAACGGTGGCAATATCATGCTGTCGATCGGGGATTTTCTCTATCTCGTTGGCAGCGAGATCACCACCTCGGTCAAAGGCGAGACCGGCAACGGCGGCAACATCTGGATCGACCCGCAATTTGCCGTCCTCGACCACAGCAGTATCATCGCCCAAGCGGTTGAAGGGCATGGCGGCAACATAATGATCAATGCCGGCACGTTCATCGCCTCTGCCGACAGCATCGTGTCGGCCACCTCGCAGCTCGGCGTCTCCGGCCTCGTGACGATCAACGGACCGCTGGTCGATCTCAACGGCACCCTGGTCGTGCTGTCGAGCGAATTGCGCAGCGCAGTGGCGTTGACCCGCGAGGCCTGCGCCGCGCGCAGCAACCGCCTGCAATCGAGCCTGGTCGAGGCCGGGCATGGCGGCCTGCCGCAGGACCCCGAAGCGACGCTTCCCGCGCTTTACATCGCCGGGCGCGACATCGGTCCATATCGGCAGGCGCACGCCAGTACGACGGATGCAAGCGCTGCTCTTCAGACCACGGTTCGACTGAGAATGCGCTGCGGACAGTGACCAGCTTCAAGAGCAAGCCGTTGCGTCTTGTCCGGTTCAAAATGCCCCGTCACCGGCATTTCCGCTACTTATTATTACTTACGGCCAAGTGGGCCAGATTAGTTTAGCGAACAGGGTAGCGGCCAATCCTGCGGTTAACTCATGATCGTGGCCACCATATTTCTTTCGGTAATCGGAGAGCGCCTGCTCGGTTTGGGGCCCGTCGATCCCGTCGATTTGTCCTTTGTAGAAGCCTAGGTCGCTAAGCTGGCGCTGGGCTTCCCGTATCTGGTTGAACCGCATCCGGCGTGGCCGTGCCCACATCCTGGGGTGGCTCGCCGAATTAAACCGCTTGGCCGCTTGGTGAGAGCCGAAAATTTAAGTCCAAGCGCCGTTTTTGAAAACAGGCATATAGCCACCAGGCCGTAGCTCGAACGGTCGCTCGCAGGTGCCCAGATGATCAAACTTGACGGAACGGGGCGCCCTGAATGCCTCGAACCAGGCGGGGTATACGAAATTACTCATAGCAATTCCGTGGACTTCCACTTCCTCGCCTTCTACGGCATCCGCCATCTCGTAAGCGTACCAGGTTTCCCCATCCGGTCCGATCGCCCCCATTTGGATACCGGGATCTACCAGCATCTCTGCTAATTCATGCGCCGCAGTAACTGAGACCTTCTGGTGGTCGTTGAGTGTGGTTCTGACGAATACCTTGCTCAGAGGCAGGCCTTCTGGTGTCAGATCATGATAGCCGAGCGCGTTAGGGGCATCCGCATCATCCAGAAATAGTATCGCCCAATTCCCAGGTGGTATGTCAGGGCCGGTACCTGCATCGATGATCTTCGCTGGTGTACCCCAGATGGGAGCGAAGACAGCGTTCGCATATTCGTCCAGTGCAGGTATGAGCTCGTCCCATCCGACCCCAAGAGGGGTGGCGGCTCTATTTATGCAGGCGATGGTCGGCACTTGGCCTTGGTCAAATTCAGCGGCTAAACGTCGGTGTGGATTTGTGTTCATGGTTTCATTCCTCTGTAATTCTGGCGTCTCTTTTAGCTACTTCTGTTCTCTTGCTTTTGTTTCCTAAGCTGTTTACAGCGGTTCCAACCTTCGGTATGGAGAAGCGGGAGTTGCGTGTTTTGTACGTTTGTAAACCACCTTCCGTTAATCAAGAGTAACATTTTGGGCCTCCTCAAAGAAAGGTGAGTGATTAACCGGATCTCGGTGCTCCCACTGGGTTACCTAGCTTTAGTAGGCTGCGATCTTGCAGCTAGTACGTACTAGGCGGTGTATATTACACTCAGTTGGTTTTGCAGGATTTTTTGCTGGCATTGTTTTCTTAGCTAGATCGCGCAGACTACCGGCGTTCTACCGGCCCCAGGCGATGCTTCGGCACGTACAAGTATATCGTTTTACTTTATGGTTCACTGATTTCTGATTTTTTGCTTTTGAAACTTCCGAAGTTACCAGATTTATTCTTTTTGATGCTCACGCAGGCCTCCGATGCGTTATGAGCCTGCTTGGTTTTTTTACAACTCCGGCTGCCCACTCGGGGAGGATACCTCACCACCGGTTAACCAAGTGTGATTTGGTTCACACTAGCTGAGCTTTTTCAGTTGTATAAAGCCTTGGTGAACTGTCGCAGGTCGTGTTGCGCAGAGTTCCGAGATTTTAGCGATGGAAAATGCGGTACGCGGGATTTTGCCATTCGCACCGCTTGTACAAACGACCCGGAGTATTCGATACGGCTTGCTCTCGGCCGGTGACCGGAATTATGCTCGCCTCGAATTGCATAAAGCTGCTGGCGACCCTATCGGCCCTGCCATCGGTTCGGATGGCCGTGGGTGGCCAGAGCTACAAAATCGGCCGGAGGACACGCTCGGCCTGTGACTGGTGCAAGCGAGCCGGGAGGCGGTGCAGCCATGGTCCACCTGATGATGGGGTGCGACAACCGATGAGCGCCGCCGCCGGCGTGGTGTCGAGGCATCCTCGCTCGATGCGGCACAGCCTCGCGCGGGTACTGCATAGCCCCAAGGTAAAGTCGCTGATCGGCGGCAATGTAATCGCCGCGATCATTATCTTATTACGCGGCTATGGAGTTTTGCAGCCGCTCGAACTCCAGATCTACGACGCATTGGTCGTTGCCTGGGCGGGACATCAGCCCAGCAGCCGCGTGGTGCTGGTCGGCGCCACCGAAGCCGATGTCGACCATTTCGATTGGCCATTACGCGACGGTGATCTCGCGACCCTTTTGGAACGGATCGAAAGCTGGAACCCTCGGGTGATCGGTGTCGACATTTATCGCGATCATCCGGTAACGCCCGGCACCGAGCGGCTCGCCGCCGTTCTCGCGCGAAACAAGAACATCGTTTGGGCGTTCAAGCTCAAGGACGCCGATAGCCCGGAAGTGCCCCCACCCGCCATCTTGAAAGGCACCCCTCAAGCGGTGCTCGCCGACACGATCCCCGATTACGGAAATATTGTCCGGCGTGGTCTGATTTTCGCCGATGATGGCGTCAACACTTATCCAGCAATGGGGATGGCGCTCGCGCTCGGGTATCTTGGCGCTGATGGCATTAGGCTAGGACCGGGACCCGATGGTGATTTGCAGCTCGGAAAGGCGCTGATCGCGCCGCTCGATGACACGCGGGGCCCCTATGTTCAGCTCGACAGTCAAGGGTACCAAATTCTGCTCGATTACCGCGGCGGGCGCGACCCCTTCCCGTTCAAGAGCGTGGGCGATGTCGTGCATCGCGATGACGCCGCACCGCTGGTCCGCGGCAAGGCGGTTATCGTCGGCGTCACATCGGTCAGCGTCAACGATTCTTTCTCGACCTCGTTCAACAGCGGCTTTCACAACGCCGAGCCAATATTTGGCATCGCACTCCACGCGCATCTCGCCGATCAATTGATCCGTGAGGCGCTTGATGGCGATCCGATGCCGAGCGGCTTGCCGCGCGCGGCCGAGGATTTGTGGATTTGGTTCTGGGCCATGGCCGGCACTTTGCTCGCGATGCGCGTCGCTGCGACGATCCCGGCCGTCTTTGGCACAGGCGCCGGGCTCATTACGTTAACGGGCATCGTGTACATCTCCTTCGGGAACGCGCTATTGCTGCCAGCCCTTCCGGCCGCGATCGCGTGGATCGGCTCGGCGGGCTTGGCAAATCGCATCATGCATGCTGCCAGCAATCGCACCCGCGCGCTGTTGCGCAGGAGTTTTGAACATTATCTTCCGCCCGCCGTGATCGCCCAAATGCTCGAAGCCAACACGTTGCCGAAATTGGGCGGCGAGCGGCGGGAGCTGACCGTGCTGTTTACCGATGTTGCTAACTTTACCACGCTCTCCGAAAATGTCCCTCCCGAATTTCTCTCCACTCTATGCAATGATTATTTCGATGGCGTATGTGGAGCGATCTTTGAGCAGGGCGGGATGGTGAACGAATTCATCGGTGACGCAGTGCTCGCCTTTTTTAACGCACCGCTCGAGCAGCCAGACCATGCCGACCGGGCGGTCAGCGCGGCGTTGGCTGTCGAAAAGTTTGCCTCCCGCTTTAGTGCCGAGCAGAAGTCCCGCGGCGTCGATTTTGGTCACACTCGGATTGGGGTTCATAGCGGCGAAGCAATTGTTGGCAATGTCGGCACTCGCCAGCGGCTGAAGTACTCCGCCCTCGGCGATATGCTCAACACCGGGTCGAGGCTCGAAGGGCTCAACAAAAAGATCGGCTCCCGGATCTGTGTTTCCGGAGAGACGGTTGCCAGGTCAAAGCGACATCGTTTTCGCCCGGTTGGGACGTTTGTGGTCAAGGGCCGCCACGGCGGGACCGAGGTATTCGAACCGCTCGCGACGACGGATCAGGAGAGCGACCGGTTCGACAGGTACGAGGCCGCTTTCCGAGCCCTCGGGGCCGAAAAACCGGAGGCTGTCGAGCTGTTTGCTGTCTTGCGCCGCGACTATCCCGAGGACCCATGCGTGTGTTTCCACTGCCATCGCTTGGCTGACGGTGAATCGGGAACAACAATTGTGATGACTGAGAAATGAGGCGCATCACTGTCGGGGTGGCGCTCGTCGCGGTCTGGATTTTTGGTATCGGGGCAGCGACGGCCGAGGTTGGGGCGGGGCGAGCCGATGAACTCGACTATATCGGGCGTGGCACGGCGGCGTTCCGGGCTGGTGACATCGTGGCTGCGACGCAGCATTGGACGGAAGCGATCCGTTTGTGCCGCCAGAATGGCGATGTCGACCTCGAGGCGCAAGCCCTTGCCAGGCGCGGCGAACTCTACCGGCTCGAGGGCTATTATCGCTATGCGAGCAGCGATCTCGAGGAAGCATTAAAAGAGGCCGAGCGCAGTGGTGATCAGACGCTGATTGCCGCCACGACCGGGGCCCTTGGCAATCTCGCCTTTATGATGCAACGCACTGCAGTTGCGGAGCCGCTCCTGAGACGCACCCGCGACCTTGCAGAGCGTTTGCACGACAACGCCATTCTTGCCGCAAGCGAGAACGATCTCGGTAACCTTTACGCCTCGACCGGTCAGCCAACCGAAGCGGCAAGCTCATACCAAGGAGCCATTGCCAATGCCGAGATCGCCGGTGACCCAGCACTCGCGGCGACCGCGGAAACCAATGCCGCGCGTTTGGCACTGCGCAGCGGCGATACGGCCCGTGCGACCTCGCTACTGACGCGTGCGATTGACACCCTGACCCGCCTGCCGGCGTCTTATGCCAACGCTATGGCTCTGATTTCAGCAGGATCTGCCGTGTTCGAGATGGAGGGAGAAATTCCAGCCGATACTCAAGCCATTGCCGAACGCGCCTTCCGCGCGGTGCTGGCGACGGGCGGCTCGCTCCGGAATTTACAGATCTCCTCGCTCGCCGATGGCAGCCTCGGCCATTTGTACGAGCGCACAGGCAGGCTGGATGCCGCGGCAGCTCTGACCGAGCGCGCTTTATTTGCGGCACAGCAAGCCTCGGCACCGGAATTGTTGTATCGCTGGGACTGGCAGCGCGCCCGGATCGCCCGCCAGCGCCAACAGCCGGAAATTGCGTTGGGGAGCTATCGCCGAGCGGTCGCCGAATTGCAATCAGTGCGGCAAGACATACCTGTCGAGTATCGTGACGGCCGTTCGTCCTACAGGACCACCTTTGGCCCATTATATTTGCAATTTACCGACCTTTTGTTGCGCCGCGCAGCGCAGGATGCCAACGAGCGGCAGGAATTGCTTCGCGAGGCGATCAACACGATCGAAGAATTGAAGGAAACCGAACTCCGGGATTATTTTCGCGATTCCTGCGTGGCCGATTTTGAGGCAAAAAAGCGGTCGATCGAGAGTATTGCGCCGGGAACGGCGGTCCTCTACCCAATTTCGCTGCCGGACCGGCTTGAGATCCTGGTCAATCTAGGGGGAGAGGAGAGGCAATATACGGCCGCTATACCTGAACCGATTTTGCGACAGGAGGTGAAGCAGTTCCGGGCGCTGCTGGAGAAAAGAACAACAAACGAATATCTGTCTCCCGCCCGCCGCCTCTATGATCAAATTATCCGTCCGATCGAGCCGCTTTTGGTGGCCAATCATGTTGACACCTTGGTCATCGTTCCAGATCAAGTGCTGCGGATTGTCCCGTTTGCCGCGTTAAACGATGGAACCAACTTTCTGATTAAGCGATATGCCACCGCAATCGCCCCCAGTCTCAAGCTGGTTGAGCCGCAACCGCTCGCCTCCAGATCAGGCACGGCTCTGATCCTTGGCATTTCGAATAGCGTCGAGGGCTACGTTCAGTTGCCAAACGTTCCGCACGAGGTTGCCGAAGTCCATGAGATCGAGGGTGGAGAGGTGTTGTTAAATAACTCCTTTACTCGATCGCGTTTCGCCGACGACCTGAAGAGCGGTCGATACGACATCGTGCACATCGCCTCGCACGGCCAATTTGGCAGCGATCCCAGCCGTACCTTTGTCCTCGCCTACGACGGCAAGTTGACGATGGACACCCTGGAAAACGATATCAAATACGGGCCGCCGCGCGAAAACCCACTGGAACTCCTAATCCTGAGCGCATGTGAAACTGCGAGCGGCGACGATCGGGACGCGCTAGGTCTCGCCGGGGTCGCCCTCAAAGCCGGGGCTCGAAGTGCGCTTGCGACGCTCTGGTACATCAACGACGTGGCATCCGGCGAATTGGTAACGGACTTCTATAAAGGGCTGCGGTCCGGGCAGATGTCGAAAGCGCAGGCCTTGCGCGCAGCGCAGCTTGACCTCGCCGCCGACCCGCGCTTCGCCCACCCCGCGTATTGGGCACCTTTTCTGCTGATCGGCAATTGGCTGTAAGCGCCGAGATGATTGATGCTTAAGCACCTCGCCTTGGCTTTCGGTGTGGTATTGTGGGTGTTATTAGGGGTGCGTGCCGTTTCAGCGCAAACCGGCCCAACCCAATCCCAGTCGGCAGGATTGCCCTCGTACATACCGCCACCACGCGGCGCACCCGGGGGCCGCGTCGGCGGTGCCTCACGCGGTACCTACCAGCCGGCATTCCCGCTCCCCACGATCGAGGCTCTAGCACCCCAAGGCCAAAGCGGGTTGAGCGCTAGCGCGACGCCAGATCTTTATTACTCTGTGTCGGGTCCCGTCTATTGGCCGACCCAGTTTGCAATCAGCGCACCGATGCAGTCGCCCCCGGTGGTTGAAGTATATCTTACCTCGCCGAGAGCGGCAGGTGTCTACGCTATCCATGTTTCAGACTTCGGCGTGCGGCTGAAGCCGGGGATCGTCTATACTTGGTCCGTGGCGGCGATCCTCGATCCCGACGCGCGCTCGCGCGATATCGTCGCCGGTGCCACATTGCTGCTCGGCTCTCCCGATCCAGGGCTGGAGAATGCAGCGCGTACCGCCGCACCGGCCCGCCGCGCCGTGCTATGGGCGCAGGCCGGGTTCTGGTACGACGCCGTTGCGGCTGCCGCGGAAGCCGCACCCTATGACAGCGACGCTGCACTCGATGCATTGATGAGGCAAGTAGGGCTCGTAAAACCAGGATATGCCCGGCGCTCGGTCGGCGCTCTGAGCAGCAGCCTGAGCCCAAGATAACGGATCGGAACAGCCTTGCTTCGACTAAAAAAGGACGCTGGTTACGCGGAAATATATGCCTTTGTCTTCGAGCGAGTTGCCGACTGGCACATTACGAAGCGCCTTCCCATAGTAAAATTCTGCGGTTAATCCCGAGCCTATTAGCCAGCGCACTCCGATACCGACCCCGGAGATATTAGGTGGATAGGGGGTCGGTCGGCCGACATTCCACCCTTGGCCAAAATCGTAGAACGGGACGAGTTGCACCGTCCCGGCATCAGCTGCTCGCGACAAAAACGGGACACGAAGTTGACCGATCGGAACATGCACTTCTGCTGAGGCCAGGACGGCGTCGTCGGTGACGGTCAAATATTCGCGATAGCCGCGAACCGTATCGATTCCTCCAAGGGCGAACTGCTCGATTTGAAACAGCGGCGCATCTGAAAGCTGCAGATCGGCGCGCACCAGCCCTTCCACATCTTTCCAGATGCGCTGGACATATTGCCCCTGGCCAAGCCAGACAAAAAACCGGCCGCTTGGCTGAATGTCGGTTATCGTGGCGCCGAAGATCGGCAACCCAACACTGAAGGTCGAGCGGAAGGCCAGGGCGTGATCGGCCGTGCGGTCGAGATAGCTCTGCGAGAAGCGCAGGGCGGTCACGTTGGTCGTGCCGTTTTTGGAACCCGGGATGAAATCGAACGGCATGCCGAGCAGAAACGTCTGTTCATGGCGCCGTTCGAGGCTGACCCCCAGCGTCAAATTCTGTTCTGCGGTCCGGTAAAACGGCCGGCTGAGCCCCACGCCCTCACTGGCATAAGCGCTGCTGATGTCGAGCGGCACCAGGACTGGGGTCACGACTATGGTTCCGTTCTTGTCGTAGCGCAGGCTAAGTCGCGTATCGTCGCTCGCGATCGGCACCGAATAACCGACAAACCCATCGTTGAGCGATCCGCTGCGCCCATAATTCGCGGTTAACAGATCACCGACGCCAAGTAGGTTGGCGAACGTCCCCTGAGCCTGGCCGCGCGTCTCCCCGACTGTCGGCGACTGGTCGTCGGCAACCTGGGCAAATAATGAATAGCGGCTCGCTTCGAGTACGTCCGCATTGAGCTGCGCCTCGCCTGGAATCAGACCAGGCACCAGTTCCATGTTGATACGTCTGATCAGCGGATCTTGAAGCAGGATCTGCTGCTCTGTTTCGAGATCGCCGATATTAAACGGCGCTTCGGTCGCACGAGCCAAGCGTGAAGTAAAGTATTCCGGGTTGAAGTGATCGGTGCCGTTAACGTTGATTTTGGTGACTTCGCCCCTCGACAAAGTGGTAGGTGACGACGCCATTATCTACATTCTGATTGGGCAGCACCGCACCCGAGTTTATATATCCTCGCTTGATATAAAGCTGCGTAAAACGGCGGCGGATCTCCTCGAGATCCTTGGTCGTCACGTATTTTCCGATATAGGGTGCGACGACGGCGCGAATTGATGGCTCATCGATAACGGTGTTGCCGGTAATATTGACTTTGCGAAGGACAAAACGGGGACCGTTGGAAGGCAGCGGAGCCGACACCGGAGGTGCCGGGCCGGGCAAACTCAAATTGGCCGGCGGCAGCGCGCCCGGTCGCACCTCTGGAAGTCCTTGACTTGAGGGTTCGGGAGGCTCGCGGAATGAGCCCTTTTGATTGACGACATCGGTCTGAGCCAGACTGTTCGCGCAGGTGGCCCCCCAGAACAAAGCCATAATCGCCGCGGAACGAAGCCAGGGCGCGCAACTGGGTGTCGATTTGGTCCTGCGATACGACATCGCCAAATATTAACATCGATGAGGCATTTACCAGGAGAGAAATTCAACCAACAGATTGCACCGAGAATTCGGTGCACGGGATACACTTAGAGTCCACACAGCTTTGCTTTGCGCCGCTTTTATGATCTGAACCCCGCAAGCCGAGCTTTTCTAAGCTGGCATTCGAGGACATCATCGCCAAGCTGACGCGGTGCGGCAATACCGGATCGGCAGCGATCATCAACCTGCCACTGCGCCACCTTTAATCGCTGCTAACCTCGGTCCCCGTCCGGCGTGGTGTCTTCGGCACGATCCGTCGATGCAGCTCCTATATGTCAGCTATGCCCATGGTGTCGCCGAAAGCTGACGCGATTGCCGAAGCATCTGCACGCTATTGACAACCGGTCGTGCGACAGCCCGCCTGGACAACGTCGCTAATGTATTTCCTGGGCCTCCGGTCCGCGCGCCGGGGGCGAGCACGTCAGAGGCGGCGCGGTCGGACCTGGCCGCACCACCTCGACCCGATAGCACTGTCCTCAATCTGCCCGTCAGAGTTGCTTGAGGAACTCGATTACCGCCTGTTGGTCGTAGGGGGCCAACTGCCGGAACCGATAGATCACCTCGGCCGCCTCGCTGCGGTTAGTTTGCGAGGTGGCGCTGTTATAGACCGGGCAGATCACGTCCTGGGGAGACGGGCCGTAATCAATGTTGCTCTCACCATTCGGCGGTACCGGGCACCCGGCTCCTGGCACTTGAGGCGTGTTCTGATCGTCGGGGGCCGGCAGGTCGTGGAGCTCGATCGCGGCGAGGATGGCGTTATCCACGGTGTTCACAACCAGCGGCGCATTCGTCTGCTGATTGTTGGTTGTCACCGTGCCGGCCGGTGTACTGCTAACCGTACTCCAATCGGCTCAGATAGACTCGGGCATCGTGCAGAAACGGTGGGCCGATCCTGCCCAATCCCATCAATGGCGCGGTGCGGAACTCCGAGCCCTCAGCCGACGCCTTGAAATTATTAAACGTATCGTCCGCGAGATTGCGCGGCAAATCGAACGTGTCGAATAGCCGAATACTCGCGGCGACGCGACGAATGACCAACGGATCACGCGGCAGCGGCTGGAGAGCATTCCTCGTGGTCAAGTCGCGTTCCACATCGACGACGGGCATGTGATGGAGCAGAAGGTCTGAGAAGATTGGCGCCCACACGAAGCTGAGGTGCTCCGCCCCTACATCGTCAGGAAGCGTGGCCGGCGACTGCCCGGTCCGTCGGATCGGCGTGTGGCAGCCGACGCAGTTCAGCTGGCGATCGGCCTGATTGATCGCATTGTCGTCGCGGCGGTCGGCCCCAGCCTGCATGGCACCGCCGATCGTGCGATTGGCGAATGCCGCCAGATCGATACCAAAAAGCTCTGCTCCGCGCTTGACCCTCGCCTCTTCACCATCAGGGCGCCACGATACTTGTTCCGGCTGCCCTGACCCGCTGCCGATCGCGGACCGGAGCACATTTAGCAGGGGGGCTCCGAATTCCGGCGGCGCGGTATTGCGCAAAAGGTTCCGTACACTGAACGGCGTTGAAAGGTGCACCTCAAATTTGGAGATATCTACCGGCATAGGTGTCAGGGGTGGGGGCAGTACACTTGCCGGCTGCCCGAACGTCTCGGAGAGCGCGATGGCACATTCCAACGGCTCCGTGGCTTCCATGACCCCTCCCGGAAACAACGTCGGGAACGTAATCTCATTGGGGAACAGGAAATAGGCGAACGAGAGCTCCCCCTGCAGGCCCCCGTCGACGAACTGCAGTATTTCGACTCCGTTTGCCCGCAACCCGAACCGGCCCACCCCCCCGACAAAGCCGGTGATTGTTTCGCCGGCGACCGGGCTGGTTATCGTATTTACTGAGAAGTTGCGGGGAACCATGTTGGGGGCGCCGGATATGCAGCCGGTGCTGCTGGCGCTGGGGCACAGAAGATTGGCAAAGCTGCCGAGGGACGAAGTGCCGTTCTCGACGCTGGGATCGGCGCTTGCTGTGATATCATCCGTCGGCACCGCCTCGATCAGCCCCCGGCCGATATAGGGCGGTCCAGCGCGCTCTGCCACGGACCGCCGGAATTGGTTCGGGTTCGAACCGGTCAGGTTGGTATCGAACGTCACCGGCGGCAGCGGTTTCGGATAACAAGCGTCGACCGCGGGCCGGTGATGCTGGACCATGCCGCCAAAGGGTTGAGATGTGATCGACACTGTTGTGCCGTTGCTGATGTATGTGTGGCCGGCGCCATCGAGCGGATCGTAGAAACCTACGCTGTCCGGCGCCGTGTCCAGCAGCAGTGGACTGAAGTCGCCAAAAGTCGTAAAGGCGGCAGTCTTGCCGGTATTGTTGATGGCGTCGATATTATCCGGTGCCACACCTCCTCCGGTTGCTGGGTTGAGTGACGTAAACTCGAAATTGGTAGGCGTCGAGCGCGCTGCACGCGTCACATTCGACACGCAAGTCGATCCATCCGGACAGCTGGGCCCCAACAGCCCGGGGCTGCGCACGGCGTCGGCCGCATTTTCGTGGCAGCCAAGGCAGAATGGCTGGTTGTTGATCGGCCCGATCCCGTTCTCATTTGGGAGCCCACTCTCTCCAGGCGTATGCGCTGTCGTAAAAAACGTCAGACCTTCAAGCAGCGCTTGGCGTTCGGTCGCGCTGGTGCTCGGATAGACGAGGGCGTTGAGATCCTGTAATTGCAGCGGCAACGGGCCGACAACGCCGAACTGGCGGCGTGGAACACGGCCGACTGGGCTAAATGTCGTGCCGGCCGGTGGGACCGCAACGTCGAAGCTTCCCGAGTTGAAGACAGCTGCCGACCCTGACGGGCAAGTCGGCGGCGTGGTCGAAGTGTCGCACCCCCCTTCCTGCGCGCGTTGCGTCAGCAACTGGTCATCAGGCGGATTGTTGGACCCTAACTGGGCCGACGCCGGGAAATTGATCAGAGTGATTACCGCCGTTGCCGCCAAAATGGCATAAAATTTACCCATACTCCCTCCCGAGATCATGTGGCTGCCGACGCGAAGGTGAGCGTTCGCGCCGAACTCGGTGCTTACATGTGCAAAGCTTTTATACGTTTAGCGATGCTAACCGGCTAAGGGAGTTTGTGCAATCGAACGCAATCAAATTGTAGAAATATTTCTCGTCTCGCGTAATGTGTGAGTTCTGCTTGTCTCTTAATCCGTAAGGTTGCGGGAGGATGGAGATCCGCCGCTCTCGCGCGCTCATCAGCATCTGCGCGTGTGTGGCTGTCTAAAGGAAAATGTATAGGAAAAAAAGTGCGTGTGAGTTAGTTCACAGTAGTGAAAGCTCCGTCAGGTGCAGGATATCTTCGCCACCAAGGAGGGCCAGTTTAGCCTGAAAAATTCATTGGGTTGCATGAAAGCGCTGGCGGGAGCGGCATAAGCCGCTGAATTCACGCCCCGGCTCCCACCGTCACGCGACCAAACGGCACCCCGATGAATGATCTGGGTTAGCGATATTCACGTCGCATCGAACGTGTTAGCTTTGATAAAACACTGACGATGACGCGTGAGGGTGCCTGGCTTGCCGGCGGGTGCGCGTTGCTTAGGCGGGAGAATTCCGACCATGTTCTCACGGATCCCAGAGCGAAATATGAGATATGTGCGAACCGGGCTGTTGATCGCCTGGTTCGTTTTGATCGGTTCGCTATTTTGGGACCCGATTACACCCCTTTTGACGATGCCGGAGCACACGGCGAGCCCATTCCATCTGCACCCCGAAGCAGCACCCGTCATGGTTCAGGGTCAGCCGCTCCAAGCGAAGCCCTACCCGATGGGCAACCGGATTTTCTGGACGATGGTGCTGCCTCTTGTGCCGATTTTCTTAATGGTGTTCGGACACGAGGCGTGGCGCCGGGTATGCCCGCTGTCGCATTTCAGCCAGATACCCCATATGTTGGGGTGGCAACGCAAGGTCAGGCAGCTCAACCGCCGTTCCGGCCGGGTCGACCGCGTGCTGGCACTCCTGCCGCAGAGCTGGTTGCGGCGCAACTACTACTATCTTCAGCTCGCCTTCCTAACCGCCGGCGTGTGCGCGCGCCTGCTGTTCGACAACGCGGATAGAATAGCGCTCGTCGGCGTCTTTGCATTCATGCTCGGTTTTGCCCTGATCATCGGCCTTTTCTATGGCGGCAAGACCTGGTGCAACTATTTCTGCCCGATCGCGGTAATCCAAGACATCTATACCGGTCCCGGCGGTCTCCTTGAATTAAAGGCGCACCTCGCCGGAACACCGGTCAGCCAGTCGATGTGCCGTGCCCCCGGCCCGCGCGGGGACCAGAGCATCTGCGTCGCCTGTACGACCAACTGCCCCGACATCGATCTCGAGAATTCCTACTGGCGAACATTCGAGTCGGACCCTAAGCGTTTTATGTATTATGGCTTTTTTGGTCTGGTGTGGGCCTTTTATTCCTACTACTTTGTCTATTCAGGAGGTTGGGATTACTACTTTACTGGCGCCTGGACCCACGAAAGCGGGCAGATGGGCAAGCTGCTTGGTCCCGGCGTCTATTTCCACGACATGGCAATCCCGATTCCAAAAATCATTGCCGCTCCACTCTATTTGACCATATGCGTTCTGCTCTCCTATTGGCTGTGGAGACTAATCGAACACGGTTATGCGCGGTTTGCGGCGGCGCGCGGCAAACCGCTTAGTAAGGCCAGATTGCGGCACCAGATGCTGTCGGTCTGCGCCTTTCTGACCTTTAACCTGTTTTATATTTTTGCAGGCCGCCCCAACATTCTGTTGATGCCGTTCTGGGCGGTCAAACTAATCGATGTCTTGTTCGTCTTTGTTTCGACCACATGGCTGATCCGATCGCTACGGCGCGATGCCGAACTCTACAGCCATGAACGCGTAGCGCGCAGCCTTCGTGACCAGCTCGCACGTATGGGCTTCCATTCGGAGGAAGTGTTGGAAGGGCGGGCCCTCGACCAGCTCTCGGCGGATGAAGTGTATGTTTTGGCAAAAACGTTGCCGAATTTCAGCACCACCCAAAAACGTGAGGCGTACCGAGCAATTCTTGGCGAAGCACTCGAAAGCGGCCATGCCCAATCTGCCGAAAGTTTGGAGCTACTAAAGGAGCTTCGAACCCAGCTCGGTCTGACCGAGTCCGATCACCATGCGATTACCGAATCTCTCGGCATCCAGGATCCAACATTGCTCGATCCCGAGACCCGTGGATCGATTGAAGTTCAGGTACGTCGCGACAATTACCGCAAGTTCCTGACCGATCTGGTGGAACGTGACTGCCCGCCAAGCGTAAGGCCGGCGGATTTCCTTGCGACCGCCGAGGCGCTGGAAGCGGCTGCCCCAGTCCGGAGTTTTTTTGGGATCTCCGACGAAGATCACGCTCGCATCGTCGGTGAAATCGGCGGTGATGAAACGCGGGTGATCGACAGCGCGCGCGGTATGTTGGAAAAGCTGCGCGAGCTGGAAATCGTCCGCTTCTCGCTGATCGTCGACCCGCGGCCGGAGGCGCTGCTGATCCGCCATACCCTGTTGATGACGCAAAGAGGGTTGATCCGCGAGATCGTCAGCATCGTCGCATCGATTGCCGATCTGCAGATTGCCCGATCCTTCGCCCAGTCCCTTTACGTGTTGAGAGGCGATGACAGTGACCCGGCGACAGCCGATGTGATCGAAGCCGCGCCGGCTGAGATGCGGGATGCCTTTATCGAGATGACTGCCGATCCTGTATTGTGGTCCTACCTCGACGTCATCGAGGCGTCGAAGCCGCCTGCTGAGGTGTTTGGCAGTCTTGACCGCGACCGCGACCCGGTCGTCGCTGCTCTCGCAATCTCTGCGGTCGCGGGCACCGATCGTGCCTCGGCAGAAGCGCCAGCCGCCGAATTGAGGGAACGGATCAAGACCCCGTCTGCATTGATCGAGGAGGCGCTCGCCGCCGTCGTACAGGGTCGCCGTTCCGAGACGATAGCAAACATGGCCGAACTTCTTGCGGCTGAGGTCTTTGCGTCAGTTAACCTCGACACCTTGGCTCAGATCGCACGTCAATCGAAGCGGGTCGCCTTCAGTGCGGGAGAGCAGATTTGCCGCTTTGGCGAGAGTTCCGACTCCTTCTTTGTGCTCGTCCGCGGCGAAACGGAAGCATATGTCGAGGGCGAAACCGGACGCACTGTGTTCCGGCGCGCTCAATCAGGCGCAGTTTTTGGCGAGCTTGGCGTCATTACCGGCCGTCCGCGGACCGCCTCGATCGAAGTGGTCAGCACTACTGCGGAGGTCATCGAAGTTCCCCGGGATGTCATTGATAATTTGCTCAACCGAGATTTGCACGCCACGCGTGCGGTTCTCAGCGTCGTGTCGAGCTATCTCCTCGGTCCGGCTCCTGTCCCGACCGAACCCCCTCGAACTATCGAAGTAATGGCCGAAGCCGCGCAATAGGAGCCAGTCATGCCAGTTCGCCTCACCGAAAAGTCGAGAGTTGTCGTCGAGCTGCCAATGATGATGTTTCTGCGGCTTGCCGATGGTGACGGTAAAATGACCGCACGCGAGATGGAGCGGTTTGACCAGCTATTGGCGTCGCGTGACTGGTGCAAATCGCCGCTGCTGCGACGCTCGCTCGCCAACACTGAAGCTGAAAAACCAGACTTATGGAAGCAATACACCGCGGGCGAGCTGCGCGCCACCATCGACCAGGTGGCAGCGTCGCTCGACACGGTTCTCAGCTCGTTGGAGCCGGAAGAGCGTCCGGATGTCGAGCACGACCTCGAGCAATTTTCGCGCGAGCTTTTGAAGGCGGCATCCGGGCCGTTGCACCGTGATACTGAGGCGAAAGTCGCCTTCGACAATTTATCCGAATTGATTAGGCGGCCCTCGGCCCGCGCCGCTGTTCAGGCGAAAGCAAAACCCGTCGCCGAGAGCAAGCCGACCGCACCGAACCTATGTTCTCTGTTGGGCGATGAAATTGCCGCTGAGGTTTTTTGCCGGCGCGGCAAGCTCCCGGTACGTTGCGTCCAGGTAATCGATGAAACCCGCGACATCAAAACCTTCCGTTTTGTCACCGAGCCGCCAAAGCTGTTTCGGTATTATCCAGGTCAGTTCATCACCCTTGAGCTTCCGATCGATGGAAATATCGTCCGGCGCAGCTATACAGTTTCGTCTAGTCCCTCGCGGCCTCATTCGATTTCTATCACCGTAAAACGGGTCGACCAGGGTCTGATCTCGAATTGGCTGCACGACAATATGAGCGTCGGCTCGACGCTGTTCATCAATGGCCCGAATGGAACGTTTACTTGCCTTCCCGAGGACGCTGGACCCTACCTCTTTATTTCGGGAGGCAGCGGCGTTACTCCCGTAATGGCGATGTCTCGCTGGTTTGCCGACACAACGCCCGAAGCGGACGTGCAGTTTTTGCATTTCGCGCGATCGCCGGATGATCTGGTTTTTTCTCACGAATTACAGCTAATGGAGCATCATCTGCCCCGTTTCAAATCCCAATTCGTGTGCAGCCAGGCTTCGGAGGGGAGCGGCTGGACAGGACCAACCGGCCGGATTTCCCCGGAAATCTTGACCCAACTGGTTCCCGATTACAGAGACCGCAGCGTCTACCTTTGCGGACCGCTCGGTTTTATGGATGCCACCCGCGCCATGCTCGAGCAGATGGGCTTCGACATGAGGCGGTTCCATCAGGAGATCTTTGGCGGCGTGCCGCGGCGCGATACGAGCGCCGCGGAGGCCCAATCGAGTCAACTCGCTCATGTGGTCTTTGCCACCAGCAAAATCGAAGTCGATTGCAGAGGCTCTGACTACATTCTCGACCTGGCGCTCGATAAGGGAGTGGATGTGGCTTACTCATGCCGCGCCGGCCAGTGCGGTACGTGTAAGGTCACCCTTCTGGAGGGCACTGTCGAGCACGACAGCACGAATGGCCTCACCCCGGATGATGAGAAAGACGGACATATTCTTGCCTGCCAGGCTCGTCCCATAGGCCGGGTTGTGATTGACGCGTGAGGTAATCGGTTCTCGGTGAGAGTTCAGCCTGTGGCGTGCCTGCCCAAACTTCGGCTCGAGGCTCTCACATATCGCGACTGACGCATTCCGAAGCCGACCGGAAGCTTTTCTAATCAGTTATTCGGCCGTCAAATTCGCTTTAGGAATTGGAGCCGTTCGAATTTTGCGAGCGCATTCTGGTACCCGGCATAATCTTAGCATCACTACCGCTTTTGATGCGAACGAAACGTGGTCAGATTACCGAGCGCTGCGATCGCGATAAAGCGGGATTGCTCAGGGTCCAGACGACAATCTCCTTCAGCATGCCAATGGTGGCCGTGTTGAAAGCGGTGACGATGGCCGGAATGTCGTTCGCCGTGGCGGGCACGCGCTTTTCGAAGCGCGTCTCGGCAATGATCGCCCTTTGCCGCACCGCGGCGAGGCGAGCGATGATTTCTACCCAAACTTGCGGTGGCGCGTTGGCGCTCGTGTATATTGCTTCGAAATGGCGAATTGCGGTGCGTAGGATATAGTCGGCGCGCAGCCCTCCGGAATTCCGACCAATGGCGGTGATCGCGCCGCTGTTCTCGAACGAGGCGAGCAATAGATTTTCGATCAACTCCGGGAGCCGGTCGGTCCACTCCGAATTGGCGAAGTAATCGAGCGAGAGCGGGGACTTGCTAAGCGCGATCCGGTCCGTGTCGATGCCGGCCGGGGCTTGCGGCAGATCAACCATCAGTTGCGTTCTGACTGGCCGGAGATCGGATGGAAAATCACGGGCGGCCGTCAGGCGGTAGAGATTGCCAGGTGGACTTGAAACAAGCAAACTAGCGCAGCCCGCGAGCGCCAGCACGGCACCGCCCGCGAGCCAGCGGCGGCAAATCCGCGACTGCGAATACGCTCATCGCGGCACATATCCTTGGCGCCGGTCGCCAAACAGCAAGCGCGTCGGGTCACGTTGCAGCTGGACTACAAACTGGTTCAGATTGTCGGCCAACCGCTGCACATCGTTGACGAGATCGTCAACCCCCGGCAATGTCGTCTGGACAAAGTTGCGCAGCCCCGGCCGGTTCTCGGCAATCACCAGTTGCAGCTGGCGCGCAGTCTGGACCAAGTTCGTCGCCACGCGGTCGTAGTCTTTGAGCGTCTGCGAGGCCTGGTCCTTCAATCCGCCACGCATGATATAGCTGTGGTCAACATTCTGTAGCAAAGAATTCAATTGGAGAATAGCCGCATTTGTATGGTCCAGGATTACGCCAACGTCCTGACTATGGTCGGCAAAGGCAGCAGTGAGGGTACGAAGATTTTGCAGGCTGTCGGCGACTGCCTGACGGTTGCGCTCGTCGAGCAGCGAATTCAGGTTGTGGGATACTTGCTTGAGATCGGCGACGAGTTCAGGCAGTGAGGATTTGAATTCTTCCAGTTCGGATTGCCCGGCTTTGATGATCGCGTAGTGATGTCCCGGCGCCGGCTCCAACAGCTTTGCCTGCTGTGTGCCTCCCCGAATCTGAACGGTCGAGACGCCGCTCAAAATATTGGTATCGAGATAAGCGCGTACATCGTCTTTTATCTCCACTAAATTAGTATTTATTTCAACCTCAACCTGAATTTGTGAAAGATTATCCTGATCAACACGAATATCGATCACGCGCCCGACCGGGATCCCGTTGTATTGAACCGCCGAGCCGCGAGTGAGGCCCGCAACCGATCCGCGGAAAAAAATGTAATAGGTTTGTAGATCGCGTCCGAATTCGACGTGACCGAGCCACAGCATCGCGCCGACAACCGCAAATACAATGAGGATTACAAAGGTGCCGACCGCGACGTAATGGGCCCGGGTCTCCATCAAACCTCTCCAGTTGTGCGGATTTGTGTTTCAGACCGGGGTCGCTGCTGCGAACGTGGTTGTGGCTCCCGCTCTAGTCGAGGCCTGGGCCTGTTGCGCTGCGCGCCCGCGCGGACCATGAAAATAGGCGTGTATCCAGGGGTGATCGTCGTGCAACAGCTGGTCCAGGGTGCCGATATGAAGCTTCTTATCCACCAGCACCGCGACGCGATCGCAGATCGCAAATAGCGTGTCGAGGTCGTGGGTCACCATGAACACAGTCAAACCGAGACTGCTCTTCAAGTCGCGGATCAGTTCGTCGAACTCGCCCGCCGCGATTGGATCGAGCCCGGCCGTGGGCTCGTCGAGGAACACGATTTCGGGATCGACCGCGAGCGCGCGCGCCAGGCCAGCCCGCTTGCGCATCCCGCCCGACAGCTGCGCCGGGAATTTGGACCCGGCATCTTCGGGCAAACCCGCGAGGGCAATCTTGACCGCCGCGATCTCGTCCATGAGTTGCCGCGGCATCCGATAGAATTCCTTGAGTGGCACTTCGACATTCTGAGCGACGGTCAGCGAACTGAACAGCGCACCATCCTGAAACAGCACGCCCCAACGCTTTTCGATATCGCGCTGCTCGGCTTCGCTCATCGTCAGAATGTCGGTGCCGAACACTTCGACCTGACCTTTCACCGGCCGGTTCAGCCCAATGATGGTGCGCAACAGGACGGACTTACCACTCCCCGACCCACCGACGATCCCCAGCACCTCGCCGGCGAAGACATCGAGATCTATCCCGTCATGAACGGTTTCGCTCCCGAAGCGATTGAAGAGGCCGCGCACTTGAATAATCGGCTGGTCCTGATAATTGATCACGATCAGATCTGCAATGTCGACAAAACGATTGAAAAGACCGCGTCTGTTACGATGACAAGGAAAATCGATTCGACGACGGAAAGCGTGGTCAACCGGCCGACGCTTTCCGCGCTGCGCGACACTTGAAACCCTTCATGACAGCCGATCATCGCGATAATCGCGGCAAAAAAGGGGGCCTTGAATACGCCGATCCAAAATGTTCGCGGCGTCAGCGCATTTTGCAATTCGCTGACGAATTCCGGAATCGTGATCCCGAGCACGCCCCAGGCCATAAGCGCCCCGCCCAATAACCCGGCAAGATCGGCGTAGACGGTCAGCATCGGCAGGGTCACCAAGAGCCCAAGCAGCCGCGGCATGACCAGCACTTCGACCGGATCGAGGCCGAGGGTGCGCATTGCGTCGATCTCTTGGTTGACCTGCATTGTGCCGATCTCGGCAGTGAACGCACTCCCTGAGCGGCCGGCGATTATGATCGCCGTCATCAACACGCCAAGCTCGCGCAAAATGCCGATGCCCAACAGATCGACGGTGTAGATTTCCGCGCCGAAGCGGCGCAGCTGGTCGGCGCCCTGGTAAGCGATCACGACCCCGACCAGAAAGGATAACAGGCCGACGATGGCGAGGGCGTTGACACCGGTTTGCTCCATCTGAGCAACGATCGAGGTCATCCGCAACCGGCCGGGCCGGCGCGCGAGGCGCATTGTGGTCAGGCAGACGACACCGAGAAAACCAATAATCCGATAGGACCGGGCAAAAAGCCGCAGCGTGGTCTCGCCGATACGGGCGACAAACCCGACAAGCGAATGATAATCCGGGCGCGGGTGCGAGACCGGGGTCAGTTCCCCGCCGGCGCGAACCTGCTCAAACAACGGCGCGAAAGTAGGCGCCAGATTGCGCATCTCGACATGGTTGCCGCGGGCTGAAAGATCGTGCTCGGTGCGCAGCAGCAACCAAGCGCCGGCACTGTCGATCCGCTGGATCCCGGCGAGGTCGATCATCACCCGATGTTGTCGCGGGAATTCCAGCGCTCGCAACCGGCCGTCGAGGTCGGCCGCGGTCGCCACCAGCCACTCTCCGCTGGCCCTCAGAACCAATGTTTCGGCGTCTTCTGTTGTGACAAGGGTCGCTGCAGCTGATGCCATGGTCGGTTTGGATTGGGTTCGCGGTCGCCGAGGTAACATCTTTCCAACGAGCTAAAAAACCGCTATGCGGCGTTTTCCGCAGCCTTATCGCCCGCAATCGATGGCCGAGGACGGCGTAATGGACCTCAAGCAACACATCCGGTCGATTCCCGATTTTCCCAAGCCTGGGATCCTGTTCTACGATATTTCGACACTGCTGGCGCATGCGTCCGCTTGGCGCGCCACAGTTACGCAGCTCGCGGAGGCGTTGCGACCGCACCAGCCGGACCTGCTGGTCGGGATCGAGTTGCGCGGCTTCCTTGTCGCGGCACCCGTCGCCTTTGCCCTCGACTGCGGTTTTGCGATGATCCGCAAACAGGGCAAGCTGCCTGGCAAGACTGTCCGGTTCACATACGATCTCGAATATGGCAGCGATACGATCGAAATGCAGGAGGATGCGATCGCACCCGGTCAGCGCGTTGCGGTCCTCGATGATTTGTTGGCGACCGGCGGCACGATGCAGGCGGCGATCGATCTCGTCCGCCGCCAAGGCGGCATCGTCGCTGCCGCCGGATGCATCATCGAATTGAGCTTCTTGCAAGGCCGCCGCCGCATCGACGTTCCGCTTACTGCGATGGTGGCCTACGACAGCTGACTATTGTCTTTCTGACTATTGTCTTTCTGACTATTGTCTTTCTGACTATTGTCTTTCTGACTATTGTCTTTCTGACTATTGTCTTTCTTGTCAATCGCCGCTGCCGGGTCGGGCTGCACCGAGACTGCGGCCGATGACTGCGTAAAGCGGGTCTCCGCCGCCTGATGGTGTGCGATCGAGGCAGCGGACATCGGCCCAATTACCGGCTTCGGCAAAATGCCGGGCGATCAAGCATAAGTGACCGGCATCGTCGAGCAAGCACCAGCAGCCGATCGGGCGCGTGGGACGGCAACGCTGCGAAAAGGTCACGACAAGTGGGGCGCCAGGTTTTAGCACCCGTCCGATTTCGCGTATGACATCGCGGGGTCGGGTCAACTGATGAACCGCGACGCACAACGTGGCCCCGTCGAACTCACCCCCGGCAAAGGGCAGGTGCGGATCACGGTTGAGATCCTGAACCCGCCATTCGTCGAGGAAAGGGTTTTCCGCCAATTCGCAAGCGTCGGCGCTAATCCCGACGACCCGCGCGTACGACGCTTCGGGTGGAAGATGACTTACCCAACTCGACATCACGTCGAGGATCGCCCCGCCGCTGGGCAATATTTCACGATAAAGATCGGTGATCGCGGCGATCGCGGCATCGTCGATATGGGTGAAGCGCGGCGGTTCGATCCCGGTAAGCGCGTCCAGAAACTCGTCGACCCGCGGAAAAGGAATGATCGGAAATAGCGTCATTTCCCCATCTCGTGCGAGCCCGTCTGAGGAGCTTTTGACGTCAGATAGGGAGAACTTGTCCGCGCTTCCATAGAAGAAAAACCGTAGAATGCGAAAACAGCTGCGATACGACGCAGCGGCGATACGACATCAGTCGGCGAGCACCTCGTCCGGCGAAATTGACGGCAGACCGAGGTCACGCGCAACAGCCGGATGGGTGATCTGCCCACGACAGATATTGAGACCCCGGCGCAGATGCGGATCTTCTGCCATTGCGCCCCGCCAGCCACGTTCGGCGATCGCCAGCACAAACGGCAAAGTGGCGTTGTTGAGGGCGACTGTGGAGGTTCGGGCGACCGCCCCCGGCATGTTGGTTACGCAATAGTGCACGACACCCTCGTCGATGTATGCCGGAGCCGCGTGCGTGGTCGGCCGAACTCGTCTCAAAACATCCGCCCTGATCGATCGAAATGTCGACGATGACGGTCCCCGGCCGCATCTCCCGCACCAGGTCGCGGGTAACGAGCTTGGGCGCTGCAGCACCCGGGACCAGCACCGCACCGATCACAAGGTCGGCGGCGGCAACCTCGCGCTCGATGTTTTCCATGGTCGCGTAGAGTGTGTGCAGTTGAGCGCCGAATTGCAGGTCGAGCTCGTAAAGCCGAGGCAGCGAGCGGTCGATTACGGTAACATAGGCTTCCATTCCCATCGCCATGCGCGCCGCATTTGTGCCGGCGACGCCGCCGCCGAGAATGACGACCTTGGCCGCGGGCACTCCGGGGACCCCGCCGAGCAGGACACCAATCCCGCCTTGCTCCTTTTCGAGACAGTGGGCACCAACCTGCACCGCCATCCTGCCCGCGACCTCGCTCATCGGCGCCAGCAACGGCAGCCCGCCGCGCGCATCGGTAACAGTTTCATACGCGACCGCTACCGCACCGGAGCTGATCAGATCCTTGGTCAGTTTGCGGTTGGCGGCAAGGTGCAGGTAAGTGAACAGAACCTGCTCGCGACGCAGCAGCGCCACCTCGCCTGGTTGCGGCTCCTTGACCTTGACGATGAGTTCAGCCGCACCAAAGACATCAGCCGCGCTGGCTGAGATGCGGGCGCCGGCCGCCTCGTAGGACGCATCGCCAAAGCCGATGCCGGCCCCCGCCCCGGTCTCGATGATGACGGCGTGGCCGCGGTGTATCAGTTCGCGCACACTGCCGGGAACAAGCCCAACGCGGTACTCGTGAGTTTTGGTCTCTTTCGGGACCCCGATCAGCATCATCCGTCTCCACGGGTCGCTATCGGCGCACCGCCGCATAGGACCTGGATCGGTACAGCATCTAGGGATTCGCGGTCAGATTGTAAGGCACTCGGCTGGGTTAGCTCGCGGCTAGCTCCCTTGCCACTTCATCCGCCAGCGCCAGGGACGCGGTCAGCCCCGGCGACTCGATGCCATAGAGATTGACGAGACCCGGCACTCCATGCCTCCCCGGCCCCTGCACGACAAAATCGGCCGCGGGCTCGCCCGGGCCGCTGATTTTGGGGCGGATGCCGGCATATCCCGGCTGCAGGGCGCCGTCGCGCAACCCCGGCCAATAGCGGCGAACCGCAGCGTAGAATGCCGCGGCGCGCTTGGGGTCGACACGGTAGTCGATCGAAGAGATCCACTCGACATCGGGACCAAAGCGGGCCTGACCGGCGAGGTCGAGGGTGATGTGCACGCCGAGCCCGCCCGCCGGCGGTACCGGATAGACCAGGTGCCGAAACGGCGTCTTGCCGCTCAATGTGAAATAGACGCCGCGGCAAAAATAGGCGGGCGGGATTGTCTCTGGTGGCACGCCGTCGATCACACGCGCCAAGGCGGGGGCCAAAAGCCCCGCCGCGTTGACCAGATAGCGGCAGCCTATCGTGGCGGGATCGTTGCCACCGGTCGCGAGTTCGAATCCGTCAGAACGGACCCTCCCGGTGACGATCGGGGTGCGGAGCACGATGATCGCCCCGGCGTCCTCGGCTTCCCCCTGAAACGCGAGCATCAACCCATGGCTGTCGATGATCCCGGTCGACGGCGACAACAGCGCCGCGACACACTGCAGTTCGGGTTCGAGCCGCTTGGCCTGCGTCGCGCTTAACCATTCGACATCATCCACGCCGTTAGCCCGCGCAGCGGCCGCGATCCGCTCGAGTGCTGGCATTTCTGCTTCGTCGGAGGCGACGATGATCTTGCCGATTTGGGCATGGGCGACGCCATGCTCACGACAATGGGCATAAAGCCGGCGGCGGCCCTCGACGCAGGTCGTCGCCTTCAGGCTGCCCTTCGGATAATAGATGCCGCTGTGGATCACTTCGCTGTTGCGCGATGAGGTCTCAAACCCGATCGTCGGTGCTCGCTCGATGACCAGAACATCGCGGCCCGCTATCGCCAGAGCCCGGGCAACGGCGAGCCCGATTACCCCGGCCCCGACCACCACGCATTCGACTTCGTCCACTTTCTTCTCCAGCGCCCTTATGAACCGCGGCTTTGTTATCTCCTTGATGCCCGGAGAGAGACGGCGTCAAGCCTCTTGCTGCAGACCGGTTCGGGGAGGATGGCGTGCGCGCCTCTCAGGCGAGCGGGTGCGAGGGCGGCGCAACGCCGCTGGACGGAGTGCGTGAAATCGCGGACACTTCAGTTTCGTGACAAGCAGCGACGGGCAGCATGAGTTGAAAGACTGCGACGGTGTTGAACCTCGGCGATTTTCGGGCGCGGCAGCGCACCCTGTACTTTACCCGCGGCGAACTTAACCAGCTTCTCGGTGTCTACAGCCTGCATGTGATCCGCGGGGTGTGGCGCGATTACGCGATCGATCACGCTCCAGGCGTCGCCCGATTCTCAGTGTTCCGCCACACCCAAGAGGCGCCGGCCTATACGATCGTCAAGACCGCGCCGTCTTCCAGTCATCCCACCGAATTTATCGTTCAGAGTGGTCGGCAGAAATTGCGTGTGTCGCGCAACCTGGCTGAGACTCTCGATTATTTCCGCACCCGGCTGAGCCTCGTCGCGTCTGCTCCCGCCTGATCCAGGCCCTGCGACGCCGTGGCAGCATCCGTTCCTGCATTGCGCGAATGTGCCGGCTGCCGGCAGAGCCGCGTTTTCCTGTCTGGTACGCAATATCGACAAACTCTCACCGGTCTGCCAGCGCGCGGTCCGAGCGGTCAGCACGGGCAGTTCAGGGCACCCGTTACCGCCCCGATGAAACCCGCCAAATCGGTAAGACATTAGCCGCCGGGGCGAATGACGGCGATGCCGTGGGCGCGCTCGAAGGCTGTGCCGTAGGGCTCCGACAATGCGGCCAGTCGGTCGAGGATGGCGTCCGCGGCAGGGCCATGCGGCATCCAAGGGCGCCCACGGGTCGCAACATCGGCGGGGCCGCCGACGCCGATGGCGTTGAGCTGCAACGGAGTCAGCCGGATGATGTGCAGCCGAGCGCTGCTGTCAAAATGGCATTCGGCAACGGCGCTTTGCCAGACCTCGGCATCGTAAATGCCCTCTTTCGTCCTCGTTTGAAAAATGAAATTGCCAAGATCGTAAAAGATCGGCCGGCCGCGGTAGATCTCGATCCCGTGCAGGCGGGGGGCACCGTGACCGACATAAAGCGATGCTCCGGCGTCGATGCAGTCATGTGCGAACTGACGCTGCCATTGCGGGGTGTGGCGCCCGCCCGCTTCGAGAACATGATTGTGATGGCAGGCAAGCACAATATCGGCGTGGTCGGCGGCCGCGGCGATCGCGGTAGCGATGCGGGCGACATCGGTGGCGTCGGGGATGCCGTCCGAGCCAATCATCAATTCATTGACGCCGGCGCGGGTCGCGGTGGCGGCGGCACCCTCGCGGATCGATCCGCTCGCCGCCGCTACCAGCGCCACCGTGCCGTTTGCGGTGCGACGATAGGCGGGCGCCGCAGCCGCGGCCAAATCTTTGCCTGCGCCGGCATGGACAAGCCCGCGGCGATCGAGCTCGTCCAGCATGCCGATGATCCCGCCGGTGCCGAGATCCCAGACATGGTTGTTGGCGGTCGCCACCAGCGAGACTGATAGCGTCTTCAAACAATCGAGCACCGCGGGCTCGGCCGCATGCAAAAACATCCCGTCCCGCGTCGCCGCTTCGGCGAGCCGGCTCTTGATCGCCGTTTCAAGATCCGTGAAACATACATCGGCTCGCCCGCATATCTCGGCGAGAAGGGCGAAATCCGGCCACGGGGCGGTGCGCAGATCGCGCCCGATCAAGGCTTGGCCGAGCAGTGTCAGCCGCAGGCCGGGCTCGGCACGCGCGATCATCGAGAATCCGTCATCGGCATTGCGACGATATAACCGAGCATATCCACCTCATGCCATTTGGGGCGACGCCGAGGCAAGGGAGGTGCAACTCCAGAAAGCCCGGCTCCTGCCGGATATGCTAAAAGACGCGGTCACATTGCCTGCGTCGAGGCGATCCGGTTGATCGATCGCTCGGCGAGGGGTAGGGGGACAAGTGCACGAGCGAACCAGAAGGAGGACCGGCGAATGGCCGAGCGGATCTGGGACAAGTTTCTGACCGAGCGCGACAAGGCGGTGTTTGCGGGGGGCGGATTTGGTGCGCGCGCCGGGTTCGGCAAGCGGCCGGCAGTGCTAATAATCGACGTCAACTGGGCGTTTTGCGGTGAGCGGCCCGAACCGATCCTCGAAGCGATCAAGCGCTGGCGCACCTCCTGCGGCGAGGCCGCCTGGATCGCCCTCGATTACATCAAATCCTTGATCGACGCGGCGCACGCGAAAGGCGTGCCAGTCATCTACACCACCGGGGAGCGGCGAGCGGACAACTGGGACGCCGGCAGCTGGCGCTGGAAGAGCACACGCGGCGAGGAAAGCGCCAGCGGTCGCGATGAGCATGTCGACGGCAACGAAATCGTCGCAATGATCTCACCCGGCCCGCGCGACATCGTGATCCGCAAGCAAAAGCCCTCCGGCTTTTTCGGGACGAATCTCGCTTCTTATTTAACCTTGCTCGGTTGCGACAGCGTGATCGTTGTCGGCACGACCACCTCGGGCTGCGTGCGCGCCAGCGTCGTCGATGCGTTCAGTCTGAATTATCGAGTGATCCTGGCGGAAGAAGGCTGCTTTGATCGCAGCGAGGCGAGCCATGCGCTGAGCCTTTGCGACATGCACGCCAAATATGCGGATGTTCTGCTCACATCCGAGATCCTCGACTATATCGACCGCCTGCCCGCCGATTTGTTCGATCTGCCGCGCGGTGCTCCACATCGGGCGCCGCCGATAAGGCAAGCCGCTGAGTAGAGTGTTCTTCACGCCGATACGGGCAAAGACAGCTGAAGGTCGCATCCACTTCACGTGGTGCTATGGAAACGAGCTAGTCGTGCGAGTTTAACGTTTGGTACCCACCTTTTTCGTCATGCCCGCGAAAGCGAGTATCCAGAGCCTGCCCCTGGCATGAACAGGGGGCAACCGACGGTGTAGCTGAGGCCCTGGGCCCCTCCCCGGACTTGATCCGGGGATCACGCGGGGGCGACGGAGAAGAAAAGGTGGGGATCATCCGTCTGGTTCGCACCATTAGGAGGTGCGGGCGGGCCGGAGCCCCGCCCCCGTGAAAAATTCGCTTGATCGCACCCTTATTCTACGGTCACCGAATGGCCGACAATGGCGCTGAAGTTCTTCCGCATGTTGTTGTAGCGCGGTTCATGCGACTGGACGCGGCCGATCTCATCGGTTGCGCGCGACATCAGGGTGTAGGAGCCGCGTCGGCGCGCATCCCAGCGATATGACCAGCGCACCCACATAAACCGCTCGCGGGGCTGTTCGATATGTGCGGAATGCCAGGTTTCGCCCCCGTCGACGCTGACCTCGACCTGGTCGATCGTGCCGGCGCCGCTCCAGGCATAGCCGCGGATCATGTGGATGCCAGGGGATAAAGCTTCAGTGTCGTCGTTCGGCTGGGTAATGATCGACTTGACCCCGATCGTGGTGATCAACTCTTTGTCAGGGTCATCCGGCGAGGCGCCGTAATAGTAGAATTGGTAATGGTACCAGCAGTCCGGTTCCCGCTCGGTGACCTCCAGCTTGGTTAGCCATTTGACCGACCAATTGCCCGACCATCCAGGCACCAACAGGCGCACCGGAGCGCCATGCAGGTGCTCCAACAATTGCCCGTTTTGCGCCCAGGCCAGGATGGTGTCCGGATGGAGCGCCTTTTCGATCGGTAGACCCTTGTCGTAGTAGAAGGGTTTGGTGCTTTCGGCGGCGGTAGGCGGCAAACCGCGGTCGTTGCCCTCGGCGCGCACATAGAGCGACTTGGCGGTGAGGCCGGCCTCGTGCAGCACCGCAGCCAAGGGCACACCGGTCCATTCGCTGGCGCTGAGGATCATTCCTTCTTGAGTGCGCGAGGGTTTGGGACCCTCGCCCTTGAAGTATTCGAAAAATGTCGCGTCGCTGCCGGAGCACTCCATCACAGTGCGGACGCTGCGCGCAAGGAAGCGACGCAACTGGTCAAAGTTGAGGGTTAACGGAGTCTTGACCTCGCCAGAGACCTGCAGCTCCCACGCGGCGCTTTCGACAACGGGCGGCACGTCGAAATGCTGGACGGTATAGTGCAGATGGGTGGGCGTGATCAGCCCCTCGAGGTCCATGACCGGGGTTCTGATCCGCACGGTCCGACCTTCGGTGTCGGTCAGCGTAGCGGGTCGTATGTCCTTGGTCGACCAGCCGTGCCAGTTGCCGGTCTTCTTGGCGTTGGCCGGGTCCGAACTGACTGGCTGATCCATACGCAGAAAATCGGGGATCGCACCTTCGTCATTCGACATTGCCTGGCAGCTCCCTCATACGATGCGCGGATCGGGCGGATGTCCGGCGGCGGCGCGCATCTCGCTTTATTGCTCGATCAAGTTATCAGGCGCCTGGCGAGCCGTCGATCCGACATCGGCGGCCCGGGTTCGACCCGCTTTCTTACAAGCTCCGCCGCCATCCCCGACCGAGCCGCTATGAGGCGAAAATCTCGCCGAGACGCTCTATCGAGCCCAGCACTTGTTCCTGCGGGAGGCCTGGCCACTGGCAGCGCATGATGAAGTGATCGACGCCCAGGATCTCGCGATAGCGCGCGATCTCCTCTTTAACCGAAGCCTTGTCGCCGATGATGAATCGATCGCGCGCGAACTCCTCGAACGAGCCTTGGGTAGTGCGATCCTGCAGCCCCCATGCGGCGTAGGCGCTGTATTTGTACTCGATCGGCCCGCGGCATTCCTCGTATGCGGTGACATGGCGGGCGCCGACATAGCATTCGATGGTGATCGGGAACTCGATCGGGGTGCGGCCATACTCTCTCAGTGCCGCACGGTAAGTCTGCATCAGCGGGGCCACCTTGCCGAGGCCGCTGGTATTAACAATAAGCCATGCGTCACCCATGCGCGCCGCGCGTCTGACCGAGGGTTCCGCCTGGCCAGCGATATAGAGCGGCGGTCCGCCTGGGCGAACCGGCTTCACACTGATGCCGGCATCATTGACGGTGCAGAACCGGCCCTTGTGGCTGACCCGGTCCTCAGTCCACAGCCGGCGCATCAACGCGATGCTCTCCGTGAAGCGCGGTGCCCGCTCCTTGAGGCTGATGCCGAACGCGTCGAACTCCGGCTGCCGGTAGCCCAAGCCCACCCCGAGTATGAAATTGCCCCCGGTCAGGACATCGAAGGTCGCGGCTTCCTCCGCGACATGAACCGGGTTGAGCGGCGGCAAAATCAGGATGTTCGGCCCGATCGTCATGCCCTGCGCATGCGCCGCAATATAGCCCATCACCGGCGTTATCTGCAGCATCTGGAGCGGATGGGTCAGCCAGTGATGCGGGAACCAAAGTGATGCGAAACCGGCGGCTCGCGCCGCGCGCACCTGGGCAATCATCTCCGGGATCCGTTCCGCGAGGTTGTAGCCCTCCGGAAACTGCGTATTGATAAAGAGACCAACCTTCATCCGGCACTCCCTCTACTTGGGTCGGGGAGCTTACTCGCGATCCTGCGTGCAAAACCATGTGCGGCGAGCGAGGAGATCGTCCGTAACGGCAGCCGGCATTAATCGGGCAGCGTGAGCGGCCAAAGCCGATGCCGCGTTAGACCCGGGATGGACGGCGGTAGCGGCGCGGCGTAAGGTCGGACAATGGTCCGGCCGGTCGGTTTAGCACCCTATGCGTCAAAGCCGGAAGAGAGTCGCGGGCGGCTTCATCCGGAGCCCGAGCATGCGATGCGCTCGCCGTTTCAGCGCGATCGCGACCGCATCATCCACTCGACCGCCTTTCGCAGGCTGACCCACAAAACCCAGGTGTTTGTCTATCACGAAGGCGATCATTACCGTACCCGGCTGACTCACAGCCTCGAAGTGGCGCAGATCGCCCGTACGATCGCCCGCGCCCTTCGCCTCGACGAGGATCTCGCGGAAACCGTCGCACTCGCGCACGATCTCGGCCACACACCGTTTGGGCATGCCGGGGAGGAGGCGCTCAATGCCGAAATGGCTCGATTTGGCGGCTTTTCGCACAACGAACAGACTTTGCGCATCCTGACCCGGCTCGAGCGGCGCTATGCCGAATTCGATGGGCTCAACCTGACCTGGGAAGCGCTCGAAGGAACCGTCAAACACAACGGCCCACTGCGCGGTCCGGGCATCGACCGTCCGGTCCCACCGACGATTGCCGAATATGACCGCAGCCATCCGCTGGCGCTCGACACTTTCGCCGGGCCGGAGGCGCAAGTCGCCGCGCTCGCCGACGATATCGCCTACAATAATCATGATATCGACGACGGTCTGCATGCCGGGTTGTTCCCCATCGCTGATCTCGCTGACGTGCCGTTGGTTGGGCCGATATTCCGGTCAGTCGGCGCGTGCTATCCGGGGATTGAGGAGCCGCGGCTGATCCATGAGGCGATCCGCCGCGTTATCGACCATATGGTCGGCGATTTGATTGCGGAAACGCAGGTACGGATTGCCGATAGCAAGGTCCGATCAGCCGCGGAGATACGCGCGCTAAAGCAGCCGGTCGCCACGTTTTCCGATGAGATGCGCAAAAACGATCGCGCGCTTAAGGGTTTTCTGTTCGAACGGATGTACCGACATTATCGCGTTAATCGTATGAGCTCGAAGGCGCGCCGCGTCATTCGCGACCTCTTTGGGTTGTACCTGGCCGAGCCCGAATGTCTGCCCGGAGAATGGCGGCGGCTTGCTGCCGGTCCCGGCGAAGCACAGACCGCGCGCGTTGCCGCGGATTACCTCGCCGGCATGACCGACCGCTACGCGCTCGATGAGCATCATCGCCTGTTCGACACCTACGCACCAAGCTGACAAAGGCTCGCCTAACCTCCAGAATCTCCCTGATGAAATTGCACATTCATGCTCTCGCTCGAATGCGCGAGCGAGGGGCGAATAAAGATGAAGTAGAATTAACTCTCACCGGTGGCGAGCGGTTTGCGGCAAAATTCGGCCGGAATGGCTTCAGACGGAATTTCGTATTCGATGGCCTGTGGCGAGGGCGGCGCTACTATATGAAGTAGGTCGAGGTGTACGCGATCTGGAAGACGGCGATTGGCTCATTATCAGCGTCGTCGTAAAATATTTTTAACTCTCGGAGATATGAGAAAGTGCAGCTCAGCTACGATCCCCGGCGGAATATCGCGTATCTGCGCCTTCGTGAAGTTGCAGGGGTCGAGGTCGACACCGTTCGATTGAGTGACGAGGTCAACGTCGATATTGCGCCGGACGGGACCGTGTACGGCATCGAGTTGCTCAACGCCAACGCCCAGCTTCGTGCGACTGATGGCGGCCGGCTCGTGGTCATTGACGAAGCCGCTGGCAGAAGGGTCGAGGTGCCATTGCCGGAGGTTGCGTAAGGCTGTTCCCGTAGTTGAGCGAGTAATGACCAATATTTTCCAGGATGTGCGCGCATTGGTCGTGGCCGCAATCGGCGACCTGATTACGCAAGGCGTGCTGCCGCAAGGGCTCGATCTGGCCCGGATCGCGGTCGAGCCGCCGCGCGATCCGGCGCATGGCGACCTCGCCACCAATGCCGCCCTGGTGTTGGCGGGTGCCGTCAAACAAAACCCGATGGCGTTGGCCGAGCGAATTGCGCCGGCAATGATGGCGCGCGAGCTCGAGACCGGCGATTACCGCGGCCACGGGCTCGTCGTTACTTCCGTGCGTCCCGGGTTTTTGAATATTCGGCTGGCAGCCGAGGTTTGGCACGCACAACTGCGCGCTGTCCTGCGCGCGGGCACGGGGTTTGGCGACTCGCGCTTAGGTGCCGGTGAGCGGGTCAATGTCGAGTATGTCTCGGCCAATCCGACCGGGCCGATGCATGTCGGCCACGGCCGTGGCGCCGTCGTCGGCGACGCGCTTGCATCGTTGCTGGCCAAGGCCGGGTTCGCGGTCCATCGCGAGTATTACATCAATGATGCAGGCGCTCAGGTCGATATCCTGGCCCGTTCGCTTTACCTGCGTTACTGCGAGGCGCTTGGCGAACATATCGGCGTCATTCCCGAGGGGCTTTATCCCGGCGAATACTTGGTCGAAACAGGCCGCGCCTTGGCAGCGCGCGATGGTGGCAAGTGGCTGGGCCGCCCGGAAAGCGAGTGGCTCGGGCCACTGCGTGATTTCGCGATCGAGGAGATGATGGCGCTGATCCGTGACGATCTCACGGCACTCGGTGTCCACCATGATCTGTTCGCCTCGGAACGCCGCCTGGTCAATGAAGGTGCGATCGACGAATGTCTCGCCGCGCTCGATCGGCGCGGGCTGATCTATACGGGCGTCCTCGATCCGCCCAAAGGCAAGACCCCCGAGGATTGGGAACCGCGGCCGCAAACCCTGTTTCGCGCGACGCAATTCGGCGACGATGTCGACCGGCCACTCAAAAAGTCTGATGGTTCATGGACCTATTTCGCCGCCGATATTGCCTATCACCGCGACAAATTCCGCCGTGGGTTCGCCAATCTGATCGATGTCTGGGGCGCCGATCACGGCGGCTATGTCAAACGCATGCAGGCAGCGGTACGGGCAGTGACCGACGGCAAGGCCGCGCTCGACGTTAAGATCTGTCAGCTGGTCAATTTGTTCGACAAGGGCGCGCCGGTGCGCATGTCGAAGCGCGCCGGCACCTTTGTCACGTTGCGCGAGGTCATCGACGAGGTCGGGAAGGATGTTTTCCGCTTCATCATGCTGACCCGACGCAACGACCAACCGCTCGATTTCGACTTCGCCAAAGTGACCGAACAATCGAAAGACAATCCGGTCTTTTATGTACAATACGCCCACGCCCGCGCCGCTTCGGTCATGCGCCATGCCACGGAAGCGTTCGCGCCAGCCGAATTGAGCGATACAGCACTCGTCGATGCACCGCTCGACCGGCTCACCGACCCGGCTGAGCTCGCGCTGATTCGTCAGCTCGCGCAATGGCCACGCCTCGTCGAGGGCGCCGCGGAGGCGCACGAGCCGCACCGTATCGCGTTTTACTTGCAGGAAGTGGCCGCTCAGTTCCACATGTTGTGGAACAAGGGCCGGGACGAGGCTACCTTGCGGTTCATTCTCGCCTCCGACCCGGAGCTGACCCGCGCGCGGCTCGCTCTCGTGCGCGGCGTCGCGATCGTCGTCGCTTCCGGCCTCGCCGTCATCGGGGTGGAGCCGGTCGAGGAGATGTGAGGATGGCCTACAATCTCGAAGAGGTCGACCCCGGGGAGGGGGGCGAGCTCTACGCCGACCGGCGCGAAGAAGATGCGCCGCGTTCGGGACGACTGGTGCGAATTGTCGGCGCGCTGGTCGTCATGGGCTTGTTCGCCGGCGGCTTGTGGTTTGCTTACCATTTGGGGACGCGCCACGCCGGGGGTATCGCGGGAAGCAGCGATATCCCGCTGATCCGCGCCGATAATCGGCCGATCAAAGTCAAGCCGGACAATCCCGGCGGCATGCAGGTCCCCGATCGCGACATGCTGATCTATGGCGAGCAGCATCCACAGGTCGAACATCTGCTGCCGCCCCCAGAGCAACCCATGCCGCGCCCGGTGCCGCCACCCCCGATTCCGTCGAAAGTCCAAACCCCCACACCGGCGGCCTCCGCACCTTCAGCGCCGACGGCGCCAATGCCCACTGTGACAGCACCAGCTTCAACCGCTCCGGTTCGCACTCCCACACCGACCGCGACCGACCCGATCGCCGAGCGCATCGGGCAACTGGCGGCCGCGCCGCGCACCAATCCGGCAAAACCGCCACCCGGGGCCGCGCCGGAGAAACGGGAATTGCGGGTGCAGCTCGGCGCCGTGCGCACCGAAAGCGAAGCGCGCGGCGAATGGGAGCGATTGAAACGCAAGAATACCGATCTCCTCGGTACACTGTCGGCGGTAACGGTCCGCGCCGATCTCGGTGAGAAAGGAATATACTACCGGATCCAAGCCGGGCCGATCTCCGACACCTCGACAGCCGACCGGATCTGCAGCGAGCTGCGGCACCGCCACCTTGGGTGCATGATCATCCGCTGACGCCCGGCAGATCGTCGAGCGAGGCGCGCTCGCCGTTCTAGGCGGTTATTGCCGGGGCCGCGGCGGCGATCCATTTTGAGCTGGGCAGCGAGCGAGCCTTCTGGGCTTGAACGCGGAGAGTGGTACAGTTGGGAAGGACATCATCGTGTCGATCGATACGCCGGCGCTGAGCGGACCTCGCGCCGTCGTCCTTGGTTGCGCCGGCGAAGAACTGCACGCTGATGAGCGGCGCTTTTTTGCCGATGCCGATCCAGCGGGCTTTGTCCTGTTTCGCCGCAATTGTCGCGCCCCGGATCAGCTGCGCCGGCTGGTCGAGGATCTGCGCGCCAGTGTCGGTCGTGAAGACATACCGGTGCTAGTCGATCAGGAAGGCGGGCGGACCGTACGGCTGCGACCGCCCGGTTGGCGCAGCTATCCAGCAGCGGCGCAGATCGGCGCATTGACCGATCCGCTCGCCGAAGAGGCGGCACGGCTTGTGGCGCGCCTGATTGCCGATGATCTGGCACGGCTTGGCATCACCGTCGACTGCATGCCGGTTCTCGATTTGGCGGTACCCGGCGCCGATCCCGTGATCGGTGATCGCTCTTATGGCAGCGATCCTGATCGAGTTATCGTCCTCGGTCGCGCTGCCTGCGAGGGGCTGCTCGAAGGCGGCGTGTTACCGGTTTTGAAGCACATTCCCGGCCACGGCCGGGCTCGTGTCGATAGTCACAACGCCCGTCCGATCCTCGAAACCCCGCGTGCAGAGCTGTCGCGCACCGATTTCGCGCCATTCCGAGCATTGGCAGCGACGCCCTGGGCGATGACCGCCCATATCGTGTATCACGACATCGATCCGGGTTCGCCGGCGACTGTTTCGCGAAGGGTGATCAGCGAGGTCATACGCGGCGAGATCGGCTTCCACGGCGTACTGATCTCCGACGATTTGTCGATGCGCGCTCTGGGCGGCAGCCTCGGCGAGCGCACGAGCCAAGCGCTCGACGCCGGCTGCGATCTCGCTCTCCATTGCAGTGGGGATCGCGGCGAAATGGAGGAGGTGATTGCTGCGGCGGCACCGGTCACAACCGAGGCAGCGGCGCGGCTCGCGCGTGGCGAGTCACTGCGCCGCAGCCCTGGTGAATTCGACCGCGCGGCAGCCGAGCGCCGCCTGGACATGCTGCTGGCGAGGGCGTCGGCATGATGACGGGCTCGCTCGCCGCAACGATTTACCAAGCAAGCACCTGGGTTTTGCCGGTCGTCATCGCCGTGACCTTTCACGAGGCGGCCCACGGGTTTGTCGCTCTGCGGTTCGGCGACGATACTGCGTTGCGGGCGCGGCGGCTTACTCTCAACCCGCTCAATCACATCGACCCGTTTGGCACGATTTTATTGCCGGCGCTGCTTCTGCTCGGTTCGGGCGGCCGCTTTCTGTTCGGCTACGCGAAGCCGGTGCCGGTCAATTTCGGCCGGCTGAACGATCCGCGGCATGACATGGTCTGGGTGGCGTTGGCCGGACCAGGAACAAATGTGCTGCTGGCGATCGCCTCCTCGCTGCTGTTCTACGGTGTCGCGCTCTTTCCGCCGAGTCCGGCCGAGTGGATCGCCGCCAATCTCGTGCATTCCTTGCAGATCAATGCGGCGTTGTGCGTCTTTAACATGCTGCCGCTGCCGCCTTGGACGGCGGCAGGGTCGCAGTCGGCCTGCTGCCGCGAGTGCTCGCCTATCCGCTCGCCCGGCTCGAACCTTATGGCATGCCGATCCTGCTGCTATTGCTGTTCGTGCTGCCGTGGATCGGTGGCCAGATCGGCGTCAACCTGAACATCCTCGCCTATGTCATCGGTGTTCCGATGCAGGCGCTGATCGAATTCGTGCTGAGGATCACCGGGCAAGCCGGATGAGCGAAGATCCGGTTACCGCGCCGCCTTTCGCTGCCGCCCCTCACCCCCGGATCGGGTCCGGGGCAGGCTCTCCCGCTGCGCGGGTCTCTCCCTCTTCCCGCTTGCGGGGAGAGGGCAGGGGTGAGGGGTCTGATGCGGCCGAAGCAGGTATATGCCCCACGCCAGAGCAGCTGGTTCTCGATCTCGACGGCTATGAAGGGCCGATCGATCTTCTGCTGTCGCTGGCCCGTGAGCAGAAGGTCGATCTCACAAAGATTTCGATCCTGGCGCTGGCCGACCAGTATCTTGCCTTTATCGCAGCACAACGGCGGCTAAGGATTGAGATCGCGGCCGATTATCTGGTCATGGCGGCATGGCTCGCGTTTCTGAAATCGCGCTTGTTGTTGCCTGAGCCGCGCGAGGAGGACGCTCCCGAGGCCGAGGAGATGGCGGCGGCGCTCGGGCATCGGCTGCAACTGCTGGAGGCGATGCAGACCGCTGGCCGCACGCTGTTGGCGCGGCCGCAACTCGGCCGCGATTTCTGGTTGCGCGGTGCGCCCGAAGGATTGGCGACCGTGCCGGCGCCGGTCTGGCAGCTCGAGCTTTACGAATTGCTGCGCGCTTATGGCGACAGCCGACGGCGCACGACAACCGCGGTGCTGGCAGTCGAGCCCTCCGCCTTCTATTCGATGGACGACGCCTTGCAGCGCTTCGCGCAGTTCCTCGGCCGGGTGCCGGCCTGGCGCGCGCTGGTCCGCTTTCTGCCCGATGACATCCGCGGCGAGCTGATGCGCCGCTCGGCGCTGGCCGCGACTTTTGCCGCCGTGCTCGAACTGGCGCGCGACGGCCGTATCGAATTGCGCCAGGATCGGGCGTTTGGCCCGATCTGGCTGCGCAGCCCGCCGGCGCTGCGTCGCATCGACGAGGGGACGGTTGGATGAGCGATCGTGCCCATCAGCTACGCCTCGCCGAGGCATTGCTGTTTGCCGCCGGCGAACCCTTGTCCGAAGACGCGTTGGCACAGCGTCTCGGCGAGGCCTCCGATATCGCCGAACTGTTACGCGAACTCGCCGACCACTACGACGGGCGCGGCGTCAATCTGGTGCGACTAGCCGACGGGTGGACGTTTCGCACCGCCCCGGATCTCGCTCCGCATTTGCGGATCGAACGGCCGGTCGCCCGCAAACTGTCGCGCGCCGCGATCGAAACCCTGGCGATAATCGCCTATCACCAGCCGGTGACGCGGGCCGAGATCGAGGATATTCGCGGCGTCGCGCTCGGCAAAGGCACGCTCGACACGCTGATGGAAGCTGGCTGGGTGCGCCCTAAAGGCCGGCGGATGACCCCTGGCCGCCCGCTGATCTGGGTGACGACCAAAAGCTTTCTGACCCATTTCGGGCTCGCCGCCTTGACCGATTTGCCGGGGATCGACGAGTTGCGCGCCAGCGGCCTCCTCGACCTGACGCCGCCCGTCCTCAGCGAAACAGCGGTGGCGCTCGACGGAACGGCCGGGCCGAAACAAACATTATCCGACCACCATGACCCGTCGTTCCCGCGAAAGCGGGAACCCAGGGCCAGCGACGAAGCTGCTGCTCTGGACCCCCGCTTTCGCGGGGGCGACGAAGGGAACGGTTTAACGTAGCCGGATTTACTGCTGCAACGGCGTCCGACCGCCGGCCTCACGCCCCGACCGGCGCCAAGCGGAAACGGCAGTCGGTGTCGCGGGCGATCTGATTGACGAGGTCGACCTCCCAGGCGAGGTATTCGCGCATATAGCGTTCGCGGTCGGCCGGCCGGTCGCGCGCCGACAGCGATACGTCGTCGGGCTCGTCGGCCAATCTTGTCATGCCGCTTTCGAGCGGCAATCCGGCGGCTTTCCACGCCGCGGTTCCGCCTGTCACGACCTTTGCCGGGCGGCGCGCGGCGATCTCGGCGGCGGCGAAACGGGCAATCGCACCATCCTCGCTGGTCAGCACCAGATCGCCGGACGTCGGAAGTTTGTCGAGCACGCGCTCGAGACGGGCGCGGACTGCAAACCACGCGCCCGGAATGTGGCCCTCGCGGTAGCGCCGGCTCAACGCCAGATCGACAACCACCGCGGCGCGGTTCTCTTGCAATTCGGCGGGCGAAATCATCGCCGGCTCGGGACCGGCGAGCGGGAACATGCTGCTGTCGATCGTCGGCATATTCGTTTCGAGCGCCGGATCTTCCAGCCCGCGATCGAGTACCACCGCGTCCCAGCCCATGCGCCTGAGCCACGAGGCGGTCATCCGCGCCCTGACCCCGGTGTCGTCGACGAGGACAACGCGGGCGCCCCAAACGCCGAGCCAGCTGTCGGTCTCCTGCACCAGCTGTCCGCCGGGCGCCATCAGCGAACCCGGCAGATGCCCGGCGCGGTATTCGGCCGGATCGCGGACGTCCAGCACATAGAGCGTGCGCCGGTCGGCCTCGCTTTGCCATTGCTGCAGGGTGGCACGGTCGATGACCGGCACCCCGTAGCGGCGCGCCACCGCCTCCGCGCGCTGTTGCGCCGCGGCGATCGCGGTGGAGGAGACCGCGGGCGCCCGCCGGTCGGCGCCGGCAACCACTTCGAGCCCGGCCAAATGCCACGCCATCGTGCCGTCCTTTAATGACACGACGCGGTTTGGCACGCCGGCGTCGATCAAGGCCTGGGCGCCGATAATGCTGCGGGTCCGTCCGCCGCAATTGACGACGATGAAAGTGTCGGGCGAGGGGACCAGCTCGTTGAAGCGGTAGACCAGTTCGGCGCCGGGGACGCTGATCGCCCCGGGGATGCTGTTCGAGTGGTACTCCTCGTAGGACCGGCTGTCGAAGATCGCGAGCTTCTCGCCGCGTTTCTGGCGCTCGGCCAATTCCTCGGCGCTGATCCAAGGCGTGCCGTAATCGTGCTCGACAACCTCGGCAAAGGCCTTGCTCGGCACATGCACCCCGCTATAGGTCGGATAGCCCGCCTCGGCCCAGGCCGCGACCCCGCCTTTCAGGACCGCGACATCGCTCCAGCCACCGGCGATCAGCCGCGCCGCGGCGCGCTCGGCCAGCTCTCCGTCCCCGCGTCCGCCCGCATCGCAGACGATGATCGGTGCCGATCGCCGCGGCAACAGGGCGGCGGCGAGCAATTCGAGGCGGGAGAGCGGCAGGCACGAAGCCATCAACAGATGCCGCTCGTGAAAGCTGCCCTCCTCGCGCGCATCGACGATCGCGATCTCGCCGCCATCGTTGAGCCGCGCCCGCAATTCCGCCGCCGTGATGCTGTTTGGCCCTGCCGCCATATCGCCCTCCGCTAATTCCGTCAGCTTTCGTTTGCCCGAAACTGCGGCACGCGTCAAAGTCAGCGGCAAACAAGGACGGAGAAAGCGATGTCGGAAGGACGACGGGCACGGCCGCAGCCCACGCCGGAAACGCAGCATTTCTGGGACGGCACGCGCCAAGGCGAGTTGCGGCTGCAGCGCTGTAACGCCTGCAGCAAGGCGTATTTCCCGCCGCGCCCGTTCTGCCCCGCTTGTGCCTCGCGCGATGTCGCGGTGTTCCGCGCCTCGGGGCGCGGCTGGCTCTTCAGCTATGTGATCCACCACCGCCCGGTGCCGGGGTTCACGCCGCCTTATGCAATCGCGGTCGTCGAATTGGACGAGGGGCCGCGGATGATGACCAACATCACCCAATGCCCGCAAACCCCCGAGGCGTTGCAGCTCGATATGCCGGTCGAAATCGCCTTCGAAAAGCTCGACGACGAGATCACCCTCCCGCTTTTCCGCCCGCTAAAGGTCTAGCGTCCAGGCGCGTCATTGCGAGGAGCCGAAGGCGACGAAGCAATCCCGACGAGATTGCTTCGCTTCGCTCGCAATGACCGGCCCAGCATCGACCGAGAGAGGTTGACGAGATGAAACCGAAATCGATCGCCATCGTCGGCGCCGCCGAAACCACCCGGCTCGGCGTCATTCCCGACATGTCGCAAATCCAGTTGCACGCCGACGCGGCGCTCAATGCGATGGCCGATGCCGGGCTCAAGCCGTCGGACATCGACGGTGTGGCGACCGCCGGCGAAACCCCGGTGACGATCACCCACTATCTCGGGATCACCCCGAAATGGGTCGACGGCACGGCGGTCGGCGGCTGCTCATTCATGATCCATGTCCGCCACGCCGCGGCGGCGATCGCCTCCGGGCTGTGCGAGACTGTGCTGATCACCCATGGCGAAAGCGGCCGCTCCGGCGTCGGGCGCACCCGCAATGTCGTGTCGCCGGCGAGCCTCGCCGGCCAGTTCGAGCAGCCCTATGGGCCCTTGGGGCCGCCGACTTTGTTTACGATCCCGGTGCTGCGCTACATGAAGACCTACGGCCTCAGCCATGAGCAATTGGCGATGGTCTCGGTCGTCCAGCGCGAATGGGCGGCAAAGAACCCGCGCGCCACCTTTAGGACGCCGATCACCGTCGACGACGTCTTGAACTCGCGCATGATTGCCTACCCGTTCCGCCTACTGCAGTGTTGCCTCGTCACCGATGGTGGCGGTGCGTTGATCCTGACCGCAGCCGAGCGCGCCCGCGATTTCCCGCAAAAACCGGTCTACCTCCTCGGCACCGGCGAGAGTGTCGAGACCCCGATGGTCAGCCAAATGGAGGATTTCACCTCGTCGCGCGCGTTTCGCGTCGCCGGCGCCAGGGCTTTTGCCGAGGCCGGCATTACCCACAGCGATGTCGACCATCTGATGATCTACGACGCCTTTGCCCATCTGCCGATCTACGGCCTCGAAGATCTGGGCTTTGTGCCGCGCGGCGAGGGCGGCGCCGTTCATCGCCGAGCGCAATACCGCCCCCGGCGGCAAGCTGCCGCTCAACACCAATGGCGGCGGCCTCTCCTACATGCATTCCGGCATGTACGGCATGTACGCGCTGCAGGAAAGCGTGCGCCAGATGCGCGGTATCGCCCCGGCTCAGGTCCAGGGCGCCAAAATCTCGGTCTGCCATGGTGTCGGCGGCATGTTCGCCGCCTCCGGCACGATCATCTTCTCGAACGAGGCTCCTTGAGCCGCGAGATCGCACGTGCCGAGCTTCGCTCACAGTCTGTTCGAACAAGCAATTGCCAGCCAAAAGCACGTAGGATGGGCTGAGCAGTAAGAGCGAAGCCCATCACGCCCGACGCCGCGCCTTCGATGGGCTTCACTCCCCGCTCAGCCCATCCTACTCATGCTGACCAGGAATGTAAATCGATCCGCGGCCCATCCCACATCAAGCGCGTACGGTTACTCTGGTGTCTGGCCGCACGCCTTGGCCAGCCTGCCGGTCAATCGCGAGCATTTCGTGCAGGTAGCGCAATCTGATGGACATGCCAGTGGTGATCCCCAGATGGATCAGCGTGATCGCTAATATAGCCGCTGTTAACACGATCATTGTGGAGCCCTCTTTGCGTCATCTCAGCCGCGGTGGGATCAGGTCTCCGCCGATGCGATCGACGGTATAGCGTTTCTGCTCCGTCCTGACTATCCGCCAAAGGTAAGATTACGGTCGCCGTATGCCTCACCGATGCCCCCAAATGGGGGCTCTGTCACAGATAAACTGCGCGCGCAGAGATGGCATTCGTTAATTATTAACGGAGGTAATGCTTAGAATAGCAGACGTTAACCCAAATGACGTTCCCGTATCCGTATAGATGCGATGGATAAATGCCACGAATTTCTGTCCTTAAAGTAGCATTTATATTTCGCGAAGTTGGGAACTCTGCGATATCCTACCGCTCGCAAAAATGGCCGCCCGCGGCAGGGCGTCGAAAACATTTCCGGGGCAGGGAGCAGCACATTGGCCAGCGAGGCCGGAGATCTGATTGAATTGATCACTGGCGCCGCGATCAATCCGAATGGATGGCATGACGTGCTCGCGCATATGGCGGAGCTGATACCGGGGACGAAAATCATGCTGGCTGCGGGGGACGCGCAGTTAATAGGCAATGCTGGCTTGATCTATACCGGTTTCAGAGCCTGTTTGAATGCGCTTTTGCGCCCCGATCCCATCTGTACTCCATAGGATCACACTGGTCCGCCTGGCAGGGCGGGAGGTGAGGGAGTGGATGTGGACCGAGGCGCATCGGGCGCGGCATGAGGCGCGCCTGAAAGACATGGTGAGAGTGAGTGCAGTGGGCGAGATAGCGCGCTGGCTGGAGCGAGCGGATCCCCCGCGCTCGCCGCGGCGCACCCCGTTGCGCTGGATTGTGGCGGCACTGGCTTGGCACTTGCGGGTGGGTGGCCCGTGGCGGGCGCTGCCCGGCGGCTTCCCCCCGTGGCGCACCGTCTATGGCTGGTTCCGGCGTTGGCTGGAGGCTGGCTTGATTGATGCGCTGATGCGGGGGATCGCCTGTCTGCGTCGCCGGGCAGCGCCCGCCAGGGGCCGCCCACGCGCAAGTGCCAGGCCAGCGCTGCGACAATCCGGTGCAGCGGGGGTGCGCCGCGGCGAGCGCGGCGGATCCGCCCGCTCCAGCCAGCGCGCAACCGCGCCCACCGTGCTCACCGTGCTCACTGTCACCATGTCTTTCAGGCGCGCCTCATGCCGTGCCCGATGCGCCTCGGTCCACATCCACTCCCTCACATCCCGCCCTACCAGGCGGACCAGCGTGATCCTATGGAGTACAGATGGGATTGGGGCGCAAAGGCGCACTCAAACAGGCTCTCAGTGATTGGTCGATGCAAGCCTATACCTATCATTTCTCAAAAGTAAATCCGTGGACGCCGTATCTGATGTGTCTTCCGACTATGCTTGCCGCGGTGTCCGACGAGGTGATGCCGTCGGCGAGCTTTCGGAGCAGCGAGTTTTATGAAGATTTCCTGATGCGCGAAGGGGAGATGAACCATGCCGCCGGGCTCAAAATCTTTCACGAGTTCGACCGGCTGGGATTGGTCCTCGTTCATTATGGCGACAGTATTGCTGTAAGAAACAATGCCGAAATAAAGCCGCTGTTGCAGCAGCTGGCACCGCTGTTCCGGATGGCATTGGAAGTAAACCGCCAGCTTTCGCGAACGCTACCGCATTCGGAGATCATCACGGATCTGATCGAGGGGGTTCTCGCACCGGCGTGTCTGGTGAATGAACAGCGCAAAATGCTGCTTGCGAACAGCGCATTCATTGAAGAAATCCGGAGCCGCCAATACGTCGCCGTCGACCGGTTTGACCGGATCAAACCGGCCAATGCCAGCGATGAAAGGAAATTCGAGGACATGGTGCGTGGTGCAACACGGCCGCACGACACGAGCCGCGCTCAGCAACCGCTGACAATATTTCTGTCCGGGGAGGAGCGGCCTCCTGCCTCGCTGACCGTCCTCGGGATTAGAGCGGGAGCAAAGTCCGGCTTTCCGTGGCTGCTTAATCCCCAGTCCTATGCGCTTGTCATCCTCGCCAATCCGGTCTCTCGGCGGTCCAACATTTCCCAGGCTCTCGTCGCGAAATTCGCCCTGACCAAGGCGGAAGCCGCGCTGTTGGGGCTCGTCGGCGCCGGTGGGAACCTCCGCGATGCCGCCGATCAGCTCGGCATCACTTATGAGACCGCGCGGTCGCGGTTGAAGCTGATCTTCGCCAAAACAGACCTCCACCGTCAGGCCGATCTTGTTGCACTCGTTGCGCGGATGGCATGGTGAAGCGCTGATGGGCCACGCCGCCGCGGCGATCGCCGCGGGGCTGTGCGAGACGGTATTGATCACGCATGGCGAGAGCGGCCGTCCGGGATCGGGCGCATCCGCAATGTCGTCGCACCCACCAGCCTTGCCGGCAACCCCCACCCTAACCCTCCCCGGCAAGCGGGGGAGGGTTAGGGTGGGGGTTGGCCGATGGGCCCGCCGACTTTGTTCACGATCCCGGTGCTGCGCTACATGAAGACCTATGACCTGACGCACGAGCAATTGGCGATGGTCTCGGTCGTCCAGCGCGAATGGGCAAGAACCCGCGCACCACCTTCAAGACGCCACCGCTTCCCGCGCCTCGCGCGGACGCTTGGCGATGACTTGGAGATAGGCAGCCGCTGGCGCGTCCGGCTGGCGGCGGCCCTGTTCCCAATTCTTCAAAGTCGCTAGCAGGATGCGCTAGACGCGGGCGAATTCCTGTTGGGACATCCGCAATTGTCGGCGGATAGCACGCACGTCGGGCACTTCCACCACATGAACCCGGACCCCGCCGGGTTTGCCCTCAGCGTGTTCGCAGGCCTCGGTCAGGCTTTCGATCAGGTCCTTGCTGAATTTGGTCATGCTTGTTCCTCGTCAGCGCCCGTGCGCCTGTTTCAGCCGCGCCACAAGCCCCTGTACTGCTCGCCGCGCATCAGGCGAGAGGTCATCGCGCCGGGCCTTCGCGTAGATCATCAGCAGATAAAGGGGCACTGCGGGATCATGATAAAAGTAAATGATGCGCACTCCGCCTCGCTTGCCGCTTCCGCGGCGACCTCACCTGACCTTGCGGACGTCACGCTATGCTAAATATAGCGGATGCCGCCTGGAGTTATTTCGGCTGAACCAGCGGGTTTCCGCCGGGAGTGCCGGGCGGCGGAATGACAGGCGTGCTGCTCGTTCCTTGGTTCGGTGGCTGGACGACGCTGCGATCGCCGCTTGGAGGCGGATGAATGACGCCTCCCGAACGACTGAGCTGATGGCTCAGGGATCCCGGCGCATTGCTTGATCCTGATGGCGGTTGCTGCTGCGGGACAGTGCTGTTGTTTTCGCTGATCGGCTTCGCCATGGCCTGGCTATTCCGGGCGAGGCTCCAGCTGAGGCCACCATTCGGCACGCCGCCTTGCGACCGTGCCGCGACTGCGGCAATGCCGGTGCTGAGGCAAACGGCCGCGACTAGCGGCAAGGTAATGATCGCTCGCATTTCGCTCCCTCCAAGCATGCGTTTTCGTTTCCCTGACGGAGGACGCTCGAAAACGGAGAAAGTTTCTCGTACACGTCATATCTAGCGATTTTCATCGCTGGATGCTGGTGCGCCGGGAGTGCTGCGCAGTCGCGAGCTCGTTGGTCAAAAGCTATCCCGCCGATGTAAGGCCAAACGAAGTGACCACCCACCAGAGCGCTGCCCAAATCCCCAAAAGAGAAAATATGATTAAGCCCAGCATGACGATCGGCGATAGCGAAACCCGAGACTCGGGTAAACGGGCATCGGGTTGCAATGAGCTGGTGTAAAGGCTCGTTGTTCGAGTTGGTACGGGATCGGTGTCCATCGGGTTCTCCTGTGCCGCTGGAGCACCGTTAATCAGGTTCTGATCAATGCTGCGTCGCACCAGTTGTCAAAAATCCATCACCTCTGAGCCCAATTGATCGACGCATTGCATACGCTGCTCCTTCTCTCATCGCCTGATCAGCTGAGCAGCTGCAGCAAGTTAGGATAAACGCTATTGGTTAAAACTGGAACTCACGCGAAACCGCTGCGGTTAGTAGTACGTGAATTAAACTGCGAGACGGGAACACATCATGACCAAGTATTTACTGGCGGGTGTCTCCGCCATTTTTCTGATGGCCGGCATCGCCTCGGCGCAGACCTATCCTCCACCGACGACACCACCGGAAATTCCGGGCTCCGGCACATCGACGACAACCATTATTTCTCCGGGGCCGAACGGCGGCTACCACGCGACGACGACGCAGCACGGTGTCGACATGTATGGAAACCGGGTTACTCGGAAGGATATTTACCGCGAGGGCATCGCCGGCAGTTCGGAAACCCACACGACCACGACGAGCGATCCCTGGGGCGGCAACACCACGATTTGCACGACCACGCCCAATCATCAGTAACGGCTGCTGGGTTGCCGCCGTCAGCACGCGATCAGCGCTCGGCGATGCTATGGATTGCTCTGAGAGTCCACCGCACCCACAGGGCTGTTCAACGCTATGGGATGACGAGAAGTCTGAGCAGATTGTCGACGCCGGCGAGGGCGGCGCGGTAGCGGTCCTGGCTGAGCGTGCCGGAGCGGTTGGCCTTGAGGATGTTGAAGGCGAAACTGCGCAGGCGGGCGAACACGCCGGGATTGGAGCGGATGCGCGAGCGGTCTTCGCCGAAGGTGACGTCGCGGCTGTAGTGGGAGGTGGTCTCGATCCGCCAATGCGCGCGCACCGCCTCAGCGGCGCGGGCGGCGGTGAGCGGGGTATTCGCGACGTAGAAGGCGGTCTCGGTGGCATAGCGCAGCAGCCCGGTCCTGGCATCGCGCGTGAAGACATCGCGCTCGACCCGGATGACGGCGGCGACGTGGGAGTGCCAGTCGGTGTCGGCCAGTTTGTCGGCGGGATCGAAGACGCTGACGGTGCGGGTTTCGTCGCGGTTGCGACCCTTGTTGCGGCTATGGGCTGACCCGAGCGGCGCCTCGGTTGCGGCGATATCCTGGATCTGCCGGTGCAGGGTCGGTTGGTTGTCCTTGGTCTGGACGATCAGCGCGATGTTGGCTTCTGCCGCGACTTCAAAGTGTTTTTTTGGCAGTGCAACGCATCGAGCGTGACGATGGCGCCGTCGGCGACGCCGAGTTCGGCGAGCAAGGTCTGCGCCGCCGGAATCTCGTTGGATTTCGCGGCGATGTCGACATGGGCAAGGACGAGGGCGGTATCGGTGGCGAACGCGCTCAGCACCTGGGCGGCAGCGCGGTCGTTGAAATTGTCGAAGCTGCCCCGCAGCGTCTTGCCATCCAGCGCGATGCTGCCCTGCCCGGGTGTCGCGCGTGCGGCCTGAAGCAGGGCGGCATGGCGACGGAATACAGCCTCGACCGCCGCCGGATCGAGCCCCTTGAGGATGTAGCGGATCGCGGTGTGCGCGGGCGCGCGGCGCCACTTCAGACCAAAGGCGGCGTTCAGCTTGCGGCGATTGACGTCGATAAACGTGACGATGCCTCGATACGAGTTCCCGCCGGTCACGATGGCGAGGATGGAGAACAGCAGCACGTGAGGCAGTTTGTAGATTTGCCCCTGCGCCCGGCGTGGATCAGGAACTTCCGCCAGCAAGCCCAGCAACGGCGCGAATTCGGTCACGGCAGCCTCCGACACGGTTGCCATCCCAGGAATCAGACATCCGCCGATTCGTGAATCCCCCTTTCCTATCGGCGCTTCACTTCGCCCATCCTGTGTTGCAGCGCGGACTCACTTCAGCCCATCCAGCAGCGTTGAACAGCCTTGACCGCACCCAGACCCGATAAAGGCAGGAGGACCGATCGCCTTCCGCAATAGCGATCCCTTGGCTGAAGACGCGAGAAGTGCCATGGTCAGACTATCGAAATCGGCCCCGCATTTTCTACAAGTGCGTCTTCACTTTTTTAGTCATCTCAAATACTCTGAGATGGCACCGAGCACTTCAGCTCGCGGCCATCTATTTAAACGCTCTCCAAAGCTCCGCGTCCGGAGGCGAGGCTGAGGCTACAAAACAGGATGGATGAAAATGCTTGGGACGATCCTGATCATAATTTTAATCCTGCTGCTGATTGGCGCGTTGCCGCGATGGGGCTATAGCACCGGTTGGGGATATTATCCCAGCGGTGGCGTCGGCCTGCTCCTGATTATCATCATCATTCTGCTGCTGATAGGCTACATTTAGGCACTTGGTTCGACCCACACTGGAGACCACGTGGTCGGTTAAGCTCGGCAGCCTCGCTGCGACAGGATGACCGTGGCGGGGATGAATTTGAGGACCGTTACCCTAATTGTTGCGATGCAGCAAAACCGGGGTGCGGGCATGCTGGTAACCTTTGATCGGATGCATGAGCCAGACACTGCCGAAAGATCTGTTGGCGCTTGGCGGGGCGTCGCCTCAGCTTGGTTCGTAGCACTCGCGTTCGCAGCGCTGTTCAGCGGATGGCAAACTTTAGCGTCGCACCACCAGAACGCATTCGATAGGGGCAGCGTAGCCGGCGCTATAATCCCCCGCCATGACCCGCGCTTTCCCGGGCCGGATGAGATCGCGGCGTCCGATTGGCTGGAGCGGGTGCGGGCCGAAGCTTATGGCTTGTGAGCGCTTCGTCTTGGTGAGGCGACCAGGTGACGGGCGGGAGATCGACGCGCGGTCAATACGAAAACGCGTATAGCCGGTCATCGGCACCGATGTAGAGGCGGCCGCCAGCGGGCAGCAGATCTTGGAAATGGTGAAGACCGGTCATCGCATCACCAGGCCCGCCGCCGTCAAACAGCGGCTCGCCGGTGTCGCCACGAAAGGCGTGCAGCCGGTCGTCACCCTCGGCGCCGAGGATCCAGACAATCGGGTTGGACTGGCCGTCGGTCGTCGTCACCACCGGCGAGCCTCGGCCGATCAGCGCGCCGCACCACGTAGTCGCAAGCGCCGGTGGCGAACCGCCACTGATCCGCAGCACCGTCAGCTCATTATCGCGCCGCGGCGTGGGGCAGTCAGTCCCGGGCCCTTGGAACGCGACAAAGACGTCTCCCCCGACCGGATATGCAGCATCGGCGGTGATGATCCGCAAGCTCGAGACGGTCTCTGAAACGAGCTGTCCCCCGATGCCGCCGAGATTGTCCGCATTCAGCAGATAGGCGCGGCGGTCCTTGCCAAGCGCGAGGACGAGTGGCTGCGCGCTGCCATTTACTGGGGCTCGCAGCAACAGCGGGCTGACACCACCGAGATCCTCGTCGCGGGCGTCGAGGTCACGCCAATCCATTGGCGCAAAGAAATATTGCGGTCGGTCATTGCGCGCGAGGTCGGGGGCGAGCTTGAACACCGCCTCGCCATCGCTCCATTGCCGCGCGCCAAAGGTGTTGCCGGTCGAGACGTACAGCCAACGCCCGTCGCTGGCGACCCCGGCGGGCGCCCAGATGCCGCCGCCGCGCGCCCGCGTGTGCCAGCTGACGATATCCCTCGGGTTATTGACGCCGATCCCGACAACCCAGCCGTGGTAGTCGCCGCAATCGCCGAAATGTCCACCATACGGAATATAGACCCGGCCGCCGACAATCGTCAGCGCGCCGCGCTGGTTCTGATCGGGGCCATCGAAATGCTCGCCGCGCGCCGCTAAAGCCGTCATCACATCGACCGGCCAGCCCGGCAGAGTGGCGCCATTCTGCAGCGACAGAGCGAAGATCAGATGGCGCGCGCCGGCAGGCTCGGCGATCATCGCATCGAGGTAGAGCGTTTGCGACGGCGCGTCGATGACTGGGGTGCCGGTGATGCCGAGATCAAAGTGCTGCGTCTTGCCGGTCCGGAAAGCTTTGCCACAGGCCGAACTATCGATCGGGACGATCGCTCCGTCGCACAGGGAACCGCGCACATCCGGATTTTAAGAATGGTTGCACGCAATTCCCCACTATCAGCGTCCGGTAGCAGCAAGGCGCAAAAATCACAGCGCGTGACGCCCAGCAGACTGCTCGATAGGACCTCAATCAAACGGCGGAGATCCAGCCTTGACGACATGCTGTTGGTAATCTCCAGAACCAGGCGCAACCGGTCGCGTTCAAGCCGCAACTTCTCTTGGCTGATGTGACGCTCAATGGCGATTCCGGCAATGTGACTGGCATTCTCGATCAACTGCAGGTCGGGGGCAGCAGGGCTGCGGACTTCTCGATAAAGGACAGCGAATGTTCCGAGAACCTTACCTTCGATCGTGACCAGCGGTCGCGACCACACCGCACGAATGCGATAAGGCTCGAACAGGTGCCGATAATCATCCCAAAGGGGGTCGCTGAGGATATCGGTTACATATACTGGCTCCCTGCGGTAGGCCGCGGTGCCACAGGATGCGCCTTTTGGACCAACCAACGTGGGTCCCACATGAGCGCTGAATCCGGCAAGACTGGGTGCGGCGGCGCAACGCAGCTGCTTTCCGTCCTCATCGGGAAGCCAGATTGTGCATATCGTGCCTTCGCCTTGAGATTCGACCAGGCGAGCGATGATCGTGAGCACTTCAGACAGCGGTGATCCAGCCAGGATCAACTTCAGGATGTTAAGGACTCGCTCGCTGGAGAAAAGGGCCGATTCGCTCTGCGGCTGTTCCATTCTTGACAACATTTTGTGTCGAACTAACCCTGGTGGAATTACATCACAAAGCCCCGGCACCTGTCTTATCGCGCTCAATTGATTGAGCAAGCCCGGTTTGCTAGATTCGAGGACATGCCGGAGTCTGCTCTGGAGCAGGTACGTGAATCGATCGAATTGTTATACCGGGTGGATTCGGGAAGGATTCTGGCGATCTGATTCGCCTGCTCGGTGATTTCGATCTTGCCGAGGATTCCATGCACGAAGCGTTTGCCGCAGCTCTGGGTCTCTGGCACAAGACCGGCATCCCGGCAAACCCGCGGCCCTGGCTGATCTCGACGGCACGATTCAAAGCCATCGACACGATGCGCCGGCGGGCACACTTCGATGCCTCGCGGCAGGACCTCATCCGGCATCTCGAGGCTCAATCAGCCCCGGAGTCCCAGCAAGACGAAGGCATTGAGGATGACCGGCTGCGGCTGATTTTTACCTGCTGCCACCCCTCAATTCCACCGGAAGCGCACGTAGCGCTCACCCTGCGCGAGGTGTGCGGGCTTACGACAGAGGAGATTGCGCGAGCCTTTCTGCTCCGTCCACCAACACTGGCGCAGCGCATCGTGCGTGCCAAAGCTGCCATTCGAGAGCAAGGCATTGGCTTCCAGATGCCCTTGCCGCAGGATTTACCTGAGCGTTTGTCCCCCGTGCTCCAGGTAATTTATCTGGTGTTCAATGAAGGCTATTCAGCCGCAGCCGGAGCTGGGATCATACGGGCCGAGCTGACCGGCAAGGCCATTCGTTTGGGTCGCCTGATCTGCGAACTTCTGCCGGAGCCAGAAGTCATGGGCCTGCTGGCGCTCATGCTCTTCAGGAGTCCACCGTGCGGCGAGGACGTCTCCGGCAGGTGATCTGATTCTGCTCGAGCAACAAGATCGCGCCCTCTGGGATCGAGCTCAGATAGCGGAGGGGATCGGTCTGGTGGAGAAGTCTCTCACGTCTCACCGCTTCGGCTCCTACACACTGCAGGCTGCGATTGCGGCTGTTCACGCTGAGGCAGACTCGGCTGCTACCACGGACTGGCGGCAGATCGTCATGCTTTACAACCGGCTGGCGCAAATCCAGCCTTCCCCGGTAGTGGAACTGAATCGGGCTGTCGCGATCGCCATGTGCGAGGGACCTGAGGCCGGCCTGACGCTCATCGAGAGTCTGCTGGCACGCGGCGAAATGGCGAACTATCACTTGCCCATTCCGCCCGGGCGGATTTGTGCCGCAGGTTGGCAGAACCGCGGAGGCCCGTTCCTCCTACCAAAAAGCTCTGACGTTGACGCAGCAGGAGCCGGAGCGCCGGTTCCTGGAGGAGCGTTTGCGCCACCTGAAATAAAAATTCCAGGTCCTGTCGATTTCTTCTCTTCCTAACGACTATAGGGTGAGCGAACAATGCGGTTCGCGCTAAACATTACAACCGATCAGGAGGAACATTCTATGAAATACATCTGTTTGGGATACATCCAGGCGGGCAAATTCGAGAACATGACGGAAACTGAGCGCCACGCCATGCTGGACGAATGCTTTGAATACGACGACAAGCTGCGGGCCAACCGGCATTTTGCTGCAGGCGAGGCTCTTCAGCCTCCGGGTACCGCCATGACCCTCTATTGGAAGAACGGTAAGGTCGCCGTGACCGACGGACCCTACGCGGAGACCAAAGAGCAGTTGGGCGGAATTCTGGTACTTGAGGCGAGGGATCTGAACCACGCGATTCAACTCATTTCCCAGCACCCGGGGGTGAAGTATGGGCCCTGGGAGATACGGCCGGCAGCGGATCTCAATGACATGATTCGCGAGAGTCAGCTCCGCCGTGCAAAGGTCGCCGGGCGATGAGTCGGCCGGTGAAAACTTTCACCAGGGTCATGGCCGTATCTCCCAGGGCCCATACTTCACCCCCGGGTGCTGGGAAATGAGTTGAATCGCGTGGTTCAGATCCCTCGCCTCAAGTACCAGAATTCCGCCCAACTGCTCTTTGGTCTCCGCGTAGGGTCCGTCGGTCACGGCGACCTTACCGTTCTTCCGATCGAGGGTCATGGCAGTACCCGGAGGACTGAAGAGCCTCGCCTGCAGCAAAATGCCGGTTGGCCCGCAGCTTGTCGTCGTATTCAAAGCATTCGTCCAGCATGGCGTGGCGCTGAGTTCCCGTCATGCTCTCGAATTTGCCCCGCGTGGATGTATGCGAAACAGATGTATTTCATAGAATGTTCCTCCTGATCGGTTGTAATGTTTAGCGCGAACCGCATCGTTCGCTCACCCTATAGTCGTTAGGAAGAGAAGAAATCGACAGGACCTGGAATTTTTATTTCAGGTGGCGCAAACACTCCCCCAGGAACCGGCGCTCCGGCTCCTGCTGCGTCAACGTCAGAGCTTTTTGGTAGGAGGAACGGGCCTCCGCGGTTCTGCCCAACCTGCGGCACAAATCCGCCCGGGCGGAATGGGCCAAGTGATGATTCGCCATTTCGCCGCGTGCCAGCAGACTCTCGATCAGCGTCAGGCCGGCCTAAGATCCTAGCACATGGCGATCGCGACAGCCCGATTCAGTTCCACTACCGGGGAAGGCTGGATTTGCGCCAGGCGGTTGTAAAGCATGACGATCTGCCGCCAGTCCGTGGTAGCAGCCGAGTCTGCCTCAGCGTGAACAGCCGCAATCGCAGCCTGCAGTGTGTAGGAGCCGAGACGGTGAGACGTGAGAGACTCTCCACCAGACCGATCCCCTCCGCTATCTGAGCTCGATCCCAGAGGGCGCGATCTTGTTGCTCGAGCAGAATCAGATCACCTGCCGGCGACGTCCTCGCCGCACGGTGGGACTCCTGCAAGAGCATGAGCGCCAGCAGGCCCATGACTTCTGGCTCCGGCAGAAGTTCGCAGATCAGGCGACCCAAACGAATGGCCTCGCCGGTCAGCTCGGCCCGTATGATCCCAGCTCCGGCTGCGGCTGAATAGCCTTCATTGAACACCAGATAAATTACCTGGAGCACGGGGGACAAACCCTCAGGTAAATCCTGCGGCAAGGGCATCTGGAAGCCAATGCCTTGCTCTCGAATGGCAGCTTTGGCACGCACGATGCGCTGCGCCAGTGTTGGTGGACGGAGCAGAAAGGCTCGCGAATCTCCTCTGTCGTAAGCCCGCACACCTCGCGCAGGGTGAGCGCTACGTGCGCTTCCGGTGGAATGGGGGGTGGCAGCAGGTAAAAATCAGCCGCAGCCGGTCATCCTCAATGCCTTCGTCTTGCTGGGACTCCGGGGCTGATTCAGCCTCGAGATGCCGGATGAGGTCCTGCCGCGAGGCATCGAAGTGTGCCCGCCGGCGCATCGTGTCGATGGCTTTGAATCGTGCCGTCGAGATGAGCCAGGGCCGCGGGTTTGCCGGGATGCCGGTCTTGTGCCAGAGGCCCAGAGCTGCGGCAAACGCTTCGTGCATGGATCCTCGGCAAGATCGAAATCACCGAGCAGGCGAATCAGAGTCGCCAGAATCCTTCCCGAATCCACCCGGTATAACGATTCGATCGATTCACGTACCTGCTCCAGAGCAACTCCGGCATGTCCTAATCTAGCGAACCGGGCTTGCTCAATCAATTGAGCGCGATAAGACAGGTGCCGGTGCTTTGTGATGTAATTCCACCAGGGTTAGTTCGACACAAAATGTTGTCAAGAATGGAACAGCCGCAGAGCGAATCGGCCCTTTTCTCCAGCGAGCGAGTCCTTAACATCCTGAAGTTGATCCTGGCTGGGTCACCGCTGTCTGAAGTGCTCACGATCATGGCTCGCCTGGTCGAATCTCAAGGCGAAGGCACGATATGCACAATCTGGCTTCCCGATAAGGACGGAAAGCAGCTGCGTTGCGCCGCCGCACCCAGTCTTGCCGGATTCAGCGCTCATGTGGGACCACGTTGGTTGGTCCAAAAGGCGCATCCTGTGGCACCGCGGCCTACCGCAGGGAGCCAGTATATGTAACCGATATCCTCAGCGACCCCCTTTGGGATGGTTATCGGCACCTGTTGAGCCTTATCGCATTCGTGCGGTGTGGTCGCGACCGCTGGTCACGATCAAAGGTAAGGTTCTCGGAACATTCGCTGTCCTTTATCGAGAAGTCCGCAGCCCTGCTGCCCCCCGACCTGCAGTTGATCGAGAATCCCAGTCACATTGCCAGATCGCCATTGAGCGTCACATCAGCCAAGAGAAGTTGCGGCTTGAACGCGACCGGTTGCGCCTGGTTCTGGAGATTACCAACAGCATGTCGGTACAACTTCGGTGCTCTCCGCCGTTTGATTGAGGTCCTATCGAGCAGTCTGCTGGGCGTCACGCGCTGTGATTTTTGCGCCTTGCTGCTACCGGACGCTGATAGTGGGGAATTGCGTGCAACCATTCTCTACAATCCGGACGCGCGCGGTTCCCTGTGCGACGGAGCGATCGTCCCGATCCATAGTTCGGCCTGTGGCAAAGCTTTCCGGACCGGCAAGACGCAGCACTTTGATCTCGGCATCACCGGCACCCCAGTCATCGACGCGCCGTCGCAAACGCTCTACCTCGATGCGATGATCGCCGAGCCTGCCGGCGCGCGCCATCTGATCTTCGCTCTGTCGCTGCAGAATGGCGCCACTCTGCCGGGCTGGCCGGTCGATGTGATGACGGCTTTAGCGGCGCGCGGCGAGCATTTCGATGGCCCCGATCAGAACCAGCGCGGCGCGCTGACGATTGTCGGCGGCCGGGTCTATATTCCGTATGGTGGACATTTCGGCGATTGCGGCGACTACCACGGCTGGGTTGTCGGGATCGGCGTCAATAACCCGAGGGATATCGTCAGCTGGCACACGCGGGCGCGCGGCGGCGGCATCTGGGCGCCCGCCGGGGTCGCCAGCGACGGGCGTTGGCTGTACGTCTCGACCGGCAACACCTTTGGCGCGCGGCAATGGAGCGATGGCGAGGCGGTGTTCAAGCTCGCCCCGACCTCGCGCGCAATGACCGACCGCAATATTTCTTTGCGCCAATGGATTGGCGTGACCTCGACGCCCGCGACGAGGATCTCGGTGGTGTCAGCCCGCTGTTGCTGCGAGCCCCAGTAAATGGCAGCGCGCAGCCACTCGTCCTCGCGCTTGGCAAGGACCGCCGCGCCTATCTGCTGAATGCGGACAATCTCGGCGGCATCGGGGGACAGCTCGTTTCAGAGACCGTCTCGAGCTTGCGGATCATCACCGCCGATGCTGCATATCCGGTCGGGGGAGACGTCTTTGTCGCGTTCCAAGGGCCCGGGACTGACTGCCCCACGCCGCGGCGCGATAATGAGCTGACGGTGCTGCGGATCAGTGGCGGTTCGCCACCGGCGCTTGCGACTACGTGGTGCGGCGCGCTGATCGGCCGAGGCTCGCCGGTGGTGACGACGACCGACGGCCAGTCCAACCCGATTGTCTGGATCCTCGGCGCCGAGGGTGACGACCGGCTGCACGCCTTTCGTGGCGACACCGGCGAGCCGCTGTTTGACGGCGGCGGGCCTGGTGATGCGATGACCGGTCTTCACCATTTCCAAGATCTGCTGCCCGCTGGCGGCCGCCTCTACATCGGTGCCGATGACCGGCTATACGCGTTTTCGTATTGACCGCGCGTCGATCTCCCGCCCGTCACCTGGTCGCCTCACCAAGACGAAGCGCTCACAAGCCATAAGCTTCGGCCCGCACCCGCTCCAGCCAATCGGACGCCGCGATCTCATCCGGCCCGGGAAAGCGCGGGTCATGGCGGGGGATTATAGCGCCGGCTACGCTGCCCCTATCGAATGCGTTCTGGTGGTGCGACGCTAAAGTTTGCCATCCGCTGAACAGCGCTGCGAACGCGAGTGCTACGAACCAAGCTGAGGCGACGCCCCGCCAAGCGCCAACAGATCTTTCGGCAGTGTCTGGCTCATGCATCCGATCAAAGGTTACCAGCATGCCCGCACCCCGGTTTTGCTGCATCGCAACAATTAGGGTAACGGTCCTCAAATTCATCCCCGCCACGGTCATCCTGTCGCAGCGAGGCTGCCGAGCTTAACCGACCACGTGGTCTCCAGTGTGGGTCGAACCAAGTGCCTAAATGTAGCCTATCAGCAGCAGAATGATGATGATAATCAGGAGCAGGCCGACGCCACCGCTGGGATAATATCCCCAACCGGTGCTATAGCCCCATCGCGGCAACGCGCCAATCAGCAGCAGGATTAAAATTATGATCAGGATCGTCCCAAGCATTTTCATCCATCCTGTTTTGTAGCCTCAGCCTCGCCTCCGGACGCGGAGCTTTGGAGAGCGTTTAAATAGATGGCCGCGAGCTGAAGTGCTCGGTGCCATCTCAGAGTATTTGAGATGACTAAAAAAGTGAAGACGCACTTGTAGAAAATGCGGGGCCGATTTCGATAGTCTGACCATGGCACTTCTCGCGTCTTCAGCCAAGGGATCGCTATTGCGGAAGGCGATCGGTCCTCCTGCCTTTATCGGGTCTGGGTGCGGTCAAGGCTGTTCAACGCTGCTGGATGGGCTGAAGTGAGGCCGCGCTGCAACACAGGATGGGCGAAGTGAAGCACCGGATAAGAAAGGGGATTCACAAAGCGGCGGATGTCTGATCCTGGGATGGCAACCGTGTCGGAGGTTGCCATGACCGAATTCGCGCCGTTGCTGGGCTTGCTGGCGGAAGTTCCTGATCCACGCCGGGCGCAGGGGCAGATCGACAAACTGCCTCACGTGCTGCTGTTCTCCATCCTCGCCATCGTGACCGGCGGGAACTCGTATCGAGGCATCGTCACGTTTATCGACGTCAATCGCCACAAGCTGAACGCCGCCTTTGGTCTGAAGTGGCGCCGCGCGCCCGCGCACACCGCGATCCGCTACATTCTCAAGGGGCTCGATCCGGCGGCGGTCGAGGCTGTATTCCGGCGCCATGCCGCCCTGCTTCAGGCCGCACGCGCGACACCCGGGCAGGGCAGCATCGCGCTGGATGGCAAGACGCTGCGGGGCAGCTTTGACAATTTCAACGACCGCGCTGCCGCCCAGGTGCTGAGCGCGTTCGCCACCGATACCGCCCTCATCCTTGCCCATGTCGACATCGCCGCGAAATCCAATGAGATTCCGGCGGCGCAGACCTTGCTCGCCGAACTCGGCGTCGCCGACGGCGCCATCGTCACGCTCGATGCGCTGCACTGCCAAAAAAACACTTTGCAGTCGCGGCAAAAGCCAACATCGCACTGATCGTCCAGACCAAGGACAACCAACCGACCCTGCACCAGCAGATCCAGGATATCGCCGCAACCGAGGCGCCGCTCGGGTCAGCCCAGAGCCGCAACAAGGGTCGCAACCGCGACGAAACCCGCACCGTCAGCGTCTTCGATCCCGCCGACAAACTGGCCGACACCGACTGGCACTCCCACGTCGCCGCCGTCATCCGGGTCGAGCGCGATGTCTTCACGCGCGATGCCAGGACCGGCCTGCTGCGCTTCGCCACCGAGACCGCCTTCGACGTCGCGAATACCCCGCTCACCGCCGCCCGCGCCGCCGAGGCGGTGCGCGCGCATTGGCGGATCGAGACCACCTCCCACTACAGCCGCGACGTCACCTTCGGCGAAGACCGCTCGCGCATCCGCTCCAATCCCGGCGTGTTCGCCCGCCTGCGCAGTTTCGCCTTCAACATCCTCAAGGCCAACCGCTCCGGCACGCTCAGCCAGGACCGCTACCGCGCCGCCCTCGCCGGCGTCGACAATCTGCTCAGACTTCTCGTCATCCCATAGCGTTGAACAGCCCTGTGGGTGCGGTGGACTCTCAGAGCAATCCATAGCATCGCCGAGCGCTGATCGCGTGCTGACGGCGGCAACCCAGCAGCCGTTACTGATGATTGGGCGTGGTCGTGCGAATCGTGGTGTTGCCGCCCCAGGGATCGCTCGTCGTGGTCGTGTGGGTTTCCGAACTGCCGGCGATGCCCTCGCGGTAAATATCCTTCCGAGTAACCCGGTTTCCATACATGTCGACACCGTGCTGCGTCGTCGTCGCGTGGTAGCCGCCGTTCGGCCCCGGAGAAATAATGGTTGTCGTCGATGTGCCGGAGCCCGGAATTTCCGGTGGTGTCGTCGGTGGAGGATAGGTCTGCGCCGAGGCGATGCCGGCCATCAGAAAAATGGCGGAGACACCCGCCAGTAAATACTTGGTCATGATGTGTTCCCGTCTCGCAGTTTAATTCACGTACTACTAACCGCAGCGGTTTCGCGTGAGTTCCAGTTTTAACCAATAGCGTTTATCCTAACTTGCTGCAGCTGCTCAGCTGATCAGGCGATGAGAGAAGGAGCAGCGTATGCAATGCGTCGATCAATTGGGCTCAGAGGTGATGGATTTTTGACAACTGGTGCGACGCAGCATTGATCAGAACCTGATTAACGGTGCTCCAGCGGCACAGGAGAACCCGATGGACACCGATCCCGTACCAACTCGAACAACGAGCCTTTACACCAGCTCATTGCAACCCGATGCCCGTTTACCCGAGTCTCGGGTTTCGCTATCGCCGATCGTCATGCTGGGCTTAATCATATTTTCTCTTTTGGGGATTTGGGCAGCGCTCGGTGGGTGGTCACTTCGTTTGGCCTTACATCGGCGGGATAGCTTTTGACCAACGAGCTCGCGACTGCGCAGCACTCCCGGCGCACCAGCATCCAGCGATGAAAATCGCTAGATATGACGTGTACGAGAAACTTTCTCCGTTTTCGAGCGTCCTCCGTCAGGGAAACGAAAACGCATGCTTGGAGGGAGCGAAATGCGAGCGATCATTACCTTGCCGCTAGTCGCGGCCGTTTGCCTCAGCACCGGCATTGCCGCAGTCGCGGCACGGTCGCAAGGCGGCGTGCCGAATGGTGGCCTCAGCTGGAGCCTCGCCCGGAATAGCCAGGCCATGGCGAAGCCGATCAGCGAAAACAACAGCACTGTCCCGCAGCAGCAACCGCCATCAGGATCAAGCAATGCGCCGGGATCCCTGAGCCATCAGCTCAGTCGTTCGGGAGGCGTCATTCATCCGCCTCCAAGCGGCGATCGCAGCGTCGTCCAGCCACCGAACCAAGGAACGAGCAGCACGCCTGTCATTCCGCCGCCCGGCACTCCCGGCGGAAACCCGCTGGTTCAGCCGAAATGACTCCAGGCGGCATCCGCTATATTTAGCATAGCGTGACGTCCGCAAGGTCAGGTGAGGTCGCCGCGGAAGCGGCAAGCGAGGCGGAGTGCGCATCATTTACTTTTATCATGATCCCGCAGTGCCCCTTTATCTGCTGATGATCTACGCGAAGGCCCGGCGCGATGACCTCTCGCCTGATGCGCGGCGAGCAGTACAGGGGCTTGTGGCGCGGCTGAAACAGGCGCACGGGCGCTGACGAGGAACAAGCATGACCAAATTCAGCAAGGACCTGATCGAAAGCCTGACCGAGGCCTGCGAACACGCTGAGGGCAAACCCGGCGGGGTCCGGGTTCATGTGGTGGAAGTGCCCGACGTGCGTGCTATCCGCCGACAATTGCGGATGTCCCAACAGGAATTCGCCCGCGTCTAGCGCATCCTGCTAGCGACTTTGAAGAATTGGGAACAGGGCCGCCGCCAGCCGGACGCGCCAGCGGCTGCCTATCTCCAAGTCATCGCCAAGCGTCCGCGCGAGGCGCGGGAAGCGGTGGCGTCTTGAAGGTGGTGCGCGGGTTCTTGCCCATTCGCGCTGGACGACCGAGACCATCGCCAATTGCTCGTGCGTCAGGTCATAGGTCTTCATGTAGCGCAGCACCGGGATCGTGAACAAAGTCGGCGGGCCCATCGGCCAACCCCCACCCTAACCCTCCCCCGCTTGCCGGGGAGGGTTAGGGTGGGGGTTGCCGGCAAGGCTGGTGGGTGCGACGACATTGCGGATGCGCCCGATCCCGGACGGCCGCTCTCGCCATGCGTGATCAATACCGTCTCGCACAGCCCCGCGGCGATCGCCGCGGCGGCGTGGCCCATCAGCGCTTCACCATGCCATCCGCGCAACGAGTGCAACAAGATCGGCCTGACGGTGGAGGTCTGTTTTGGCGAAGATCAGCTTCAACCGCGACCGCGCGGTCTCATAAGTGATGCCGAGCTGATCGGCGGCATCGCGGAGGTTCCCACCGGCGCCGACGAGCCCCAACAGCGCGGCTTCCGCCTTGGTCAGGGCGAATTTCGCGACGAGAGCCTGGGAAATGTTGGACCGCCGAGAGACCGGATTGGCGAGGATGACAAGCGCATAGGACTGGGGATTAAGCAGCCACGGAAAGCCGGACTTTGCTCCCGCTCTAATCCCGAGGACGGTCAGCGAGGCAGGAGGCCGCTCCTCCCCGGACAGAAATATTGTCAGCGGTTGCTGAGCGCGGCTGTGTCGTGCGGCCGTGTTGCACCACGCACCATGTCCTCGAATTTCCTTTCATCGCTGGCATTGGCCGGTTTGATCCGGTCAAACCGGTCGACGGCGACGTATTGGCGGCTCCGGATTTCTTCAATGAATGCGCTGTTCGCAAGCAGCATTTTGCGCTGTTCATTCACCAGACACGCCGGTGCGAGAACCCCCTCGATCAGATCCGTGATGATCTCCGAATGCGGTAGCGTTCGCGAAAGCTGGCGGTTTACTTCCAATGCCATCCGGAACAGCGGTGCCAGCTGCTGCAACAGCGGCTTTATTTCGGCATTGTTTCTTACAGCAATACTGTCGCCATAATGAACGAGGACCAATCCCAGCCGGTCGAACTCGTGAAAGATTTTGAGCCCGGCGGCATGGTTCATCTCCCCTTCGCGCATCAGGAAATCTTCATAAAACTCGCTGCTCCGAAAGCTCGCCGACGGCATCACCTCGTCGGACACCGCGGCAAGCATAGTCGGAAGACACATCAGATACGGCGTCCACGGATTTACTTTTGAGAAATGATAGGTATAGGCTTGCATCGACCAATCACTGAGAGCCTGTTTGAGTGCGCCTTTGCGCCCCATCCCATCTGTACTCCATAGGATCACGCTGGTCCGCCTGGCAGGGCGGGATGTGAGGGAGTGGATGTGGACCGAGGCGCATCGGGCACGGCATGAGGCGCGCCTGAAAGACATGGTGACAGTGAGCACGGTGAGCACGGTGGGCGCGGTTGCGCGCTGGCTGGAGCGGGCGGATCCGCCGCGCTCGCCGCGGCGCACCCCGCTGCACCGGATTGTCGCAGCGCTGGCCTGGCACTTGCGCGTGGGCGGCCCCTGGCGGGCGCTGCCCGGCGACGCAGACAGGCGATCCCCCGCATCAGCGCATCAATCAAGCCAGCCTCCAGCCAACGCCGGAACCAGCCATAGACGGTGCGCCACGGGGAAGCCGCCGGGCAGCGCCCGCCACGGGCCACCCACCCGCAAGTGCCAAGCCAGTGCCGCCACAATCCAGCGCAACGGGGTGCGCCGCGGCGAGCGCGGGGATCGCTCGCTCCAGCCAGCGCGCTATCTCGCCCACTGCACTCACTCTCACCATGTCTTTCAGGCGCGCCTCATGCCGCGCCCGATGCGCCTCGGTCCACATCCACTCCCTCACCTCCCGCCCTGCCAGGCGGACCAGTGTGATCCTATGGAGTACAGATGGGATCGGGGCGCAAAAGCGCATTCAAACAGGCTCTGAAACCGGTATAGATCAAGCCAGCATTGCCTATTAACTGCGCGTCCCCGCAGCCAGCATGATTTTCGTCCCCGGTATCAGCTCCGCCATATGCGCGAGCACGTCATGCATCGATTCGGATTGATCGCGGCGCCAGTGATCAATTCAATCAGATCTCCGGCCTCGCTGGCCAATGTGCTGCTCCCTGCCCCGGAAATGTTTTTGACGCCCTGCCGCGGGCGGCCATTTTTGCGAGCGGTAGGATATCGCAGAGTTCCCAACTTCGCGAAATATAAATGCTACTTTAAGGACAGAAATTCGTGGCATTTATCCATCGCATCTATACGGATACGGGAACGTCATTTGGGTTAACGTCTGCTATTCTAAGCATTACCTCCGTTAATAATTAACAAATGCCATCTCTGCGCGCGCAGTTTATCTGTGACAGAGCCCCCATTTGGGGGCATCGGTGAGGCATACGGCGACCGTAATCTTACCTTTGGCGGATAGTCAGGACGGAGCAGAAACGCTATACCGTCGATCGCATCGGCGGAGACCTGATCCCACCGCGGCTGAGATGACGCAAAGAGGGCTCCACAATGATCGTGTTAACAGCGGCTATATTAGCGATCAGCTGATCCATCTGGGGATCACCACTGGCATGTCCATCAGATTGCGCTACCTGCACGAAATGCTCGCGATTGACCGGCAGGCTGGCCAAGGCGTGCGGCCAGACACCAGAGTAACCGTACGCGCTTGATGTGGGATGGGCCGCGGATCGATTTACATTCCTGGTCAGCATGAGTAGGATGGGCTGAGCGGGGAGTGAAGCCCATCGAAGGCGCGGCGTCGGGCGTGATGGGCTTCGCTCTTACTGCTCAGCCCATCCTACGTGCTTTTGGCTGGCAATTGCTTGTTCGAACAGACTGTGAGCGAAGCTCGGCACGTGCGATCTCGCGGCTCAAGGAGCCTCGTTCGAGAAGATGATCGTG
>CAWJXM010000007.1:0-68550 GCA_963846635.1 uncultured Alphaproteobacteria bacterium | reverse complement strand
TTGAAGCAAGGCGGGTTGTTCGATGCCTGGGTTGCGGGGTGCCCGCTGTCGCTGACGAGCCCGAACGCGCCGCCGAAGCGGGACATACTGGGGACAGTGATGGTGTCGGTGCTGGCCGGGCATCGGCGCTATGCCCACATCACGACGCGGCGCTGCGACCCGGTCACTCCACCACGGCTCGGGATGAACAAGGTGGTCAGCGCGGACGCAGTGCGTCGGGCGCTGAGCAAGATCGCGGCGGAAGCCGGGCGGGCGTGGCGGCAGGAGCAGCTCGACTATTGCACGCGGCCGCTGGTGCGCGAACCCTGGATTCTTGACGTCGACACGACGGTGAAACCGCTTTACGGCCATCAGAGATGCTATGGGGCGAGCGGCGAGAGAATGGCACCATCGTCGCTGCAAACAAACCGACGGGGGTGTCCCATGCCGCAGGCCAATGACCTCAGCCGGTGCCTCACCGCTCTGGACCAGGATAGCACGTTGATCGCCGTGATCGAGATGAGCCAGTCGCGCCGGCTGGTTGCCGGGATTGTGCCCGGGATCGAGCGGCACCCGGCGAAAAAGCTCGACCCAAACGAGGCGGCGCTGCTCCGGCTGCGGCACCGCTGGCGGTCCGAGGCGGCGCGGGCCGGGCGCAAGATCAACCGAATTGCGGTTGCTTTTGAGGCCGGCCGTGACGGGGTATGGCTGGCACCCCACGGGTCAAGCCCGTGGGCTGAAGGCTCACGGCTGCGGGCGCGCGATGTCGAAGCCCAGGTGATCCACCCCACCAGCATCGCGGTCTCGCGCGAGCATCGCCGGGCGAAGACTGACCGGCTCGATGTGGCGCTGTTGAAGCGATCTTTTCTCGGCTGGCTGCGCGGTGACCGTGACCACTGCCCGATGATCGCAATCCCGAGCCTGGAGGAGGAGGACGCGCGGCGGCCGGGCCGCGCGCGCGACGCACTGGTCGGCGAGCGCAGGCGGATCATCAATCGCATCAAACGCACGCTGGCATGGCTCGGCATCCGCGGGTTCAAGCCAAACTTGCGCAAAGCGGCGGCGCGGCTCGAGACCCTGAGGACGCCCGAAGGGGCGCCGCTGCCGGGCAACACGCTGGCCGAACTGCGTCGCGGGATGACGCGCTTGCCGCTGCTCGGCGAGCAGATCGGCGAGATCGAGAGCGCACGTCTGCAGCGGTTGCAGCCGCCGCCGCGCGCCGGTGCCCACCCGATGATCCGATTGCTGGCGCCGGTTCGCGGCGTCGGCATCGAGACGGCAGACCTGCTCGCCCAGGAGGCTTTCGCGCGCCTGTTGCGCGATCAGCGGGCGGTGGCGCGGTTTGGCGGTCTGACCGGGGCGCCGGACGAGAGCGGGCGCCGGCGCCGGGAAAAGGGCCTGGCCAGGGCCGGCAATGCCCGGGTGCGGCGCGGCATGATCCAGTTGGCTTGGCGGTTTCTGATGTTCCAGAAAGACAGCGCATTGGCGCGATGGTATCGGCGACGTACCGCCGATGCCCGCGGCGCCACCCGCAAAACCATGATTGTGGCCCTGGCCCGCAAGCTGCTCATCAGCTTGTGGCGGCTGGCGACCACCGGCGAGATCCCCGAGGGGGTCGTGCTCCGGCCGGCAGCGTAGACGGACGGCAGCGTATTGTTAAACCCGATGCGGTGCCCGTTGCCGTGATCGCAGCCGGGCGCCGAACCGGTCCGAGGTGGCGGTGACCCGCGGCAGGCATGGCTCTTACGCCGTCCCAGAGAATGGGCCCGCCGCCGGAGCCTCGCCCCTGATGCGCATCGCTGCATCATGGTCCAGGCCCACCCGAGGCCTACCGAATACAAGTGTGTTGGGCGTGCAGCCCCAAGGCGCGCTCCCCTCGGATCGTTCGATCCCCCTCGGATCCGCCCAAGCCGGCCGCGACATCCGAAACGGGAGGCTTGACAACAATTGCCCCATACAAGCCTGCCCCGGCGCAGGCCCTAGGGGATGCACACATCTGGGCGCGCCAGATTGGCTCCTGCTGACGGGAGGCTTCCCGACGCGCAAAGGGGTATGCTGCCGTGCTCGGCATTGAGGCATCCGGGAGGCGCACTATGGAGAATATCGCCCTGGAGGAGATGGCGTGGTCGGTTGGCTGGTTCGGGGATCGCCGCCGCGATAAAGGGGGGCTGCGTTGCTGGAACGTATGGTTGCGCATGCCACGGTATGCGTGCGCCGGCTGGCCGGTGGGTGCCGCGCGCAACTCGTCCGCTATGGCCGGTTTCTCGCCAATCCGAACGTGACGGTTGCGGCGCTGCCGGACGGTTGGGGCGAACAGACCGCTCGTGCGGCGACAAGCCGGCATGTTCTGGCGATCCTGGGATTGACCCGGTTTGGTGGACACCCTGAAGCTTTTGCCAGAGGTGCTGCTGATGCCAAGAACACGCCCACCGTATTCGCCGGAATTTCGCCGCCAGATGGTCGACCTCGTCCGTGCTGGGCGTAATCCTGACGATCTTGCCCACGAGTTTGAGCCGAGCGGCCACTCCATTCGCGCGTGGGTCGCCCAGGCTGACCGAAACGAGGGCCGCCGAGAGGAGGTGGCTCCGGGTCTGACCGCGGCTGAGCGTGATGAGTTGACCCGGCTTCGGCGTGAGAACAAGCAGTTGCGGCTGGAGCGCGATATTCTGTCAAAAGCCGCGGCCTGGTTCGCTCGGGAGACCGGCACGCTGCCGTCGGGCTCTTCCGGTTCATGAGTGCGAACCAGGCCTCTTTCCCGGTTGCCGCAATGGCACGCGTGCTCGGCGTGTCCAAGGCGGGCTATTACGCGTGGCTGCAACGGCCACCGTCCGCCCACGCCACGGCCGACGCGGCCTTGCTGAAGCGCATCAAAACGGTGCATGCCAGTTCGAGGCAGACCTACGGGGCGCCTCGCGTCCATGCCGATCTGCGTGAGGGTGGAGAGAGGCACAGCCGCAAGCGGATCGCCCGTCTGATGCGTGCGGCGGGCCTGGTGGGCGCCAGCCATCGGCACGGCGGCCCGACAACAACCTGGCGGAACAAGGACGACCGGCCGGCGCCCGACCTGGTCGACCGCGACTTCAGCGCCACCAGACCGAACCAGCTGTGGGTTGCCGACATCACTTAGATACTGTCGGCGAATTCAGGCGGCTTTTCAGCATGGGGTGATCCATGAGCCTGCATCCAGAGCCGATTAGCGAGATCCCGGCCGAGACCGCGCGAGTGGCCCGTGCGGCGTTTCCCGGTGGCACCGTCATAACGCGGCTGCGTGATGAATTCGCCACCCTTTACGAGGGTGCGGACTTCCGCACGCTGTATCCCGTCCGAGGTCAGCCCGGCCTTGCGCCATGGCGTTTAGCGCTGGTCACGGTCTTTCAGTTTCTGGAGCATCTCAGTGACCGGCAAGCCGCCGATGCGGTGCGCGGTCGGATTGACTGGAAGTATGCGTTGGGGCTCGAACTGACCGACCCTGGTTTCCACTTCAGCGTGCTGACGGAGTTCCGCGCCCGCCTTGTCGCGGGCAAGGCGGAGCATCTGTTGCTGGACAGGATGCTGGAGCGCTTCAAGGCGCGCGGCCTGATCAGGGCGCGGGGCAAGCAGCGTACGGACAGCACGCATATCCTGGCTGCGGTGCACGATCTGCACCTGCTCGAACTGGTTGGCGAGACGTTGCGCGCCACCTTGGACGACCTCGCCGCGATTGTGCCGGACTGGCTGCGTCAGATCGCCCAGCCCGTCTGGTTCAAGCGCTACGGGCGCCGGATCGAGGATTATCGCCTGCCCAAGCGGCGGGAAGAGCGCGAAGCCCTTGCCATCGAAATCGGGCTGGACGGCTTCACCTTGCTGGATGCCTTGGAGGTGCCGAATGCACCGGCCGCGGCGCGCCAGCAGCCGATGGTTGGGACGCTGCGGGATGTGTGGCGGATCCATTATGCCCGCGAGGGGAACGGGCCACCGCGCTGGCGGGCGGGAGCGGAACTGCCGCCCGTGGGCGAGCGGCTGCAATCCCCCTATGATCCGGAGGCGCATTACAGCACGAAACGGCAGACGGAATGGTCGGGCTACAAGGTGCACGTGACCGAAACCTGCGACGAGAATGCCGCACACCTGGTTACACATATCATGACCTGCCCGGCGATGCAGCCGGACATGGCGAGCACGGCAGACATCCACAAATGCCTGGCCGACAAGGGGCTGCTGCCGGCCGAGCACTTCGTGGACGCAGGCTATGTCGACGCGGCGCTGCTGGTGAGCAGCCAACGTGACCACGGCGTCTCCTTGGAAGGGCCAGTCCGGGCAGTAGCGAAGCGGCAGAATGCGGCGGAACAGGCCTATGAGCAGCGCCACTTTGCGATTGATTGGGAGCGCGAACAGGTCACCTGCCCGCAGGGCAAGACATCGGTGACCTGGCGCCGCGGCTTGGACGACGCCGGCGCCCCGCGCATTTGCGCGGTGTTCAGCCGCACCGACTGTGGCACCTGCGCCGTGCGCGCCTTATGCACCCCGGCCAAGGCGGCGCGCCGCTCCGTCTACTTCCACCCGCGTCCGGAATACGAGGCGCTGAACAGGGCGCGGGCACGGATGGATGACCCGGTCTGGAAGGAACGTTATCACGTGCGTGCCGGCGTCGAAGGCACCTTGTCACAGGGCGTGCGCGCATTCGGCATGCGCCGAAGCCGTTACATCGGCCTTGCCAAGACCGGGTTGCAACAGGTGTGTACCGCCGCCGCGCTGAACGCCGCGCGCATTGTGCATTGGCTGGCCGGAACGCCGCGCGCCAAGACACGCGTGACCCGCTTCGCCGCCCTGGCTCAGGCCGCCTGAATTCGCCGACAGTATCTCACTTATGTGCCGACGATGGCGGGGTTCCTCTATCTCGCCGTCGTGCTCGACGCCTGGAGCCGCAAGATCGTCGGCTGGGCGATGGCGAACCACCTGCGCACCGAACTGGTGCTGGACGCGATGGAGATGGCGGTTGGCCAACGGCGGCCCAAGGACGTCATCCATCACAGCGACCAGGGCAGCCAGTATACATCGGTGGCATTTGGCAAGCGGTGTAGCGAGGCCGGTGTTCGACCATCGATGGGGTCGGTCGGTGACGCCTACGACAACGCCATGGCCGAGAGCTTTTTCTCCACCCTCGAGGCCGAGCTGCTCAGCCGTCGCCGGTTCGCATCTCAGGCCGAGGCGAAGATGGCCTGCTTTAGCTACATCGAGGGTTGGTATAACCCGGTGCGACTGCATTCGGGTCTGGGATACCGCTCGCCGATAACCTACGAAGCCGAGATGCAGACCACCATGACCACGACCTAACCCGCAAGCCGACTAACCGTCCACTGAAACGGGGCAACCTCAATCCAGGATACCAGCGCGGTTCATTTCCGCACGACCGAGGGGCGCCGGCGTGGCCTGGGCGAGGTTGGCCACGGCAACATCCATGGCTTGCTGGGGCATGCCCTGCTGGCGCTGGATGCGGCCACCGGCAGCTGCCTGGGGCTGGTCGGCGGGCGGGTGTGGACGCGCTCCGGGCATGTGAGGGTGACGCACAACCGGCGGGCCTTGGCCGACAAGGCGTCGGAACGCGGGCTCACCACCGCCGGGCGTGCCAAGGAAGTGCTGGCCGCGGCGACGATGGTGACGGTGATTGCCGATCGCGAGAGCGACCTCTATGCCGCCCTTCGACAAGCTCAGGAGGGCGACGGTGCCCGCGCCCAACTTTCATATTCCGACGCGCGTCATGCAGGACCGTCGCCTGGCCAATGGCGCCGGGCTGTACGCGACAGGGGCCAATTTTCAAGCGGCCGACACGCGCACGATCGTGCTGCCCCGGCGCGGGCCGCACGAGCCGGGCCGCACGGCGCGTCTGACGCTGCGCTTCGGCACGGTAGTTCTCAAACGCCCGCAGGGCAGCGCTCGCGATCTCCTGCCAAGCGTGCGCCTCACTCTCGTCGAGGTCGCCGAACACGACCCCCCGGCCGGCGTCGAGCCGCTGCACCGGCGGCGGCTCACCACCCATGACGTCACGAGCGTAGACGCGGCTTGGCAAATCGTCGCCTGGGACAAGCTGCGCCGGATCATCGAGCCGCTCTTTCGCATTCCGAAGAAGCAGGGGCTGCAGCTCGAAGACAGTCAGATTGCCAGCGCCGAGCGGCTGCTGAAGCTCGCGACGATTGCCACCAAAGCCGCCGCCCTCATCCTCCAGCTGGTGCAGGCTCGTGACGGGCGCCGCGCGCCGAACCGGCCAGCCTGGCCTTCACACAAGAGGAGAGGGCGGCCCTGGAAGCCGTCAACGCGCAGGTCGAGGGCAAAACCGAAAAGCAGAAAAATCCTCACACCCGGCGCGGCCTCGCCTGAGCCGCCTGGATCATCGCGCGTCTGGGCGGCTGGCCCTTCGACAAGCTCAGGAGGCTATTGCTCCTCCCGGCCGCCAGGTCCCATCACCTTCAAGCATGGCCTGGAATACTTTCGCGCCCTCGCTACGGGATGGAAGCTGAGAAATGTGTGCATCCCCTAGGGCGCAGGCCGGGGAAGGAGCGGTGGTCGGCTACCACCCGAAGAAACCGGGCGGCCCCCTGCCTTCGCCCTAGGGGATGCACACATCTGGGCGCGCCAGATCGGCTCCTGCTGACGGGAGGCTTCCCGACGCGCGCAGGGGTATGCTGCCGTGCACGGCATTGAGGCATCCGGGAGGCGCACTATGGAGAATATCGCCCTGGAGGAGATGGCGTGGTCGGTTGGCTGGTTCGGGGATCGCCGCCGCGATAAAGGGGGGCTGCGTTGCTGGAACGTATGGTTGCGCATGCCACGGTATGCGTGCGCCGGCTGGCCGGTGGGTGCCGCGCGCAACTCGTCCGCTATGGCCGGTTTCTCGCCAATCCGAACGTGACGGTTGCGGCGCTGCCGGACGGTTGGGGCGAACAGACCGCTCGTGCGGCGACAAGCCGGCATGTTCTGGCGATCCAGGATACCAGCGCGGTTCATTTCCGCACGACCGAGGGGCGCCGGCGTGGCCTGGGCGAGGTTGGCCACGGCAACATCCATGGCTTGCTGGGGCATGCCCTGCTGGCGCTGGATGCGGCCACCGGCAGCTGCCTGGGGCTGGTCGGCGGGCGGGTGTGGACGCGCTCCGGGCATGTGAGGGTGACGCACAACCGGCGGGCCTTGGCCGACAAGGCGTCGGAACGCGGGCTCACCACCGCCGGGCGTGCCAAGGAAGTGCTGGCCGCGGCGACGATGGTGACGGTGATTGCCGATCGCGAGAGCGACCTCTATGCCGCCCTTCGACAAGCTCAGGAGGGCGACGGTGCCCGCGCCCAACTTTCATATTCTGACGCGCGTCATGCAGGACCGTCGCCTGGCCAATGGCGCCGGGCTGTACGCGACAGGGGCCAATTTTCAAGCGGCCGACACGCGCACGATCGTGCTGCCCCGGCGCGGGCCGCACGAGCCGGGCCGCACGGCGCGTCTGACGCTGCGCTTCGGCACGGTAGTTCTCAAACGCCCGCGGGGCAGCGCTCGCGATCTCCTGCCAAGCGTGCGCCTCACTCTCGTCGAGGTCGCCGAACACGACCCCCCGGCCGGCGTCGAGCCGCTGCACCGGCGGCGGCTCACCACCCATGACGTCACGAGCGTAGACGCGGCTTGGCAAATCGTCGCCTGGTACAAGCTGCGCCGGATCATCGAGCCGCTCTTTCGCATTCCGAAGAAGCAGGGGCTGCAGCTCGAAGACAGTCAGATTGCCAGCACCGAGCGGCTGCTGAAGCTCGCGACGATTGCCACCAAAGCCGCCGCCCTCATCCTCCAGCTGGTGCAGGCTCGTGACGGGCGCCGCGCCGAACCGGCCAGCCTGGCCTTCACACAAGAGGAGAGGGCGGCCCTGGAAGCCGTCAACGCGCAGGTCGAGGGCAAAACCGAAAAGCAGAAAAATCCTCACACCCGGCGTGGCCTCGCCTGGGCCGCCTGGATCATCGCGCGTCTGGGCGGCTGGCCCTTCGACAAGCTCAGGAGGCTATTGCTCCTCCCGGCCGCCAGGTCCCATCACCTTCAAGCATGGCCTGGAATACTTTCGCGCCCTCGCTACGGAATGGAAGCTGAGAAATGTGTGCATCCCCTAGTGTCTTCGCCGGGGCCGGCTTGCATACCGATCACAGCTACATGTTGGCCAATCTGCGGCTGGTGTTGGAGGTCGAGGTCCAAGCCGGCAACCAGCACGCGGCGAAGCCTTCGGCACCGGGACTCTGGACGCTATTGGGATCGGCTGGGGCCGCAATGCGCACCCTGGCTGCTGCGCGGTGATCGGGATTGGAGCAGGGGTTACGCATGAAAGATGCCGGTGAGGACTTGCTCCATGGATCGGTTATCCCATGCGGCCATTTTGCGACGCCCCTTGAGGTTGGCCTTTGAGGTCTGATGGCGGCGGACCAGGTTGATCGCGATTTTCCGCAGCAGCGAGAAATTCTGGACGGCGTTCCGATCCCGCATCCTGCAGTGATCTTCCTGGAAGGCGACGTCGAGAACCCAGTGCAGGCTATTCTCAATCTGCCAGTGCCGGCGGATCGCTGTTGCCAGGATCTCCGGGGGATCGGCGCTGCTGGACAGAAACTAGCGGATGTCGGTTTCGGTCTTACCAGACCCATTGACATGACGGATGGTTTCCACGGTCAGGACGGTCTGCAGGCCGGGCCAGTCGCGCAGCGGTTCCAGCCTGGCAGCATCCGGGCAGACGAACACGCGGCGCCGAACCAGGCGGCGGTGGCCATCATCAAATTCGTCATGGACCGGCCGGTGGAGGGGCGAGCGGCTGAAACAGGTCGTTGCGCAAAGCTCTTGGACAGCGGTGAATTTCTTCCCCTGGTTCGCCTTGAGCGTCACGAGATAATCAGCCCCTCTCTTGAGGATCCTGGTGGCGATCGCCCGCTGGCAGCCCATCGCATCCAGGGTGACGATCGTCTCCTTGATGTCCAGCGCGTCGAGCAATTCCGGGATCGCGCTGATCTCGTTGGATTTGTCGCCGATCTGACGCTGGCCAAGGACCAGCCGGCGGTCACAAGCCCACGCGCTGACGACATGAAGCGGCCCTTGCTCGCGACCCCGATCAAAGGAGCCGCGGATCGTCTTTCCGTCGATCGCCACAACGTCCCGGTCCACGGGGGCACCGAACGAACGCGCCCACGCCTCGAAGCACCTCTCGAAATGCCCGGTATCGATCAGCAGGAACACCCGCCGGAAGGTGTCATGGGCTGGGATGCCATTGGGCAGCGCGCGAAATGTGCCCAACCAGTCGATCTTGCTGCGGCTGCAAAAATCGGAGCAAAGCGGCACCGGATTTCGGTCGAAAGCGGCAGGTGATTTCGGCCGAAATCGGCACCGGATTTCGCTTCAATCCGGCACCTGATTTCGGCGTTTTCGGCACCCGTGATCGGCTTTGGCATCGCTGCCGAGCGGCAAGTAATGGCGTCTAGCGTCGCCCCTCACATGGGGTGTTTGAGGTCAAGGCCTGTTATTTCAGCATAGTGCTTTCTCTTTGCCGCTTGGATCCAGAGCGTGAGCCCGTCTTTGCCATGCGGTCCCGGTGACCGCATCACCTCACATCCGGTCGAGCGGTCGGGCTCGGACCATAATCCCTCATGCTCGAGGGCATCGGGCTCGGGGTGGCGGGACCATCCTTTTTCGCGGCATTTTGCGGCCATGGGGCAAGTCTCGGTCACCGCCCGCCCGGATCCGGCGAAGCCGTCGCGTTCAGCTTCGCGGGATGGCAATTTGGGTTATCGGATCACGCCGCCTTGAGGGTGGCGCCCTCCGGAACGATGCCTTGCGTAACATAGCGCCACAGGGCGACGAGCAGCTTGCGGGCCAAGGCCACGATAGCGATGCGCCGGACCCGTCCCTTCGCGGTGCCGACCCGATTGTGGAACCAGCGGCTCAAGGCCGAGTTCGGCTGATGACGCAGCCAAAACCAGGCGATTTCGATCATGACGCGCCGCAAGCGGTGATTGCCGGCCTTGGAGATGCCCTGGTCCCGGTCGGTCCCGCCGCTCTGCCAAGGGCTCGGCGCCAGTCCGGCGTAAGCGGCTACTTGGCGCCGGTTGGTGAAGCTGCGGAACAACCCCTCGAGCCAGACAAGCGAGGCGAATTCGATCCCCACGCCCTTGAGCTTGATCAGCAGCGTGCTCGGGTTTGTCCGTTCCGTCGTCTGCGTGCGCACCAATGCGTCACGTGCCCGCTCGACGGTGGCGAGCTGGGTCGCCACCACGTCGATCCGGGCCAGCTCCCGGCGGATTTCGGCTTTGAGCCGTTCCGGCAGCGGGCGCCCATCGCCGGTCCGCAGCGCATCGAGACGATCGAGACGATCGGGCTTCAATGGATCGTATCCCCGGATGCCCTGCCCGCTGAGCAGTCCTTTGATCCGATTGGTGTGCTGGATACGCTCCTTGAGCAAGGTGCCGCGCTCCCGTGACAGGCGCCGCTGATCTTCCTCTTCCGGACTTGGCGGCCGAACCATGGAGCAGACCCGCCGCTCCCCGCGCGCCCAGGCCATCAGCGTCCGTAACAGGCTCACGCCGTCGATCGCATCCGTCTTGGCGCGCCGATGGCGCCGGGCAACCGCAATCGAGGCCGCGTCGACGACATGGCTCTCGATCCCGTTTTGGACAAGCAGGCGATGAATTCAAAAGCCGTCCAGTCCGGCCTCCTGAATGACCACAACCTTCACCGCGACGCCGCGGCGCTGCTCGGCTTTCGCTTTCAAGCGCGCAAGAAGGATGAGCAGCGAACCGCCGTCACCGCCGGCAACGATATGCTGGGAAAACTTCTCCTCACCCGGACTGTTGGCGGTCACCAGCCACTTCGCTTTGCTCAATTCGAGCGAGGCGAACAGCGTGTTAGAGTGATCTCGGACGGTAGTCTCGACAATGGTTGCGGGGGTCTCGGTCTGCATCGGGGGCCTCCATGCTGGTGTGTGGAAGCTCAGCCTACCAACTCAGGCGACCGTCCACCCGCATAGGATCTTTTTGGGGGACGGGATGCCGAGACCGAGGGTGGCGATGCGGCGGATCAAGGAAGTGCTTCGCCTCAAGGAGGGGCTGGGGCCGAGCGACACGGCGGTGTCGCACAGCGTGCGGGTCGCGCGCTCGACGGTGAAGGACTATCTCGAGCGCGCCGCGGCGGCGGGGCTGAGCTGGGAGATCGCGGCGACGCTGAGCGAGGAGGAGCTCGACCATCGTCTGTTCACCGCCGCCGACACGCGCCATCCGGATCGTCCATTGCCGGATTGGGAGGCGGTTGAAAGGGAGTTGCGCGGCCGCGGCGTAACGCTACGGCTGCTGTGGCTGGAATATCTGAGCCGGCATCCGGGCGGCTATCGCTACACCCAGTTTTGCGCGCATTTCCACGCCTGGCAGCGGCGCTCGCGACCGCCGCCGATGCGCCGGCAGCATCGCGCCGGCGAGGCGCTGGAAGTCGATTGGGCCGGCATGACGCTGAGCATCATCGATAACCGCATCCTCCGCCAGGGTCAGGTTTTCGTCGCGTGCCTGCCCTGTTGCGCTCTGACTTATGCCGAGGTGACCTGGACCCAAGGTCACGAAGATTGGCTCGGCGCCCATATCCGCGCCTTCGCCCATATCGGCGGCTGCCCGAAGAAGCTGATCCCCGACAACACCAAGACCGGGGTCACCGATGCCAACTATTGGGATCCGGTGCTGAACCGCAGCTATCACGCGCTCGCTCGGCATTACAATGTCGCAATCCTACCGGCACGGGTGAGACGGCCGCGGGACAAACCATCTGCGGAAAATGCGGTCAGACTGGTCGAAATGTGGGTGCTGGCGCCATTGGGCACCGGCAGTTCTTCTCGCTCGCCGAGGCCAACGCCGCGCTCACCCAACGCCTGCGCCTGGCCAGGCTGCGCCAAGCCGCCTGCCGCGAGGATATCGATTACCGTACCCCGCGTGGTCTCGACCGCAGCCTGATCCATCCTCTCGCCAGCGGTCGTTGGTTGCACGAGCACAACAACATCCTGATCCTCGGCCCGACCGGCACCGGCAAGAGTTTTGTCGCTTGCGCCCTTGGCAACCAGGCGGCGCGTGACGGGTTCTCGGTGCGCTATCAACGGCTTTCCAGGCTTCTCGACAAACTCGCCCTGGCCCGCGTCGACGGCAAGGCCACCCGGCTGCTCGCCCAGCTCGCCAAGGTCCAATTGCTCATCATCGACGATTGGGCCATGGCCCGGCTGACCGCCGAGCAGCGGCGTGACCTGATGGAGGTCGCCGGCGATCGCCACCAGCGCGCCTCCACCATCCTGGCGACGCAAATTCCGGTGGAGCGCTGGCATGACTTGATCGGCGATCCGACCTACGCCGACGCCATCCTCGACCGCCTTGTCCACAACGCCTATCGCATCGCGCTGCGCGGCGAGTCGATGCGCCGACGCAAACCGAACCTATCTGGGGATGAAAAGAATTAACTAAATAAATCTCTTACAATACTTATCCACATTATTCACGCAATTCACAGCAGACCGCAACAACAACCAAACTTCAACAATATAAACAAGGGTACTTGCTTTGTCAGCTCAGAGCAAGATAGCATCTATGCCGCAGCAGCGGTGCGCCAAAGCCGGCACCGAAACCCCTCCGAAACGGAGGGCCGCTTTGGACCGAAATGGCCTGCCGGTTTCAACCGAAACCGCCTGCCGAAAACTCCGAAATTTGCAGTCTGCGGCCATAGAGCGCGATGTCTTCCCAACTCTCGGCCCCTGCAATCACAGCACAGACCGCGATCACCAGGATATCAATCAGCCGGTGCTCGACCTTGCCGCCACAGCGGGGGTCTTCCAAGGCCGAGAATTCTTCCACCAAAGTCCTCACCGACATGCGGGTGGAAAACAGCGTGGAAGCGGGGTTCATCCGCATTTTCGGTGCAGGCTGGTGACGGTAGCCGAGGGAAGGGACATATAAGGGAGAGCTGCTTCCTTCCCGTGACCCATCCTGTTTCCAAGATCGCTGTTGTCGCTGGTCCCGTCCGGTCTGACGGTTGATCGGCTTCTGCCTGCGCCTGAACACATCATTCTGATCACCCGGTCAAACAGGGACCGCGCCGCGTGCCCGCTGTGCCATCAGCCGCGTGCCCGTGTCGACAGTTCCTATTCGCGCCGTCTTGCAGACTTGCCCCGGCAAGGGCGTATCCTCTACCTGCACCTCCGCCTCCGGCGCTTCCGCTGCACGAACCGCGATTGCCGGCGCCGCATCTTCGCCGAGCGCCTGGCCCTTACGCAGCCCAAAGCGAGGCGCACTCGGCGGCGGCGCGAGATCCAGCAGCAGATTGGCCGCGCCCTCGGCGGCGAGCCGGGCTCGCGCCTGGCCGGAAGGCTGGCGATGCCGGTCAGCGGTGATACCCTGCGGCGGCTGATCCGCGCGCGCGGCGGCGAGATCGCATCGCCGCCCCGCATCATCGCGGGGGATGACTGGGCATGGCGGCGTGGTCACCGCTACGGCACCATCATTTGCGACCTCGAGCGCCACCGTGTCATCGACCGGCTGCCCGACCGCACCGGCGAGACACTGGCCTCCTGGTTGCGGCAGCACGGGGAGGGCGTTGCTGTTGTCAGCCGCGACCGCGCGGGCGCTTACGCCGAGGGCATTCGCGCCGGCGCGCCGCCGGCGGTGCAGATCGCCGACCGCTGGCATCTCATGGTGAATGCGTCCGACGCGCGGCGCCAAATGCTCGACCGGCACCCCCGCGAGCGGCGCGAAGCCGCCCGGCGCTGCATGCTGCCCGCCGGCGCGCCGCGATCGGCGACAGGCGGGCAACGGGCTGCGATGCCAAGCAAACGGCACGGCGCGGCGCGGCGCGAGCGGCGGCAGGCGCGCTATGACGAGATGGCGCGCCGGCGGCGCGAGGGTGTGCCGATCCGCCGCATCGCGCGGCGCCTCGGGATGGCGCGCAACGCGGTGCGCCGCTGGTTGCGCGCCGGTGCGGCACCGGTGTACCGCCGCGCGCCGGGGTCGAGTGCGCTCGACCGGCATCGCGCGTATGTGGAGCGGCGCTGGGCCGAGGGGTGCCGCAACAGCGCCCAGCTGTGGCGCGAATTGCGCGATCGCGGGTTCGCGGGCGGGTACGGCATCGTCCGGCGGTGGGCCATCCGGCGCCGCGGCCGCGACGCCGCCGCCGGCGACCGAGAATGCCCGCTGCCGTCGTGGCGCGTGCCTTCTGACGACGCCCGACGCGACGCTGACGCGAGCCGACCGCCAGGTTGTCGACACGCTCACCGCTCTCTCGTCCGAGATCCGCACCGCAGCGGAAGCCGTCAATGAGTTCGATCGGATCCTGCGCGAGCGCGATGCGGCAGCGTTCGATCTCTGGCTGGCGACTACCCAAGCCACCGCGTTGCGCGGCTTTGCCACCGGGATCATCAACGACATCGCGGCGGTTCGGGTCGCCCTGTCGCAGCCCGGGAGCAACGGTCCTGTTGAGGGACAGGTCAACCGGCTGAAGATGCTGAAACGGCAGATGTACGGGCGTGCCAAATTCGATCTTCTTCGCAGCCGCGTTCTTCACGCGGCGTGATCACAGAGCCCCAAACCCGGACAAGCTCTGATGGCGCCCCGCCTGCACCGAAAATGCGGATGAACCCCGCTTCCACGCTGATTGACACGGTTGCAGGGGCGTTTCGCGATTGACAGGAAACCCCCTACCCCCCGGGGCCACTGAAACCGGGTTTCCGGTTCGTCGTCGGGGCGTTTTGCGGTCAACTCCGAGCTGGCTCCCTTAGGCGGCCCCCGGTTGCCTTTCTTCGAGCAGGACCCTTGAACAATGTGTACGAGTGTGTACTTCAATCTCGCATGAACAGCCGGGACGTCATCCGGGCGCTGGAGAGCGACGGCTGGCGCCGAGTCCGGGTGACCGGCAGCCACCATCATTTCAGGCACCCGACAAAACCCGGCCTCATCACAGTTCCGCACCCGCGCCGCGACATCCCGATCGGCACCTTGCGATCGATCGAACGGCAAAGCGGTCTGAAGTTGCGCTGAGGAGCAAGGCTCGTGGAGTACGTGGCGATTATTCACAAAGAGCCGGATAGCGATTATGGCGTCAGCTTCCCTGACTTCCCCGGCTGCATCACCGCCGGCCGCACGCTTGTCGAGGCTATCGATATGGCGCGCGAGGCGCTGAGCGGGCACATCAAGGTCATGCGTGAGGCGGGGGAACCCGTGCCCGATCCGTCGCCGCTCGCGAAGGTGATCGGCACCCCTGCTTTTCGCGACAGCGTGGGGAATTTTTTCGTCAGCGACAAAGAGCCGGACAAAACGGTGCGCGTGAATATCACTCTGACCCAGAGCGAGCTGCAGCAGATCGATCGACTGGCCCGACAAGAGCGGCTTTCGCGCTCGGCATTCCTTGTGCAATCAGCCCTAAAGCCGCGGCGATGACCCTAGAGGCGGTAAGCCGCCGCCGGGCCCCAAGCGGGATTTGATCGCCACGAGCGGCTCATGTCCGCCGCGCACGAATTCGGTCCAGACCTCAACGTCGGGAAAGCCGTGGTCGCGCCAATAGCAGCGGACGAGTTGGCGAGCGCCTCGGCGCCGGCTTTGGTCGACCAGTCGCGTCTCGGCTCCGGTTCGAGGCGGGTGCGGGCGGCCATTGCAAGATCCTCCTTCGCGGTGACCCTATAACCCGCAGCCGTCGCTCAGCGTGTCATTCTGACAAACGACCCCTTGCGCAATGTGATCAGCCGACGAGAAAGCGGGACGAGCTTTCGTTCGGCTGTACGTGCGAATAGACGCTGGTGACGCGCAAATCGGCGTGGCCGGCGGTGTCGCGCACCAATGCCGGATTGGCGCCGCGGTCGAGCGCGTGACTGCAATGGGCATGGCGTAGCCAATGCGGCGACACTGCCTTTGGCAGACCGGCGCGCACTGCGGCGGCTTTTACAATGCGCTGTACCGACATTGGATCGAGGGCGCCGCCCTGGCGCGACCGGAACACCGGATCGTCGGGCCCGGCAGCGCCGCGCAATGTAGCGAGCTCGTTCCACATCGATGCCGGCAACAGGATTGACCGGACCTTGCTGGGTTTGCCGACGACCGTAATCTGGCCCGCACCCTTTCGCGGTTTGCAGCCGCGCCAGTGCAATGCGCACACCTCAGAAACCCGCAGCGCCGCCAGATACAGCAGCCGCAATAGAGCGTGGTTGCGCGCGTTGCGCTCCAGCGCGATCAGCCGCACCACCTGCTCTTCGCTGAGGATGCGTTCGGCCAGCACATTGGCCGGCGGCGGCAGGCGCACCGCAGCGCCGGCATTAAACGGGACGCAACCGATGCGGGTGGCAAAGCTTAACAGAGATTTAACCGCCGCGAGCCGGCGCCGGCGTGTCGCCGGTGCACCGGCGAGCGTGTCGACCCAGCGCTGGACGTCGCCGATGGTCAGCAACCGGATCGGCTTCTCGACCGTCCTGAGGAAATCGTCGACGTCGCGGGCATAAGCCGCCACCGTGAGCGCATTTCGGCCGTGCAGCCACAGCTCGAGGAGACGCTCATCGGTCTCGGCCTGGCTGACCCGCGGTGGCACGATCGCCAGGGTTTTCGCGGGCTGCGAGCGGTTTTCGCGAGCCGCAGCCGAGTGCGGCATAACGCCTGTTCTGCCACTGTCGGAGGGCGCAGTTATTGCCACGCTGGAAATCCGCAATCACCTTTTCGGGCCCCCGATGCGGCCAAGGTCGCATAATTGTCGGGCGAGATTGCGAGCGCTCTTTAAGCGCGGATCGTTGGGCGCGCGAGAGGCGGGGCCGCGTTATGCCGGCCGCCGCGCCAATAGCCTTCCAGCGTACCCAATGCGGCGATCAGGATCCCCGAGGCGCCGTCCTGCGAGACGCGGCGCCCGGACCAGCCCTGATTTAGCGCCCACTGCTTCAACGACAATTCCAGCCCGACAACGTGCCACAGACAGGACCCGCCGGGCGAGTTCGAGCCCGCCCAAAACGAGGAGCGCCCGCCATATTTGATCGCGTGCAGTTTCGGCAAACCCGCCGGCGCCGGCGCCGCGGCCGGCACCCGGGATGCGCTGCAGATCGGCGGCGCGCAGCGGGTCGAGCTGCGCCCGGCGAAAGGTCGCGCGGAAGTCTTCGCCGGCGGCGAGCATTTCGGCGGTGATCGCCCCGCGCCGCTCCATCGCCGCCAAGATGTCGATTGCCCGGCTCGGGTGCGCGATCGCGCCATGCTCATCGGCAATTGGCCGCGGCAAGCGCTCGACCGGACCGGGTGCAGCCGCTCTGGGGTGACGACCTCGGGGAGTGCCGCCGCGCAACATCGCCGCGACTTGTTGCGCGCCTTTGGTTTGGCCAGACACCCCTCGCCCCGTCTCCGCGCGTTGTTCAACGAAAACGGAGACGCAAAACACCTTCGCGCACCCTTTACACGTTAAATTTTCGTGTATTTTGAGGCGCGGAGTAACCGTCGCTCGCCCCATATACGGCCGAGGCTTTGCCCTCATCTCCCCCCGGGTGGGGTGACAAAGCGCGGGCGAGCGGGCCCGGTTCGCGGCCGGGCCCCGCCCAACCGGTCATACCGGATTTCGGCCTCGAACGGAGCCCGAGCGAGGGCTGTTACAAAGCCCGGCCGGGCTGCCTCGAATGCCGCCCGGCCGCCGATCTCGGACCAAAAATTAACCTATGCGCGATTTTCGATTTTTCTCCGATTTTTTCGCCGCGCGTAGAAAAGACACTGCACACTACACACCCGAAATCGAGGAGATCCGCCAAAAGCGAGTTGCAGTGTGCAGTGTGCAGTGTGCAGTGTGCAGTGTGCAGTGTGCAGTGTGCAGTGTGCAGTGTGCAGTCTGCAGTGTGCAGTGTGTTTCCAAGCCGGAGCGCGAAAAAATATGGAAGATGAAAAAAATTATCGGCGCTCTGGATCGAGGTCTTCTAACCTATAAGTTGCGGATTTCCGCGGGTGGTGCGGATCCTTGTCGACGATGAGGTGGAACCCGGCGAGGCGCATGCCGCCTCGACGGCTGAGCCAACGCCGGACACTGTGTAACCGGGGACTGGCGCCGTCAGGATCGATCAGCTTCTTTACATCTTCGTGCAGGTCTTGCGCTTGTACCGGCTGGCCCGCGTGGTGCTGCAACCACGCCGTAAAGACAGCAACCTCATCCTGGCGCCGCGGGTCGGCGGCTGCCAATTCTTCAAGCCGATCGACCGGATCCCGACAGTCGAGGGTGAGCAGCGGATCGCGACACCAACGCTCCCAGACCGAGTAGCTGCCCAGGGGCCGTCCGACATTCGGACGGTCCGCATTCAGCCGGCCGAAACGCCAGATCGTCAGCGCTGCGCTCAACAACTCGGCGCGCCGCCGTTCGATGTCGGCGAGAAAAAGCTGGTCCGGCAGCGGAAATCGGCGCAGCGACGGGTTCTCCATCTTCGCGTCGAGCCGCGCAAACATCGCAAAGCGGCGCACCAGGTCTTTGCTCGGGCGCAGCGCGTTCCCGGTCACTACGATGAACGGGGCGCTGTCGAGCCTGGGCATCTTCAAAACGCCGAACGGCCGTATCTTGAACGGCCGTTCGGTCATCGCGCCCTCCAGTGTCGGGCTCGCCAAGACCGCATCGTTGACGTTGTCGATGAAGACAGCGGGACCCCCCTCGAGGAATTCTGCACTGATCCGCTTTTCGAGCTCGGGCCTTTCCGTCCCGGGCGTGAAGCCCGCCAGCCGGAGCCCGTAAGCCACCAGGCAAATTGCACGGGCGAGCAGGCCTTTGCCGGACCCCGATCCCAACTCATGCGTAGCGTCGAACATCAGCCCCGGCGCCAGATAGAGACAGGGACGGCATACCGCGGTCATCAGACCCGCCAGAAAGGCGCTCTCGTTGAGCCCCGGCGGTTTTGCGAGGTTGACAAGCTCGAGCTTCAGGGCCGGGTCCCAAACTCGCTCGCTGTCAGCAAACGGGAAAGTCTGAAAAGCATCCCGGAGTGTGTGCAAGGCCGCCCGCGCCTGGTCCTCGTTCGGCTGCTGCGGCGCCGCGAGCGCCGGCACGTTCACACAGTACAGCCGGGTTTCCGGATCGAAGCCCTTGGCCGCTCGAATGCTTCCGTCCTCGACCAGGAGCGGTGCCGTGGTGATGCCCGCCAGCCGCGGCAGGTTCCATTCCCCCTTCTTGGCGAGGAGAGCCTGGCCACCCGATCCCGCAGGGTGCGCTCGCTGCGCTGCCCGCCCGGAGTAAGCTCGACAGGCCGGCGCATGTGGTGCACGTCGTTGACGACGGCTTTGACGCTGAGATGAACGATTTGCGGCAGGCCACCCTCGCCCTCGGCGACGACTTTCGCCGGCTGACCCCACCCGTAGTATTCGCCAGCCGCTGCGAAGAGATCGCGCACCGCATCGGCCGCAGCCGGCAGGTTCGCGGTCTCGACGACGAGCTCGGGTTTGGCCGCCTCCTCGAGGATTTTTGGCACATCGGGCGCCGAACCGCGCGCTGCATCACCGGCTCCGTTCTTTTTGGCGCGGCGTTCATTGTTGGCGCGCAGGCGGGCGATGGCCTTGCGAAGCACGGTGCGTGACATGTCGTATAGCTTGGCGACACCAGGCAGCGCGTACTCGCACGCGATCTCGTCCCAGGTGGCCATCTCCGAAACCTTTTCGTGCAGCGCAACGGGCGCCGAAGCCGGATCATGCTGCCCATCCGATCTTGTGCCGCCGCTCTCTTTATCGCGGCCGTCGCCATTCCCCCGTATCATTTCCCCTCTTGATGCCGCTGGCGATCGTCCGTTTTGCCTCGTCCTCAGGCAGTCCTGCCCGCAGCGCGGCGCCGGTCAGCACGGCGATGCCGGATCGCTCGTCGATCTTGCCGCTGCGAATTCCCTCGCCGAGGCGACAGGCCGCCCAGAACAGCACCCCGTTCCGCTGGCCTTCGGCGGTGTGGATCACCCGACGGGCGAGCCGCTCCAATACTTGCGCGTCAGTGCCGACCGCCTCCGGCGCTATGCGAGCTGCGGTTTGCAGCGCCGCGAACAGCGCTTCGAATAGCCATTGCGGCCACGGCGCCGGCGGCGCGCCGCGCACGACCGGACAACCGGCCGCCGGCCACCAGATGGCGTAGCCGCCCTCGCCGCGCGTATCGATCCCCGTCGCGAGGCGGCCCTGGCTGTTGCGCATGCCGGGGCATGCTGGAAGACCAGGCGGAAACTTCCCGATATCTTTGATGCACGCGCGTCGTTGGCAGGCGGGTGCGATGCGCGTCGAGCCAGGTTGTCGCTTCGGCATGACGCGCTGTGTCGGCGTCAAGCACGCTGAGCCCCGAGGCCTCGCCCGTCGGCACGCCCACCAACGGGCTCGGATATCGGCGCCACAGTACCCGCAGCTCAGTAGGATCGTCCGTCGCGTGCTTATGCCCGCCGGGCCCGGGTATTGCCGGCTTCTTATTGGCACTGCATGGGAAACACGGCAGCCCAGTCGCGATCGCGGCCTCGAGCGCGGGAGTTATGGCGAACCCACGCCGTCGAGGGCGTCGGGATAGGCTCGCCTGATCGCCGAAACTACTGTAGTGCTAAAACGATCACTGAGCTCGCGACTGCGCCATTGCGCCATTGCGGCATAAAGCGGTTTGCCAGCCGCGTCGGTCTTTTGCCGGCCGTTGGTATCGATCTGCGGTTTGCCGGGCAATGCGCACCAGGGGCGGCCGGCACTGACCAATACGGGGCAGTCAACGACCCGCAATCCCAATGGCATGAACTCGACGGTCACAAAGCCGCGCAATGAGTTTTTCGGCAGCGGCAGCGGCCGCCACTCGATCACGCGCAAAGTCGGCGGCCGATCGCCGTAGCCGATCGCGGTTGCGGCATCGGGCGCGGTCATGATCGCCGCCGGCGCCGCTGGGAAGACGGTCCCGCCTTGTTGGTTGACCTTGGACGGTGCGAGGTCGCATGGTGTCCACGATGCGGCCCACGCGTCCGCGCACCGGATGATGATGGTGGGTTCATGATGTCCTGCCGGGGATATTCCGCGTCGAGTAGCCCGGTCGCGGTGGCACGCGGGCCCGGCACTACTATCCCGATGCTGTCGGCGGTGACCGCGCTGCCGCTCTTTCCGAGCCGCGGCGCGGCCGCGCCGGCGGCGCACCGGTTGGCGTTTCTTCCGCGGTGCTCGATCGCCGGCGGGATCGCCGTCTCGGTTGTTTCGGCTCTACGGCGACGCGGTGCCGCGCCAGAAAGGCGCGCAAATCCTCCTCGAGGATCAGCGTCCGCCGCCCAATCTTCACGACTGGCAGCTTACCGTCGCCGATCCACTCGTAGACCGTCGAGGTCCCGGCATTGATGACCCGGGCGGCGTCAGCAATCGAATACGCCATGGGCGCGCCCATAGTCGGGTTTGACGGCATTGCGGCGGTTCCCTGCGGTCAACCACGGAAATTAACCGTTAGATCGCCGCGGTCCGGCCGACTAGTATCAAGTGAATGAGACCAGTCAAAAACTCAGCAAAGGGCAGCGGCGAAGTCTCGGATTAGGGCTTTAAGCTCAGCCGGTTTGGGCAATTCCACGACGGTTGGCCGGAATCCGATTGATTTCTGGAGCACGCCAGGTTTCGGCCGGGTCGAGAAGCATGCTGCTCGATCGAGGTGATCGATGAGTTTCGCCACGCCAACGAAGATTTTCGGCCAAAACCAGAAATCGAATCAGCGCCCCAGGCTATCGCCGCTCCTGATCCACAAATCGCTGTAGAAGAGCTTAACGGCGTTGAGGTGAGCGACCGGCCCAAATTCCCGCCATAGTCTAAGAACGGAGATCCGACTTAATCCCGGGATTGAGCTACGCTTCCCGGCCCCGGAAATAATAACATCAATGGCATGCGATAATGTTGCCGGCTCCCCGGTCTCGGGAGCAGCGCTACACGCTAAAACGTAGAAGAGAATTAGTCCTGCCAGAGCTGGACGCAACAAATCACGAGTATAAAGGTAATTTTTATGCTCAGCAAGGAAGGACTGAAGGGTATTGCCTGTCGCCGCTGCGACAATGAAAGGTAATGCCTCTGGAACATCGTAGATGCTCTCCATCTCAGTCCGGACGAGCATATTCCTGACGATAGTGTTGCGCGCCGCTTCGAAAAAAAGCTGACGAAGGGTCGCGTCGTGCGGAAACCACATGACCGCCCACACATGCAGAGGCCTTTCGCGAGGAGGCAGGTCCGAGATTTCGATAATTTGGGGCATAGGCACGCTCCGCAACGCTGCACGCCGACCCGGCGGAAAACCGGCCGTCTCGGGTGGCGACCCTATCCAGGCCGTGATTGGATCTTTACGGGCCGGCTCCTCCGACGGCTGGCCGTAAGAGCGTGACGCTGCCGCCGGCGCTCGCTGCAGTGCAGAATCGGGCCCAGGCATCCATCAGCCGCCGGCGCTTGTTAAACAGATCGCCACGCCGGCAAGCCGCTTCGACTTTGTCGCCGACCGCATGGGCCAGCGCCATTTCGCCGAGCTCGTTCGAGAAATTCGTGCGTTCGGCAACCCAATCGCGGAAGGTCGAGCGAAAGCCGTGGGACGTCAGTTCGCCGCCGCGCCCCATGCGCCGCAGCGTCATCAACAGCGCCATGCTGGAAAGCGGCTTGCCGCGGCGGCCACCGGGAAAGACGAAATCGCCGTCCCGTGTCGCATTAAGCCGGCGCAGCAACGCCACCGCCGGTTCCGACAACGGCACGCGATGCTCGCACCCGCCCTTCGTGCGCGCGGCGGGGATCGTCCATAGCGCCGAACCGAGATCGATCTCGTCCCACCTGGCGCCGATCACGTCGCCGGTGCGCGCCGCGGTCAGGATCACGAATTCGAGCGCACGCGCGGCAAGACCCTCCCGCTGTCGCAGCTCGGCTATGAAGCCTCCAATTTCGGGATAGGGCAGCGCCGCGAGGTGCTCGACGCGCCGGACGTCGGTTTTCTTTGGCAGCAAGTTTTCGAGATGACCGCGCCAAAGTGCCGGGTTCTCGCCCTTGCGGAAACCACGGGCCGCCGCCCAGGCGAGAATGCTTTCGATCCGACCGCGGACCCGGCTCGCGGTTTCGGGCTTCGTCGTCCAGATCGGCTCGACCGCCTTCATAACCAGGTCCGTATCGATTGCCTGGATAGGAAGGGCGCCGAAGATTGGATAGACATCTGCGGCGAGCGTGCCTTCCCAAGCCTTCAGGCTTTTGGGTGAGCGCCATCCGGTCTTGTGGGCAGCGATGTAGCGCTCGGCGCACTGTTTAAACGTCATCGCCTTTGCCGCCTCGACCCTGGCGGCCTGGCGCGCCGCGCGCCGTGTCTCGATCGGGTCTTTGCCGTCGAGCCGCAGCAGCCGCTGCGCCGCCGCGCGCCGTCGCGCCTCGGCAAGACCCACGGTATGGAAAGGACCGAGCCCCATCTCGCGCAGCCGGCCGCCGCTGCGATACCGGAAGACCCAGCAGGCGCGGTTGCGCCCCACCTGCAGATAGAGCCCGCCGCCGTCACCGGTCACCTTGCGCTCGCCCTTCTTCACGAGCAATGCCGCCTCGAGCGCCGTCAGCTTGCCGATTACCCTCCGCCCCACACTTCCCGCTCCGCATCTGGCTCCATACTCACGAGCCAGATGCGGAGCGGCCATTGGCGGAGATGTACAGAGGCCGGTCGAATTAACTCCCTTTGAAATCTAAGGAATTTAGTCGCTATCCGCCCGCAGCATCAAGCGGGCGGACCGGAAGAGGCAGGAGTTGAACCTACCGGAGACGCCTTCGCGCCCCCCAACGGTTTTGAAGACCGCGCGCCCCACCGGGGACGATACTCTTCCCCAATCAACCAAAATCAGCCGCACCCGGCAACGCGATACGCGCGTCACCGATGCGGCGGGTCACCCCCATCTTATCAAGATATTCGAGAATCTGGATCGTCAGATTGCGGCCGATACCGCTGCGGTCGTTGAACATCGCTGCGGTGAAGGCCCCCTCCGGCGCAGCCACGGCCAGATCGTGGGCGATCGCGGCGAGCTGAGCCAAGGTTTCCGGCAGAAAAAACCGGTTGTCGGCGACCTTGGCGACCCGGCCCAGACGCTCGGCGCGACGCAAGAAGCGCTCGACCGCCGCGGGCTCAAGAGCGAGCTGTTCGGCGATCTCGCGCACCCGCGGCGGGCGTAATTCTGCGTGAGCGAGCAGCGGACGCATCTGAGCCCACAGTTTTTCGTCCGCATTGGAGAGGCGCGGACGATGCTCGGCCAGGCGCCACATGCCGGCATCGCGCACGGCACGGCCGGAAGCAGCGAGCGCGGTCAGGGCAGCATCGAGGGCGGGCTCCGGCGCGAGCCCACGCAACTGCGCCAAGAGCGCGGCCCGGGTCGGCCCGAGCATGTCGGGCTGAGTTTCGTGCCAGGCAGCAAGCGCTGCGGCGATCCGGTCGGCGAGGCCAGCCAGATACTCGCGGGTGATCGCGACCTCGGCGTGTTCCCCGCCGACGCGCATGCACCCGGTCTCGGTGCAATCGATCAGCGCTGCGAATTCGGCCGCGGTCAGATTGCGGAGGAGCGCGAATTGCGTCAGATCGACCACACCTGCGACCGCCAGCATCTGCTGCAGTGCGAGCCCCGCTTCGGCCGGGGCCATCGCGGAGAGCATGGCGAGCCGCACCGGCGATCGGCGCCCGCGGCGCGGTGCCTGCGGATCGACGACCCGGCCACCGGCCAAGGTTATGCGAGCCGCATGATCGCGCAACACGACGCGGTCGCCATGAAGAGCCGCGATCGGCTGCTCGACATCAATCTGTACAAAGCCGGTTTCGCCGGCGGCGATCGTGCGCCCGCTCAGCACAGCGGCGCGACCGACCACGTCTTCGGTGCCAAGATGCAGATGCACCGGCAACCCGTCGCGCAGTGTCGCCTCGGCATGGCGCGAGGCGCGCAGCCTCAGATCGAGGCGGCGCGCCGGCAGATGCCGCTCGGGCGCCGAAAGCCAGTCGCCGCGCCGCGGCTCGCTGCCCGCGGGGAACGAACCGACAATGTTGACAGCGCAACGCTCGCCCGCTGCGGCGGTCGCGATCGCGCGGTTCTGGGCATGGAGCCCGCGCACCCGCACCGGGACTCCGCGGGGGCTGACCATCAGCCTGTCGCCGACCGCAACCGTACCGGCATTGACCGTGCCGGTGACGACCTGGCCGATCCCAGGCAAGGCGAAGGCGCGGTCGATCGCCATCCGGAAAAGGCCGGCCGGCGGCGTCGCGGCGCGGACACGCTCGGCAATCTGCGCCGCTTCCTGCAGGTGTCGGGTCAGTGCGGCGATGCCGTCACCGGTCTGGCTCGACACCGGGAAGATGGCACTGTCGCGATAGCCGGCTTGCCCGAGCAGGGACGCAACCTCGGTGATCACGGCTGTGGTCCGGTCGGGCCCGGCACGGTCAATTTTGGTGATGACGCCGGTGATCTCGGCGACTTCGATCAATTCGAGGATGTCGAGATGCTCGATCGTTTGCGGGCGCGGCCCGTCATCGGCAGCGACGACCAGCAATACCCGGTCGATCGACAAGATTTCCTGCCAGCATATTGGGCAGAAAGCGTTCGTGCCCGGGAACGTCGACAAACCCCAACTCGCTGCCGTCGGGCAGAGTCGCATAGGCAAAGCCGAGGTCGATTGTCAGCCCGCGTCTTTTTTCTTCCGGCAGCCGGTCGGCATCGACCCCGGTCAACGCCCGGACCAAAGAGGTTTTGCCGTGGTCGATATGCCCGGCAGTCGCAAGGATCATCATGCGAGGCCCGCGCTAACTTCGTCGAGTTGACCGAGGAACCCGGCCTCGTCTTCGAGGCAGCGCAGATCGAGCACCAGGTTGCCGGCCTCAATCCTCCCGATTACCGGGATCGGCAAATGGCGTAAGGTGCTCGCCAACGCCTCCACGGCAGCGCCGGATTTGCTGGCAACGACCGGGCGTAAGACGAGTGCGGCACTCGGCAACAATGACACCGGCAGGGCGCCGCTGCCGATTTGGCTGCGGGTCTCGGCGATCCCGGCTTCGGCGATGCCGGCGAGAGCTCGCTGCACGGCAGGCAGCAAGCGCTCGGCGAGGGCGGCGATTTCAGACTGAGGACGGGCGAGGAGCCGCAAGGTCGGCAGACGCTTAGCGAGGCGATCGGGGTCGGCATAGAGCCGTAGGACCGCTTCGAGGGCCGCGAGCCGGATCTTGTCGAGCCGCAGCGCGCGCTTGAGCGGGTTCTTGGCGAGGCGCGCGACGAGGTCGGCGCGACCGACGACCAGTCCCGCCTGCGGCCCGCCCAACAATTTGTCGCCGCTAAAGGTGACGAGGTCGGCGCCCTGCACCAAGGCCTCGGCGACGGTCGGCTCATGCGGCAGGCCCCAGACTTCGAGATCGACGAGTGAGCCGCTGCCGAGATCTTCGACAAACGGAATGCCATGCTCGCGGGCGAGGGTGGTGAGCTTCGCCGCCGGTACCGCGGCGGTAAAACCCTCGATCGCGTAATTGCTGGTGTGCGCCTTTAGGATCAGCCCGGTTTCGGGGCCGATCGCTGCGGCGAAATCGGCTAAGTGGGTGCGGTTGGTGGTGCCGACTTCGCGCAGACGGGTTCCGGCGCGCGCCATGATGTCGGGCAGGCGGAACGAGCCGCCGATTTCAATCAGTTCGCCACGCGATACGATGGTTTCGCGGCCATCGGCGAGCGTATTCAGCGCCAGCACCAGAGCGCCGGCGTTGTTGTTGACGGCGAGGGCGGCCGGCGCTCCGGTCAGTCTGGCCAACCAGCCAGAAATGTGATCGTCGCGCTCGCCACGCCGGCCGGTGGCAAGATCGTATTCGAGAGAGGAGGGCGCGCGCATCGCGGCCGCGGCTGCCTCAATCGCCTCTTCCGGTAATGGCGCGCGGCCGAGATTGGTATGCAGCACAGTGCCTGTCAGGTTGAACACTCGACGCTGCGAGGGCTGCATCAACTTTTCGAGCGCAACGGCAGCTTCGGCGATCAATGTGTCGACCGACCCAGCTTCACCGGATTTACGCCGCGTCGCCAAAGCGGCCCTGACAGTATCGAGCACCAGAGTTCGGCCATATTTTGCGATCAGCTCCACACCCCCTGCCGAGCGCAATATTGCGTCAACTGACGGCAGCGCGGCCCGGCCCTCGCGTGGTGCTACGGTCACGAGGCGAAGACCGGCTCGGGCTGCGCTGCTGCCGCGCCTGCCGCCATGCGCACCTGCGGCCGGGCTCCGGCGCGGCGCTCAACACGACCGATCAAGGCGGCGCGATAGCCGCGATTGCGCAATTCGGCGAGGCAGCGCCGGGCGCGCTCGGCCGGCAGGCCGGCGAGCAAGCCACCGGCGGTCTGCGGGTCGATCAACAGCGGAGCTAGGGGGTGGGATTGCACGCTATCATCAAGCCCTGCGAGGGAAGCGAGATTATCGGCATACAACGAACTGGTGATCCCTTGTGCTGTCAGCGCCAGCGCGCCGTTGAGCACCGGTATCGTCTCCGGGTCGAGTGCCGCGTCCATTTCTGACGCGCGCAACATTTCCATCAGATGCCCGAGCAATCCGAAGCCGGTCACATCGGTACAGGCAGTCGCGCGGTGGGCGGCAAGGCACTCCGCCGCCGCTGCCGAAGGCTGCAGCATTGCGGCGATCGCATCCTCCACCGCTTTGGCCGGCGCCAGCGCGCGCGCCTCGGCCGCCAAAATGACCCCGGTACCAAGCGGTTTGGTCAAGATCAGGTGGTCGCCGGTCCGCAGCCCCGATTTGCGCAGCAAGCCCGCACCGGAGGGCGCGCGTCCGGTCACGGCAAAGCCGAGCGCCAACTCGGCGCCCTCGGCGCTGTGTCCGCCGACGAGTACGGCACCTGCCCCATCAAGCACGTCGAGGGCGCCTTTTAACATGTGATAAAGATCGTGCTCGACGATCTCTGGGCGCGCCGGCGGCAAGGTGGCGATCGCGAGGGCCGTGTCCGGGAGCGCACCCATTGCGTAGATATCGTTCAGAGCGTGATTGGCGGCGATCTGGCCGAACAGATACGGATCGCTGACCATTGCGCGAAAGAAGTCGACGGTCTGCAGCAATGGCGGGGCGCCCGGGAATGTGATCAGCGCCGCATCGTCGGGGCTGTCGAGCCCGATCGCAACCGCCTCGTTGCCAGCCGGCCGCAACCGTTCAATGACCCGGCCGAGCACCGCGGCCGGCACCTTGGCGGCGCAGCCGCCGCAGCGCATCGGCTCCTCGCCGGACTCGGGCTGCATTTGCGGCAATTCGCGATAGCGCCGCATCCAGCGCCGGTCGATCCAGTCCTTGAGCTGCCATAGATAAGTGCCGTGCGCGGCGAATGGTCCGCGCGAGGCGACCGCGTGCTTGTCGCCGGTGCCGATCAGCGCCAGCCCGCGCCGTTGCGGGATCGCCCGGCGCAGTGGCTCGCCGACGAGTGCACGGCGGAGATTGGCGGCGAGCGGCGGACCCTGCCGCACGGCATAGACACCGGCTTTTTCGCGCGGATGGGCAAGCATCGTCGCGATATCGCCGGCCGCGAAGATGCGCGGATCGGTTGGCGAGCGCAGGGTCTCGTCGATCGCGACAAAACCGGCATCGGTCAACGCCAATCCGGTATTGGCGAGCCATGGCGCCGCCGCGGCCTCGGTGACCCACAACGCCTCGTCGAACGGGATCCGGCGCCCGTTGGCGCAGACCAACACCCCGTTGTCGACCTGGACGACGGGACTATGGTTGACGATCGTGATACTGCGCTCGGCGAAGATGTGCTCGAAAAGGTTGCGGACGCGAGTGTTGTGCGAGGGCAGCAGCGCATCGCGGGTGACGAGCGTGACCTCGATCGCGCTCCCGCACAGCTGCTCAAGCCGGTACTGCGCCGACAAGGCCAGCTCGACGCCCCCGGCGCCACCGCCGATCACTGCGAGCCGCAGCCGCGCCATGCTGCGAGCGCGCGCCAACAGCGCTTCCCAGCGTGCTGCGAACTGGGCGATCGGCTTGACCGAAATCGCGTGCTCAGCCGCGCCCGGAACGTCGTTGGCGCGCGGTGCCGAGCCGATATCGAGCGACAAAAAATCCCACCGGATCGGCGGGTGGGCGCGGCAGGATACGACACGGTGGCTGCGGTCGATGCCAATCGCCTCGTCGCGGATCAGCCGCGCGCCGGCAAAGCGGGCCATGCGTCCGAGATCGATATGGCATTCGTCGAAATCGTAGTGGCCGGCGACCCAGCCCGGCAGCATGCCGGAATACGGGGTCTCGACATCGCGGGCGATCAAGGTGAGGCGCACCCCCCGCATCGGCCGCATGCCGAAGCTTTTCAGCACATGCACATGGGCATGGCCGCCACCAACGAGCACGAGGTCCTGGGCGATTGCGACCGGCTGCTGCATCGCCCCTTTATGCCGCAGGACCGCGCCGAAGACGAGCCTCAGGCGGGCGAGCGTCGCGAAGCGCGATGGCCGGCGCCGTTTCTGTTGGAGTCTACATTCGGCGCAGCGGGGGCATGGTCGGGACCAATCGCGGAGCCGGGCCGATCCCTTACGATGCTTACCCGGACTCGAAATATTGCGTAATCTGAGCCGACCGAGTAGGGAGCACCGCCATGCGCGTCTGGTACTTTTCGGAAATGGCCTATCACCCGGCATGGGAGGAGGGACTAAAGCGCGGCTCGCTACGGGTCGTATTGCCGAACCGCAATTACGACCCGCAAATCGGCCATCGCTTGCTGAACCGCTATCTCGACGAGTTCGCGCTGTGCGACGAGGTCGGGCTCGACATCATGGTCAACGAGCACCACAGCACCTCGACCTGTCTGACGATCTCGGTGCCGATGGCGTTGGCAGTCATCGCCCGCGAGACCAAGCGGTCGCGGCTCCTCTCGCTCGGCACGCCGATCGCGAACCGGCCGGACCCGGTGCGCGTCGCCGAGGAGATGGCGTGGCTCGACGTGTTGTCGGGCGGCCGGCTGGAGATGGGGCTCGTCAAGGGTGCTCCTTATGAAATCGCGCCGGCCAACAGCAACCCGGCGAATCTGATGCGCCGCTATTGGGAGGCGCACGATCTGATCCTCAAGGCGATGTCGACGTCCGATGGACCGTTCAACTGGGAAGGGGAATTCTTCCATTACCGCAACGTCAACATCTGGCCGCGGCCATTGCAGCAGCCGACCCCTCCGGTGTGGATGACCGGCTTGAGCGTCGAGACCGGGCGGATGGCGGCCGAGCGCGGACACGTCGTCGGCACGTTATTGTCGATTTCGGCCGCTGGACCGATGTTCGAGGCTTATCGTCAGCGCGCGCAGGAACTCGGCTGGACCGCCGGTGCCGACCGGTTCGCCTATGCCGGCGTGGTTGGCGTCGGGGAGACGCGCGAAGAGGGATTACGCCGCGCCAATCTCGCCGCCGACTATGTCCGCACCTCGCCGGTCGTGGCTGAGCCCTTTACCAACCCGCCGGGTTATAACTCGCTTGCCGCGAACATCGCGATGCTCAAGGCCGGCGGGAAGCGCGGCGGCTTTGTGCGCGATCGGCATGGCAATCCGGTCGATCAGATCACTGCATCGATCGAGCAGTTGATCGAGAGCGGCACCTGTTTCGCCGGCTCGCCGGACGACGTCTACAACCAGATCAAGGCGCTGCACGACAGCGTCGGCGGCTTTGGCAATCTGCTGATGTTCGGTCAGGGCGGGTTTCTCGATCATGCCGACACGGTCGCGAATATCACCTTGTTCGCCAAAGAGGTTCTGCCGCGATTGCGCGAGCTGAGCCCGGCGCAAGCGAGACCCGCCGCGATCGCCGCCGCTACGCAATAAGGAGCAGACGACGATGCCGAACTTGCACCCGCAGATCGTCCAAGTTCTCGAGGCGATGGCAAAGGCGCAGTTGCGGCCGATCGAGGAGATGACCCCTGACGAGGCGCGCGCCCAGATGGAAGCGACAGCGCGGGCGCGCAAGGCCGAACCGTTGCCGGTCGCCCGTATCGAGGAGCGGCCGATTTTGGGGCCTGGCGGCGACATCCGGCTCCGCCTCTATTGGCCCGATGCCCCGGCGCCGGTTCCCGCGATCGCCTATTTTCACGGCGGTGGGCATGTCATCGGCAGCCTCGACACTCATGACCTCGTCGCCCGCAATTTGTGCGCGGGGGTCGGAGCGGTGGTCGCTTCGGTCGATTACCGGATGGGGCCGGAGCACAAATTCCCGGCGGCGGTCGATGACTCGTTCGCCGCACTCAAATGGCTTCACGCCAATGCCGAGAGTCTCGGCGCTGACCCGGACCGGCTCGGCGTACACGGCGACAGCGCCGGCGCCAACCTCGCTGCCGTTGTGGCGTTGATGGCGCGCGATGCCGGAGGACCGAAACTTCGCTTGCAGTCGCTCGTCTATCCGGTCGGCGACTACATCTTGGCCGGTGCCAGCTACGAGAAATATGAGCGAGGCTACGGCGTTTTGACGCGCGAGGCGATGGCGTGGTTCGCCCGGCATTATTTGCGCTCGCCCACCGATGCCGAGGATTGGCGCGCCTCGCCGTTGCGGGCACCGAACCTCGCCGGCGTCGCTCCGGCGATCGTGATCACCGCCGAGTGCGACGTGCTGCACGACGACGGTGAGAGCTATGCCGAATCGTTGCGAGCTGCCGGCGTGCCGGTCGAATACCGCGAATACCCGGGTATGATTCATGGCTTTCTCGGCATGGTCCCGGTCGTCGACGATGCGATGAACGCGCAGCGTCAGGTCTGGGCCGCCTTCAGACGCGCTTTTGCCTGATCTCGGTTCAGCCGGAAGACGCGCCGGCGGTGCCGGCAACATTCGCTATCGCCTCACCTTGTGCTCATTGACGCGGGTCGCCGTCGCCGGATCATCCGGGTCGTCCCGCCAAGTCGGATGGGTGAAGTGAAGGACGAAGTCGCCGTTATAAGATGCGATCGCGTTGTCGAATGTGATGCTTCCGATCCGGGTCCAATCGCGAAACGTTCGCCGCTGGAAAAAGTCGGGGCCGCGCGTTTCGCCATGCTCGGTTACTTCGATCAAGAAGGTCAGGCTGCGTTTTGCAACGGGATCGCCGCGATCGAATATCTGAGCCATGATCTCGTCGCGAAAATCTAAATCCTCACCCGCGATCCGCGGCTGACGGGGGTCGACAACGAGCCGCATGAACTTTGGCGTTCGGGTCGGTTCGTCTTCTGACTTGCCGAGTTCGGCAATCTGATAGAGTTGCCGAATGGTCGGGTTTTTGTCGACCTGGCCGAACACGATCCCAGTCACCAGCAGTACCGGCGCACCGGAGCCACGCCGCCAGGCGGTGGTGTTGGGTGCATTCAGCAGAACTGCGTCATTGATGAAATCGGTGCGATCCCCGCCGATATCCTGCTGTGTAATGAAGTTTGCCGTGCGCAATGGTTCGGCATGATCCGGGTCTGTTGTCGGAAACAATTTGCCGACCAGCGACAACGACCGCTCATATCCGCGCCGGGTGGCGTTACAGCAAGTCGAGTAGCGTCCGATCAGCAATGCGCGGCTGCGATTGCGGAAATACCCGGAATATTGCGTCTCTTCGGAAATCTCCCAAACCCCGGTTAGGCAGATACCATTCGGATGCAGCAGCCGGCGAAAGCCTTTGCTGTCCCGACCCCAGCGCAAATCGGCCCGCGAGTCGACGGCGCGCGCAACTGCCTGCCGAAAGAAATACGGAATTTGCCGGCGCACAGCACCGCGCAGCACGCTCGCCAAGGTGACACGATATGCCGGCCAAGCCGGCTCGCCGGTGCCACCCCATACCCTCCGGTAGGGATTGGCGAATACCGCGTCGCGCACTTCCGAATAGCGCGATCCGCGATAGGCGCGGTCTTCTTGGGTGACCTGCTCCGTTCCAAAATAGAGCGGTTCCACAGCGGCGTCTCCCCCTTGTCGCAGTTCAGTGCATTAGGGTTAAGCATATCGCGGCCCCGCCGATCCCGCCGTCCAATTCGAACTGCCTTTGCGCGTGAAAACCGGGCGCCGGTTGACTCGATCGGATCGCGAATCGATCGGCGGCGTTCTCAGAGCGGAGGTAGCTGCAATCGAATTTGTCCATCGGCGATCGGTGCCGACGGATACCGCGCGCATAGCGTGCCTCCGATCAGGTTGGCGCAGGATGGATTTCAACAGGCTCCAATATCTTCCGCTCGGACTGCGGCACTTTTCTGCACTGGCGGTCGTCTGGTTTATCGTCGTCGTGTGGATCGAGGTGCGGGCCTTCCGCTTCGCCTCGATGCGTATCGGCCTCAGCTCGACAGCAGCACTGATCTTGCTGCTGGCCTCACTGGCCGGGAGCTATTTCAATATCCCGGTTGCGCAATATCCCGCCCGGCAGATCGTCACCGGCCAGATCATTTCTTTTTTCGGCATGGATTACGTGATCCCAATGGTGCGGGATTGGCCGGGGACGATCATTGCTGTCAATGTCGGCGGTGCGGTGATCCCGGGTCTGCTATCACTCTATTTGTTTTTTCGGTATCGGCTGTGGTTTCGGGCACCGATTGCAATCGCCGTCGTGGCCGGAGTATGCCATTGGCTCGCCCGACCCGTTCCGGGGCTCGGCATCGCTCTCCCGGTCTTCGTACCGCCGTTGACGACAGCGGCAGTGGCACTGATCCTTTCCAGGCGGAAAGCGCCGCCGATCGCCTATATCGGCGGCTCGATCGGCTGTTTGGTCGGCGCCGACCTGCTCAATCTGGACAAGGTGCAAGGACTCGGCGCACCGGTGGCGTCGATCGGCGGCGCCGGCACTTTCGACGGCATCTTTTTGACCGGCGTCCTGGCGGTGCTGCTTGCCAGCATCTTCACCCCGGACCCGGCCAATCCGGTGGTACGCGGCCCGATGTATCCCCCGCGATGACGACGGGTCCGCCCCGACACAGGTCGGGTTTTGTCGCCGGCCTCGCAGTCAGTGCCCGTCGCGTTCGGGAACAGCCGTGTGCTGCGCGATTTCCTCGCTCGGGCCGAGATGGGGCGGCATAAAGCCAAACGGCGGCCGATTTGATCGAATCCGAAGAGAGCCGCCCCTGCGTCATTTCATATTCTGTGAACATTTTATCGAGCGCGGGAAGGCAATCCCCAGAATAATCCAGTGATCGATTCCGTTGGGGCCTGCGAAATCAGCCGTTGTCGTCGCGAGTCCAGTTCCTCCTGCTTTAGGATTTCATAGACCCGCGCGACTGCCCCCCGCGGGGCCCGTTCGAGTTCGGTGCCGATCTGATCGTCTGCCGCCGCCCAGGTGAATGCTTCGAGCACTTCGGCCGCGGTGGCCTCCGTCGCAACGATCCGCATCACCACCGCGTCATCGAGCGGCCCGACGATTTTAATCACCTCGGCAGCGGTTGCCGGTCGTGAACGCTGTGGCATCACGGCACCTCCTATCGCAATTTGGCAAGGATCAGCGGCGAACCGCTTCCGTCGGCGGGAGATGGCGCTTGCCGAGCGGAACGACCGTGCTTGCCTGCGGACCGCGGGCGCTCTCCGTATCCTGCATCACGAAGCGCACCTCATCGCCCACCGCAAGCTTCCCAAACCCGTCATTGGCGACGCTGTTGCGGTGGAAATAGATCTCGCTGCCGTCTGGGGTCGCGATAAAGCCGTAATCCTGCTCGGCGATCAGACGCACGATCCGGCCATGGTCGGGGACGGCATGCAGCTTCACCTCACCGCGCCGCTCGCGGACATAATCTTCGAGCAGCCGTCGTATCGCATCGAACGCATCGCGCGCTGCGACATAGGCGTCCTCGTGCGCATGATCAGCAGGGTCATACCCAACGACGATCTCCTTTCCGGGGACAGTGAGGTCGATCCGAACCCGGAACAGATTTCCCTTATGATGTCTCGCGTGCTGGAGTTCGACAGCGACCCGACAGGAGATGATCCTGTCGTAGTAGCGCTCGAGCTCCTCGGCTCGTTCGCGGATCAGCGCTGAGAGCAACTCCGAGCTGGGCATGTGGCGAAACGTGATTTGAAGCGGAACCTGCATTTACTCTCCTTTCCGGAGCGAGGCGGTTTGTCTTGTTGCAAACACCCGGAGGCGCGCCAAAGCCCCGGCATAGCCGAGTTTTCACGTAGCGATGGCAGACCCGGCTCACTTCGCAATCCATGGACACTAAAGCACCCGAATCTCGCGGCGGGCATTGATCCAGATCATTCATAGTTTGCTCTTGTCCGTGCTACTCGGGGCGCGAAAACTGATCTCGCCTCAGCCCCTAACTCGGCTCAAGGGCGAGCTGTCGAGGCAGAGCAAGGTTCGGCTCGGTCGATTGTGTACTCAATCTCGAACCCGGTTCGCCCCGCCAGTTGTTAGGCTCTCTAACCGATGCTCAGCGACGGATAAACGCATGAATGCACGCGATGTGATGACAACCCGGGTGGTTTCGGTCACCCCTGACACACCAATCCACGAGATTGCCAAGCTTTTGCTCGACAATGGCATCAGCGCGGTTCCGGTGGTCGATGCGAGCGGGGCGCCGATCGGCATGGTCAGCGAGGGCGACCTGATCGGCCGCAACGGTGCGGATCGGGCCGCAAGGCGCGACTGGTGGCTGGCGATGCTTGCCGAGGGCGAGAGCCTTTCCTCCGAATTCCTCGGCCAATTGCGGGCCCGGCAGCGCAGCGCCCGCGACGTTATGACTGTCGCCGATCGTTTCGATCGGCGAAGATGCCGATATCGCAGAGATCGCGCGTCTTCTCGCAGCCCATCGCATCAAGCGCGTGCCGATCGTGCGCGACGGCCATATGGTCGGAATTGTCAGCCGCGCCGACCTGTTGCGGGCCCTGGCGGATGCGAAGCTGAGCTCGGCCCAACCGCGATCGCAGACGAATGGCGGCGGGTTTTTTGCATGGGTCGATCGCGCGTATCAAGCGCATCGGCAGAGCGGCGCGGCCGATCACGGTCCCCCCACCAGTGCGCCGGCCGTGGCCGGGGAGACCCGCCTGCCAGCCGAGGATCTTCGTGCCCTGGTGCGCGATCACCAGCGCGGCGAAGTGCAGCACCGCGAAGCGGAGCGCCGGGCCGCGGCCGAACGCCGGCAGCAAGCGGTCAAGGAGCTGATCGATCATCATATTGGCGACGAAACATGGCAGGCGATGCTGCACAACGCTCGTCAGGCCGCCGAACGCGGGCAAACCGAGTTGATGCTGCTGCGCTTTCCATCGCAGCTGTGCAGCGACCGCGGGCGGGCGATCAACGCGATGGAGCCGAATTGGCCAACCACCTTGCGCGGCGAGGCTGCCGAATTGTATCTGCGCTGGGAACACGAGCTGAGACCCAACGGGTTTCGGTTGGGCGCCCGGGTCCTGGATTACCCCGGTGGCATGCCGGGCGATGTCGGGCTGTTCCTCGTCTGGGGCGAATAAAAGTTCAGCGCGGATTTGCGGCAGTCCGAGTGAGACACGCCCTTACGAGGCGAGCGCGTTCGCTACGTTCGACCCGGGCTTCGCGGACGATGCGGGCGAGATGAACCTCGTCCTTGAAGCTCTCGGCGTAGATCTTGTAGACGGACTCGGTGCCAGAGGGGCGCGCCGCAAACCAACCCAACGGTGGGTCGAATTGATCCAGATCATGCGACGAACCCTGCTCGACACGCCATGTTCACTTTCCAGAGTAGGAGGGAGGGAGGGCCGATGACGCGTTGTCGCGTTTGTTCATCGATCGGTGCTTATGCCGAGGGCAGGGAGCAACAACAAGACCAGGGCGACCAGCCTCGTTCCCGACGGAGGCGATGACGATGCGCAAAATGGCAGATCTCGTGCGACATCAGGATCCGTTGATGCTGCCGCCAACCGCTTCGGTACGCGAGGCGTGCCGTCGGATGCGCGATCGCCGCGTCGGTGCGGTGCTGGTCGTAGCCGAGGACGACAATCGCCTTCTCGGCATCTTCACCGGCCGGGACGCGGTCCACCGCGTGCTGGCCGAAGGCAAAAGCGCTGCCCGCACCAGGCTCGACGAGGTGATGACACGCGAACCGACCTCGATACCGCCGCACATGACGGCGATCGAGGCGTTACGGCTTATGGAAGATGGGCGCTACCGTCACGTTCCGGTCGTTGAGGACGGCAAGATGGTCGGCATTGTGTCAAGGTTCGATTTCAGCGGTCTCGAACTCGACCGGCTCAACGAGGAAACCGGTCTGTGGGAGCGCCTATAACCGGTGCTCCGGGCGGCGAGGCGGCGGCTGCCGCCCGAAAGGTGAAAAATGATCCGCGGCAAGGCCAAGGCCCTGAACAGACCGCTTGCCACAGCGGCGCTGATTTCGCCGTCGTCATCACGATTTTATTTGATCTGGATCAAAGTCACGACGGCACCCATGGCGTCTGAATAGCCCCGTCGTTCCGTGTCGCGGAACCGGGTGCTTTTCGCGTTTATTGCCGTGGATCTGCCGGATGGCCTTCAACCGTACTTTCTCGACCGCATCGCGCAGTCACGGGCTGCGCCGAGAGATTGCCTGGGCGCTACTGTTCAAGATGCTCGCGCTTGCCGTTTTGTACGTCGTGTTCTTCGGGCCGGGCCATCGCGCCCAGGTTACCCCCGCCCAGATCGCAGCGCTCTTCGGTCAGCCGGCGCAAACCCAGGGAAAGCATTGACATGCCGTCCATCGATGTCGTCGACCTGTCGCGCCTGCAGTTCGCGCTGACCGCCCTTTATCACTTTCTGTTCGTGCCGTTGACGCTCGGGCTGTCGCTGCTGATCGCCATCATGGAGACAGTCTATGTCATGACCGGCCGCGCGATCTGGCGCGAAATGACCAAGTTCTGGGGTATTTTATTCGGCATCAACTTTGCGATGGGGGTTGCCACCGGGATTACGATGGAATTCCAGTTTGGCACCAACTGGGCCTATTATGCGCATTACGTGGGCGACATCTTTGGCGCCCCGCTCGCGATCGAAGGCCTGATGGCATTTTTTCTCGAAGCGAGCTTTATCGGTCTGTTTTTCTTTGGTTGGGACCGGTTGAGCCGGGTCGGCCATTTAGTCGTGACTTGGCTCGTCGCGATCGGCAGCAACCTTTCCGCTCTGTGGATCCTGATCGCCAATGCCTGGATGCAGTATCCGGTCGGCGCCCGGTTCAATCCGGCGACGATGCGCATGGAAGTCGCCTCGTTCTATGACGTGCTGTTCAATCCGGTGGCCCAAGCAAAGTTTGTGCATACGGTCAGCGCCGGCTATGTGACCGGCTCGATGTTCGTATTGGCGGTCAGCGCGTTTTACCTGTTGCGCGGCCGGAACAAGGCGTTCGCCCGGCGCTCGATGACGGTCGCCGCGAGCTTTGGGCTCGCCTCCGCGTTGTCTGTCGTCGTGCTTGGCGACGAGAGCGGTTACATGGTCGACATCAACCAAAAGATGAAAATCGCCGCGATCGAGGCGATGTGGGAGACCCAGTCGCCGCCGGCGAGCTTCACGTTGTTTGGCCTTCCCGATCTGAGAACTCACACGACCCATTTTGCGATCAGGGTGCCGTGGGTGATGGGTCTGATTGCCACGCGCTCGCTCGACCAGCCCATCGCCGGCATCGATCAGCTTGTGGCGGAAGCCGAAGAGCGCATCCGCAACGGTCTCGTCGGCTATAAGGAGCTCTCGCAACTGCGAGCGGCTCAGGCGACGACGGTGCCGCCGCAGATGGAATCGGCGGTCGGTGACCTCGGTTATGCGCTATTGTTGAAGCGCATCCGCCCGGATATCGAAAACGCAACCGACGCCCAGATCCAAGAGGCGGCACTGAGCACCGTGCCCGATGTTCCGGTCTTGTTTTGGGTGTTCCGCTTTATGGTCGGCTTTGGCTTCTATTTCATCCTGCTGTTCGCATTCGCCTTTTATTTGTCGTGCCGGCGCGATCTCGAGCGGCGCTGGTTCCTGCAGACTGGTATTATGGAGCCTCCCCTTGCCCTGGCTCGCCGCCGAACTGGGGTGGATCGTCGCCGAGTATGGCCGGCAGCCTTGGATTATCGACGGCGTGCTCCCGACGTTTCTTGCCGCCTCTAACGAGCCCGCTGGCAACGTCTGGTTCAGCCTTAGCGGATTTGTGCTGTTCTACAGCACCCTCGCAATCGTCGAGATGTACCTGATGGTTAAATACATACGGCTCGGCCCCGAGGCGCCCGCCGTCATTGGACAGCGGCGGGTCGTCGCCGCGGCCGGCGAGGATTGAGGAGGACGCCGATGATCCCGATCGACTATGCAATCCTGCGCCTCGTGTGGTGGGCGTTTCTTGGCGTGCTGCTGATCGGTTTTGCGGTCACGGACGGTTTCGACATCGGCGCCGCTCTGCTGCAGCCCTTTGTCGCTCGGACCGACATCGAAAAGCGCATGCTGCTGAACGCGATCGGCCCGGTCTGGGAGGGCAACCAAGTCTGGTTTATCCTCGGCGGGGGTGCGGCGTTCGCCGCATGGCCGCCGCTCTACGCCGTGTCGTTTTCCGGGTTTTACCTGGCGATGTTTCTGGTGCTGGCGGCGCTGATATTGCGGCCGGTCGCCTTTACCTTTCGCAGCAAGCTTGAAGATCGCGAATTGGCGGAAGATCTGGGACTGGGCGTTCTTTGTCTCGGGGGTTGTTCCGGCACTGGTCTTTGGGGTTGCGTTCGGCAACCTGTTCCTCGGCGTGCCGTTCCGCTTCGACGACACGCTGCGCGTCACTTACCAAGGCGGTTTGTTGGGGCTGCTCAATCCCTGGGCATTGCTGTGCGGCATCGTCAGCGTTGCGATGCTGGCGATGCATGGCGGCGCCTGGCTCGCCTACAAAACCGAGGGCGCCTTGGCGCGGCGCGCACAATGGGCCGCATCCTGGGCCGCCCTCGCCGTGATCGTGCTGTTTTCGCTGGCCGGTTTGTGGCTGGCTCACGGCATTAACGGCTATGTCATTCGCGGCGGCATTGATCCGGCCGCACCGTCGAACCCGCTGAACAAGAGCGTCGTAGAGACCGCCGGCGCCTGGCTCGCGAATTACCGCGCTTATCCCGCGACGATCGCCGCACCCACACTCGCCTATCTCGGCGCCGCGCTGGCCTGGTTCCTGCTGCGGGCGGAACGGCGGCTCGCCGCCTTTGTCGCCAGCGGTTGCGGTGTTGCCGGCATTATCGCGACCGCAGGCTTCAGCCTCTTTCCGTTCCTGCTGCCGTCATCGCTCGACCCGCGCAGCAGCCTGACGGTGTGGGACGCTTCGAGCAGTCAGACGACCCTGTTCATCATGCTGATCGCGACCTTGGTCTTCCTGCCGATCGTCATTTTCTACACCGGCTGGATATTTCGCGTCATGCGCGGCCCGGTGACGGCGGAGGCGATCAGGCGCGACGAACACGCGCTCTATTAAAGGAGCATCTTTTCGATGTGGTATTTCTCGTGGGTCCTCGGCCTCGGCCTTGCCTGCTCGTTTGCGGTGTTGAACGCGATGTGGCTCGAACTTGATGAGCCACGCGACGGGCAATCACGATAACGGCAACCTCTGCACCGCCGAAGCGTTCTATTGCGCTGGATCAATGGCCGGTCGGCGGGTGGAGGTTAGCCTCTCCGCCGGGCCATATGCCCATCTTTAATGTAAGCATCGATGGAGACAGTGATGGCGGATGCACCAGTCGAAGTCAAAAGGTCATCGCAACCGGTATCGCAAGGGACGACCCCTGCGGTCCCGGATGTATGGCAGTCCTTCCGCGGCGAGATGGATAGGCTGTTCGATCGCTTCTCGGGCAGCTTCGGCTTGCCCTCTTTGCGGCGGATGTTCGACATGGGACCGGCGATGCGGCAGAGCTCTTTCAGCTTTGGTGTGCCGGCGATCGATATGAGCGAAGACGAAAAATCGTACAAAATCACTGCGGAATTGCCTGGTCTCGACGCCAAGGATGTCGAGTTGACGATTTCCGGCGACATGCTGGTGCTCAAGGGCGAGAAACGCCAGGAGAGCGAGCAAAAGGACAAGAACTATCATTTCTCGGAACGCGCCTATGGCTCGTTTCAGCGGGCTTTCGAGCTGCCGGCGAGTGTCGATCGTGACAAGATCTCTGCCGACTTCTCAAAAGGTGTGCTGACGATCGAGATGCCGAAAACCGCAGAAGCCCAGAGACAACCAAAGAAAATCGAGGTCAGGCAGAGCTGATTAGCAAACCAGGGCGGCGGCCGATCCTGCCGCCCCATCTTCGGAAACGGCCTATCGGCGGCACGAAGGAACCATACCGCCGCAAAAGCGTCAGAGCATTCCCGCAGCCGCCGCAGCTGATATAGTCCTGTTTTTCCGGCCGCCGGCGAGACAGGAATGCCAACAGTCGATCTGATCGTGAACGGACGCGAGGTCAGCGTCAGCGCGGATGCCGATACCCCGCTCCTCGATATCTTGCGCAATCGTCTCGGCCTCTTCGGAACGAAATTCGGTTGCGGCCTCGAACAATGCGGCTGCTGCATGGTGCTCGTCGATGGTCGGCCCGAGAAATCTTGCGGCAAGGCCTTATCGACGCTGACCGGCAAGCAAATCCTGACCATCGAAGGGCTCGGCACGCCCGAACGCCCGCATCCGCTGCAGCAAGCCTTTCTCGACGAGCAGGCGGGCCAGTGCGGCTATTGCCTCCCCGGCATCCTGATCTCGGCAAAAGCCTTGCTCGACCGCAACCCGGCGCCGTCGCGGCGCGAGATCGCTGAGGCGCTGGACGACAACATCTGCCGCTGTGGCAGCCACAACCGCATCCTGCGCGCTGTAGCGCGTGCTGCAGAACGTATGCGCGAGGAAGGAGGTGCGCGGTGAGCGCCGCCGCACCCGGATTGCCGCCGCTGCTTGCCGCGAACCCTCGGCTTGATCGCTGGGTCGGGTTTGGCGAGCCGGGCCGCGTGACGGTCTCGACTGGCCGGGTCGAGATCGGGCAAGGGGTCTTGACTGCGATGCGCCAGATCGCGGCCGAGGAGCTTGGGGTGAGGCTCGAGCGTATCTTGCTGCGCTCCGGCGACACCGATTTGACCCCGAATGAGGGCTACACCGCGGGCAGCCAATCGATCCAATTCGGCGGCGTCGCGTTGCGCCTGGCCTGCGCCGAGGTGCGCGCGGCCTTTCTCGACCACGCCGCGGCGGCCCTTGGTTATTCGCGCGCCGATCTCGCGGTCGAAGACGGCGCCATCACTCATCGCGGCGAGCCTACCGGACATGACTACTGGTCGCTTGCCGCGGCGGTCGATCTCGCACGCCCCGCCCGGGGGGCTGCATCAACCAGGACATCGGGACCCAGGCGCATCGTCGGGACCAACGCGCCGCGCGTCGACCTCGCTGCCAAAGTGTTTGGCGAACCGATCTTTTTGCACGACATGGCGCTCGACGGCATGCTGCACGCGCGCGTTGTGCGCCAACCGCGGCGCGGCGCAACGCTAAAAGCTGTTGACGAAGCCGCTTTGAGGCGGACGGCGAAGGGGCCGATCGAGATCATCCGCAACGGCAATTTTCTCGCGATAACCGGCCCCGACGAAACCGTCGTCGAAGCGGTTGCGGCGGTGGCGTCGAGCCATGTCGCCTGGGACGGCCTCGACCCGATCAACCCGTTTCAGGAAGAGGCGCGCTGGCTTTTGCAGCAGCCCGCGATCGATCGCGTCGTCGGCGCCCCGCCGTCGCCGGCGCCGACCCCGGCAGCAAACCGGTACGAGGCGACTTATACGCGCATGCATATCGCGCATGCCTCGGTGGCCCCGTCCTGCGGGGTGGCGCTTTATCGGGATGGGCGGCTCGAAGTGTGGACGCATTCGCAAGGAGTGTTCCCGCTGCGCGATGCGCTCGCCCGCACCCTAAAGCTCGACCCGGCGATGATCTCGGTCAGACATGTGCAGGGGCCGGGCTGCTACGGCCACAACGGCGCCGACGATGCCGCGACCGATGCCGCGGTCATCGCGATGCAGACCTCGGGCAAGCCGGTCCGAGTGCGCTGGCGGCGCGAAGAGGAGTTCGGCTTCGAGCCGGTCAGCCCGGCGATGGTCGTGACCGCGCGAGCCGCCCTCGATGAGGCCGGCCGGCCGGCCGACTGGACGACCGAGATCTGGAGCGGCCGGCACAGCAGCCGGCCGGGCGGCGGTGGCAATCTGCTGGCGGCCGAGGCGCTGCCCGACCCGCCGCCCGCACCCCCTGCCACCGAGTTGTCAAACCCGCCCGGTGCGGGCACGCGCAATGGCGAGCCGCTTTACGGCTTTGCGGCCAAGCGCATCGTCCATCATTTGATCCCCGAGACGCCGGTGCGCACCTCGTCGTTGCGCGGTCTCGGCGCCACACTCAACGTCTTCGCGATCGAGTCCGCGATCGACGAGTTGGCCGAGCGCTCCGGAGAGGACCCGGTCGCCTACCGGCTTTCGGTGTTGCCCGACGCACGCGCCCGGGCCGTGGTTGAGCATGCGGCGCGGATCAGCGGCTGGCAGACGGCGTTGCCGTCCGGCACCGGCCAGGGCCGTGGGATCGGCTTCGCCCGTTACAAAAACATGGCCGCCTATGCTGCGGTCGTCGCCGAAGTCGAGGTCGACGAACAGGTACGCCTGACGCGGGTGTGGTGCGCTTGCGATGCCGGGCTCGTGATCAACCCCGATGGGGCGATCAACCAGCTCGAAGGCGGCATCCTCCAGGCCGCGAGCTGGGCGCTAAAGGAAGGCGTGCGGCTCGACACCGTCGGGATCAGCTCGCGCGATTGGGAGGGCTACCCGGTACTGCGCTTCACCGAAGTGCCCGAGGTCACGGTCGAGCTTGTGGGTGCGGCTGCCGATCTGCCGCCGCTCGGCGTCGGCGAGGCGGCGGGCGGCCCGACTGTCGCCGCCATCGGCAACGCCGTGGCACATGGCGCTCGGTGCGAGGCTGCGCGACCTGCCCTTAACCCGAGAGCGCGTCATGGCCGCGCTATTGAACTTGTAGTGGTGGAGCGGTGTCCCTCACTCAGCAATCCTATTGCGCGGGAGGACGAGGGCTGTTGGTGTCGTTGTGGTTGATGCGAATGGGGCTGTCGGTGCTGAAGTAGGGAGATTTTGAGCCAATGCCGACGGACCACGCGGAATCTGCTGCTGCATGATTACCTCTATGCTCATTCCCCGATAGGATGGTTTAAGATGTTTCCGAAATTCAATCGTTTCTGCGCTGATAATCGTAATTAATTCAGAGAATTCCTTACCAGAGAGTTTTTCACCGTCATCAACGGTTCGTTTCTTAACATCCAAATGAGATATCTGTTGATTTATAAGAATGTTGAGCTTGTCAATTTGAGGTTTATTACTACCAAATGGCACGTAGCTCTCTTCCGTATATTTTCCACCTTTATCTTTTTTGCAGAAAAATTCAACCAAATTACGAGCGCGTATACAGAAAGACTCGATTAACGCATTCTGCTGAATTCGTAAATCATCAAGCAATCGATAGGTGTTGGCAAGCATGTCCAGCTCATAGCGATAGTGATGTTCCAAAATTTCCGAATCGGATGGCAATGCAGTCACTCTCCAGTTCTCCTTTGTCGCCGCGATCGGTCACCGACCGCCGGGGGTTGCGTGCAGACATGGGTATCGAGATGGACAGAAATAAGTAATGCGGGCGTTCCTGGCTTCCGCGCCTGCCATCCCGGAATAATAATCTCACGCGCGGCCATATTGGCGCAGCAATGTGGTCAGTTCGCGGACGTCCCGCCATTCCTCGCAATGATCGAGGGCGCGCTCGACTGCCGAGGCACCTTCGGCACTCAGCACAACCCCGGCCAATTCGCGGAATTTGCCGCGGAGTCTCCGCCTCGCTGAACGGGTCCTGGAAGTCGCCGCGATGGCTGTCGCGGGAATGCGTGACCTGGCGCCCGTCGGCCAAGGTCAGGGTAACGCGCGCCGGGCGCAGTCGCGGCGCCACTGCGCTCATCGCCGGGTCCTCACTGACATGCACGCGCGTCCGCAATGCCGCAATAACCGGGTCCTGCAATGCGGTATCGTCGAGTGCTACAAAGCCGGCACTGCCGCGCACCGCCATCACCGCTGCCGCATGCGGCAGCGAATATTTCGAGGCGAAATAATTTGGGGGCGCCGGGTTCCGCATGACTGCGGCAAAGCGATAGGTTGCAACCTCGATGCGCTCGATTTCTGCGGGACGCGGCCGCAGTTCCTGCAATGCCGCCGAGAGGCAATCGAGTGCCGGGTGGATCGGATTGCAGCACGCGTAAAGCCGGAAATAATTGCGGGTGATGTGCCAGACCGAGCCCAGCTCGTCCAATACCCGATCGGGGCTAAATCCATCGCCGATGAGGTTGGTCAGCGCCTCCTCGACCGCATCGGTCTGGGCGGTGAAGCCGGCTAATGCCAGTTCCGGCGCGAAGGCTGCGGCAAACCCGCTCATGCCGCCGGCGATATTGAGCGCGGTGGCGCCGGCAACTGCATTGGTATAGCTCGGCGTCAGCATCAGCACCGTGGCGATGCGCATCGAAAGGCTGATCCCGGCGGCATCGAGCCCGCGCAGTCTGGCCCCGGCGGCGGCCGCTGCCAGTAACGACACTTGCCCGTTTTGATGTGCCAATGGCCGCGGCGTGAACCCGCCGGCGATGCGCGCGACGACATCGTAGCCGAGCACCAAAGCCGTCAATATGTCGCGGCCCGAACGGCCGGCGTGTTCGCCGACCGCGAGCACCCCAGGCAAGACCTGCATCGCCGCCTGGCCCGACACAAACCGCAGCCCCTCGCACAATTCGATCGAGCGCCCGGCAATGCCGTTCAGCAAGGCCGCGGTGCGCGGATCGGCTTCGGGCCAGCCTGGTGCATAGACCGTGGCGCCGCTGCCGGTTGCACCCGCCGCCATTTGCTGGCGCAGCGCCGCCACTTCCGGCCGCAGTGAGCCCGCCAGGATCACGCCGAGGGTGTCGAGCAGCACCAGCTTTGCATGGTTGCGCACCGGCTCAGGCACATCCTCCCACCGTGCCTCGGCGACGAATTGCGCCAGTCTTTCGATCTGTTGACCCATCTTTGCGGAACTCCTCGCGGACGGCGGGGCAGCGATGGTAGCCTTGCCGGGCCCGCAGCGTCACGCGATTGGAGAAGGAACAAACCGATGGCCGTTGTCGAGACCGAGCGTCACGGACAGATCCTCATCGTGCGGATGAACCGGCCGGAGCGGCTCAACGCGCTCAGTCACGAGATGCGCACCCGCCTCGCCGAGACCTGGACCGAATTTCGCCGTTCAAACGATCTGGAGGTCGCGATCTTTACCGGCGCCGGCCGCGCCTTTTGCGCTGGCGAGGACATGAAGGAATCGCTTGCTGCCGGGCAGCCGGGCGGCAGACGGCCCGACATCGAAGACCCGTTCATGACCGGCGCGCTCGAAAAGCCGGTTATCGCCGCGGTCAACGGCTATGCAATGGGCGGCGGCTTTATGCTGGTCGAGCGTACCGATCTGCGGGTTGCGGCAAAGGGGGCGGTGTTCGAGGTCTCGGAGGCAAAGCGCTGGCTATTAGGCGGCTACAATCACGGGCATATCGCCAATCTGCCCTATCCGATCGCGATGGAGATGGCGCTGGGCTTTCGCTTCACGGCCGAGCGGTTTTATGAGATCGGGTTTTTAAACCGCCTCGTCGATCCCGATCAGCTGATCCCGAGTGCGATCGCGATGGCTGAGCATTTGCTGACCTTGCCGCCCGCCTCGCGGGTCAACACCGTTCATATGATGCGCCAGATGCGCCCGACACCTTCGCCCGAGCAGCAGAGCCTTGCGGTGACGCTGCGCGAACACGGCGCCAAAAGCGATCTGATCGAGTCGCGCGCCGCTTTTGCCGAAAAGCGCCCGCCCAATTTCAAGGGCTGGGACGACCCACAAGACCGCTATCGCCTGCCAACGATCGAGTTGCTCAAGGGCTGAGCACACATTCGTCATCCCGGCGCAGGTCAAGCCTTCGCTGGTAAGACGAAGGAGAAACGGCGATGAGTGATTCCGATCGCGGCCCGCTCGCAGATGTAAAGGTGCTCGATCTGACCGAGCACATGGCGGGACCCTTCTGCACGATGATCCTCGCCGATATGGGGGCCGAGGTCATAAAGCTCGAACGCCCGGGCAGAGGGGATTTGGTGCGCGCCTGGGGCGACGGCAGCGAGCGCAATCCGTACTTCCGCTACATCAATCGCAACAAAAAGGGCATTACCCTCGATTACAAGGCGCCCGAGGGCAAGGCGTTGTTTCTGCGCCTCGTCGAGCGCGTCGACGTGCTGGTCGAGAATTACCGCCCGAATGTGATGCCGCGCGCCGGGCTAGGCTATGAGGATCTGAGTCAGGTCAACCCGCAGCTGATTTATGCCCAGCTCTCAGGGCTCGGCTATGACGGACCCTCTGCCGGGCGCGGCGGCTTCGACCTGATCGCGCAAGGGATGGGCGGCATCATGCACGTGACCGGAGAGCCGGATGGCCCGCCGACCTCGGTCGGTCTGCCGATCTGCGATCTCGGCACCGGCATGTGGGCCGTGCAGGGTATCCTCGCGGCACTTTATGAGCGCGAGCGCACCGGCAAGGGACGGCTCGTCCAATGCTCATTATTGGAGACCGCGATCGGCTTCAGTTCATGGACCTCGGCGCAATGGCTCGCCGACCACCAAGAGCCGACCCGTCAAGGCTCGCGTCATCGTCAGAACGCTCCCTATCAGCGCATGAAGACCAAGGACGGCTATCTGATGATCGGAGCGGCTGGAGAGGCGATATGGCAACGCTGCGCGGCGGCGCTGGGCCATCCCGAATGGTGCCAAGATCCGCGCTTTGCGACAAACCAGCAGCGCATGGCCAATCGCGTCACCCTTGAAGCTGTTATGGAAGACGTGCTCGCGACCGGCACGACCGAGCATTGGGTTGCGGCGCTCGAAGCCGCCGGCGTGCCGTGCGGCCCCGTTTACAATTACGCACAGATGTTCGCCGACCCGCAGGTTCGTCATCGCGGGCTCGTGCAATATGTGAGCGACACGGAGTTGGGCAACGTGCCGCATATTCGCACCCCGATTAAGATCGACGATGCGATCCGTGTGCGCACCGTCGCCCCCAAGCTCGGCCAGCATAACGCCGAAATCTTTGGCCGCCTCGGCGTCACCGCCGCCGACCTCACCGCCCTCCGTGAGAAAGGCGTGCTGTGACGTCATCTTCTCCCTCAAACGAAAAAATTATCATTAAGCCAAATGTGCCTCGACACCATGCGAGCGCGAGGACCGTCGGGAATCGTCAAGATGACTTCTGAAGCAAGCGATACGAGCGCCCCGACGCCGAGCGCGGTTAATCAAAGGTAAGGTATGTCAATCCGTCGGGTGGCGGCGGCCCGTCGAAGCCCCTAAATTTACTGCAGTGGCGGACCGGTACGGCTACCGGCCCGCATCGGCTATCCGCCCTCTCCCGCTGGCGAGAGGGAATTTTGTTGCGATCGGAATTCTGCCGCGATGGATGTTGTCAACTCGATCAAACTCCCCACCACCGTCGATGCCACGCTCGCGATGCTGGGCAGCGCCGATTACATCGCCGATCGCAGCTTAGCGACCGCGGTCCATCTGGCGTTGCATTTGAATCGGCCGCTGTTTCTTGAAGGCGAGGCCGGCGTCGGCAAAACCGAAATTGCCAAGGTCCTCGCGACCGCATTGCGGCGCCGGCTGATCCGGTTGCAATGTTATGAGGGGCTCGACGTCGCTTCGGCGGTATATGAGTGGGATTATGCCCGGCAGATGATCGAAATCCGGCTCGCTGAGGCGGCTGAGGAAGACCGTGGCGAAATCGAGAGCACAATTTTTTCCGACCGGTTTCTGATCAAGCGCCCGTTGTTACAGGCCTTGGAGCCGGACATCTCCGGCGCGCCGGTGTTGCTGATCGATGAGCTCGACCGCACCGATGAACCGTTCGAGGCTTTTCTTCTCGAGATCCTATCGGACTATCAGGTAACGATCCCGGAAATCGGCACGATCCGCGCCGAACATCCGCCGATCGTTATCATCACCTCAAACCGAACACGCGAGATCCACGATGCTCTGAAGCGACGCTGCTTTTATTATTGGGTCGATTACCCGACCGCGGTCCGAGAAATGGAAATATTGAAGCGCAAGGCGCCCGGTGCCGCCGAGCATCTGTCGCGCCAAGTCGTTGGGTTTGTCCAAAAGCTGCGTGGCATGGATCTCTTCAAATTGCCTGGTATCGCCGAGACCATCGACTGGACCGAGGCGCTGATGCAATTGGATGTGCTCGAACTGACGCCGCAGGCGATCAACGACACTTTGGGCGTGTTGCTGAAATATCAGGACGACATCGCCCGCATCCAGGGCAGCGAGGCCGCGCGCCTGCTCGATCAGATCAAGGCCGAGGCGGCTGCAGCGGCCTGAACATGGTGCGCACCTTGGCCGATCGGCCCCTCTCCCCGCCCCTCTCCCCGCAAACGGGGAGAGGGAGAGACCCGCGACAGCGGGAGGGTGAGGGGCAATCGGCAGCCGGCGGCCGGCTGCTTGCCAATATGATGCATTTCGCCCGCACCTTGCGCGCGGCAGGGCTGCCGGTCGGACCGGGTAAGGTCATCGATGCGGTGCAAGCGGTTCGGGTCGTCGGCATCACCGACCGCCGCGACTTCTACTGGACATTGCATGCGGTGTTCGTCAACCGGCCGGACCAGCGGCTGATCTTCGACCAGGCGTTCCACATCTTTTGGCGGAATCCCGATCTTTTGAAAAAAATGATGGCGCTGGTGTTGCCCGAGTTGCGGGTCGAGAGTGAGGAGGATCGCGGCGCCGAGATGGCACGGCGGCTTGCCGAAGCGCTGCATCCCGGTCGCGACAAAGCACAAGGCGAGCCCGAGGAGGTCGAGAGCGAGATCAATGCGGTCATGACGTTCTCCGATCGCGAGCAATTGCGCCGTATGGATTTCGAGAAGATGTCTCTCGAGGAACTGGCGCGCGCGAAGGCGGCGATCGCCCGGTTACGCCTGCCGGTTCAGGATGTTCCGACGCGGCGCTTCGCCCCCGATCGGCGCGGCGCGCGCGCCGATTTGCGAGCGACCTTGCGCGCTGCACTGCGTTCCGGCGGGCTGATCGAGTTGAAGCGGAAAAGCCGACGGCGCCGCCCTCCGCCACTCGTCATTTTGTGCGACATCTCGGGCTCGATGAGTCGCTACAGCCGCATCTTTTTGCATTTCATGCATACGGTCACCAACGACCGCGACCGGGTTTATACCTTTGTCTTCGGGACCCGGCTGACCAACATCACCCGCTATCTGCGCTTTCGCGACGTCGATGTGGCTTTGGAGCGGGTTGGCGAGGCGGTTGCCGACTGGTCGGGTGGAACCCGGATCGGCCATTCGATCGCCGAGTTCAACCGGCTCTGGTCGCGTCGCCTGCTCGGCCAGGGCGCTGTCGTCCTGTTAATGACCGATGGGCTCGACCGTGACGCCGGCGCCGGATTGGCGCGCGAAATGGATCGGCTGAACCGTTCCTGCCGCCGGCTCGTCTGGCTCAACCCGCTGTTGCGCTACGAGGGGTTCGAGCCAAAATCACTGGGGATGCGGGCGATGATGCCCTATGTCGACGAGTTTCGGCCGGTGCACAATCTCGAGAGCCTTGAAGAATTGATCGAGGTGCTGAGCGAGGCGCCGTCGCGCCGCGGCCCGGCCCCGCCGGTCTTGCGCCACTACCAGGAGAGGGCGGCATGAGCGATACGGCAGAGATTCTGGAACAAGCCGCGCGCTGGCGCGAGGCGGGAGCGGGGGTCGCTCTGGCGACCGTCGTCACCACTTGGGGCTCGTCGCCTCGCCCGGTTGGCGCCAAGCTCGCGGTCGACGACACGGGTGCGATGGTCGGCTCGGTGTCGGGCGGCTGCGTCGAAGGCGCTGTTGTCGAAGAAGCGCGCGCCGTTATTCGCGATGGCAAGCCGCGGTTGTTGGATTTTGGCATTACCGACGACCAAGCTTGGGAAGTGGGCCTCGCTTGTGGCGGCAAAATCCAGATTTTTGTCGAGCGCGTCGAATGAAGGGCCGCATCCTCGACCGCGTGGTTGCGGCCGGGCGCGAGCACCGGTCGATCGCCCTCGCAACCGATCTTGCAACCGGGCGGCAAGTTCTGATCGACAACGGCTCGCGCGACGGTGATCTGGAGCTCGATGAAACGACTCTTGATGCCGTGCGCGATGCGCTGCAAGCCGACCACAACCGGACGATCGAGACGCGCGCCGGCCGCGTCTTTGTCGAGGTATTCAGTTCGCCGCGGCGGTGTTTTGTGGTGGGCGCCGTGCACATTGCGCAGCCGCTCGTGCAGATGCTGAGCCTTGCTGATTTTGCGGTAACGGTTGTCGACCCGCGCGGGTCATTTGCTACGGAGGCTCGCTTTCCCAATGTCGAATTGAGCCAGGAATGGCCGGATGAGGCGCTGGAGCGGCTGAAACCCGATCAGCGCTCGGCGGTTGTAACCCTGACCCATGACCCGAAGCTCGATGATCCGGCCTTGGCCGTGGCATTGCGTTTGGATTGCTTTTATATCGGCGCCCTCGGGTCGCGCCGCACCCACACGGCACGCTGCTCTCGGCTCAAGGAGATGGGCTTTACCGAGGCCGATCTCGCCCGCATCCATGGACCGGTCGGTCTCGCGATCGGCGCCGTGTCACCGGCTGAGGTCGCGACTTCGATTGTCGCCCAGATCATCCAAGTGTTGCGGCAGGGCAAGGTCGCGGAGGCGGCATGAAATTCGGCGAGGTTCCGGTCGCCGAGGCAGAAGGGGGCATTCTCGCCCATAGTCTGAAGCTTGGCGCGGCGGCGTTGAAAAAGGGTCGCGTGCTATCGGTCGCCGATTTGGGGCTGATCGCCGAGACCGGTCTATCTAGCATCACCGTCGCTCGGCTCGAACCCGGCGATGTCGGCGAGGACGCGGCGGCGGAGCGAGTAGCGGCCGCGGCCATTGGTCCCGGCATCTCGGCGGCCCCGCCCTTCACCGGGCGGGTCAATCTTCACGCCGAAGCCAAGGGCGTGCTGGTCTTCGACCGAGAGCGCGTCGATCGGCTCAACCTTGTCGACGAAGCAGTCACGCTGGGCACTTTGCCGCCTTTCGCTGTCGTCGAGCCGCGTCAGATGGTCGCGACAATCAAGATCATCCCGTTTGCCGCGTCCGAGCGCGCGGTCACGGAATGCGCCAGGGCGGCGATCGTCGGGGGTCCGCTGCTGCGGGTGGCAGCATTTCGGCCCCTATCGGTCGGGCTGATCCAAACCCGGCTCCCGGGTCTCAAGGAGAGCATTCTCAACAAGACCAGAGAGGTGACGCTTGGGCGGCTGTCGTCGCTCGGTTGCAAGCTTGTTTGCGAGACGCGCTGCGCGCATGTGACGGCTGAGCTGGCGGGCACGATCGGCGAGGCCTTCACGCACGGTATCGACCTTCTGTTGATCCATGGTGCCTCGGCGATCCTTGACCGGCGCGATGTGATCCCGGCGGCGATCGAGGCCGCCGGAGGACGGGTCGACCATTTCGGCATGCCGGTCGATCCCGGAAACCTGTTGCTGCTCGGCCATATCGATGAGCGCGTGGTGCTCGGGCTGCCCGGCTGTGCTCGCTCGCCCAAGGTCAATGGTTTCGATTGGGTGTTGGAGCGGCTGGTTGCCGGATTGCCGGTTGGTCCCGAAGAGATCATGCGGATGGGCAGCGGTGGGCTATTGGCTGAGATCCCGTCGCGGCCGCTCCCCCGAGCCGAAGCCAAGCCGCCCTCGGAAAAGGCAAAGGAAAGACCGCCGGGTCCGCGCATCGGCGCTTTGTTGCTCGCTGCCGGTCAGTCGCGGCGGATGGGCGGTCCGAACAAATTGCTGACCGAGATTGAGGGCGTCCCGATGGTGGTGCGGGTTGCGCGGCGCCTGCTGGCCTCGCGAGCCCGGCCGATCGTGGCTGTGCTCGGCAATCGCGCCGATGAGATCGATGCGGCGCTCGGGCGCCTGCCGGTCGAGCGGGTGCGCAATCCCGATTTTGCCGCGGGCCTGTCGACCTCGCTCAAATGCGGGCTTGCCGCATTGCCGGCCGATCTCGACGGCGTGCTGGTCTGCCTCGGCGACATGCCGCTGGTCTCCGGCCGCCACCTCGACCGCTTGATCGCTGCGTTTAATCCGCTCGAAGGGCGAGCCATTGTCGTGCCGACGCGGCGCGGCAAGCGCGGCAATCCGGTACTATGGGCCAAGCGCTTCTTTTCTGAGATGGCGCAAATCGCCGGCGATGTCGGCGCACGGCACCTGATCGGCGAGCATGCCGAGCTCGTCGCCGAAGTCGAAATGGACGACGACGCGATCCTCGTCGACATCGACACCCCGGAGGCGCTTGCCGCGCTGCAGGCGAGAGAAAAACAGCCTGTCGCGAGTTAGGCCCTTTATAGAACGCTACGACCTCAGGAACGATGACTGCTGCAAACTGCATCGGGCCTATGGTAAAATAATACCGTAAAAGGGATCACTCAATGCATAAGAGTGCCCTGCTCTGAGCTGGTTGATTCTGGCCGCCGAGATTTCGGGGTTCTTGGTCATAGAACAGAGCATCAAGAATTTGGAATGGGATATCCTGTTGGGGAGCGAGGGATTAGGCGCGCGTACAAACTTATGTACAGAGTTGAAGCCGCGTATGAAGTGAGCGAGTGAATTGTGGAACTCTAGCCCGGATTATGCACGAGGGTCGGCGGGCGTAGCACAATATGTTGATTGGATGTAGGGTTTCGGTTGAGAGTCCGAACTCTCGGATCAACCGGAGCTGCACCCGCCATGGTTGATGCTACGCCGTTTCTTGCTGGTCTGTCACCGGTGCAAGGCAAGGCTGTCGTCGCCCGTTTTGACGGCGGCCGGCTGTCCTCAGAAGGCGGTTTGTTGGCCTTGCGCGAGATTGAGCGCCGGCTCGGTCTAGCCGATCGCTTCGCGGCCTGCTTGAAGGACCCGCGGAGGCCGGAGAAGGTTGTGCATCGCCTGGCCGAGATCATCCGCTTTCGGATGCTGATGATTGCCGCCGGCTACGAGGATGGCAATGACGCCGACGCATTGCGCAGCGATCCGATGTTCAAGTTGGCCCTCGATCGTCTGCCCTCGGGTGACGATTTGTGCTCGCAATCGACGCTCTCGCGGCTGGAAAACCTGCCCGATACGCGGGCGTTGCTGCGCCTTGACCGGGCGCTGGTCAAACCGTATTGCGGCTCGTTCCGGGCGGTGCCGAAGCGCATCGTGCTCGACCTCGACGACACGTTCGACCGGGTGCATGGCGATCAGCAACTGCGTCTGTTCAACGCCCATTATGACGATTACGGGTTTCAGCTGATTGTCGTGTTCGACGGGGAAGGCCGTTTTGTCACCGCGCTGTTGCGGCTGGGCAAGCGGCCGAGCGGGGCGGAGATTAGCGGCTTTGTCCGCCGCCTCGTCGGTGCCATCCGCGCCCACTGGCCGCGGGTCGAAATTCTGCTGCGCCCCACGGGTCAAGCCCGTGGGCTGAAGGCCCACGACAGTCATTACGCAGCCCTGGATGTTTGACTGGTGCCGAGCAAACCGGGTCGATTGGCTCTTCGGCCTGGCCGCCAACGGGGCTCTTTGTGGTCGATGCGCCGCGTCATGCCCAAACGTTCGACTTGGCGGGTCATGCAGTTTAATACCTTGCGGTTGCGCCTGGTCAAACTCGCCGCCCGCATCGTCGAGCTGAAAACCCAACTCAAAATCCATCTGCCGTCGAGCGCCCCCGATCAGGCAATCTTTGCCATGCTCCTCGACCGCCTGCCGCACCTCGTCACCTGAAAGCCGGGGCATGATGCCCCGAACTCGCCCGCTCCCCTCTCAACCTCCAGCGCCGACCCGAACTCAGACAAACCCGCCGCAGCGGCATCGATCCCTCGTGTCCGCAGCCGCCAATCACAACCAAACCCGAGCACCTTAAACAACGTCATCCCAATGTATTTTTCTCATGCATTGATCGGGCTAGGCAGATGCACTAAGTGTGATTAGTCTTGCATGCGGCCCTGGGGCAAATCAATCTCCTGTGCGCCTAACGGGGCGGCGGACGGTCACAATCTCCTCGCGGCACCCCGGTTTTGCCGTCTCCTCCTATCTCCTTGCGTATTTGCGCCCGGCATCTAGCCCAGATGGGCGCCGGCGCCATGTGATCAGGCAAAACGCGTTTCCCAAAAATCGGCTGGGTCCTGAGAGCATAAGTCCCGGCAGTCAGTACCATTTTTCCTTATCGACGACGTTCAGCAACGGCTGTCCTGCGGCGAAGCGCCGGCAGTTTTCGAGGAGGATCGCCTCCCATTTTTGACGATAGGGGGTACCCAAGATTGCGATATGCGGCGTAATCAGCACGTTGGGCATTTTCCACAGCGGACTGTCGCTCGGCAACGGCTCCGGGTCGACAACATCCAGTCCGGCGCCCGCGAGCTGGCCGGACTGCAGGGCTACAATCAGGTCTTGAGTGACGACGCAGCGGCCGCGGGCGATATTAATAAAGTAGGCGCCGCGCTTCATTCGCGAGAACAGCCTCGCATTGAACATCCCCAGGGTATCCGGTGTCTCCGGCGTCGTCACGATGACGAAATCGGCTTCGCCGAGCCGCTCCTCGAGCCGGTCAGGGCCACTCAGGTCGGTCATGCCGGTGGGCGGTTCGGTCACCCGAGGATCGATGCCGAGCACCCGCATTCCGAAGGCTGCGCATTGTTTGCTAGCCTCGCTGCCGGCGCCGCCGACTCCGACGATCAGCACCGTCTGCGTTGGCAGATCGACCATCCCCGGACCTCTCTGCCAGCGCTTCTGAGGCAGGTAGTGGTCGAAACGCCGGGCAAAGGCGAGCAAAAACGCCACCGCGTGAGTGGAGAGATGCTCGTTGTAGCTGCCGTGCATACCGGTGACGACGACATCACTCTTTACCAGCGCATCGTAAAAATACGCGCCGCCGAGGCCGGCGCGGGACGCGCAGATCCAGCGCAATTTCTTCGCCCGGTCGAACAATTCGGGCGGCACGGTCCCGTAGGCCGCGTCAGCAGTCTCGATCTCGGTGAGGGCGTCTTCGGGATCGGCGAATGCCTTTGCGATAGCACCCGGGACGGCCTGCCTGATTTTCTCCGGCCATGAGGGGTCGGCATCTGGGGACAGCAGCAGCATGGTGAAGCTCATCGGACAACTCCTGCGGAGTAGAGGAGTAGGATAGCTTTGGCTAGCTGTGACTGCGACGAAGGATTCATCCGGAGAGAGCTTGCGAAACTTATGATTTGGCCGATTGTCAACGATCCAACCGGCCTCCCTGTCCAGACTGGTCGTCGTCGCCGTCGAGAAGGTGCCGGCGGCGAAAAACCAGACCGGAAAGCACGGCCACGCGGTCAAGCATCAGCACGGCTTTGTCGCTGGCGACGCCCGTATCGCGGTGTTGCCGACCACCACCGGGGCCGAACTCGGCACCTGCCTCAAGACCAATATTGCGGCCCATTCGCACCTGCTGACCGATGGATTTGCCGGCTATCGCGGCCGCGACGCCGATCTCGGCGAGTATTTGAAGCACACGCCGTTGGTCCAGCACGACAGCGCAATGCTGCCGTCTTCTTTCCGATCATCCATACCCTGTTCAGCAAGATCAAAGCCTGGCTCGTCGGCACCCACCATGGCGTCAGCGCCAAGCACCTGCCGCGCTATTTGCGCGAATGGTCCTACCGCTTCAATCGCCGCAACCTGCCCGACCGGCTGGACGGGTTTCTGATCCGCCGCGCCGTCGAATGCACCACCATCACCTACGACCAGCTCAAAGCCGGCGCCATGCCGATGGCGCCAATCGCGTCCGCCGGCCTCACCTTGCAGTTGCGCAGCCTGCTTTAGCAGGATAGGGAGACCAACTGGATCTGGACGAACGTCTACAATAATGCGTGCACGACCCCTACAGTCGAGTCTCGATAGTGCAGTGTGTTGGGAGAAGGCCCCAATATGACAAGTGGGCTTCAACTGAGCACCAAACTGCGGCTTACGCATAGTAATAGCCAAAGATACCGATACTTTATCGATGCGATAGCATTGGACCAAATTGCAAGATCGCCTCCTATCGTTTGCCACACCCAAATTTGCATCGCTAGTATTTAGCAAACGTTTCATGTTATTATATGCGCATGACCCAAGATATGCTCCTTCGGCAGATCGCCGCCAAGACAGCCGAGCTGGACCGGCTCCAGCCGCAGGCGCCGCACGGCCTCGATAACCTCAACCGTTCCTACGATATCGAACTGACCTATACGTCGAATGCGATTGAGGGCAATACGCTAACCGCCGCCGAGACGCGGATCGTCATCGAGCACGGGATCACGATCGGCGGCAAACCGCTAAAGGATCACCTCGAAGCCATCGATCACTTCGAAGCGCTTCGCAACGTGCGCGAGCTGGCCCGCGAGACCGTGCCCTTGCGCGAAGGCGATATCCGCAATCTGCATCGGCTCGTCATGCAGCGCTCCGATCCGGACACGGCCGGGCGTTACGCTGATCAGGGTCGCTATATCGAGACCGATACCGGCCGCCATCATTTTCCATCACCGGCGGAAGTGCCGGCATTAATGGGCGACTTCGTGCAGTGGCTCGGCACCGCCCCCGCGACCCCCGAAACTGCTTTTACGGCCCATCGTCGCCTTGTTGTTGAAATCCATCCGTTCAATGACGGCAACGGCCGCACGGCGCGTCTTCTGATGAACCTTGTTCTCTTGCGGGGCGGCTATCCGCCGATCGCCGTACGCCCCGAAGATCGGCCGGCCTATATCGGTGCTTTGCAGGACGCGCAGACGGGGCGCGGCAGTGAGAGATTTGACAGGCTTCTTTACCAGTGACTGGACGCAACGCTGGGGGAGTCCTTGAGCGCCTTGCAAGAGGCGCTGACCGCCCCGACCCCGCCAAAACCCAGGACTGACGAACCTGCTCCCTGATCACCCGCAACGCGGCGCGTCGTAATAAAAATTCCCGACAGCATCGTTAGCGATAGGCGAGGCACCAATCCTTTCCGCGAAGCCAGCAATTCTCTTCCGGCAGGCGTCTCGGCGATAAAGACGTGTCACCTCTTGCGCCCAGCCTTTCGCGAAGGCAGCGGCGAGTGCGGTCTCGGATTCCGCGTCGCGCATCCCTCGCATGGAAAGATCGCTACGGCGGAAATGCGCCGTGAGAGAAAATCGTCGCCTCGGCGCTCGATGCGAAACACGGCGCTCTGCCGTATATCGGCACTTGGAAATTCGCCTGCGGTTAATGGCAGGATCAGCCGCCCGCCCTCGGGAAGACGATCAAGCCATGCTTCGGTTAGCTTGGTTGCGCCGGCACTGACATAAATGATGTCGGCGCTGTCGAAGGCGACGCGTGAACCGTCTCCCTGCACGATGCTGACATTGCGCACGCTGGCGAAATTTGCAGCGAGCCGAGCGGCCAATCCGGTGTCGAATTCGATCGCCGTTACCCTGCTCTGGCGCCCGACCAGTCGGTGCAATATCGCCGTGTAATAGCCGACCCTGGATACCAGCACTCGGGTGATGGTTGGTCCCTATTTTTCCGTCCTGGAAATACGTCCCGCAACGTTCAGTCGTCCCAATTCGGCCAACCCCGTTTTAGAGACAGAGATGTGCGCCAAGCGTTCGAGCATCCCGTTGTTTAACTAACAACCGACGCTATGCCCTCTGACAAGTGCAAAGCCGGCGCGTCGACGTGAGCGGGACCGAGCGCCCGGAGCCGGACTGTCGTCACCTCGGCGCTAGGGCGGGCTACTCGAATTGTTGCGTACGGAGAGCTGGGACCCTGCGGGTACCTGGTTCACACCAGTTTTTGCAAGTGTCAGGAGAACGCAACTATGGATAGACCCGCTGATGCCGACCCTACGCCGCACCCGTCGACAAGGCTCGAACAGCGCCGCGAAGCCGGCATCGGATGGCGCCGCAAGGCACCATTTGAAGGGCAAGCCCAATGGGTGCCCTCGTCCGATCGCCGCGATCTGCTCGACATTTTGATCGACCAAGGCAAAAGCCGGCTCCCCGAACTCCTTCCGCTGCGCTACGCACGCATGAAGGCTGACGCCTTTGCCTTTCTCCGCGGTGCCGCGGCAGTCATGGCCGCCGATCTCGGTTCGATGCCGGCGACCGGTCTGCGGGTTCAGTCGTGCGGCGATTGTCATCTCGCCAATTTCGGCGGCTACGCATCGCCGGAAGGCAGGGCCGTGTTTGATGTCAACGACTTTGACGAAACCCTGCCGGCGCCGTTCGAATGGGATGTTAAGCGGCTCGCCGCGAGCCTTGCTGTTGCCGGCCGGGCCGCACATTTGCCGCAGTCCGATTGTCGCCAGTTAGCCCGCCTCGCCGCCCGCGATTATCGTCGTCATATCCGGCGGTTGGGGGCGATGCCGCCGCTCGACGCGTGGAGCACGCGCATCGATCTTGACGGTGCCATCGCCGATGTCGAATCCCATAAGATCCGGCGGAATCTGGAAAAACGCCTCAACACCATTATGAAGAGCGCAGAGGCGCATTTCGGCCTGGTCGAGCCGCATGGCGCCGGCTGGCGGATCAAAGAAAAACCGCCGCTAGTACATCATCTGAGCCGGCATGAACTGAACGCGAAGCACGCTTTCGCTTCCTATACCGAAACATTGCAAGAAGATCGGCGCGTCTTGTTGCAGTACTATCACCTGCATGACGTGGCCTTCAAAGTCGTCGGGGTCGGCAGTGTGGGCACGTTCTGCGCCATTGCGTTGCTGATGTCGGATGACGGTGTGCCGTTGTTGCTGCAGATCAAGGAGGCGCAGGAATCGGTTGTCGCACCCTATGCTGGCGTTTCGCACTACGGCAATCACGGCCAGCGCGTGGTGGTAGGCCAGCGCATGCTGCAGGCCGCGACCGACATATTTCTCGGCTGGACAGAGGTCCCGATCGATGGCCGCTACTTCTATGTCAGGCGGCTCAAAGATTGGCGGCTCGCTGATGTCGGAGCCCGGCTCGAAGCTGCACTGCCGTTCTATGCCGGATTGTGCGGCCGCACTTTGGCCCGAGCTCATGGTCGCGCCGGAGATGCGGTCGCCATCGCCGCTTATATCGGCGAGGGCAGCGACTTCGACAAGGCGATCGCGGCGTTCGCGGTCGCCTATGCCGAGCAGACCGAGCGCGATTGGCGCACCTTTCTCGCCGCAATCGCGGCCGGTAGGATTACCGCCGATCAGCCGATCGCCGGCGGCACGAACATTAAATCTGCAGCCCTAAAGGGGGGGCACGCCATAGAACCGACGCTGGATTCACCTTAAGCGGAACATGGCGCGAATACCGCCAACCCGACCTGTCCCAGTTGACCTAGTCCGGCTCGGTGAACTTTAAGCCATTGTTCTCATTGAGGCAGATTTCGTCCCAAAAAGCCTATACTCTATTTGGGACAAATCGCCATGGTGAGACGCCGCGCTCTCAGCGACGAGCAGCTGCTCAAGCTGCTCGCCTTGCCCGCAACCGAACCTGAGCTGATCCAACACTGGACCCTCGCCGCCATCCAGCTCGCCATCAGGCGACTCGTCAGGACGTAGGCTTTTGAGTCAGGCTCTAACCCCTCCTAAAAAGCGGTGTCCAACATGGCCCCTCTACAGCGCTGGGTCCTCCTCCCCGGGAGGACCCAGCGGTAGCAGCATCAGGTGACCAGAAGAGGACCACAGGAACCTAGTTGAGACGGTATACCCTGGCAGCATTGCCTCCGGCGATCTTGGCCTTCTCCTCTTCAGTACAGTCCTTCAGAACCTCCTCAATAATTTGGTGGCTCCTGGGGAAGGTGGACTCGACATGGGGATAATCTGAACCCCAGAGGAGATTGTCCACACCGATGATGTGGCGGTCGCGTATGCCCATCGCATCTTCCTGAAAGCCCGCAAACACGTTGCGGTGGAAATAGTCGCTGGGCAGCATAGCCTCCTTAAACCGATAGCGCTCTTGCTGGACCCGTTGGGTGTACGTGTAGTCGATGCGGTCCAGGAAGTGGGGAATCCAGGACAGTTCGTGCTCCACGGTGCCCACCTGGAGTTTCGGATAGCGCTCAAAGACGCCGCTAAAGATCATGTCGGCAAGAGACATCCGCACCCAGTGGTCGGCGTTGGCCAGGAAGGAGTTGCGGACGCGGTTGCGGTCCTCGAGCGCAAAATCCTGCCCTGGGCCCGGCCGGTTGGTCGCGATGTGCATGCCAACGGGAATGTCCAGATCCTGGGCCGCCGCCCACAGGGGCTCATACATGGGATTATCGTACCCCTTCCCCTCCGGGGGATACACGGTAACCATGCCGCCCGCCAGCCCCATCTTGGCACAGCGCTCCAGCTCCGTGACACCCTCCTGCACATCGTCCACGTTGATCATGGCAATACCCTTGAGGCGCTTGGGCTCCGCGGCTGCAGAACTCGGCGAGCCAGTCGTTGTATCCTCTAAAAATCTCCGATAGCAGCGCACTGTCTGGCACGCTGTACAGCAGCAGACCGACCGTGGGATAGACAATACTTACATCCACCCCATCGGCATCCATATCCTTGAGGTGCTCCTCAGGGACGTAGCCCCCGCGCCGGACTTTATCAAAGGTCGTGGTACGGACCATCTTTTCCGGCGCCTCAAACCGCATGCCTGTCTGTGCCCCAGGGCTCAGCCCGATCACTCGGTGGCCATCGCAGTACCACCAATCGCCATCATACTCGCGGACAAGCTGTGGGACCCGGTCCTTGAACGCCGGCTTGGCTCTGCTCGTCCACAGGTCCGATGGCTCAAACACGTGATTGTCCGATGATATAACCCTGTAATTCGCCATGATTTGACCCTCCTGATGGTGGTGAGCGCCCTCGCAGTCCTGCCGTCTACATGACCCTCACCAGCCCTACTATACCGCTTGCGGAACCCTCGCCGATACGAGGCCGTGCTGTTTTTGTCCGGCGAAATGGGCATCAACCGAACCCTCTGGGCGCGCGCGTGCGACATGATGGGCCGGGGGTATGCCGCCGTCGCCATGGCGATCGTGTCGACCCGACCGGAGGAGCATTTCACTAGCGGGCCCGGCGGCTACTTCGCCGGCATGCTGCGGAAATTCGAGAAAAACCCGCAAGATTTGTGTCTGGCCCGCACGCTTTGCAACTCAAAGATGAGGCCTGAGGCAAGCACGGCCACAAAGAGCGGCGGGAAGTTGAGAAAGCGCGCCGGAAATCTGCCTGGTCCGAACCGCCGATGACTTCGGCTGGCGGCTTTGTCCCGGTCGGAACGTTGGTGCAGCGTCAGCAGAGCGCCGGATCGATGCCGCCGGCGCGCCGTGCAAATTTGTCGACGCCTGCCGGCCCCGTTTGCCGCGCATTGAGCGCGCCGCCGACGCTATTGCCCGACCCGACGAGGCGCTCGATTCTCATCCTTTACTTCCGGCCTTCCTCTATCGGGCGCGGCTTGATGCCGTCCGCCGGCAGGCCGCGGTTAACGGACGCGGCATCGACCCCTGGCACCTCGCGGCGATGCTCGACGGGCTTCACTTGCGGATGGACCGCGCGCTATCGCTGAACTGGCAGAACACCGCGCGTTCCGCATAGGCCGACCGGCCGGCGTGTTAGACTAGTGCGGCGCGCTCCGCCCCCGCCAGGGCGTCCGCGGCGATCAGCGCCTTCAAAGTGGGCCAGCGGTCGCCGAGGCGCCGGCCGAGATCGACCACCTCGCCGTCCTTAACGACGCCGAAGCTGGGACGTCCGGCGGAGAGGAAAGATACGAGCTTCATCGAGATCTCCGATGGGTTTCCGAGGGATACCGGTCAGATCGCCGCGACCAGGGCGTCGAGTTCCTGGACCGAGTGGACCGCGCCGAGCACGTAGCGGTCCGGGCGCACGACGATCGCCGAAGCGTTCGCCGTCTCGAGCCAGGCGCGCGGTTCGGGAGCGTCATCGGCCAGAACGACGACGTCGCGATCGTTGAGGCGCCCGCGCGTGTCCGCCGGCAGATCCGCGGCGAATTGCGGCTCCAGCAGAGCCGCGTATCGGTAGCCTACCCGGTCATCCAGCCTCGTTCCGTCGGCGAGACGGGGTTGCGGGGCGATCTGGCCGGCCAGCCCGTTCCATCCCGCCGCAACACCGGGGCCGAGCCTGGACTTGATCGAGGTCATTCGCGCGGCCTCGCCGCCCTCGAGCACCGAGCCGGGTACCGCGGCCTCCATCGCCTTGGTGTTGATCAGCCCGCCAAGCCGCACCGCCAGCTCGATGTATTCCCGCACATGCGGCGCACGCTCGGTCTGATAGGTGTCGAGCAAGCCCTCGTCATTCTGGTCGCGCAGCACCCGGCCCAGCTTCCAGGCAAGGTTGGCGACGTCGCGCATGCCCGCGCACACGCCCTGCCCCAGGAATGGCGGGGTGAGATGGGCGGAATCACCAGCGATCAACAGCCGGCCGCTGCGCCAACGCCGCGCAATCGCGGAATGGAAGGTGTAGACGGCCACGCGCTCAAGCTCGATATCCTCCGGCTCCACCCAGGGCTTCAGCAGTTCCAGCACCTTCGCTGGCTGGGTGAGCGTGGTGTCGTTCTCGCCGGGCAGCACCGCGATCTCCCAACGGCGGCGATTGCCGGTGCCGCGGACATAAGTGGCCGGGCGCTGCCGGCTGCAATGCTGCACGCTGTAGTTGCCCAGGTCGGGGCGCGGCCGTTTCAGAAGAGCGTCGAGCACCAGCCAGCGCTCGTGAAAGCCGAGATCCTCTATCGGGGCGCCGATGACGCGCCGGACCAGCGAGCGCGCGCCCTCGCACCCGACGACGTAACGCGCACGGCAGTTCACCAGGCCGCCGGTCGAGAGGTCTTCGTAGCGGACGACGACCGCGTCCGCTTCCTGATCCAGCGCGAACACCTCGCTGCGCAGCTTGAGCGATACCGATGGAAAGCGTGCGAGCCCGTCGCGCAGCACCCGCTCGAACTCTGGTTGATGGAAGCGGTAGCTCGCATGCCATCCCTGCGGCCCGGGCTCGCTCGGACGCGGCCAATCGAGCAGCAGCCGCCCGATGTCGTCGAGGAACTTCATGCCGGGAGAGACATGGACGAGCGGTTGCGTCGCGTCCGCAAGGCCCACCGTCTGGATCAGCCGCATCGATTCGTCATCGAAATGCACCGCCCGCGGCAGGCAATAGATATTCGCCTCGCGCTCCAGCACGAGCGTGCCGATGCCCTGCAGCCCGAGCAGGTTTGCGAGCATCGCACCGGCGGGTCCGCAGCCGACGATCGCGACGTCTGTTTCGCAGGTTCGATGGTTCGGTTCGGTCTCGGTCGCCATGATGTCTCCTCCTCAGCGGGGAGAACCCGCCGTTGCGCGACACCTTTCACGTCCGCTTCGTTCGGGGCAGAGTTATCCCCGCGTTGTCCACGATGCGGACAGATCGCCAGGCATCCCAAGCCGATCCGCTCGTTCGCCCGCGGGCTCGACGTGCTGTCGGCCCTCAACCGGCACGGCAGCGCGACCGCTCTCACCCTTGCGCGTGAGACGGGCGTGCCGCGAGCAACCGTGTACCGGCTGCTACAGACGTTGCTGGAGAGCGGCTATGTCGGCCGCGGCGGCGCCGACGACCGTTTCCATCTCAGATTGAAGGTGCGGAGCCTTTCCGAAGGCTTCGAGGACGAGCAGTGGATCATGGCGATCGCCGGACCGGCTGTGGTCGAGCTCAGACGTCAGATCTCATGGCCGTGCGACGTGGCGACACTCGATGGGCGCAGTATGATGATTCACGATACCACCCATCGCATCGCCCCCCTCTCGATCGACCGGAACATGGTCGGGCAAACCATGCCCATTCTCGGCAGCGCGTCCGGCTTGGCTTACATCGCGTTCGCGCCGAAGCAGGAGCGGCAGAACCTGCTCGCGCTCCTTGCTCGCTCGCAGAATCCGCACGACGCGCTCGCGCGCGATCCGGCGCAGGTGTCGCGCCTCATTCTCGCCACGAGGCGTCGCGGCTACGGCTTGCGGCAGGGGGGCAAATCTGGCCTCACACCGGCTCCATCGCCGTGCCGATCCGGGTCGGGAATCGCGTGCTGGGCTGCATTAACACGATCTGGATGGCGCGCGTGATCAGCCCAGAGGAAGGCGTGCGCCGTTGTCTCGGCCCTTTGCGCGAGACGCAGGCACTGATCGAGCGGCAACTTGCCAAAGCAAGCTGCAGATAGAACAGGCCGCGTGCCCACATGGTGGACAGGTCGAACACGCTGCTCGCATGCGCCCCGAACCTCCGTCAAGCACGGTATCGCCCGGCAACGTCCCCGATCATGCCGCGCCGGTAGGCAGTTTGGCCATTCATGGAGGAAACAGCAGCATGCTGCAGTCGATATCGGCCACGAAACCGCACTCCGCCCGCAGCCTCACCCGATTGCAGTGGCGCGTGATCGCTCTCGCGAGCCTCGGGGGATCGCTCGAATATCATGATTTCATCATTTACAGCATATTCGCGCGGTACATTGCCCGTCAGTTCTTTCCAACGAATGACCCGTTCGTGTCCCTGATCCTCTCCTTCTCCGTTCTGGCGCTTGGCTTCCTCGCACGTCCGCTCGGCGGCATCGTCCTCAGCGGACTGGGAGATCGTTTCGGCCGGCGCCCAGTGTTCCTGGCCTCGCTGTTCTTTACGACTGCCGCGACGATCCTGATCGGCCTGTTGCCCTCGTACCAGACCTGGGGTCTCGCCGCTCCGCTTCTGCTGGTGACATTGCGTTTGGTGCAAGGGATCTGCCTGGGCGGCGAGTTGCCTGGTGCCTTGACCTACGCGGTTGAGGCCGCGCCGGAGCGCTCGGGTCTCGCGTGCGGCTTCATTATCCTGTGCGTGAATACTGGATCCTGTGCGTGAATACTGGCGTGCTCGTCGCGACGCTCGTCAATCTCGGCCTCCAGTATGTGCTGCCGCCGACCGATGTCGCGTCCTATGGCTGGCGCATAGCGTTCCTGATCGGTGGGCTGACCGGCTGCATCAGCTACATGCTCCGTCGCTCTCTCGAGGAATCGCCGGAATTCCTGCGCATGCACAATGTGTCTCGCCATCCGCTCCTCGAAGTGATGCGAGACCATTGGATGGCCTTGCTGGCCGCCGCGGGCGTAGCGGCAGTTATCGCCGGGTTCAACGGCATGCTGTATGGGTTCGTGCCGTCCTACCTGGTGCAGAACCTGCACTATAGCGCGCCGGTGACGGCAGTCGCGATGACGGCCGCGCTCCTCGTCAGCTCATGCGCTCTGCTCATCGCAGGATGGGCGGGCGACTACCTTCCTCGTCAGCTCATCCTTCGCGGCGGCAGCGTTCTTCTCATCGTCGCCGTTTTCCCGATCTGGTCGCTGATCGCGGCGGGGGGCGGACAGCTTGTTCTGCTTCTCGGCATGCTCTCGCTGGCGTTTTCGGTGGTCAGCGGCATCTGGCCGAGCGTTCTGGCCAATCTGTTTCCAACCCGCGTCCGGTTCAGCGGCATAGCGCTGTCCTACAACGTTTGCGTCAGCATCCTCTCCGGCCTAGCGCCGCTTGTCACGTCTGCGATGATTGTGAGAGCCGGTGTGTCAACGGCTCCGGCCATCCTCATCGCCGCGTGCAGTCTGATGACGTTCGCGAGCACGTTCTTCGTTCCAAAGATTGGGAACGTCCCAAGCGATGTGCGTGAACTTAAAGTCGCGTGAAACGGAACTCCCGCGAACGAGGCCTCGACCTTCTGAACCAACTCCCAGGACCGTAACGGAGCGTGGTTCCTGATCTCTGGCTCGAAAGTTGGGCACTACCGGCGGGCATCGCGGCCATCGCCGCGCGCCTTCGATGGCGTGCGGCGATATCGCTGCAAAAACATCCGAATTGCCTCTTCGACCACGTGTTCGGTTCGAACGGGTAGGCGATCCCGTACCAGCATCCAAGGCCATAGCGAGAACTCGTTGAGCATTTCCATGAACTGGTGCGCCGCCAACGTGGAAAACAGCGTGGAAGAGTGACCCGGCTATTGGGGTGATCAGCGTGGAAGCGGGGTTCATCCGCATTTTCGGTGCAGGCTGGTGACGGTAGCCGAGGGGAGGGACATATAAAGGAGAGCTGCTTCCTTCCCGTGACCCATCCTGTTTTCAAGATCGCTGTTGCCGCTGGTCCCGTCCGGTCTGACGGTTGATCGGCTTCTGCCTGCGCCTGAGCACATCATTCTGATCACCCGGTCAAACAGGGACCGCGCCGCGTGCCCGCTGTGCCATCAGCCGCGTGCCCGTGTCGACAGTTCCTATTCGCGCCGTCTTGCAGACTTGCCCTGGCAAGGGCGTATCCTCTACCTGCACCTCCGCCTCCGGCGCTTCCGCTGCACGAACCGCGATTGCCGGCGCCGCATCTTCGCCGAGCGCCTGGCCCTTACGCAGCCCAAAGCGAGGCGCACTCGGCGGCGGCGCGAGATCCAGCAGCAGATTGGCCGCGCCCTCGGCGGCGAGCCGGGCTCGCGCCTGGCCGGAAGGCTGGCGATGCCGGTCAGCGGTGATACCCTGCGGCGGCTGATCCGCGCGCGCGGCGGCGAGATCGCATCGCCGCCCCGCATCATCGCGGGGGATGACTGGGCATGGCGGCGTGGTCACCGCTACGGCACCATCATTTGCGACCTCGAGCGCCACCGTGTCATCGACCGGCTGCCCGACCGCACCGGCGAGACACTGGCCTCCTGGTTGCGGCAGCACGGGGAGGGCGTTGCTGTTGTCAGCCGCGACCGCGCGGGCGCTTACGCCGAGGGCATTCGCGCCGGCGCGCCGCCGGCGGTGCAGATCGCCGACCGCTGGCATCTCATGGTGAATGCGTCCGACGCGCGGCGCCAAATGCTCGACCGGCACCCCCGCGAGCGGCGCGAAGCCGCCCGGCGCTGCATGCTGCCCGCCGGCGCGCCGCGATCGGCGACAGGCGGGCAACGGGCTGCGATGCCAAGCAAACGGCACGGCGCGGCGCGGCGCGAGCGGCGGCAGGCGCGCTATGACGAGATGGCGCGCCGGCGGCGCGAGGGTGTGCCGATCCGCCGCATCGCGCGGCGCCTCGGGATGGCGCGCAACGCGGTGCGCCGCTGGTTGCGCGCCGGTGCGGCACCGGTGTACCGCCGCGCGCCGGGGTCGAGTGCGCTCGACCGGCATCGCGCGTATGTGGAGCGGCGCTGGGCCGAGGGGTGCCGCAACAGCGCCCAGCTGTGGCGCGAATTGCGCGATCGCGGGTTCGCGGGCGGGTACGGCATCGTCCGGCGGTGGGCCATCCGGCGCCGCGGCCGCGACGCCGCCGCCGGCGACCGAGAATGCCCGCTGCCGTCGTGGCGCGTGCCTTCTGACGACGCCCGACGCGACGCTGACGCGCGCCGACCGCCAGGTTGTCGACACGCTCACCGCTCTCTCGTCCGAGATCCGCACCGCAGCGGAAGCCGTCAATGAGTTCGATCGGATCCTGCGCGAGCGCGATGCGGCAGCGTTCGATCTCTGGCTGGCGACTACCCAAGCCACCGCGTTGCGCGGCTTTGCCACCGGGATCATCAACGACATCGCGGCGGTTCGGGTCGCCCTGTCGCAGCCCGGGAGCAACGGTCCTGTTGAGGGACAGGTCAACCGGCTGAAGATGCTGAAACGGCAGATGTACGGGCGTGCCAAATTCGATCTTCTTCGCAGCCGCGTTCTTCACGCGGCGTGATCACAGAGCCCCAAACCCGGACAAGCTCTGATGGCGCCCCGCCTGCACCGAAAATGCGGATGAACCCCGCTTC
>CAWJXM010000006.1:0-432329 GCA_963846635.1 uncultured Alphaproteobacteria bacterium | reverse complement strand
GGCCTAAGTCGCGGCTTCACCTACCCCGGCGGGTTTGGGCATCGGTGATCGTACGCCGTTGGCGCGCAAGGGTTACGTCGCAGGAAGTTTTGCCACCAGCTATTTTGGCGACATCACCATCGTCATCTGCCGACCTTCCATACGCGGCATTTGTTCGACTTTGGCGACCTCCTGCAGTTGGTCGCGCACCCGCACCAGCACGTCCATACCCAACTCCTGGTGCGCCAGTTCCCGCCCGCGGAACCGCATCGTCACCTTTACCTTGTCGCCTTCTTCCAGGAATTTCATCATGCTGCGCAATTTGACGTCATAGTCATGATCGTCAATGCTCGGGCGCAGCTTGATTTCCTTGACTTCGATAATCTTTTGTTTTTTGCGCGCCTCGTTCTTTTTCTTCTGTTCTTCGTATTTGTATTTGCCGAAGTCGAGGACTTTGCAAACCGGGGGATCGGCATTGGGGGCGATCTCGACGAGATCGAGGCCGGCATTGGCCGCCATGGCAAGCGCTTCATTGCGCGAGACGACCCCCACCATGTTGCCCCGATCGTCGATCAGCCTGACACGCGGAACGCCGATTTCTTCGTTGATCCGGGGCCCCTCGCGAGTAGGGGCCAAATTCATCGTTGCTCTAGGTATCTAAGCTCTCCTCTTTACTAGCCAAACACACGGACCGTCCTTCCCGGTCCTAAGTTACCGACGGAATCGCCGCTTTCTGCGACAATCTAGCAACGGCATCGGTAAGCGCAAGAGCTTCCTGATCATTACCGCCGAGCCGGCGCAGTGCGACCGAGCGGCCGGCGGCTTCGCGGCGGCCGACGACCAACATGATTGGTATCTTTGCTAGGCTGTGCTCCCGCACCTTATAGGCGATTTTCTCGTTGCTGGTGTCGAGCAGCGCCCGTAATCCCGCAGCTTTGCACGCGCTGGCGACCTCCGCGGCATATTCGGCTGCATCCGAAGTGATCGAAGCCACGACGATTTGCACAGGCGCCAGCCACAGCGGGAAGCGGCCGGCATAATGCTCGATCAGAATGCCGATAAAGCGCTCGATCGATCCCAATATCGCGCGATGCAGCATATAGGGTGCGTGGCGCTGACCATCCTCGCCGATATAGCTTGCCCCAAGCCGCTCGGGCATCTGGAAATCTAGCTGCAGCGTGCCGCATTGCCAATCGCGGCCAAGCGCGTCGCGCAAGACGAATTCGAGCTTGGGTCCATAAAAGGCGCCCTCACCCGGGTTGAGGGTATAGGGTAGTCCAGCAGCCTTTACCGCGTCCTCCAGGTCCTGCTCGGCGAGATCCCAATAAACCTCGCCGCCCATGCGTTGCGGTGGGCGGGTCGCCAGCTTGACCGCAACCTCTTCGAAGCCGAAATCGCGGTAGACGGACATCAGCAAGTTACAAAACTCGATCGCTTCCTCTTTGACTTGGCTGTTCCCCTGAGCGTGCGGATCGGGCCGTTCGCAAAAGATGTGCGCATCGTCCTGGGTAAAACCGCGCACCCGCATGATGCCGTGCAAGGCACCCGACGGCTCGTTGCGATGGCAGCTCCCGAACTCGGCCAGGCGCAACGGCAATTCCCGATAGCTGCGCAGCCGGTTGCGGAAGATCAGCACGTGGCCCGGACAGTTCATCGGCTTGACCGCCAATACACGTTCATCGCGGCTTTCGGCGATGAACATATTCTCGCGGAAATTCTCCCAGTGACCGGTCGCTTCCCACAGGCTGCGGTCGAGCAGCAGCGGCCCCTTTACCTCCTGGTAACCCGCCCGTTCCAGCCGGCTCCTGACGTAGTTCTCGATGATGCGGAACAGTGTCCACCCTTTCGGGTGCCAAAAGACGCTGCCGACCGCCTCTTCGCCCAAGTGAAAGAGATCGAGGTCTCGCCCGAGACGGCGGTGGTCGCGGCGTTCGGCCTCTTCCAGCCGGAACAGATATTGGTCGAGCTCTTTTTGGCTCGCCCAGGCGGTGCCATAGACCCGCTGCAATTGGGCATTCTTCGCATCGCCGCGCCAATAGGCGCCGGCCACATTCATCAGTTTGAAGGCTTGCCCCAAATGTCCGGTCGACGGCAGATGCGGGCCAACGCACAGATCAACGAAATTGCCCTGGCGATAGAGGCTGATCTCTTCGTTCTCGGGGATCTCGCCGATGTATTCGGCCTTGTAGCGCTCGCCGATGCCGGCGAAAAACGCGATTGCGGCGTCGCGGTCCCAGACCTCGCGGGTGATCGGCTCGTCGCGATGCACGATCTCGTGCATCCGCGCTTCGATCTTTTCGAGATCCTCGGGGGTGAACGGCTCGGCGCGCGCGAAATCGTAGTAAAAGCCGGTCTCGGTCGCGGGGCCGAAAGTAACCTCCGTCTCCGGATACAATTCCTTGACCGCTTCGGCCATCACGTGTGCGGCGTCGTGGCGCAGGATTTCGAGCCCCTCCGGCATTTCGCGAGTGATGATCGCGACCGCCGCATCATGGTCGATCACCGTCGAAAGATCGCGCGGCCGTCCATCGACGCGCACGGCAATCGCGGCCTTCGCCAGCCCCGGCCCGATCGCAGCGGCAATATCGGCGCCGGTGACGGCCCCCGCAAATTCACGACGTGCGCCATCGGGCAAAGTCACGACGACCGGGGCGCTGCCGCTGCCACCAAATGCGGACGGTGTTGCGGAATTCGGCATATCCTGGAGGTTCTCGATCATGGTCGCCCTTTGCTCCGTCGATGGCACCGTTTGGACGGGGGCAAAAGATCATGAAAAAACCCCGTCCGTCGCACGGCGGGGTCTTTCGGGTTCGAGCTTTGCTTCTGGATCAGCGCGCACAGCCTCCCGACACCCCGCCTTGCAGGGTGGTCGTAGTCATCGCAACGCTGATCCGGTCGCTCCTACCCATATGGGTAATATTGCTAAACCCGCGTGCCCCGTCAAGGTGTCAACCCCAGCCGGTGAGATGAAGTAGTACTTCGAACTGGTGAAAAGTTAAAAGAAACGTTAGCCGAGCACAGCTCAACCGGCTGCGCGGGCGTCTTCGAGGATCGAAAACGCCATCTTCGGTCATCTCGCTCCCCTACACCCGCAGCGCTTCCGGCTCTATCGAGGTGTTGACGGTGTCCGGAAACAGCAGCTCCTGGTATACTGCGATGGTTTTTGCGCACATTTGCTGACGGGTAAAGTGGGCGGCGACATGGGCGGTCGCCTGTTGGGCGAGCCGGGCTCGCTCGGCTGGTGTCAGCGATAAAGCGCCTGCGATGCCATGGGCGAGCGCTGCGGGGTCGCGCGCCGGCACCAGCCAGCCGGTGACCCCCGGCACGATCGTCTCGCGCGCGCCGCCGTGATTGGTGGCGACCACCGGTCGACCCATCGCCTGCGCCTCGACGATGATCCGGCCAAAACCTTCGGGCTCGGTCGAGGCCGAGACGACGACATCGGCCAGCATATAGGCGGCCGGCATGTCGCCGCAGTCCTCGACGATGCGAAAGATTACGCCCAACCGACAGCGCTCGATCGCGGCATCGAGCTCGCGGCGAAAGCTGCGCCGTTGCGCGGCGCCAACCATCACACAACAGATATCACGGCGGCCGAGCGTGGCGATCGCAGCGACAAAATCGAGCCCGCCTTTCCAGCGGGTCAAACGGCCCGGCAGCATCACGATCGGCACCCCATCGGGCACTCGCCATTGCCGCGAGAGGTCGGCGATGCGTGCGGTGCTGACCTGCAATGGATCGAAGATCGAGAGATCGACACCGCGCGCGATCGTGCGCAGCCGGTCGGCGCCGACCCCGTAGATTTGAGCCGCGTGATCGGCGACGAAATCCGAAATCGCGATCACTCGCTCGCCCCGCGCCATGATCGAATTGTAACGGTGCTTGAGCGGCGAGCCGAGACCGTAAGCGTTGTGAAAGGTTGTCACAAATCGGCAGTCGGTAGCGCGCGCTGCCGCCCACGCGCTCCACGCCGGGGCGCGGCTGCGCGCGTGGACGATCTCGATGCCGAAATCCCGGATGATGCGCGCCAACGCCGCTACGTTGCGGCGCATGACCAACGGGTTTTTCGATGCGACGGGCAGGGTCAAATGGGTACCGCCGCTGCGGGTGATCAACTCTGCGAGCGGGCCGCCGGCCGAGACGACATAAGCCCGCCATCCCGCCGCGGTCAGCGCCTCGGCGACTTCGACCGTACCGCGTTCGGCGCCGCCCGAAACCAGACGCGGAATGACTTGCAGGACCGCCGGCGGGCGATTTAGTGACGGCGCGGGCATGGTGCTATCCTCGCCACCACCACTCATTCCGGCAAGCCTGCGATGAACCCGCCAGAAATGCTGCCGCGTCATGACGGCGCCCTGATCGCCTACCGCCGGGTCTCCGGCACCGCGCCCGGAATTGTTTTTCTACCGGGTTTGCGCTCGAATATGACCGGCAACAAGGCGGTCTACCTTGAGGAATATTGCCGGCGCCACGGCCGGGCCTATGTGCGGTTCGACTATTTCGGTCACGGCGCCTCGATCGGGGATTTCGCCGACGGCACGGTCGGCCGATGGGCTGCAGACGCGATTGCCGTCATTGATGAACTGACCGAGGGTCCGCAGATCTTGGTCGGGTCGAGCATGGGCGGCTGGATCATGCTGCTGGCGGCGCGCGCCCGACCCGAGCGCATTCATGCGCTCGTCGGCATCGCTGCGGCCCCTGATGCGACCGAAGATTTGTTATGGCCGCGGCTTGATGCGGCGCAGCGCAACGAGCTGCTGACATCGGGCTCGGTGACGTTGCCGTCGGAGTACGATCCGGCCGGCTACACTTATCACCGCAGTCTAATCGAGGAGGGCAAACGGCATCTTGTCATGCACGCGCCGATGGCGCTGAACTGCCCGGTGCGACTGCTGCACGGGATGGCTGATACCTCGGTACCCTGGCAGACAAGCGTGCGCCTCGCCGAGCAGCTGACTAGTCGCGATGTGGCCGTCACTCTTGTCAAGGACGGCGATCACCGCCTGTCCGGCGCTGCCGACCTCGCTCGCCTCGGCGAGACCCTTGACGCGCTTCTCCGCGAGTAATTATCGGCGTACGGCACGAGCGGCGCCGCAATTCTAGGCTTATACCAAATCCCTCTGATCAGAACCTATGCTGTGGTTGTCATTGCGAGCGCAGCGAAGCAATCTCGTCGGACAGTGCGCACTCGGATTGGGACGGGATTGCTTCGTCGCTTCGCTCCTCGCAATGACAGGGTGAGCATGGGTCCTTATCATCAGGATTTGGTATTATACCTTCAAGGCGACGGATCTGACTGATCGGGTTTTCGCATGGTTGCCCGGCGAAATCGGCGGCTTTGTTGATAGGCATCAATGCTGCGGCGATCCTTGCGGCGACAGTCTAGACTGCGTCGCAGAGGTCCTGAGCCGATCGCGCCAACCCAAGGAGAGCCAATGATCAAAACGATCCTCGTCCCGGCTACCGCAAGCGATGCCGATGACGCGGTATTCGCATCGGCGCTGGCGGTGGCGCGGCCATTTTCGGCCCATATCAATTTCTTGCATGTTCGTGTCGATGCCGCGGCAATGGCGGTGACGATGGCGTCTGAAGGCGGCGGCTCGACGATGATCGGCGGACTGATCGAGCGGCTCGAGGCGGAAGCGGAAGCGCGGGAACAGCGAGCGCGGGCGCTCTTCGACCGTTTCTGCGCCCGTGAGGGGCTGACGGTTGCCGCGACCCCGCCTGGTCCCGCCGGACCATCGGCGCATTGGATGCGACAGGTTGGCGCCGAGCCCTTGTGGATCGGCGAACACGGCCGCGCCGCCGATCTGATGGTGATCGGACGTCCGGTCGACGGCGATGGCGTACCACCCGAAACCATCGAGACCGCTCTGCTCGAAAGCGGACGTCCGCTGCTGGTGCCACCGGCGAGCGGGATGACAGGGCTGCCGGAAACGATCGTTATTGCCTGGAAGGCGACCCGCGAGGCGGCGCACGCGGTAACCGCCGCATCGCCGTTTCTGTCGCTGGTCAAACGCGCCCGCATTCTGACTGTCGCCGAAGAAGGTGACTTGTCGAGCGAGGAGGGCCGCGAGCTGATGGCCAATCTGCGCTGGCGCGGCATCGAGGTCTCCGCCGAGCGACTCGAGCCCGATCAGCACAATCCCGCGGATACGCTGATCAACGCCGCTGCGGAGAGCCAGGCCCTGTTGGTGATGGGCGGTTACGGTCATTCTCGGCTGCGCGAATGGGTCTTCGGCGGCTTTACCCACCATGTCCTGCAGACAGCAGCGCCCGTCCCGGTCCTGATCGTGCATTGACGCGCCGTCGCGCCTCTGCCCAATCTCTTGGACTTGGGCGATGCAGATTTCGTCCGCGGCCTGCTCAGCCGTTTGTGCCGCAAGCGGACGAGCGGCGACCCGAGCCGTGCGGGAATTATCGAGGCACGCTAGCGGAGAGCCGCCGGCGTGACGGCCGTTTGCAAGGGGTTTTCGTCGGGACCTAGCCTTTGGTTCGGACGTTGACCGAAGTCACGGCATGGCGAAGCGGATCGCGACATCGTGCTCGATGGACGGAGGATTAAAGTGGCCGAACAAAGCAGAACCGATGCAGCCGCCTCGACCTTGTCGGCAGAGGAAGCCAAGTTGCTCGATGCATGGTGGCGGGCCGCCAATTATCTCTCGGTCGGCCAGATCTACCTGCTCGACAACCCGCTCCTCGACCAGCCGCTCGGACATGAGCACATCAAGCCGCGCCTGCTCGGCCACTGGGGCACGACACCCGGGCTCAACTTCATCTATGCGCATTTGAACCGTGTCATCAAAGCGCGCGACCTCGACATGATTTACATATGCGGGCCGGGGCATGGCGGGCCCGGCATGGTCGCCAATACTTGGCTCGAAAGGACCTATAGCGAGCTTTATCCCAATATCGCGCAAAACAAAGACGGCATGCGGCGTCTGTTTCGCCAATTCAGCTTTCCGGGCGGAATTCCGAGCCATGCGGCGCCCGAGACGCCGGGCTCGATCAACGAGGGCGGCGAACTTGGCTATTCGCTCGCCCACGCCTATGGCGCCGCGCTGGACAATCCCGATCTCATCGCCGCCTGTGTCATCGGCGATGGCGAGGCCGAAACCGGGCCGCTCGCCGCCTCCTGGCATGGCAACAAATTCCTTAATCCTGCATCCGACGGCGCGGTCCTGCCGATCCTGCATCTAAACGGCTACAAGATCGCCAACCCGACAATCCTCGCCCGCATTCCACACCAGGATCTCGAGGCTCTGCTTGTCGGCTATGGCTATAAACCGCACTTTGTCGAGGGTGACGACCCCTTACGAATGCATCAGCAGATGGCGAGCACGCTCGATCGCGTGTTGGACGAGATCGCTGCGCTGCAACGGGCGGCCCGTGCCGGCGAGAAGATCGTCTGCCCGCAATGGCCGATGATCGTCCTGCGCAGCCCCAAGGGATGGACCGGGCCCAAGACTGTCGATGGGTTGAAGACCGAAGGCTACTGGCGCGCACATCAGGTGCCGATTCCCGACATGTCCAGGCGCGAGCATATCGAACTGCTCGAAGGCTGGATGAAGAGCTATCGGCCGCAGGAATTGTTTGACGAGGGCGGCAAGCTGAGGCCGGAGATTGCGGCGCTGGCGCCCACCGGTGACCGGCGGATGAGCGCCAATCCGCACGCCAATGGCGGTCTGTTGCGGCGCGAACTGGTCTTGCCGGATTTCGCCGATTACGCGGTCCCAGTTGTTCAGCCGGGCCAGACCGACGGCGAGGCGACCCGGATCATGGGATTATTTCTACGCGACATCATCAAAGAGAACCCAAACTTTCGGATTTTTGGCCCGGACGAGACCGTCTCTAATCGCCTGGCCGCGGTCTTTGATGCTACCGACCGGCAATGGGTGGCTGAGACCCTGCCTGAGGACGATCATTTGTTCCCGCAAGGCAAGGTCATGGAAATTTTGAGCGAGCACAATTGCGAGGGCTGGCTCGAAGGGTACCTATTGACCGGCCGCCATGGTCTCTTCAACTGCTACGAAGCCTTCATCCACATTGTCGACTCGATGTTCAACCAGCATGCCAAGTGGCTGGAAAGCTCGCGCAAAATCCCGTGGCGGCGGCCGATCGCGTCGCTGAACTACCTATTGACCTCGCATGTCTGGCGCCAGGACCACAACGGCTTCAGCCATCAGGACCCCGGCTTTATCGATTATGTCTGCAACAAAAAGGCAGACGTCGTCAGGGTGTATTTGCCGCCCGACGCCAACTGCCTGTTATGGGTGACCGATCATTGCCTGCGCAGCTGGGATCGCATCAATGTGATCGTGGCCGGCAAGCAGCCGGCGCCGCAATGGCTCGACATCGATGCCGCGGTCAAGCATTGCGACGCCGGGATCGGTATATGGGAATGGGCCAGCAACGACCGCGGCGCCGAGCCTGATGTCGTGATGGCCTGTGCCGGCGATGTACCGACAATGGAAACCTTGGCTGCGGTCGATTTGTTACATCACCATGTGCCGGATCTGAAGATCCGCGTGATCAACGTTGTCGACTTGATGACCTTGCAGCCGCATGAAGAACATCCGCATGGTCTGACCAACCATGATTTCGACGCGCTGTTTACGACGGATAAACCGGTGATCTTCGCGCATCACGGCTATCCCTGGCTCATTCACCGGCTGACTTATCGCCGCACCAACCATCACAACATTCATGTCCGCGGCTACAAGGAGGAAGGTACGACGACCACCCCCTTCGACATGGTCGTCCGCAACGATCTCGACCGGTTTCATCTGGCGAGCGACGTGATCGACCGGCTGCCCAAGCTCGGTTACATGGCGGCCTATGCCAAGCAGGCAATGCGCGACAAGCTGATCGAGCACAAGCAATACATCACCCGCCACGGCGACGACATGCCCGAGGTCAAGAACTGGCGCTGGCCCGGTGCATCGGCCGCGGGCTGATCGCCGCGCTGGCAGCGAAAGGCTGAACCATGCTGACAATTCCACTCGCAAAGCTCGCCTATATCGTCGAGAAGGCGCGCGAATACGATGCCGAGGTGCCGGTCGATCCCGACGCCGCAACGGGTTCGGATCCAGCCGATGACGACGAGCGGCAGATCCTGCTCGACACGCCGGACAATCCGACAGCCCAGGAATTACGCGATGCGATCGACGGGCTGAATATCGACGAACGCGAGGAACTACTGGCGCTGCTATGGCTTGGGCGCGGTGACTACGATGCCCAGAGCTGGCCCGAAGCCTTGCGCCAAGCGCGCGAAACCCGTTCGTCGACCGAGACCGAATATCTCCTCGGCACGCCCCTCTTGGGCGATTATCTCGAGGAGGGCGCCGAAGCCCTCGGTTTGTCGCTCGAGGATTTCGAGCGCGGGTAGCAAACCGATGCCGTACGCATCCACCGCCGACCTGCCGCCTACGGTGCGCCATTTGCCGCCGCACGCGCAGGAGATCTTTTTGGCGGCGTTCAACAACGCGTGGGCGAGTTATGCCGAGCGCGGGCCGCAGGCGCAGGAAGAGATCGCCTTTCGCATCGCCTGGGCTGCGGTCAAGAAGCAATACTACAAGCGCGGCGACCACTGGGCGCCAAAGCAAGGCCGGGAATAGCGGAGACTGAGTTTCTCGTCGATGGATTGGCACGAGACGATCCCGGAATCCTCTGCGATTGTAAGCGCAGCCGATCTCGAACGCGAACTGGCGATGCTGCGCGCCGCATCCCGCGACAGCGCGGCCGGTGTCTTCGGGCCCGGTACGATGGTCTGGCGCATCGACCGCGAAGTCGCAATCTTTCTTGCCGCCGGTCGCGCGCTTTTATTGCAGTTGGCACATCCTTGGGTCGCTGCAGCAATTGCTCAGCATTCGCACAGTCTTGCCGACCCGATCGGCCGCTTTCAGCGCACCTTTGCCATGGTCTTTACGATGGTATTTGGCACGGCGGACGAGGCCATTGCTGCCGCCCGTCGTCTGCACCGCCGCCACGCCGCGATCACGGGCACCCTCGGCGAAAGGGTCGGCTCCTTTGCCGCCGATTCCGTCTATCGTGTCAATGATATCAATGCGTTGCGCTGGGTTTTTGCCACGCTCGCCGACAACGCTCTGGTCGCGTTCGAACTGGTCAACCCACCGTTGTCGCCACGGGAGCGCGAGCGCTACTACACCGAATACCGCCGATTTGCCGGGTTTTTCGGCATCCCGCAACGCGCGTTGCCGCAAAGCTGGCCGGCCTTTGCCGATTACTTCGCACAGATGATCGCCTCGGATGTCATCGCGGTCAGCGGGGCCGCGCGAGCGATCGCCGATACGTTGTTTGCCGGCGCCGGGAATTGCTGGCACGTCCCCGGTTGGTACCGCGCCCTCACCACGGAACTGCTGCCCGAACCGCTGCGCGCCGATTTTGGACTCGTCTGCGGCCCCGCGGAGCATACCGCGGCAGAGCGAGCAGTGGCTGTGCTGCGGCATCTTTATCCTTATCTGCCGGCTCGGTTGCGCTATGTCGCGCCATACCACGAAGCCTGTGCACGGCTTTCCGGGCGCAGGCCGGGTGCGGTCACGCAGGTTCTGAACCGGTTTTGGATCGGCCGCAATTCACTCGCGGGCTGATCGCAACAGGGCATCCCAATTCTCGGCGCCTGCCGTGGCCTTGCTTGCCGGAAGCGGCGTGACGGCAAATGCGGCCGCCACGCTGCGTCCTTGGCCCTTTTAACCGCCCCCGTTCTCGTTAAGACAAGACCATTTTACCGGCCTGATGTTTTAGAGGGTTCGGGAGCGCGATGAGCCGAGCTTAGCCTGCAAGGTTCCAGCCGAGCCAATCGCAGAGCGCGCGGCCCATGACGAGTTCGAGATCGCGGCCCTTCAGAAACGGCATCTCTTCGGTGAACATCGTCACGCACTGTTTCCACGAGCACGGCATGCGGGTGATGTCGGTGCCCCAGAAGGTGCGCTGCGGCCCAAAGGTCTCGACGATCTGCTGCGTGTATTTGTGGATGTTGCGATAGGGGTAGGGCTGCGACGAGTTGCCGGGCGCGCCGGTCGCCTTGACCGCGACATTCGGGTATTTGGCGAGCGCCAGCAAAGCCGGCTGATTGCCGTGCGCGGCATCGTCCTTGCCGTCGCGCACCCGGGCATAATGATCGATGATCAATTTGAGCCCGGGGTGGCGCTCGGCGATCTGGCCGACCTGCGGCAGATAGTTCGAGGCCATCAGCGCGATCGGGATTCCGGCCTTCTCCGCGGCCGGCCACAGCCAGTCCATCGTGCCGTCGGTCATCCAGTTGGCCTGATGCGGCTGGGTAAAGGCGAAACGCAGCCCCAGCATGCCCGGCCGCTGCTTCCAGGTATCGATCAGCGACCGGCTTTCCGGCTTGTCGAGCGGGAAATTCCCGAGAATGCCAAAGCGGTTCGGGTATTTGGCGGCGGCCTCCTCGGAGATCCTGCCCGAATTCGGGTCCCAGCCCGGCGGATGCAACAGGCAGGCATTGACGCCGGCCGCGTCCATGTCGCGGATGCACTCCTCGGCGGTATAGGAATTGACCTGGCGGTGCGAGGGATTGGTTGGCGGTCCTGCCGACCAGATATGCACCTGTGCGTCGACAATCAGCATTGAAGATTACTCCATCCAATTGAAGCGTAGGGTGGGTTGGCGCAGCCAAACCCACCATTCCGGCGAAGGCGGTGGGGTGCGCTTCGAGGTTGGGCAAGAAGGCGCTGCATCGGGCGCCGTGCGTGCTTCGAGACGCTCCCGGCTGCGCCGGGCCGCTCCTCAGCATGAGGGTATGTTGTTGAGGCCATTAATAAAACACCTCATCCTGAGGTGCCTCGCGAAGCGCGGCCTCGAAGGACGCGCGGCATTCTTCCAGCCCTACGAAATTCTTGCCCAGCCTCTTCGCTTAATCCGCGCAACGGTTCCCGTTACCGCGCCATGCCTTCGGCGCCGGCGGGGACGTCGTAGAAGGCCAAGGTCATCGACACCATCGAGTAATAGCCCATCAGGCAGATCACGTCCGTTACGCCCACGTGACCCAGCGCCTCGACCGCGCGATCATAGAGGCCTTTCGGCACCCAGCGCGCGTTCGCGAGGCAGATCGCCATCTCGTAGACGATCTGTTCGCGGGTGTCGGAGAACGAGGTCGGCAGACCTTCCAGAATCGCATCGACCTTGTCGGCGGGCAGCCCCGCGGCCTTGCCGGCGCGCTCGTGCGCGTTGGTCGGGTAGGCGGAGTGGAATTTGCTGCAGATCACATTGACCGCGATCTCGCGCTCGCGCTCGGAGAGCGAGTAGCCGGTGCGGAAATGGGCGCCCAAGGGTGCTGCCGCTTTCGCCAGCTTGGGGTTGTGCACCCAGATCTTGGTCGGCCCCGGCAGGCGGCCGCGCGCCTCGGTCACCGCGCGGTAGCCCTCTTGCTGCTCTGGCGTCATCCGATCATAGGGAATTTCGGCGTAGCGGCCGAAAGTCGGCGTCTCGGGCATTTCTGGTTTCCTTCCCCTGGTTAATTGCGGCGGCATCCTGCAACAGCGGGGCGGTAGCTGTCGATCCGCGCCCGACTGTCCGATGTCGTTAACGGCCGTGTGGTTAGCGCCGCTCGGTCTCGCGGGCCATCCCAGGTGCCCCGGCAGGCACGTCGTAAAACGCCAGGGTCATCGAAACGCTGGTGTAATGGCCCATCAGGCAGATCACGTCGGTAATGCCGACATGACCAAGTGCCTCGACCGCACGGTCGTAAAGACCCTTTGGGACCCAACGCGAATTGGTCAGACAGGTCGCCATTTCGTATACGATCTGCTCGCGCGTATCGGAGAACGAGGTCGGCAGACCGGACAGCATCGCCTCGACCTTGTCGGCCGGCAAGCCGACTTCCTTGCCGCGCCGTTCATGCGCGTTGGTCGGATAAGCGGAGTGCCATTTGCTGGTGATGATGCACACCGCGATTTCGCGTTCCCGCTCGGAGAGCGAGTATTGGCCGCGCTGGAAGTGCGCGCCGAACGGCCCCGCCGCCTTCGCCAATTTCGGGTTGTGCACCCAGATTTTGCTTGGCCCGCCGATCTGGCCGCGGGTCTCCATCAGCGAGCGGTAGCCTTCCTGCTGCTCCGGCGTCATCTGATCGTAGGGAATTTCGGCATACCGGCCGAACGTCGGCGTCTCAGGCATTTCGTGTCCTTCCCCTGGTAAATTCCGGCGCATCCTGCGCCAGACGCGCGGCGCTGTCGACCCGCCCAGCATCGAGTGTCAACCCGCAGTGCGTCAGGGAATGGAAACGGATCGCTGACGCAATCTGCAAATGCCTTGCAATCCCGGCTTGACAGAATGCCGCAGGTTGGTTAAAGGCCTCTCCATGAACCGAATGGTGCGGCTTATGACGTTCTCGTATGGAGCCAGAATTACCCCCTGCGGGGGGCCGCGAGAGGTTTATTTGCGCTGAGCGATCTTCGTACATAGACGGTTTTCAGGCCCCGCCGGACACGGACGGGGCTTTTGTTTTTCCACCCGAGACGATCCGGCGGGTCCCTGCGAATGAAGGGCGCAGGGCCATGTTGGAGGATTTGTGGCCGGAATTGGCGAAAGCCGCCGCGACAGGAGCGCTGGCCGGCGGCGCGTCGGTACTTGTCCAATGGGTGATCAACCGGGCACAGCGGCTTCGCGCCGGCGGTCCCGGCGATCGGGCAACGCGCTTGGAGCGTCGGCTGGCGGCGATCCTTGTGGCGGACGTCGTCGGCTATTCGCGACTGATGAGCAACGACGAGGAGGGCACACACCATCGCTTGGTCGCGTGCCGGCGCGAGATCATCGAACCCCAGATCCGCAAGTATCGCGGCCGGATCGTCAAGAATACGGGTGACGGGGCTCTCGTCGAGTTTGGCAGTATCGTGGACGCGGTGCGGTGCGCCGTTGAGGTGCAGCGGCGGATGCTCGCCCGCAACGCTGAAGTGCCGCAAAGCCGCCGCATCGAGTGGCGGATGGGCGTCAACCTCGGCGACGTTATTGTCGCGCCGGACGACATCTACGGCCACGGGGTCAACCTTGCGGCGCGGCTCGAAAGCCTCGCTCCTCCTGGCGGCGTCTGCATCTCGGCAGAAGCTTGGCGCCATGTACGGGGTGCGATTGCGGCAGAATTTATCGACTTGGGCGAGCAGCCGCTTAAGAATATCGCCGAACCGGCGCATGTCTTTGCCGTGGCCGTGGCATGAGTGATTAGGGTGCCGCCCGAAGTACATCGGGCTACACCCTCCCCGCGTCCCTCGATGAATGACGGTCGGCTGGTCATGCGCTCGGGGTTGTCGTAATCTCGGGGCGGGTTTCGCCGGCTGGGAGAGCGTGAATGGGTGTGCGGAGCGGAAAGCAATACCTCGCGGGCTTGCGCGAACAGGAGCGCGAGGTCTGGCTCGGTGGCGAGCGGGTCCGCGATGTGACCACCCATCCCGGGCTGCGGGGCGGGGCGCGTGCCATTGCCTCGCTCTACGACATGCAGTGCGACCCGAATTTGCGCGACGAGATGACCTATGTCTCACCCTCCTCGGGCGAGCGGGTCGGTCTCTCCTTTATCATTCCGCGCAGCCGGGAGGACCTCGAGCGCCGCAGCAAGATGATGCTGAATTGGGCGCGTGCCACCTGCGGCATGATGGGACGTTCGCCCGATTTCATGAACGTCACCTACGCCGCTTGGGCTGGTGCGGCCGAGTTCTTTGCGCAGGGGCGGCCGGAATTCGGCGATAACATGCGCCGATATTACGAATACATCCGGGAAAATGACCTGACGCTGACCCATTCGCTGATCAATCTGCAGCGCAGCCGCACCGCCTCCGGCGTCTTCAACCTGCAACAGGGCACGGCACTCGAAGTCGTGCGCGAGACCGATGCCGGTATCGTCGTACGCGGCGCCCGCATTCTCGCGACATTGGGGCCGCTTGCCGACGAGATCGGCGTTTACTCGCCGCGCATGGGCCGCCATACCGAAAGCCACAGCCCGTTCGCGCTGAGCTTTGCGATCCCGTGCGATACACCGGGGCTCAAATTTCTGTGCCGCGACAGCTTTGACCAAGGCCGCTCGCATTTCGACCAACCGCTCGGCTCGCGCTTTGAGGAGATGGATTGCATCGTCTTTTTCGACGATGTGATGGTGCCGTGGGAGCGCGTTTTTCTGTTGGGCGATGTCGACCGGCTCAACGCCACCGCGCACGCGACCCATTCCTCGGTCCATTCGGCCCATCAGGGCGCGGCCAAGAACCTCGCGAAGTGCGAATTTGTGCTGGGCACGGCGCTGCTGATGACCCAGACCCTCGGCAACGGCCACCTGCCGCATGTCGAGGAGCGCATCGGCGAATTGATGCTGACGACGCAATTGACCCGGGCCTGCATCCGCGCCGCCGAGGCGGATGCCAAGCTCGACGAATGGGGGGTCATGTGTCCCGACCCGCTGATGGCGGAAAGCCCGCGCAATTTGTTTATGAATGCCTATCCGCGGATGATCGAGATCGTGCAGCTTTTGGGTTCGAGCAGCTTTATGCTGACCCCGAGCGAGGCGGATTTCAAAGGCCCGATGGGGGACGACATCGAGCAGTATTTGGCGACCGATACAACACCGGCCAAGGAACGGGTTAAATTGTTCCGGCTCGCCTGGGACCTCGCCGGCAATGCTTTTGGCAGCCGACAGGTCTTGTATGAGCGGTTTTTCGCCAGCGACCCATTGACCCGGGCGCGGGCGCTGGCTTCAATCTATCCCAAAAAGGAAGTCATGGATCGCGTGCTCGAATTTCTCGGGCGCGACGACGAGGACGGATAGAATTGTTTAGTCGTCATTCCCGTGAAAGCGGGAATCCAGGGCAACTGCGGTCGGTTCCTGGCTCCCCGCTTTCGCGGGGACGACGATGATCAAATGCTCAACTCGTGAGGAAAGGAGAACGAATATGGCCAAACGACCGATGTATCTCCAGCACGTCAACCTGTATGTGCGCGACGCCGAACGATCGAAGCAGTGGTACGAGGATCTGCTCGGGCTTCACACCTATGAATACCGGCCGGGCTGGGCCGCTTTCATGTCGGCTGACACCGAGCAGTCGCACGAAGTGGCGCTGATGCAGTTGGGGCCGGATGCGCCGTTGCAGCAAAAGGGCCAGGTCGGCCTAAACCATCTGGCATGGCGGCTTGAATTGCTCGACGATCTCAAGGAGTTTTATCACCGCTGCAAGGAAAAGGGGCAGCCGATCGACCACATCGCCGATCACGGCATCTCGCTCGGCATCTATCTGCGCGACCCCGACGGCAACGGCGTCGAGGTGTTCTATGAGATGCCGCGCGCCGAATGGCCGGTCGACTACCATGTCTTCACCCGCGAGAAGACCGGCCGCGGCCGCTTTCCGGGCCCGTGGGACGCCGAGATCCGGGCCGATGGCCCCGCCTCGGCGCAACCGCAACCGGTCGCCGCACAGTAACCGCCGTTCGCTGGCACTCGATACTGGCTCTATCTGTCAATCTCGTCATTCCCGCGACAGCGGGAATCCAGAGCCCCGCTCGCATCGCTTCCGGACGCGAAGACCTGGGCCCCCGCTTTCGCGGGGGCGACGGAAGATTTTAAATGTGAGGGACAAATGAGCGGAAGCAGGTGGGCTAACGCCGCCTGCTGCTGAAAGCGGAAATCGAGGACTTCCTCTATCATGAGGCGGAACTCCTCGATGAGCGGCGCTACGAGGACTGGCTAAAGCTCGCCGCTGACGACATCCGCTATTGGATGCCGATGCGGCGCAACGTCAAATTCGGCGAGCAGCAGCGCGAATTCACCCGCGCCGACCACGACATCAACTGGTATGACGAGGGCCGCGAGACCTTGGAGCGCCGGGTCAGGCAGATCATGACCGGCATTCATTGGGCCGAAGAGCCGGTGTCGCGCATCACTCATATCGTCTCGAATGTGCAATTGCTCGAAGTGACACCATCGGTCGACGTGGCCGCCGAGGTCCTCGTCAAGTGCCGCTTTTTGATCTACCGCAACCGGGTCGAGACCGAGACCGACATCCTCGTCGGCAAGCGTGAAGACCGCCTGCGCCGGGTGGGCGATAGCTGGCAGATCGCCCGCCGCAAGATCATCCTCGACCAGAATGTGCTATTGACCAAGAACCTGACATTCTTTTTCTGACCACAGGGGCCGGCTTGACCACGGGGCCGGCTTTTTCTGACCGCAGGGCCGCTGTAGCAGGCCACGCCATCGTTCCGGCCCGCCCCGGTATGACGCTCACCTCACCGCGCCCGATCATCGACCGCCGGCAGGCCCGACACCCGTGATGCGACGATACCATCAGGGCGCTTAGATAATTCAGCTCATTACTGACTGTGGTGGAATTGGACGCGTCACCACGCTAGTTTAAATCCCGGTGGCGTGGCGCTTGATAACGTTCGTCGCGCTCACGCTTTGTGACTTGGTTGCGGGTGGCTTGGACGCAGTGCAAATCCTCGCGGATGTTTCCTCGGCTGGACGAATTTATCGCGGGAGTGACGATCATGGCCAATGACCAGATGATGGCGCAAATGTCCAAAAAGGGCGGATTTATCGCCGCACTCGACCAGAGCGGCGGGTCGTCGCCGGGGGCCTTGCGCCTCTACGGCATTCCGGACACCGCCTATAGCGGCGATGCCGAGATGTTCCGGCTGATCCACCAGATGCGGGTGCGCATCATGACCGCCCCGGCCTTCACCGGCGACAAGGTCATCGGCACGATCCTGTTCGAAGGCACGATGGATGGCGAGGTGCGCGGCAAGCCAACTCCGGCCTATTTGTGGGACGAGCGACGGGTTGTGCCGTTTGTCAAAGTCGACAGGGGCCTCGAACCCGAAAAGGACGGTGTCCAGCTGATGCGCCCGATGCCGCAGCTCGACCAGCTATGCGACCGCGCGGTCAAGCTCGGCGTCTATGGCACCAAGATGCGCTCGGTCATCAACCTCGCCAATAGGGACGGGATTGCGGCGATCGCGGCCCAGCAGTTCGAGTTCGGCGACCAGATCGCCCGCCACGGGCTGATGCCGATCCTCGAACCCGAGGTCTCGATCAAGAGCCCCGACAAGAAGGGTGCGGAAGCGATCCTGCTCGACGAGTTGAAAAAGCGCACCGACGCGCTGCCGGCGGGCCGCCAGGTCATGTTCAAGCTGACCTTGCCCGATGTCGCCCGACCTCTATAAGCCGCTCGTCAACCACCCGCGCGTCGCCCGCGTCGTGGCGCTCTCCGGCGGCTATTCGCGCGCCGACGCATGCCAGAAGCTCGCCGCCAATCACGGCATTATCGCAAGCTTCTCGCGGGCACTCGTCCAGGACCTGCGGGTGACGATGAGCGACGCCGAATTCGAGGCGGCCCTCGCCCAATCGATCGACGAGATTTATCGCGCCTCCACTGTAAAGGTGTAACTCCGCCCGCCTGGGCGCGGCCGTCGCATCCGCACGAGTGCTCGACGCGCGGGGCCGCCGACAGTTTCGGCGGTCGCGGCTGATGTACGGCCAGCGGCGGCAATAACATCGGTGGGCAGGATAGGAGATGGCAATGGCGGCGGCGGTGGGCTATCGGAGGGTCTCGTCGATTTGGGCCGAAAGGCCAGATCAGCCGCGAGATCTTTGTTAATGACGAGATCTACGCGCAAGAGCAGGAGCGCGTCTTTGCCCGCGCTTGGCTATTTGTCGGCCACGAAAGCCAGATCCCGAACCCCGGCGATTTCTTTGTTTCGGGCATGGGTGAAGAGTCGGTGATCCTGTGCCGCGATCGCACCGGCGAGATCCATGTGTTTCTGAATTCGTGCCGGCATCGCGGCATGAAAGTGTGCCGCTACGACGAGGGCAACACCCCCGTCTTTACCTGCCCCTATCACGGCTGGAGCTACAGCACCGACGGCAAGCTCGTCGGTGTTCCCTATTTCCGTGAGGCCTACCACTCAAAGCTCGACCGCTCGCAATGGGGATTGGTCGAGGTGGCGCAGCTGCGCAATTACAAAGGGGCGATCTGGGCGACCTGGGACCCGGCGGCGCCGTCTTTCACCGAATATCTCGGCGATTTCGCTCACTATCTCAATCAGACCTTTGACGGTTGGGACGGCAGCGACGGCGGCACTGAAATCCTGGGCGGCATCCAGAAGTGGCGCGTGCCGTGCAACTGGAAATTCCCGGCCGAGAATTTCAGCGGCGACAGCTATCACAACATCAGCCATCGCTCGGTCGACATTGTTGGCGTCGGGCCATCGGGCAGCGGCCGGCGCGACATGCCGGAGTTGAACCTGGCGCAAAAGCTGCACATCGCAATCCCCGACCGCGGTCATCAGACGACCGCGTATTTGTTGCCGCGGGCCACGTCACTGCCGCCTGCCTATCAGCATTCTTCGGTCGTCTCGGATTATTTCCGCGCATGCGAGGTGGCGCGCCGCCGTCAGCGGGGCGATTGGGGGCGCTTGATCACGCTCGTCGGCGAGGTGTTCCCGAGCATGGCGTTTCTCGCCCGCCAGCCGCGCACGATTGCGGTGTGGCACCCGCGCGGCCCGCACGAAACCGAGATCTGGCGCTGGTTTCTGGTCGACAAAGCCGCACCGCAGGAGGTCAAGGATTTCCTGCGCGATTATTACATCCGCTATTCCGGTCCGGCCGGCATGACCGAGCAGGACGACATGGAAAACTGGAACTACGCGCATGCCGCGAGCCGCGGCGTGATCGCGCGGCGTTTTGCCTATAATTACGAGCAAGGCAAGGGCACCGAGATCGAAAATTACGAACATGAGGGGCTGCGGCTGCCTGGGGTCGTCGTCGATCTGACCCAGGCGAAATCGAGCGAGCACAATCTGCGCAATCTCTACCGCCGCTGGGCCCAGTTTATGGAAGCCGACCGCTGGGACGACCTGATGGCCCAACCCGACCCCACCGCCGGCGTCCCGCAAGCGGCCGAGTGAGCATTGCGGGCAGGTGGCCGTCGAGGAATTCATGCCGGCAACAGTGCTCGAAGATCCGATCCTGAAACGCTTTCGCGCCGCCCTCGACCGGATCTATGGCGACCGCATCGAGCGCGTCGTGCTGTTCGGCTCGCGCGCCCGCGGCGACGCGCATGCGGACTCGGATTACGACATTGCGGTGTTCCTCAAAACACGACGATTTCTGACCGCTGGCCGAATTCGACCGCCTAGCCGACCTCAGACACAGACATCCTCTACGACACCGGCGGCTTCATCCACGCGCTGCCCTTCGGCGCGGTTCTTATGGAGCGCACCCCGCTTGATGCACGAATTCCGGGCTGACGGGATGGACCTCTGAAGGACGAGGCCGCCGCCTTCTTGCGGAAAGCCCGCGATTTTCTGTGAAGGCGCGTAACCTATTGGAGGTGTTGCATTACGCGACGAAGCCGGCCGCGCCGCGTATCTCGCCGGGCTTTCATGCAGCACAAGCTTTTATTTTCGAGCGTACTGGCAAGGTCATCAAACGCCATCGCGGCGTGCATAACGACCTTCCGACGGCTGACCAAAGACGAGCCGCGCTTCGATCCTGAGCTAAGCGTCTTTCTCGCACGCGGGTACAAGTCTGAAAGAGATCGCCGACTACGATACCGGCCCGCTGCGGTCGGTCACGGTCTGAAGCGCAGGCCACAATCGAGCGGCGCAATCGCCATCGATCGCATCGCTTTGTCCTGCCGAAACCGTAGCATGCTACGAATTCTGCGGCATAGCGGGATTCAGCGAGCGGAATCACTGGCAATTTCAAGACAAAGCGGCTGGAAAATTCGTTCTGTCCGCGCAATGCATGCTGACTAATCGACACGACCGCTTTCGAAACGGGATACAACTCAAAGCTGATCAGACATGAACGGATCTGCGTGCTCATCATAAGTTTGGCCGTAGCCGCTCCTGGTGTTTTGCTAATCGAGTCTTTGCAGTGGCTGCTGCGGGCGCCGGTTTATCTGTATCGCTGGCGGTTGGGATGGCTGCTCGGGCACCGGTTTTTGCTGCTGATCCATATCGGGCGGCGCAGCGGGCAGCGGCATTCGACGGTGCTGGAAATTGTCGAGTATCGCCCAAAGGGACCGGAGGCGGTCGTGATCAGCGCCTTTGGGCGCAATGCGAACTGGCTGCGCAATATCGCGGCGAATCCAAACCCGGAGGTGGTGATCGGTTCGCAACATTTTATTGCAGTGCATCGCATTCTCGATCAGGACGAGGCGGCCCGGGTGTTGGCGGGGTATGAGCGGCGCAACCGCTTTGCCATGCCGATCATCCGCACCGTGCTGAGCCGGCTCCTCGACTGGCATTATGACGGCTCCGACGAGCACCGCCGCCGGGTGGCGGCACAACTCCCGTTTGTCGCTTTTCGTCCGCAATCGATGCCGGTCGTCGACCTATCGTCTGAGTATGAATCGAAAACGGCACGCTAATCGCATGGTATCGGGAGCCCGTCCGCGCTGCGCTTGCGAGCGCCTTGGACGAAAAACTCGCACGACTGGAGATACCAATGACCCGCGACGAGCTGACCCGGAAAATTCTTGCAACAAAGCGCGCAAAAGGACTCACCTGGAAGACGATCGTCGCCGAGATCGGCGGCGGCTCGGCGGTCTATCTGACGGCCGCCTTGCTGGGCCAGATGAAGTTGCGGCCCGAACAGGCCGCGCGCGCGGCAAAACTCTTTGGGCTCGACGTCGAGGAACAGAGCCTGTTACAGGAGATCCCTTATCGCGGGTCGTTGCCGAGCGCCCCTCCGACCGACCCGCTGATCTATCGCTTTTACGAACTCGTCCAGGTTTATGGCACGACTTGGAAGGAGCTGATCCAGGAGGAATTTGGCGACGGCATCATGAGTGCGATCGACTTCGACATGTCGATCGAGCGCCAACCCGACCCCAAGGGTGACCGCGTTAAGCTGACCTTGAGCGGCAAATTCCTGCCCTACAAGGAATATTGACATTCAGAGCGTCGGGCTCGGAAAAGGCAGTGTAGCTGATAAAGCTCACATTGGCGCGGCGGGGCGGCCGGCGCGCGCCGTTTGGATCGCGCGCCAGACGCGCTCGGGGGTCGCCGGCATTTCAATATGACGCACACCAAATTCGGACAGCGCGTCGACAATAGCGTTGATCACTGCGGCCAAGGCCGGGGTCGTGCCGCCTTCGCCGCCGGAGCGCACCCCGAGGCGGTTGGTCGGCGCCGGCACTTCACTGAGCTCGGTCTGCAAGAACGGGAAGGTGAGGGCCCGCGGCATTGCGTAATCCATAAAGCTCGCCGCCAGCAGCTGCCCGGTCTGCCGGTCGTAATGACTCTCCTCGAGCAATGCCTGGCCGACACCCTGGGCGATGCCGCCATGGGTTTGGCCGTGCAGGATCATCGGATTGATCGCCCGACCGACATCGTCGACCGCGGCATAGCCGACGATCTCAACCGCACCCGTTTCCGGATCGACCTCGACTTCGCAAACCTGCGTGCCGTAGGGGAAACTTGCGACCGGCAAGGTCTGGTCTGAGATCGCGCCAAGTGGGCCGCGCAATTCCGCGGGCAAATCCGGACGGGTGGCGGCAGCTTTGGCGACCTCGAAAAGACCGATCTCGCGATCCGTGCCGGCGACGCGAAAGCGCCCCTGCACAAATTCGATGTCGATCTCGCCGGTTTCGAGCAGAAAGCTCGCGATCTTGCGGCCCTTGTCGATGATGTCATCGGTCGCCTGACCGATGATCGATGTCGCCAATTTCATCGAGCGTCCGGAATGCGAGCCGCCGCCCGCCGCGACCCGTGCCGTGTCATGCGCGACGTAAACGATGCTGTCGAACGGTACACCGAGCCATTCGCTGACGAGCTGCGCGAAACTGGTCTCGTGCCCTTGTCCCGACGACATCGTGCCCATGACCAGTTCGACCTTGGCCTTCGGGCAGCACGGTGATTTCGCCGCGTTCGCGCGGCGCACCCGAGGTGATCTCGACATAATTGGCGACCCCGATGCCGCGCATTTTGCCGCGTCGACGAGCCTCCGCGCGGCGTGCCGAAAAGCCGTCCCAATCGGCGAGCGCCAACGCCTTGTCCATCGCCTCCTGGTAATGTCCGCTGTCGTAGGTAAGGCCGAGCGGGTTCGCGTAGGGTTGGGCCGCGGGCGGGATCAGATTGCGGCGTCGCAATGCCGCCCGATCGACGCCGAGCTTGTCTGCCGCCAGGTCGACCAGCCGCTCGACGACAAACATCGCTTCCGGCCGGCCAGAGCTGCGATAGGGGGTGGTGGAGACCGTGTTGGTGACGGCACCACGCCCGCGATAATACCCGACGGGTATCCGGTAGACGCTCGACATCAGGCCGAGCCCCTTCTGCAACGGCCCAAAGGCGACCGCATGACCACCGAGATTGCTCAGGTTCGAGCCGCGTACCGCGAGGAAATTGCCTTGCTCATCGAGTGCCAGTTCGGCCTCGGCATAGAGATCGCGGCCCTGCCAGTCGCTGAGAAAGGATTCGGTGCGCTCGCAGGTCCATTTGACCGGGCGCGAGATCCGGCGCGCCGCCCAAGCGAGCAGCGCGTATTCAGGATAGAACAGATTGCGCGTACCAAAATTGCCGCCCATGTCATAGCAGATGACACGCACCTGATCGGGCGAAACCCCGAGCATGTGGGCGAGGTCGAACCGCACCTTCGCGACACCGCGGCCACTGCCGGTGTAAAGCGTGTATTGCCCGATCGCCGGATCATAAGCAGCGACATTGGTGCGCGGTTCCATTGGGACACCCGTCACCCGCTGCGCCCAGGTTTTGAGCTTGACGACATGCGCCGCGCTTGCGAACGCGGCCGCGGTTGCGGTCTCGTCACCGAGCTCGATGTCGATGCACAAATTGCCGGGTGCGTCTTCCCATAGCAGCGGGGATTCGGGCTTTAGCGCATCCGTCGCCCGCGCCACAGCTGGGAGCGGATCGTAATCGATGTCGAGCAATTCGGCAGCGTCCTTGGCGGTGGCGATGCTCTGCGCAACAATGATCGCGACGGGTTCTCCGACATAGCGAACTTTGTCGGTCGGCAACGGAAAATGCGTGGTTGCAATCGGTGCCATGCCGCGGGTTCGCGCCTGCACATCGGGTGGTGCGCTTAACCCGGGATTGTGTGGGATCGGCCCGAGCCCGTCGGCAAGGTAGTCAATCCCGGTCAGCACCGCCAGCACGCAGGGTGCGGCGAGGGCAGCCCTTTTGTCGATCGAGACGATGCGCGCATGCGGGTGCGGCGAGCGCACGATCACCGCATGCGCCATCCCGGGGAGCGCGATGTCGTCGCCATAGCAGCCCGCGCCCGGTCAGCAGCCGAAAATCTTCCTTGCGCCGCACTGGCTGGCCGATACCCGTCGCGTTTACCGCTGTCCGCATCATCCCTCCCGAAATCCGTTGGTCGATGCCCTGGTCCCGGCTTGCCTGGCAAGTCCGTGTCATCGCCGCCATTGTCATCCCGACGAAAGTCGGGATCTACTGCGGTGGTAGATACCGGCCTTCGCCGGTATGACAAGGGAGAAGTTGCAGCAACCGGACACCGACTAACCGCTAGTTCAGCAGCCATTCGATGGTTTGCTTAGAATGACCGTGGATCAAACACAATGGACAATGATGTCCATTGCCCATTTGGGCGGAGGAGTTTCGCTCGGTGGCCGGATCATGTATCAGCGCGGCAGCAGGCTTGAGCCCATCAAGAATTCGTCGATGGCGCGGGCGCATTGGCGGCCCTCGCGGATCGCCCAGACCACGAGCGACTGGCCGCGGCGCATATCGCCGGCGGCAAACAGTTTCGCTACTGAGGTCCGATAATCGACGGTATTGGCCCGCACATTGCCGCGGGCATCCAAAACCGCACCCGACTGCTCGATCATGCCGGCTTTGACCGGGCCGAGAAAACCCATCGCCAGCAATACCAGATCTGCCCTCAACGTAAACTCGCTGCCGGGGATCTCGTGCATGATGATAGCGCCCATCGGGGCCTTTTACCCAATCGACGCGCACGCATTCGAGTGCGTTGACCTGCCCGTCTTCGCCTAGTGCCCGCTTTGTCAATACAGCCCAGTCGCGTTCGCAGCCCTCCTCCTGTGAGGATGAGGTGCGCAGTTTGTTCGGCCAGTCGGGCCAGGTCAGCGCCTTGTTTTCGCGATCAGGCGGCTTCGGCAGAATTTCCAGCTGAGTAATCGAGAGGGCGCGCTGGCGCACTGCAGTGCCAATGCAGTCCGAACCGGTGTCGCCGCCGCCAATGACAACGACGTGCTTGCCCTCGGCGCTAATCGTGCCGTGCGGTGCAGCGCGTTCCTCGCTGTCGCCGGCATTGCGCTTGTTCTGTTGCGGCAGATACTCCATTGCGAAATGGATGCCGTCGAATTCGCGGCCCGGCACTTCGAGATCGCGTGGCGCCTCGGCGCCGCCGGTCATGGCTATGGCGTCGAACTCGTCCAGCAGCAATTCCATTGCGACATCGACACCGACCTGTACGTTCGTCCGGAAGGTGACACCCTCCGCGGTCATCTGCGCCACGCGGCGATCGATCAGCGCCTTGTCCATCTTGAAGTCGGGGATGCCGTAGCGCAGCAGCCCACCGATCCGATCGGCCTTTTCGAATACGGTAACCGCATGTCCGGCGCGCGCCAATTGCTGGACGCAGGCGAGGCCCGCCGGACCCGACCCGACGACCGCTACCGCCTTGCCGGTCGACCGCGCGGGCGGCGATGGCTCGATCCAGCCTTCTTGCCAGCCGCGGTCGACGATCGCGCATTCGATGGTTTTGATGGTGACTGGATTGTCGTCGATATTGAGCGTGCATGCCGCCTCGCAGGGTGCGGGACAGATGCGGCCAGTAAATTCCGGAAAATTATTGGTCGAGTGCAGCGACCTCAGTGCGGCGCGCCACTGGTGGCGATAAACCAGATCGTTCCAGTTCGGGATTAGATTATTGACCGGGCAACCGTCATGGCAAAACGGGATGCCGCAATCCATGCAGCGCGCCGCCTGCTGGCGCGTCTCGGGCTCGGGCAATGGCTTGACGAATTCGTTCCAGCTGCGACGCCGGATATCCGGTTTGTCATAGGAGCGGTCGCGGCGCTCGATCTCAAGAAAGCCTGTCGGTTTACCCATAGAGCGACAACTCCGTAAGAACGGTGCGGGTCAATATTACTGACTTATCTCGATGGTGCCCTAGCCGGAACGGTGGGTCAACGAGGCCCCAAACTCCGAACTTAAGCCTATAGCGGCGAAGCGAGACTTGATCGACTCGTATCAGTACGTTGTTGAGGTGCGGCGGAGGATATCGGCGACGGCGACGACCAAATCATTCGATTTCAGCGTAAAGATGATCCGCCATGATCCAACGCGGCGCCGATACGATCCTCCGTACGGCCCCCTCAGCGGCGTAACATCGCCTGACAGCGGCTCCTGCTCCATGTTGAGCAACACCTGCGCAATTCGTTGCCGATCCCGAGTTGGTATCCGGGCAAGAGCACGCTCAGCCCGACCGCTTAGGACGACGGTCCAGGTCACGAAGCACGTCGCGCAATGGCCGGCTGCCGCCGCGCGCAAACTCCTCTTCGGCCTCACGCAGAGCTTCGATCTCGTCCGGGAGCGGCTCTTCGGCTGGCGGCAAGCGGCGCATCGCGCCAACATACCAGCGCACAGCCTGACGCAGGGCTTGCGAGCGGCTCAGGTTCTGCCGCTCACGGACCCGATCAAGCTCGTCGATCTCTTCGGGTGACAGCGAAGTGGCAACAGTCTTTTTCGTCGTGACCGACATCAGCGACGCGACCTCAACCTCACTCTGCTGCGGCCAAGCGCGCCGCTTCCTGCTCGCTTCTCAACTCGAGCAGAGCGCGGCGGTATTCCTTCGGAGTAATTTTGACAAACGAGGCCAGCGTATTGTCCCAGTCTTCGAGCAGCATCCGCGCCCGGGCGCTGCCGGTCAGCAGATGGTGGCGCTCCAACAGAATCCGCAACCGGGCGGCGTCGAACCGTAAGAGATCGCCCATACCGGCATCCTCGACCGAAGGCGAGCGCTGATGCGGGCGATCGGGATCGTCGGACTCATCGGTTTCAGGGGGACCGATCCTCTCCAGATCGATGCCGGCGGGATTGCATAAATCGTGAAAGCGCGCCTTCGGGTCCCAGACATAGGCGATGCCGCCTGACATGCCGGCAGCGAAATTGCGGCCGGTATCGCCGAGCACGACGACAACCCCGCCGGTCATGTATTCGCAGCCATGGTCACCGGTACCTTCAACGACCGCAATCGCGCCCGAATTGCGCACCGCAAAGCGCTCGCCGGCGACACCTTCGAAATAGGCTTCGCCGGCGATCGCACCATAGAGCACCGTGTTGCCGATGATGATGTTCTCGGTGGGTTCGCGATTAGCTTGCGGTGGCTGGCGCACGATCAGCCGTCCGCCCGACAGCCCCTTGCCGACATAGTCGTTGGCGTCGCCGAACAGCTCCAAGGTGACGCCGCGCGCCAAAAACGCGCCAAAGCTCTGCCCGGCATTGCCATGGAAGGTGGCCCAGATCGTGTCCTGAGGCAGGCCGCCATGGCCATAGCGCAGGGCCACCTCGCCCGACAGCATGGCACCCACGGTGCGGTGAACATTGCGGATCTCGCGCTCGATCCGTACCGGCCCGCGCGAGTTGAGGGCGCTCTGTGCGGCGGCGATCAGCTCGTGATCGAGCGCCTTGTCGAGGTGATGGTCCTGGCGCTCGCAGTTGTAGATCGCCACCCCCGGTTTTGGCGGCGCGGAATGGAGCAGCCGCGACAAATCCACACCCTTGGCTTTCCAATGATCGATCGCGCGGACCATGTCGATCCGGTCGACCCGGCCGATCATGTCGCTGAACCGCCGAAAGCCGAGTTGTGCCATCAGCTCGCGCACTTCCTCGGCGACAAAGAAGAAGTAATTGATGACGTGCTCGGGCTGGCCGGTGAAGCGGGCCCGCAATACCGGGTCCTGGGTGGCGATGCCGACTGGGCAGGTATTCAGATGGCATTTGCGCATCATGATACAGCCGGCGGCGATCAAAGGTGCTGTCGCAAATCCGAACTCGTCGGCCCCGAGTAGCGCGCCGACCACGACATCGCGGCCAGTGCGCAGGCCGCCATCGACTTGGACCGCGATCCGTCCGCGCAACCCGTTCAACACCAGAGTTTGCTGGGTCTCGGCGAGGCCGATCTCCCAGGGTGAGCCGGCATGGGTTAGCGACGTCAACGGGCTCGCCCCGGTGCCGCCCTCGTAACCGGCGATTGTCACATGATCGGCGCGGGCCTTCGAAACGCCTGCGGCGACCGTGCCGACGCCGACCTCGGAAACGAGCTTGACCGAGATCCGCGCGCGCGGATTGGCGTTTTTGAGGTCGTGGATTAGCTGCGCCAGATCCTCGATCGAGTAGATGTCGTGGTGCGGCGGTGGCGAAATCAGCCCGACCCCCGGGGTCGAATAGCGCACACGCGCGATATTTTTGTCGACCTTGCGGCCCGGCAATTGCCCACCCTCACCGGGCTTCGCCCCTTGTGCCATCTTGATCTGCAGATCGTCGGCGTTGACCAGATACTCGGTGGTGACGCCGAACCGGCCGGATGCGACCTGCTTGATCGCCGAGCGCATCGAGTTGCCATTGTCGAGCGGCTTGAACCGTGTCGCCTCTTCGCCGCCTTCGCCGGTATTCGATTTGCCGCCGATGCGGTTCATAGCGATCGCCAATGTTGTGTGCGCTTCGCGGCTGATCGAGCCAAAGCTCATCGCCCCGGTCGCAAAGCGCTTGACAATCTCGCTCGCGGGCTCGACCTCCTCGAGCGGCACCGGCTTGGGCGCGAGCTTGAACCGCATCAGCCCGCGGATCGTCAGCAATCGCTCGCTCTGGTCATTGATCGTGGCGGCAAAGGCCTGGTATTCGTCGCGCGAGTTGCCGCGCACTGCATGCTGCAGCTTGGCGATCGACTGCGGCATCCAGGCATGATCCTCGCCGCGCAAGCGAAACGCGTAGTCGCCGCCGACATCGAGCATTTCCTGATAAACCGGGTCTTCGCCATAGGCGTTGCGATGGCGCTCGACCGCCTCCTGCGCGACCTCGCGCAACCCGACGCCTTCGATCGTCGTCGCCGTGCCGGTAAAGTATTTCTCGATAAAATCACTGGCGAGCCCGACGGCATCAAAGATTTGCGCGCCGCAATAGGATTGATAGGTCGAAATGCCCATCTTGGACATGACCTTCAAAATCCCCTTGCCGACCGCCTTCAGATAATTCTTTTGCACCGCCTCGGCAGTGAGCGGCAGATCGTTTTCAACACGGATCTGCTCGAGGGTGGCAAAGGCGAGGTAGGGGTTGATCGCCTCGGCGCCATAGCCGGCGAGCGCACAGAAATGATGCACCTCGCGCGCCTCGCCAGTTTCGACGACGATGCCGGTCAAAGTGCGAAGGCCTTGTCGGATCAGATGATGATGAACCGCTGAGGTCGCGAGCAAGGCCGGGATCGGGACGCGCTCGGCAGAGGTGGCCCGGTCGGACAGGATCAGGATGTTGTGTCCGACCTCGACTGCTTCCGTCGCCTCCCGGCACAGACGCTCGAGTGCCGGCGCCATGCCGTCCGCCCCCTCGAACGCGGGCCAAGTGGCGTCGAGCGTGTCTGTGCGAAAGGCGGAGACCAAGGTTTCGATCGCATGGATCTTTTGCAGATCGCCATCGGTCAGGATCGGCTGTGTCACCTCGAGCCGGTGATGGGTCCCGGCCTCGTGTCCCAGCAAATTGGGCCGCGGCCCGATCATCGACACCAATGACATCACCAATTCTTCGCGGATCGGATCGATCGGCGGATTGGTGACCTGGGCAAAATTCTGTTTGAAGTAATTGTATAACAGCTTGGGTTTTCTCGACAGCGCCGCGATCGGTGTGTCGGTTCCCATCGAGCCGACCGGATCGTCGGCGTCGCGCGCCATCGGCTCGAGAAAGAACTGGATGTCTTCCTGGGTATAACCGAACGCCTGCTGCTGGTTCAGGTGCGTCGTTGGGTCATTGGGTCGCGTCGGCACCACCGCCCGAGAATATTCTTCGAGATTGCCCTCCGACACGTCAGGCAGCTCTGAGAGCTTGAACTGGGTCGCCTGCAGCCAAGCCTCGTAAGGGTGCTCGGCGGCGAGCTTCTGCTTGATCTCGTCGTCGCCGATGATGCGGCCTTCTTCGAAATCGATCAGCAGCATCCGGCCGGGCTGCAACCGCCATTTGCGACTGATGCGCTCCTCCGGCACCGGCAAAACCCCGGCCTCGGAGGCCATGATCACGTGGTCGTCGTCGGTGATCACATAACGCGCCGGCCGCAACCCATTGCGATCGAGCGTTGCGCCGATCTGGCGGCCGTCAGTAAAGGCAATGGCGGCCGGCCCGTCCCAAGGCTCCATCAACGCCGCGTGGTATTCGTAAAACGCGCGCCGCTGCGGATCCATCAGCGGATCGCCGGCCCACGCCTCGGGGATCAGCATCATCATCGCGTGCGACAACGAATAGCCGCCGCCGATGACCAGCAATTCGAGCGCATTGTCGATGCACGCGGTATCCGACTGGTTGGGGCCGATCAGCGGGACCATTTTGGCGAGATCGGCGCCCAACAGCGCCGAGGTCATCGCCTGCCGACGCGCGTGCATCCAGTTGACGTTGCCGCGAACCGTATTGATCTCGCCATTGTGGCACAAAAAACGGTAGGGATGGGCTAAGCGCCACGACGGAAACGTGTTGGTCGAAAACCGCTGATGAACGAGTGCGAGTGCCGAGACGGTCAGCGGATTGCACAAATCCTCGTAAAAGCTGCCGACCTGCGGGGCCAGCAGAAGCCCTTTGTAAACGAGGGTACGCGTCGAAAACGACGGCATATACAGTTCCGGCAGACCCGGGCAGACCGTGCTGCTCGCTAAGCGCGACGAGGGTGTTCAACGTCTGTTTGCGGATCGTCAGGATCTTGCGCTCGAACGCGTCCTGATCGGGCAGCGCCGGGTCGGCGGCGACGATCGCCTGCCGGATCGCCGGCATGGTTTCGAGCACGCGCGCGCCGAGCCCGGTCGTGTCGGTCGGCACGTCACGCCATCCGATCAATGATTGACCCTCGGCCCGGATCAAATGCTCGAAGTGACGGATCGCAAAATCGCGCGCCGCATCGTCGCGCGGCAAAAAACACATCGCGACGGCATAACGCCCGAGTTCGGGCAGGCTCAGGCCACGGCCCTCCGCCCAATCGCGCAGCAGCGCGTCCGGCATCTGGATCAGGCACCCGGCGCCGTCACCGACCAGGGGATCGGCGCCGACCGCACCGCGGTGATCGAGATTTACCAGGATCTCCAGGCCGCGCTCGATAATGTCGTGCGATTTTCGCCCTTTGATATTGGCGACGAAACCGACGCCGCAGGAGTCATGTTCGTTGCGCGGATCGTAAAGTCCCTGTCTCCCGGGCGCGGCCATATCGGATGCTCTTCACCTGACATAAGTTTCGGACATTGCCACGACACACTCGACCAAGCGCAGACGCGGCCAATTAATAATAGGCATGTCCGCGCGTGCGAATTGAGGCTTAATCGCACGCTAACGCGCCGATTGCCGCCAATTCCTGCGATTCGTGGCCCATGCGGCATTGAGCGCAGCGGTTACGCCTGCGCCGGTGCCGTAAAGCGCCTCTTATTTATTCAATGGCGCCGTGAAGCGCCTCTTATTTATTCAATATTGTAAATAGGCGCTTCGTCCGGTTTCATAGAGGACCTTTCTTACCCATGCTGAGGTCGGGAACAGGAGGGGCGAGTGCATTGATTGATGGCGGCAGCCCGGTCCCTTTTCTATCGCGGCTCGGTCCAGCTCTCAGAGAAGGCGAGCGCGCAGGTGCTGAACGGCCGCCCCTCGCGCTGCATCGGCCAGGCGCGGCCGGAAGCCTGCACCCCATCGATAGTCAGCCTGGCGCCCAATGCCGGGATCAGCAAGCTGCACACCCCATAGCGGCGCCCGCCTTCGCCTGGCTGGGTATGGATCAGCAACGGCTCACCGATATCATACCAGGTCAGCGCCACCTCCTCTTCGCCGCTTATGATACGCTCGGTCCAGAAATAATGCGGGTCGCCGGATTTGACGAATTCGGCCTCGGTGACCGGGATCGCGGTGTCTGCGGTCTCGGGATTGAGCATGCCCTGTACCGTGCGTCTGCAGCCAACGCGCCATCGCGATATTGTCGGAATAAATCCGCCAGCGGTTCTCGGTCAGCTCGCTCTTCAGATAAAGCACATGCCCCGGACCGGCCGGACAAGTGATGATCCGCCAATAGCTGGCGTTTGTCGTCTGCGGACCGCCATCGGTCTCGCTCAGCCGGATAAACGGGTTCTCACCGGTCAGGATCACGTGATTGGGGTCGGCGGGCATCCGAATTCCTCTCTTGAAAAAGCCCCAAGCGAAGGAGCGGCTCGCGCGGGAATGGTAAAGCATTGAGGCGCCGGACGCCACGGTCGCCCGCTATCGCGGCTCAGCCATCATCACCGCAGTGGGTTGCATCCGGCTCGCCGAAATCCCGGCCCTGCTACTGACCGCGCACGCGCACCTGGCCGTTCGGACCTAGCGAAACGCCAGGAAGTTGCAGAAGCGAGTCGCCCAACGGAAGGTTCTCGTCGCCTGGCTGATCGAGCAAGCGGCGATGATCGAGCGTGTACGTCGTCGCGCCGAAGAGGCGGGGCAATCTCGGCGCGCTCTTGGTCGAGACGGGTATTGACGGCAGCATAATCGGGCGACGGCTGTTGCCCGGCGCACGCGCCGAGGATGGTCATCGCGCACACCACGATCACTCGCTTCATACCGGCAAGCTGGGTCGGCTGTCGAAAACTTCAAGCCGAGGGCAAACCACCGCATCTGGCGGGTATCGACCGCCGGGCGACACGACTAGTATGCAGCTCGCGCATCGGTTGGGATAAAACCGGCTATTGACGCGAGTGGTTCGGCTAGTTTTTGATACGTTATATCATAGCTTCACCAATTCACCGGGCGATCAAACCCGGTTCCGACCCACGATCAACGCGAGGCAATCGATTTATGAGCCGCATGGGTGAGGGGGCGCGAGCGTTCGCGATTGCGGCAATCGTTCTCTTTGCTTTGATGATCCCCGGCGGCGCCGCGGCAGCGGATGGGCCGGTCTTGCTGACCGGGCTGCCGATGGGCGCGATCGACACGCCGGCCCCGAGCGGGCCGCTGCTCCAGTTCGCCGCAAAACCCGGCCCCGCAAGCGGAGGGCGATGCGTCGTCCGCAGCTGGCGGGCTGGCGCTCGACGTCAATGTTGTCGCCAAGCAGCTCGACGATGCGCGCGTCAGTCGATCCAGCCGACCCTTGGCGCCAGCGTTTACGAGTTCGGCCGCCAGGCAATCGCCACCCAGCCGCAAGGCGACAATCAGCCGTTGAACCGCCTGCTGTTGCAGGCACCCGGCGTCACCCAGGATTCGTTTGGACAGATTCATGTCCGCGGCGACCATGCAAATCTGCAATACCGCCTCAACGGTGTGATCCTGCCGGAGGGCATCAACGTCTTCGGCCAGGTGCTGCAAACCCGGCTCGCCCAATCCGTATCGTTGATTACCGGCGCATTGCCGGCGCAGTACGGATTGCGCACCGCCGGCATTATCGACATCACGACCAAGACAGGCACGCTCGCTCCCGGCGGCAACTTTACGCTCTATGGCGGCCAACAGTCGACCTTTCAGCCGAGCGCCGAATGGGGCGGCGTTGTCGGGCAGGTCGACTATTTCGCCACTGGCGAGGTGCTGCATAATGCCGAGGGCATCGAAAACCCGGCCCCCACATTCAACGCCATCCACGACATTTCGACGCAGCCGCGCGGCTTTGGCTATGTTTCCGGCATTATCGACCCGACGACGCGCGTGTTCTCGATCTTTGGCGTCTCGCGCAGCGAGTTTCAGATCCCGAACAATCCGGGCCAAGTCCCGGGCCTCGGGCTCACCGTCGACGGCATCAGCGACTTCGATTCCACACAGCTCAACGAAAACCAGCGCCAGATCACAGATTTCGGGATCGTCGGGCTGCAAAAGCGGGTCAACGGGCTCAATTTCCAAGTTTCGGCGGTGACCCGCTACAGCAGCGTCTATTTCTCCCCGGACCCGCTCGGCGACCTGCTGTTCAACGGCATCGCCCAGACCGCTTCCCGCGCGAGTGTCGCAACCGGCTTGCAGGGAGACGGCAGTTATCGTTTTTCGGAGATCGACACCCTGCGCGGCGGTTTTTACATCCAGCGTGAGACGACCAATTCCTATACCAATTCGCAAGTGCTTCCGATGGACGAGAACGGTATCCAAACCACCGACCAGCCGACTACGATTTTCAATTCAAGCAATGCGACCGGCTGGCTATACAGCTCCTATTTACAGAATGAATGGCGGCCGGTGCCGCGGCTGACATTTAACTTCGGCGCACGCTATGACCAGATGGCCGAATACGTCAACGGGCGGCAACTAAGCCCGCGGGCGGCTGCCGTGTGGCAGCCCTCCGATGACACGACCTTCTCGCTCGGCTATGCGCGCTATTTTGTACCGCCGCCCTTCGAATTGATCGCACCGACAACGATCTCGCTGTTTACCAACACCACCGCCGCTCCGACCGTGATGCAGGACGACCGCGCTAAGCCTGAGCGCGACCATTATTTTGACGCCACCGCCACCCAGGTAGTAGTGCCCGGACTCAAGGTCGGGATCGACGCCTATTACAAGATAGCGAGCGAGCTGCTCGACGAAGGACAGTTCGGCGCGCCGATCATCCTGACCCCGTTCAACTACCAGAAGGGGCTCGTCAAGGGTGTCGAAAGCACGATCAGCTACGACATCGGCGACTGGTCGTTCTACGGCAATTTGGCCTTCTCGCGCGCGGTCGGAAAGACCATCACCTCAGCGGAATTCAATTTCCAACCGGACGAACTCGCCTATATCGCCAACCATTTCATCTTTCTCGACCATGACCAACACGTTACCGGATCGGCCGGGCTCAAGTACCGGCTGCCGCGGACAAAAACGTTGTTTTCAGCCGACCTGACCGCCGGCAGCGGGCTACGCGCAACGCCTCCAGGCGGCATCCCCAACAGTGTCGCCTTGCACAATTACGAGCAGGTCAATTTCAGCATCGTCCAGCCGGTCGCGACCGGAATCTACAAGGGCCTCGAGCTTCGTCTGGACATCATCAACCTGTTTGATGAGGTCTATCAGATCCGCAACGGCACTGGTGTCGGTGTCGGCGCCCCACAATATGGGCCGCGCCGCACCATCCTCGCCGGCATCAGCCAGCGGTTTTGAGGTCATTATGATCGGATCGTTCCGCCGTAATTGCTGTTTTGCCGAGACCCTATCGGTGTTCCGGTCCTCTTCTCTTCCTGTCGGTCGAGGTCGACTCTTCCTGTCGGTCGAGGTCGACGGCGAAGCGCCGATCGACTGGCTGATACTCACTCCGTTAAGTGCGCAGTAGCGACCATGCAGTCGCCACAATCGCATTATAGTTTTGATTTTTGGGATTATGGTGTAGCCGGTGCGGAATGGTATCGCGCGCGACGCGGTCACCTGATCTTACCTGATAAAACAGGAGAAACAGGTGCCTGAGCCCGGTGCCTTTATTCAATAAGCATAGTCCCGCTATCCCGCGGTCACGCAGCTAGCGGCGAAGGGGCACCTGCTCGTAGCTTCACTGCAAAAACAACGGAGAGGAGGCCCGAGAGTGATTGCAGAAAGGCTGATCCGGCGATCCCGCTGATGTGCCACCTGCGCTGCCATAACGGCGCTGCGGCGCAGCGCTTGGCCGTGATCAGGCCGCTCGCCGGTCTGAGGCATTGACCCTGGGCTTTATTAGCCGCTGACCCAACGTCCTTGCAGAGGCTCCGCCTGTGTCCAATTCCCCCGTCTCCCTTTCGGTCGTCAGCCTGTTCATGCACGCCGATGTCGTCGTCAAAGGCGTGCTGTTGTTGCTGCTCGCCGCCTCGGTGTGGAGCTGGGCGGTGATCATCGACAAATTGTGGCGACTGGCCGCCGCGAGCCGCTCGGCGCGGGCGCAGGAGGCGCGGGTTGCCGCGGCGCGCACCGCACCCGACCTGATGGCATCGTCAGGCCGGCCCGGCAGCGGCGACCCGGCCGGCGCCGTGTTGTCGGCCGGCTGGACCGAGAGCGCGGAAGCGGGGTGGGCGGCGCCCGAAAGCCTCGGCGAGCGGCGCGAGCGGATCGAACGGGCAATGCGCCTCGCTTTGAGCGGCGAACTGCGCCGGCTCGAAGCCCGCCTGCCGTTTCTCGCGACCTTGGGCTCGGCCGCACCCTTTATCGGGCTGTTCGGTACGGTCTGGGGGATCATGCGCAGCTTCACCGGGATCGCCGCCGCCAACAACACCAGCCTCGCGGTGGTGGCGCCGGGTATCGCCGAAGCCTTGTTCGCCACCGCGATGGGCCTTGCCGCGGCGATCCCGGCGGTGGTCGCCTACAACAAGATCACTGTCGATCTCGGCCGTTTTGCCGGCCGCATGAACGGGCTGATCGGGCGGTCGAGCAATATCCTCTCGCGCATGCCGGTAAAGGGCTGAGCCCATGGCCATGTCGCTGCCGTCCTCAAGTCATGACAGCGAGGATCGCTATCAGCCGATGGCTGAAATCAACGTAACGCCGATGGTCGATGTCATGCTGGTGCTGCTTGTGATTTTCATGGTCACCGCACCCCTGCTGATGGTCGGCGTTCCGCTCGATTTGCCGAAAACGCGGGCGGCCGCAATCACTGAGCACAAGGACCCGATCATCCTCAGTCTCAACCGCGGCGGCGAGATCTTCATCGGCGACGACAAGGTGGTATCGGGCGATCTCGAACCTCGCCTTGCGGCGCTCGCGGCCGAAGACCCCAAACGCATCGTCTTTGTCCGCGGCGACAAGACGATCACTTACGCGCAGCTGATGGATATGTTGAGCCAGGTTAATCGCGCCGGCTTTCTGAAGGTGTCGTTGGTCGCCGAGGCGTCCGGGTCGAAGTGAGCGGTTTCAGGACGCCGCTGGCCCTGTCGCTGGCGGCTCACGCGATCATCTTGGCGGTGCTGTTGTTGCTGCCGGCGCCGGCGCCGCCAGCCGGATCACCGCCGCCAGCCGGCGGGATCGAAGTCGCCTTCGCGCCGTCGCTGCCGCAAGCGCCGCCACCGCCCGCCCCACAGCCGGTCAAGGCCGAACCGCCTCCCCCACCGCCCCCGCCCCCGCCAAAGGTCGAGCCGCCGCCTCCGCCCCCGCCGCCGGTCGCCGCGATCGAGCCGCCACCGCCTGCCCCCGAGGCGGCGGTCGTCGTCCCCGAACCGCTGCCGTTGCCGCCGCCGCCCAAGCCCCGGGTTCCACCGCCGCGCCGGGAGATGGTTCGCCGTGTCGAGCGGCCGGTGGAACGCCTCGAGCGGCCGCCGCCTCGAGCCTTCGCCGCCGTCCCGCCGGCGCCGCTTTATCCTGCGGCGCCGACACAGCAGGCGATGCTGCCGCCGGCACACATCCCCGCACCCGCCGCGTCAGCGGTGGTTAGCCCGGGTTATGCGTCGCTGCTCGGCGCGTGGCTCAATAGCCACAAACGTTATCCCGAGAGTGCACGCGAGCGTAACGAAGAAGGGCGCGCCCTCCTTCGCTTCGGGGTCGAGCGCGACGGCCACGTCACCGAGTTCGCAATCGTCAAAAGCTCGGGTTACGCCGATCTTGACGCCGCAATCGCAGAGATGATGCGCGGTGCGGTGTTGCCGCCGTTTCCGGCCGACATGCCGCAATCGAGCATCACCGTCTCGGTGACGATCCGCTTCAGCCTCGATCGCTGAGCGGCCGGGCTCTGCCGATCAGACCGTCCCCTTTACAGATTTGCTTCGATCGTCTGGCCCGGCTCGACATAGGCCCGGTCCCAATCCGACCATTGCCCGAAGACCGGCTGCTCCGGATCGCGGTCTCGCCGCCAGCAGACTTCATAACTGGGGGGAACATCGATGATTTTCGTGGCGTTGTTGGGCAGCACGAATTCGAGGGTCGAGGCATAGCCGGGCCCGCGCGACGCGCAATCCGGGTTCGATGTGATCACCGCCTCGACATTGGTTGGGCCGAAATGCGGATTGTTGAGCAGCAAGGTTCCGGGCGGTGGCGGCTGCTGCGATGCGCACGCCGCGACACAACCAAGCACGACAGGCAACAGGATCGATCGCACAGATTTGTTCTTTGGGTCGGCGGAAACCGCGGCTCGGCCGATACGGGAGATGAAAACGCGCAGCAAAACGAGGCCTCGCTCTCGCGCGAAAGTTTGGTCAACGGCAAAGGACTTTCTACGAGAACGCTGGCGACGACACAATCGACCCTGGACGGCCGATGCGAGGGCGGCTCACGAGCCGCCGAGATATTCCCGCGTCCAGCGCTGATAATCATCGGCGCGGGTCACCCGCCGCATCAGTTCGGGCGAGGCGATGTTCTTGAGATCGCGTGGTGCGACTCCCTCGCGCAGCGCCTTCAGGGTGTCGTAAACCGCCTGCACCGCTGCCGAGAACGGGGCGTGAGTTTGCAGCGCGACGCGCACGCGATGCGCTGCCAGCCACTCGAGGTCGCCGAGCTGACCGCTGCCGCCGCCGAGAATCAGCGGAATTTTGATCGCCGACGACACCGCTTCGACCGCCTCGACGGTAACCCCTCCGGCGAGGAAGATCGCGTCGACCCCGGCCGCCTCATAGGCCTTGGCGCGCTTGATCGCCTCGTCGACATCGGCGATCGCGAGCGCACTGGTGCGGCCGGCAATGACCAGGTTCTTATCCTGACGCGCCGAAAGCGCCGCCCGCATTTTGCCGACCCCTTCCTCGACCGAGCTCAAGCGCGGCTTGCCATCGCTGCCGTAAGGCCGCGGCAGCACCGTGTCCTCGATCGACATCGCGCAAATGCCAGCGGTCTCAAGCTCCTCGACGGTGCGGCGCACATTGAGCGCATTGCCATAGCCATGATCGGCGTCGACCAGCAACGCCAGATTGCCGGCGCGGCAGATGCGGTTCGCCTGGTCAGCAAATTCGGTCAGGGTCAGAACAACGAGGTCGGGGGCGCCGAGCACCGACATCGACCCGATCGAGCCCGAGAACATCCCGACTTCGAAGCCGAGATCCTCGGCGATCCTTGCCGAGATCGCGTCATACACGGAGCCCGGATGCACACAGCGGTTTCCGGAGAGAATCGCGCGAAAGCGCTCGCGCCGCTCGGTCCAATTCATGATGTCATGTCCTCGGATGATTTGACGGCCAGGCGTTGGGCTTTGCTGTTTTTCGATTGCCCAGGCAAGCTTATCATGGTCGGGCACGGGTCAAAGGCTTTGTCGTCATTGCGAGGAACCCCCGGGCCGGCGCCATGCGCCGCCCGAGGACAGGCTCCGCGACGAAGCAATCTCGATCCGGTTGATCCCATCGTCGCGAGATTGCGGCGCGGAGTTTATCCTCGGGCCGGCAAGGCCGGACCCGTGGGCTCGCAATGACAGTTCGGAGGAAAAACTCATGGAAAAGCGGATAGCAGTGATCGGCGCCGGCGCGATCGGCGGCTATACCGGCGGCCAGCTCGCGCATAATGGGTTCGATGTGACGCTGATCGATCCGTGGCCCGAGCATATCGAGACGATCCGCCGCGATGGGCTGGCGCTCGAAGGCATGACGCAGGAGGAATTTGTCTGCGCCCGGCCCAAAACCATGCACCTGACCGAAGCGCAAGGGCTCGCCAAGCAAAAGCCGATCGACATCGCGATGGTCGCGGTCAAGTCATACGACACCGAATGGGCGACCCGGTTTATCGCCCAGTATCTCGCTCCCGACGGCTATGTCGTGTCGCTGCAGAACTGCATGAACGAAGAGCGGATCGCCGGAATTGTCGGCTGGGACAAGACGGTGGGTGCCATCCCGGCCTTGCTCGGCGCCGAGCTCTATGCCCCCGGCCGGGTGCGCCGCACCGCGGCGCGCGGCGCCTCTCCCTACGAGGTATACCGGGTCGGCGAGGTTCACGGCCGCATTACCAAGCGGCTCGAAGAATTGGCGGCGATGATCGCCACGATCGACACCGTTAAGGCGACGACCAATCTTTGGGGCGAGCGCTGGTCAAAATTGTGCGTCAATGGCATGGCGAACGGTGTCGCCGCCGCGACCGGCATGTCGGGCAACGAGATGAACCGCGACGAGAAAATCAGGCGTCTCAGCATCCGGCTCGCGGGCGAGGGCGTGCGCGTCGGGCAGGCGCTCGGCTACCAGCTCGAACACATCCGCATGCACGAGCCCGAAACGTTGGCCCGCGCCATGGAGGGCGACCGGGCCGCACTCGACGAGATCGAAACGCAGATCATGGCGTCGCTGAACTCGAACACCCGCAGCGATCTCGCGCGTCCGTCGATGGGCCAGGACATGTACAAAGGCCGCCGTACCGAGATCGATTTCATCAACGGGGTGATCGCGGCCAAGGGCGCCGAAGTCGGCGTGCCGGCCCCGACGCATGTGAAGTTGATCGCTGCAGTCAAGGAGGTCGAGCACGGCAAGCGAGCGGCGGCACCGGAAAACCTTTACGGAATCTGATCCGCCCGGCGGCGGGCCGGTGTATCCGCGCTGGCACCATCGGGGGAGGCGCAAGCGGCTTCGCGATAGCCCGGGAAGGGGCTGGACAAACGGAGCGGGGCCCTAAAACTCGAGCAGCCCGCCCGTCACCAGGTGATCGTCAGTTTGCCGTCACGCATTTCGTAACTTTGCAGGCGGCTGAGGAAACTCATCCCGAGCAGCGACATATCCAGGTTCTTGATCACCGCGGCGGGAACGTCAGCGATGGCGAGCTGACCGAGCCGGACTTCGCGCAGCGTGACCGTCGCCATACGCACCTCGCCATTGGCGGTGCTTGCTCGCTCGTTAAAAGCGAGCTGGCGCAGGCTGAAGCCCGCGGCGCGGGCGTCGGCCGGGGTCAATATGACGAGGCTGGCACCGGTATCGACAAGAAAACGTATCGGTGCGCCGTTGACGATGGCGTCGAGTACGACCTGACCGCGGCCGTCTATCGGATAGGCTAGCCGGTTGACGGCGGTCGCTGCCGCCGGCTCGGCCGGGCTCGCAAAACGTCTTGCGATGTCGGGTTTGGTTTTATCGAGCGAGGGCAGCCAATGGCCGCCATTGATTACTGCGACCGACAAAACGGCCACGCCGAACCACAGTGCTGCCCAGCGCAGAGCCCAGCCGATCATGCCGCGTCCCGTCCGGCTTCTTCCGTCAACTATCGAGTGAACCCTTTAACTATCCGTCAACAACGCAAAAGGTTTGCGCGTCGGCGCGCATCGGTCACAACAAACGAGTGTGATAAGCATGACTGTTCATCCCCGAGCCGGCGCAGCCCGCGCCCGGGCTGTCGAGCAGCACGGGTCCGGCGGTCGCTCCCGTCAGCCCGTCTCCGAGAACGGCCTGAGGTCGGGGGTGATGATTTGGCGAAAGCGAGCGTCGAGGGTATACCAATCGACGAGGTCCACCCTGTAGGGCAGATCACTGTTGCGGAACGCTTCGGATAGATTTGCGATTTCGTCGAGTGTCAGCGGGCGCCCAGCATCGATCGCTAGGTCGAGATCGGAATAGAGCCGCGCGCCGCCAGTTGCCCGCGACCCGAACACCCACACCGTTGCACGAGGCGGCAAATTGGCGTTCAGGATCGTCGATACCCAGCGCCGGTGATTAGCCGGCAAATCGAGACCGCCGGCCCGTATCATGCGAGACGCCGTTGCAATTCGCCGTATAGACACTCAGCCTCTTGCAGAAATTCCGGGATTGCCGCGACCACCGCCAAAGCCGCCCGCGAATCATAAACATGACTGGTGCGAGCACGCATTTCGCAAAACCGTCGCCAGGTGGCCCAATCCCCGTGTAACAGACCATGCGCGCTTCCCGCCCGGATCAGGTCGGCAAACGACATCGCGTCGAACTCTTCCGGCGAAGGCGACATCTCCCGGAGATAACGCCGCAGCATTTTGTGGCTGAGTTCGTATGTAAACTCGAACCGCTGAATTAATCCGTCCCGCAATTGTTTATCGGCCGGCTCGCGCTCGCACCGTACCAAGCCCTCGCGAAGCCGCTCCACCGCGTTGGCAAATGCTGTGATGTCGAGCTTCACGGCCGTGCCCTCCAGACTGGCCTTATCCAATCACCAGGCTCTGGAAGCGTCACCAGGCGGCGGCCCAGCCGTCGCGGCGGGGGTCGGAGCCGGCGAGCAGCGTGCCGCTTGCGGAATCGCGGCGGATAATCTCAACGCTGCACGGACCATCGAGATCGCCGACCGTGTTGAGAGCGTGGCCGCGCCGCGCCAGCTCGCGGCGGACCGCTTCCGGAAAGCGGCGCTCGATGACGAGTTCGCTCGGTCCTTCGTGCGGCCAGTTGGCATATTGCCCCGTCACGTGCGAGGTCCAGCGCGGCATCTCGGCCGCCTGCTGCGGGTCGAGCCCGAAATCGATCATCGCGGTCAGGACTTGCAGGTTGATCTGCACCTGGTTGTCCGCGCCCGGTGTACCAAAGACGCACCACAGAGTCCCGTCCTTCAAAACGATCGGCGGGTTCATCGTGTGGCGCACGCGGCGACCGGGGGTGAGCCTGTTCGGGTGGCTTGGCTCGAGGTGCCAGTAAGCCATGCGATTGTTGAGCAGGATGCCGGTATCGCCGGCGATGATGCCAGCGCCAAAGCCGCTGTTGATGCTCTGGATGCCGGAAACCGCGTTGCCGGCGCCGTCGGCGGTGCAGAAATAGGTCGTGTCGCCGGCCGCGTCCTGCGCATAGGACGTGGAGGCCGCACGACGCATGTCGATACGGGCGGCAAGGTCGGCTGTGTATTCGGGCGATAGCAGCCGCTCGAACGGCGCTTCGAGCGAGCGCGGATCAGCCCCCCAGCGCTCGCGATCGGCGAAGGCAAGCTTTTTGGCTTCGACCTGGGCATGCACCCGGTCGGCGGACAACACCTCAAGACCGGCGAGGCCGAGATGTTCGAAAATTTTCAATTCCTGCAGCAACACGAAGCCGGTCGAATTGGGCGGGGCCTCGAGCACGGTGTAGCCGCGATAGTCGATCGCAAGCGGCGCTTGCACCTCGGCGCTGAATTCTGCGAGATCGGCGGCCCCGACCAGGGCGCCGGCGGCGTTGAGGCCGGCGGCGAGGCGTCGCGACAGAGGGCCGCGGTAAAAGGTATCGGCGCCATCCGCGGCGATTTCCTCGAGCGTGCGTGCGAGGTCGGGCTGGACGATCGGCGCACCCAGCGGCGGCGGTCGGCCGTCCTTGAGAAACAGGGCCGTCGTGCGCGGATCAATCAGCAGCGTCGGGCGATATTCCTCGGCGAAATGGCTATAGGCGCGGGTCGCGCCAAAGCCATTGCGGGCGAGGTCGACGGCCTCGGTGCAGAGATCACGCCACTGCAGCCTGCCAAAGCGGCGATGCATCAAATCAAGGGCGGCGAGCATCCCCGGCACCGAGACCGACAACGGCCCCGTGCGCGGAATGCCGCCCGCATAGCGCTCGGGTTTAGCGGCGGCGGGAGCCGGGCCGGTCCCGTTGAACACGATCGCGCGGCCGCTCGCGGCATCGAAGATCTGGTAAAACGCATCGCCGCCGAGCCCCGACATCATCGGCTCGACAACCGACAGCACCAGCCCGGTCGCGACTGCGGCATCGACCGCATTGCCGCCGGCGCGCAGAGCCAAGAGCCCCGCCTGGGCCGCGAGCGGGTGGTTGGCCGCCACCGCTCCGCGCCGACCGATGATCAGCGGCCGATAAGTTCGCAACTCGATGCCCACATCCGTGCTCCCGCATTTCCCCATGCTCGCATAATATCTGAACAACCCGGGCGGAGGGAGCATGGGCAACACATTCGGCAGAAAGCGAAGGACGGCATGCTGTGCCGCGGTGATGAGCCTGCTGTTACTGGTCGCCGGTTGCGCCGCCAGCAACTCCGACAGCAGCTCCAGTGATCATCGGAATAGCGGCTTCTACGGCGGTATGACCGGCGCCCCGCCATGAGAGCGATTAAGGCGACGAAGACGAGCTGCGGGGTTATCGTCGGTGACGGCGAGCATATCCTGCTAGGTCACGCGACCCGCTCGCCGCGCTGGGACATTCCGAAGGGCGAGGCCGATCCCGGCGAAGACTTTGCGACCGCTGCCGCCCGCGAACTACACGAGGAAACCGGGCTTTCGGTGGCGCCCGGCGATCTCACCGTTCTCGGCGTGCATGCTTATTTGCGCGGCAAGGATCTGGCGCTTTTCGCCTGGGCGCCGCCGGTAATGCCCGATCCCAAGGACCTTGTCTGCCATTCGACCTTTGTCTTGCCGAACGGCACGCGATTGCCCGAATTTGATCGTTCTGCGCTGTTCTTGTGGGATGAGGCGCTGGGCCGGGTCGGCAAGAACATGGCGCGGGTTTAGCCGCGATCGGGCGTGAGGGGCTAAAGCGCGCTTCGAAATGAGGCGGCGGTCGTGCTAGGGTGCCGCCCACTTTAACGCGAGGAGATTACTTATGCCCAAGCTGCGCCACATCGCTATCGCCGCCGAAGACCCGGAAGCGATGGCCGCGTTTTATAAAAAGGCGTTTGATTTTGTCGAGGTCGGCCGTCCCAACGGTGCGCTCGCCGATGGCGTGTTTCTGAGCGACGGCACGCTCAACATGGCGATCCTCAAATTCAAGACCGACCAGCTCGGCAAGGGAATGGATTTCCGCGGCATTCACCATTTCGGGGTATTGGTCGAGGACGTCGAAGAATTCTCGAAGAAACTCGAAAGCCTCGGCGCCGAGCATTACATCGACCAGGGCCATGACGGGCGGCAGGCCGGCTATTTCGAAAAGAAATTCTATGGCCCGGAGCGAGTATTGTTCGACATCGCCGAGCATGGCTGGGCCGGGGCCGAGCCTTTGCCGGCAAGGGTCAAAGAAGCGGCGGAGTAAAAAGCGCACCGCTCGCGCAAAAAAACCAATCGATATTCCTCGTCATTCCCGCGAAAGCGGGAATCCGGGGCCCGGTTGCCCTGGGTCCCCGCTTTCGCGGGGACGACGGAAATACCGCCAGCGGAAAAGGAGACTGCAATGGCCAAACTGCACCACATCGCGATCGCCGCCAAAGACCCCGATGCGATGGCCGAATTCTACAAAAAAGCTTTCGACTTCAAGGAAGTCCGCAAATCGGATGGGCCCCTTGCCTATGGCTATCATTTGAGCGACGGCACGATCGATCTGGCGATCCTGCGATTCAAGACCGACCAGCTCGGCCGCGGGCTCGACTATACCGGCCTGCATCATTTCGGAGTGCTGGTCGAAAATGTCGAAGAGGCCGGCAAGAAGCTCGAGAACCTCGGCAGCAAGCACTACATGGACCAAGCCGAGGCCGAGCGAGTGGGCGGCTTCGAAGTCAAGTTTTATGGTCCCGAGGGCATCCTGTTCGACGTCGCCGAACATCCCTGGACCGGCACCGAGCCGTTGCCGTCAGCGAAGCCGTAGCCACCGGACCGCCAAGCGTTCGAGCTGGTCGCACCTGCTATCGCAGCCGCCCTTTCCTCCGTCGTCTAGGCGTTCGGGCGGTGGAGTTCTGGAGATCGACGGGTCACGGTGCGACGGCCGCGCTTGTAGACGGCGAGTGGCGGGCGGATCTCGGCGATCGCCTGTTCAGGGCTTTCAGCATCGATAATGACAATGTCGGCCTGATTGCCGACCGCGAGCCCGTAATCCGTTAGGTTCAACAATCGCGCCGAGCGCTCGGTCAGCATAAAAAAGCATTCTCGCAGCCGCTCCGGACTGCCGATCTGCAACACATTGGCGTGCAGATTGGCCATCCGGATCAGTGAACAGTCGCCGTAAGGGGTGACCGGGTTCAGCACATTGTTGGTCGACAGCGAGCAGTTGACGCCATGCTCGACGAGGAAATTGGCGTCGGCAACGCCGCGGCGAATGTTGTGGTCCTGGTCGCGCCCCATCACAAAGAGATCGGTCAACGGCAGCACGGTGACGGCGACACCGGCATCGGCCATGCGCCGGGCGATGGCCGCCAGCCGATCGGGCGGCATCGTCGACAATTTCGCCATATGCCCAACCGTGACCCGGCCACCGCGGCGGTATTGCGCGGCGAGGTCGCAGACGAGCGGTACGTCGAGTTCGTCGGCGTTGTCGCCGACATCGAGATGGATATCGACATCGACATCGAATTCGCGCGCCAGTTCAAAGATGCGACGGATCTGGCCGGCATGGTCGGGATCGTAGCGGGGTGCGCCGCCGATCGCCCTCGCGTCACGCTTGAGGCCCTCGACCAACAATTCGTCAGTGCCGGGGTAATTGGTCAGCCCGTCCTGCGGAAAGACACAGATCTCGATGTCGATAGCCCATTTGTAATCGGCGATTAGCGATTGGACGCCGTCAAAGCCGCGCATGCCGATCGCCGGATCGACCTCGACCTGGGTACGCATGCGGGTCGCACCGTTGACGATGCAATCTTCGAGAGTCAACGCCGCACGCCGCCGGATATCCTCGATGGTCAAGTCTTTCTTGATCTCGGCGACCCGCCGCATCGGGTTGATGCGGCGGCCCGGCTCGGCCGGCAAGCGGTCGATCAGTCGCGATTTATCGAGGTGGATGTGAGTCTCGATCAGTCCGGCGCAGGCAAGCCGCCCGCCCGAATCATAGCGCTCGCCGGCTTCGCCGAGCCCGCGCCCAATCGCCGCGATCCGGCCGTCGCTAACACCGATATCGACCGGCTCAGCCCCCGGCCGATCCGCGAGCCTGACATTGCTGACGATCAGATCCATGCGGCCTTCCTCGATGCCCATCGCGTCGGAGCCGCCAGCATAGGGTCGCATTGCCCTGTCAGGAAAGCGCCGCAGGTTGGAAAGACCAGCCCGAGCGTCAATCTCTCCCTTCACCTCACAACGACAAAGGTGACCCCCGCGCCGCCGGGCTCTGATCAGCTCATTTCGCTACCATGACATCGGAAGCTTTGATGACAGCAAACGCCTCGTCACCGGTGGCGAGGCCGAGATCGTCGACTGCTTCGTTGGTAATCGAGGCGGTAATTACCACACTGTTGCCGATGTCAAGGCGCACATGAGCCGTGGTTGCGCCTTTCCGGACCTCCACGACCCGCCCCCTAATTTGATTGCGTGCGCTGATTTTCATTCGCGATCTCCTGATTTCCTAATCCGGGACAAAGCCGCGCGCGGCCCAAGCAGTCGCTGCCATCGAGCGCGGGCCGTCCGCTGCCCCCGCTAGATATGCGCGCCGCATCGCCGAAGCGAGCGCCGTGAGTTGGGTCGGCGGCAATTCTCTGACGTAATCGCCGAGAGGGCCCTGAGCGTTCATGATCGGCTTCCAATAATCGGCGAATTCGCAATATTCCATCCGTATGGTTAGCGACGCGCCGTCAACTCGGTCGAGGCCGGCGGCGGCAAATGCGGCGACGAGTTCGCCGGGGCCGGTCAACGGGCTCGAATAATGGCGTGCCCGGGCACGGTCCGCGGCCGGGTCAAGTGCGGCAGCGGTGTCCCAGAAAATCCGCTGATAGACGAGGCCGCCGGGAAAATCCCAGACTGCGGCGGCCACGACCCCGCCTACCCGTGTAACGCGGCTCATGCCGGTCAGTGCGCGAAGCGGATCAGACATGAAATTGAGCGCCAGAAGCGAAAAGGCACGGTCGAAGCTTTGCTCCGGCAAATCGAGCGCAACCGCGTCGCCGATTAGAAAGCTGAGCCGCGGGTCGGTAGAGCGTGACGCCGCGTAGGCGATGTAAGGGTCGGCGATGTCGATTCCGACAATCGCCGCCGGCTCCGGTCGCGCTGCTAGCGCCAATGCGAGACTGCCGGTACCGCAGCCGAGATCGAGGACCCGGTCGCCGGTGCGGATGCCCGCCCAGGCGATCAGCTCGCGCGCCAACGCCGGGCTCCAGCGCCCCATCAGCTGCTCATAGGCTTCTGCATCGGTCGCGGTGTAGCGCGACGGCACTGGTGCGCTCGTCTTTTCCTGAGTCAGCCGGCGGACGGGGGCGTTGCGGTTGCCGCCGCCAGGGCCTCCAGTTCGGCCGCCACCGCGGCAGACGCTTTCGCCTCGATCGCGTGGTATTGCGCGACGACACGATGGCCAAACGGCGTCAATTCGGCGCCACCGCCATGCTGCCCGCCATGCCTGGCCGCGATAACGGGTTCGGCGAACAGCGCGTTCAGCGCCTCGATGAGCAGCCAAGCACGGCGATACGACATGCCCATCGATCGGCCGGCCGCAGCGATCGAGCCATGCTCCCGGATTGCTTCAAGGAGCTGGATCTTGCCGTGGCCGACCGCCTGGCCGGGGCCGAAATCGAGCCGCAGAATGAGCCTCGCCATTTATCGATATTAGCCGATAGGCCCTGCTCGCGCAGCCACCGCGCGAGCAGGGCCTATGCTCGAACGAAGATTTCCCGACCTATCGAACTCCTGATGTTATCGATGGACGCCACATTTTGTTGGCGTCAAAAACGCCTCGGCGGATTGCCGCCGAGGCGACGGTTTGGCTACACCTACGATTAGATGGTCTGCGGTTGCGATACCGGGCTATCCGAACGGCGGCGCCGCTCGGCCATAAATTCGTCGAACTCGACTTTGTCCTTGGCGTGGCGCAGCCGGTCGAGAAATTCCATGAATTCGCGCTGTTCTTCTTCGAGCCGGCGCAGAGTCTCCGCGCGGTATTCGTCAAACGCGCGGTTGCCGGTCGTCTCGCGATAGCTGGTGCGAGGTCCGCCCATGCCCCAACGCTCGGCCGCGGCCTGCATCCGCGACATGCGCCGCTGCATACGGTCCATCCGGCGCTGCCAGCGCGGTCCCGCTCCTTCACTCCAGCACGCCATTCGTCCACTCCCTATCAAATAGCCGAGAACCACCAGGCCGAGCGGCCACCACAGCATGAAGCTGAGAACCGTCAGCCCGATCCATGCCGGCTTGCCGATGTCGTCGAGATGCGCCGCGAGGTGATGCATGGCTGGGCCCATGTGAATGTTAGAAACATTCACATAACCACGACGTCACGCTCTGTCAAGCGTGCCGCGATCATTCCTTTGGCTTGGCCGGTTCGGCAATGACCCCAAGCCCCCGTAGATAAATCAGCATACCAGCTTCCAGCAATTCCTCGGGGGCCATGGGCAATCGCCGCCTGCCGCCGTCGCCGCGCGCAAACAAGGATGCGATGCCATGCGACAAGGCCCAAGCGTGAAGGCTCATCATCAATGCCGGTGGCCGCTTTTCGGGCGGCAGGCGGGCGCACAACAACTCCGAGGCGTGACGCAAGACCGCAAAGCTGCGTTCGGCGGCTTGGCGCAAAGCCGGATCGCCATCGAACGACAGCCCCGCCTCAAACATCGCCGAATAATAAGCAGGCTCGTCGCGAGCAAAAGCGAGATAGGCGCGGCCGACATTCTCGAAAGCGGTGAAAGGATCCGGCCGGCCCTCGCCCCAAGCATGATCGAGGCGCTCGGCCAGTAGATTGAAGCCGCGACGCGCGACATCGGCAATCAGCGCGTCGCGATCGCGGAAATGGCGATAGGGGGCGGCGGAGCTGACCCCGGCGGAACGGGCGGCGTCGGCAAAGGTAAAACCAGCCGCACCCTTTTTGGCAATCAGGTCAAGGGCCGCCTCGATCAGCGCCTCTCGCAGGTTGCCGTGATGATAGCCGCGACGCCCGTCCGGACCGCCTCCCGACCAACTCATTGCTTCGACCAGCTCATCAACTCGACCGTTAATGGAACCCCGCTGCTATGTAAATGGTATTTACATCGAAGCGTGACCAGTCTCGCCGCGATGATGCGCTCGGGGCGGCCACCCACCCATAGGGTCTGGCCCTGTTCTTTGGTCTTCTGCAGGCGGCGCCTATGAGGGCCGGAGATCGACGAGCGAGCTGAATACCCGGGTTGAGTCATCCCAGCTCAGTTCGGCAAGAAGCCGTCGCCGGCGGCATTTGAGAAGATTGAATGCTGTCTAGAAAAGAAAAACGCGGCAGTGGTGCTGCGCGCGTCAGTCGTGATGGTACAAACCTAGTATAAGCAAATGCGAGTTTTTAATTGGCATGTGTGTTGTGACGCTGGCGGATCAATTCTCTTCTCCTGATGGTAGCAGGATTAGCGGCAGCGCGAGCCAGGCGCTCAAAGGTTTCGGCGACTCGCAACACGGCTTCGCGTGCACCGGGATCGGTCAGCAGATCGGCTGTCTCGCGCGCTTGCTCGGCCCGATCGCGCCAGACCGAGGCCTCATCAGACATCGACAGCATTTGATCCTCCCTAAAGGTTAATGAGTTAGGAAGAGGATTGTCCAAGGCCGTCAAAGATACGCCCCATTCTATGTCAAACATTCGTCTTGTTGGCGGCCCTTTTCTGGCCACCTTGTCAATTCTGCGATAAAGGCTTGGTCGTGGCGGGTTAGGGGTGCTGATGAGCTCGCCTCAGCCCCCAACCGTGCGAGCAGCGCGGCCGCCGTCGCCTGGAGTTTGGGACCATCGATGAAATAAATAAAGCAATCAAGCCCGGCGCTCGCCCATTCACGGGCGCGGCTAGCCCAGCCATCGAGAGCCTGAGGCGAATAGCCGGCCGGCTCGTCGAACGACGAACGGCGCAATCGGGCATAAACAAAGCCGGCGGTGAGGCATTGGAGCATTGGGCCATGCCATCGGTCTTGCTCTAAGATAAGCCGATGCCAAGAGAAAAGATAAGCCGATGCCAAGGGAAACCGGGACGAGTTTGCGGCGCGGTTGGACCACCGGCGCCTGCGCGGCGGCTGCCGCGCGCGCCGCCTTTGCGGCACTGCTGTCGGGCCAATTCCCCGACCCGGTGTCGATCCGCCTTCCGCGCGGCGGCCTCGCTCGCTTTCAGCTGGCGCTCGCCGAGCGGTGCGAAGCCAGTGCCCGCGTCGGCATTGTCAAGGATGCCGGTGACGATCCCGACATAACCCATGGTGCACTCGTTATCGCTGAGGTTGCGCCGGCGCCGCCGGGCTCGGGCATCGGCTTCGCGGCCGGTGAAGGCGTCGGCACAATCACTCGCGCAGGATTGGCACTCGCGGTGGGTGAGCCGGCGATCAACCCGGGACCAAGGGCAATAATCTATGACGCACTGGCGGACGAGGCCGACGCGCATGGTGCATCCTCGCCCGATGTGACGGTTACGATCTCGATCCCAGGTGGTGAGCGGCTTGCCGAGAAGACCATGAATGCCAGGCTCGGCATTATCGGTGGCCTATCGATCCTGGGGACGACCGGGATCGTGATCCCGTATTCCTGTTCATCTTGGATCCATTCAATCCAGCGGGGGATCGACGTGGCACGCGCCGCCGGGCTCGATCACATCGCAGCAACGACGGGCTCGACCTCGGAACGGGCGGTGCAGCGGCTTTACGCGCTTCCCGATTATGCATTGATCGACATGGGGGACTTTGTCGGCGGCGTGCTGAAATATCTGCGCACTCACCCAATCGATCGACTGACGATCGCCGGCGGCTTTGCCAAGCTGACGAAGCTCGCTGATGGGCATCTCGATTTGCATTCGGCACGAGCCGCGGTCGATACCACGGTGCTGGCACGGCGGCTCGCCGCGCTCGGCGCCGATCCGAATACGGTAGAGGCGGCGGCCCAAGCGCGCGGCGCGGGGGAAGTTCTGGCAATCGCGGGTCACTGGCGCCCAGCCCTGGCCGATGATGTTGCCCGGCGGGCGCGCGAAGTGGCACTCGCCACTCTTGGCGGCAAGACGGCAATCGAGGTGGCGGTCGTCGATCGCCATGGCGACTTCATCGCACGGGTCGGTGGCTGATGGCGAAGCAGCTGCTGATCCTCGGGGGCACTGCCGAGGCGGCGGCGCTGGCGCGCGCGGCGCTGACACGGTTTGGCGACGATATCTCCGTCACGACCTCGCTGGCCGGCCGTACCGAACGGCCCGGGCCCATTCCGGGACAAGTTCGCATCGGCGGCTATGGTGGTGCAGCAGGGCTCGCGGCCTATCTCGCGGCACATGGTATTGATCGGCTGATCGATGCGACGCACCCGTTCGCGGCGCGGATTTCGGCCGAAGCGCGCCGGGCATGCGAGATGGCAGGGGTTCCGCGGTTGATGCTGCTGCGGCCGCCCTGGCAGCGGCATCCGCTCGATCGTTGGATCGAGGTCGACGATATGGCGGCGGCGGCAGGGATCGTTTCCCGCCTTGGGCGGCGTGCCTGGCTCACAATCGGCGCCAGCGAGATCGCACCGTTCTCCGCGGTAACCGGGGTGCGCTTTCTGGTGCGGCTCGTCGATCCGCCGCGCCGGCCTCTGCCCTTGCGCTTTTGCCAGGTCGTCGTCGGTCGAGGACCCTTTACGCTGGCTGGCGAGCGGCACCTGATCGCGCGCCACGCGATCAATGTACTTGTATGCAAGGCGAGCGGCGGTACTGCGACCGAAGCCAAATTGATCGCAGCCCGCGAGTTCAGTCTGCCGGTGGTCATGCTCAGGCGTCCGCCGCCGGAGCCGGGCGATGTCGTAGAGAGCATCGAGGCGGCGATCGAATGGTTGGCCCATCCGCAACAATCATCCTAAGCCAGGGAAGGCGTCATGAGCGTGCGTCGGACAATGATCTTCGTGCTCGCAGCGGTCGCTGTTGTCGTTTGCGGTTCGGTTGCACGCGCTCAGCTCAACCTTAACCCGTTTAGCGCCTATTACGACAATGTCGCGCGTGCAGCCGCTCACAATGATGCGGAGGCAGTCAGAAGCCTCGTCGGCGGCGGTAGTGGCAACCCAAACCAGGTCGACGACGGGTCGCGGACCGCGATGCATTATGCGGCGATGAACGGCAACCTGCAGATTATCGCGATCCTGATCAAGGCGAACGCCAAGCTCAATCCGGTGGACCCGCTCGGCGACACGCCATTGCACCTCGCAGCGGAGCAAAACCAGACCGAAGCTGGAAAGCTTCTGCTTGATGCGGGTGCCGAGGTCGATCCGCAGAACAAAAACGGCTTGACGCCGCTGATGATCGCCGCAAGCCACGGCAACCTTGAGCTGGTGCGCGCTCTCCTCGCCAAGGGGGCGAACCCGACCAAGACCGACTACACCGGGCGCGACGCGTTGAGCTGGGCGCAAGACGGCCACCGCCCGGCGGTGGTCGATGCAATCACCCGGGCTGAGGGTGCCAGGGGGTCCTGAGGCAGCACTTGCGTAATCTCTGCGGCTGCGGCAGCAATCGTGGACTCCTGTCCTAGCCCGCCAGCCGGCAAACCGCATCGCAGCCGCCGTACAATCAGGGGATGAGAATGGGCAAACAGCACAATGTTGCGACCGAATTAGACATTGTCTTCGCCGAGCACGACGGCGTGAAATTGTTAGGCGATCTCTATCTTCCCGAAGGCGCCGGCAATGCGCCGGTGTTGGTCGCTGTGCATGGCGGGGGCTGGCAGCTTGGCGACCGCAAATTCTATCAGCATTGGGGCAACTATCTCGCCAAGAACGGCTACGCAGTCTTTGCCATCGAATACCGGCTGATGCGCCCGGGCGTAAAGACCTGGCCCGGTGCCGTTTACGATTGCAAGGCGGCGGTGCAGTTCGTGCGCGCCAGGGCCGCTGAACTCGGCCTCGACCCGGATCGGATAGCGCTGATCGGCGATTCCGCGGGCGCGCATTTGGCTGCGCTCGTCGCCCTGGCGAGCAACGAAACGCTATTCGCGGCCGAATATCAGAGCGACCGCTATGCCTCGGTACGAGCCGACGTGAAAGCAGTCATCGGCATCTACGGCGTCTATGACATGGCCGCGCAATGGGAGCACGACCTTTTCGCTCGCCCGCGCGATCAGATCACCGAGAAATTTCTGGGCTGTCCGCTGACCGTCAGCCGAAAAGCTTTTTTTGACGCCTCGCCGCTAAGCTATGCGACGGTGGACAAGAACAGCACGCGTTTTCTGCTGATTTATGGCCGGGAGGACGACATCGTTGACCCGGCGACCCAGTCCGAGAGGTTTCTGACGGCGCTCAAGCAGGCCGGCTTTTTCGCGCGCACCCTTGTCGTACCGGGAGCCGGCCATTTTTGGAGCGCCGACCCGATCGAGGAGCCTGGCAGCTTTGGCGCTTATGTCGGGCCGAAGATGTTGCGGTTTCTCGCTGCCGCCCTGCCGGATACCGCCGCGGGCTGATGGATCGCCAGCAATAAAGGGCCAGGCGCACAATGGGCGCGTCTTTGGCCAAAACCACGAGGGCTGCCAATGCGCATCGAGATCATCTGTACCGGCGACGAAGTTCTGACCGGCAAGATCGTCAATACCAATTTCAGCTATATGAGCCAAAAGCTCGAGGATTTCGGGCTCTCGGCGTCATGGGGGACGATTGTCGGAGATGAGCGCGAGGAATTGCTGGCGGCATTTCGGATGGCCGGCGAGCGCGCTGACGCGGTCATCGTCAATGGCGGGCTCGGGCCGACGATCGACGATCTGTCGCAAGAGATTGCGGCGCGTGCCGCCGGTGTCGATCTCGTTCTCAGCGAGGACTGGCTCGCCCGTATGGAAGATTTCTTCCGGCGGCGCAACCGAGTCATGTCTGAGAACAATCGCAAGCAAGCAATGCTGCCGGTCGGCTCCGAAATGCTCGACAATCCGGTCGGCACCGCCTGCGGGTTTGCGCTCGATATCGGCAAGGCGCGCTTTTTCTTCACCCCCGGCGTGCCGCGCGAACTATTTCGCATGCTCGAAGAGCAGATCATCCCGCGGCTTTTAGCGCGCGCCGGCGCGCCGGGCGTCATTTATCTAAAGCGGTTTCATACCTACGGGCTCGGCGAATTGCATGTCGACCAGATGCTGGCCGGGGTCGAGGATCTCGTGCCGGATGGCAGCGTCAAGCTCGGTTTTCGCAGCCATTACCCGCAAATCGAGACCAAATTGACGGTGCGCGGTGCCGACCGCGACGACGTCGATCGCAAATTGGCCCCGGTCGTGGCGGAAGTGCGCAAGCGGCTTGGCAATTTTATCCTCGCCGAGGACGATCAGTCGCTGGAGGGCGTGGTCATGGCGGCGCTTGCCGCACGGGGTGGCTCGCTGTCGGTCGTCGAAACCTATACCGGGGGTCAGATTGCCGCCCGGATTGCGCCGCTGCCCGGTGCCGAGAAGATCTTTCGCCGCGGCTTGGTGGCGCGCGACCCGGCCGAGATCGCCGCCGCCCTCGGCCTCGACGGGGCCCTGATTGCCGGCGAGATCAGCCGCGAAACAGCCGAGGCGGTGGCGTGCGCGGTCCGCCAGGAGACCGGCGCCAGTCATGCATTGGCGGTGCTGATCGAGGTCGATGACGGCCCCGACCGTATCGATTTCGGCGGCAGCATCCATCTCGCGATCACCGATGGAGAGCGGACCGAATCGCGCCGCTCGCGCATCTATGGCGGCCGCGACTGGGTTCGGCTCGGTGCGATCGAGCTCGGTCTCGACTGCCTACGCCGCTACCTCCACGGCTTGCCGGTTACCGAGCGCACCGATTTCGAGCGAACCGAACGCAGCTGAGACAAACGCGGCAAAACGAGACCGCCGCTCGGTGTGCGTTTTTTCGAGAGTAAAGATAGAGTAAAGATAAAGAGCGGCAGAGGTCGTCGCGATAGACGGGTTCGTGGTTTCGCTCGCGGGTTACGCGGCGCTGGTGGCCAGACGGGCGACATGGCGGCGCAGCGCGGCCCAGGCGAGGCGAGCGACTAACCGGGACAGGCGGCTATTGGCGCTGAGGCCGACAGCGTGGAATATCATCCTGACGGCGCGCGCGACGTGCCGCTCGCGGTAAACCGAAAAAGCACGACGCGCATAGGCGCGGCTGCAGCGCCGGCGGTGGTAGGGCAGGGCGGCCGCATTGGCGGCGTGGTAAGCATAGGCGAGTTCGTCGTCCTGGGATTCTGCAAGTCGCCGCAGGGCCACCCATAGCCGGCGCCCGACCCCGATGCGCTCGCGACCGGCATAGCGGATCAGCGTCTCGTAAAACAGCTTGTAATGGCGCACTTCGTCCGCGGCGATGTTGTTGCAGATGGCCCGCAATACCGGCTCGCCGGTCGCGTCGCGCAGCGCCGAATAATATGAACTCGTTCCGGTCTCGACGATGCAGCGGGCGACCATCTCGCCGGCGCGCGAGCCGCGGCGCGACCGGTCGCAGTCGAAATCGATGCGGAACCCCTCTCTAAAGCGGAAAACAGCGGCGACGAAATCGAAATCAGGGTCGGCCAGTTCCGCCCACCGCCCGAGCGCGCGGCCGTGCTGGATTTCCTCCTCGCCCCAGCGCCTGGCACTCGCCTGAAACACCGGATCGTCGGCAAAGATTCGGCACAAATAATGCGCGTAGGCCGCACCATTGTATTCGACGAGAGCAGCGGCCTTGACGATGCTGACGATCTCGGGATCGAGCTTTGTCCGATCGAACCCGTTCCACGGAATTTCATCGAGCGCCCACCGCGCCATGCCACCTCTCCAGGCCTCTATTCTTCTTTTACATTGAGCGGCGGGAAAAATCCCGTTTCGTCGCCGCCTGGCGAGGCACTCGCCGGATCAGCTGTGGTGTGTTCAGCGGGCCTGCGTTAATGCGCGGCGGCGGCTTCGGCGAGCGCCTGCAGTTTGGCCTGTGCGACGGCGCGGTCGCGTTCGAGCCCGGCAAGTTCGGTCAAAAGCCGCTCGCGGTCGGTTCCCGAGGCGCGCGCGACCTGCTCGCGCAGGCTCGGCAGATTGCCTTCGATGACCTGCAACTCGGCTTCGGTCGCGGCGCGGTCGAGTTCCTCGGCGGCAAGCGCCTCGTTGGCCAGCACGGTGCATCGCTCGGGCGTCGCCTCGGCAAAGCCACCCGCGACGAAGATGCGCCGCGTCACCGTCCCGCCCTGGTAGATGTCGAGCGTTCCCGGTCGGATTGTCGACACCAGCAAGGAGTGGCCGGGCAGGACCCCGAAATTGCCCTCAGTGCCAGGCACCACGACCATGTCGACCAATTCCGAGAGCACCATCCGCTCCGGGGTCACCAGCTCGAAACTCACCTGGTCAGGCATGCGCGATGCTGTCCTTTCGCCTTAGAACCTCAGCCCCGCTTGTAGGTTGGTGAGCGGTCCAACATTGACCACGGCCAGCCGCCAAGGTCGCGGAGGAAAAGCAAGCACTAAGCAGCTTCGGCTGCCATCTTGCGTGCCTTCTCAACTGCTTCCTCGATCGTGCCGATCATGTAAAAGGCGCTTTCCGGGAGATCGTCGTAATTCCCCGCCACGATCCCCTTGAAGCCTTTGATCGTGTCCTCGAGCTTGACAAGGACACCGGGGGTGCCGGTGAAGACTTCGGCGACGTGGAAGGGCTGCGACAGAAAGCGCTGGATCTTGCGGGCGCGGGCGACGGTCAGCTTGTCCTCTTCCGACAATTCGTCCATGCCCAGGATCGCGATGATGTCCTGCAATGATTTGTAGGTCTGCAAGACGCGCTGCACGTCGCGCGCGACCTGGTAATGCTCGTCGCCGACGATGCGCGGGTCGAGCATGCGCGAGGTCGAATCCAGTGGATCGACCGCCGGATAAATGCCGAGCTCGGCGATTTGGCGCGACAGCACCGTAGTCGCGTCGAGATGGGAGAAAGTCGTGGCGGGTGCGGGGTCGGTCAGATCGTCGGCCGGCACATAGATTGCCTGCACCGAAGTGATCGAGCCTTTTTTTGTGCTGGTGATGCGCTCTTCCAAGGTTCCCAAATCGGTTGCCAAGGTCGGCTGATAGCCGACCGCCGAGGGAATGCGGCCGAGCAGCGCCGACACCTCGGAGCCGGCTTGCGTAAAGCGGAAGATGTTGTCGACAAAGAACAGCACGTCCTGGCCCTCTTCGTCGCGGAAATATTCGGCGACGGTGAGCCCGGACAGGCCGACACGGGCGCGCGCGCCCGGCGGCTCGTTCATCTGGCCATAGACGAGCGCTGCCTTGGATCCTGCGCCCCCGGGGTTGATGACGCCCGATTCCATCATCTCATGGTAGAGGTCGTTGCCCTCGCGGGTGCGCTCGCCGACACCGGCGAAGACCGAGTAGCCGCCATGCGCCTTGGCGATGTTGTTGATCAATTCCATGATGATCACGGTCTTGCCGACCCCGGCGCCGCCGAACAGCCCGATCTTGCCGCCTTTCGCGTAGGGCGTCAGCAGATCGACGACCTTGATCCCGGTCACCAGGATTTCGGCTTCGGTCGACTGGTCAGTGAATTCGGGCGCGGACCGGTGGATCGGCGCGCGCAGCTTGGTCTCGACCGGGCCGCGTTCGTCGACCGGCTCGCCAATGACGTTAAGGATGCGGCCCAGGGTTTCCGGGCCGACCGGCATCATGATCGGCTCGCCGGTGTCAACCGCCTGGGTCCCGCGCACCAGCCCGTCGGTCGAGTCCATCGCGATCGTGCGCACGACATTCTCGCCGACCTGCTGCGCCACTTCGAGGACGAGCTTGCCGCTCCCATTCTCGATATGCAGCGCATTCAAAATGGCCGGCAATTCGCCGTCGAAATGCACATCGACGACCGGTCCAATGACCTGGGTTATCGTGCCGATACTGTTTCTCGCCATGGTCAGCAATGCCCTTGTTTTATCGCGCTCAATTGTCGTTGATTTCTGATGTTTGTGATACCCGGATAGAATTATGCCGCGCGCAGCGATTCAGCGCCGGAGATGATCTCGATCAGCTCCTTGGTGATCGCCGCCTGACGGGTGCGATTGTAGTTCAAGGTAAGCTTGGCGATCATCTCGCCGGCATTGCGGGTGGCGTTGTCCATTGCCGTCATCCTTGCCCCCTGCTCGCTCGCCGCGTTTTCGAGAAGCGCGGTATAGATCTGCACCGCGAGATTCTGGGGGAGCAATTCGCCAAGGATCTCTTCTTCCGAAGGTTCGAATTCATAAACCCCGAGGGTTGCGGGCGACACGTCGGTGGCCTCACCCTCGGCCGTTACCGGAAACGGGATCAGCTGCTGCGCCGTGACGATCTGGGTGATCGCCGAGCGAAAGCGGTTGAAGATGATCGTACAGCCGTCGAACGCGCCAGCCCGGAACAGGACCAGGATGCGCTCGGCAATGTCTTGCGCTTCCTCAAAGGAAATGTGGCGGCGCCCGACATCGGTCAAGCTGTCGTGGATCATGCGGCCATAATCGCGGCGCAGCCCGTCGCGCCCCTTGCGGCCGATCGTCAGGATCATGACCCTTGTGCCAACTGCTTCAAGTTCGCGGATCCGGCGCCGTGCCTCGCGCAGGATCGAAGCGTTGAAGCCGCCGGCGAGCCCCCGATCCGAGGTCGCGACAACAATCAGATGAGTATCGTTCTTGCCGGTGCCGACGAGCAATGGCGGTGCGCCGGGGAAGCCCGCCATGCGCGCGGCAAGCGAACCAAGAACACGCTGCATGCGCTGCGCATAAGGGCGTGCCGCCTCGGCTTGCTCCTGCGCCCGGCGCAGCCGCGAGGCGGCCACGACCTTCATCGCCGCGGTGATTTTTTGGGTCGATTGGACGCTGCGGATCCGTATCCGCAGATCCTTCAGGCTCGGCATCGGGCGGCTCGGTGATCGTCAGGCGAAGGTCTTGATAAAGCCGTCGAGAAACTCGACGAGCGCCTTGTCCACCTCGGGCGTCACTTCCTTGGTCGTACGGATCGCTTCCAGCAATTCGGGGTGGCTGGCGCGCAATTCGCCGAGCATCGCGGTTTCAAACCGGGTTACGGCGCCGACCTCGATCTGGTCGAGATAGCCGCGGGTCCCGGCAAAAATCGCAACGACCTGCTCTTCGACCGGCACCGGTGAGAATTGCGGCTGCTTTAAGAGCTCGGTCAAACGCGCGCCGCGCGCCAACAGCCGCTGGGTCGCCGCGTCGAGATCGGAGGCGAATTGGGAGAACGCCGCCATCTCGCGGTATTGCGCGAGTTCGAGCTTGATGCGCCCGGCGACCTGTTTCATTGCCTTGATCTGCGCCGCCGACCCGACCCGACTGACCGACAGCCCGACATTGATCGCCGGACGGACGCCGCGATAGAACAGCTCGGTCTCAAGGAAAATCTGGCCGTCGGTGATCGAAATGACATTGGTGGGGATATAAGCTGACACGTCGCCGGCCTGGGTTTCGATAATCGGCAATGCGGTCAGCGAGCCGGCGCCGTGCTCCTCATTCATCTTGGCGGCGCGTTCGAGCAGCCGCGAATGCAGGTAAAATACGTCTCCCGGATAGGCTTCGCGTCCTGGCGGACGGCGCAGCAGCAGCGACATCTGGCGGTAAGCGACAGCGTGCTTCGACAGATCGTCATAAATGATCAGCGCATGCATGCCGTTGTCGCGAAAGAATTCGCCCATTGCACACCCGGCATAGGGGGCGAGATATTGCAACGGCGCCGGCTCTGACGCAGTTGCGGCCACGACGATCGAATATTCGAGTGCACCATAATCTTGCAAGGTCTTGACGATCTGAGCGACCGACGAGCGTTTCTGGCCGACCGCGACATAAATGCAGTAGAGTTTGACACGTTCATCGGTGCCGGCATTGACCGGTCGCTGGTTCAAGACTGCGTCGATCGCGACCGCAGTCTTGCCAGTCTGGCGATCGCCGATGATCAACTCGCGTTGGCCGCGGCCGATCGGTACAAGGGCGTCGATCGCCTTTAACCCGGTCTGCACCGGTTCATGCACCGAGCGGCGCGGAACAATTCCCGGCGCCTTGACCTCGACCCGGGTGCGATGGACGTCGGCGAGCGGCCCCCTGCCATCGATTGGCTCACCGAGAGCGTCGACGACACGGCCCAACAGCCCGCGTCCGACCGGCACGTCGACGATCGCACTAGTGCGCTTGACGGTGTCGCCTTCGCCGATGCCGCTGTCCTCACCGAACACGACAACGCCGACATTATCGCTTTCGAGGTTCAGCGCCATGCCGCGAACCCCGTTCGGGAATTCGACCATCTCGCCGGCCTGGACTTGATCGAGGCCGTAGATGCGAGCGATGCCGTCGCCGATCGACAGCACCTGGCCGACCTCAGCGACATCCGCTTCGCTGCCAAAGTTGGCAATCTGCTGCTTGAGGATCGCCGAAATCTCTGCCGCGCGAATTTCCATCAAAACCTCTCAGAACCTCTGCCGGAAAACCGGAATATTCTCGTTATGTCCGCCACACATTTGGCCACGGCTACTAGCCGCTCGGCTGTACTGCGCCATAATTGTCGCCGCTGTGAGCCGCCGCCTCGACCGAAATTACGAAAGATTGGTGGCTCACAGCGAATTTCATCCTCTCATTGCCAATTGCATGCGGCGCAATTTGCTTTCGACCGAGGCATCGACCATGCGCGAGCCGACCCTGACGATGATCCCCCCGATCAGCCGCTTGTCGACCCGGGCATCCACGGTTACTCGGCGACCCACGGTGCGGCGCAACTGCTCGCCCAACAGCGCGAGCTGGGCCTCGGTCAGAGGTTGGGCAGCCACCACCTCGGCAGTGACTTCACCGCGCCGCGCCGCGAGTATGGCGAGATACGCCTCGATCATCGCCGGCACAGCGAAAAGGCGCCGATTGCGCGCGACGACGGCGAGAAAATCGCGCACCAACGGCGACAACTCGGCGCGCTGCGCTATGGCGCCGACCGCGCGCGCCTGATCGAGGCGCGATAGTATCGGGCTGCGCACCAGGCGGACCAGATCGGCGCTCGTCGCGAGCATCGCCCGCAACTGGCGCAGATCGTTGGCCACGGCATCGAGCGCGCGGCGCTCATCCGCGATCTCGAACAGCGCCGTCGCATAGCGCTCGGCTAGGGCTGAAACACCCGTCGTATCGGAAGCCAATCGAAAACAGTCTCCACTCGGCGCGTCGGCGAGAGGATGTGGTGACCTCTCGGTTCGTTGCGTTTTCGCGCACGGGTGTTGCCGCGGCCGCATGGCCCCGCCAAACCCGAGTGGTTCGTAACATGACTGGGGCGATGGCGCAACTGCCGGTATTGTGCGACAGAGGCGCGCAATTTCAAAAGCCTAGCTGCGCCGCATGACACCGCTTCGGTTTGCCTGCCGCTCCCGAGCAGTCAGCTCGCGCCGCCCGATCGCTGCTGGCGTGTAGCTTCTGGTTTCGAGCATTAGGCGACGAAGTCTCTTCCGCATAAAACAGCGCCAGGTCTGCGCAGTTGGCTTTGAGGCGGGCGTACCGCTTAGCTCAGCGCTACTTCGAAGCCGCGCTTGGTGCCGGGGCGCGCCATCATCGTCTCATACCAACGCTTGACGTTGGGAAAATCGGCGAGATCAACCAAGTGCCGTTCGTGTCGCCACGCCCAGCCGAGGATTGCGAAATCGGCAATCGAGATGTCGCCGCCGGCGAATTCGACCTCGCCGAGCCGCTTGTCGAGCACGCCATAGAGTCGGCGGGTTTCCTTGGTATAACGCTCCAGGCCATAGCGCCGGTCGTTCTCGTCCTTGACCTGCAGAAAATGGTGCACCTGCCCTGGCATCGGGCCAAAGCCACCCATCTGCCACATCAGCCACTCCAGCACCGGCACTTGGCGGCGCAAATCCCCTTTCGGCCAGAACTTGCCGGTCTTTTCGCCGAGATAGATCAGGATCGCGCCCAACTCGAAGACGCTGATCGGCGCGCCCTCCGGTCCCTCCGGATCGACGATCGCTGGAATGCGGTTGTTCGGGCTGATTTTCAGAAATTCGGGGGCGAATTGCTCGCCTTTCGAAATGTTGATCGGATGGACGGTATAGGGCAGTCCCATCTCTTCGAGGGCCACACTGATCTTGCGGCCATTCGGCGTGTTCCAGGTGTGCAATTCAATGGTCATCAGGATCGCCCTTGCTGCCGTCAATGGTAATTGATGCCGGGCCACGATTAGCCTGACCCTGCATCGCACCGCAAGCCGCAATCGCAGCGGCTGGCGCGCTTGCCGGCGAGATCACCGTCGACAATCGGTGCTCCTGGAATGGACAGCCATGGGACAAACCGCGCCACGCTTGCTATTATAATCTGGCATTCAGCCGGCGGGCCCGTAGTTCAGCTGGTTAGAACACGCCGCTCATAACGGTGTTGTCGCAGGTTCGAGTCCTGCCGGGCCTACCATTCTTTTCGCGATCGACTGCAGCAGCGTCGGCGCTCGGATTCGACCGGTGCAGCGATGGCAATGGCCGTGCTGCATCCGAGCGCCGGCGCATCCGTCACGAGACTTGCGCGAGTTCGCGGCTGCGGCTCGATTGCGCCGCAGCGAGTTCGCGGCTGCGGCTCGATTGCGCCGCAGCCAGATGATCTTTCGCCAGTACGGTGTAAACCGCAGGCAGCACGAACAATGTGAACAAGGTCCCGATCGACATACCGGCAACGACGACGACGCCGATCGAAAAGCGGCTCGCCGCCCCGGCCCCGCTCGCGGTCAATAACGGGATCAGCCCGACGACCATCGCCGCGGTCGTCATCAAGATCGGCCGCAGCCGCACGCGCGCTGCCTCTTCGATGGCACGGCGCCGGTCGAGCCGCTCTCTGATCTGCAAATCGTTGGCGAACGAGACCATCAGGATGCCGTGCTTGCTGATCAGACCGATCAAGGTCACAAGGCCGACCTGCGTGTAAATATTCATCGTCGCCAAGCCGAAAAACAGCGGCATCATCGCCCCGCAGATCGACATCGGCACGCTGACGAGGATCACCAGCGGGTCGCGCAGGCTTTCGAATTGGGCCGCCAGCACCAGAAAGATGATAATCAGCGCGAACACGAAGGTGATCGCGAGTTGGTTGCCTTCATGCACGTAGAGCCGCGTATCCGACAAATAATCGTGGCTGAAGCCGGCCGGCAAGTTCTTTACCTGCTGTTCGAGAAAATCAACCGCTTGCCCGGTTGTCACCCCCGGCATCGGCACAGCCTGAAACGTCGCGGAATTCAGCTGATTGTATTGGGTCAGCGCATTGGGTTCAGTATCGGTTGCCAATGTCACCAGGTTTGACAAGGGCACCGCCTGGCCGGCCGCGGATTTGACGTAATACCGGGTCAGACTCTCGGCTGACAGTCGATCGGCCCTGGGCACCTGCGGGATCACCTCATAGGAGCGACCGTTGAGATTGAAGCGGTTGACATAATTCTCGCCGACGAGCAACGCCAGGGTGTCGCCGATCGATTGCATCGGGATGCCGAGATCGCTCGCTTTGGAGCGGTCGATATGAACGCGGATTACCGGCTGGTTGAAATCGAGATCGCTGTCAACGACGATGAACATGCCGCTTTTGCGCGCCGCCGCCTTGATCTTTTCCATTTCGAGGTACAGCGGTTTGAAGTCGCCGGGCGAATAGATGACCATCTGGATCGGCAGGCCGCCGATCGTCGCCGGCAATGGCGGCAACGAGAACACAAACGCCGAGAGCCCTTCAACCCCGCTGACTTTTCTTTGCACCAGCGGCTTCAGCTGCTGTGCCGAACGCTGGCGTTGGCTCCACGGCTTCAAGATCACGCCGGCAATGCCTTGGTTTGGCCCAAACCGACCGTTGACGATAAACCGCAGAAAGGTCTCGGGGAACGAGTTCAGCGCCTTATCGAGTTTGGCATTGTAGGAATCGGCGTAATCGAGATTGGCATATTGCGGCGCCTTGGTCAGCGCAAACAGCACCCCTTGATCCTCTTCGGGCGCCAATTCCGCCTTGGTGTTCATGTACATGAAGACGAGGCTCGCCAGCACCGCGGCGCCGAACAAAGCCGTTACCGGCCGGTAGTCGAGCGAGCGTTCGAGACGACGGCCGTACCACCCCGCGAGCCGCGAGAAGGCGCCGTCGATCAGCCGCACAAAACGGCCGTGCAGCATCTCACGGCTCAACAGAAGCGAGCACATCATCGGCGACAAGGTCACCGCGACGACCCCGGAGATGATCACCGAGCCCGCCAGCGTAAAAGCGAATTCGCGGAACAATGCCCCGGTAACCCCGCCGAGAAAGCCAATCGGGGCATAAACCGCCGCCAGGGTCAGGGTCATCGCGATGACCGGTCCCGCAATCTCGCGCGCCCCGATCAGGGCCGCCTGTGGCGGTGTCAGTCCCTCTTCGATATGACGATAGACGTTTTCGACGACGACGATCGCATCATCGACGACGAGGCCGATCGCCAATACCATCGCTAGCAGGGTCAACAAGTTCAGGCTGAAACCGAGCGCCGCCATGATCATCCCGGCGCCGATCAGCGACAGCGGGATCGTCACGATCGGGATCACCACCGAACGCAGGCTGCCGAGGAACAGAAAGATTACGGCAACGACGATGACGACCGCCGAACCCAGCGAGAATTTGACCTCGTCGATCGACGCTTGAATGAACTTGGTCGAATTGTACGCGACCTCCATGTGGACGGAAGGCGGCAGGTTGCGCTGGATCTCCGGCATATAGGCGCGCACCCCCTGTACGAGGCTCAACGGGTTGCCCGACGGGGTCGCCTGGATGCCGATGAACACCGCCTGCTGCCCGTTCATCATGACGGTCGAGGTCCAGCTCTGCGCCGAGAGCTCGATCGTCGCGATGTCGCGCATCCGCACCAAGGCGCCGCTCTTGGCCTTGACCACCATGTCTCTGAATTGGTCGACATCGGTCAGGCCGGTATTGGCGCTGACATTCGTGACGGTGTAAAAGCCCTTCGCTTGACCTGGCGCCGACTGGTAGTTGTTGGCCTGAATTGCGGCAGCAACGTCGCTCGCGGAAATACCCCGCGCCGCCATCCTCGCCGGATCGAGCCACAACCGCATCGCAAAAGTCTGGCCGCCCAAAATGTCGGCCGAGGCGACACCCGGTACGGTGTCGAGCAGGGGCTGAACGACGCGCGTCAGATAATCCGAGATCGCGGCGCTCGACAGCTGGTTGCTCGAAAATCCGATATACATGACGGCGGTGGTCTGACCCGTCGCCTTGGTGATGATCGGATCCTGCGCCCCGCTCGGGATCAGGTATCTGACCTGCTGTACCTTGGCCATGACCTCGGTCAGCGCCTTGTCCGGATCGAAATCGAGCTGGATGTAGGCCGTGATCGTGCTCGTCCCCTGGACCGAGGACGAGGTCACGTAATCCACACCCTCGGCAGTCGCGATCGCCTGCGCCAGCGGCGTCGTGATGAAGCCTTGCATCAGACCGGGCGAGGCGCCGGGATAAACCGTCGTGACGGTGATCGTCGTGTTCGACAGTTTCGGGTATTGCCGGATCGGCAGCCCTAGCATCGCGCGCAGCCCGATCAGCAGGATCAACAGGCTGACGACCAGCGCCAGCACCGGGCGTCGGATAAAGATGTCGGTAAAAGACATTGCTTGCTCGCTCGCCCGCCGTGGTCAGTTCAGCGTCGGATGTTTCGGCTGCTGAGGCGGTGGCGAGCCGGTGATCGCGACCTGGACCCCGTTTTGCAATTTGACCTGACCCGCGGCAACCACGCGCTCGTGGGGCGCGAGCCCGTCGAGGATCGCGACCTTGCCGTCCCACCGCGTCCCGGTCTTCACTGGTGTGCGCACTGCCCGCAGGATCGGATGCCCGGCGGCGTCCTTGCCGTTATTTTTGATCACAAAGACGCTGTCGCCATAGAGCGTGTATTCGACCGCGGTTTCGGGGACGACCATCGTGTCGGGCCGCGGCGGCAAGACGATCGCGGCATTGACAAACATGCCCGGCAATAGCGCGCTCTCCGGATTGTTCATTGTCGCCTGAACCTGTATCGTCCGGGTGTCGGGGCTGATCTGCGGCTCGATGGTCGTGACCTTGGCGTGAAAGACGCGGTCAGGGAATGCGTCGGCGGTGACATCGACCTGTTGCCCGACCGAGATCTCCGGCCGCAGATGGGAAGCCAATGTAAAATTGACGTACAATGTCGAGAGGTCGGTCAGGGTCACGATCGGCGCGCCGGCGGTCAGGTATTGTCCGAGTTCGATCTGCCGCACCCCGAGCCGTCCGGTAAACGGTGCGCGGATCAGCTTCTGAGCAATGATCGCCTCGGTTTTCATGATTTGAGCCCGAGCCTCGTCGAGTTGGGCCTGATTCTGGTCGACGGTCTCTTGCGAGGCGAAGCTGTTCTTGTGCAATTGCTGGCTGCGTTGCAGGGAAATCTGCGCGAGCTGGGCTTGCGCCTGGTAATTGGCGAGATCGCCGCGATCGGGGGCATCGTTTAATTGCACCAGCGGGTCACCGGCCTTGACCATGGTCCCCGGTTCGAAAAAGATTCGAGTGACGCGGCCAGCCACCTCGGGGTTGATCGTGACCTGATGAACGGCGGCCAGCGAGCCGATGCCGGGGGCAAAGCGCGGCAGGTTCTGAACTGTCACCTCGGCCGCACTGATCTGTGCCGGCGGCGGCTTGTTATGGGCGAAAAAGCTGCTGATCGCCTGGCTGCGAAAGCGATTGAACCAGTAGAGCCCGCCCAGCAACAGGACGAGCAACAGCCCGACGATGATAAACCAGCGCACGACCTTGGGTCGCGGCGCTCGCGCTGCCATTACCCTCTCTGCTGCCGCGCAAAACCGGCTTTGCGGTCAGCGCCTCGGTTCCAGTATTGGCCATCTGGTCACCGTCCATGAAAAACTCCGGTGTCAGGGGTCAGGGCGACGGAATTTCGAGTTGCATGTCCCGGGCCACAGCGAAATCGCGCTCAATTGCCGTATCGGTCAAACCGATGCCGCGCAGGATGAACCGGGTGGTTTCGTCGACGAGCGCGGCGAGTGTTCCCTGATACGGCAGACACGCACGCGGAGGCAGGAAAACAAACGCCATCATCGCGGCAACGTGATGACCGAACCAGAAGCCGTTGGCCGCGCAAACCGACCCGATCACCATATCGCCTGCCGCAGCCGCCGCCTCGGTCGAGGCCGCGAATAACGGGTGCACGCGCTCGAAAATCGTCTCGAATAATTCGCGTGCGTATTCGCCGTCTTCGAGAAAGCTGTGCAACACCAGGCGCAGACGCCAGTCGCGCTCGCCTAAATCCAATCCGGTCGCCCCCAGAAAATAGCGGACCATGTAATGCGTCATGCGCACGAGGGTCAGTGTCGAGGGTTCGAGGGCCGAAAGCCGTTCGAGGGCCGGATCACCCTCGCAACCGAGCCGCAAGATCTCGCCATAAAGCTTTTGCTTGCTTGGAAAGTGCTTGAAGAGCAGCGCCTCGGAGATGTTCGCCGCTTCGGCGAGTTCGCGCGTGGTGGTGCCGGCAAACCCCTTGCGAGCAAACAGCGGCAGCGCCGCTGCGACAATCGCTTTATGTCGTTCGTCGCTGTCGAGTTGGATGGTAGCCATGCGCCGCTAGTAAGCGCTCACTCACTAGCTGTCAAGACGATTTGACTGCACAAGAAAACGGCCCGGCTTCGGCAACACCCCATGGCCGGGCTTGACCCGGCCATCCACGTCCGATTGCGTTTTAGCAGATACTTATCGACACTCGTAAGCAATGGTCGGCTGGGTATACATTATGACCAGTCGGCGCAACTCAATATCAAGCATTGGCCAAGAGCATGGAAGGTCCAGCTCATCCATCGAGATAACCCGGATTGGGAGGACCTTTACGATCGTCTACTGTAAGTGTCCGTCCGGAAACAATTCGATGGATTTCATTAAGTTGTTCGTCATTCCCGCGCAAGCGGGAATCCAGGATCCCAGCGCTCCGGCGCTTGCCCCCTGTTCAAGCCAGGGGCAGGCTCTGGCCCCCCGCTTTCTCCAACTGGGGCCCCGACACCGTTCGGGAGCAGGAGCGGTAGGGCGGGTTAGCCGAGAGGCGTAACTTTCCCAAGGCGGCGGATTGCGCTGCGCTCATCCGCCCTACTTGCTGAGGCTCGCTGAGGCTCGATGTTGCTGAGGCTCGATGTTGCGGATTAGACGCGACAAGCCGGGCCCTGCTGTTCATGATCATCCTAGATGCAACCCACGGTAGCCGAGACAGAGCGATGCCTACAGCACCAATGAGAAAGCCAAGAACGAGTCCGGTGACACCGTTTCCCCCGGAACCCGACAGCCTGCATAGGCAAGGGGACTGGCTATGGATACCGTTGCGCAACGAGTGGCGCGACGTTTCGGCGAAGCCTGAGGAAATCGTTCGGCAAAGCTTCGTTCGCCACCTTATGGACCACTACGGCTACAATCTGGTCCAGATGGATCAAGAGCGGCGCACAATGCACGGGCATAAAAGCCCGCGCGCCGATATCGTCATTTGGGAAACGCCAGACGCAAAGGCCAAAGGCTATAAGCCGGTTCTGGTCATCGAATGCAAGGCCGAAAGCGTAGATATAAATTTGAATGACTACTACCAAGGCGAGAGCTACACTCGCGCTGTCGGTTGCGAATTCTTCATTGCCCATAACGCCCACTTTACTGCCATCTTCAAGCTTGTCCCGGCGGTGCCGGGAGACTTCGTACAGATCAACGAAATCCCGAAAGCGACCGATTGGGGAGACGCGAAGCGGATAGAGGAAATCAAGAACAAGCTGCGAGCCTTCAATCGTCGCGAATTCCAAGACCTGTTGTTCAAGTGCCACTCGATCTTGCGCGATGTTCACAAGATGGAGCCGGGGCGGGCCTTCGATACGATTTCAAACATCTTATTTATCAAAATGTATGTCGAGCGGTCGGGGCTACATGGAACGTTTACGGTTGATTATCTTGACCGTCGCGCCGCTATTCGTTTGCCCACCGATCCGCCTGTACATGATGGTCTCTTCGATCAGACGAAAAATTACTACAAAGCTGACGACCTATTTAGGGGATTTATATACGAGCTTGACCCAACCGCTGCAAACGCGTATATTTCGCATATTGGTTGGAGATAGCGATGTTGCAGCACTTTGACACCCTTGAAGAACTGACCGCCGCTTTCCCAGACGAGCAAAGCTGCATTCGGCACTTCCGATCTATCAGGTGGGCGAACGGTCCCTTCTGCCCCTACTGCGGTGGAACGAAGATCTACCATTTCGCGGACGACAAAACTCACAAGTGCGGCGACTGTCGGCAACGGTTCTCGATCAAGGTCGGGACGATCTTCGAGGACACCAAGCTGCCGCTCCGCAAGTGGTTCATCGCGATCTGGCTCATCACCAGCCATAAGAAGGGGGTCGCCAGCACTCAACTCGCTCGCGATGTTGGCGTCACCCAAAAGACAGCTTGGTTCATGACGCACCAACTCCGCGAAGCCGCAAAGACCAAATCGTTCAACAAGCCCTTGAAAGGCGATGTTGAAATTGACGAGACATTCGTCGGCGGAAAAGAACGCAATAAGCACGAATGGAAGCGGCAGCATGCCGGGACTGGCGGGGTCGGCAAAACCGCCGTGTTCGGCATGTTGGAGCGAGAAGGCGATATCCGCGCGATGAAGGTGGATGATCTGACAGCAAAGACCGTTCAGGCTAAGGTCGTTGAACACGTCGAGCCTGGCTCCAACATCATGAGTGATGAGTCTGCAAGCTACGTCGGCTTGGAAGGCCGCTTCCATCATCACACCGTCAACCATGGCGTCGGCGAGTACGTCCGCGACTATTTCTGCCACGTTAATGGGTTGGAAGGGGCTTGGTCGCACTTCAAGCGACAGGTGTTCGGTATCCATCATTGGATCAGCGCGAAGCACATCGATCGCTACCTTAACGAATTCACCTGGCGCTACAATCGCCGCAAGTCTGGGGAAGGTGATCGCGTCAATGCGCTGCTCGCCGCAGCAGACGGCAAGCGGATCACCTATCCGCAGCTTATCAAATGAGTAAGAAGCGAGAGAAACCGTTCCATCTGGATATGAGCTTGGACGAGGCTCTAAAACGGTTTGTACAGACCGATCCGCGCGAACTTGCCGACAAAAAGAAGAAGGTAAAACGCAAGCGAACAGTTCAAACGCGGCAGTCAATCGTACCACCGCAGAAACCGTATGACCATCAATAATTATGCTGCATTCCATAGCTAAGCAGCCATCTTCCGATTGTCATAATTATCGAAGGCTTTGCGATTACTAAGGGGCGAGGACCAACGAGCAAGTATAAAGCGAAATTACCTGCAGAGGCCCCGCTACTGCAATTTATCGGAATATCTGCGGCGTAAAAGGCATTTTGAAGCTGAGACTTCAAGTTGTTAGCTTGCTCAATCCCAGTCGTGTTTTCTCCCGTTGTAGACAGACACACACCTGGACTGACAGGTCGCGGTTCTGCGCTAGATGTATCTAGCCTTGAATGCCACCCGGCATTGGATAATGCATTGGTCAATTCTCCAGCGTATTCGAGAGCTTCTTGATTGTTTGGGTCCACCTTGACAAAGACATCGTGTGTTGGTGGCGGAACGCCAGACAGGGCGCTTTTCAAATGTTCCGCCTGGGCATCGGTAACTGAGCGCGGTCTGACGTATGCGTTAAACTCGCTCTGCAACCTATAGGACTGGAGCAGTAGAACCACCGTAACGGCTAGGCCTGTTGAAATATATAATGCTTGCTTCTTTCGAGAAGCGAGCAACCTCAGCGTCGGGAAATATGCACCAATATATAATATTGGAACTGATGCAAGAACAATTCCCAATAACAGAGGCACCAGGGCAATAAGTACATCAGAATTGTCACCTCCTCTAAGTAACCACAATAAAATTACCGCTACACTAAAAACAATCAAATACCAACCCGATATAAAAAGTCGAGATGCCCTCCTTACGTCTGTTGCGCTCTGCGGTTGACCACGCAGAAAGTAAACAGTCATAGGGCCACCTACTGCAAATATGAGGCCAATGGCCAAGTAAAATAGGTGTTGATAGGTAATTCGAGTGCCACGATAAAGATCCTCGCCAAAAGGAAGGCCGAATAACAATGCCAACACTTCGCACAACGAAATGATTGCTTTATCCACCATCTCGCTACGATGAGAAATAGCGGGTGTGGACGGAGTCGTTGTTGCTCTGGTGGCCCCTTGAGCAGGGTCGGGTTGCGATCCTTCAACCACGCGGGCTCCCCTCGATCAATTCTATCAAGGATAGCAGATTGCCGCGTAGGGTCACAATCGTATATAAATTCCCTATTTAGTGAGACCGATCGGCTGGAAATCTCCGAGGACACATTTCGCCGGATCGTGAAGGAGTTGGAGCGGTTCGATCTTTCCAAGACCGGCGACGATATCAAGGGTCTGGCCTTCGAGCGGTTTCTTGGTAACACGTTCCGCGGGGAGCTGGGGCAATTTTTCACGCCGCGCCCATTGGTTGACTTCATAGTCAACTTGCTCGACCCGAAGGAAGGCGAATTGATCTGCGATCCCGCGGCCGGATCGGGCGGCTTCCTTATCCGCGCATTCGAGCATGTGCGCGCTCAGATAGGCGAGGCGATCCAGGCTGAGAAGGACAAGGCGCGAGCCGAAATCGAGGCCAAGGGGCTGGACCCTGATAAAGAAGAGCGGCAGATCGATGAAGCATTCGCCCGTTTCAACAAGGAACTGTTGCCGTCAGACGACAACAACCAGCCCGTCGAAACGCGCGTCGGGCGGCTGGCGTGGCAATGCATCTTCGGGTGCGATGCCGAGCCGCGCGCCGCGCGTACCGCCAAGATGAACATGATCATGCACGGCGACGGGCACGGCGGCATCCACTACCACGACGGGCTCGTGGACATTAACGGCATCTTCCTCGGCCGCTTCGATGTCGTGATCACCAATCCGCCGTTCGGCTCCAATGTCGGCGATGATCAGAAGGTTGGCGGCAGCAACGAAACGCGGGTTCACAACGATGCGGCCTATCGCGACCGCTGCGAGAAGCGCTACGGCACGGCTTGGCGCGACAGCCACGAGCGGATGCTTGCCGCCGCGACCGCGAAGACGAACATTCTCGACCTGTTTGAAATCGGCAAGGGCAAAGCCAACCGCGCTACCGAAATCGTGTTTGTCGAGCGTTGCCTTGAGCTGTTGAAGCCCGGTGGCCGCCTAGGCATCGTCTTGCCGGACGGCAATTTGAACAATCCGTCGCTGACCTGGCTGCGCCGCTGGTGCGAGGGCAAGGCCAAGATCCTTGCCGTGGTCAGCCTGCCCGAAGAGACGTTCCGCTCCGCCGATGCCACGGTGAAGGCATCGCTGGTCTTCCTGCGGCGGTTCACCGAGGAAGACGAGACCGCATGGGATGCCGCATGGGCTGCGGCGAAGGCCGAATACGACGCCATATTCAATGCCGAACGCGACAAGCTGTGCGCGGCCTACGGCCCGCGCATTGTCTCGGGTGACGACAAGGACGTTGTCGGCGTCGTTAGCGAAATGGCGGCAATCGGGCTGACGCGGGTTCCTCCCGCCTGGTTTTCGGCCGATCCGCCGCGCTATCCGAAGGGCATCGGTGCAACCCGGTTGCGCAAGCCCGCATGGCATGACGACGCCGCGGATCGCAAGGCGGTGGCGGTGCTGCGGAAGGCGTACAACGCCGCGTTTACGGAGCCGGTGACGGCAGCGGCGACCGTATTGACCCGCGAGCTGCAAGCCGCACTGCGGGCGCTGGACGAGCGGCACAACGCCGCGCTGTGGGCGCATGTGCGCGAGGCATTCGATTACCCAATCTTCGTTGCCGCCCCGAAAGCGGCCGGCATCACTTCGACCGGCGAAACCGGCGAGAATGTGCCGAACGATCTGCCCGCCCTTCTCGACGCCTACCGCCGCTTCCGCGCTTGGACGGCAAACGGAGCCGACCCACAGGAAACACCGGATTTTCGCCTGCCCTCCGCTGCTTGATCCGGCAGTGGAGGGCCTTTGACCCATGGATCGCCAGCGAGAATGCAGAGTTCCGGCATTCGCACCACGCTTGGATACCTTTGCGCGATGTCGTTTGTCCGCGCCGCGAGGCAGTCATTCTCAATGGCGAGCTCGGCGATTGGTCGCCCATAACGGTGCATTTGGACGGCGAAATCTCGCTTCGCGACCGCTCAAAGCCCTATCAGGGAGCGATGTTCGCGGCATATCCGGGCGATATCGTGTTCTCCAAAATCGACGCACGCAGCGGCGCGATTGGGATGCTGCCGGCGACCATCGCAAAAGCGGTGGTCACAACCGAGTTTCCCGTCTTCGTCGGCAAGCCTGAGAAGCTCGATAGCAGTTTCGTTCAACGGGTTCTCCGAACTAGCGGCTTTTTGATGGCGCTGCGCTCCAAGGCGACGGGCACCAGCGGACGCAAGCGCATTACGCCTGAGGCGTTTCTTGATCTTCGCGTGCCGCTGCCGACGCTGGACGCACAGCGGGCGATTGTCGCGACCTGCAATGCGGCGATGGCGGAGGCGGCAGCCAAGGAGCGCGCCGCCGATGCGGCTGAAGCCGAAGGGATGGCCGATTTCGAGGCGGCGCTTGGCTTCGCCCCGCCGGTTCCTCTGCCGGATCGCCCGGTCTTCGTCGCTTCGTTCAAGGATTTTGATCGTTGGAGCCACGAAGGCGTCCTTCGTGCTTTATTAAAAGCGAGCGATCCGGTCCCCGCCTTCCCATTGCTACCGCTCGGAACCATCGGAAAGGTCAGCTACGGCCTACAGAAGTTCCCCGGCAACCGCCCCGGCTTGCACGCGCGGCCCTATCTCCGGGTTGCTAACGTGCAACGCAACCGGCTCGACCTTGGCGTGATCAAGACCATCAATGTTCCCGATGCTGAAATGCCGCGATACCGTCTCGAGATCGGCGACGTTCTATTGTGCGAGGGGAACAGTACGGATCTGGTAGGCCGGGGCGCGATCTGGCGCGGCGAAATTCCCGACTGTGTGCATCAAAACCACGTCCTTCGCGTCCGGTTGGACCCGACAAAGACCACACCCGAATTCGTTCTGTCGGTGATCAACTCCAGCTACGGGCAAGCGTACTTCCGCAGCAAGGCCAAGCAGACAACCAACCTGGCCTCGATCAATAGCAGGGAAGTCGCCGCCTTCCCCTTCCCGCTCGCACCGCTGAGCGAACAAGACAAATTGGTCGAGACGCTTGAACTCGGGCGGGCCGCGGCAATGGGCTTGAGGGCTGAGGCTGCCGCCGTCCGCGCCGCCGCCCGCGTCGCATTCGAGCGAGCCGTCTATGCAGTTGACCCGCCAACGAGTCACAATACCGAACAAGCCGCAGATAACGAGAGCATCAAATCATTCGGATGTTCACTTGCAACGAGCTGAATGGCACCTTGGACTGGGTGCGCAGGGCGACGGCATTGCCGTGGAAGGATTTGACGCATGCAACCTTGGCTGAGTTGTGCTTCGATTCGATTGCGGGCTAGTTGCCGGAAAACGAGGCGGTAGCGCTGGGTACGGAGTTTCACCGCGAGCTGAACCGACTTTACGCGCTGACTTCTGAGGCCGGCTGAGCCGGTCCGCCCGTTTTCGGCTCGCGACAGCAAAGCGGCCACGCGCATTCGCCCCAAGGGGTGGTCCTGCGCCCGCTTTCGCCCGGACGAGCTCAGTGACACCTCGGCGCAGGCGCGGGGCGCTGGCACGCCATCGTCTCGCCAAGAATGAGGTTTATGAACCGTTCCCGTGGAGCCATCGGACCCGGTGAGTGCGAATGATCAGGGCGTTTATTGTGCGCGTTTTCGCCGAGCTGTTGCGGCTCCGCGGTGACAGCGCGGTGCCGGAAATGTTCCCGGTTCGCCTGATCTCGACCTGATCTAACAGGAGGAACAGGAGGGCGCTCCCAGCGCTTGGCGATTTGAAGCACCGAGAACGGCCCGCGGTGGGCCTTAAACCCGGGCCTTCGCTTGATTAAGATGCGGCACAAGGGCGGCGCGGCGGCGCGCAGGGTTTTTGAAGGATATCGGATGCCGGCATATCAGTACATCTATGTGATGAAGGACCTGAGCAAGACCTATCCCGGCGGCCGCGAGGTGTTGAAAGACATCTGGCTGTCGTTTTTGCCGGGCGCCAAAATCGGCGTGCTGGGCGCAAACGGCGCCGGTAAATCGACCCTGTTGCGCATCATGGCCGGCGAGGAGCGCGACTTTGCCGGCGAGGCCTGGGCGGCCGAGGGGGCGACTGTTGGGTATCTGCCGCAGGAACCCGCACTCGACCAGACCAAAGACGTCTTTGGCAACGTCATCCAGGGATTGGCGGAGACCAAGGCGCTGATCGATCGTTTCGAGGCGGTCAGTGCCCGTTTTGCCGAAGATCTTTCGCCTGACGAGATGGAGGCGCTGATCGCCGAGCAGGGCGAATTGCAGGAAAAGATCGACCAGGTCGAGGGCTGGGATCTCGATCGGACGATCGAGATCGCGATGGATGCGCTGCGCTGCCCGCCGGGCGATGCCGCGGTCACTCACCTCTCGGGCGGCGAGCGGCGCCGGGTGGCCCTTTGCCGCCTGCTATTGCAGCGCCCGGATCTGTTGCTGCTCGACGAGCCGACCAATCATCTCGATGCGGAATCGGTCGCGTGGCTGCAGCGCTTTCTCGAAGATTATCCGGGGACCGTCGTTACGGTCACGCACGACCGCTATTTCCTCGACGAGGTCGCGGGCTGGATTCTCGAGCTCGACCGCGGGCGCGGCATCCCGTATGAAGGCAATTACTCGGGCTGGCTCGAACAAAAGCAGCAGCGCCTTTCCGAAGAGGGCAGGCAGGAAGCGGCGCGCCGGCGCACCCTCGAACGCGAACTCGAATGGGTACGCCAAAGCCCGCGGGCGCGCCAAGCGAAAAGCAAAGCGCGATTGTCGGCCTATGAATCGCTGGTCGCCGAGAGCCGCGAGAAGGCTCCCGAAACCGCGCAGATCGTCTTGCCGCCCGGCCCACGCCTCGGCGATGTGGTGATCAACGCCGAGGGCGTGCGCAAAGGGTTTGGCGACCGGCTCGTCATCGAAAAGCTCGATTTCCGCCTGCCGCCGGGCGGCATCGTCGGCATTATCGGTCCGAACGGCGCCGGCAAAACGACGCTGTTGCGCATGATCACTGGGCAGGAAAGCCCCGATAGCGGCAAGATCCGGATCGGCGAGACCGCCAAGCTCGGCTATGTCGATCAGTCGCGCGACACGCTATCACCCGATCATACGGTATGGCAGGAAATTTCCGACAGCCAGGACGAGATCGATCTCGGCCGCCGCAAAATCGCCAGCCGCGCTTATTGCGCATTGTTCAATTTCCGCGGCACAGACCAACAGAAAAAGGTCGGCCAATTGTCCGGTGGCGAGCGCAACCGGGTCCACCTCGCCAAGATGCTGAAACAAGGTGCCAATGTTCTGCTGCTTGACGAGCCGACCAATGATCTTGATGTCGACACCTTACGCGCCCTCGAAGAGGCGTTGCTCGACTTTGCCGGCTGCGCCGTCGTCGTCACCCATGACCGCTGGTTTCTCGATCGCGTCGCGACCCATATCCTGGCCTTCGAAGGCGACAGCCAGGCTGTGTGGTTCGAGGGCAATTATGCCGATTACGAAGCCGATCGGCGCCGTCGTCTCGGCGCCGAAGCCGATCAGCCGCATCGGATCCGCTACAAGCCTCTGGTTCGCAGCTGAACACCGACGCAGGCCGGCACCCTTACGGGGTTCCGGCCTGTAGCCTGGGCTAAGCGGATCGCGAACCTGGTCCGGGGTCTCGGCCCTTTAATCTCCGAGCCGAGTGGCAAGCACCGCCATCGGACGCTGGCCAACGGCATATGTCGCGAGCGGTGTCAATGCGCCGGTTTCGCCATTGATGCGATAAGACGCCAAGCGCCCGGTCGCTGAGCCGGCGGCGAAAAGAAAGTGACCGGCGGGGTCGAGACCGAACGCGCTTGGGACGGCTTCGGTCGAAGTTTGCCCCAGTGAAGACAACCGGCCATTGGCGGCGTCCACTGCAAACCCGGCGATGCTGTTGTGGCCGCGATTGGCCACGTAGAGAAAGCGGCCCGATGGAGTGAGGTGAATTTGTGAGCAGGTATTCCTCGCGGAATAACCGTCGGGTAGAGAGCTGATCGTTTGTGTAGCGGTCAGTGTACCCGCGGTTGGGTCAAGACGATAACCCGTAACGCTGCAGCCCTGCTCATTCGAGAAATAGACGAGATCGAGGCTGGGGTGAAAGCAGTAATGGCGCGGGCCGAGACGCTCGGTCGGCTCGACCCGAAATGGCGAATTTGGGCTCAGTCCCCCGTTATTGGCATCGAACCTGAATTGTAAAATCATATTGGGGCCGGGATTGTCGCGTGGTGGCTCCAAGACGTTGTCGTTGAGGCGGGCGATATGCGGGACAAAGGCGAAGCGGTTCGAGCGATCGGTCCCGATGGCATGCGCGCCGGTCGCCGTCTCCAGCCGAGCGACCGGCTCGGCGCCCACCGCGCCGTCCTCGCCGAGCTGATGCACCGCGGCAAAACCACCCTGATAATAGGCGGAGAGCAGATACCGGCCGGTGCGGTCCGGAGCAAGAAAAGTGGGCGCGTGCGACGGTGACACTGTCCGTTGCTGGGTCAGCCCGCCGGTGCGCTGGTCGATTTGGAAGCTCGAAATCGTCGGCACGCCGCGGTGCCCGACATAAAGCACCTGCCGGTTCGGGCCGATCGCCAGCACTGACGGCCCGCCCGAAACCGGCACCTCGGCCTGCAACTCAAGCCGCCCCGTGCCGCCATCCATCCCGAAGATCGCGATCTTGTCTTCGTCTTGCGCGCAAACATAAAGAGCGTCGGGCATGTATTGTCCTCCCTTGCGATAGCCGCTGCGGGCCTGCACTGTGGCGCGACTTTACGATATTCCTCGGGAAACCCAAAGCTTCCACCTGCAGCCCAGATATCGGGATACCTCTGGATAGAACAGCTCGATCGCGGATAATCCGGAAAACCGAGCGGCATCATTCTCGCCAAATCTCTCGCATCCGGCTAAAAGGCGTTATCAACACTTGCTGAGCCGCCATGCCTGAGGATTTTTACCGCATCAAACGTCTGCCGCCGTACATTTTCAGCGAGGTCAATACGCTGAAGGCCAAGGCGCGCGCCGCCGGTCGCGACGTCATCGACCTCGGCATGGGCAACCCGGACGGCCCCACTCCCGCGCACATCGTCGCCAAGCTGATCGAGGCGGTGCAGAACCCAAAAACGCATGGCTACTCGGTGTCGCGCGGTATTGCCGGGCTGCGGCGCGCTTGTGCCGGGTATTACGCCCGCCGCTTTGGCGTCGAACTCGATCCGGAGCGCGAAGTCATCGTCACCTTGGGCTCCAAGGAAGGGCTCGCCAACCTCGCCCAGGCCATCACCGCGCCAGGCGATATCGTGCTGGTGCCGAACCCTTGCTATCCGATCCACGCTTTCGGCTTTATCATGGCTGGCGCCTCGGTGCGGCACGTACCGGTTGGCCCTGAATTCGATTTTCTCGGCGAGTTGAAAAAGGCGGTACGCCACAGCATCCCGGCGCCGCTCGCGATCGTGTTGAATTTCCCTGCCAATCCGACCGCGCAGACCGTGGATCTCGATTTCTACGCGGAAATCATCGATTTCTGTCGACGGCACAATATAGTGGTGCTTTCGGACCTCGCCTATGCCGAGATTTATTTCGATGGCAAGCCGCCCTCGTCGATCCTCGAGGTTCCAGGCGCGCGTGATATAGCGGTGGAATTCACCTCGCTCAGCAAAACCTATTCGATGGCTGGCTGGCGTATCGGTTTTGCAGTCGGCAACGAGCGTCTGATCGCGGCATTGTCGCGAGTCAAATCCTATCTCGACTACGGCGCGTTTACGCCGATCCAAGTCGCCGCAACTGCCGCATTGAACGGCCCGCAGGAATGCATCGCCGAAATCCGGGCGCGCTATCAGGCGCGGCGCGATGTGATGATCGATGGCTTGCGCCAAGCCGGCTGGGACGTGCCAACGCCGGAGGCGACGATGTTCGCTTGGGCGCCGATCCCGCCACAGTTTCGCGCGATCGGAAGCCTCGCTTTTTCCAAACTGTTGCTCGAACGCGCCAATGTCGCGGTGTCGCCCGGCATCGGTTTTGGTGAATACGGCGAAGGATTTGTTCGTATCGCCCTGGTCGAGAACCGGCAGCGCTTGCGGCAGGCTGCGCGCAACATCAAGGCCTTTCTCTCCGGCCGCAATGCGGCGGTCAACCTCCACGACGGCACTCGCGACCTCGCCGCGGCGAAGTAATACGAAGGGCTCGCTATTATCTTGCCGGGGGCGAGCGCCCCGGGACGTGAAACGATCGCTTTAGGTAACGGCTCAAACCGCCGCCTGACCGCGGAATTGCTAACGAGAAGGCCGGGAGCCGAGGAGGAAATGTCATGGGCGTGCGCCGCTTGCTAACCTGTGGTGCTGCACTGCTGTCGGTTTTGATGGTGTTGGCCGGCATAGGACTAGACGAGACGGCCCAGGCACAAGCGCCGGGAGGCGCGCCGTCGGCGCCTCCGGTACCGATGCCGGTGCAGCCTTGGGGCCTGCCACCATTGCCTCCCGGGGTCGGACCCGTCGAAAAATTTGCCGATGTCAGCGGCACGCCGCAGGGCCGATTTCTCGAAGGCGGCGCCTTCGACACTGCGGGGAACCTCTGGTTCGTTGCGATCGGTTCGGGGTGGATTTCCTATCTGACACCGGACGGCAAGCTGGTTCCGGTCGTCAATTGCAATCCGCCCGCCGCCCTCGGCCAAACCTGCGAGCCGCAGGGTAGCCGCTGGCACGACGGCAAGCTCTATTTAACGACGCGTCACCTGGGCATCCTGGTCTACGATCGGCAGGCTAAGCAGCTGAAGACGCTCGTCTATACCTATCGCAATCAGTTGTTCAAAGGCCCGAACGACCTCGATTTCGACGCCGAGGATAACCTCTTCTTCACCGATCCGTGGGGTACTGGCCCCGGGCCGAACGAGAGCGACCGCACCGGTGCCGTCTACCAATACTCGCGCGACGGAGTCCTGCGCCGGGTGATGGACAGCAGCCTGTTCCCGAACGGCATTGCAGTCTCGCCCGACAACAATACATTGGCGATCGGGGACTTCCGGGCCGGGCGCATGTGGTACGCCACCTTTGAGACGGGGCCCAGCATGGGCTGCCCGCAATGCCCGCGCGATCCGCTGCATCTGACTTTTCTTGGCGTTAAGGCCGGTACTTATGTCCCGGGCAACAGCGGACCCGACGGCATCCATTACGATGTCAAAGGCAATCTGTGGGCGCAATTGGCCGGGCTCGGCGGCATCGCGGAGATCAATCCGCGCGGGCTGATTATTGGCTTTGTGCCGATCCCGAACGGCGATGCAGCGACAACGAATTTCGCGTTTGGCGGGCCGAATAACCAATACGTGTATTTCGAGGGAGCCACGAGCGGGACGTTCTGGCGCTTCAAGGCACCCTATCCCGGTCTGATCGGCCCCGGCGGCGTGCGCTTACCAGCGCAACCCTAAGCGGAGCTTCCCTCTTTCCCACTGATCAAGTGACTGATATTTCAGCAATATCCCATTTTGGTTCGCCAAGACGTAGCCATGTAGACCGATATATTTTCAGTGTAATTTGGCGATGTATGGTTTATCATCCACCCATGTACATCGAAGCCGTCCCAAACCGCGGCTCACCGCCCGCCATCCTCCTGCGCGAGAGCTACCGCGAGGGCGGCAAGGTCCTGCCCCGGCGCAGGCCGGGGTCAAGAAGCGCACGCTTCTGAACCTGTCCGACTGGCCGCGCGAGCATATCGCCGGCTTCAAGGCACTGTTGAAAGGCGGCACAGTCATCCCGCGCGACCAGGCGGCGATCAGCATCGTCCGCTCCCTGCCGCATGGCGCCGTCGCCGCAGCGCTCGCCACGGCGCGCAAGATCGGCCTCGATCGGCTTATCGGACCCGCAGGCAACCGCTGCCGGGACCTCATCCTGGCGCTCGCCGTCAGCCGGATCCTCGATCCCGGCTCGAAGCTCGCGGCGTCGCGCGCGCGCTCGCCGGAGACCGCCACCTCCAGCCTCGGCGCCGAGCTCGGCCTGGGGCCCGTCGACGAGGAGGAACTTTATGGTGCCCTCGACTGGCTGGCGGTCCGCCAGACGGCTATCGAGACGGCGCTGGCCCGGCGCCATCTCACCGGCGGCACGCTGGTGCTCTACGACGTGACATCGAGCTAGATGGAAGGCCGCTGCTGCCCGCTCGCCCAGTTCGGCTACAACCGCGACGGCAAGAAGGGCAAGCTGCAGATCGTTTATGGCTTGCTGTGCGCGCCCGATGGTTGCCCCGTCGCCATTGAGGTCTTCCAAGGCTCGACCGGCGACCCCGCGACCCTTGGCAATCAGGTCACCAAGCTGAAAGAGCGCTTCGGTTTGGACCATGTCGTCCTGGTCGGCGACCGAGGCATGGTCACCGAAGCCAGGATCTCCGAGGACATCAAGCCGGCCGGGCTCGACTGGATCACCGCGGTGCGCGCCCCCCAGATCCGCGGGCTACTCGACGGCGGCGTGTTCCAGATGTCGCTGTTCAAGCCTGCCCCGGCGCAGGCCGGGGACCGGGACATGGCGGCCATCACGTCACCTGACTTCCCGGGCGAGCGCCTGATCGTCTGCCGCAATCACACTCTCGCCGCCGAGCGCACCCGCAAGCGCGAGGATCTGCTGGCCGCGACCGCGCGCGATCTCGCGCGCATCGCGGCGGCGGTGCGGCGCAAGCGCGAGCCGCTCACGGGCAAGGCGGAGATCGGCCTTGCGGTCGGCGCCGTGATCGGCAGGCACAAGATGGCCAAGCACTTCGCCCTCGAGATCACCGATACGACCTTCACCTTCGCGCGCCGGACCGCGGAGATCGCTGCTGAAGCGGCGCTCGACGGCCTCTACGCCGTGCGCACCAGCCTGCCGGCCGCCGCGCTCGACGACGTCGCCACGGTCAGAGCCTACAAATCCCTCAGCCGGGTGGAGTACGCGATCCGCTCGATCAAGACCGTCGATCTGCACGTCAGGCCGGTCTATCACTGGCTCCCCGACCGCGTGCGCGCTCACGTCTTTCTCTGTATGCTCGGATACGACCTGGAATGGCACATGCGCCAGCGTCTGGCGTCCATGCTCTACGACGACACCGACAAGCAAGCCGCAGACGCCCTCCGCGCCAGCGTTGTCGCCAAGGCCGAGCGATCGCCCGCCGCCGTCACCAAGCAGACCACCGGCCGGACCGACGACGGCCTCCCCGTCCACAGCTTCCAGACCCTGCTCGCCGACCTCGCGACGATCACCCGGAATACTGTCGTCACCGCCATTGCGCCGGACGCTCCCTTCACCATCACCACACGGCCGACACCCATCCACAAGAAGGCCTTCGACCTCCTCGGCGTCTCCTGTACCCAGTAGAGCATCCCTCTGGCCGAAACTTATCGCGCCAGATCAAGCACATGCGTCTTTCAAAAGAGGGAAGCTCCGCCTAAACGGCAGAAAGCATTGCCCGCCTGTGGCGTGATGGGCGGGTACTCTGTTTCTCAATTCACAAGATCAACAACGGCACCTGCCCGTTGCTCGCGGTTCTCGTGCGCAATATCGGAGGGCGAGCCGCACTCCCGGACAGGGATGGCTGCCACGGCGCCTATCTCATTCGCGGGTTCGGCAAATCTCGAACGCTGAATTGAAGTAAACAGGAAACTTTGGCTTGCGTGCAACCAATCGATTGTCGAACGGTTCAAGAGTTTATCGATCGCGAACCGTGAAGGTATTCGATGTTGGATTTTCCCAAGCCGCCTTTCCCCGAGCAACAGCAGCCGGTCCCCGGGTCGAGCTCGGCAATGAACCCGCGTCCCGATTACGGGGAGAACAGCTATCGGGGCTCAGAGCGATTGCGCGACAAGAAAGTCCTGATCACCGGCGGCGATTCCGGTATCGGACGCGCGGTGGCGCTGGCCTTTGCGCGCGAAGGCGCCGACCTCCTTGTTTCCTATCTTAACGAGGAAGAAGACGCCCACGAGACCAAACGCCTCGTCGAGGAAGCGAGCCGGCAATGCGTGCTGATGGCCGGTGACATCGCCAACGCGGAGCATTGCCGCAAGCTCGTCGCAAAGTCAGTCGATGCCTTTGGCAGGATCGATGTCCTCGTCAACAACGCCGCGCATCAGATGACTTTCAATTCGCCCGAGGAAATCTCGGACAAGGAATGGGACCGAACCTTCGCCGTCAACATCTCGGCGATGTTCTACCTGACGAAGGCGGCGCTCCCGCACATGCCGCGCGGTAGTGCGATCATCAATACGGCCTCGATCAACGCCGATAAGCCGAGCCCGCAGTTGCTTGCCTACGCCACCACGAAGGGAGCGATCCAGAACTTCACTGCCGGGTTGGCCCAAATTCTGGCGGAGCGGGATATCCGGGTGAACGCGGTGGCGCCGGGCCCGGTTTGGACGCCCCTGATCCCGTCGACGATGCCGCCGGAGAAGGTCTCTCATTTTGGCGAGCAGGTTCCGATGAAGCGGCCGGCCCAGCCTCGTGAGCTGGCGCCGGTTTACGTCCTGCTGGCGAGCGATGAGGCGAGCTACGTCTCGGGCACAATGGTCGGGGTTACCGGCGGCCAGCCGATCCTGTAGCGGCCGACCCCTTTCGCGCGCGCCGACCGGTGCGGATATTGAAGCCGGTCGGCATCGCGCTTTGGCTGACGATCCGCGGGCGCTTCCGAGAGGCAGAGCCCGAGGCGGCTTAGGCCTCGACGCCCCAGCCGATCGCGTTACGCAGCAAGGTGTTAAACTCGTCCGACTCCCACGCACCATGGAACGTCAGCGGTGTCGTATCGGTCGGATCGGCGGGCCGCGCCGCGCGGATTGCCGGGTTATGGCAATGGCCGAGCGCAACATAGGCAACACTACCGTTGCCGACCTCGCGGGTATAACCAATCACCCGCGTCTTGCCGTCGGGCTGTAGTGATGTATCCCGCGGGTAGAGCGTGCCGATCGCGGGTGACACCGCGTTCGGGCCGTAATCCGCGGTCAGCAGGATCTGCGTCGAGCCCGGATCCTGCAATTCGATAAAGTAGGGCTCGTCCTCGACCTCGAAAGACGCGCCGAGACCGCGCGTCAGCGGATGATCGCTGGCGCTGACATCGACGCGGATCTTGCAGATCGGCGGATGGGTCAGGAAATAGCTCCCGAGCAGCGCGTGGTGCTCGGTCTTGACGGTGCGGCGCTGACGCGTGCCCTCGACGCGCTCGGCGCGTCCGCCACTCGTGCCGTGCAAGGCAAGCCAGTGGCCACCCGCCTCGAGCCACTGTTTCAGCGCGCGGCATTGTCCGGCGTCGGGATAGGGACCCGCCACATAGGTGATCAGCAGCTGGCTCAGCGGCAGCCATTTTTCGAGATCGGTGAAGTCGTTGGCGACCGAAGCCGGGATCTCGCGCTCGGCCAAAAGCCCCAATAGCCGCAGGCGCGCATAGTCATGGTCGTGCCCGGCCATCGAACCGGGCGGGAAACCACCTGCAATCACATGCGCTCGGCCGGATGTCTGTGGTGTCATCGGATCCCCTCCCTCGCCATTCGGGTGCCTGACACGAGTTTAAAGCAGGTCAGAGACCGCATTCCAGTAGCGTTTCATCGCGGCGATGTGATCGCCCAATGTCCGGCCGGCGATACGGTGCAGGTGACCGCTCTCGTAGTAATTGGCGAGGGTCAGGTGAGTGACGCCGGTCGACTTCCAAAAGCGCACTTGATCGCGCCAATCATTCTCCGCGCCGGCGCCGGCCGAGACTCGCGTATCGATGCCGATCGTCGCCGGATCACGCCCGGCCTCCTCGGTATAGCGCTGCAGCGTCGCAATTGCCGTCTTCGCCTCGTCGCCCGGCGGATACGCGAGCGGCATCCACCCGTCCCCCCATCTGGCGCAGCGCCGCAACGTCACATCGGCATGCCCCCCATACCACAGCGGGATCTTGCGGCCGGTCGGCAGCGGATTGATGCCGGCATCCTCGATCGTGTGCCGCCTGCCTTTGAAGGTCACGTGCGGCTCGGCCCACAACGCCCGCATGACCTCGACCTGCTCTTCCGAGCGACGGCCGCGGTTATGAAAATTCTCGTTCAGCCCGACAAATTCGACCTCGTTCCACCCGACCCCGATGCCAAGGCGAAAGCGGCCACCCGATAAGACATCGAGACAGGCGGCCTGTTTGGCGACCAGCACAGTTTGCCGCTGCGGCAGGATCAACACTTGAGTCGAGAAATCGGGGATGTTCGTGCACCCGGCGAGAAAGGCGAACAGCACAAACGGGTCGTGATACAAATCGGTCGACCGGGCGCGGCCCTGGGTCCAGCCGGGACGGCTCGCGACATTGACACCGAGCACGTGATCGGGTGCTGCGATCCCGTGATAGCCGATCGCCTCCGCCGCCTGCGCAAATTCGCGCAGGCTCTCCGGATCGCCGCCGATATCGACGATCGGCAGGGCTACGCCGAGTTTCATCTTGACCTCTCTTGGTTGCGGTTGTCGCCTGGCATACCCGCCGGCTCAGCCCGTTAGCGCCTGGACGAGAAACGGCAGGCTCTCATCCATTCGATAATCGACGCCGCTATGATTGTCGGAGAATTCTTCGTAACGATGAGGAACGTCGAGTTCCTTGAGCCGCCGGACAAAACGGCGCGCGCCGTAAAGCAAATTGAATTGATCCTTGTCGCCGCAATCGATGTAAAGCGCTTTCAGCTGCCGCAGATTGTCGGTCTGAGTTTCGACGGCGACGACCGGATCGTGCCGTAACCAATTGTCCCAGCGTTCGGGGATCACCTCGCAAGTGTCGAACGTGACCGGCAGCCGGATGCCGAGGAACTGGGTCGGATCAGGGTCGTAGCTCGCCGCCATTGCCAACGCATTTACGGTGTGGAAGGAACCCTCCGGGTGCTTAGGCGCCGACTCGAGCTTTTGCCACCATTGCTCGATCGAGTTGCCGGATCCGGCCAACGCGCGCAGCACACCAGGCATGTCGGGAAGATAGCATATCTCGAAGCCCATATCGCCGGAATGGCAGGCTGCAGCGGCCCAGATATCGGCGTGGCGCAACGCATGGGTAATCGCGCCATAGCCGCCCGAGCTCTTGCCGAAGACTCCGCGGCGCCCGGGGCCGCCGCATCCGAAGCGTTGTTCAATTGCCGGCAGCATTTCGTGCAGTAGAAAATCCTCCCAGGCCCCCATCGCTGTGGAGTTGATGTATTGATTGCCGCCGAGCCGGGTGAAGCAATCGGGAAAGGCGACAACGACCGGCGCCATCCGCCCTTCGCCGATCAGCCGATCAAGCCGTTCCGGCAAATTTTCACGGAAGCCGACCCAATTCGTGTGCGACAGGCCGCTGCCGGTGAATCCGACGAGGTCGACGAGCAGCGGCAATTCTTTGCCGTCATGCCCGGCGGGGACGTATACATCGACGATCCGTGCCGTTGGATCGCCCAGCATGTTGCTTTTGAGAACGTCGCTCTTGACCGTCATTCGGCTGACGGAACCGGTCGGCCCGAAAAATTTGCGCATGCGTCTTTCCCTTGGCTTTTGTCGATAATATCAGCAAGACAAAAGACGTCTGTGCCGATTTTGCCGACCGGCGGTTCGGCCGCTGGCCGCATCGAGGTGCGCGGCAGCCGATTTCGGCATAGGCCGGACGACAGATGGTGGCGAGGTGTGTAGGACTCCGCGGCTAGAGAGAACGGAATGAGCTCTCGATCGCCGAGTTTTTGAGGTCATCTATCTGGTGCTCAGCGGCACGACAACCGCAGCACGCTGTCCCGAGCTGTTGCGCGGGCTTGTCGGGCTCGGTTTCTCGACTGTGCTGGCGCTGCCGACGCCAAACGCCGCCCGCGTCGTCACGGCGCGCGACCTCGCCGACGTCGAAGGGGCCCAGGTCGTCGAATCCTATTTCGATCTGGCTATCCGCCCGCGGCCGCCCTTTGGCGTCGTGCTGTTTGCACCGTGCAGTTTCAACTCGCTGAACAAGCTCGCGCACGGCATTGCCGACAATCTCGCACTCTCGGTCACCGCCGAGGCGATCGGCCGGCGTACGCCGGTAATTGTTGCTCCTTCGCTGAACGCACCGCTCCTTGCCCATCCGCAGGCGTGCGCATCGCTCGAGAGGTTGCCCGGCTGGGGTGTCACGATCATCCCACCCGTCGACGAAGGGGAAGGGCCGCGTCTCGCCCCGATAGCGGTGCTGATCGATGCCGTCCGCCCCTACGCCCCCCGCCGCTGATGCACCCCCGGGCGGCGCATGCTTCGGACCCATGAATGCCCGGATCACCTCCGAGCATGGTGATCCTTTTTGGTATCGGATAAGCTTATGAACAGTGCCGGGGAGATGATGAAGTTCGGGGTCGGCCAGCCATTGCGGCGTTTTGAGGATCAGCGGCTTCTGACCGGCAAGGGCCGGTTTCAGGATGATGTCGCGCTGGTGCGCCAAGCCTACGTGGTCTTTGTCCGCTCGCCGCACGCCCATGCCAAGATCCGTGCGATTGATACAGCGGCCGCGGCGAAAGCGCAGGGCGTCATCGCCGTCTATACCGGCATCGACTACGCGAGTGATGGCCTCGCCATGCCAAAAGCGGCGATGCCGCGCAAAAAGGCCGACGGATCGCCGGCTTTTGCGCCGCCGCGGCCGGCGCTGGTGCTGGATCGGGTGCGCTATGTCGGCGATTTGGTAGCGATGGTTATCGCCGAGAGCCTGGAGCAGGCTAAGGACGCCGCAGAGCTCGTCGAGGTCGACTACGAGCCGCTCCCTGCGGTTACCTCGGTTTCCGAGGCGGCAGAGCCGGACGCGCCGCGATTGTGGGACGATAACCCGGACAATATCTCGCACACCTACGAACGCGGCGACCGGCGAGCGACAGAGGCGGCATTCGCCCGTGCCGCCCGAATTGTCAAGCGGCGCTATGTCGTCACGCGCGTCCATGCCCAGTACATGGAGCCGCGCGGCTCCCTCGGCATCTATGACGCGGCCGAGGATCGCTACACCCTTTACGCCGACGTCAACTATCCGCATCGGGTGCGCAATATGCTCGCCAACATGGTGTTCCGCGTGCCGGAGAGCCAGGTTCGGGTGATTGTGCGCGATGTCGGCGGCGGCTTTGGCGCCAAAGGCTGGCAATATGTCGACCACCGGCTCGTGCTGTGGGCGGCAAAAAAGCTGGGGCGCCCAGTCAAGTGGCGGTGCGAGCGCTCCGAAACCCTGCTTGCCGACGAGCACGGCCGCGACAATGTCGGCACGATCGAGCTGGCGTTTAACGCGGCCGGCAAGATCCTCGGGCTGCGCCTCCACATGCTGGCCAATATCGGCGCTTATGTCGGCTCCGACCGGCAATGGCTGACCCCGTTCGGCCAGATTGGCACGGTTGTCGGCGTTTACGACATCCCCGCTGCTTATGTGCGGATCGACGCGGTGTTGTCGAACACCAGCCCGACGGCACCCTATCGCGGCGCCGGCCGTCCCGAGGCGACCTATCTGATCGAGCGGGCGCTCGACGCCGCTGCGAGCGAGCTCGGTATCGACCGGATCGAATTGCGCCGGCGAAACATCATCAAGCCGGAGGCGCTGCCGTTCAAATCGCCGCTCGGGCCGGTTTACGATTGCGGCGCCTTTGAAAAAAATATGGACATGGCGCTGGCAGCCGCCGACTGGGCCGGTTTTCCAGCCCGACGCGAGGCGGCAAAGGCGCGCGGCAGATTGCGCGGCATCGGGCTCGCCAACCCGATCGAACAGGCAGCCGGGCCGGTGCCCGAATATGCCGAGATCCGCTTCCAACCAAGCGGCAGCGCCCTGCTGCTGATGGGGACCAAGACCCACGGTCAGGGCCACGAAACCGTCTTCAAGCAGATTTTGCACGAAAAGCTCGCGATCGATCCCAACGAGGTCGTGTTTATCGACGGCGACACCGACCGCGTCGCGTTTGGCATGGGTTCAAACGGGTCGCGTTCGATGGTCACCGGCGGCGGCGCGCTGACATTGGCCGCGGACAAGGTCATCGACAAAGGCCGGCGGCTTGCTGCGCATCTGATGGAAACCGCGGTTGCCGATGTCGAATTCACCGACGGCAAGTTTGTCGTCGCCGGCACCGACCGCGCCGTGGCGCTCAAGGAGGTGGCGCGCGCCTCGTTCCAGCCGGCGCGGCTGCCGCCGGGGCTGGAGCCGGGGCTGATCGAGCATGCGACCTATGCGCCCGAACGGGCAAGCTATCCCAATGGCTGCCATATCTGCGAGGTCGAGATCGACCCGGAAACCGGGGAGGTTGAACTCGTCAATTATGTCGTCGTCGACGATGTCGGCACGGTCATCAACCCGCTGACCTTGCACGGACAGATCCATGGCGGGGTGGCGCAGGGCATCGGGCAAATCCTGATGGAGCAGGTTGCCTATGAAGCCGGTTCCGGCCAGCTGCTGACCGCGAGCTTTATGGACTACGCGATGCCGCGCGCCGATACGATGTGCGGCATCGCCATCAAGAGCAACCCGGTGCCGACCAAGACCAATCCGCTCGGCGCCAAAGGCGCGGGCGAAGCGGGCACGGTCGGGGCATTGCCGGTGGTCATGCTGGCGATTATGAACGCGCTCAAGCCGCTCGGCATCACCGAGCTCGACATGCCGGCGACGAGCGCGCGCGTCTGGCGGGCGATCCGCGCAGCCGGCGCCGCCGCGTAGGCGGGGCGGCGCACCTGCCGCCCCGGAGCCGGGTTGTGCCGGCAGCGACGCTCTCTAAGCCGATATAGGCGAGGCGGGATAATGCGGGCCTGTCCTTGCTACGCGGGGCGGTCAGCCGTCACGATCAGAACCGTCGAGGGCAGCATCGTTTTGCCGGACCGCGCCAGTCGACCAAAAGCGTCCTCGATCTCGCGCTGGATTGTTTGCCGGGTCGCGTCGTCCGGCCGTTTTTCATCGATGAGCCGGCCGGACGGACCCATGATGCATGCATGTTCGGCCTCCTCCCGCGGGTTTGAGGCAATGATGCCTGGGTGCTCGTGATTGATCGCGATCGCGCTAAATCCGGCCTTGCTAAGGAATTCATGGACATAGTCGGGTTCAGCAAATGCCATTGGGCCGGGGGCGCGCGGCGGCTTCGCCTCGGGCGGGCCGAGATGGCGTAACGCGACGCGATAGGGAATGAGCCAATGCTCGTTTTCGTCGAGCGTGCCCCAGCAGGCAAAGCACAATCTGCCGCCGGGGCGGGCGGCGCCGAAGAGGTTGGCGAACGCCGCCCCAGGATCGGCGAAGAACATAACGCCAAAGCGCGAGGTAATCAGGTCGAAATGGCCGGGCTCGAATTTATGCGTCTGGGCATCGGCCTCAATCAGCGAGATGTTGCGTAATCCGGTCTCGGCAACACGCTTGCGTGCACCGGCCAGCATCGCCGCGGAGATGTCGGCGCCGACGACCGCACCGCGCTCGCCCACGGCCTCGGCCAATGGCACAGTGAAGGCGCCGGTGCCGCAGCCGATCTCGAGCACCCGCTCGTCGGGTTTTACGTCCGAGTGCCGCAACAGCAGATCGTTGACCGCCGCGACCCGGCGCTCGACAAACCCTTCGAGCCCGACCCAGCGCGGGCCGGCCACCGTGTTCCAATACTCGCGCTGTACGGTGTTCGCGATCGCTTCCTCGGGCATCGTATCTCCTCTGGGCCAACGGGGCAGGGGCGGCTTTGCCAACAATGTCCACGGCTTGATCCTTGGGCGTTGGCGCTCCGGCCTCGGCACCCGCCACAGTTGTGATGATCGCGGGCTGCCGATCTCTCTCTGTTAGCGTTACCCCCACGGTGGCCGGCTGCTGTCGGCGCCAAGTCTCCCACCGGGACGCAGCCGGCGCAATTCGGATTTGTCCGAGATTCGCACTGAATGGCCGCCCGTGGCGACGCTTTTGGGCAACCAGAGGTATTGATCCAGATGTCGAGCGAAAACCTTCACATACCGCGCGAAAATCTGTCGCCGCAGGCGCGGCTGCTGCATTACGCGATTGTTTCTTTGCAGGAAGAATTGGACGCCGTCGATTGGTACCGCCAGCGCGCCGACGACACCGAGGATGAGGCCCTAAGGGAGGTGCTGCTGCACAACATGCGCGAGGAGATCGAGCATGCGGCGATGCTGATGGAGTGGTTGCGTCGCAACAATGCCGATTTCGCCCGGACTTTTGAAACCTACCTGTTCACCTCGGCGCCGCCGACGCAGGTCGAAACAGCTGCAGAGCACGGCGGCGCGTCGCAAGCGGCGCCACGACGCGACGATCTCGGCTTCACGATCGGTCCGCTGCGGAGGAAATAGCGATGGATTATTTCAACCGAGAACAAGCGCGTTTTCCCGACCAACTGTGGACCGCAATCGACGAAGCGGCTGCTGATGCGGCGCGCGATCTGTTGACGGCGCGGCGATTTCTCGATGTGGAGGGGCCGTTTGGTGTCGGCTTAACAGCGATCGAAGCGGGGGATGATGACTACCGGCAACCGGATTCCGAGCACGCCGCCACCGTGATCAGCCGGACCGTGCCGGTCCCGATGCTGCGGCAGACGTTCCAACTCAGCATCAGGCGGGTCGCCGCGCATGTCGAACACGGGCAGGCGATCAATCTGAGCCCGGCTCAGGACGCTGCCGAGGCCGTCGCCAATGCCGAAGAGCGCATGATCTATTTCGGCCAGCCCGATTTCGGCCTGCCCGGGCTGTTGACGGTTGAAGGCCGGCAGCAGGTCGAGGGTGGCGATTGGTCAGCCCTTGACCGCGCGCTGCAGGATGCGGTTGCCGCGGCGACCAGACTGGATGAGCGCGGCTTTCGCGGACCCTACAGTCTGGTGCTCGCACCGGCGCTCTACAACGCCCTGTTCCGGCTCTATCCCGGCACTGACGTGCTGCAGCTCGAGCATTTGCGCAGGCTGTGCACCGGCGGCATCTACAAGGCCAGCATCGAGGGTGGGGCGCTGGTCGACCCGCGCGCCGGTGTCTTGCTGGTCGGTCAGGACCTACGCGCTGGCTATGTTTGCCAAGACGGCATGCACTACCAGCTCTATGTCAGCGAAAGTATCGTGTTGCGCATCGACGAGCCAGAGGCGATCTGCACCCTGTCGGTCAGGATTTGACCGGCGCGGCCGATTCGGCCCGGTTCACGATCGATACGGTGCTCAAACCCCCGCGAGATAACAGGAAATATTGGCGCGCGACCAGATGGGCTAGTATGCATTCGACCCGCAATTACGGAACCTCGAGGCGGAGCGGGGATGCGGAGCACAATTCCGGAAGTGGAGGACGGCGAGCCGCTGGGTGCGGTTTACCTGAAACGTGCATGTGAGCTTGGCCCCAAGCTTGCGGCCGCGGCTGCCGAGATCGAGCGTCGTCGCGAATTACCGGAACCGATCGTCGAATCCTTAATCGAGCGCGGGTTCTTTCGCCTGTTGCTGCCGCGCTCATTGGGCGGCGCCGAGTTGCCGCCCGCCGCCTATGTCCCGGTCATCGAGGAAATCGCCAAGCACGACGCCAGCACCGCGTGGTGCCTCGGCCAGGCTTGCGGCTGCTCGATGACCGCCGCCTATCTCAGTCCCCAGGCAGCGCGCGAAATCTTTGGCGGGCCGCGCGGCATCGTCGCCTGGGGGCCGCCGGGTCCGGCCGAAGCGCGGATCGTTCCGGGCGGCTATCAGCTCAGCGGGACGTGGAGTTTCGCCAGCGGCAGTCATCATGCAACTTGGCTTGGCGCTCATGTTGCGATATTGGGTGAGGATGGCTCGCCGCGGCTGCGGCCCGATGGCAGCCCGATGTTTCGCACCCTACTGTTCCCAAAAGCGAGCGTGGTAATGACCGACACTTGGCATGTCGTCGGCCTGCGGGGCACCGGTAGCGATACCTATCGGGCCGATCATCTGTTCGTCCCCGAAGATCATTCCGTGGAGCGCGGCGCCGACGCCAAACCGCTCGAACCTGGGCTACTCTATGCGTTTAGCAGCAGCAATGTCTATTCAGCCGGATTTGCGGGTGTAGCGCTCGGCATTGCGCGCGGCGTGGCCGAGGCTTTTATCGATTTGGCACGCGATAAGGTCCCGCGCGGCGCCAAGCGGACATTGCGCGACAACAATGTAATCCAAGCACAAGTGGCGCAGTCCGAAGCAAGGATCAGTGCGGCCCGGGCTTTTTTACTGCGCTCGCTGGACGAGATCTGGTCCGAGGCCGGGCGAACTGGCCGGCTCAGCCTCAATCACCACACGACGATTTGGCTCGCCTCGACCTGGGCCATCCACCAGGCGCGAGAGGCGGTCGACACACTCTACCATGCTGCCGGAGCCACCGCGATTTTCGAAGAGAACCCGTTCGAGCGGCGGTTCCGCGACATCCACACCGTCGTTCAACAATATCAAGGTCGCCAAGCGCATTTTGAGACGGTCGGGCAGGTCCTGCTGGGGCTCGGGCCCGAAAGCACCATGTTCACGTTCTAAACCCGGATCGGCGCCGATATGGAGCCAGTTACTTTAGCCCCAACCGCCGCCAGTGCGGCGAGCGCGCGCCGCGCCCGCCGGCGTCATTGGTCGCTCGACGATATTCCATGGCATGCAGTTCAGCGCGATCGGGTCTACCACCATGAGGCGCTGTTCTACATGATCGCGGCTGCGTCGCTGATGGAAAGCGCAACCGATCTCTATACCGCTAATCTGATCGAATACTTTTCCGGCGATGATGAAATCACGTCATGGTTAAAGAATTATTGGCTGCTAGAAGAACTACAGCACGGCCGTGCGCTGCGCCGCTATGTCGAGACCACGTGGCCTGACTTCCCATGGCACAAGGTCCGTGATGGTTTTGTCGAAGAGTTCCGTCCATTCTGCGATGAGGCGCTGGAACGGGCGCGCGGTCTTGAGATGGCGTCGCGCTGCGTCGTCGAAACCGGTACGGCCAGCTTCTATACTTGCTTGTCGCGCGCCAGCCCCGATCCGGTGCTGGCTTTATTAACCCGGCGGATCGCCGAAGACGAGGTCCGTCATTACAAGCACTTCTATCGGTTCTACCGCAAATACCGCGAGATCGAGCAGCCCAGGCGCAGCGCCGTGGCGCCGGCTCTATGGCGCCGCCTGCGGATGACGGGCGGGGAAGACCGGCTCATTGTGCTCAAGCATGTCCATGCCGCACATCGACCAGGCGTGCCGCTGGACCGGCGCACTTATCGGCGAATGCATCACCAATGTCGCGCGCTGATGCGCCCGCATTTCCCCATTGAAATGACTGTGCGCATGCTGCTGAAACCGCTTGCGCTGGGCCCGCGGATCCAGCGGATAACGGTTCCAATACTTGCGGCCGTGACCCGTCGCATTGTGCCCTAGCCGGAGCCACAGCGGAGTGCTGCCCCGGCTTGGCGCAGCCGAGGCCGAAATGCACATACCCATGCGGTTGTTTTCGGTCGCAAGAAGGCCGGTTGACCGGTCCGACCAGCTCCATTTATGGTGAATGCCAGATCCGCGGCACAGCAATCCCGAGTTTGGTGCGCGAAGCTTGCGAAGTCGTTCTCTCGCCAACGAACCCACGTCGAGACGGCCAGAATGCGTTTCAGCCTTTGCGGCGCCACGGCTGCCCTGTTTCTGTTTGGGGGTTTTCTGTTATCGGGCGGCTCGGCTAAGGCGGGTTTGATCACGACCCCTCCGAATACCGTGAGTGCGCTGTTCTTTCTCGGCGCTCACGCGGGAACTCCGGAAACAGAAGACTTCGGCAGCCCACCCGTCGCCGGTCCCGCGCCAATCGGCCCCGGGGGCGTCGATTTCGTCGAGGGCGCCATCGATGGTTCGACAATTCATGTCGGCGATACGCAGATCGTGATCACCAATCAGCTCGCCGCGCCATTCTGCTCGGTAACGGCTACGCCGTGTCCCGACAGCTTCACCGGATTCGAATTTCAGTTTTCCTCCGGCATCGACATCACCGGCGTCAGCGTGGACCCAGCCACCGCCCCGGATTTTCTGCCGAACACGACAGCGCCTCATGCCGGGCTGCAGTTGCTGTCGCCGACCGACATGCTGGTGGACGTGACCGGGGACACCCCGAAGATAGGTGACGATCTTATTATCGACCTAACCACTGCTGGAACCACCCCGATCTCCGCCGTCTCGGAGCCTTCGAGCATATGGCCGTTGCTGATGGGCCTCTTCGGGCTGCTATGGCTTCGGACACGGTCTCGGCGGCAGCGCAAGCTGCTGACCATCGGGAAAGCGTCATCGTGAGCAATCCCTTTATCGGAACCATCCGGCTTGTCGGCTTTAATTTCGCGCCGGTCGGATGGGCGCTTTGCCAGGGACAATCCTTGGCAATTGCCGAAAATGCGGCGCTGTTTGCGCTGCTTGGAACCTATTTCGGCGGAGACGGGCAGCAAACGTTTAACCTCCCCGATTTGCGCGGCCGAGTGGCGATTGGTCAGGGCCAGGGGCTAGGATTGTCGTCTTATGTCCAGAGGCCAGACCGGTGGCCAGGAGAGTGTTGCGCTGAATACCCAGCAGACGCCCGCGCACACCCATACCATGCTGGCCTCCGCCAATGTGACCGCGCCCAATCCCGGGCCCGGCCTCGCTTTGGGAACACCGGCATCGGCGGTCAAGATGTACGGCACAAACACGCCGACCGCATTGGCATCGGCATCGATCGGCCCTTTCGGGTCGAGCGCCGCTCATGAAAACCGCCAACCTTTTTTAGCTCTCAATTATATCATCGCTTTGACCGGTATTTTCCCGTCGCAAAATTAGCTGCCGCGCGGTTCGGAGATCGATAAATGGAACAATTTGTCGGTCAAATTAGCCTGTTCGGCTGTAATTTTGCTCCCCAAGGCTGGGCCTTGTGCCAGGGCCAGATACTGCCGATCTCGCAGAACACAGCGCTATTCTCGCTGCTCGGCACCAATTTCGGCGGCACCGGCAGCAGTACCTTTGCACTGCCGGATCTGCGCGGTCGCGCGCCGATCGGGTTCGGCCAGGGCCCGGAAGGTTCAAATTATACAATTGGCCAGACCGGCGGCGCCGAAACTGCAGCGATTAACCCTTCGAATTATCCGACACACTCGCACCCACTGTTCGCCGCCGCAAGTGCAGCAGCCGAAAACATACCATCCGGGTTGATCGAGGCCGAAGGGCAAACCGGCGGCAGGGGCGGCTCCGTCGCCCTAGCGTTGTACAGCGGATCAGGAACCACAACAGCGTTGGCGCCTGCATCGTTGACCACTGCTCCCGGCGGCAGCCAGCCGCACAACAACCTGCAGCCCTATCTTACCCTGAATTTTTGCATTGCCTTGCAGGGCATTTTCCCGTCGAGAAGCTAACGGCCGCTGACGATCTCGAGGAGTATTCGGCAAAATGTCGGAACCGTATCTATCGATGATCGAAGCGTTCGGTTTCGGGTTCGCGCCGAAGGGCTGGGCGATCTGCGCCGGCCAAGCGCTGCCCATCAATCAGAATCAAGCGCTCTTCGCCTTGCTCGGAACGACTTATGGCGGCGATGGACGCATCACTTTCAACCTGCCTGACTTGCGGGGTCGATTGGCGCTAGGCTTCGGGCAAGGATCCGGTTTGTCGCCGTACACGCTCGGCGCTGCCGGCGGTGAGGAAACCCATCAATTGCTCGCGAGCGAAGTGCCGGCCCACTCCCACACGCTGAACGTCACCAACAACGGACAGTCGAGCGGCACCAATATCCCGAGCGGCACGGTCCTGATGGGGAGCGGTTATACGATGGAAACGAATAACCCTGTCGAAAACATCTATAGTAGCGCGGCGCCCACGATAGCGATGTCGGCGGGCGCAGTCGGGCCGGTGGGCGGAGGCGGGGCTCACGAGAACCGAATGCCGTTTTTAACGATCAATTACTGCATCGCATTGCAAGGGATTTTTCCATCGAGCAACTGACGCCAAATGCGTGTCAATTGAAGACGATCTGATAATCCTGATGATCGTGCGCTGCTGTGAGAATTGGGATGACATAGAGCGTCAGAACCGGTCCGTTCTCTATCGCGACCCGGTGAGAGCCTTCGAGCAGCACCGGACTTGGGGGACCGCGCAAGATCAGAGAGAACGGCTTGCGCGGTGCGTCATTCCAGCCAACAAATTCGCGCCGGTCAATTTGCACGAGAACCAGATCGAGACTGCTTGTGGCAGGACGAAATACCCTTCCCAGGTAGGCATTGAAATCATCGCCGGTTAGGTGATCGATCGAGGTCATCGGCTCCTATTTCATCCCCGCCCATGTCTGATCGCACAGGCTGATGCACGCTCAATTTGGGCTAGGCCTCGGATACACTAAACCGTAACACATCTCGGGATTATCCGAGGATGGCGCGATTAGAGCTCAAGATCCGCACGACGTATGGCGTGATAGGAATACGGTCAGCTGCCGGAGGGGCTTCGGAAGAGGCATTTTTGTATTTGTTGTTCGCGAGCAACCGTGCGCCTGAGATGGCGCTGATGCCGATTTCGGCGCGCGATAAAGAATTCCTGCTGCAGGTTCAGTTCCGCTCGATGAACGAGACCTATCGCCGGAGCTTTCCTTCGGCGCGATACGACATCATCGAACTCGACCGATGGCCGATCGGACGCATTGTCAGTGAGGTCCGGACCGATTGTGTCTATTATATCGACTTTGCCTTACTGCCGCAGGCGCAAGGGCTTGGCATCGGCTCCATCGTGCTGGAGGCCGCTTTGGATGAGCCGCGGCAACTTGGTCTTCCGGCGCGCTTGCGGATGTTCACGCACAATTTCGCGGCACAGCGACTCTACAACACCCTTGGGTTTACCACGGTCGCTGAAGATCCGCCGCAAATTGTTCTCGAGTGGCGAGCGCGGCCTTAGCTTTGGCCGCGTCGTTCGGCTTGACCTGGGTCCGTCCTGTCGGGAGGATATTGGTAAGCAATGCAACAGAAGCAGGTCGACCGTGTCATCCTCGGGCGGGCAGTACGATGCCCCGCATCTAGGCCGCAACGCCGCCAACTTTGCACCATTGACGCCGCTTTCTTTCCTGGGGCGCGCGGCCGCGGTGTATCCCGACAAGCTCGCGGTTATGTATGGCGATGCGCGTTTCACCTACCGGCAATTCGACGAGCGCTGTCGCCGACTTGCCGGTTCGCTGCGCCTTCGCGGCATCGGGCCTGGGGATACGGTCGCGGTGCTGGCGCCGAATGTGCCGGCATTGCTCGAAGCGCATTACGGTGTGCCGATGGCGGGAGCAGTGTTGAATGCGTTGAATACCCGGCTCGATGCCCGCTCGATCGCTTTTATCCTCGGCCATGGCGAGGCCAAATTGCTGATCGCCGATCGTGAATTCGCGCCGCTCGTCAAACCGGCGCTTCAAGAACTCGACCGCGCGCTGCCGCTGGTCGAAATCAATGAGGGCCACGGTTCCCAATCGTTTGGCGGCACGGATTACGAGGCGTTCCTCGCAGAGGGCGATCCGGCCTCGGATTGGCAAGGCCCCGCCGATGAGTGGGCGCCGATCGCGCTCAACTACACATCAGGCACCACCGGCAATCCGAAGGGTGTCGTCTACCATCATCGCGGCGCCTTTTTGAATGCGCTCGGCAATGCGATCACCTTCGGGCTCGATCGCAATTCGGTCTATTTGTGGACCTTGCCGATGTTCCACTGCAATGGGTGGACCTATCCCTGGGCGGTTACGGCGGTAGCCGGAACCCATGTTTGTTTGCGCCGGGTCGATCCGGCTGCGATCTTTGCTGCTATTGCTGAGCATCGCGTGACCCATCTGTGCGGCGCTCCGATCGTGCTGAACCTGTTGGTGCACGCGCCGGACGAGGTCAAGCGTCGCTTCGATCATGTGGTCGAGGCGGCGACCGGCGGTGCGGCACCACCCTCGACGGTCATCGAAGCCATGGAGCGGATGGGGTTTCGGGTGACCCATCTTTACGGGCTGACCGAGAGCTATGGTCCATCGACCGTCTGCGCCTGGCAGGAGGCGTGGGATGGTTTGCCGCTTGACGAGCGCGCCGGCCGCATGGCCCGGCAAGGGGTGGCCAGTCTGACCCTTGCCGGGCAGCGCGTCGTCGATCCGACGATGGCCGACGTCCCCGCCGATGGTGCGACGATCGGCGAATTGGTATTGCGCAGCAACACCTTGATGAAGGGCTATCTGAAGAACCCGGCGGCAACCGGCGAAGCCTTCGCGCAAGGCTGGTTCCACACCGGCGATCTCGCGGTCATGCATCCCGACGGCTATGTCGAAATCAAGGACCGGGCGAAGGACATCATCATCTCGGGCGGCGAAAACATCTCATCACTCGAGGTCGAAGAGGCGCTCTACCGCCACCCGCACATCATGGAAGCCGCGGTCGTCGCGCGTCCCGATCCGAAATGGGGCGAAAGCCCGTGCGCATTTGTAACTCTGACGCCGCAGGCACCGCCGCTCACGGCCAGCGACATCATCACCTGGTGTCGCGCCAACCTCGCGCATTACAAGGTGCCGCGGACCGTCGTATTCGGGTCATTGCCGAAGACTTCGACCGGCAAGGTTCAAAAATATGAATTGCGCGAGCGCGCCAGGGAATTGGCGCAATGACGACGCTACCCAGCTTTGATCTGTCGGACCAAGTCGCGCTCGTCACCGGTGCATCAAGCGGGATCGGGCGGCATCTCGCCTTGCTGCTCGCCGCGGCGGGCGCAAAAGTCGCTTTGGCGGCGCGCCGGAGCGATCTTCTCACCGAGGCGGTGCGCGAGATCGAGGCCGCGGGCGGCAGCGCAGTTCCGATCGTGCTGGACGTGACCCGCCCGGATAGCGTCGCCGCTGCTGTTGCCGAAGCCGAACGTGCGTTGGGGCCCTTGAACCTGCTCGTCAACAATGCCGGGGTCACGATCGCCAAGCCGGTGCTCGAACATACCGAGGCCGATTGGGACTACGTTCTCGACACCAACCTCAAAGGGGCCTGGCTGATGGCGAGGGAATTCGCACGCCATCTCGTCGAGCTCGGGCGCCCAGGGCGGATCGTCAACATCGCCTCGGTGTTGGGTGTCAGGACGATCGCTCATCTGCCCGGCTATTGTACGGCGAAGGCCGGGCTCATTCATTTGACGGAGGTGCTGGCAATGGAGCTGGCGCGCTATCGGATCTTAGTCAATGCGCTGGCGCCGGGCTATGTCGAGACCGATTTCAACCGTGAGTTCCTGCACAGCGAAGCCGGCAAAAGGCTTACCAGGCGCATTCCGTTGCGGCGCGTTGCCGAGCCGGAGGATCTCGATGGGGCGATGCTGCTGCTAGCATCGCCCGCTGGGGCCTACATCACCGGTGCGGTCATCGCGGTCGATGGCGGGCACGGCGTCGCCTCGATCTGAGTCGGTCGCCGACCGCGGCGAGCGGCTCGTCGCGCTTGCACAGTTTTTGGTCGGAGCAAGCGGCGCGGACGCTTGCGAGATAGTCGGACTGGCACCTCTTGCCGGCGGCGCCATTCAGGAGAATTGGGGGCTCGACGCACGGTTTACGGGCGGCACATTGGACGGGGCGCAGCACCTGGTGTTGCGGGCGGCCGGCGAAACCGGCGTGCCGTCGAGCCTTGATCGACTGCAGGAATTCGCGGTGCTGAAGGCGGCTTTCGGTGCCGGAGTGACGGTGCCGGAGCCGCTCTTTGCCTGCGCCGATCCATCGGTCTTTGGCAAGCCGTTCTTTGTGATGCGCCGCGCTGCCGGCACCGCAGCGGCGCACCGCATCACCCGCGACCCATCGCTCGATCCTGTATTGCCCGAGATCGCCGAGCGGCTCGGCCGCGAACTCGCCCGCATCCATACGATCCGGCCGCCGCGTCCCGATCTCGCTTTTCTGCCGCCCTACGCAGAATCCGGCCCCAGCCGACAGATCACAGGGTTTCCGCGCTTATCTCGACGCGCATCCAAACCCGCGACCGGTGCTCGAATGGGGCATGCGCTGGCTCGAAACCCATTGCCCGCCGCCGGTCGAACCGGTGTTGTGCCATCACGATTTCCGCACCGGCAATTATCTGCTCGACGGGGCGAGACTGACCGGCATTCTCGATTGGGAATTTGCCGGCTGGGGCGATCCGCACGAGGATATCGGCTGGTTTTGCAGCAGGGGGTGGCGATTTGCGCGGCTCGATCGCGAAGCCGGCGGCATCGCCGACCGCGCCCCGTTTTATCGCGGTTACGAGAGCGCGAGCGGGCGCTCGATCGATCCTGCCCGCGTATTTTTCTGGGAGGTATTGGCGAGCGTCCGATGGGCGGTCATCGCATTGCAGCAGAGCGATCGCCAGATCCTAGCCGGCGAGCGCAGCCTCGATCTCGCACTGACAGGGCGACGCGCCACCGAATGCGAACTTACAATCCTGATAATGCTCGACCCTAGAGGGGAGCCGAGCTCGTCCTTGGCTAAAGGGCAAAGCACCGCCCCGGCAAAAGCCGCCGCTAAGGCGGCCGACGACTTGCCGCCTGGGCCGGCATTGCTCGCCCTCGCGCGGGATGTGCTGATCAATGATCTGTTGCCGTTGTTGCCCGCGAATCATCAGCTCGACGCACGCCTTGTCGCCAATTGCATGGCAATCGCCGAGCGCGAGGCCCGAGAAACACAATCCCGGACGGAGCCGATCGAGCGTGAGCTTGAGGCCCTTTATCCATCTGCCTTGCCGCGGCCTTTCCTCGCTCAGACCTCCCGTGCCGACAGGGGTGAGGTCGTGGATCAGTCATTACTGCGCCACTTCGCCCACGAATTGCGCATCGGCGGCTTCGAGAATTCGCCGGAGCGCGAGGCGAAAGCCCGCGCTATTCTGTGGCGCTGGACGCTCGCCAAACTGCGTTTGGCTAATCCGCGGTTTCTTGCCGCCAACGGCTTTTCGTAGCCGCGCGGCGCTTGCGAGAGGATCAAATTGCCGCAATCCCGTGTCCGCGAGGCGATCAATGCCTTTGCCGCCGGCGAAATCATCGTCGTAACCGACGACGATGATCGCGAAAATGAGGGCGATCTGATTGTTGCTGCCGTGTACGCGACGCCGGAGAAGCTAGCGTTCATCATCCGCCATACCTGCGGCATTGTATGCGCGCCATTGACCGGCGAAATCGCCCAGCGGCTCCACTTGGCACCGATGGTCGCCGATAATGATGCGATCCACGGCACCGCTTTTACCGTGTCGGTCGACTACCGTCACGGCACCACGACCGGCATCTCCGCTGAGGACCGCACCGCGACGATCCGCAACCTCGCCAACAACAATGCCGGGCGCACTGATTTTGTCCGGCCGGGTCACATCTTTCCGCTGATCGCCAAGGAAGGCGGAGTGTTGATGCGCTCCGGCCACACCGAGGCGGCAGTCGATTTCTGCCGGCTGGCCGGTGTCGAGCCGGTCGCCGCGATCTGCGAATTGGTCAATGACGATGGCACCGTGATGCGCGGACCGCAGGTATCGGCCTTCGCCAAAAAGCACGGATTGCATCGAATTTCGGTCGCTGACCTGATCGCGTATCGTCAAGCGCGCGAAAAGCTCGTGACGCGGGTGGCGGAATTCAGAGTGGCTAGCGAAATCGGCGAACTCGCCGGTTACGCTTTTGTGACGCCGTTCGACAAGGTGCATCACTACGCCTTTGTGTACGGCGATATCGGCGATGGGACCAATGTGCCGACCCGGCTGCATCGCGCCAATGTGCTCGAAGATGTGTTTGGCGGCGCCAAACCGGTCCATGCCGCCCTCGACCGTTTCAAAGCCGCGGGACAGGGAGTGTTAGTGTATCTGCGCGATGGCACCTCCGGGGTTCCGACCTCGACCGTCGGCGAGGAGGAGAGCCCCTCCCAACGCGAGCGCAACGTGCAATGGCGCGAGGTTGGGCTCGGCGCGCAGATCCTGCGCGATCTGCGGATCTCATCGATCCAATTATTGGCGACCCGCTCGCGGACCTATGTCGGCCTTGCCGGCTTTGGCATCGAAATCGTCGAGACCGAGCCGCTCGACGGCGAGTAGCTTGGCGGCAAACGAAGGAATAATCTGATGCGTGCCGTAGGGCGCTTGCACTACGCCTGGATTGTCGCCGCCGTAACCTTCATTGTCGGGTTGCTGACAGCAGGGGTGCGCGCCGCGCCGAGCGTGCTGATCGTCCCGCTCCAACAGGAATTCGATTGGTCGCGAGCGACAATTTCGTTCGCGATCGGGGTCAATCTCTTGCTCTACGGCCTAGTCGGCCCGTTCGCTGCGGCGCTGATGGACCGGTTTGGTGTGCGTCGCACGATGACGTTGGCATTGGCGGTGACCGGCGGGGGTGTAGCGCTATCGCCGTTGATGCGCCAGACTTGGGAACTCGTGCTGCTTTGGGGGATTGTCGTCGGTGCCGGCACCGGCGTCATCGGCTCCTTTCTGTCAGCCTATATCGCGACGCGTTGGTTCCGCCGTCGCCAAGGTTTCGTGGTCGGGCTGCTCACCGCGGCGATGGCCGCCGGGCAGCTGATTTTCCTGCCGAACCTCGCCGAACTCGTGATTCATTTCGGCTGGCGGGTGATGTCGCTGGTATTGGCTGGCACGGTGGTGGTGTTTGTGCCGCTCGTCGCGCTGTTGATGCGGGACCGGCCACGGGATCTCGGTCTGGCTCCCTATGGGGCCGAGGGTGCTCCGGAGGCTGAACCGCCGCCCGCTGGAAATCCGCTAGTGGTCGCTTTTGAGGCTCTGGGCAGCGGCGTGCGCAAACGCGATTTCTGGCTGATCGCGGGCGGCTATTTCGTCTGCGGGGCGACCACCAACGGGCTGATCGGTACGCATCTGATTCCGGCTTGCGTCGATCACGGGCTCAGCGAGGTTGCCGGCGCGGGGCTCCTGGCGGCGACCGGTGTGTTCAGCTTCTTTGGCGGCACCTTGTCGGGGTGGCTCAGCGACCGCATCGACAACCGATTGCTGCTCGCCTGGTATTATGGCTTGCGCGGCTTGGCGCTGATGTATCTGCCGTTCGCGTTTGGCATGTCACTCTATGGGCTGCCGCTGTTTGTCGTATTTTACGGTCTCGATTGGATCGCCAGTGTGCCGCCAACGGTGCGGTTGCTCAATCGCGTCGTCGGCACCGAGAAGACTGGGATCATGGTCGCCTGGATCACCGTGATCCATCAGGTCGGCGGCGCTCTGGCGGCCTATCTAGCGGGCGTAATGCGCGGGGTCTTTGGCACTTACCTCGAGGCGTTTATGTTCGCTGGTCTGTTGCTGATCGGCGCAGCGTTCATGGTGTTGTTCATCGGCGCGGGCGGACGCGAGCCCAAGCCGGCAGATCTCGCTATCGCCGCCGAGTAGTTCCGCTATCATCGTTTTTACGTCGTAGTGAGCAGCCCGTGGCGGTTTCACAAATGCTTCCCTGGGTGCCGGCGCTGTTGATTGCCGCGCTCAGTGCTCTTGCGCTCGCGGCTGCGACATTTCCGGCGAGGCGTACTTTCGTCAGGCAATCGCGGCTGGCGGCGATCGCGATCCTCGGTATTTCCGCGCTGGCGACGACCGTGTGGCAAGTGTGGACAGACGGCGAGGAGATTGCACGTCTCGCCCGTCATGATCGATCGACAGAGCTACAAATCCGGGTCAAGTCACTCGAACAACAGCTCGCAAAACTCGAAGAGAGCACGCGCGGCCGATCACTTGCCGGGGATACGGCCGCCAAGCTCACGAATTACTTGCGCTCCTTTGGCGATCGCAAAGTTGTGGTGTCATGCATTCCCAATGATATCGAGGCCTATAATTATGCCACGGAAATCGTCGATGCGCTGAGAGCCGCGAATTGGGACGCCCGAGGGCCGGAGACGACAACGATTTTTGGCAAGGTCAGCGCGATGGCCGTCAACGTCTATGATAATGATGTCTCAGGCTCAGATACTGCCAAGATTCTGCTCGATGGATTCGCAAAGTTTGGAATTCCATACAAGACCCGTGTTCCGCCGGCAGACGTATTGGACCCCGGAGCCGTCGAGCTGTTCATCGGCACCAAGCCGGTTCAGCCGGATGTGGTCATCGAAACATCGCCGGGAACCGGCTTCCCATCAGAGCGGAACATTTCGGGAAATTGACGGCGTCTTACGAGCGTCAAGCGCAGAGCAATTACTGGGCTTGGCCTCTGCGGGTCACGAACGGCTGGCGCCGCAATTTGCGATCCCCTCGCTGCTAGCGAGACCCAGTGTGAAATCCTTCATACGTTTCGCCGAACAGGCCGACTAGATAGCCCTTTGCCCGCCAATCGCGGCGGCAAGCAGAGGGTGACAGAGCGTGATCACTCGCGAGACATCAGCAACGAATGGAACGAGCGCCGAGACTGCCAGCGAAACGGCGGTTGCCGAATTCATGCGCAGGCGGGGCATCACCCGCTGTCCGACCGCGTGCCTGCTGCCGACCCAAGGCTTGGTGCCGCCGCAGGATCGAGTGGCACTCGCGGAGTATGCGGAAGCACGCGAGCGGCGGCGGCGAGAGCGGGCGGCGCGTCAAAATGGGTTCTTTCCAATTTTGCTACCGCGGCCTTCGCGGTAAGCAGCCTCTTGATCCCGCGTCGCGGCGTCCTTCCGGGCGACGGCAGCTTGATAGGCAAGGCGCGCCGCGGCGATATCCTCAACTGCGATCCCGACCGATTTGAAAATCGTCGTCGCTTCTGCTGGGACCGATGCCCTGCCGGCGAAAATCTCGCCGATTTCGGCGCTGATCTCAGCTTTTGACAGGATCACGTCGCCTGATTCTTTCGAAACCGCGGCGCGTAAATCAACAATGAGCACATTTGCCATCGCTGTGTCGTCGAGTTCGCGCCAAGTTGGCCGTGGCGCGCCGACCGCATTGACATGCGACCCGGGCTTCAACCACGCGCCTTTGAGGATCGGCTCGACAGCGCTCGTCGCGGTAACGACAACGTCGGCGTCGCGAACCGCGTCCTCGGCGGGCATGGCCTTGGCTCGATGACGAGCGGCAAAGCGCTGCGCGTGCTCTGCCGTGCGGCTCCATACTCGGACATCGTCAAAACTGCGCACCCGTTGCAACGCGTGCAGATGCGCCGCTGCCTGTACGCCGCTGCCGAGCAGAGCCAAAACTCGGCTATCCGCCCGGGCGAGATGTTTGGTCGCCGCCGCCGAAACCGCCGCAGTGCGCATTTCGGTGACTAATCGACCGTCCATGGCCGCGAGCGGCTCGCCAGTGTCGGTGCGGAACAGCAAAATCATCGCATGGTGTGTCGGTGTGCCGCTCCCGGCATTGCCCGGATAAAAGCTGACAAGTTTGGCGCCCATCGCATCCTCGATGACCCCCGGCATGACCCCGAGATATCGGCGGCCTTCCTCAATCGTCAGCATTTCGCGTACCGGCTGGATTGCGCGCCCTATCGAGAAGCCAGCTAGCGCCGCCTCCATCGCTGCGATCAGAGGCTCCCAATCGAGCAGCCCGCGAATGTCATCCTCGCCCAGATACATCACCATAACAGAGGACCTTTCCGAGAATCCAACTCACGGCTGAGTTTTTTATTGACCTCGATCAACGCCGCACGGCAGCCTCGCGGACCAATATCGCGTCTCCTTCGATAATTTACGCAGAGCACAGCAATGTCGACGCCGATCAGAGTAATCGTTTTGGTTGCCGCGCTTCTCTCCTGTCTGCCGGCCCAGGCTCAATATCTGGGACTTGGGCTTGAAACCAATATCGAGTTGACAAAGCAAGATCTTGCCATGATCCGCCACACCGTCAATGCGGACGTGCATGGGAAACCGGTCGGCACCACCGCCCAATGGAACAACCCGGAATCAGGAAATTCCGGAAAGATCAGCCTCGTCAACAAATTCACGCGAAACGGCCAGCAATGCGAAACTCTCGACTACAGGCTGATAACGAAGCGCAGGCCGGTCGCGCCGGAACATTATAGTCTGAGTAGCTGCCTACAGCCCGACGGGCAATGGCGGCTGATTTAACATATGACACGGCTGTAATTGGAGCGAGCGAACGTGGCGGAATGGATCGAAACCTGCCGAAGCACGGTAGCGCCGTGGGAATGCGATATCACCGAGCATTTCACGATCGCGTGTTATGCCGACCGTATCGATCAGGCTTCAACTACATTAGCCGATCTGCTCGACCTTGCCGACCATGTGCAGAACGGGGTATTCCCACGCCGCTTCACCCTACGTTTTGTCCGCGAGTTGCGTGTCGGCGCCAGCTTTCATGTCGAAAGTGCGCCGATCGGGCTCGATTCAGCGATGCGTTTTGGCCATCGTTTTGTCGATTCGGTAAACAGCGAGACCGTGACCTGGGTTGAAGAGGTGTGGGAGACCGTGCCGCTTTCCGATGCTCAGCGCAAACGGCTGGCCGAGGCTCTTGCTAGCTGGGACGAATCCAATATCGAAGAGCGACCCGATCCCACCGCCACTACGGGCTCGATCGCGACCGCCCGCGGGCGGGTACGGCCGGGCGATCTCGACGAGTTTGGCCGCTTTACGCTCGCCGCTTTTGTCCATCGTTTCACCGACGCCAACATTCAGATCATGGCGGCGATCGGGATGACCAGCGACTACATCAAAGCCGAACGGCGCGGCTATTCGACCTTTGAACTCGCTTTGCGGATCGCGGCATCTCCCCGCCTCGGGGATCACTACCTGATCGAGACCGGTATTGCCCATCTCGGCAACTCCTCGATGCGGTTTTTTCATCGCATGTGGGATCCGCGCAGCAGGCAGGAATACGCCCGTCTCGGTCAGTTTGGCGTGCAGCTCGATCTGGATGCACGCCGCCCGGCGCCGCTGCCTGATGCGATCCGCACCGCCGCTACGCGCCTGCTGCTCCCGACCGGCTAGCGTCTGATTAGGCCGCGGCCAAGCGGCGTCGCCCGGAACAAGGCAAGAGCCGATCAAGCCCATAGGGATTGCGACGCGAGCCGCGCGCCGTCCACCAGTGTGCGCAGTTTAGCCCAGGCGAGGTCGGCATGGACCCGGCCGCCGAGGCCGCAATCGGTGCCTGCGATGACGTTCTCGCGACCGACGATCGCGGCGTAGCGCAGGATACGGTCGGCGACCAGGGTCGGGTGTTCGACGAGATTGGTGGCATGGCTGACGACACCCGGCATCAACATCTTGCCGGCAGGCAGCTTCGCCTGCTGCCACACGCGCCATTCGTGCTCGTGCCGCACATTGGCCGCTTCGAAGGAATAGGTCTGCGCCTTGACCTCAAGGATGAGGTCGATGATGTGCTCGAGCGGCAGGTCATGGGTGTGCGGCCCGTGCCAGCTGCCCCAGCACAAATGATAGCGCACCCGCTCCTCGGGTATCCCGGCGAGCGCGTGATTTACGGCGTCGATGCGCAGCTTGGCAAATTTGCGATAGGTTTCAACGGTCGGTTCGGGCTTCAGCATGTCCCACCAATCTGGCAAGCCGGGGTCATCGATCTGCAACACGAACCCCGCCGCGACCACCGCCCGATATTCCTCGCGCAAGGCTTCTGCCAAAGCGAAAAGAAATTCTTCCTCGGTCTTGTAGTATTCGTTGAAGATGAAATGGTCGAGCCATCCCGGCGCTAATATCGGGACGAACGCCTCCTCGACCGCGAGACCCGAGCGGTCGATTGCGGCTTTGAAGGTCTCGAGCTGGCGATTGATGGCTTCTGGCCCTTTCGACTTGATCGGACCGCGCGCGACGACCCGCTCGGTGATTGGCGGCATCGGCTTCTCGCCAGGGACCAGGAACAATGTGCCGGCCCGGTCCATATCGGCATAGAAGTCGGGGAATTCGTCGCGTTCACGGGTCGAATGCCGGGTGGTTGGCGGTTCGCCCGCTGAAACCGGACGCGCCTCGACGCCAGTAAAGTGCGCGGCGTAGTGGGCGCGGGTGCGGGCTGTCCAGAACTCGCCATCGCCGATGCAATCGATCCCGATTTCGACTTGCCTGCGCACTGTTTCGGTAATGGCTGGCGTGACCTCGGCGGCGATGATCGCGGGGTCGGTCATTTCGGCACCGGCAAGCCGTGCCGGCATGTCCTCCCACCCTTTGGGCGGCGGCAGCCGGCCGACATGCGAGGTTCTTATCCGCGTCGTATTTCTTTGCATATTCCGTCCTCCCTCGCCTCCGCGTGCAGTCCCGTGCACGATCGAAGGATATCTTTATCCACAGATTCTTCGAAGCCTGCGGCGTGGGACCTTGTCTGCAATGGCTCAGCGGGCAACGCGCCTGCGGCTCAGCGGGCAACGCGCCTGCGGCTCAGCGGGCAACGCGCCTGCGGCTCAGCGGGCAACGCGCCTGCGGCTCAGCGGGCAACGCGCCTGCGGCTCAGCGGGCGACGCCTACTTGGCTTAGCGCGCGCTATAATTTGCTGCTGGCCCGTCGCGCCGCAGGGCTATTGCCAGACGATCTGCGGTACCGCACCGAGCCGTGCCGGCCCAAGATACATCTTGCCGTTCTGGATCGTGAACGGGGCGGTCAGCTGCGGTTTGCCGTCGGGTCCGGGCTTGGCCAATGTCGTCAGGGCGATCTGCACCAGCGAACCTTGCTCCGGGGTCATTTGATCCGCGGCGACGAGCGCATTAATGATTGCGCCAAAGCCTTCGATACCGCCGGAAAACGCAGCTATCGGCTGGAGCTTATGATCGAGGGCAAGAGTCCCGTTGGCGGTAATCCCGAGCCCGCTCCATTCGAGGTGCAAATTGTCGACCTCGATCGTGCCGCCGGCGTCGCGCCAGGCAGCGGCGGCCTGCGCGATTGGGCCCGGCGGCAGAGCGCCTTTGACCGTGATCCCGAAAGCGAGCGCGTCGATTGTCTTGCCAAAGTTCACCGGCGGCGCTGGCACACCCACCTGGCGCATGGCCACCGCTAAGCCGAAACTCGGGTCGTTATCGTTTGCCGCCGGCTTAGGCGGCATGGTGACCCACATATCCGCCGATCGGATCGCAACCGCTCCGCCCGCGTCGCCGCCGATGTCGCGTGCATTGAGCCAAAACCAAGAATCGCCATGCTCGCCAAGCGTCACGCTTCCATCTGCTTCCGCGGTTGCAAGCTTGACCGCCGGCCGGTCGGCTGCGGGTGCAAGCTCGGCGGTGAAGCCGTTGGGTGCCGCAAGCCGCCAATCGGCGAAATCCCAAGGCCGGGCGGTGCCGCTCAACTGCGCGAGCCGCACTTCCGGCGCCGGGCTCCAGGTGTGGTTGCGGAAGGTTGCGTTATCGACTTCGACGCGAAACGCAAATGGGAAACCGGTGACCCGCAAGCTTTGCCACGAAGCGTCAACTTTGTCCTTCTTTTCGGATTGCTGCCAGGCAACTAGGCCTTGCTTGATCTGCCCGGAGACAATCCACCAGTAGACGGCATAGCCGCCGGCCAGCACCAGCAACACCAAAAGAGCGACGAAAGGAATTCGTATCGAACGGCGCACCGACGCACCTCAACCAACGTGCCGCGATGGCCGCCAGTGCGGCCCTTCGGCGGGCTGCATCAAACCCTCAATACCTCCGCACCCGGTGCCGCTTCCAATTCGCAGGCATTAACAGTCATTGCCAGCAGGCTGTAATAGCCGATCGCCCCGGTCAGTTGGATCAGGCCGTCATTGCCAAAACGGGTCTGCATCTTTTTGAAACTCGCCTCGTCGACGCGATGTCGGCGCAACAGCTGCCGGGTGAATTCGATGATCTCGGCGTCTTCCGGCGGAACCCCGCGCAAATGATCCTCGCGTATTGCGGTGATCGTCTCTTCCGGCACGCCCTGCCGGCGGGCGCCGCCGGTCTGCGCACCCCAGACATAGACCGCCTCAAATTCGCGGGCGACCGTCATCGCCGCCAGCACCCGTACCCGCATATCGAGCGAACCCTCGAAGCGGACATAGGCACCGAGATGGGCAACGCGGCCGGCGAGTTCCGGCGAGTGCAGGAACATCGTGAACGGGCCCTGAACCGCACCGCGGCTCGCGACGATGCTGTCAAAGGCCGCGTGATCCTTGGCTGCGACCTGGTCTTTGCTGGTAATCGGGGGGAGCCTAGCCATGGTCACTCCTTTCGCACTGAGGGAGGGCTCATGTTCGAGCTCGAAAGAGAGTGCCTTTCGGGTTGGCACGAAGCAAGTGCCGAGGCTGTCCGGGAGATTTAAACCGGCCTTGTGTCAGACAATCGATTACGCCCGAACCAAAAACCGTCATGCCCGGATGTCATCCGACGTCGTTCAGGCACGCACGCGGCGTGCATGACAGAGCCATAGCCATGGTCGGGGAGACGTCCAGCCATGACGATGACCATTCCTGGTGCCTTGGCCGCGCGCTGCCGCCCGAGGCCGAGGCAGCAGCGGGAGCGGCGTTCTTACGGCATTCTTAATCGATCTGGCGGCGCTTAGTAAGTCGAGATTTCGATCGAGTTGTGATCGGGATCGTCAATATAGACAGACTGGATCGTTCCGACCGCACCAGCGCGCGGCCCCTCCATCCGCACCGGGACGTCGCAGGCTTCGAGCTGGGCCTTGACCTCGTCGATCGGGGTTTCGGTCACGAAGCAAATATGCGCCGGCATGCGTTTTTCACCGCTCGTCACCATTGCCTTGCCCGCGGCGTCGAGATGGATTTTTTGCTGGCCGAAATAGAGCGCGGCACGGCCTTCGCCCATGCTCTCGGTCTTCATGCCGAGTACGCGCTGGTAGAACTCGACACTGCGGTCAATATCGGCGACCGTCAGGTTCAGATGGTCGATGCGCTCGATTTTCATGGTTCGGCCTCGTTCGTTCCGGAGGACGCGCAGCTTGCCACGGTCTGGCGCTGCGGGCCAGCCTAACCAGCAGTCAAAGATCCGCGAGGAGCCGCGAGCAGCCGGCGGGCCTCTATCCAGAGCGCGGCGATCTGTCCGGGTGACATGTCGCTGTCAATAACGTTGATCTTCGGCGTGCTGAGCCGGCTTTAACTTGCCCTCGCAATACATTCGGGATTGGCCTCGTGGTCGTTCCTGCGCTGCGCCCGCGAGGCGCTGATCACGGCGGCGCGCCTGGGTCAACATCGTGGAGTGATCATGAACCGCGCCCCCCGATCGAATGCTGATACATGGCTCCCGCGGCGATCCTTGGGAGCAGCACTGACCACGACGGCCGTACTCGCGACATGGGCGGGGGTTACCGCCTTGCAGGCGCGAGCGGCGGAGCTCGAACATCCGCCAGCCGGCGAATTCCTCGAGATCGACGGTGTGCGCCTCCATTACGTCGAGCGCGGCGCGGGGCCGGCGCTGGTGCTGCTTCACGGCAATGGCGCGATGATCGAGGATTTCGCGATCAGCGGCATCCTCGATCGGCTAGCGCAGCGTTATCGCGTGATCGCGATCGATCGCCCCGGATTTGGTCATACCACTCGGCCGAGACCGCGGATCTGGACGGCACAGGCTCAGGCCGAACTCGTGCACGCGGCACTCGCTCGCCTCGAGGTCGCACAGGCGGTCGTTGTCGGCCATTCGTGGGGGACTCTCGCGGCGTTGTCGCTGGCGCTCGACCACCCGGCCGATGTGCGTAGCCTCGTTTTGCTCGCCGGCTATTATTTTCCGACGATGCGGGCTGACGTGCTCGCGTTTCCGAGCCTGGCGACCCCGGTCATCGGCGACCTGTTGGACTGGACGGTCATGCCGATCATCGGGTCGGCGCTGCGAGGCGTGGTGTTCCGCAAGCTATTCGCACCCGCTGTGGTCTCGCCGCGTTTCAACGCCGAGTTTCCGACCGCGCTAGCCTTGCGCCCATCTCAGATCAAGGCCAGCGCCATCGACACCAAATTGATGACCGTTTCGGCGGCTGCGATCGCGGGTCGCTATGCCGAACTCGCGATACCGGTCGTCATTATGGCCGGCAAGCACGACAGGATCGTCGATTTCGAGCGGCAATCGCGGCGGCTCGCCTCCGCGCTGCCAAACGCGCGCCTGATCGCTTTCGACGAGGTCGGCCACATGATCCACCACACGATTCCCGACAGTGTTGTCGAGGCTGTCGATCTGGCGGCGGTCGATAGCGAGCTGAAACCCGACAATCGTCGATCGCGGCAGGCTTCGCCGAGCGGATCCGCCATGCCCGATCCCGAGCAGACAATGATTCGTTCCGATCGGTGAGACGCCGGGCCCGTTTGGCGTAAATTGTGTCCGAAAACGATTTTCACGGTCACCGATCACGCCGCGGATACAGCAGAAATGGCGGCCGATGGTCAGGCTGGGTCGTGACGACAGGGCGCACGGTAACTGGGACGTCATCGGCCCGTTCGATACGGAAGTTCTGAATCAATGTCGCCAGCACCAAAACCGCTTCGGTCATTGCGAATTGTGCGCCGATGCATACCCGCGGGCCGATCCCGAATGGGAGATAGGCGAAACGGTCGGGCGGTGGCGCATCGGGCAGAAAGCGCCAGGGGTCGAACACCTCGGGGTCCGTCCACAGTCGGTGATGGCGATGCAGGACCCACGGTGAGATCAACACGACCGTGTTCGCCTTGACCGGGACATCGCCGGCGAGGTCGTCCTTGATTGCGAGCCGCGCCAATGTGAAGGCTGGCGGATAGAGACGCAACGCTTCCTGCACGACGGCGCGGGTATAGACGAGCCCCGAAAGGGCGGCTGCGGCGCTGTCCGGTCCGAGGTCAAGGCCATCGACCTCGGCGGCGAGCCGCTCCTGGATTTCGGGCGCGCCGGCCAACAGGTAAAGCGACCAGAACAAGGCCACTGCGGTTGTTTCATGACCGGCGACGATCATCGTCGCGACTTCGTCTGCGAGCCGAGCTGGCGGAAACAGGGCTCCGCTGTCCGGATCGGTGGCGCTTGCCATCAGATCGAACAGATCGCGCGGAGCGCCGGTAGAGCCTTGCGCGTAGCGGGCGGCAATGAGCCGGCGGATCAGGTCGAGCCAATGTCGGCGAAAACGCCACCGCATCACATCGCGCGGGCTCGGGAACCACACTGGCAACAGGAAATCGAGTAAGTTCGGTCGTCCGAGGCGGACGGCGTACTGCGAGATCAGACCCCGCAGTTCAGCGCCGTAACGATCCATTTCAAGCGAGAACATCGAGGTCCCGGCGATCTCCAATGCAAGGAATTGCATCGCTGCCAGCAGATCGACCGGGGTAGCGCCCGCTCCCATAGTTTTAAGCTCCATCACGGCAGCGGCGGCGGCGCGTGCCACATGGCGAGCCAGGATCGGCATGGTTCGCGGGGCGAACGCAGGAGCCAATGTGCGGCGCTGGCGTCGCCAGTCCTCGCCGTGGCTCAGCAATAAACCCTTACCGAGCAATGGCCGCAGAATCCGGATGCCAGACGCGGTGCGCCGGTAATTCTGCCAATTGTCGACGAGGATATGCTGAATGCCGGCGGCACGATTCATGATGATCTGCTGTCGGCCGAACACGCGGCGGAGAACGACGTCTTCCTCGTAAGCCTCCGGCGGAAATATCCTGATTACGTTGTCGCGCAGCGAGCGCATGAGATTACCGGACGACGCCGGCTTGGCCAGGCGATCAGGCAATGGCGAGAAAGGAGGCTGCATTTCGGTCACTTTTCCCGCTCGCCAATGGCTGTTCCATTTCCGTGAGATCGTCATCGCGGCCGGAGGTTCCAATCCGCGCGACGAATTACCTGCGAACGCTGTTACGATTGGGAGCTTAACCGGCCGTCGCAATCACTCGTCACGCAAATTCGGCCCAGCGTCCGATCTCGACGTTCAGGGGCGGAGATTTGAAGCTCGGGGAATTGATGCAGCCCTGGCCTTGCGGTGCCGGCGGGTGGCGGGCATGCTGCACGGACTGTGAAATGTGGACGATGCGCGGCGGGCGCGGGGAGATAAGTCGATGAACGGCGCGGAAAGTTTGGTGCGGACCTTGGTCGGCGGTGGGGTCGATGTGTGCTTTGCCAATCCCGGCACGTCGGAGATGCATTTTGTCGCCGCCCTCGACCGCGTCGAGGGTATGCGCTGCGTCCTGGGCCTGTTCGAGGGTGTGGTCACCGGCGCTGCCGACGGCTATGCCCGGATGAGCGAGAAGCCCGCTGCAACCCTGCTGCATCTCGGCCCCGGCCTCGCTAACGGTCTCGCGAATATTCATAACGCCAACAAGGCGTCGAGTCCGATGGTGAACATCGTTGGCGATCACGCAACCTATCACCGCAAATACGATGCGCCGCTGACCTCGGACATCGAGGGACTGGCACGGCCCTCTTCGCATTGGGTCAAGACCTCGCCCGATGCGATGTCGATCGCCGCCGATGGTGCTGCGGCGATTGCTGCGGCGCGCACTTTGCCGGGTCAGATCGCGACCCTGATCCTGCCGGCCGATACCGCCTGGAACGACGGCTCGGGCCCGGTCCCGGTAGCGTTGCCCAAAGCCCCCAAGCCGGTCTCGCGCGAGGCGATCGTCGAAGCGGCGCAGGCGCTGCGCTCGGGCCAGCCGTGCCTAATCTTGATGACCGGCCGCGCGTTACGCCAGGAAGGACTCGAACTCGCCGGAAAGATCGCCGCCAAAACCGGAGCGCGGCTGATGGCACAAGGGTCCAACGCACGGACCCAGCGCGGCCGCGGGCGGGTGTTTATCGAGCGGGTGCCGTATGTTGTCGACCAGGCCACCCGAGTGCTGGCGGGGCTCAAGCACTTGATCCTCGTCGGCGCCAAGATGCCGGTGGCATTTTTCGCCTACCCCGGCAAGCCGAGCCTGCTCGCCCCGCCCGACGCGCAGGGCCATGTGCTCGCCCGGCTCGACGAGGATTTGGTCGGCGCATTGGCGGCGTTGGCCGAAGAGGTCGATGCCGTACACACCACGGCACCAATGGTTAATGACCCGCCGCCGGTTAAGGCGAGCGGCCGGATCACGCCCGAGGCGCTGGGCGCTTCGCTCGGCGCGCTCTTGCCGGAAAACGCGATCGTCGTCGACGAGGCGGTGACAACCGGCCGCGGTTTTTTCGCGCCGACCCGCTCTGCGGCACCCCACGACTGGCTCTCGAATATGGGCGGCTCGATCGGGCTCGGCATGCCGCTTGCGACCGGGGCGGCAGTAGCCTGTCCGGATCGCAAGGTCATCACCCTCGAGGGTGACGGCAGTGCGATGTATACGATCCAGGCCCTGTGGACGCAGGCACGCGAGGGGCTCGATGTCACGACCCTGTTGTTCTCGAACCGCAGTTACCAGATTCTCAAGGGCGAGCTCGCCAATGTCGGCGCCGGCAATCCCGGCCGCAAAGCGCTCGACATGCTTGATCTCAACCAGCCCGATCTCGATTTCGTGAACTTGGCCAAAGGGATGGGCGTGGCAGGTGCGCGCGTTAGCGATATGGACGAGTTCAATCGGCGGCTCGCCGAAGGGATCGCGAGCCCCGGTCCATACCTCGTCGAGGTCATCTGCTGAGAGCTCGCACATTATCCTTTGATAACCATCTATGGCTCACCGAGGGGTGAAGGTCATCGCGCAAGCTGGAGCTTTGACGATAAATCGACTTCCGCTGTGATTGGATCACGCTATCGCCATGGTTATGCCTTCGCGGTGGCGTATTCGAAAGGCTCTCTGCCACCATTAGGTTCGAGGCCAAGTGGGAGTAGGGCAGTTGGATCGATCCGAGCCACTAGCATCCTGGATTTAGAGTGAGCAGGCTGCAGCCTAGGCGAAGCGGTCGCAGGTTTGGCCTCGTTGCAATCGAGGGTACTCCCGTTGCTCGGCGAAGATAAGTGCTGCGGTGCACGCAGCCCGTGTCAGTTGTCCTGCGACAATTAACTTGGAGAAGAGTAAACCCGCCCAGCTGAAGCGATTGTTTTTCGTAAATGGCCCGATCAGGGCCGAGCTTCCCCATCTATGGCTCGAACCTAAAGCAGCCAACCCAGCGTTGATTCAATTACTGCTCGATTCGGTGCACGATGACTCCACCTGATGAAGCCCCTCACTACCTGTCTGTCGCCGGCCCAGCACCGAGCTTCGCGACTTCGGACCCGCTCTGGTACAAGGACGCGGTCATCTACCAGCTGCATGTCAAAGCCTTTTTTGACGCGAACGACGACGGCATCGGCGATTTCCAAGGACTGTATCGAAAGCTCGATTATTTACAAAATCTGGGAGTAACCGCGCTATGGCTACTGCCGTTCTATCCTTCGCCGCTGCGCGACGACGGCTACGACATTGCGGATTACAAAAACATCAACCCGTCCTACGGGCGAATGAGCGACTTCAAGACCTTCGTTCGCGAGGCACATCGCCGCAATATGCGCGTGATAACCGAGCTCGTCGTCAATCACACCTCGGACCAACACCCGTGGTTCCAGCGCGCTCGGCAGTCCAAACCTGGGTCACCCTGGCGCGACTTTTACGTATGGAGCGACACCGATCAAAAATTCCTCGGAACGCGCATCATTTTTGTCGATTCGGAAAAGTCGAATTGGGCTTGGGACCCGGTGGCCCAAGCCTATTATTGGCACCGGTTTTATGCCCATCAGCCCGATCTGAATTTCGATAATCCGCGGGTGTTTCGCGCGATAACCGAGGTCATGCGATTCTGGCTGGATCTGGGGGTCGACGGCCTGCGGCTCGACGCCGTTCCCTATCTGATCGAGCGGGAAGGGACGATCAACGAAAACCTGCCCGAAACCCACGAAATTCTGCGCCGGCTGCGTCGCGAGCTCGACCAGCGCTACCGTGATCGCATGCTGCTCGCCGAAGCCAATCAATGGCCGGAGGACGTATTACCGTATTTCGGCGCGGGCGACGAATGTCACATGGCGTTCCATTTCCCGCTGATGCCGCGCATCTACATGGCAGTCTGCACCGAAGACCGGTATCCGATCACAGACATCATGCGGCAAACGCCGGATATCCCGGAATCCTGCCAATGGGCGATATTCCTGCGTAATCATGACGAGTTGACGTTGGAGATGGTCACCGATCGCGAGCGCGATTATTTGTGGAACTACTACGCAGCCGATCGTCGCGCCCGCATCAATCTCGGGATCCGTCGTCGTTTGGCGCCGTTGATGGAGAATGACCGGCGGCGGATCGAACTGTTGAACGCGTTGCTGATGTCGATGCCGGGAACGCCAGTCATTTATTACGGCGATGAAATCGGCATGGGGGACAATGTGTTTTTGCGCGATCGCGAAGGTGTGCGCACGCCAATGCAATGGACCCCTGACCGCAACGGCGGATTTTCCCGCGCCGACCCCGAGCGGCTTTACTTGCCGCCGATCATGGATGCAGTTTACGGATTTGAAGCAGTCAATGTCGAGGCACAGAGCCGCTCGCCTTCGTCGTTATTGAACTGGATGAAGCGGATGATTGCCGCGAGGCACGCTCGCCGCGCGTTGGGCCGCGGTACCCTGCGCTTTCTGTATCCATCCAATCGCAAAGTCATCGCCTATTTGCGCTGTTACGAGGACGAGACGATCCTGTGTGTTGCTAATTTGTCGCGCTCGCCGCAAGCCGTCGAGCTGGATTTGGCTGATTATCGCGGTTATCAGCCGATCGAATTGCTCGGCCGCAGTGAGTTTCCGACGATTGGCGACCTGCCCTTCCTGTTGACTCTGCAACCCCACAGCTTCTTCTGGTTCGATCTGCTGTTGAGCCCGCAGCAAGCGGCAAATCTGCAAGCGCCTCCACCCGAATTCGTAACCCTGGTGATGCCGCAGGGTTGGTCGGATTTGTTTCGCCAGCACAATTTGCAGCAGCTCGAAAACGAGGTGATCCCGGCCTTCCTGCTGCGCCAGGGTTGGTATGATTCCAAGCTTCCACGGATTGCCGGCACCGCGCTGCGGGCTCACGGCGAGATCAGGCGCTCTGCGCCGTCCGGGGCCGAATCCTACCTCGTGAACGTGCTTGAGACCCGTTTGCGCGACGGCAGTCGCCGAAATTACTTGCTGCCCTTTGCCGCGCTATGGGCGCCGTCGGGCACCGATCTGCGGCAGGGGCTGATCCCAACTACACTCGCCGAACTGCGCCAGTTTCGCCGCGAAGGGGCGATGGTCGACGCGCTTCCGCAGGACGGATTTCTATTGGCACTGCTGGACCTGATTGCCAGCGCAGCGAGCGTTCCGCTAGAGCACGGTGAGCTTCGCTGCATCCAGGCAAAGACTTTCGATGCATCGGCTATACCGGAAGCGCCGACGGTACGGCGCGGCAGTGGCGAGCAGTCCAACAGCTCGGTGTTTTTCGACGACTATGCCATGCTAAGGCTGTATCGGCGTCTCGAACCTGGACCTCATCCGGAGATCGAGCTTTCGCGATTTCTGGTCGAGCGCGCCGGCTTTGCCAATACTCCGCCACCGCTCGCGGTCATCGAAGCAAGGCTCGACAGTAACGGGGGTCTCGAGAGTTTGGCGCTCGGCGTATTGTTTGGTTTTATTCGTAATCAGGGCAACGGCTGGAATCAGGCGCTGAATTATTTGACCCGCTATCTCGACGACGCGCTGATTGTGACCCACGATGAGGCGAGCGAGCGGTTGCCCGATCCCGACCTGTTCTTTTTGGCGCTCGCCCGCCAGATCGGCATTCGCACCGGGCAAATGCATCGGGCTCTCGCCGAGCACGCGGGGGATGATCCGGATTTTATACTGGAGCCGATTAGCCGCGACGATATTGCTGGTTGGCGCGAAGCGCTCGCGGCCGATGCAACCGAGCTGCTGGCGCGGCTGGAGAACGAGCGCGGGCAATTGTCGCAACGCGCTCTCGACCGAGCTGATTGCTTGTTGGCAGCCCGCGAGCTGTTTTTGCGCGCCGTTCTCACCCTGCTGCCTGATGAAATCGACGCGCAGAAGACCCGGGTTCACGGCGATTACCATCTCGGTCGAGTCATTGTTGTGCAGAACGACTTTTTTGTTGATGTCGCCGGCGACCCGACGCGGTCTTTGGCCGAACGCCGCGCCAAGACCTCTCCGTTGCGCGACGTGGCCGGAATGATCCGCTCTTTCGACTATGCCGCCGCAGCCGCCGTTCGCCTATTGGCTGAAACCCGCGCAGCGGCCGAGCCACGGATGGCCGAACTTGCCGAAAGCTGGCGCCAGCACGCAGTCGATGGGTTTCGTGCTGCCTATCGCAAGGCGATGCGCGGCTGTATCAGCTACCCAGCGAATAAGAAGCAGGCTCGCGATCTGACGCGGTTCTTTATGCTCGAGGGCTGGGTTTACGCGGCTCGTCGCGAGCTGGCGGAGCGGCCGCTCTGGGTCGACATCCCGCTTCAAGGCATCCTCGATATCGTGAACAGGAAAGGATGACAGCGTGGCGAGGTCGACAGACTTGCAGCGGACACGGCCTACGCACTCTGCGGCCGCGTCTGAGCCAATCGGTGCAAGCGCCAGCCCCGCAGCAACGGCGACGGAAATGCCCGAAGCCGAACGCCCCGAGCCACGGCAAGCCGCGTCCCCACCGCCGGCACTCATGGCACAAGACCCGACGGTCATGGCAATCGTCCAGGCGCGCCACGGCGACCCCTTCGCGTTTCTCGGGATGCACAAAACTGAGCGCGGGGTGTGTGTGCGCGCGATGCTGCCGGGCGCACAGGAGGTTATGGTTGTTGACAGCCGCACGGGCGAAGTCGCGGCCAAGGCCATGCAAATTAATGCCGAAGGCCTTTTTGCCGCCGAGATGCCCGAGCGTGAGCCATTTCGCTATCGGCTGCGTGTCGCCGATGGCGCTTTCGTCCGCGAGTTCAACGACATCTACTCTTTTCCGCCGATCCTGGGGGAACTAGACCTCCATTTGCTTGCCGAGGGCAACCACTTCACCAGCTATAAAAAGCTTGGTGCGCACCCGATTGTACATGAGGGGGTCGAGGGGGTGGCCTTTGCGGTATGGGCGCCCAATGCCAGCGCAATCAGCGTCGTCGGAGACTTCAATGCCTGGGACGGGCGGCGAATGCCGATGCGGCGGCGCGGTTCGACCGGGTTCTGGGAACTGTTCGTACCGGGATTGCGGCCGGGGCATCTCTACAAATATCAGATCCACGGTCCGGAGGGCCGGCTGTTGCCGTTAAAGGCCGACCCTCATGCCGAACGCGCCGAACGGCCGCCGAAAACTGCCTCGATCGTCGCGGGTATTTCGGGTCATATCTGGCGCGACGGGGCATGGATGGCCGAGCGTTGGCGCGGCAACGACCGCGAAGCGCCAATTGCGATCTACGAGGTTCATCTTGGTTCGTGGCGCCGCCGCGCCGCCGAGAACAACCGTTATTTAACTTACCGCGAGCTCGCTGCCGAACTCGTCCCTTATGTTGTCGAGACGGGTTTTACCCATATCGAGCTGATGCCCGTCATGGAATACCCGTTCGACGGATCGTGGGGATATCAGCCGATCTCGCTTTTTGCGCCGACCAGCCGTCACGGTTTGCCCGACGATTTCCGGGCGCTGGTCGAAGCTTGCCACCAAGCCGGGATCGGGGTGTTGCTCGATTGGGTGCCGGGCCATTTTCCGAATGATCCGCACGGCCTCGGCCGCTTCGACGGCACGGCGCTGTACGAGCATGCCGACCCGCGACAGGGGTTTCATCGCGACTGGAACACCCTGATTTATAATTACGGACGCCGTGAAGTCGCCAATTTCTTGTTGTCGAGCGCGCTTTATTGGCTGCGCGAATTTCATATCGACGGTATTCGGGTCGATGCCGTCGCTTCGATGCTTTATTTAGACTACAGTCGTCCGGAAGGCGAATGGATCCCGAATGCTTATGGCGGGCGTGAAAACCTTGAAGCGATCGGGTTTCTGCGCCGGGTCAACGAGCTGATCTTTGGCGAGGCGAACGGCGCCACCTCGATTGCCGAGGAATCGACGGCGTGGCCGATGGTGTCGCGCCCGACGTATGTCGGCGGGCTTGGTTTTGGCTATAAATGGAACCTCGGCTGGATGCACGACACGCTAGACTATATGTCGAGCGATCCGATCTTCCGCAAATATCATCACAACGATCTGAGCTTTGGTCTGCTCTACGCCTTCCACGAAAACTTTATTCTTGCATTGAGTCATGACGAAGTCGTCCACGGCAAGCGGTCGCTGATCGGCAAAATGCCTGGCGACCGCTGGCAGCGCTTTGCCAATCTGCGCGCTTATTATGGGTTCATGTGGACTCATCCCGGCAAAAAGCTTTTATTTATGGGGGGTGAATTCGCCCAGGAACGCGAGTGGAGCCACGATATCGGACTCGACTGGCACTTGCTTGATGACGCAATGCATAGGGGCGTGCAGCGATTGTTGCGCGATCTCAATCATCTCTATCGCAGCACCACGGCATTGCATCAGCTCGATTGCGATCCTGAGGGATTCCAATGGATTGACGTTGCCAATGCGGAGCAGAGTGTCGTCTCATATCTGCGCCGCGGCCGCAGCCCGCACGAATTTGCCGTCGTCGTCTGCAATTTCACGCCGGTGCCGCGCGAGGATTATTGGATTGGCGTACCGCGCGCCGGCCGCTATCGCGAGCGCATCAACACCGATGCCGTAGAGTATGGCGGAAGCGGTGTCGGCAATGCCGGCGAGGTCCATGCCGAGCCGCATCCGATGCATGGCCATTCCTATGCGCTGCGTCTGCGGCTGCCGCCGCTTGCTACGCTGATTTTTACTGCTGACTGAAGCCAGGACCGAGCAATTATTCCCGGTCTCAATAAAAACATTTGCAATGCCTTGATTGAAAGCCGGGCCGCTCCATCTCGTCTGGCCGGGCGCTGAACGCATATGGCAGCTCCGCGTACGGTGTGGCCCGGCAAGCCCTATCCGCTGGGTGCCATGTGGGACGGCAAGGGGGTAAATTTTGCCCTGTTCTCCGCGCATGCCGAAAAGGTCGAACTGTGCCTGTTCGATCGCACCGGATTGCACGAAGAAGTGCGGATCGCAATGCCCGAGTATACCGACGAGGTCTGGCACGTCTATCTGCCCGATGCGCGGCCCGACCTGCTTTATGGCTACCGCGTGTATGGGCTTTATGACCCGATGAATGGGTACCGGTTTAACCCCAACAAATTATTGATCGATCCTTACGCCAAATCGCTGCACGGCAGGCTGCGCTGGTCCGATGCTGTTTTCAGTTACCGGGTCGGCAGCCCACGCGAGGATTTAGCGATCGATCGGCGCGACAATGCGCGCTTCGTCCCCAAATGCCGGGTTATCGAGTCCGCTTTTACCTGGGGTGACGAGCGCCACCCGCAGACCCCTTGGGAGGAAACGATCATCCTCGAGCTCAGCGTGTCCGGGATCACCAAACGCCATCCCGGGGTTGACCCCGAATACCGCGGAACTTTTGCCGGTCTGGCATCGCCGACGATGATCGATTACCTCCTCGAATTAGGTATCACCGCCGTCGAGCTGCTGCCCATCCATGCTGCGGTCGACGAGCGACATCTGGTCGACCGCGGCCTCAGCAATTATTGGGGCTACAATACGATCGGCTTCTTTGCACCAGATCCGCGACTATTGTCAGTCGAGTCGATTTCGGGTTTCAAGACCATGGTGAAACGTCTGCACGACGCCGGGATCGAAGTCATTTTGGATGTGGTCTACAACCATAGCGGCGAGGGTAACCATCTTGGTCCATCCCTCGCATTCCGCGGCATCGACAATGTTTCATACTATCGCTTAAACTCGAACCGACGATATTATCAAGACTTTACCGGTACTGGGAATACGTTGAACCTTGATCACCCGCGGGTGTTGGCGCTGGTGATGGATTCGCTGCGCTACTGGGCGACGGAGATGCACGTTGACGGCTTTCGTTTCGATCTTGCCCCGGCGTTGGCGCGCGAGAATGGCGAATATGGCCAGGGCAGCGCATTCTTCGATGCAGTGCGGCAGGATCCGGTAATGGCCGGTCTGAAGCTAATCTCCGAACCCTGGGATCTCGGCCCCTACGGTTATCAACTCGGTAATTTCCCACCCGGCTGGGCCGAGTGGAACGCGCAGTATCGCGACACACTGCGTCGCTTTTGGAAAGGTGATCACGGTCTTGTCGCTGATATAGCGTCACGTGTCGCGGGTTCGTCGGATATTTTTGGGTATCGTGGCCGCCGTCCGTGGGCCAGCATCAATTTTGTCACGGCCCATGACGGCTTCACCCTACAGGATCTCGTCAGCTACAACAGCAAGCATAACGAGAACAATGGCGAGGGCAATCGCGACGGTCACGACGCCAATTTCAGCTGGAATTGTGGGGACGAAGGCCCAACTGATAACCCCGAGATCACGGCCCTGCGCGACCGGCAGAAACGTAATTTGCTCGCTAGCCTATTGGTATCGTTAGGCGTACCGATGCTTCTCGCTGGCGACGAGCTGGGGCGCACGCAGCTGGGCAACAACAACGCGTATTGCCAGGATAATGAACTTTCGTGGACCGAATGGGAAGATATCCGCCCGGAAGATCAAGAGCTGCGGCGTTTCGTCAGCTATCTGATCCATTTGCGCCGTCGACATCGGGTTTTCTCGCGCCCGCGCTTTTTTCGCGGCGAGGTACTGTCGGAAGCCGGGGTTAAAGACATCACTTGGTTCACGCCGGCGGGCGAGGAGAATAAGGCGGAGGATTGGAACAACCCGCTCGCTTTGTCGCTCGGCTACGTGCTGAGTGGTGCTGCCGGCGAATTCTTCACTCCGGGCGGCAGGCGCGACATCGACGAGAGTTTCCTTGTCATGATGAACGCGTATTACGACAATCTCGATTTTCGCTTCCCGCAATTGGCCGCGCCGATGGCGTGGGAGGCGCTTGTCGATACCTCTCGACCAACTGGGCGGGTCGAGAATGGAGGCATCTATGCGCCGGGCGAGCTTTATCGGATGCGGGCGCATTCTTTTGCGTTATTCATCAACCGTGCGCCTCGCCGTGAGTTCGCCATGACTAAGCCCGAGGCCGCGCGGGAGCCGGACCCCGAGATTGCCGGGCTATTGCCGGACTTCGGCGAAGCGCAGCATCGGCTGCGGCTTGTTGCCGATGATCCGGAATTGGAGGACGACGATGAAGCGCCGCTATAGGACCCCGTTTGGCGCTGAAGTGGATCGCGACGGGGTGCGCTTTTGCCTCTGGGCACCACGCGCAGCCCGTGTATCGTTGCACATTGAGGGTGATCCTGCGGTCGAACTCCCAATGGAAAAGAAGACCGACGGGACGTTTGTCCTGACCACCGCAGTGGCCCGGCCGGGGACTCGTTATCGCTATCTGGTAGACGGAAATCGCTATCCTGATCCCGCATCGCGCCGGCAGCCCGATGGAGTTCACGGACCGAGCGAGGTTGTCGACCCCTTGGCTTATGACTGGAGCGACCAGCATTGGCCCGGCCGCCCGTGGGAAGAAAGCGTTCTCTACGAATTGCATCTCGGCACATTTTCCGAAAGCGGTGATTTCGTCGGCGCCTTGGGCCATCTCGATCATCTGTGCCGGCTCGGCGTCACCGCTGTCGAATTGATGCCAATCGCGGAATTCCCGGGCCGGCGAAATTGGGGGTATGACGGCACATTTCCCTATGCCCCGTCGTCGCGCTACGGCCGTCCCGAGGAACTGAAGTCCCTGATCGAGGCCTGCCATGCTCGCGGCCTCGCCGTGCTGCTCGACGTCGTCTACAATCATTTCGGGCCGGAGGGAAATTACCTGCCGGCGATCGCGCCCGATTTCTTCACGGAGCGCCATCACACGCCATGGGGTGCCGCGATCGATTTTTCCGGTCCGCGCAGCCGGGCAGTGCGTGAGTTCTTTATCCACAATGCGCTTTATTGGCTCGAAGAGTATCATTTTGATGGACTGCGGTTCGATGCTGTTCACGCGATCTTCGACAACACTGTGCCAGACATCATCGATGAGATCGGCGAGACCGTGCGCGCCCGCATCCCCGACCGCGAAATTCATCTCGTTCTCGAAAACGACCGCAACGAAGCCCGCCGCCTGACCCGCCACAATGGCCGGCCGGAACGTTTCACCGCGCAATGGAATGACGATCTGCACCACGTATTGCATGTGCTGATCACCGGGGAGACTGCGGGTTATTACCATGACTACGTTTCCGATCCCGGAGCTAGTCTCGGCCGGTCCTTGGCTGAGGGGTTTGCGTATCAGGGCGAGCCCTCCGCGTTTCGTGACGGCGCGCCGCGTGGCGAGGTTTCTGCGGGACTGCCGCCGACCGCCTTCGTTGCCTTTCTGCAAAACCACGATCAAGTCGGAAATCGCCCGTTCGGCACCCGGCTCGCGGTTCGGGCGTCAGAGCAAGCCCTGCACGCCGGCTTGGCGATAATGCTGCTGTCGCCGCAGATCCCCATGCTGTTCATGGGCGAAGAATGGGCCAGTCAGCGGCCATTCGCTTTTTTTTGTGATTTCGCGCCCGATCTGGCGCAGTCAGTGCGCGACGGTCGGCGGCGCGAGTTTGCCGATTTCCCCGGCTTCCGAGATGAGGCGGCGCGTCAGCGCATCCCCGATCCGACAGCAGAGGCAACCTTCACAATGTCAAAGCTCGATTGGAGCGAGCCGTCGCAGGCCGATCACGCGGTGTCGCTCGACCGCTACCGGGCGCTGATCGACCTGCGCAAGCGCGAGATCGTGCCGCGGCTCACTGGCATATCAGGATTTGCCGGCTCTCATCGGGTGTTGGCACCGCGGGCGGTGAGTGTTGAATGGCAGCTCGGAGACGGCATGCGCCTGCTGTTGTGCGCCAATTTCTCCGACCGCGCAATACAACCGCCGGACACCGCGGAGGGGTGGCAATTGCTATATTCGTCAGATGCGCCAGGGGCGCCGATAAGCGCAAGCTTCTTTCTACTCGGGCCGGCGGTCGCGTGACATGAGCAAACGCGCTACGCTCGTTCGGCTGGCGGCGCTTGTCGGGATCGAGCCGCGTTATACCGATGCGCTGGGCCAAACCCGCGAGGCCTCCGACGAGACGTTGCTAGCACTGACGGCTGCTTTTGGGCTTCCGTCGGATCCCGCCCAAGCGGCAACCGAGCTCGAAGAGCGGGAGCGGAGCGCGCCACTTGGGCTCGGGCCCGTTCACTTTGTCCCGGCCGAAGATCCCCACCCCGGCCTTCCGGTGCGTCTGGCCGATACGGGGCGCGAGGTTGCCTGGACGTGCCGGCTCGAAAACGGCGGGGAACAGCGCGGGCGCGCGACGATTGGAGGGCAAGCGGACGAAATTTCAGCCATGATGCCGCTACCGGCTGGATTGCCTCTCGGCTATCATCGGCTGGCGGTCGAGGTGCCAGGTGTGGCGACCGCGCTCGATCTGATCGTCGCTCCGGCGCGCTGCCATCTGCCGCCCCAACTGGCCGAAGGCGTCCGTACTTGGGGATTGACCTGTCAGCTCTATGGTGTGCATAGCGCCCAAGATTGGGGTATTGGCGACTTTACCGATTTGGCAACGCTTGGCGCGGCGGCGGGCGCGGGCGGCGCCGCGGTTCTCGGCATCAACCCGCTGCATGCGCTGTTTGCCGCAGAGCCGCTGCATTACAGCCCGTATTCGCCGTCGAGCCGCACCTGGCTAGACTATCTCTATATCGATGCGAAGGCAGTCCCCGGTTTCGCCGACGACGAGACTGTGCAAAGTCTGTTGCAGAGCCAATGGTTCGGCGCAACGCATTGGGCGGCGCGTTCGGCGCCGCTGATCGATTATGGCGCGGTCGGCGCCTTGAAACGGGCGGTATTGGAAGCTCTGTATCGGCGCTTTCGGCAGCATGATTTGGCTGAGAATGGGGCCGCACAAACCGAGCTCGGCCAGTCATTTCGCCGATTTCAGCAAGCCGGGGGACAATTGCTCGCCGATTTTGCCGTGTTCGAAGCGTTGCATCAGCATTATTGCCAGGAAAAGCAAGGGTTCTCTTGGCGCAACTGGCCCACACCGATGCGCGATCCTCGATCCCCGGAAGTCTCGGCCTTCGCTGCTGCCCATTGGGAGCGCGTCGAATTCTTTCAATTTTTGCAGTGGCAAGCCGACCGGCAGTTGGCGGCCGCTGCCAAAGCTGGGCGGGCCGGCGGACTTTCGATCGGGTTGTATCGCGATCTTGCGGTCGGAGCTGACCCAAACGGCGCCGAAGCATGGGCAGATCAAGGCTTGGTCGCACCCTCCGCTTCAATCGGCGCACCGCCTGATATTCTGAACCGGGCTGGGCAGAATTGGGGATTAGCGCCGATCAACCCGATGATTTTGCGCAATCAGAGCTTCGCTCCGTTCATCGCCTGCGTCCGCGCCAACATGCGGCACGCTGGCGTGTTGCGAATTGATCACGTCATGTCGCTGCTCCGGCTATATTGGATCCCGAATGGCATGGAGCCGACCCAAGGCGCCTATGTGAATTATCCGCTCAATGACCTGTTGCGCATCGTCGCACTCGAAAGCTGCCGAGAACACTGTGCCGTCGTCGGCGAAGATCTCGGCACCGTGCCCGCGGGCTTTCGCGAGAGAATGCGGGCCGCGAACGTCCTCTCCTATCGCATCATGGTGTTTGAGCGTCGGAAGGACAGCAGCTTTGTCCCGCCACAAGAGTATCCGCCGCTCGCGGCCGCCTCGGCAGCAACCCATGACCTCGCGACGCTTGAGGGCTTCTGGCTTGGTCGCGATATTGCCTGGCGTCGCCAGCTCGATCTCTATCCGGATGCTGCCGCGGCTGCCGCCGACGTGGCCGAGCGCGAGCGAGACCGTCACTTGCTGCTCGATGCGCTGATCGCCGAAGGCCTGCTGGCAGAGACCGATCGGGCTCAATTCTTGACCGAAAACGGCGAAGTCATGTATCGGCCGACGCTTGGCGAGGCAATCCAGCGTTATATCGCCCGCTCGCGGGCACGACTGATGCTGGTGCAAATCGAGGATCTGACCGGCGAGATCGAGCAAGCCAACCTGCCCGGGACTACGGATGCCCATCCAAATTGGCGGCGCCGCCTCGGTCGACCGATCGACGAGATCATCGACGGCGGCGAACTGCGCCGGCTTGCCGCATTGATCGAAAGAGAGCGGCCGCTCTCGCGCGCTTCATGAGCGCCGCGCGAGGCGAAGCGCCACCGATCCGCGCGACTTACCGGCTGCAATTTCATCGCGAGTTCACGTTTCGCAACGCGACCGATCTGGTGCCGTATTTGGCGGAGCTCGGCGTCAGTCACGTCTATGCCTCACCCATTACCGAGGCGAGGCCGGGCTCGACCCATGGCTATGACATCATCAACCACAACCGGCTAAACCCCGAGATCGGCAGCGACGAAGATTTTCGGGTTTTCACCACCGCGCTGCACGCCCATGGCATAGGGCTGATCGTCGATTTTGTGCCGAACCACATGGGCATCGGTCCTGACAACGCCTGGTGGCTCGACGTTCTCGAATGGGGTCCGGACTCGCCGTTTGCAAATTACTTCGACATCAATTGGCACCCGGCGCGTGCCGACCTTGAAGGCCGCGTGCTGCTTCCGGTGCTCGGTGATCAGTACGGCGTAATCCTCGAACAAGGCGATATTGCGCTGCGCTTCGATGCCGCCGAGGGCAGCTTCAGCGCCTGGTATTTCGACCACCGCTTTCCGATTTCACCACGCTCTTACGCGACAATCCTCGTCGCCGGTGGCGAGACGTTAGCGGCGCCCGCTCGTGATTTCGCAGCAATTGCAAGGCTGCCCGCTCCGGCCGCGCGGGAGCGCGCGGCGGAACTAAAGCGCGCTCTGGCCGATCAAGCTTCCTCACCGGACATGGCCGAGGCAATAGCAGGCGCTTTGCAGCAATTCACCGGCACGCCAGGCAACCCGGAGAGCTTTGCGCCGCTGCATCGCCTGCTCGAAGCTCAATCCTATCGCATCGCCGACTGGCGCGTGGCCGGCGAGGAAATCAACTACCGCCGTTTTTTCAATATCAACGACCTCGCCGGCTTGCGCATGGAGTTGCCCGAGCTGTTTGAAAAAACCCACCGCATGATGTTCGATCTAATCAAGCGGGGGGATTTACAGGGGCTGCGCATAGATCATATTGACGGGCTGTTCGACCCGCGCGGCTATTGTGAGGCCTTGCAGCAGCACGCCGGCACGCCGGACAATCCGCTCTACGTTCTCGTCGAGAAGATCCTGGCCCGCTACGAGACCCTGCCGGATTGGCCAGTAGCTGGCACAACCGGTTACGACTTCACCAATCAGGTATTGGCAATTTTTGTCGATTCTGCTGGTGAGGCTGGGATGACCCGGCTCTATCGTCGCATGGCGCTGCGGCAGGATAATTTTGATGACGTCCTCTATGCCTGCAAAAAAAGGATTATCGAAGTCAATCTCGCCAGTGAGATGAACGTCCTGGGGCGGGAATTTCATCAACTGGCGATGCGCGAATGGCGCACCCGTGATTTTACGTTTGGTCGCATTCTGGCGGCACTGGAGGAGGTGGTCGCGGCATTTCCGGTCTATCGCACTTACGTCTCGCAACGTGGGGCGAGCGCCGATGATTACCGCTATATCGATTGGGCGCTCGGCGTGGCGCGCAAAAAATGGCGCGGGGCCGATGTCCGCATTTTCGACTTCTTGCGGCGTATCCTGACGGGCGAGGCAGCGGATCCGCAGGACGATGCCAGTGCCGGTGGGCCCCTTTACACGGCAATGCATTTCCAGCAGGTAACGGGGCCGGTGATGGCCAAGGCGGAAGAAGATACCGCGTTCTACCGCTATGTCCGGCTGTTGGCGCTGAATGAGGTCGGCGGCGACCCGCACCGCTTCGGAATGTCAGTGGCTGCCTTTCACCATCTAGCCCGGCAACGCGCCCGTTATTGGCCGCAAGCGATGCTCTCTACCGCCACGCACGACACTAAGCGCGGCGAGGATGCGCGCATGCGCCTTGCCCTCTTATCCGAGATTCCCCGCGAGTGGGGCCGTCGGGTTTTTCATTGGCTGCGGCTCAACCGCTCGCGCCGCGTCGAGGTCGACGAGGAATTCGTCCCCGACCGCAACGTTGAGTATTTGTTCTATCAGTCGCTTTTTGGCGCCTGGCCACCCGGGCTCGCCCCGGATGACGTCGCCGATATCGACAGCCTCGCCGAGCGGCTCGAAGCTTATATGATCAAGGCGGTGCGCGAACGAAAGCTCGAAACCAGCTGGAGTAACCCTAATAATGAGTACGAGGCAGCGTTGAGGCGATATGTCCGGGCCGTGCTCGACCCCTCGCGCCTCAACCCGTTCCTCGCCGATTTTCATGTCTTTGTGTGCGCGACGGCGCGAACAGCGGCGATCACGTCACTCGCCCAGCTGACGCTTAAACTGACCCTGCCGGGCGTCCCCGATATCTATCAAGGTGGCGAATTGTGGGATTTCAGTTTGGTCGATCCCGACAATCGCCGTCCTGTCGATTGGGAAATCCGGCAGGCACTGCTCGATGAGGCCGATCGCGTCACACCCGAAGAGCTAGCGGAAAAGTGGCAGGACGGACGCGAAAAGCTCTTCGTCACCAAACGTCTGCTCGCCTTGCGCCGGCTCCACCCGGAACTCTTTCGCAGCGGCGATTACCAGCCGCTCGAACCTTCTGGCGAGCGGAGCCAGCATCTCTGCGCATTTCTTCGCTGTCACGAAAATCTGTCCCTGTTTGTGGCGGTTCCCCGGTTGGTCCATCAGCTGTGGCATGGCAGCGAGGCAGCCGATTGGGGAGACACCGAAATCGGGTTGCCGGCGAACGGGGTTTGGCAGGACATTTTTGGCTTGCATCGGGTCGACCAGCGCGATCGGGTATCCGCCGGCGAGTTGTTTGCCGAGTTCCCGGTGGCGGTCCTGATTGCAGAACACAGCCGCGGAGAAATGTAATTCTGTTTGCCTTCCGGCCGCGGCGGAACAAGATATAGTTGATACAGTATCGGCTTGGGTATGCGCCGCGGGATCCCGGGTTACCCTGGCGGCCGGCCCAGGGGGTCGGCAGGGGAGGCGGGGCCCAAGCCTCCCCGCCCGCTCCCCTTCAAGCTTCTGATCCGAAACGGTTAAGTCACTGTATAATGCGGCAAAAAAGCCAGAGGCGCGAGCGGCAAGCGTCCGTCGGGAAACTCTCAACGGGTAGTATGTCAGCGATCATATGCCAACGGTCCCCGTCCGAGTTATAGCCCTGCTGTCCTCTCGCTTCACCGATATTTCGGATTGGTGCCAGCAATCACGGCGGGGCGATTGGTAGCGACTTATGATAGTTCATGCGTGGCCAATTGGCGAGAGAAGTAAACCGATCCTAACCAATGCCTTGGGCCGCAGCGGCCTCGCCGAAGGTATTCGGGATCATGCGTTATGCTTATCGTGGCATGATAGGTATAACGCGAAGATTTGCAAATTGCCCGGCGGCATTATACTTATTGTGCCATGATAGGTATAACCCGATAGGGGCAGTTCTCTCCATGTCAAGCATTTCTCTGACGGAACAAACCTTATACGCGGAACTCGTCGACCGCTGTTCCGGGGCAGCCTTCGAAGCGGAGTTTCCGCCGAATGGTAGCTTTGTGAAAGTCCCTGTTAAGGGGCGAAATTACTGGTATTTTCAAGAGGGCCATCGTGCCGCCTCGGGTCACCAGCCCCGCAAATACGTGGGTCCCGATAAACCCGAAATCCAAGAACGCATCGAAAACCACGGCCGGATCAAGAACGATTACCGAGAACGGCGACACATCATTGCAACGCTACGCCGATCTGGCTTCCAAAGCCCTTCGGAGGAAATTGGCCGGATAATTCAGGCGCTTTCGGACGCGGGCGTTTTTCGGATGCGAGCCTGCCTCATTGGGACAATGGCTTATCAGCTGTATGGACCCCTACTCGGCATCCGTCTGCCCCGTCTAACGCTTCAGACGAGCGACCTCGACATTGCGCAGTTCAGATCAATATCGTTGGCCATCGCCCAGGACGAGCGAACGCTCCCATTTATAGAGATCCTACAGAAGGCAGACCCATCATTCCGTCCGATACCCCACTCGCAGGTACCACAAGCAACAGTGACTTATGAAAATGCTCACAGGTTTAGGGTAGAAGTACTCACTGAGAACCGAGGTCCCGAAGGAGAGCACCCAGTCAGACTTCCTGCGATTGGCACTGACGCGCAGCCGCTCCGTTTTCTCGATTTCTTATTGTATGAGGAAATCCCAGCGGTAGTACTACATAATGCAGGCGTCCTTGTTAATGTTCCATCTCCATCGCGATATGCTCTTCATAAGCTAATCGTAGCTCAACGGCGACGAACTGGCGCCGCGAAAATTGACAAGGATCTTCATCAAGCGGAGGCGGTACTCGACGCGGTGGCATCGCGCAGGCCGGCAGAACTTAAAGCCGCATGGCATGAGGCTATTCAGGAGGGCCCGAAGTGGCGCCAACTTCTGGCAACGGGATTAGGAATGATCTCCGCTAAGGTGCGCGACAGAGCATTACATGTATTTCGGGCCGAGCGTAGCATTATACCAGATCTTGATCTACAGTTTTTTGATCCAGACCCACGGTATGATTTTATCACTGATACTCTATATTTCGACGGTAAAGCAGGTAACGAGCGGGTGATTTGCTCTATCAGCCGTGAAGCTCTGGATGATCATTTCGGAGCAGATAGGTTCTCCAAGTCGCAGCGCATTGAACTCTTTCGGCGCTATCGTCAAGAGATCCAGGAATTGGCGCGCGCAATCTACCTCCACATGCCCGTACCGGCAGACGGGTCGGTTTTGATAACCACTGCCGCTGCATCACATTTCAAGGGTACTAGAAAGATAAGTGCTCACGCTGAGGCATTCGGGGACGACGCTGCCGATGAACGGGAACGAAACGGGGACGGCCGATCTTAGCGGGCCGCCGTGACAGCGGGCCGGTGTAGCCTTTCACCGTCTCCACCTCCCGCGGCAGTGGTTCGGACTGCGGTGCCGGGGGTTCCAGCTTCGCGAGAATGGCCTTCAGCGAGTCAAGCCTAGGCGCGAACGGGTAAGGATCGTATTCGATCGCTTGCCGCAGACGCTTTGCGAGCACGCGGGCCTCGTCATCGGTAAAGTCGAGCGTCATAATCCCGGAATATGGGAAGCAAGAGCCGGCGCGTGATCCCTGAAATCAACGTGTGGCGAGCGGCTAATCTGCCGATCAAAAAGCACGGCGCGGGTGCCGCTTCCGAGGCGACACGGCTCGCCGGCCGAATGCTCGATCGCGGCGACAGCGACGGGTGCCAGGTATGGGCACGGATCAGGCTGGCGATCGAGGCGCCACAGGCGCAACCGAGCGGCAAGCCTAATTAGGTGAGCGGGTGTGCAAACACGCGAAAGTGGTTGAAAGTGGGGTTGGGCTGCCACGTCGCGCCTAATGCCTTAGGTTTACCAAGCTGTGGAAGGACCAAGCCTCCCCGCCCGCTCCCTTTGGCACTATGCAAAACGCCACGGCTGAGCGTCGAAACCGAATAGTCGTACCGCCTCCGGGCTTGAATATTCCGACCCTTTCACCGCAGCGACCTTCTGCCTATCCTGTTCGGGACGTACCGGGAGGCCGGATGAAACGCGCGCTCGCATTTGCCGCCCTGCTGGCCTGTTCATCGTGGATCGGCCAAGTGCGAGCCGCCGGGGTCGATCTGCTCCTCGTCTTGGCCGCCGATGTGTCGCGCAGCGTCGATGACAGCGAGTTCCAATTGCAGCGCAAAGGCTACGCCGCGGCGCTGACCGATGCACGCGTGCTCAAAGCGATCCGGGGAACCAAAAGCGGTGCGATCGGCGTGTGCTTTATCGAGTGGTCGGGAGAGCAAGACCAGAAAATCGTACTACCTTGGACCGAGATCCGCGACGAGGAAGACGGTGGCGGTGCTGCGGCGGCGATCCTCAGTGCGCCGCGCTCGTTTACCGGGCGAACCTCGATTAGCGCCGCGATCGACTTTGCGATGGGCTATTTCGGCAAGGCGAAATGGCCAGCGCCACGCTGGATCATCGATATTTCGGGTGACGGCACCAGCAATGCGGGCCGTCCGGTTACCGAGGCGCGCGACCAGGCGATCGCCGCCGGTACCACAATCAACGGGCTGGCCATCATCAACGAGCAGCCTGATTTGGGGTATTCGGCGCACACCCACCCGCCAGGCGGTTTACCGAATTACTATCATCAGAATGTGATTGGCGGGCCCAACGCGTTTCTGATCGTCGTCAAAAACTTTAATTCTTTTGCTGAAGCGATGGCCGACAAGCTCGCCAAGGAGATCAATGTGGCAGCCGAACCCGGCAGCGCACAGGCCTCTGCAATACGTTGATTATAGGAGACTCAGGATGGGCATCGAGCTCAATCATACGATCATCCCGGCGCATGACAAATGGCGATCGGCCAACTTCCTTACCGAAATCCTCGCTTTCGGTGAACCGGGAGGCAATCCTCAGAGCCCATTACAGGCGCTGTAAACGGAGAACGCCGTCCAGGCGACAAAGAGAGTGATGCCGCTCCAATAGAGCCAGCGGTACATGCCGTCCCCACAATTCCATTGCCAGCTTTGCTGATGGCTGGTGGTTATACGCATCGGCGACGTCTCCGTTCCCCGCGCTGCGCGACGATCCGGCCTGCCGTAGATAAGGCGTTGTCAATGACATACGAGCAGGTTGTCGAACTTCACATACAGCGGATCGGTGTCGATGGCGATGGCATCGCGCAGTGGCGCGGCGATCCGGTCTATCTGCCGTTCAGCGCGGTGGGCGACCATGTCCGCGCGGCGCTGACCGTCCGCCGCGGCGGCGGATATCAAGGACGGGTTATCGAAACGCTTGCCGCGGGCGAGGGACGAGCTCGTCCACCATGCCGCCATTTTGGCCGGTGCGGCGGTTGTGCTCTGCAGCACCTGGCCCCCGACGCCTATCAATCTGCGAAGCTAGACGGCTTGCGCAAAGCGCTTACGCGGGTTCGTGTCGACCCTGGGGTCATCCAGCCATTGCGTAGTGTGAGGCCGGCCCGACGGCGGGCTCGCCTCGGGCTGGTGCGTCCGCGCGACCCTCGACAGCCCGGCAAGGTCGGGTTTCGCGAGCGCTTCCGCCATGAGATCGTGGATCTCAAGCAATGCCTGGTACTGGAGGAGCCGCTGTTCGCGCTTGGCGAGGCGCTGCGCAGCCGGATCGTGCAATTGCTGTCGCCCGGGAGCACGGCCGAAGCAAGTCTGACCCGAACCGACGCTGGCATCGATCTGCTGCTGACATCAGCCGAGAAGCCCGGGCTTGGTGCCCTCGAAGCGTTGGCGGCGCTGGGCGCCGAGTGCGATCTTGCCCGTATTGTTTGGCGCTCCCCGTTCGGCGAAATGCCGATCATCGAGCGCCGGCCCGTGTACATGATTCGCTCCGGGGTCAGGGTGCCCTTTCCGCCCGGTGCCTTTCTGCAGGCGAGCGAGAGCGCCGAGGCGATCTTGATCGAAGAGGTTATCGGCGGCATCGGTCTGCGCCGGCCAGCGCTCGATCTTTATGCCGGGCTCGGCAACTTTGGTTTTGCGCTCGCCGATGTCGGGCCGGTGCATCTGGTCGAGGGCGATGAACGCAGCACATCGGCTCTCACCACGGCCGCGCGACATCTCGCAGGCCTCACGGTGGAGCAGCGCGATCTTGCGCGCGATCCGCTGCCACCCGAGGCTCTCGCGAGTTACGCGGCGGCAGTATTCGATCCGCCTCGCGCCGGTGCAGCCAGCCAGGTCGAGGCGCTGGCTCAGTCGTCGATCGAGACGGTCGTCGCGGTATCGTGCAACCTCGCCACCTTCGCCCGCGATGCGGCGAAGCTGATTGCCGGCGGCTTCCAACTCGATCGCGTAATTCCCGTCGATCAGTTTGTGTGGACCCCGCATCTCGAAACCGTCGCGCTCTTCTATCGCTGACACACAATCAGCTGCCAAAGGGGCTTTCCGCGTACGCAGTAATGACATCGTTTGAGGTTGAACGCATTTTGCCGGTTTGCAAAAACTCGGCGGGAGGAGGAATGTGATGCCTTATGCCCATCCCGAGGCGCTGGTCGGCAGCGACTGGCTCGCCGCCCATCTCGACGATCCTAATGTCCGGATCCTCGATGCCTCATTCAAATTGCCGGGAGTGACACCGACGGCGCGCGAGGACTACGAGCGGGGTCATATCCCGGGTGCGGTGTTTTTCGATATCGACGATATTGCTGCCTCTGACACGAGCCTGCCGCATATGATCCCGTCAGCCGATGTGTTCGCGCAGAAAATGAGCGCGCTCGGCGTGGGCGACACCGACAAGGTCATTGTCTACGACAGCGCCGGCCTGTCTTCGGCGGGGCGGGCCTGGTGGATGCTCCGCCTGTTCGGACACGAGAACGTGGTGCTACTCGATGGCGGGTTGCCGAAATGGCGGGCCGAGGGCCGCGTGCTCGAGACTGCCATCCCGGCGCCGGCGCCGCGTCATTTTACCGCGCGCTTTGACCCGTCGCTGCTGCGCGACAAAGCGGCCCTCCTCGGCGACCTCGCGGGCCGACGCGAGCAGGTCGTCGACGCGCGTGCCGCTGGTCGCTTTGATGGTTCCATGCCGGAGGTCCGCCCCGGGCTGCGCAGCGGCCATATTCCTGGGAGCCGCAACCTTTCTTACGATCGGTTGACTGATCCTGACACCCGGCAGATCAAGAGCGCCGAGGCGCTTGCGGCGTTGTTTGAAGAGGCCGGGGTGGCTCTCGATCGGCCTATCGTGACCAGCTGTGGCTCGGGTGTCACCGCTTGTGCACTGGCGTTTGCACTGCATCTGATTGGTTATCCCGGGGCGGCAGTGTATGATGGTAGCTGGTCGGAATGGGGGCTGCCCGGCGACACCCCGGTCGAAACCGGTCCCGCACGAAACTGACGCGATGCTGTTGCACGACACGATCACCTATCTCGAAATGATGGCGCGCCCGCCAACCGGGCGGGTGCCGTTACCCGCCGGCAAGCTGGCGTTGATGCGCGCCGAAGACTGCACGGTCTCGTTCTACCGGTACATTTACGACACGGTCGGCGAGCCCTGGCTGTGGTTCGAGCGGCGATTATTCGGCGATGCGGCTTTGGCGCAATTGATCACCAAACCGACAATCGAAATTTTTGTGCTTTACGTCGGCGGGGTGCCGGCCGGGTTCTTCGAGCTCGACACCGCCGAGTTGCGTGAGACCAAGCTGTGTTATTTCGGGCTCGTCCCTGATTTCATCGGCCGCGGCTATGGTCCCTATCTGCTTCAGGCAGCGATTGATCGGGCTTGGTCAGCCCGTCCGATCGATCGCTTCTGGCTGCATACCTCGACCTATGACCACCCCAAGGCGCTCTCAACCTATCAGCGCGCCGGCTTTGTGGTCTATGCGCGTCGCCCGACCTCGTTCGAAGACCCGCGCCGGCTGGGCATCCTGCCACGCACCCTGGTCCACCGCCTGCTGCCACCGCTCGATCCCTGACCTCGGTCCACGACCGGGAGATGCTGACCGATATTACTTCGATGCCGCGACGAAGCGATCAACTCCGTCCGCGCCGGTTATGCGGTCGAGCGCACGCCGAGCTTCGAGATAATGCAGATGGGCAAGCGCCTCGCCGAGCGCGAACGCCGTCTGGTGCGCGTCGAGCGGCCGACGAAAGAGGACCGGCAACACGTCGACCGCGCTCTTCGGTCGGTCCAGACTGGCCAGTAGCTCTTCGCACCTGACCGCGTGGTGCGCCGCCAGCTCGTCGATGCGCATATGCAAGCCGAAAAACGGTAAATTGTGCGATGGGAGAACCAGGGTTTCGGACGGCACTGCTGCCCGAAGTCTCTCCAGTGAGGCGAGGTAGAGCGCCAACGGGTCGCCGACGGGTTCGTGCGGCTGCACGCTGACATTGGGAGAAATTTTGGGCAACACCTGATCCGCCGAGATCAGCACACCCGTTTCGGCGCAATAAAGACAGGCGAGCTCCGGGGCATGGCCCTCGCCGACGATCACCCGCCATCGCCGCCCCCCGACTTCGATCATCATGCCGTCCGTCAGACGGTTAAAGGCGGGAGGCACCGTCGGCACACCGCGGCGGTAGCTTTTTTCGCGCTTGCCGAACAATTCGCTCGCCGCAGAGTTGAGCCCGGCACGATGGGCAAACGCGCGGCGCAAAGCGCCAAAATCATCGCTGCCGCGGCTCATTACGCGGGCGTAAAGCCATTCTTTTTCTGTAATCCACAAAGGCACTCGCCAGCGTTCGCACAGCCAGCCGGCAAGCCCGATATGATCCGGGTGATAATGCGTGACGATAACCCGGGTCACCGGGCGTCCGGCGAGGTGCTCGGCAAAAATCCGCTCCCAGGCGGCTCGGGTTTCCGGCAATGCGTATCCGGCATCGACGATGGTCCAGCCGGGCCCGTCCTCAAGCAGCCACAGATTGATGTGGTCAAGCGCAAAGGGGAGCGGCATCCGCAGCCACCATATGCCGTCCGCAATCGGCAAGACCTCGCCGGCGGGCGGCGGCGCTGCAACCGGAAAGCGCACCCCGTCAAACCTTCCATCCATGATTGATTTTGTTCCCGTGCCCGCGAATTGACCAGCAAGTTAAGAGGGTGCATTAGTCCCGGGCAAGCGCCATCCTCAAGGAGCAGGCTTGCTTCGCTGTTCAATCCCGAGCGCTAGACGAGGGAAAACCATATGCGTGATTTCAATATTCCTGGTCGCTCGGCTGCGATAGCGGCGAACGGGATGGCGGCGACATCGCACCCGATGGCGACCTTGGCCGCACTTGACGTCTTGCGTTCGGGCGGTAATGCCGCCGACGCCGCGATCGCGGCGGTGGCGATGCAATGCGTCGTCGAGCCACAAAGCACCGGGATCGGCGGCGATTGTTTTGTCTTGTATTCGCCTGCCGGCGGCCTTCCGGTGGCGCTCAACGGCTCGGGCCGCGCCCCGGCCAAGGCGACGGTCGAATGGTATGTCGAGCACGGCATCGCGGAGATCGAGGTGCCGACCCCGCACGCGGTTACCGTGCCAGGAGCGGTTGATGCCTGGTGCACCTTCAACCGCGAATACGGTAGCCGGCCGCTCGCCGAGCTCATCGAGCCTGCAGCACGGGCAGCCGAGAATGGATATGTCGTGACCCCGCGGGTGGCGTGGGATTGGCAGCGCAACCAGGCGAAATTAGGCGATCCGGTGACTGCGTCGCTGTTCCTGCGGGACGGAAAGGCGCCGATCGCCGGCGATCGTATGATAAACCCTCCCTTGGCTCGAACGTTGCGCCGGATCGGTCGCGAAGGGCGTTCGGCATTTTATGAGGGAGCAGTCATGCACGAGATCGTGGCTCGCCTCAAATCGCTCGGCGGGTTGCACGAGGAAGACGATTTCGCGTACCAGCGTTCGGACTGGGTCGAGCCGATCACGGTCCCTTACCGCGGTTACGATGTATACGAATGCCCGCCTAATGGCCAGGGCATGGCGGCGCTGATGATCTTGCGCACGCTCGCCGGATATACACTTGAAGGCGACGCCTTTACCGAGGCAGACCGGCTGCATCTGTTGGCCGAAGCCTCGAAGGCGGCTTATTGGGTGCGCAACAATTTCATTTGCGATCCCGATCAGGTCCCTGTGGATGTTGCGGAGTTTTTGTCCGAGGCGCGTGCCGAGCGCACCCGCCGGGCGATCCGGCTCGACAAAGCACTTGCCGGCGGCGCGCTGGGCCGAGATCGAGCACAAGGATACAGTCTACCTCTGCGTCGTCGACCGCGACGGTAATGCCTGTTCTTTTATAAATTCGCTGTTTTCCGCTTTCGGCAGCGCCATCGTGGCGCCCCAATGCGGTGTCGTGCTGCATAATCGCGGTACCGGCTTTCGGACGATCCCTGGCCACCCGAATGCGATCGCACCGCGCAAGCGCCCGTTGCATACGATCATTCCCGGAATGCTGGTCAAGGACGGCCGCGCGGTCATGCCGTTTGGGGTGATGGGCGGACATTATCAGGCAGTCGGGCACGCCACCTTTCTGCATCGCGTGCTTGATCGTGGCATGAATCCGCAACAGGCCGCCGAGGCGCCGCGGATCTTCCCCTATCGCGGCGTGTTGCAGGTCGAACGTACATTGCCCGAAGCCTTGGCCGCCGATCTCGCGCGCCGCGGTCACCAAATCGAGCGCCAGGCGGTGCCGCTCGGCGGCTGCCAAGCCATCTGGATCGATCGCGAACGTGGGGTTTTGATCGGCGGCTCGGAGCCGCGCAAAGACGGCCTGGCGCTCGGTTACTAACCCGACGACGTACCTTCCTGCATGAAACCGCCCCCGTTTCCGGGGGCGGTTTCGCTGGTCGGGTTGCGCCGAGTGGTCAGGCCGCTTGTTTCTGCTCGACTTCCTCAGGCGCGCTCTGCGGTTGGCCGCGAAGGATCTCGATCTTGCGCGGCTTGGCCTCCTCCGGGACCTCATGGACAAGGTCAACGTGGAGCATGCCGTTATCGAGAGAGGCGCCGACAACCTTGATATGGTCGGCGAGGCTGAAGCGGCGCTCAAAGGTGCGACGCGCGATCCCACGATGCAGGAAGCGGCTTTCGTCCTCTTCCTTTTTGGCCTTGCCGGTCACCAACAGCGTGTTCTGGTGCACGGTGACGTCAATTTCATCGGGCGAGAACCCGGCGACCGCCATTGTCAGGCGGTAGGCATCCTCACCGGTTTTTTCGATGTTGTAAGGCGGGTAGGCGAGGGTGGCGTTATCGAGGCGGCTCGCCGCATCGACAAGGCGCGTCAGCCGATCAAAGCCGATCGTCGAACGGAACAGCGGGGAAAAATCGAAACGGTCCATGACCACATCCTCCATCGAGCAATATGGATCCGGCACCCGCAAGCATCTGCCGGATGCCGATCTGGTTCATGTGCGATCCCGCATTCGGCAATCGCACGCTGCGGTAGATAAGCCCAATGGGCACGAGATCAAGGGGCGCTGCGCACGCCCAGCATGTGTGTTGGTTCTGGCGTTACCGCTTGATGCCGAACCCCTGGAAGCGCTTGTTGAAGCGCGCGAGTTGCCCGCCGGTATCGAGTAGGCGCTGTTGGCCGCCGGTCCATGCCGGATGCGACTTTGAATCGATTTCAAGACGTAACGTATCCCCGGCTTTGCCATAGGTCGAACGGGTCTGATACGTCGTGCCGTCGGTCATCACGATGGTAATATCGTGGTAATCAGGGTGAATTCCTTGTTTCATGCTGCCGGCCTCCAAATCGAGCGGTCTTATAACCTAGCGCTCCCGGCTGGGCAAATCGTGGCAGGCTACCTGTGGCCGATCATAGACGTGAGTAAAGGCGGGCAGGCGATTCCGCCGCCTCCCGCCCCCTTATCGCACCTATAGGTCAGCGGTTGGTCCCGCCGGCAGACCCAAGATGCCCGCCGGTAACAGGCGAGGTCGTGCTGCCTGCTCCGGTGTTCGAGTTCTCAAGGTTATAGGCCTGGGCCTGCTGCAACTGCTCCTTGGTCATATCCAAGGTCAACCGATTGTTGTTGGTCTTGATTGCGTCGAGCGGCACGGCAACGTACTTCCCGCCCATTCCGAGAAATGTCCCGACATCGATGACCGCGGCCGTGACTCGGCCATCCTTGTCGATGATCAGATCTTTGACCGATCCGATGTCGCGGTTCTGGAGGTCATAAACGGTGCTGCCGAGCATCTTGCTCGCCCGGAACTGATCGTTCTGGATCTGGGTTCCGGTTGGATTTGTGGCAGCGGCGGCTCCGGTCGTGTTACCGGCAGCGTTTTCATTCGGTGCCGCGGCGGACTGCGCGTAGGCGAGAGGCGACGTCGCCAACAGGATTGCCGCAACCGCAGCGGTCAAATTCGATTTCGTCACCAATTGCTCCTCTATGAACCTTTTCGTGAGTGGCAACAATATCCCGTTGGTTTAGGTTCCGCCCTGATTGCTTAGAGCACGTGAAAGATAGCTAACAGGATGATGATTGGAATCGGGATCCCGATCAGCCACAGCAGAAGGCCTTTGCCCATATTACAGATCCTCCAGGCCCATATCAGTTCTATTTCTTGTTAATAAGCTCACGGGCCGCGTCACGCGTATGGCCGACTGCATTCTGTACTCGGCCTGCCGCGTTTTCTGCTTTGCCTTCGGCTTCGGTCTTGCGGTCGCCGGTGACGCGTCCGACGCCTTCTTTGATCTTTCCGGTGACTTTCTTCACATTGCCAGCGATCCGATCCTTGTCCATGGCTTAACTCCTGGTTTTATCGCTTCGTTCCTTTGGAAACAGTCCCGCCCATCTTCGGTTCCACAAAGCATTGATTGAGATTAATGCTCCACCATGTGTATGCGGCTTATCGGCGGCGATTCAGGCGCGCCCCGACACAGAATGAGCGCATCGCCTGCTGGGCGAATTTCTCAAAAGCTAATCCCTCGACCGGAGCCAATCTCGTGGATTGAGTGTTCGAGGAATGGAGGCGTCTGCAACGCAGGCCCCGCGGATATATCACCGAGGCCGCGGTGATCGCGTTCGAAGCGCCGAGGGTTGCAAACCACATATCCAACGCTGAATCATTGCGGGGAGACAAACTCGAAATGCCAGATCAGCTCGCCGTCGCCGGACGTGGCGAAGAGCAAACGCGCGGCCTTGCCGGAATGCTGACCTTCTTGACCTTGGGCCTGGTGGTCGCGGCACTTTATTTTGCGCGTGAAGTGCTGGTTCCGCTGGCGCTGGCGGTATTGCTTAGCTTTCTGTTGGCGCCTGCGGTGCGCTTGTTGCGGCGGCTGCGCGCCGGCCGTGTGACCGCAGTCGGGTTGACGGTGATTGTGGCCTTCCTCGCGATCTTCGCGTTTGGCGGGGTTGTCGCTGAGGAGGTCTCGCTGCTCGGACCGCACCTGCCCGAATACCAGCACAATATCGAAGTGAAGCTGCGCGCGCTGCCCCGGGCAATTCCGCTGCAGCATTGGGCCGCCGAGCTTCGCCGTGTGACCATGGCGTGGAGGCGTTCCCAAACCGCACCCGCGACGCCAAGTGCCTCAACCCCGGAGTCGACCCCCGCCGCAGCCGAACCGGCGAAGCCGCTGCCGGTGCAAATCGAGTCGCCCGAGGTAACCCCACTGCAGCTCGCCGAAACTGTGGTCGGTCCGCTGCTGCAACCGCTGGCGATGGCGGGGCTCGTCATCGTTCTGGTCGTCTTTATGCTGCTCGAGCGCGAGGTCTTGCGCGATCGCCTGCTCAGGCTAGCCGGCGCCGGCGACTTGCACCGTACGACCGAGGCAATGAACGAGGCAGCGCAGCGGGTCAGCCGCTACTTGACCTCGCAACTCGCGGTCAATGCCGTCGAGGGCACATTGATCGGCATTGGGTTGGCGATCATCGGGATCCCCAACGCCGCGCTGTGGGGCATCCTGGCGATGCTGCTGCGCTTTATCCCCTATATCGGGATCGTGATCGCCGCGATATTTCCGATGGCGCTCGCCCTTGCCGTCGCCCCCGGCTGGTCGCTCGTGGTGTGGACTGCACTCCTTTTCATAGCCACCGAGCTGATCGTCGCGAACTTGGTCGAACCTCGCCTCTATGCCGGCACCACCGGGTTGTCCTCGCTTGCCGTCATTCTCGCAGCAGTGTTCTGGGCCTGGCTGTGGGGTCCGATCGGTTTGTTGTTGTCGATGCCGATGACGGTTTGTCTGCTGGTTCTGGGGCGGCATGTGCCGCAATTGCGCTTTCTCGATGTGATCCTCGGCAGCGACCCGGTCCTGACCGCCGACGAAACTTTCTATCAGCGCCTCTTGGCCGGCGACCCGGAGGAGGCAACCGAACAGGCCGAAGAATTTGCAAAAGAACACTCGATCGACGAGTTCGCCGAACAGGTCGCGATCCCGATGCTGGCGCGCGCCCAGGCCGACAGTGATCACGGGATCTTGCCGCCGGAGCGGCGGGAGACGGTCAAAAACGGCTTTGCCAGAATTCTCGAAAATCTGTTCGATGACTCGGTTATCGAAGATTTGACGACCGAAGGCGGTGCCAGGGGGCCCGAAAGCGGGTTTATCGTGTGCCTGGCCGGGCGCAACGAACTCGATGAAGCAGCAGCGATGCTGCTCGCCAGTCTGTTGCGGGCCCGCGGCCATCGGGCTTACGTTTTTCCGGTCGATTCCGCGGGCGCGCTTGGCGGTCATCGCGTGGCGCTGCGCGATGCAGCGGTCGTGTGCCTGTCGTTGATCAGCACCGCTTCGGCGGCGCGCGCCCGTCACATCGTGCGCCGATTGCGGCGGCGCGCTCCCCGGGCGCGCATCGTTGTCTGCTTTTGGGGGCTCGGCGAGACCAATGCTCCGCCAGCCGAGACACTGCCGATCACTGCGGCCGACGCGATCGCGACCACGCTCGCCGAGGCGATAGCCGATATCGAGGCGCAGGTGTCGGCACTCCCACCGCTCGCTTCCTCGGCGGGCGAGGAACCGCGCTCCCCCGGCGCTGCGCTCCGGGCTCACGCCGGCTGAGCGTGATCGAGCCGCCGGCGGGCCGCGAAAGCAATCCGAACCGCCGCAGGGTTAAGGGTAATCGAAATGATGGCGCCGGCGAGGATCAGGTTTTGACCCTCGGCGCTCAGCAACGCGTGCGCCGTCCCGAGTGCTGCCACCATAAACGAGAATTCGCCGATCTATGCATACCCACACCGAACATCAGCAGCATGGTGCCGATCTCGGCGAGTTGGGGGGCGAGACGGATATCTGGGACATATCCCGGCGTGAACGGGCCGATCGCGACGCCCGCCAGCAGATAGCCGACAATCGGCGGCAGATCCAGGCGAACCGCCGCAAATCCGCCGATAAAAGCGAACGCCAACCGACTGCGACCGTCGAGATCAGTGAGACGTCGTGCGGCATTTAATCCAGCCGCCGCGCGCGAAATCTCAGACGCACGTAATCGGCGATCCAGCTGCCGCGTTCGTCCATCAGCACCGGCTGCAACAGTGCCATGACCTCGCCGCGCGCAACCGCTCGATCCCCTATCGAAAGCGGCGCGAAAAAATCCTCCGCAAACGTCTCGAGCCAGGCTTCGAGCCCGGCCGGCAGCGGTGTGGGTCGCGGCACGATGTGGATATCGTCGACCACAAAACCGGCCGCTTCGAGCTTTTCACGATAGGCCTCGGCCGACGGAAAATACCACGGGCTCAACCGATGCGCGTCGATCCCGCGGCGCCCGAGCACCGCGCCGAGCGCGACGAGGATCGCGGCGATGTTGTTGTGTCCGCCCATCTCGGCGACGAACCGGCCGCCGGGCTTCAAGGCGCGGTAGACGCCGGCAAGCACCTTTCCCGGCGGACGCATCCAATGCAGCGCTGCATTCGAGAAGACGGCGTCGAAGGTCTGATCGAAATCGAGGTCCTGACCGGCGACGATCCGCGCGTCGAGCCCGCGCCGTCGCGCCGCGGCGACCATGTCCGCAGCAGCGTCGACTGCAACGACAGTCGTCCCGGCGGCGGCTATCTTTTCGGTCAACACACCATCGCCGCAGCCGAGATCGAGGATTTGCTCACCCAGCCTTGGCGTCAGCAATTCCAACACCGGCGCGCCCAAGATCGGTACAAAGTGAGCGGTCTCCGCATAGCGCTGTGCCGACCAGTGCTGCCGCGAGATCTGTCCCGCCTCGGAAGCTCCACTCGATCGCCTCGTCATCGCCACCTCCGATCGCTGCTTCTGCAGCAAATCAGCAGCAAAAGCATCCGCGCTTTGCGTTTGCCGCCAATCTCCCGCACCGAACGATGCAAACTGTGAACGGGCGAGGCGACGGTCTCGTGCAATGCTTTGCCATCCCCGGCGAGAACACGACCGGCGGCAGCCTCTTTGCCTCCGAGCGCGGCGACAAGCGGCTGCGAATTTGCTCGAACTGCTCCCCCACGGCGTCCCGCGCGTCGATCCCTGTTTGGAAAGAGCCGGCTGGCCGTTTTTGGCGGATGACCACAACTATAGTTGTTTTCTGTGATTTTTGCGGCCCCGCTCTACGGTGCGCGCTCATCACCTGCAGATCATCCAACATGATCATCCAAATCTTTGAGGCCTGATCGCATTGATTTGGCGGCGCTGCGCACTTCCCCGGATGGTCGGCCCGCTGGCATCAGTCAGACCGCGCGGGAACCACCGGGGCCCATCTGGGTTTTGCCATCTGACCGCACCAACTGCCCATTAGGCTGCCCAAGGCCACGCGAAGGGGCAGGACAGCACATTCCCGCAAACCGATTTCGAGCAGCTATCATGTATTTCGTCGCGCTCGCGACCGACTACGACGGGACCCTCGCCGAGGACGGCAAGGTTGCTTCGACGACAATCGACGCGCTGCGATCATTACGCCAATCAGGCCGCAAGCTGATCCTGGTGACCGGGCGCGAATTGCTCGACCTACAGCGGGTCTTCCCTGAGATCGAATTGTTCGATCTCGTGGTCGCCGAAAATGGCGCTCTGCTCTACGAGCCAGCCAGCAAAACGGAAACCGCGCTCGGCGCCGCGCCACCCGCCGCCTTTCTCGACTGGCTGAAGAAACATCGGGTCAGCCCGCTTTCGATCGGCCGCAGCATCGTTGCCACCTGGGAACCGAACGAAAAAATCGTTCTGCAGGCGATCCGCGAATTGGGTCTCGAGCTGCAGATCATCTTCAACAAGGGCGCCGTGATGGTGTTGCCATCAGGCGTTAACAAAGCCAGCGGCTTGGCGGCAGCCTTGGAACGACTCCAGCTGTCGCCGCTAAATGTCGTCGGCATCGGCGATGCAGAGAACGACCACGCTTTTTTGCGCGCCTGCGGCTGCGCCGTCGCGGTCGCCAATGCCCTGCCGATGGTCAAGGAAGACGCCGAGATCGTGACGACAGCGGCACGGGGCGCGGGCGTCGCCGAATTGATCCGGCAACTGATCGCCAGCGACCTTGCCGAGACCGTCGCAGTCACCGAGCGGCGGCGCGTGCCGCTGGTCGTCGATGAAAACGAAGCGGCCATCAATTTTCATCCTCACTCCGGCGGCTTGCTGATCGCCGGGACGTCGGGCGGCGGCAAGTCGACAATCGCGAACGGCATTCTCGAACGCCTCGTCGAGCGCGGCTTCCAATACTGCGTGATCGACCCGGAGGGGGATTTTGCCGGATTTGCCGGCGCGGTCACCGTCGGCGATCCTAAAACCCCGCCGAGGCTCGGCGAAGTGCTCGAATTGCTGGCGCGCCCACAGGACAGCGTCGTCGTCAGCCTGACCGGTATTGAAGTTGCGGAGCGGCCGCAATTTTTTGCCGCGATACTGCCGGAGCTAACCAAATTGCGGGCGCAGATCGCTCGACCGCACTGGGTGCTGATCGACGAGGCGCATCACATGCTGCCATCCGACCTCGGCACTGCGCCGATCACCTTGCCGCAGCAGCTTGCTGCCAGCATCCTCGTCACCGTGCAGCCCGACCACATCGCACTGCCAGCGCTCGAGACGGTACGACAAGTCTTAACGGTTGGTGATGCAGCGGCGCAGGCGCTTCGCAAGTTTTGCGAGCGGGTGGGAGATCGGGCGCCGCGGCTAGACGAGCGGCCGCTGGCGCGCGGCGAAGCCCTGTTTTGGCAGCGCGGCGCCGAGTGGGCCCGGCGTGTCCGCACGATCCGGCCACATACCGAGCATTTGCGCCACCAGAAGAAATATGCCGAGGGCGAACTCGGCGCCGACGCAAGCTTTTATTTCCGCGGCCCCGACAAGCGCCTCAACCTGCGCGCCCAAAACCTGAACCTGTTCTTGCAGATCGCCGACGGCGTCGACGATCGGACCTGGCTGCATCATCTGCACGCCGGCGATTATTCGCGTTGGATCGGCGAGAAGATCAAAGATGACGACCTCGCCGCCGAGGTTGCCGAGATCGAGAGCGATCGGGCTCTCAATGCGGTCGAGAGCCGGACGCGGATCAGAGACGCCATAACCCGCCGCTATACCGCTCCGGCCTGACGGTTCCTCGCTACCTATGCCCGCCGCCAGCCCGGCGGCTGCCACTACTGACCAAGCAACTTGACGCTGCTGAGCTTGCTGGCGGAGGGTGGCCGCCGTTCAAACGCCTCTCTTTGCGGGAAACGGAGTTGATAAAGATGCCGGTTGCTGTGCGGTCTGCAATCCTGGTGGTTGTCGCCGGGTTCGCTGCCGCGGCGTGGTGCTGGAGTTTCGGCCGCTAGGCGGCCGATACCAGTGCGCCGCCGCAACGTCAGGAAATTGAATTGATCATCCACGACTACCTGATGCAGCATCCCGATGTTTTGATCGCAGCACTGCGCAAAGCCGAAGAAAAGCTGCACCACGACGACGACGCCAAGGCTTCGCAAGCCGTGACCGAATACAAGAAGCAGGTATTCAGCGACCCGTCGACACCGGTCGGCGGCAATCCGCAGGGCGATGTAGCGATCGTCGAGTTCTTTGATTACCGCTGCCCCTACTGCAAGCAGGTCGAGCCATCACTCGAGTCGATGCTGAAGCAGGATCCGAATCTGCGCCTCGTCTACAAGGAATTCCCGATCCTCGGGCCGGTATCGGTCACCGCCGCTCATGCCGCCCTCGCAGCGCAGCGGCAGGGTAAATACGACGCCTTTCACGACGCGATGATGGAGGCTCGCGGCAACATCACCGACGACATGGTCTACCGGATCGCCGGTTCGGTGGGGCTCGATGTCGACAAGCTCAAACGCGACATGGCCTCGCCGGAAATCGCGCGGACGATAAAGGATAACATGAAGCTTGCCGACGCGCTCGATATCCACGGGACGCCGGCATTCGTCATCGGGGACAAAGTGGTGCCGGGGGCGGTTGATCTCGACACATTGAAGAGCATGGTCTCCGACGCCCGCAAAAAATAGCCGTCAGGGTTCGCGGTCGGGCTGATTATCGGGATGCGCGTCCTGAAACGGCCGCAGCTTCATGCAGCCCGCGAAGATGCGCGCGATTGTCGGATAGGGCGCCATGTCGAGCTTGTAGCGCTCGGCATTGACCACTTGCGGAACGAGAGCGATGTCGGCGAGCCCCGGTTGGTCACCGTGACAGAAAACACCGGTGCGTTTATCGGCGGCGAGCAGCGCTTCCAGGGCCTGAAAACCCGCATCGATCCAGTGATTGTACCAGGCGCCGATATCGCCTTCGCTGCGGCCATAGGTGTGGATCAAGTAGCGGAGGACCCGCAGATTGTTGATCGGGTGGATGTCGCAAGCGACGATCTCGGCCAGCGCCCGCACCCGCGCCCGATCCGCCGGCGCCGATGGCAGCAGCGGCGGATCGGGATGGGTCTCATCGAGGTATTCGATGATCGCCAGCGACTGGATCAGCGTGTGTCCGTCGATCTCGAGCGCCGGCACTAAACCCTGCGGGTTGACACCGCGATAGTCCGGCTTGGCCTGGTCATTGCGCCGCAGGTGGATCGGGACCTGGTCGTAGAAGAGGCCTTTCAGGTTGAGCGCGATGCGAACGCGGAACGCCGCTGACGACCGGAAGTACCCATAAAGCTTCATCGCCGCCTCCTCACCCGCCATTGCCATCCCGCGCACCAAAGGGCGTTGCCGATTATCCTCTATCCTGGGAGATTTTAGCCCACGGGGGCGGACGAAAGAAGCCTGCCACCAGCTCCGTCAGCGCGTTTAGAAAGCATCCATGCCGGATCTGTCGCTCAAATGGGTTCATCCGGCACGCGGGAGGAGGGATGCCGCGAATGGCCGATCAAAGACTCACGCTGAGCGCAGCCACGGCGGTGCTGACGATCGTATCCGGTTCGGCGTTGGCGCAGCAGTCGCCGGCTGACGCGCCGGCTCCGGCAGACCAGACGATCACTTTGCCGACAGTCGAGGTCGTTGCCGCGACGCCGCTGCTCGGATCCGGCGTGGATCGCAACAAAGTGCCGGCAGCGAATTACGTTCTTAATCCTCAGGACATCAGCCGCGCCGGTTACCCCAATGCCCTGGGCGCGCTAAACGACCAAGTGCCGGGAGTGACGCTCGACCAGGCCGCCGGCAACCCGTTCCAACCGAGTCTATTCTATCACGGCTTCCAGGCTTCGCCGCTGCAGGGCACTCCCCAAGGGCTCGCGGTATATGTCAACGGCGCGCGGTTCAACCAGCCGTTCGGCGATACGGTCAATTGGGACTTGCTCCCGAGCATCGCGATTGATCGCATGGACCTGCTGGGCTCGAACCCAGTCTTTGGTCTGAACGCGCTGGGCGGTGCACTCGCGGTGCAGATGAAGAATGGGTTTACCTATCACGGCGCCGAGATCGATGCTCTCGGCGGCTCGTTCGGTCTTTACCAGGGCGAAACGCAATCCGGCGTGCAGACCGGCAACACCGCCGCCTATCTCGCCGTCAACGGCTTGCACGAGGGCGGCTGGCGCGATCTGCAATCAACCGATCTCGCCAATCTTTATGCCGATATCGGCTGGCGCGGCGATCGTGGCGAACTCCATGTCAATGTCATAGCCGCCAATAACCGCCTTAACGGCCCCGGAACCTCTCCGGTCCAGCTCTTGGCGGTGGATCCCGCGGCACAATTCACTGCCCCCAATCTGATCACCAATCAATATACCCAAGTCAATCTGACGACCAGCTACCAGATCTCCGACAATACCTCATTGCAGGGCAATGTATATGCCGAGTATCTGCTGCAGAAAGTGGCAAATGGTAACGTGCCCGATGCGACGCCGTGCAATGACGGCTCAGGGTTTCTATGCGTCAGCCCCGGCGTTTATGCGATCGGCCGAGATGGCAATCCGATCACCGATTTTCTGAGTGGCGGTCCCTATTCCGATCTCGACCAGCAATCGACAAATACGCATGGCTATGGCGCAGCGCTGCAATTGACCAATCGCCGCGCGGTGTTCGGCCATTCCAACCAGCTGATCGCCGGCATCAGCTTTGACGGCGGCCAAACCTTGTTCGGAGCCAGCACCGAGATTGGCGGGCTGACTCCAGACAGTCGCGTTTTTTATCGGCCCGGGCGTCACGATCGATCAGCCAGACGGATCGATAGCACCGGTACGTGTCTCAGTATCCAATGCTTATTACGGCGCGTTTTTCACCGATACATTCGATATCACGCCATCCCTGTCGGCCAATGCCGCCGGGCGGTACAATTTCGCCCAAATCAATCTCAGCGACCAACTCGGCACGGCGCTCAGCGGCAATCACAGCTATGGTCATTTCAATCCGGCGGGTGGGTTGACCTGGAAGTTCCTGCCTGACGTCAGCGCCTATGCCAGCTACGCCGAGGCCAACCGGGCGCCGACCCCGGAAGAGCTAACCTGCGCCAGCGCAACAAGTCCATGCAGTCTCGCCAATTTTTTTGTCGGCGATCCCAATTTGCAGCAGGTCGTGGCGCACACGGTCGAAGCCGGATTGCGCGGCCGGGTTCACCCGTTTCCCGGGGGGATTTTGTCGGCTGAGCTCGCCTATTATCACACGACCCTCGACAACGACATCCTGTTCGTCAACAGCCCGATCCAAGGCCGCGCGTTTTTTCAGAATGTCGGCTCGACCTTGCGCCAGGGGTTCGATATCAACCTGCAGTTAAAAACCGAACGATGGCTCGCCTGGCTCGCCTATTCCTACATCGATGCGCAATTCCAGACCGGATTTACTGCATCGAGCGAGAACAACCCGGCTGCCGACGTCAACGGCAATATCCAGGTCCAACCCGGTGATCGCCTGCCCGGTATCCCAGCAAATTTATTGAAACTCGGGGTCGATTATAAACTAACTGATGCCTGGACGATCGGCGGCAGCGGCATTTATGCCAGCGGCCAGTATCTCTTTGGCGACGAGGCCAATCTGACGGCGCCGACCCCGCCCTATTTCGTCGTCAATCTCCATACCCAGTATCAGGTCACAAAGAACCTGCAGCTATTCGCCCTTCTGCAGAACGCCTTCAATGTCACCTATTACACATACGGCACGTTTTCGCAGACCTCGGCGATCCCGATCGTGCAGGTTCCGGGCGCCAATAATCCGCGCAGCTACAGCCCGGCAGCGCCGATCGGGGTTACAGTCGGCTTGCGCGCAACCTTCTGATTGGTTCTTGCTGTATCAGTCCGGGGTGCGCGTCGGTGCGTGTCTGAAGGCCTCGGCCAGTGCGGTGAAGGCGGGCTTGGGCTGCAGATCGGTATCGAACGGCAATGGCCGGGATGGTAACCCATCCTTGCGCCACTTTGCCTGGTTGGTCTCATGGCGCACGATCCAGCTGTGCCGGTCGGCCAATCCCCAAGTCACGACCATCTTTACTGCCGGCTCGTCGAGTGCGGCGTCAAGAAACCGGCGATAGCAATCGGCGATAAGGCGATCGCGAACAGCGATCATCGGCCGGGGCATTTTCGTCAGTTACATCGAGCTCGGTGATCTGGATCGTCAATCCGAGGGCGGCGATCTTCGCAAGAAACGCCCGGAATTTCTCTGCAGAAAAAGGCGGGCCGCCGACCGCACTCAAATGCGCCTGGATGCCGACCGCATTAACCGGTGTGCCCGCCTTCTGCATCCGCTCCAATAGAGCGAGCAACACCGTCCGGCGGGCTTCGTGCTCCGGCGCGTCGAGTTCGATATCGTATTCGTTGACGACCAGGCGAGCTCCGGGATCGGCCTCGTGCGTCAAACGGTAGGCGAGATCGAGATAACCCGGCCCCAAAGCCTCGAGAAACACGGCCTTGCGCAACCCGTCGGGGCGCCCGTCCTTTGGCTCGATCGGCTCGTTGACGACGTCCCAGCTGTGGATGATGCCGCGATAGCGCCCGGCCAGAGTCGTGATCCGATCGACGACCGCGCGCTCTTTCGCCGCACGATCGGGAAGCGTGAAGAACCAGGAGGGAGTGCGGAAATACCACAACAAATTATGACCGCGCAGCGCCATGCCGCTTTCGACCGCAAAGCCGGCAATGGTGTCGGCCCGGCTGTAATCGTCCTTGCCGGGCGCGCCCAAATTGATGTCCTGCCATTTCATATCGTTTTCGGGAACAACGAGCCCGGCCTGGCTCTCCACCAGAGAAACGAAGGCGGGATCATGAATGATCTGCTTCGCCGAGATTGTCGTGCCGTAAATCAGCCCCTTTTCGGCCGCCAAGCGCTTCAAACTCTCGGCTTCGGCGGCCTGTAGCGGCGCCATCGCCGGCACGGCGATACCGGCGCCGAACGTCGCGAGTTCCGCCGGCGAGAACATGCCGACGCGACAATTGGAGACGATCCCGGGGGCTCACCGCGCCGTCCCGTTGCCGGCCGGCGCTGTCGGCGGCGCCGCGTCGAGCGCTTGCGACAAATGCTCGATATTCGCGCGCGCGGCACGATTTTCCGGGCTTCCCGGTGCGACCCGACCGACCTCGTCCCAATCGCGGCGGGCGCCGTCGAGATCGCCCTCGAGCCGGCGGATGTTGCCGCGCTCGAGCAGCGCCGCGGGCGAATGCGGCGCCAGCGCCAGCGCCTTGTCGATATCGCGGCGCGCCGGGTTGAGGCGGTCGAGCGCGCGATTGGCCGAGGCGCGATAGATCAGCGCATCGACCTGGTTCGGATCAGCCTTCAGCACGCGATCGAGATCGGCGATGGCGCCATCGAGATACCCGGCTGCTGCCGCCGCTTCGGCGCGGTCGATCACGATCTCGGGATCGTGCGGCGCCAATGCCGCCGCTTCGCGCGCTACTTCAAACGCGCGTTTCGCGTCGCCCGCAAGCAGCCAAGCCTGCGCGGCCTGGTCGAGGACACCGGCGAGCAAGCTCGCGGGGGCTGTCGTCATCGACTGCGCCAGGGCCTGCAAGGCGGTTGCCGCTTCTTTGTATTTGCCGAGCGAGATTAGTGCCACCGCAGCGCAATGTTCGGCTGGATGAGCGCCACCGCGTTTTCGCCAGCTCTCGGCGAGATTCTGCGCGGCGTGCGGGTCCTGATGCGCGAGCTTCATACAGCGGTTATAGGTGTCAGCGTCAGCATCCGCCGATGGCGGCGAAACGCTCTGCATAGCGTTCGGCGAGGGCGGCAGGGCGGGACCTGTCAGGTCGGCTGCCGCCGCCGCACCAGCATGCAGCATCAAAGTCAGCAAAGCTAGGCTATGCCAAAACCCGCAACTCCGAGCTGACCATCGAATTGACCCCATTTCCCCTCCGATCCAGGTCTCCATAGCACAGCCGGCCGTTGCCGCGGAATTGGGCGACAGGGTACGATCCGAGCTTCGCTTTTGGTTTTTCGGAACAAACCGCATTTTGGCTCTCGATCTTGCTCGTCTCTTCCCGGGCGGCCTCGGCAACGCGACACGCGCCTTCGCCCATCGCAACTATCGCATCTATGCGAGCGGCAATGCCGTGTCGCTGATCGGCATTTGGATGCAGCGGGTATCGGTTGGCTGGCTCGCCTGGACCTTGACGCATTCGGGAACCTGGCTCGGCGTCATGTCGATGGCCGAGTTTTTCCCGGTCGTATTTTTGAGCCCGCTCGCCGGAGCGCTGGCCGACCGGCGCGACCGTGTCGGCATCATTCGGGTGACGCAAATCGCGGGCAGCATCGAGGCGATCCTGCTCGCCGTTCTCGTCTATACCGGGACGATATCGATCTGGCTGTTGTTCGCGCTGACTTTATTGCTGGGCGTGTTCAACGCCATGGCGCAGCCCTCGCGGCTGGCGCTGATCCCGACCCTGGTCGATCGGCCGGCCCTAAGCTCGGCCTTGGCGATCAACGCGATCATCTTCAATTCGGCGCGCTTTGTCGGGCCGGCAGTAGCGGGGATCGTTATCGCCAAAATCAGCGTCGGCGCCGCCTTTACCGTCAACGCCGTCACATACCTCGTATTTCTCGTTGCGATGACCAATCTGCGCGGCCTGCCGGCATTGCCGGTGGGCGCAACGCAAAGCGTGCTGCGCGCCTCGGCCGAGGCTTATTCCTATGCCACCCGCCATCCCGGCATTGCGCCGATGCTGATGCTGTTCACCGTGACGACGATCGGCACCCGCGGTTTTGTCGAACTTTTCCCGGGGTTTGCCGATCGCGTCTTCGCCCGTGGGCCGGCAGGATTGTCGATGTTGACTTCGACCGTCGGGCTCGGCGCCATTTGCGGCGGGGCCTGGCTGTTGTTGCGGCCGGGGATCGCCGGTCTGACCGGAGTCGTGCTCGGCAACACGTTGCTGATTTCGCTGGCGATCCTCGGCTTCACCGCGACCGATCAATTCTACCTGGCGCTGCCCTGTGTCTTTCTTGCGGGTTGTGCGATGACGATCACCGGCATCGGCGCTCAGACCTTGATCCAGGCCGCGGTCGAGATCGGCATGCGCGGGCGCATCATGGCGCTCTACGGGATGATTTTTCGTGGCGGACCGGCCTTGGGGGCGGTGCTGATGGGATCGCTGAGCGAACGCTTTGGGCTGCGGCTGCCGCTCGCGGTCGGCGCTGTCGTCTCTTGCGGCTTTTGGGCGTTCACCTGGGCCAAGCAAAAACGCATAGCCGCAACCCTCGAACACGAGCCGGCAACGGGTGCGGCCAGCCCGGTGCTCGAGCGGCGGGCATCGTGATGGTGCAGCCGGGCGGCGCACACCTGTTCTGTTTTGGATTTGGCTACAGCGCGCTGGCGCTTGCGCGTCAGCTGGCCGGCGAGGGCTGGATGATCGCCGGCACCAGCCGCACCACCGATCAGGTCGCGAGGCTGCGCGCACTCGGATTTGCCGCCGAAATCTTTGATCGCGACCGGCCGCTGCCCGCTGATGCCTTGCGCGGCGTCACCCATGTCCTGGTTTCGATTCCACCCGATGCCGCCGGCGACCCAACGCTGGATCGGCACGGCGACGATCTTGCGGCATTACCCGGTCTCGCCTGGCTCGGTTATCTATCGACAACCGGGGTTTATGGTGACCGCGGCGGCGATTGGGTCGACGAGACCTCGGCCCTATGGCCGACCGGCGAACGCGGCCGGCGGCGGGTTGAGGCCGAGCAAGCCTGGCTTGATTTGTGGCGCAACCGCGGTCTCCCGGTCCACATCTTCCGGCTCGCGGCAATTTATGGGCCCGGCCGCAGCCCGTTTGCGGCATTGCGTGCCGGTACTGCAAAGCGCATCGACAAGCCCGGCCAAGTGTTTTCGCGCATTCACGTCGACGATCTGGCGCAGGTGCTGCGTGCTTCGATCGCGCATCCTCGGCCGGGCGCCGTGTACAATGTCTGCGACGACGAGCCGGCGCCGCCCGAAGCGGTCATCGCACACGCCGCCCGGCTCCTCGGCATCGGCCCGCCGCCCCTGGTGCCATTTGCCCAGGCCGGGCTGTCGGAAATGGCGCGCAGCTTTTATGACGACAACAAGCGCGTCCGCAACGCGTTGATCAAGAGCGAGCTCGGCGTCGTGTTGCGCTATCCAGATTACCGCGCCGGTCTCGCCGCCATACTTGCGCAGGAAGCCGAGACGGCTGAATGACGCTTGTCTAAAAAGCGTCCATCCGGCATCGTCGCATCAAACATAGCGGCCCGGATCGAGGAGGTCAGATGACCACATACAACGTATTGATGATGGGTGCGTCCTACGGATCGCTGCTCGCAACGAAGCTGCTGTTTGGCGGCCATAAGATCATGCTGGTGTGCCTGCCGGCTGAGGTCGAGGCGTTCAACAGCGAAGGCGCCCGGGTGCGTATGCCGATCCGCGGTCGCAAGGAACCGATCGAACTCGACTCTGCGAAAGTTGCCGGGGAGCCTGCGGGCCGCCGGACCGGGAGCGGTCAACCCGACCGATTACGACCTCGTGGTGCTGGCGATGCAGGAGCCACAATACCGCTCGCCCGGTGTACGCGAGTTGCTGGATGCGACGGCGAGGGCACGGGTCCCGTGTATGTCGATCATGAACATGCCGCCCCTGCCGTATCTGAAGCGGATCCCTGGTCTCGACGCTGATCGGCTTCGTGGGTGCTATACGGACGCCAACGTATGGAACAATTTCGAACCGGGCCTCTTGACCCTGTGCAGCCCGGACCCGCAGGCGATCCGCCCGCCGGGGGAAAAGATAAACGTATTGCAGGTGACGTTGCCGACGAATTTCAAAGCGGCGCGCTTCGAGTCGGATAGCCCGACCGCAATCCTCAAGCAGATGCAGCGAGAGATTGAGGCGGTGCGCTACGACCCCGGCGATGGCCGCCCGATTGATTTGCCGGTCAAGCTCAAGGTGCACGAGTTGATTTTCGTGCCGCTCGCCAAATGGGCGATGCTGTTGACCGGCAACTACCGCTGCGTGACCAAGGATGCCGCGATCGATATCAAGGATGCGGTGCATGGCGACCTTAACGCCTCGCGCTCGGTCTATGACTGGGTATGCGAGGTGTGTCGGAAATTGGGGGCCGCGCCCGACGATTTAGTCCCGTTTGAAAAATACGCGGCCGCGGCAAACGATCTGGTGCGGCCGTCTTCCGCCGCCCGCGCGTTGTTCAATGGCGCCCCCAATATCGAGCGAACTGATCGGTTGGTGCAAATGATCGGGGCGCAATTCGGGATGCGCCATCCGATTGTCGACCAGACTGTGGCCGAGGTCGATGCCCGGCTTGCGATCAATCGCAAAGCCGCGGCGTAATCCAGTCGCCCGCGGCGTCATTGCGATCGGCTTGCCGCCGCGGCTCTGTAATATATTGGCGCAGTCTAAAAACCTTGGATTTCGCAATTCTTCACGATTTCCTTACGCAGGCGTTCGGTTTGTTCAAGTCAAGCACCATTCAACCGGACGTCAATTCAATTACAATTCGCTCTAATTAATCCGCAAACCCTCGCCACTCATCAGTTTCCCGCGATGATGGGGTTGACGAATTGAAACCGGGTATGATGCAACGATTCCGCGTTCGTTCTGAGGTGGGATCGCGCCGTGGCCCAGGTGAACGGGATCGTCGTCTGGGCGGAAGTCCGGCTGCCATTATTTCGAGGCTGTCGCCCTCACCGGCAAGCGTGTCACCACCAATATCGGCATCATTCGCGATCCCGGACACGCCGAGCCCTGGATCATCGCCATGTCGGCCAAGCCGGGATATCTCACCACCCTGGGGTACACCGCGCGCTGGGCATCGCGCCCATGGTTTCCGACTTCAAATCGCGGGGGGTCGGCCGCGAACAGACCCATCTGCGCTATCCCGACCGTCTCGCCTCCTGAGCTTGTCGAAGGGCTGATCCTGGTCATGTCCTTGGCCCTCTATCGGGCGGTCTCGACCGGCATGGGGGATCAAGCCAACCCCCCAATCCCGGCACCCAATCCCGGCCGAAAAAAACGACCGGATCGTCAGCCTGCCAAGCTCGCCCGCGGAAGGCTCTCCTGGTTCACGCGGGGCATCCGGCGCGCCATCAAACTCCTCCTCAAATGCCTCCCACCCCCGAAGCTATGGGAGTACCTACCAAACTGATGGATGCTCAGAGTAAAGCCTCAACAGTAACCTCGTTATTCAAAGTATAAATAGAATTCGCCTTTGACTTCCCTCCATTATCCTATCGCTCCTTAGCAGTCTCGCGATCGATCCGATACAATGTGAAAGTTCGTCCGCGTCCGATATCGTTCAACAAAAAGCCGGTCGGAATTTTGACGTGAGGATGGCCGATCTCAAGCAGGTAATCAAAATCCCGAATACTCGTTGGGATGGGCTCTCTTTTTTTCAGCAACTGCAGCCCTTCGCCGTGGTCGGTAAAGGTGTAAGGCTCGAATACGCCGCGTTTTGCGGCGGCGAGGACAGGTGCGTGCACCAGCGGCGGAAAGCTCCAAGCGTTGCTGTCCATCATACAAAAAAGCCGCGATCCAGGCGGAAGCAACTGTAATGCCGTGTCATATTCCTCAATAATCGGCTGCGCAGGTTGCCAAATTGCTATTACCGACCCAACGCGGACGATAAGGCACAAAGAAAGCAGCAGACACGCTACGTCAATTCGCACCCGCGATGTGTCTCCCCAACCGAGGCTTGCCAATGCGATGAACGCCACAGCAGAGGGTAACCGATAGTCGGCGAAAGACGCTCCCCAAAGCTCGGACGGCATGGCTATAAAGATCAACCCAAATGCTGCCAAAGGGATCACCATCCGCGCGTTTACGACCAATGTTCGAGCCGCCAGACCCCAGCCAAGGATCGCACACACGGCAAGAAGCAGTGGCTTCTCGAGAAAGTGGTGAAAATAAATTGGCGAGGCGAGCGCTTCGACCTTCCACTTGACAACTGAGTCCCAGAATGTCTGTGACCCCCATGATCGGCCCCAGACCAACGCTCCATGACCGCTCGACACTGGGCTGAGCATCACCAGCATCGGCACCATGATGCTTATCGCTGCCTGGGCTGGTATTCTGAAAAACGAAATCCGCAATCGTCGGTCAATCCTCAGCTTCTCCCAGAATACTGAACACTCGTAACCGGCAACGCATACCGCATAAATTCCCAATGCATAAAAGTGCATTATGGCAACGATTGCCCCCAATACGGCAAATCCAGCAATAGAAATGCTCGATACTTTTTCACGATACCGTATCCAGATCCAAAACGCCAAAATCGCAAATCCGCTGCCTATGATATAATTTATGAACCCCCAGTTAAACGCGCCATTGTAGAGAAATATACCAGCAAATATAGACGGGCCCCAATTAGTTGGATTTAATTCCCGATCCAGCAAGATCGCTCCGACGTAAATGATGGTGAACGTAAGGATTATTACAATTTTCCCTGACACATCCACCGAAAGAAATGAGATAAATGGGGCGGCAAGCAAATCTAACCCGAGGTAAGGAGTGAACCTCCAGTGAAATTCATAAAACTGCGCGAGGTAAATATTTGACCATAAAGTTTTATGAATCTGAAGACGAGCAAGATGATTAGGATAATCGACAAGAGGTAAATGATCAAATAAAATTACCGGTAACGCAGTAAATATAATGAATAATATTATTACAACTGTCCTCGTCGAGGCGGAATTCAACCCACATCTACAGTGTAATAACAAGATGTGCGGGGACAAGGTTCGATAAGACCCGAGAACCACCAGACGATCGGTAACCTGGGTTCTCACGCTGTCCTCCCGTTCGCGGCGATAGAGTGAGCCTTTTCGGCTTCGTAATCGCTGTCGCGTCTAATGTTCCGACTGAGCAGCGTTAACGTTAAAAAGTCAACGCCTTTTAACGTGGATCTTGCGGCGATATTTCTACTGGAAATTGATCTAATTTTACGAGTATTGCAAATAGCGGCCTTGCGAAGCAGAACATCGCAGTTATCGCGCAGGTGCCGGCGCGATCAGGCATCGCTTTTTTAAAGATCGGCTGAGCTGCCCTACGTGCCAAGCGACGGTCCTCGCTTGGTAGACTGCGAATGGTCATGGGCTTGGCTTTGACCTATAACTGCGCTCCTTTGCCTTGCCGCCGCACTCAAAGTCGCATCGGGTCGGCAGCAGATCATGCTGCATCAAGGCCGACACCTTCCAATCTCGCGTAAAGTCAGCTTTGTCTGCCGGTCTATCCCTTTTCCAACTCGTCCATTTTGGCGTACGGTTTTTTAGCGTTCTATTTGTAACGCGGACGGCCGGTGGGGATGCTGTAACTGTTACCGTCGATTGTCGGCCGCCTTCAAGCCAGGAGGGACGCAGATATGCCGGAAAACAATTTGGTGCGCTTTGAGAATGTCGACGGGATCGGCGTCATCACGATCGACAACCCGCCGGTCAACGCGCTCTCGCCGGGTGTGCCCGAAGGCATCGTTGAGAGTGTCGAGCGCGGCAACGCCGACCCGACGATCCGCGCTATGGTGCTGATCGGCTCCGGGCGCAGCTTTATCGCCGGCGCCGATATCCGCACCTTTGGCACCAACCGCCCGCCGCCGGTGGAGGGCCGCCGCCCGCACCAGGTGCTCGATGCGAGCCAGAAGCCGGTCGTCGCAGCGATCCATGGCTATGCTCTGGGCGGCGGGCTCGAATTGGCACTCGCCTCGAATTACCGCATCGCCGTCCCAAGCGCCAAAGTCGGATTGCCCGAAGTCTTGATCGGCATATTGCCGGGGAGCGGCGGGACCCAGCGCCTGCCACGGCTGATCGGCCCCAAGGCGGCAATGGACATGATCGTCTCGGGCCGGCATGTCCCGGCCGAGGAAGCGCATCGGCTCGGCATCATCGACGAGATTGTTCCCGAGGGCGCCGATCTACGCGAGGCGGCGATCGCCTTTGCCCGCCGCATCGCCGACAAGCGCCCGTTGCCGCGCATCCGCGATCACGACGAAAAGCTCGCCGAGGCCAAGACCGACCCCGGCATTTTCGATGCGATGCGCCGGTCGATCGCGCGCCGCGCCCGCGGCCAAAAGGCCCCCTATGATTGCATCGCCGCGGTCGAAGCCGCCTGCACGATGCCGTTCGACGAGGGCATCCGCCGCGAGCGTGAAATGTTCGACGAGCTCGAAAACTCGGCCGAGGCGCGGGCCTTGCGCTATGCGTTTTTCGCCGAGCGTGAGGTGGCGCGGCTCCCCGACATTCCGCGCGACACGCCGCTGCGTCCGATCAAAACCGCCGCGATCGTCGGTGCCGGCACGATGGGCGGCGGCATTTCGATGAGCTTTGCCGAGTTCGACTTTCCGGTGAAACTGCTCGAGGTCAGCCAAGAGGCGCTCGACCGCGGTTTGGCGCGCATCCGCGCCAACTACCAGACCAGCGTGCGCCGCGGCAGTCTGACCGAGGCCGAGATGAACCGCCGGCTCTCGCTGATCGAGCCGGTAACCAGCTACGACGACATCAAAGGCTGCGACGTCGTCATCGAAGCGGTGTTTGAGCGCATCCCGGTCAAGGAAGAAGTCTTCAAAAAGCTCGATGAAGTCATGAAGCCGGGGGCGCTGCTCTATACCAATACATCGGGCATCGACATCGACATCATGGCGAATGCGACCAAACGGCCGCAGGACGTGGCGGGCACGCATTTCTTCGCGCCGGCCAACGTCATGAAATTGTTCGAAGTCGTAAAGGGCGAGAAGAGCGCGCCCGATACCTTGACGACGGCGATGGATTTGGGGCGCAAGATCGGCAAGATCAGTGCGATGGCCGGTAATGGCGATGGCTTTGTCGCCAATCGCAGCCGCACCCCCTTCGGCACCGAGATGAACATCATGGTCGAGGAGGGGGCGCTGCCGGAGCAGATCGACAAGGTCATGGTCGATTTCGGCTATCCGATCGGACCGTTCGCCACCGCCGATCTGTCGGGGCTCGACATCGGCTATGACAGCCGGCAGCGGCGGGCGGCGGAGAACCCGAACTACCGCAAGATGCCGATCGCCGACATGGTCGTCGAAATGGGCCGGCTCGGGCAAAAGACCGGCGCCGGCTGGTTCAAATACGAGCCGGGCGACCGCACCCCGCATCCCGACCCCGAACTCGCCCGCCTGATCAAGGAGAAGGCCAGCAGAACTCGGGATTCCGCAGCGCGAGTTCACCGACGAGGAGATCCTGCGCCGGCTGCTGTTCGCCTCGGTCAACGAGGCCTGCCACATCCTCGACGAGGGCAAGGCCTACCGCGCCAGCGACATCGATGTGATGTGGTTGAACGGGTTTAATTTCCCGCGCTATCGCGGCGGGCTGATGTATTGGGCCGACACGATCGGAGTCGGCGAGGTTTATCGTCAGATCGCAGCCTGGCACCAGCAATATGGCGAGCGCTGGGCTCCCTCGCCATTCCTCCGGCGTCTTGCCGAAACCAACACCCCCTTCCGCGAGGCCAAACCCACCCGCCCGATGTAACCGGCGCGCAGAGGCAAACGGCGATATTCGGACGGTTCGGCTGCCCAAAATAGGTTATACGGCAGGCGTAAACCTGTTCACGTTGAACGCGACACGTCCCATATGATGACCAGGGTGATCAAGTCATGGGCGAACCGAGCGACACCGCGCTTCGCGGAGGAAGGAAGGAGCCGTTTTCCCGGCCTCGACGAAGCCGTGGCGCGGCGCCGCCTACGTTTGCTGGACGAGGCCGGGCGCCTCGAAGACCTGACCGGCCTCAAGTCGGTCGGCCTTCACCGGCTGCGCGGCGGGCGCCGCGGCCAGTGGGCGATCTCGGCCGGCGGACCATGGCGGATCACCTTCGCGTTCCGGGACGGTCACGCCTGGGATGTCGAGATCGTGGATTACCACTAACTCCACTAAAAGGAGAACCCGATGGCGATCGTCCGCACACGCGCGCTCGCCGGGCCGGCGCCGCACCCGGGCGAATTGTTGAAAGACGAGCTAGAGGCGCGCGGCCTGTCCGCGCACGCCCTCTCGCTCGCATTGCGGCTGCCGGCGTCTCGGATCAGTCAGATCCTGCGCGGCCAAAGGGCGATCACGCCCGAAACCGCGTTGCGGCTTGCCCGCTATTTCGGCGGCTCGGCCGCGATCTGGCTGCGCCTCCAGATGGCATATGATTTGGCCCGCGCCGAAGCCGAGCTGGCCCACAAGATCGCCGCCGAGGTTCCTCCGGCCGCCGCTTAAGCTGGCTCGGGCATGCGCGCGATCCAAATGTCCGGCGGGTAGCAACAGTGTAAAACCCTGATTACCGCAAATTGCCGAATTCCATCGCCGACGCGATCGTCGAAAGGGGCCAGCTCGGGCAAAAGACCGGTGCGGGCTGGTTTCGCTACGAGCCGGGCGACCGCACCCTGACCCCGAAGTCGCGTGCGTGATCAAGGAAAAGATGGCCGAGATGGGGTGGCGCAACGCGAGTTCACCGACGAGGAGATCTGATTTTGCTTGAGTTTTCTTGATCCAGACCGAAATTTTCCCAGCAAATACCCGGTTCCACGGGAATTCGCGCGCATGCCGGATGCAGCGGCCGCGGCGGTTGCAGTTGTCTCGGGAAGCTGGACGCGACGACGGTGGCGGTTAGCGTCAGTGGTACTGCCCCGCCCGCGGGCGCCAAGGATTGATCACGCGCGAGACAAGGGGAGACGAATGTGAGGATGGTTCGTCCTCCGGTTGGGCTGCTCTTGCAAATTGGTGCAGCCGCATGAAACCCACCACCGCCGCCCACGACGCTAGGCTTCGCTTTGCTAAAATAGTGCTGCTCGCCAGGCGAAAAGCACCTCACCACACAACGCGAGCCCTGGGGCTGAGATCGCGCCGAGAGGAACGTATGAGAGAATTGATCGTCGGCGATTGGTATCGAAGCACCCGCGTCATCGTGCTGGCGCTGTTTGCCGCTTGTCTTGGTCTCGTATCTGGTGCGAGCGGCGCGGCAGCGCAGCGCTATATCCCGGATGGTCCGGACGTGCCGGTTGTCGTCCTCAACGAAGACCAGAGCGGAGCCGTGGACCTGCCGCCATTGCCGGTGCCGCCGCCCAAAAGCTGGGACCAGGAGTCGATCTGGAACATGAAGGTGGTCGGCTTTCAGGATAACCAGGGCCGGCCGAGTTCCGACGACGGCTGGATCGAGAACCAGAACGGCCGCTACATCCTCTATATGGCAGACAGTCCCGGCAGCGCGCTCAACCCGCTGACCGGCAAGGTCGAGAACAACGGGACCTCGCTGATCGACGTAACCGACGCGGCAAGGCCGGTGTTCATCCACCACATCCCGGCACCGAGCGGCGGTGGCTCGACGCATATCGCAGTGTGCGGCGGCAACACCTTGCCGCACGCGCAGAAGAACCATTGGTACCTGCTGCGCCACGACGGCTCGACCAACCAGGAGGTGTGGGACGTCACCGATCCCGCAAAACCGTTTCGGCTGACCGTATTGATCAGCGGATTGATCGCCAACCACCATGACTGGTGGGAATGCGACACCGGCATCGCCTATACGATCTCGCAGACCAAGACCGACGGATGGCACGAAGCCGGATCGCACCAGCACGTCTATATTTATGATTTGAGCAATCCAGCGAAGCCGGTCTTCATCCGCCAGTTCGGATTGGTTGGTCAACAGCCGGCCGCCGATCTGGCCTCGGCACAGAGCTGTTACTCTGCTCCCGGGCCCGATTGCTATGAAGGCGTCACCAACCCGCCGGGCGGCGTCCATCAGATTTACTCGGCGGATGCCAAGATCAACCGCGTCTATCTTGCGTATGGAGTCGACAAGAACGGCGTCTTTCAGATCGTCGATCGTCACAAGCTGTTGACCGGCTGCACGGTGCCGACAGCCTCGCCGAACTGCGCCAACAACCCGACCCAGGCCGATCTGCTCTATCCGCAGATCGGCTATATCACCAGCAACCCCAATCAAGGCGGGCATACCGCGGTGCCGATCTTTGGCGTGCCGGTGCCGGCGGCGCAGCAGAATTTTCTCGACGGCAAACCGCAGAAATGGGACCTGCTGGCGGTCACCTCCGAAGACACGACCAACGATTGCCACGGTCAGCCGTGGAAAAATCCGGTCTTGATCGACATCACCAACGACACGGCGCCCTGGCCGATCGCAACCCTTGCGGTTCCGCAATTTCCCGGCGACTTTTGCGCCAAAGGGTCGCGTTTTGGCGTCCACGAGGTCAATCGTCAGATCTATCCACCCTATTATGGGCGGCTGATTATTGTCGCAATGTTTAATGCCGGGCTGCAGGTGTGGGATATCCGTGACCCCTATAACCCGCGACGGGTTGCCTATTTCATCCAGGCACCAAACAAAAACACGCACCTGAGTTGCGGTACTTATCAGGGGAACTCGCATTATTGCCGCAAGGCGACCTTTTCCGATTTGGGCGAGGTCGACGATCGCGGCTACATCTACAATATGGACCGCGCTGGTTCGGGGCTGACGGTGCTGCAATTGACCGGAGATGCGCTAAAGGCGGTGGGTGGACAGCGGCACGAAGGACGGTAGAGCGCGACCCTGAACCCGGTTTGGACCTTTCTGGGGTGGGTGAGCCCGACGAAGAGGCTGGGCAAGAATTACGTGGCATCGGCGCCGTGCGTGGTTCGAGACGCGCCCCGGCTTCGCGGGGACGCTCCTCACCATGAGGTGAGCCTTTGATGGCATTAAGATCGTCATCCCGAGGTGCCTCGCGAAGCGAGGCCTCGAAGGACGCATGGCATCGATCCTACTCGTATTCCAATACTTGCCCAGCCTCGAAGCCCATCCCAGACCGACCGGCCGATTTGGGTCGCGGGCCGGGATAAGCATTTACGAAAGCCGTGACGGCAGGTATCGGGCGCATTGACAGGTCGGGAGGGTTGGCTTTTTCTCGTTTGCTCCAATTGATGCAAACGGGGCGGGGGTTCCGCGCGCAGTGCGAGTGACTCACACCGCAAAAGAATTTTTGATCGCGAATAAATGTAGCCTCTGCTCGGTCTCGGAGAGACGGGTCAGCGATGCGGCACCGACGAGCATTTGGGTTGCGGAGCGAGGTTCCGGCTTTACCGCGCGAATTGTTCGAGGCGGCGATCTTGCCGCAGCTCGACGCCGCCCACAATCTCGCGCGCTGGCTGATGCGCGATGCCACCGCGGCCGAGGATGTTTTGCAAGAAGCGATGCTGCGCGCCTTGACCTATTTCCCAAGTTTCAGAGGCGGCAACCCGCGCGCCTGGCTGCTGCAGATCGTCCGCAACACGGCCTACGACGCCCTCAAGCTCGATCGCGCCGCCCGGTTCGTGCCGCTCGCCGGTTCGTTGGAGGATGATGACGTCGCTGGCGTCGATTTGCCGTCGGGTGAGGACGATCCGGAGACGGTCCTGATCAAATCCCGTGACCTTCGCCGGTTGCAGGAGCTGATCAGCGGCCTGCCGATCGAATTGCGCGAGACCCTGGTGCTGCGAGAGCTCGAAGAGCTGTCGTACAAGGATATTGCCGAGGTGACGCAGACGCCGATCGGCACCGTCATGTCACGCCTGTGGCGAGCGCGGCGAGCGCTGTTGCAGGCAGCGGCCGATCAGGAGCGATCGCAATGAATGAAACGCTGCGAACGCGCGATTGCGACAAGGTGCTGCTGGTCCAAGCCGAATTCGACGGCGAGCTCGACGCGGCTGAAGCCGCCACCCTCGCGGCTCATCGCCAGCATTGCCCGGCTTGCCAGGCGGCGGCGGCAGCATTGCAACGCGTCCGGCTGTTGATGGATGGCGGATTATATGAGCCGGCCCCCAACGATGTGCGTCAGCGGGTCATGGTGCGCCTCGCGGCGGCGCAACCACCGGCGACGGCGCCGCTATGGGCGCTGCGGTCACGGATGCGCGCCTGGTGGAGCGCCGGTATCGGCTTTGGGCTCGGTGCTGCTTGCGCTGCGGCCCTCGCCTTGCTGATCGTAGCACCGAGCGGACCGGATCTGACCCAAGAGCTCGTCGCCAGCCACATCCGCGCGTTGCAACCCGGGCACCTTGAAGACGTGGTCTCGACCGACCGGCACACGGTCAAACCGTGGTTCGACGGGCGGCTCGATTTTGCCCCGCCGGTCAAGGATCTAAAGAATGTAGGCTTTCCGCTAAAGGGCGGGCGGCTCGACTATGTCGATGGCCGCCCGGTGGCCGCACTCGTCTATCAGCGCGACAAGCACATCATCGACCTTTATATCTGGCCGGGTGCGCATGCCGACGGCAGCAGCTTGCCGCCAACGGCGGAGTACCACGGCTATAACATCGTGCACTGGAGGTGGGGCGGCATGACATTTTGGGCCGTGTCCGATGTCGAACCTGCCCAGCTCCGCGATTTTGCCCAAGCTTGGCAGCGCGCGTCCTGAAAATGCTCGGGCTTAGCTGCGATTGACCTTCTAACCTCGACCGAGCGCGAGAAGGCAGGCGCGGGCGGCACCGTCGAGGATTGCGTCTTTGTCGATGCCGTAGGCGTCATAAAGGTCGGGGATGTCACCCGATTGCCCAAATCGTTCGACGCCCAGCGGCACGATCGGGTTTTGCTTTGCGGCGCCGAGCCACGACAAGGTTGCCGGATGAAAATCGCCGACAGTGACGAGCGCCGCCCCCGACCGCAGCCGCGCCAATAGCCGCTCAGCGGCACTGGTTCCGCCATCCACCTGGGCGGCGCGCCAGCCGCGGTGCAGCCGATCGGGCGAGGTGATCGCGAGCAGTCCGGGCTGCGACAAGTCCTCGAGCAACTCATCATATGCCGCGAGTGCTTCGGGCGCCACCGCACCACAATAGGCAATTGCCAGATCCGCATTAGGTCCCGGTTCGCGCAGCCAGTAGCCACCCTCTATCATCGACTCGGCAAGATCCGGTGCGATTTGCCGCTTCGGCTGATCGATCGGCCGGGTCGAGAGCCGGAAATAGACCGACTCGCCTTGGTCTCGCTGAATTTCGGCAAACGCCCAGCGCAACAGGATCGCCAATTCGTCGGCAAAAGCCGGCTCGAAGCTCGTCAACCCCGGCTGCGCCATCCCGATCAGCGGTTCACCGATCGACTGATGCGCCCCACCTTCCGGCGCGAGGGTGATCCCGGACGGTGTCGCCACCAGAATAAACCGTGCGTCTTGATAGCAGGCGTAGTTCAGCGCATCGAGCCCGCGTTTGATAAACGGGTCGTACAAGGTCCCGATCGGCAATAGACGGGTACCAAACAGCGGTCCCGATAGTCCGAGCGCCGCAAGCAGCAGGAACAGATTGCTTTCGGCGATGCCGAGTTCGATGTGCTGCCCTCGCGGCGACATCCCCCAGCGCTGCGCCGAAACGACATTCTCTTCGCGGAATGTGTCGGCCCGCTCAGCGCGGTCGAAGATGCCGCGGCGATTGACCCAAGGCCCCAGATTGGTCGATACCGTCACATCGGGCGAGGTCGTGACGATGCGCTCGGCCAATTCGCTACTGCTCGCGGCGATGTCGCCGAGCAGGCGGCCAAAGGCTTCTTGAGTTCGATTGGCGCTCGGCTCGCGGCACCGGCAGACTCGATGGTACCGGCACCGGGATCGACCCGGCCTCGGCGCGCCGTTCGGCCGACCTGGCAAGTGGAACATCCTTGAGAAAGGCTGCGAGCCGTTCGGCCGGGATGTCGAGACCAACGAAGCGGTCCCATTCCGCACCCTCGGATACCGCCATATTGCGGCGGAACGCGGCCATCTGGTCGAGGTTCATCAACCCGGCGTGGTTGTCCTTGTGCCCCGCGAACGGCAGTCCGAAGCCCTTGATCGTATAGGCAATAAAACAGGTCGGGCGATCATCGGTGATGGCGTGGAAGGCGCCAAGCACCGAGGCCATGTCGTGCCCGCCGAGATTGGTCATCAACCGCTGCAGTTCTGCGTCGTCATGATCGTCGAGAATTGCGCGAATGCCGGGGTAGCGGTTGAGATCGCGCTGCAAGTGCTCGCGCCAGCCTGCGCCGCCCTTGTAGACGAGCGCCGAATACAATGAGTTCGGGCAGGCATCGATCCACTCGCGCAATTGATGGCCGTCGGGTCGAGCGAACGCGGCTTCCAGGAGCTGACCGTATTTCAGCGTGATGACCCGCCAGCCCATCATCTCAAACATTGCGTCGATGCGGCCGAAGAGCCGATCGGAGACTACCGCATCGAGGCTCTGGCGGTTGTAGTCGATGACCCACCACAGATTGCGAACGTCGTGCTTCCAACCTTCGAGCAACGCCTCGAAGATGTTGCCCTCGTCAAGTTCGGCATCGCCGGCGAGCGCAATCATGCGGCCCGGCGGGTCTTCGGTCGGTACGAGGTCCTTCAGGCGCAGGTAATCCTGCGCGATCGAACTGAACAAAGTCATGCCGACGCCGAGTCCGACGGACCCGGTCGAGAAGTCGACGATGTCGCCGTCCTTGGTGCGCGATGGATAGGATTGGGCGCCGCCAAACGCGCGAAATCCCTCCAACTTCTCGCGTGTCTGATGACCCAACAGGTATTGGATCGCGTGAAACACCGGGGAGGCGTGCGGCTTGACCGCAACTCGATCCTGAGGCCGTAGGACGTCGAAATAGAGCGCCGTCATCAGGGTCGCGACCGATGCGCTCGATGCCTGATGGCCGCCGACCTTGAGCCCATCGCGATTGCGACGCAGATGATTGGCGTTGTGAATCATCCATGTCGACAACCACAGCACCTTGCGCTCGAGCGCGACCAAGCAGGAAAGCTTGTCCGCATTTTCGACCCGCTGCAGGTCGGCGGGCTCGCTGACGAGGATTTCAGCCATTCGAACTCCGGCGTTCGCCCATCCGTTACGATCATATACCCGCCGGCAGTGAATTTATCAGCCATTCGCGGGTTAGCAGGTCATAGCAACTCGAGAACCGCCATGATCAAACAAGCGCTGGCTGCCCTGCTGACGGTAACATTGGGATTCGCCCTAGCCGGAGAAAGTCTCGCCGCAGAAACCTCGGTGGCGCCCAAAATGTACAATGGGTTTCCCAACAGACCGCCGGAGCGATCGGCAGTGAGACCGCCGGAAACGCCGGCCGTGAGCCCGGCCGCCGACCAGATCGAGGCGAGCAAGGTCATCGGGTCCGATATCAAAAACGCGAATGACACGAGGATCGCCAAGATCACCGACATCATCATCGATCGGCGTTTGGGTACGGCTGGGGTCGCGGTTATCGCACCGGCTGGTGCCAAACCGTTCGACAATGGCAAGAAAAGTGCCGTGGCGTGGACCAGCCTCCAGTTTGAGCCGCGGCCAATTCCTCATTTTGCGACAAAGCTTGACCAGAAGGCGCTCGACGCCGGCACCGCATTGGTCGAACAGGCAAAGACCGGCGATTCCTATTTTGATGTCAAAAAGGATCTGCTCGGCAAATCGGTGATCGGACCGAATGGTGATCAGCTCGGCCACGTCCAGAATGTGGTCTTGAATTTCAGAACCGGGCGTGTCGTCGCCCTCGTCATCAGCACCGGCGGTTTCATCAATATGGGCGGCGCCCATAATCATGCGGTCGCCTGGGATGCAGCCAAGCCGCAACCAGGCCAGAATGGCGGTGCGGTGCGCGTGGCCGTCACAAAAACCCAGGTGGACGGGGCGCCGGTGATGGCGACCATGGCCCCGGCGCCGATCGGCCCCCCACCCAACCAGAATGCCGAAATCCGCCACGATGCGACCGGCAACATCAGCGGCAGCAAGATCCCGGCGCCGCAGGACCGCCGCTAGCCTTTGGCGTTGTTGCCGGCCGTATTTGACCGGATCGAGCTGCGTAACTAAATACGTTGAGTGATAAGCATCAGCGATTCGGCGAGCCCTGGAGTTGCGAGAACATGTCCGAACCCGTGAACGACATCGAGGAACGTCGCGTCGTGTTGACCGACAGCGCGGTCCGGCACATCGCCATGCTCAAAGAGCAGGAACAGGCCGGCAATGCGATGCTGCGCATCGCAGTGTCGGGCGGCGGCTGCTCCGGCTTTCAATACGGCTTCAGTTTCGATAACGCGCGTAACGAAGACGATCTCGTCTTTGAGCGGGACGGTGTCGGTGTCGTTGTCGACGATGTTTCGCTCGACCTGTTGAACGGTGCCGAAATCGATTTTGTCGAGGATCTGATGGGGGCAGCATTTCAGATCCGCAACCCGAACGCCGCCTCGTCATGCGGTTGCGGTAACTCGTTTTCGGTCGCCTGACTTTCGCTCGGCTCCGGACGTGAAAATCGCCAGCTGGAACGTCAATTCGGTCAAGGTGCGCCTGCCGCACCTGCTATCCTGGGTCGAGGAAGCGCAGCCCGACGTGCTCTGCCTTCAGGAGACGAAATGCCCGACCGCCGACTTCCCGCGGCTCGAATTGGAGGCGCTCGGCTATCGCGTCGAAACGATCGGTCAGCGCGCCTATAACGGCGTGGCTTTGGTCTCGAAGCGTCCCGCCGAAGAACGCGTCTGTGGCCTTCCGGGAATGCCGCAAGACGAACAGGCTCGCTATATCGAGGCGTCGTTTGGCGGGGTTCTTGTCGCCTCGATTTATCTGCCAAACGGAAATCCGGTCGGTACCGACAAATTCACCTATAAACTCGCCTGGATGGAACAGCTCGTGCATCGGGCGCGCGATCTGCTGCGGCGCGAGATCCCGTTTGTGCTCGCCGGCGATTACAACATTTGTCCCACTGACGAAGACGTTTACGACCCGGTGGCGTTTCGCGACGACGCCTTGTGCCAATTGGCCTCCCGCTCTCGCTTTCGTGAATTGTTGTATCTCGGCCTGACCGATGCCTATCGCGTCTTTCATCGCGAGCCGCACCGCTACACCTTTTGGGACTATCAGGCGGGACGGTGGAACCGCGACGAAGGCCTGCGGATCGACCATCTTTTATTGTCGCCACACGCAGCCGATCGGGTCGCCGCCTGCGACATCGACAAGAAACCGCGAGCCAAGGACCGCGCCTCAGACCATACCCCGATCTGGTGCGAACTCGCGGTCCAACCGTAAGCCGGAGGCTTGGTCTTCAGCGGCCGTGCAGAAACCGCTCGGCGGCGGCGGCGAGCGTATCTTTGCCTTCGCGAAACGGCGCCAGCGGCACCATGATCAGTGCTTGCTGACCGGGTTCGAGTGCCTCGAAATCGACGGCAAGCCTAAACTCGCCGTTCTCAGACACGGCGAGCAGGATGGCTCCCTCCGGCGCGCGCGGTTGGACATCCTCGTCCACCGTGAACTCACCGAGCGCAAATTCCTGTCCGGCATATGCGATCCGGCCGCGTGATCCGGAAAAGCGCGACATGCCGACAAAAGTGGGGGCAGCCAGCGCAGCGACGGAAAAGGTGGTTCGGAACCCGAAATGCCGCGCGATCGATGCGGCAAAGGTCGGTTCGGCAATGCGCAAAACCGCCGGCATCGTCGGGTTGCGGGCCCGCGCGCCGAGCGCGATTTCGAGGTTCAAGGTGTCGACATTGGTAAGAGCGAGGATGCTGTGGGCGGCGTCGATATTGCACAGGTCGAGCGTCTCGTCGCGGCTCGCATCTCCCGTCAACAGGTCAAAGCGGCGCTCTCGCGCCAGTTCGACAATTGCCGTATCCGGCGATTGCTCAATCACGACCAGCCGCTTGCCCAGGGTCAGCAGCAGCTCGATAACCGCGGACCCGATGCTGCCAGCGCCGCAGACGATGATGTGGCCGCGGCGATGCAATGGGCGGAGCCCCTGCAGGGTAACCCAGTGCACCCGGGTCAATAGCGATGCCCCGAACGCGATAAACAGCCCTGTCAGGGTGGTTCCTGACAGCATCAACAGCATCGCCGCGATGATTTCCGTAAGATCCTTGCGGTTTGGCGTGATGTCGCCGTACCCGGTCGTCGTCATTGTCGCGATGACGAAATAGACCGCATCAAGCCAAGTCGTGCCAAGAGCTGCGCGGAAATAAGCCGCACCGGCAACAAAAACGGCGAAGGCGGCGACCGCAAGCCGCACAAGGATCGGGTTTAGTCGCGGCCGTCGAGCCCGCTCGCTGCGCCGCAGCTTGCGGAATTTTTGGACAATTGTCGTGCGGCTTCTGAGGACCGGAGTGCTCGGCGCCGTCCGCAAAAGCTTCGCGAGTTCGCCGTAGACGACGAGCTCCGCTTCGAGTGCGATCACCGCATCGCGGGCGGTTGGGGCTGCGCCGTCGACCGCTACAATGCGCGCCGAAAGCGCCTGTTCGGCCTCGCCGACGGTGCAATCTCCAACACCGCAATTCTCGGCGATCCTCGTGGCAAAGCCGGTCAGCGGTCCGTCAAGCTCCGGAAATTGGAGCCCGCGAAAGCAATCGGCGTCGAGTGCTGCCGCGGCATAGGTGGCGGCCGAATGCCAGGCCAGCGACACCACCGAGCAATCCGGCAGTTCTGCTCGATCTTGAGCGCGAGCCGACGATTGAACTGTCGAAGGACGATGCGGATGCGGGGGTTGGCGTCGCGCGCCAGCAAGGCTGCGTGCAGATTGAGCTGGTCATCGGGCGACAGCGCCAGGATCGTAATCGCACGCCTGACCCCCGCACGGTCGAGCGCCTCCGGCGAGTCCGGCTGGCCGGCGATAAAGACCGCACCTACTGCTTCGACCGCCCGCTCGAAGTCCGGGTCGCGGCGCCATACCACCACCACGCGATGACCTTGCAGCAGGCACAGCTCCTGGGCGGTGTCGAGCGCCAAGAGATCGCCGCCGACAACGATCATGACCGGATCGTCGGGTCCGGCCACGGCCGTTGCTACCCCTTCAGACGTTCGGGATCAGGCGGGTAGGCGTGCTCGACCCCGGCGCTGTCTTTGACGATCCAGCCGTCCCCATGCTCGTCGACGCGGATTGCATTTGGGGCGATCGGCACCTTTCCATAGCCCCCAGGAATATCCAGCACATAAGTCGGCTGACAAAGACCGGAGACCCGGCCGCGCAACCCAGCGACGAGCCGCTGACCCGAGGCGATCCCGGTGCGGAAATGCGCAGTGCCGCGCGCCAAGTCGGGATGATGCAGGTAATACGGTTTCACTCGCATCGCTACGAGGCCGCGAAACAAGGCCTCGAGCACCGCGGCATCGTTGTTGATGCCGCGAAGCAGCACCGTCTGAGACAAAACGGGGATACCGGCGCGCACCAGCCGGGCCACCGCTTCCTTGACAGCGGCGGTCAGTTCGCGCGGATGGTTGGCGTGAACGACAACCCAGAGCGCCTTCTCCGCCGACAAAGCCGCCGTGAGCCGCGCCGTCACCCGGGCCGGGTCGACGATCGGAACCCGTGTATGAAACCGGATCACGCCCAGATGCGAGATCGCGTCAAGTGTTTGCACGATGTCGGCGAGACGGCGCGCCCCGAGAATAAACGGGTCGCCGCCGGTGACGATAACCTCCCAGATCTCCGGGCGTTGACGAATATAATCATAAGCGCGTGTCAGCGCTTCGGGCTGCAGCATTGCCGGGGTCTTGCCGACCGCCTCGCGACGAAAGCAGAAGCGGCAATAGACCGGACACAGCAAAGTTGGTTTCAGCAGCAGCCGGTCGGGATAGCGATGCACGATGCCCGGCACCGGCGACCAGCGATCATCGCCGATCGGGTCGGCGAGCTCCTCGGCGGTGGTTTCGAGCTCGGCGCCATTCGGCACGAACTGCGCCGCGATCGGATCGTTCGGGTCGGCGGTGTCGATCAGCGCCGCCATGTCCTCGGTCACCGCGACTGAATATTGCCGTGCGACTTGCCGGATCTCGTTGATCCGCTCGGGCGCGACCAAGCCCCGATTGATCATGTCCTCGGCGTCCAGTGGCACCAGCACCTCCTCGATGACTCCCAAGATAATCAATGGTCATCGAGAGAACGAGTTCGAGCCGTAAACCGGCCGCGAAAGGGAAGGCGAGGGATCGGTTCGAGTATCAAGCGCTGCGCTGCAAAATCCCCGCCGCACCGCTCGGGTCATAGCCGACCGCGACGCGGACATCGACAACGCAGACCTTGCCGGCGCGCACCGCGGCAACCGCTTCCTTGATTGCCGCGACGAGCTTTTTCGGGTCCTCGACCGGACCGATGCCGACGCAACCCTGGCCGCGGGCGAGGGTCGCGAGGTCGATGTCGGGCTCGCGGATCGACTGCCCGATCCAGCGGTTTTCGACCGGCCGGCCGCGCTCGCGGGCGACCCGCTCCTGATGCAGCTCGTCGTTGAAAAACGAGCGGTTGTTGGCGATCACGACCAAAAGCGGAATGTGGTTGTGTACCGCCGTCCACAACGCGGTAACCCCCATCAAGAAATCGCCGTCGCCGAGGATTGCGACCGGCAGCCGGCCGCTGCCGGTGTCACGGAGCGCCAATGCGGCGCCGACTGCCATGCCCGGCCCCGAGCCGATGCCGCCGCCCCCGTCGGTGCCGAGAAAATCGAGCGGATGATGGAAATCCCACATATGCTCGCCCCAGCTGAGCGGCAGCCGGATCATCGTTGCCGGAGCGTCGCCCAGCGCATCCTTCAGCGCCGTCGCCACCATCGGCACCTCGATGATCGAGGCACTCTCGAATGCAGAGGCGGGTGGCGGCGTGCGGCGCGGACGCGGCGCCGGTGAGGGCGGCGGGTTTGGTCGCAATTCCCTGACCGCGGCCAACAGCGGCGGCACCGCGGCATCGGGCTCGGCCAGCAGATAAACATCGGCTGGCGGCAGACCCTGGTAATCCATGCTCCAGCCGTTGTGGACATATTGGTCGACCGAGATCTGGATGACCTTGCCGGTGGGCGCCCTGCCGCGGCACACCGTCTTCAATGTGCCGGCGAGGTCGATCCAATCGAGGCTCAGGATCACATCGGCCCCGCTAAGCAGCTCCGTGCCCTCCGGGCCGGCGGCGTGCAGCGGATGGTCAGTCGGGAAGACGGCGCCGGACTTGCGGTCGGTCATGACCCTCGCTCCGATCGCCTCGGCGAGCGCCACCCGCCGGGACCACGCCTCGGGATCGCGCGAGCCGCGGCCCGCCATGATGACGGGTCGCTCGGCCCGCGCCAACAACTCCGCCGCGTGCCGCACCAGCGTTCCGCCGGGCTCGGGCGCGGCAGGCGGCGCAAAGCGCGCGATGTCCGGCATCGATGGCACCGCTTCGACCTCGTCCTCCTGCAAGGCGAGGTCGAAATTAAGATAGACTGGCCCGCGTGGTGCGGTTTGCGCGATCAAATTGGCGCGCAACACCGCCTCCTGCGCGGCGCCGATCGATGATGGCTGATCATCCCATTTGGTGAAATTGCGGATCAAGGCGCCCTGGTCGCGCGCGGTGTGGATCCATTCGATCCACGGCCGCCGGCGCGTCGCGTCGAGGGCGCCGGTGGCGCCGAGTATGATAACCGGCGCCCGGTCGCACCACGCATTGAAGATCGCCATTGTCGCATGCATCAAGCCGACATTGGCATGAACGATCGCCAGCATCGGCCGGCCGGTGACCTTGGCCCAGCCATGTGCCAGCGCCACCGCACTCTCTTCGTGCAGGCACAAGAGCATACGCGGACGGTTGTTGCCGAGATAGTTGACGAGGCTGTCGTGCAGCCCGCGGTAGCTAGACCCGGGATTGAGCGCGACATAGGGAATGTCGAGTTCGCGGATCGCGGCGGCGATGGCGTCGCTGCCCCAAACCCGGTTCGACGGCGCGCTCGGGACTGGCCGATCGATCTCGCTACCGGCCGCCTCCGCCCGCTTCTCGGTCTGGATATCCACAGTACTCCTCCCTCGCAACGCCGCTTCTGCGCCGGATTACGCCGCATTCCGCCGAGCCGGGCAAGCCCGGCCAGCATCATCGCCGCAAATCTCCGGAATTAGGTAGCAAACGCACCTAAACGCTTAGGCACAACCTTAGCGCGATCTACCCTGCCACCCCGAACCTTTCGCAACAGCGCGGCAAGAAATCCGAAATCGCGCCGACCGCGAGGCGGTGTGAAGGGGTGATGCACCGCGTCTTATATCGGCTGGCACCCGACCGCGCCAAGTGGCAGCGCGCGAAGCCGCTGCACCGTTATCAACATGCGACTTGGTACGCTGAGCTTGCATATCCCGAAGCTGCGCCAGGGCAGGTACTTCCTCCCCTTTCTGGAGCCGCGCAAGACCCGCAAGGAGACGCTGCTCACGACGGTGATAGCGGTCGCGGCGCCCGTCGGCTTCCGGGGTAATAATCGCGGGTAACCGTCTAAGCCCGCTCGGGAACCAGCCGCCCATCTGCTCATGGGTTGGAGAAGAACCTAGTCGACCCGGGGATTTTGTTCGCCAACCCCGACCACCGAGCGCACTGTCCCGCCACACGGCTTTTCTCCCGCCACACGGCTTTTCGGCAGTTTGTTACTCGTGGTGTTACCCGCGGAAATTCGCCATGGCTACCAGTGATAGTAAGCCCTTGAGGAATATGGCGCGCCCGAGAGGAGTCGAACCCCTAACCCCCAGATCCGTAGTCTGGTGCTCTATCCAATTGAGCTACGGGCGCATCCGCCGAAGTCGGTTGCCGGCTGGCGGCGAAACAACTACCCCAGCTGCGGACAAAAAGGCAAGGACGATACCGCGAAACAGCGATCGCGGGTCAGGCTCGTCGATATGATCGGAGACGCGCACAATCGAGGGGGCTGGCGGCTGGTGCACAGCCGGAAATGAGCCGGCCCATGAGGGCATGATGGAAACCGATATCCTCGCGACCCATGAACCCTTGGCCGACGATCCGGCGACCCGGCCGACGGTTGAGCTGTTGCGGGTGTCCCACAAACGCATCGAGGCCGGCCACCCGTGGATCTATTCGAATGAAATCCGTATGGATCACGCAGCGCGCGCACTCGCCCCCGGTACGCTCGTCACCTTGCGCCGTGCCGATGGCGCCGCACTCGGCGTCGCGATGTTCAACCCGCACAGCCTGGTGGCGGTACGCCTGCTCGACCGCGACGCCGGGCGGACAATCGGCCAGCGGTTTTTCTCGCGGCGGATTGAGCGAGCTTTGCAGTTGCGCGAAAAGCTGTTCGATGAGCCTTTTTATCGTCTCATTCACGCCGAGGCCGACGCGCTGCCGGGTCTCGTTGTCGACCGTTTTGGTGACGTCCTCGTTATGCAATCGAATGCCGCCGGCATCGCGCGGCTCGAGCCGATTGTCCTCGGGGCACTTTTCGCCTTGCTCCACCCGCGGGCAATCGTGCTGCGCAACGATAGCCCGGCGCGCGCTCAGGAAGGGTTGCAGCCTGAAGTCAGGGTCGCCGTCGGGACGCTTGATAGCCGGGTGTTGCTGCGCGAAAACGCTGGCTTGTTTCCGGTCGATGCGATGGCCGGGCAGAAGACCGGCTGGTTTTTCGACCAGCGCCGCAACCGTGCCTTTGTCGCCGGCCTGGCCAAGGGCGGTGGCCGCGTCCTCGATCTTTATTGCTACACGGGCGGATTTGCGGTGCAGGCGGCGGGCGCCGGTGCCGCGGAGACGGTCGGGATCGATCGATCGGAAGCGGCGTTGGCGCTCGCCACCGAAGCCGCGGTGCTGAACGGCGTCGACGCCATCTGCACCTTCCGCCGCGGCGAAGCCTTTGCCGAGGCCGAGCGGCTTGCCGCGGAAGGCGAGCGCTTCGATATCGTCATCGCCGACCCGCCGGCTTTTGCCAAATCGCGCAAGGAGGTGCCGGCGGCGGTGCGCGGCTATCGCAAACTGACGCGGCTTGCTGCGGCGCTGACCGCCCGCGGCGGATTTCTGTTTTTGGCCTCGTGCTCCTACAATGTCGGCGCTGCCGACTTCGCCGAGGCGGTGCGGCGCGGCGTTGCCGATGCCGGGCGCAGCGGGAGAATTATTCGCACCGCCAGTGCCGGGCCCGATCATCCGGTGCATCCGGCGCTGCCCGAAAGCGCTTATCTCAAGACGATGACACTCGCTCTCGACTGATTGAGCGCTCTCGACTGAGTGCTGCGCCGCGGGCGTTGGGGGCCGGCAGCTCGATGCGGAATTCGGTCCCGCTGCCGGTGCTGGCGAGCAGCATCAGGTCACCGCCATGCGCCCTGATCAACTCACGTGCGATAGCGAGGCCGAGCCCCGTGCCGCCGGGCCGGGCCGAGCCGAAAAATGGCCGAAACAGGTTTTCCCGCGCCTTCGGCGGCAGACCAGGCCCGTCATCGGCGATGTCGATTACAACGCCGCGGCCTTCATACGCTGCGGATACCCGCAGCCGATGGGCGCCGGCCTCGAGAGCATTGCGTGCAAGATTTGACAGCACGCGGTAGAGCTGGTTGCGATCGGCCTCGATCTCAAAACTGGGCGCCACCACTACATCGATCGTGAAATCCTCGGAACTCGCCAGCCCGGCACCGACCTCCTCGACGAGTTGCGGCAGCAAGAACCGGCTGCGCGCCAGCGGTGCCGCATCTTCGCGGGAGAAATCGAGAGTGCGCGTGCACAACGCCACCGCCCGGTCGATGGCCTCGATCAGGCGCGGCAGGATGCGGCGTACCTCAGGTGCGGCACTGGCGGTCAACCCGTCGGTAACCAGCCGCGCCGTCCCCAGAATATTGCGCAGATCGTGGTTGATCTTGGTTACTGCGGTGCCGAGTGCGGCAAGCCGCGCGCGCTGCGCCAGCGCGCGGAATACGGTCTGCTGCAGCACCGCTAATTCGCGCTCAGCAACACCGATCTCGTCCCGCCGACGGCTTGCCGGGATTATGCGAGCGGCGTCCTCGGGATCCTCGCGAAACGCCATCATGCTGGCGGTGATCCGGCGCATCGGGCGAACCAACAGCCATTGCAGACTCACATAGACAAGGGTTGCGGTAATCAGCGACAGCACAAGCGATAACTCGAGAATGCGGGTCCCGAAATCCCACATCTCGCGGCGTAAAGGCGCCTCATCGAGCAGCACTTCAACAGTTTCGCCATTCCCCGCCGGGGAAGGACCCAACACCCGCAGCAGCCGATTATTGCTTCGCGAAAGCGCCATCAGCGAGCCGCGAATGGCGCCCCACATGCTCGGGTGTGTCAGGTCGATTGTCGCGTCCGGTTTGGCCGGTACTGGTTCGTCGAGCATCATTACGGCGCCGTCCCTAGCGTGTACGATCACGGCATGGGCCCCGACCCGGGCGAGCATTTTATCGATAAGAGCGCGGTCGAGACGGCCGCTCGGGCTCGCCTCCGACGCCAGTGCCGCAAGCTCGCCGGCAGCCAGGCGATCGTCGAAATAGGTCATACGAAAGCGCGCGACCGACGGGACAAAGATCAGTATTTCGCCGAGCAGCACAAAACAAGTAGTCAAGACCAGGAGCCGGGCCGACAGGCTTTTTGACAGCATGGACGGGCCTCGCTAGCCGAAGCGAGCCAACAGACGTACGATCCGACGGGTACGCGGCGAAAACAACTTCGGTGCGAAAAAACTGCCGGCGGCGCGCTTGCCGGCCTCGCCACGCGTTGGATAGGGCACGATCAAATTGGCGAACGCCCCGATCTTGAGCTTTTGCGAAATCGCCAAAGCCCAGGGCAAGATCAACTCGCCGGCGCCGGGCCCGAGGATTGAGGCGCCAAGAATGCGACCGCCTTTGCGCGTGACGATTTTGACCAACCCCACCGTGTCGCGCTCAGTCTGAGCCCGATCATTCTCTGAAAATGACCAGCGTAGTACCTCTACGCTATCTCCGAAACGCTGCCGTGCAACGGCTTCGATCATCCCGACCTGAGCCAATTCGGGATCGGTATAGGTCACCCAGGGGAGCGCCCGGTAATCCACTTTCGCCGGCAGCCGGAACAGCGCATTTCGGATCACGATCCCGGCATGATAAAGCGCGATATGAGTAAATTGCGGTCCGCCAGCGGCATCGCCGATCGCGAATGCGCGGCGGTTTGTCGTGCGCAACCGGGCATCGACCATGACCCCTCGCGCATCCGCCGAAATGCCGGCAGCAGAGAGATCGAGTGCTACGAGGTTCGGCCGCCGGCCGGCCGCAACCAAGATGTGCGACCCGGTGATCTGCTCGCCATTATCGAGCTGCAGCGCCAAGCCCTGTTGATGCCGGGTGGCGGATGCGGTTACGACTTCCGGACGCAGTTCGACGCCCTCCTCGGCCAATCGGGTCGCAAGAGAAGTGACGAGTTCGGGATCGTCGCGGGGCAAAAGCGGACCCTGATCGAGCACCGTAACGCGGGCCCCAAGCCGCCGATGCGCCTGCGCCAATTCGATGCCGACCGGCCCACCGCCGATCACGATCAAATGCTCCGGCAGATCGCGATTGGCAAAGACCGTCTCGTTCGTCAGATAGGGCAGCCGATCGAGCCCGGTAATCGGCGGCACCGCCGGTTGTGAGCCTGTTGCGACAACAAAACGCCGCGGCCGGATCTCGGTGTCGCCGGCATGCACTGTGCGCGGGCCGGTGAAACGCGCGGTGGCTTGTACGACCGTCACGCCAAGCGCGCGAAAACGTTCGGTCGAGTTCGTTTGGCGCAATAGTGTCGATAACTTGCGAGACACTATCGGCGATGGCGGCAAGATCTATCTCAGGTGGCTGGTAGTGGATCCCGAGCGCTGGCGCGCGGCGCCACGCATCGGCCAGACGGGCCGAAGCGATCAGGGATTTTGACGGCACGCAGCCGAAATTGAGGCAATCGCCGCCCATTTTGCCGCGCTCGACGAGCACGACGTCCGCTCCAAGCTGGACCGCGCCAGCCGCCACCGCCAGCCCGGCAGCGCCGCCTCCGATAATGCAGAGATCCGGGGCAAGCGCCTGCGTCATGAGCTGCGACGACGCTGGCGGCGCCTGTACCAGACCGGAAGCAACGCGAACAGCGCCAAGGCCAAGATCGGTCCGAGAACGCTGGGGTGAAACAGGATGTCGAGATCCGGCGCCTCAACCACTTTGCCGAGCCCGTTGCCGATCGCGGCATAGATGAAAGTTCCGGGGATAATTCCGATCAGAGTGGCGAGCAAAAACGTCGGCAGTCCGATGCCGACAAGCGCTGGAACGAGATTGACGAGCCAAAACGGAAACACCGGGATCAGGCGCAACACCAATAGATAGCTGAACGCATCGGCGGCAAAACCGGCTTGGAACTTTTCGAACCAGGGTCCGGCGCGCTGTGCCAAGCCGCCGAGCCCGGCGCGGGCAGCAAGGAAAATGCATGCGGCGCCAAGGGTTGCACCGACAACAGCGGACAAGCCACCGAGCCAGGTCCCGAACAGAAACCCGCCGATGATGGTCAGGATTGCGCCGCCGGGAACTGATAAGGCGACCGCGGCGGCGTACACGAAAATATATACGGTAGCAGCCGCAACGCCCCAGTGGGCCACCAAGCCAGACAGCCGCGCGCGATTTTCGACAAAGGCCGAGAAGGTCAGATAATGATGTCCGCCAAGCGCGATAAAGATAGCTGCAGCGGCAACCAGGATGCCTAGTGGCACGAGACGGCGCCAGGAGATGGCCGAACGGGTTCGGGCAGTTTCGGGCATCACGCGTCCGCTCGGCCTAATTGCGCTGAGCCGCGACGCTAGCATTAGCGTCGCGGCTCAGCGCTCAATTGTTTGTGAGGCGTACCTTCTCACAAAGGCACTCCGAGCAAGTATAGTTAATTACTATGATGATCGTTGCAACTTTAGCGGAAATGTTGCAATATTTAGCTGCATCGTCCTGTCTCCCTGATGGTCCTTGAGCACGATGCGCATAAGTCTCGCCTTATCCTCCTCCGGGGCGGGATAACGCAAACCCCGGTCATAGCGACCGGGGTTTGCTTTGGAGATCACCTGGGCGCCGTCTGCCCGCCCCTGACCGAGTATCCGGCCCAGTCGATTCCAAATCGCGGCAAATCAGTCACAACCCACGCGAGCGCCGCATCAAGGGCATTCGGATGCGGCTCATCCATCGCCGGTGCCGGCTCGGTCCAGTCCCGCCATAACGAGATCAGCGCTGCCATCACCACCGGCCCGAGAAACAGCCCGAGCAGCCCAAAGGTCTCGAGGCCGCCCAGGATCCCGAGCAGCACCCACAAAAATGGCAGCCGTGCGGCGCCACCGATCAGGAACGGCCGCACGAAATGATCGGCGACAAACACCACGACCAGACCAAAGGCAACGACCCCGATCGCGGCGCCAGTGCTGCCAATCGCCAGAAGGTAGAACCCTGCGCCCCAGAACGCGACCGCAGCGCCGAACGGGATCGCCGCGAGGACACCGGTGATTGCGGCGAGCGGCACGACATGCGGCAGACCTGCGAGCGCGTAGGAAAAGCCGATCACGACGCCCTCGGCGAGGCCGACAAGCACCAAACCCGCTACCGTCCCGTGCACCGCTGCAATCATGTGCCCGGCAACCCGCTCGCCGCTCGGTCCAAGAACGCTTCTGCTCAGCATCAGCAGCTTACGGCACAACGCGTCTCCATCGCGGAACAGGAAAAACAGAGTCAGCAACGTAAAGCCGAACAGGATCAGACGGTGGACCACTTCGGCCCCGATTTTTCGCGCTGATTCTGCGGGGACCTCGGAAAATAGCCGTCCCAATAAGGCGCGGAATGTCTGCGGATCGCTCAGATGGGACTTCCACCATCCGGCGAGCGGCGCGCCAATCCCCGGCACACCCGAAAGCCAATCGGGTGCCGGCAGACCGGTGTGGCGCAATTCGCTGAGATAATGCATTAGGTTGCCGCTTTCGCGAGCGACCTCGAAAGCGGCGTAGCCGAGCGGAACGATCAGGACGAGACCGATCAGCAGCGTGGCGCAAAGCGGCAGCAAAATCCGGTGACCGCGCGGCGGAAAGGCTCGTTCCGCGCGGCGATAAAGCGGCCAAAGCGCGATTGCGATGATCGTCGCCCAGGCGAGCGCCGGCAGGAAACGATGGAGGATCCACAATCCGAGCAGACCCAGCGCCGTCGCCAGCACCACGCGCGATATCCGCTGCGCCAATATCCACGACCCCGCTTCGATCTGCCCCCTTCTCTCCGGAGGACCGCCATCGCAGTTCATTGTGCGTCCTCGCCGATTGCCAAAATCATCATTGAAGACCCATCCCGGCGAGTAAGGTGTTGCCGCAGCCTTCGTCAAGGTTCGGCGCAACCAATCGATCAAGATTGCCCGAGACTGGTAAGAATCGCCCCTTGCTTGTGCGCGGGTAGTTGCGGCGCTAGGCTCGCGCGTTGATTCGCGAAGCGAAGATAAGCGAGGAGTTGGTCAATGGGCCAGACGCTTGAACAGCTTTCGGCGGCATGTCACGACGCATTAGCCGCCAATCCGGGGGTCGAAGGCCGCAACAAAATATGCGCGCTGATAAAACAGGTCTTGACGGATAAACAATTCATTGCGGCTCATTTGGGCGATGACGGGCCCGAGCGCAAGATCCTCTACGAGGATCCGGCGCTCGGCTTTTGCATCCTCGCGCATGTTAATCACGGCACCCGGGAGAGCAAGCCACATGATCACGGCCCGAGTTGGGCGATCTATGGCCAGGCGCAGGGTGAAACGATCATGAGCGATTGGGCGCTCGTTGAGCCGGCGAGCGAAGACAAACCGGGTCGAGTGCGCCTTGTTCGCGAATATTCGCTGACCCCCGGTACGGCTTATGTCTACAACGAAGGGGATCTGCATTCACCGCGCCGGACCGCCTCGACGAAACTGATCCGGGTCGAGGGCACGAACCTGGAAAAGGTGCGCCGCCTCGCCTATGAGGCGATCTGAGCATCACTGTTAAGCCGACGCGTGCGGGGCGGGACAAATCCGCAAAACAAGAAGGGCGCCCGAATTCGGGCGCCCCTTTCCAGGTTCGTAGACGGCTGGTCACGAACCTGGCGCCGGCGGCGCCCCGGGCGTCCAGGCGGTCCCGGAGGTGCGGGCGGCGGCGGCGCGGCGCCGGCAGGCCCGCCTTCGATCGATCTCGACACGGCGGTTCTGCGGTTCGCGCACACCGGGCGGTGTCGGCACCTTGAGGTCGTTCTCGCCAACGCCGGTCACGGTCATGCCGTTTTGTGGCACGCCCGCCTGCGTCAATGCGGCGGCGACATTCTGCGCGCGCTGTTGCGACAGGCGCAGATTGTAGTCTGGTGAGCCGGAGGTGTCGGTGTGCCCGGTAACCTGGACCGGGACCGGCGGCTCGGATTTGTATGTCGCTGCGGCAGCTTCGACGATCTGCTGGCCTTCCGGTGTGATATTCGCCCGATCCCAGTCAAAGAAAAGGTTGAACGTGTGCTCCGGCGGGGGCGGGGGCGGCGGTGGGGGAGCAGGAGGCGGTGGAGGTGGCGGCGCCGCCTGAGCGCAGGCAGCGATCGCTAATACCGAACACAGCAGGAAAAAACGTTTCATCCGTTCCTCCACTAGTTGATCGGCTTACATTAAGTTGATTTTGCCGATTCCACTAGCAGCAAAACGGTTGATCGTCCCGCTGTGCCGCTCAGCGATGGTCTGCGCAACCGCAGCCGGACAGAACTGGAATTAGCCGCCGGCAGCGCCTTCAGTATTGACATAGACAGCATAGAGCGACTGGCTTGCGGCCATAAACAGCCGATTGCGCCAGCGGCCGCCGAAGCAAAGATTAGCACAGCGCTCAGGCAGGGCGATTTGACCGATCATTGTCGCATCAGGGGCGAAGACGATAACCCCGTTGAGGGCAGGTGAACCCCAACCGCACCACAAATTGCCACGCGCGTCGCAGCGGAATCCGTCCGGCGATCCTTCGCCGGCCCCGACAAACACTCGGTCGTGAGCCAGCCGGGTGCCGTCGTCGACAACGTCGAAAACCCGAATTTGCCGCGGCCGCGAGCGCGATTCGACGACGTAAAGCCGTTTTTCATCGGGCGAAAAGCAGAGGCCATTGGGGCCGTTGATGTCGCCCGCCACCACTCTTGCCTCGCCGGTCTTGCCGTCCACCCGATAGACGTTGGTCGGCAATTCGGGCTGCGAGCGCTGGCCTTCGTAATAGCCTAAAATTCCGAAGGGCGGATCGGTGAACCAGATCGAGTCGTCGGATTTGACGACGACGTCGTTTGGCGAATTGAGGCGCTTGCCCTCGAAACGATCGAGGATGACGGTGATCGATCCGTCATACTCGGTGCGGGTTACCCGCCGGCTGCCATGCTCACAGGTCACTAGCCGACCTTGCCGGTCGCGCGTGTTGCCATTGGCGTTGTTCGAGGGCTTGCGAAATACCGCGCAGCTGCCGGTTTCCTCATCCCACCGCATGATGCGGTTGTTCGGGATGTCGCTCCAGAGAAGGAAACGCCCATCGCCGAACCATACCGGACCCTCCGCCCAGCGGAAGCCCGTCGCAAGTCTTTCGACCGCGGCATTGAACGGCGGCTTGATCGCATCGAAGCGCGGATCGAGCGTGCGGATAGCCGGATCAGGATAGCTCTCGGCCGGCTGCCAGCGGCTAGCCGCAAGTGGAACAGCGGCACCGACCGGTGGCGCGTTGCCGGATCCTCCAGGGACTGCGCTCATCGGCTCTCAAACCTCGGGATTAGGCATAAACAAAGCGGGCGGACTGGCCCGCCCACTTCAAGCTCGTTCACTGCGGAGAGTCTTGCCAGACTCCGCCGCGCTCCACCCCTCTAACTTCTTAGATAACCTTTTCCTCGCGCAATTTTGCCAGCTCTTCCTTGCTGAGCCCGAGGAGTTCGCCGTAGACGGCGTCGCTGTCGGCGCCGAGCAGCGGCGATGCGGTGATCGGCACCTTCGAGCCGCTCATCTTGACCGGCCAACCCGGCATCTTGAAATCGCCGCGCACCGGATGCTTGACCGTGACAAAGATCTCCCGCCGATTGAGGTCGGGGTCGTTCGACAGTTCCATCGTGTCCATGACCGCCCCGGCGGGGATGCCCTGCTCGCCGAGCCGCCTCATGACCTCGAGCTTGTCATGATGCTTGGTCCATTCGGCGATCATCTCGTCAACCGTATGGCGATTTTTGAAGCGCTCTTCCGGGCTGTCGAACCGCGGATCGCCGATCAGATCTTCGCGGCCCATGATCCTGAGAAGCCGCTCCCAATGCTGCTGATTGGCGCGAGAGGTATAGACATAGCAATAATCGTTTGGCCCACCGCCCTTGCACGGGTAGGTCTCACTTGGTGAATTGGTGCCCATGATGCTTTGGTTGCCCATGCGCGGCGCGGCATGCCCCCACAGATATTGGGCGGCGTAGGAGATGCGGCCGTAATTAATGACGCATTCCTGCATCGCGCACTGGATCTTCTGTCCCTGGCCGGTGAACTGGCGTTGATACAGCGCCGCGAGAACGCCGATCGCGGCGTGCAGGCCGGTGCCGGTGTCACCGATTGTCGGACCGGGTTTGATCGGGCGGCCGTCGGGCTCGCCGGTGATCGACATCGCGCCGCCGGTTGCTTGCGCGATCATGTCAAAGGCAAGGAAGTTCTTGTAGGGGCTGTCGTCGCCAAAGCCCTTGACCGAGACGTAGATGGTGCGGGGGTTTATCTCGCGGACCACATCATAGCCGAAACCCAGCCTCTCGATCACGCCGGGGGCGAAGTTCTCGGCGAAGACGTCGGCCTTTTCGATCAGCCCGCGCAGGATGGCGCGGCCTTTGTCGGTCTTCAGATTGGCGGTGACGCTTTTCTTGTTGCCATTGAGCAGCATGAAATAATGGGAATCGACGCCCTTCTTATCGGTCGAAGCGCCGCGGCCCTGCTCACCCTTGGTCGGCTCTTCGACTTTGATCACCTCGGCGCCGAGCCAAGCCAAGGTCAGCGTGCACGACGTCCCCGCCTCAAATTGCGTCAGGTCGACGACCCGGACGCCATTCAGAGCGCCTTGTTGCACGTTGGGGGTTGGGCCGTTCTCGGGCGTTGGGTCATTGGGCATAGGATTCCTCCTGGTCGTATTTTGGTGCCGCAGCGCGCGGGCGGGTCGTCAGTCTATCGCTCTATCCAGACGATGACCATATCGGCGAGGCGCCAATCGCGATCTCTAGCTCGAACTGTCAGCTTTCTCGGCTGCGAGGTCAACGCTCTCGCCCGTATAGCAGGGTCTTCAGCTCGGCAGGGCAGATGAACGAGGTTCGCCCGCCTCTGCGGCTCGGCCGACGACCTCAGCGGCAAGCGATGCTGCGGTTGGTTGGCGCGGAGCGATTTTTTGCGCTCGGCCCGGCGCCGCCTTTAGGCGGCGGAGCGCGCAGTTGGGTACTGCTCGGGGCGGTAGGTCCGGCTCATTGTATTGAGCTTCAACGGCACCGGCGTGCCGAGCCAGATCGCATAGCGCGAGTGGTCGTCGTAGGAATTGTTGGTCAGCGGATGGATCAGAACATCGAGACCATCGCGGTTCAGCATCAGCCACGGTACGATGGCCTGGAATTGCGCCTCCGTAAAGGTGAACCGGAATTGTGGCACCGGATGCGGTCCGCGCGGCTCATCGCTCAATTCTCTGCACTCCACTCCCAGAGTGGCGGCTATTGTTGCGCGCAATTGTGCCGCCCGCACTCGGGTGTCGGCGTCGAAATAGACATGTGCGTGATAGCCGTCGATCGTGATCGGCTGTCCGGCGGTATCGGTCATTGTTTCCTCCGTGATCTCGTTTGTTCAGGCATTCGGTAGCAATTCGGCGGGGTAACCCCGGCGCTCATCGCGTCGAGTTTAAGCTGGATCGGTTCGCCGAGCATAGCGCGTAGATCGCGTGATCATCGACCATGCCGTCGGATCAACGGTGGATCGGATGTCGAGGCCCTCGCGGTTTAGCATCAGCCCCGGCACGACGGCCTGAAACTCGTCGGTTTTGAAGATTTTTGAATTGCGGTTGGGTGCGGCCCACTGCTCACCGCTAATCCAAGTCATCCACAGCGCAAAAGGTTAATAACTGGCGGAGCGAGCCGGTTTCGCCGGGCATAGGTTTAGGCGGTCAGACCTGACACGAGGAGTAAGAAGGCTTTGCGTCGAGATCCGGATCTGATTCAACTGATCTGATAATGCCCGAATGCCCTGAGCGACCTGGTCGCTCAGGGCACAAGGGAGGCGGGCAGGTTGGCTCAGCCTAGTATTTGACTACACCGGCCGGGTCAGCACGGGCGACCACCGCCAAACCCGATCGCGGAACGTTTCCACGAGCTGTTCACCATGATCGCCATGCCAAGATAGTAGGCGCAGGCGGCCGAGGCGACCATAAACCAGCCGCCGATATTGCCGATGATCGACCCAACCACCAGTTGTCACGCCTGCAAGGTTCGGGATGCCGGCCAGAGCAAAGCCGATGGCGACAAACCCCAGCATCAGAACCAGCGCGAGATTTGTCCCGATCGCTGCCAGACATAGGGCGAACGAAATGAACGCAAAGCTTTCCAACAGAAAGCCCCAGATCACCAGCGACCCGCTGGCTGACCGCGCAGCGCTCCGCCCGACATCAGCAGAAACGCAGTGGCGGCCAGTACCGCGAACGCGCCATAGCAGGTGAACGCGGTTGCCAGCAGGCTGAACTGGCGCGTCGGTAGCTGAACAGTCCGGCGATGAATTGTGCGATCGCCGCCAAAAATCAGCAGGATCGGGACGACCGCGATGAAATGGGTAATGCCTGCCGGCTCCGTTGCGAGATTTGCTGTTACCGGCCCGGTCACAGCGTGCTCGCCGCAGTCGCCGCAGCGGCGACCGCCGGTCGCGCGGCAGCGCCGGCAGCTCCGCCGAAGGGCGCCCCAAAGGCGCCGCCGATCACGGTGCCGAGAATCCAGGTACCGGTCGCGAACGCCCACAGACCCAACGGCGACGAGTTGCCAGTGCTCGCCATCGCGCGTTCTTCGAGGGCCAGCACCTCCTCGTCGGGCATGCGTGTAATGACCGGCCCCGCGGTCGTCCATGTGGCCCGCTCCTGACGCATCACAGGACCCTATCGACTGTTGGGACATCTACCATCTGTCTTACTCCAATTGCGGTTTGCTCCTGTAGCGCCCGCCGCCGAACCGGTTCAGTACGGTTCCGCCCCAACAGCAGTTCTGCGTCGAAGCGCACAAAGGCAGGCAAAGTCGCCGACGCCACGGCTTCGGCGGACTGACACAGAGCCTGTCGAAACTTCGTGTCGAACCGGCTTCACCAGCCTCCATCCACACCCATTAACCGCAGCAGTTGATGGGCAGTTCCTGTTTTGATGGAGGAAGTGGTCGTAAATAACTTCACGCGGTCTCGGAGCCGCTCATATAGAGACAGCTGGCGAATCTCGGCAGCTGGAGCGACGCCAAAACCTTCTGAGCGGAAACTTCGCCTCAGCTGCTCTCGCACAAAACATTTCGTGCTTGCGCTTGTGCAGTCCAGATCAGCGAGACATCTTGTCTTCTATTCTACTTCGGATCGAGCTTTCGGAGCCCAGTCATCTGGCCGCAAAGAAGCGATATCTTGCCGGACAAAGGAAGCGCGGCCAGTTAACCGCGCATGAGCTTTTCAGACACTGATCGGCAGGCGCTCGCGGTGGCGATGCGGCACCTCGAAATGCCGGGTTTTGCCGGCCGAGTGACGACATTCGTCGGCCGCCCGGCGGAATTGGCGGCGCGAGCCTTGCCGGGACGAGCAACCGGGCTCGTCGCCAAGGCGGCCGAGACCGCATTGACGCGGGCGCTCGACATCGCCCTGTTCAGCCTGCGCGATCCCCGGCTTCGGGGTGGACGGGTGGTTCATTCGGCGCTCGCTTCGGCCTCGGGCGCGATCGGCGGCGCCTTCGGGCTTTCCGCGCTGACGATCGAATTGCCGGTTTCGACCGCAATCATGCTGCGAGCGATTGCGGCAATTGCCCGGAACGAAGGCGAGGACCTCGCCGACCCCGCAACTGGCCTCGCCTGTCTCGAGGTGTTTGGTTTGGGGCATTCCGGGCCGACCGCCGCCGAAGCGGCCGAGGGCGGCTATTTCGCGGTGCGGGCCTTGCTCGCCAGCGGTCTGGCCCAGGCTGCCGACACAATGATCAACAAGGGTTCGCTCCATGGCGGTTCGGCCATGGCGTTGCGGGCTCTGTCGCCGATCGTCAATCGGTTTGGCGCGATTGTCTCCCAGAAGCTCGCAGCCCAGGCGGTGGTGGTTGTCGGAGCGGTTGGTGGAGCGGCAATCAACCTCGCTTTTATCGAGCATTTTCAGGATCTCGCGAAGGGCCATTTCACCGTGCGCCGGCTCGAACGCGTTTACGGCAGCGCAGCGGTGCGCGCCGAATACGACCGGCTCAAGAACCTCGAGCCCGATCAACCGCTGCGAATAACAGCCATTCCAAATGACCCTTGCTGAAATTTGCGGCAGCCAATTGCCGCCAGAGCCGGCAGATTATAAATCCTGCGCATATTTTCTAGGCTGGTCGTAGAGGCGCACGCATGACGGCGGAGGCGGTGACAATCGGGCGGATCGGAAAAATCGGTGAGTTTCGTGCCGTCGGGATCGTATCCTCGGCGCATTTTGTTGGGCATTTCCATATGATGGTGGTCCCGCCGTTGTTTGCGCTGCTGACAAGACGATGGGGTGTCAGCTTCGTCGAGCTCGGCTTGGCGCTTACCGTATACGCGCTCGTCTCGGTCGCAGCGCAATTGCCGATGGGCTATATGGCTGACCGGTTCGGCTCGCGAAAATTGCTGATCGGCGCTCTCTTCCTCGGCGGCGCATCCTTGGCCTCGATCGGCATCTTCGACCGGTATTCCTGGCTTCTGATAGCGGCCGGGTTTTCGGGCATCGCCAACGCCGTCTATCATCCGGCCGATTATGCGATTCTCTCGGCGCGGGTGACGCCGTCGCGGATCGGGCGGGCGTTTTCGGTTCACACTTTTGCCGGGATGCTCGGCAATGCCCTCGCACCATTGACGATGCTGGCGCTGGTACCGCTGGTCGGCATACCGGGTGCCTTGATCATGGCCGGACTGGTCGGGCCGCTGGTCGCGCTGCCGTTGATCTGCGCCCCCTCGATTGAGGGCCACACCCTGGCAGACACCCAGGCTCAAGGGCATGGCACGGGGAAATCCGGCCGCAACGGCACAATATTCACACCGGCGATCCTCGGCATGATGGTGTTTTTCATTGTCCTCAGCCTGTCAACGAGCGGGCTCACCAATTTTTCGGTGCCAGCGCTGATGCACGGCTATCATTTCCCGTTCGCGACCGCGAACCTTGCCTTGACCGTGTATCTGACAGCGACCGCTTTTGGCGTGCTGAGCGGTGGATTTATCGCCGACATGACGCGCCGCCACGGCGAGGTCGCGGCGATCGGTTTTACCGTGAATGCGTTGCTGATCTTGCAGATCGCCTTGTTTGCGCTAGGTCCCGGATTGCTCGTTCTGGTGATGGGGCTAGCCGGCTTTCTGTCGGGTATCATTCAGCCCTCACGGGACATGTTGGTGCGCGCCGCAGCGCCCGCCGGTGCGATCGGACGGGCTTTTGGCGTCGTGACGATCGGCTTTAGCATCGGCGGCACGGTTGGCCCGATGTTGTTCGGCTGGATCCTTGATCGCGGCGCCGCACACTGGATTTTCGGCGTCAGCGTCGTCTTTATGCTATTGACTGTCGTCGTGGCGCTGATCGGCGACCGGCAAATGGCCGGACGCCGTGCTGCGCTCGCTCAACCAACCGGATAGCCCAACGGCCATGAGTTTCCACGGCGGTTCTTGATGCGCGGCGAGAACCCACCGCGCCTTGCACAGATCCAGGAACCACCGGCGGAAGCAGCGCACAACGACGATATTGCCCAGCTGCGCCCCACGAGCACGAGCGGGGCGCAGCGCGATCTGGTCCGCACGGTTCTCGCGATCCTGTTCATCGGCGGGCTGATCGCAACCTCGTTCTGGATATTGTGGCCGTTCTTGCCGGCGACGCTGTGGGCCACTACCCTGGTCGTCGCAACCTGGCCGATCATGTTGCAGGTGCAGCGCCGGCTGTGGAACCGACGGCCGTTAGCCGTCGCGGTGATGACCTTGGCGCTGCTGTTGGTCTTCGTCGCCCCGTTCTGGCTGGCGGTCGCAACAATTGCACAAAATTTTGATACTCTGGTCAGTTGGGGGCATGCGATCGTCGCGTTCAGATTGCCGGCGCCCCCCGCTTGGCTCGCTCGTCTCCCGATGTTCGGGACGCAAATTGGTGCGATCTGGCAGAAGGTCGAGGCGAGCGGCATCGACGAACTCGCGGCCAAGGCTGCACCTTACGCGGGCGGTGTGGCCGGCTGGTTTGTCGGCGCCCTGAGCGGCTTCAGCATCACGATCGTGCAGCTCCTCTTGACCTTGGTCATTGCGGCGGTGTTGTACGCCGGCGGCGATCGGGCCGAGGTGATCGTCGAGCGTTTCGGGCACCGGCTAGCAGGCGTGCGTGGACGCGAGTTGGTTCGGCTCGCCGGACAGGCAATTCGCAGTGTGGCGCTCGGCGTCGTGGTGACGGCACTGGTCCAGGCGATCATGACCGGCGCCGGTCTCGCGATGGCCGGCGTGCCGCTGGCAACCGTGCTGACAGCGGTGACGTTCATGCTTTGCATCGCCCAGCTCGGGGCCGGCTTGGTGCTGATCCCCGCGATCGTCTGGCTTTTTTGGAGCGGCCATCCCGGGTGGGGAACGTTCCTCGTGGTGTGGACCATCATCGTCATCAGCCTCGACAACATCGTGCGCCCGCTATTGATGCGAAAGGCGGTGCACCTGCCGCTGGTGCTGCTGCTGGCTGGGGTGATCGGCGGGCTGATCGCGTTTGGCCTGGTTGGAATCTTTCTTGGCCCGGTGGTGCTCGCCGTCGCCTACACGCTGCTGTTGGCGTGGCTCGACGAGGATCCCGACCCCGACGGGGGCAGCTCCCCGCCCGGGCTCGCCGCATGAGCTGTGCAGCAGCAGAAATGCCTTAGCAGCAGCCTGAGCCGACCTGTCGCAGCACAGCGTCATGCCAGCCCAGCCCCGCCAATTGCAGACAAGGCTGCCGGGATTGGTTAGTTCCGTTTGCGAGGCGTTGCCAACGCAGTTGAGGTGGTGCCGCTACTGCCTGAAGTCGTGCTGCTGTCACCCCCGGCTTGGCTGTTGCTGCCGGTGAGTTGATTGGCCGATGCCGGATCGATCTCGGTCAGCGATGGGTCGAAGGTATTGCTGCTCCCCTGCACCGAAACGGGCGCGTTCGGGTTGTCATAGATCGCGATGGCGCCCGATACGCCGCTGTTTTCCATCGTGTTGTTAGAGAAGTTGATGCTGTTGACAGAATAAATGAGGCCCTCTTCGCCATAGGCGAACATCGTCCCATTTTGGGTAGCGGCCCCCTGGATCATCGTGTTGCCGGTCACCGTCGCTTGGCCGCCATTCGGCAGATCGAGCGCGTAGCTCGTCGACCCGACGTTGCAGCCGGGCTGATTGGGATCGGCGGCGCCATCGTAAAGGGTGTTATTCTGGATGGTGTTGATGGCGGCGCGGCTCTTGATGTCGTGCCCGATATTGGTGCCGCAGACCTCGTTGCCGCTTGCCATCAGACTGTTGGCCGGGCCGATATAGACCGCGTGCCCAAAGTAATTGATGTCCGGATTGCCATTATTCATGAATACATTGTTTTCGAGAACCACATTGTCCGTGGAACTGTTGGAGGTGAGGATCCCCATTTGGTTATTGATAAAGGTACTGTTCCGAACGGTCAGCGTGTCATAGTCGGTCGTGTCCTGATCGCGAATGCCAGCGCCGTTGCCGCCAAGATCGTTGGAAATCGCGGCATTCTGGAATGTCAGCCCATCGACAGTCAGGCTCGCGAAGGCCAGCAGAATACCCTTCTCGTTGGGCAAAGCGGCGGTCGCATTGAGTATGACCGCCGAACCCGGCACTGCCGCCTGGATCGTCATCGGTCGATCCACTTCAGCGGTATCATTGGTGTAAGTGCCGGGAGCGATGCTGATCACGTAATCGTTATTGAGGTTCGTGTCTTTGTTCGCCGCGGCGACCGCAGCGGCCATTGTCGGGTATTGGTCAGAGGGAACGCTGAGCACCGTGGTGTCCGCAATCGCCGTCGCCGCGGTCGCAGTTAATAGAGCAGCAGTGACCAATGGAATATGCAACATTTGCATTACCTTCTCCTCGCTAGTTGCTGCTTTGCTTGCTGTGCTTGGGCCATAGGGAATTCAAGAGATTGGCGGATCAATCGAAATGCTTTTTGATCGATCAGCTGTTTAGGGACCCAATCAAAAATGTGATTATAAATGCTGGCCAGTCATCTGGTCTCCCTGTCTTGATCTCGTTTTTGGTAACAACTTGAAGAGGTTGGGATATATCAGTGAGGTCGGTCTACAGATCTCTTGCGTCTAGATCTCTGCAAACTTGTGGGGCTAGGGCGGGATCCCCAAAACGGACCATCACCGGTCGGCTTTCGTCCGATCTGGGACCGAATGTGGGAAGGACCCGGTTTGTTGAGGTTGCTGATCTGGGAGATCAGCGCAGGCAGGTGATCGGCGCTACTGATCGCCAAACTTCGCGCTATTGTCAACCCGGAAATGGGTGACTGTCTGCAGCGAGCTTAAACCATTGATGATTTGACTTCGGACCGTTGGATCGAAATCCACCTTAACGGCAGGTTCGCTGGTACTTCGCAGAGATTTGTGACCTGTCACTTCATTGTGAACGGCAGCTCAGCTGCACGAGAATGAAGCTGTCCCGAACATGGTTTCGGCCGGGCAGCAGTCCAAAAAAACTGTCCAGATCAGCAGCGGCGCTGATTGCTTGCTTTGGCGAGCACGTCGTCGCCAGGCGCAATTGATCGTATTGGGCTCGGTCCAGTTCGATATTCCGAGCCCAACGAGCGATGATCCAGCGCCAAAAGGAATGTGGCTTCGCATTGTGGCCTCTCCCCCAGAAGCTTGGCGCGCCGCAATCCGGTTACCCGTGTCGCTGAGGCCAGTGTGACCAGCACCGATCAAAAAAGCGTCGGGAAAAACCCAAACTCGGTGTGCCTTTTGTGGCAACGCGGTGATAGTTCACCGGCTAATCCGCTCCCCTCTCAGGTATCGGGTTCCGGCTGACGGCAAGATCAGATTGCGATCGAGAATCGAAGGCCGGACCCGGGGCGGGGGTGACCGGCACCCTGGCGCGGGTTCGCGAGGCCGCGGTGCTGCCGTGGAAGGACTTGACCCCGGCGACGTTGGCCGAATTGCGCTTCGATTCGATCGCTGGCTGGCTGCCGGAAGATGAAGCGGCGGCACTGCGGGCGGCGTTTTGCTGCGAGCTCGATGGCGTCTATGCCGTCCAGACGTCGGCCGATCCGGCGTGAGCGGTCCCTGCACATTTTTGGCTTATTGCGGCGACAGCATTGGCGATTACCTCTTCATTGTGAAGACCGCAAGGAGCGGGTGAGCGCGATTTCGATGAATTCCCGGCTATTGCATTGGATTTCCCGATTGCATAACTCTAATTCCCGGTTATCCGCAGGCACAATTTGCGCACCATCTTTGTTTTTGTTGGTATTTACCAAGTTTTTCGCACTAGGCTCGACGAATTTTCCCGATTAATTCCCGCTTCCGCGGGAATTGGCGACACGGGGCCGGGGTGGTGAGACGGGGCAGAGCGCATAAGATCCTCGAGGTCACAGCGCGACGATCTGCCCGAGCCATCGCAATCCGACCTAAGGCTGCCTGAAGCAGTCTGACTTAGCGTTTTCCGCGAGTTTCGCGCTGATTTTATGGGCGCGCCGTTTGCCGCCGAGGCCACAGACCAAGCTTGAGCTCGGCTTGGCCTCGTGAGCCTGCCCGAACACCGGACAACAGTTTCGGCAGGCTTTAACCCCTCAACGGAAGGAGAGTTCCGGATGAATAAGTTTGGGTTGGCGATCATCACCACCGCGTTCATCGCCGGCAGCTCGGCGATCGCATTCGCTCAGACCGGTGGCGGCATGGGTGGTGCTTACGGGGGCCAAGGCTATGGTGGCGGCACCGGGACCATGGGCAACTACTCGGGCTATGGCAACCAGGGCTACGGTAACCAGGGTTACGGCGGCAACACCGGCACCACGGGCTATCAGGGCTACGGTAACCAGGGTTACGGCGGCAACACCGGCACACGGGCTATCAGGGCTACGGCAACCAGGGTTACGGCGGCAACACCGGCTACCAGGGCTACGGTAACCGGGGTCCCGCTTACCATCGACCTTCAGCAAGCAATGGGCTAATATCATCCTGAAAACACGCCGATTTTCAGGACAAAACGATGCCTCGCAACCGCGTGCAGCACCAGAAGGGCCTCTCGGATGATGGGTTCGAACAGCGCTATCCAGACGAGGAGGCATGCCGCAAGGCGTGGTTTGCCTGGCGCTGGCCGGAGGGCTTCAGGTGTCCGCGGTGCGCAGGGACAGCGTATTGTGAGATCCAGGGCCGTCAACTGCTGCAGTGCCGGCGGTGCCGGTATCAGACATCGCTGATCGCCGGGACAATCCTGCAGGGCACCAAGCTGCCGATGCGGGTGTGGTTTCGCGCCATGCATCTGCTCGCCCAGGGCAAGAAGGGCCTGTCCAACATCGAGTTGGGACGACGGCTTGGGATCTCGACCAACGCGGCGTGGCGGCTTCAGCACAAGCTGATGCAGGCCATGCTCGAGCGCGACCGGCGGTACAAGCTCGGCGCCGCCGGCCCGCGGATCGAGATCGACGACGCTTACATCGGCGGCGAGCGCACCGGCGAGGGGTCCGGGCGCGGCCGCCGCGGCCACACCCCTTTTATCGTCGCGATCGAGACCACCGATGAGGGTCGGCCGCTACACGCGCGCTTGCAGGTGGTGCGTGGCTTCCGAGCCGGTGAAACCAAACGCTTGTGCGCCCGGATCGCCGCCGGAACAACCGTCGTCAGCGACGGCGGCCAGTGGTTTCGCTGCATCGCCGAACAGCCGGGTCTCGTCCATGAGCGCCATGTCACCGGCTCCGATCGCAAGGCGGCGCGCCACCCTGCCTTTCGCTGGGCGAACACAGTGCTGGCCAACGTCAAGAACAGCCTCCTGGCCACCCACCGCGTGGTCAGCGCCAAGCATCTGCCGCGCTATCTCGGCGCCTTTGCTTGGCGCTTCAACCGCCGCTTCGTCTTGAAAACGATCCACGAGCGGCTCGCCATCGCCGCAGCGACCACTCCGCCGATGCCCTACCACCTCCTCAAATTGGCTGAGGCTCGATGGTAAGCGGGACCGGGGTTATGGCGGCAACACCGGCACCACGGGCTACCAGGGCTACGGCAACCAGGGTTACGGCAACCAGGGTTATGGCGGCAACACCGGCACCACGGGCTACCAGGGCTACGGTAACCAGGGTTATGGCGGCAACACCGGCACCACGGGCTACCAGGGCTATGGTAACCAAGGCTATGGTGGAACCGGAACTATGGGTAACACCTACGGGACCTATGGCAGCGGCGGCACTGGTGGCATGGGGACCAGCGGCGGCTACGGCAGCACCGGCAGCGCTGGTGGCATGACCGGCGGGACTGGGCTCGGAAGCAGTGCGACCTCCGGATACGGCGGTGGCGCTGGCGCTGGCGGCGCCCGCTAGCTCCCCGACGTCAGTCTGACAAGGAGCGAGCGCCGCCGCGGCGCTCGCTCCCGATATTCTACCCAAAAGTTTTTGCCACAAACTGTCATTGCGCGTTCGGCAAGTCCGGTGCGGAATTGGTTGGGCGCGCGTTTCTGCTCGCAAACGCCCGCGATGCGATGCTGGGTCAGCCGGCATTAAAACTTGCGCGAAACGGCGCCGGTGGCCGCATTCGGGCTGAACTTGCGAGGAGAACTCAATGCGGGTCACGTTTTGGATGGCCGTGTTGGCGAGCGCGATGATTGCCGGCAGCCCGATGATTGCCTTCGCCCAAACCGGCGGGCGAGGCAGCTACGGCCTCGCTCTCGGCGGCGGCGTCATCAGCCAGAAATACGGCACCGGAAACAGCATCATTGCACCCGGTTATGGGACCGGGTCTGGCCACAGCCTTTTCAAGCCCGCTTTTGACGGCAAGTATAGCGCATCGCCTCGCCGTCCCCGTTGTGGCGCCGGCGAGCATGGCGCGAGCATGGCGGCCGGGAACGGCCTCAGCAATGGTAAGAGCAGAATCAACACGAGCCCCGGGTTAAAGACGTGCTCCTCGGGGCCTTCGGGTTACGGCACCAACATCGCGACGTTCAGGAATCCAACCGGCATCGGGCTCGGACGAAACTCGATCGGCGGGCCTCGTTCAACCCGATTGGATTGGCCGGGAACCGAGCCGGCCAATAACGGCACAGCAATAGTGTGCGCCTGAAGGTTGCCGTCGCACGCCCTCAGGCCACCTTTTGGCGGGTCAGCGCCAGCGCTTCCTGCGCGATGGCAGCGGTTGAAGCATCTGCCGTATCGCCGGCGACCTGCACCGTCGGGAAGGCGAATTTGATGCCATTGGCATCAAACGCCTTTTTGATCCGGGCAAAGGCGGCGCGGCGGATCACGAACTGCTCACCCGGTAGGGTCATCATCTTGGCGCGCAGCTGGATCGCAAAATCGCCAAAGGCGTCGACCCCTTGCATCTTTAACGGCTCGATGATCAGCGGCGCGAATTCCGGCTCGGCCGCCAGTTCGAGCCCAACCTGCTTGATCAGCTTCCTGGCGAGATCGAGGTCGGTGTCGTAGGTGACGCCGAGCGTGATCTTGTCGATGACCCAATCGCGGCTCATGTTTTCGACCGCACCGAGAAGGCCGAACGGCACCGTGTAGAGCGGTCCGCGCTGATGGCGCAGCCGCACCGAACGGATGCTGAACCCCTCGACGGTGCCTTTGTAATTGCCGCTCTGAATGTACTCGCCGACCCGGAACGCGTCGTCGAGCAGATAAAACATGCCGGCGATCACATCGCGGACAAAGGTCTGCGCGCCAAAACCGATCGCTACGCCGATGACGCTGGCGCCGGCGATCAGCGGGCCAATCTCGACGCCCAGCGCCGATAGCGCCATCATACCTGCGACGACGACGACGATGACAAACAGGATGTTGCGAAAGATCGGCAACAAGGTGCGCAGCCGCGCCCGCCGCCGCGCTTCATCGGTCGTCGCCAGGCCCGGTTCGCCGGTCTCGGCGAGCTTTAAATCGATCGCGGTTTTCGCTACATGCCAGATGAAATCGGCGATCAGCGCAATTGCGACGGCACTCAGCGCACCACGCGCAAAGCGGTTCATCATCGTCTCTTGTGCGGTCAGGCTCTCGATGTCGATCCCCCAGCCCCAGGCGAGGAAGACCAGTGCTGCGATGATCAGCGCCGCCCGTAGGCCGCGCTCGAGAAAGACCGTGGTCAGGGTCGGCACCCCGACAGCCTCGGCCGTACCGGGTGGGCGCAAAATGTGCTCCACCCCCCTTCGGCTCAGACGGTCGGCAAGCGGCCATATCAGCAAAACCAGCAGCAACCAGAAGGCCGGCATCGTTCCGGCCACGCGCAAGCCCCAAAGCAGGACCAGGCCAGCCGTCAGCAGCGCGTTCAATTTGACCCGACTCAACCGGCGGCTTTCGTGCAGCGCTTCAGGCCCGGTCTCAGCGTTTTCGGGCGGCCGACGCCAGATCGCTTCGAGCAGGATCGCGAGCGTACCGAGCCCGAACGCATAGCCGATGATTTCGCGCGCGGCGGGTGAGACTTCGAGCACGCCGAGCACGCCCTTTGTCACGAGGGCGAGCGCCGTCCAGCCGACGACAAGCTTCAACCGCACATACCAGAAGCGTGCCGCGGCCGAATCCATCGGAATGATACGGAAGCGTTCATTTCTTGGCGCCAGCAAAAAGCGGCCGAGAACGGCGGCGATGCGAATGGCCAGAAAGACGATCAGGTAGCCCAATACGATCTGACGCAGCAGCGAGGGCCATTGAAACGCCAGAAACGCGCCGATGCTGCCGATTGCAAAGGCGACGACCAGCGCCAGCGCAAAGGCCGCGCGTTCGGCGACGAGGCGCACCCGGTCGCCGACGGTCTCCACCGGATGCGCCTCGAGATGCCGGCGGACCCGCTTGGTCGCGAGCCAAAACAACGCCTCAGCGCCAAAACCGAGGGCGGCAAAAGCAGCGACCAAACCCAGAATGCGCCCCGGTCTGCGGTCCCCCAGCTTGGCGTGGAAGACATCCGCGGCGTGCATGAACTGGGCCGGCATGTTCGGTATTTCTCCGACCATCCCGGCGATGTGCTCGCGCACCGCCTCGACGCGCGACGACATCATCGCTTCGGGCGATTCGAGGACCGGCTTGGGGGTAGACTTGTCGGCAGGTTCGGCCTTGCCCTGATCCTTGAGCCACGTCTGCACCTTGGGATCGGCGAGCAGGTTTAAGAGCGCCTGGATTTCCGAGGGTGGGGCGGTTTCCGCCGCGGGTTTTGGCGATTTGGGCGCAAACGACAAAGTGTTGGCGGCGTCGGCCGGCGCCACCCGTGCTGCACCGATCAGCAGCAGGATGAGCCAGATAGCGAGGGTACGCAGTGCGAGCCCCATGGCGGGTCTCCCTGTTCGATCGGCCCACCCGCATCCGGTTTTAATCGGTGGGCGCGCCGCGCGCGACCTTGCGGCCGACGATCCAGTCCCTGTAGGTGGCGCCGGGCATCGGCCCCTTGGCATGTGCGTCGAGCGCCGCCTGATCGCGCCATTTTTCTACCAGAAATACGTGCCGCTCGTCATCATGGGGCAGCATCAGGTCGAATTGCAGGCAGCCATCGTCGCCGCGCGAGCGCTGCGCGTGGCCGCGCATCAATTCGATGAACTGGTTGCGGTGCTCGGGTTTGACCTCGAATTCGACAACGATCATGACTTGGCTCATCGGCGTTCCCTTTCTGCGTCATTTCGAGGCATCATCGGTCATCGCCCGGCGCTGAAGCAAGCGCCCTGGTTCAACAGGAGAAACAACATGGCCTATGATGCGCTGCGCACCTTGTTGCCAATCGCGGGCTGGCCCGAAGAAAAGCTGCGCCAGGTCGAAATCAGCGGCGGCGCCGACCCGGTATTGCCGACGCCGTTCCGTATCGGTGCCGCCGGGGCGGCGGCGCTGGCCGCGACCGGTCTCGCTGCCGCCGATCTCTGGGCGTTGCGCAACGGGAGCCGGCAGGAGGTGGCGGTCGATTTACGTCAGGCAGTCGCCTCGCTGCGCAGCGGCCATTATCTGCAAGTGAACGGCACTAGGGTCAGAAACGAACGCAATCCGGTCATGGGGATGTATCCGGCGAAAGGAGGCCGGTGGAGCTACATCCACGCCAACTTCCCCAATCACCGCGCCGCCGCGCTGCGCGTCCTCGGCTGCACGGAAAACCGCGAGGCGGTGCGGCAAGCGGTTGCGAATTGGGATGCGTATGAGCTCGAGGAGGCGATCATTGCCGCCGGCGGCGCCGGCGGCATGGTGCGTCGCGTGGAAGAGTGGGCGCAGCACCCGCAAGCTGCCGCAATCGCCGCACTGCCGTTGATGGAAATCTTGAAGATCGGCGACAGCCCACCCGAAAAACTACCCGATGGCGACAGGCCGCTATCGGGCATTCGCGTGCTCGATTTAACGCGCGTGCTCGCCGGTCCGACCTGCGCCCGCACGCTCGCCGAGCACGGCGCCGACGTCTTGAAGATCACCGCGCCACACATCGCCGCGCGCGATGATCAGGAATACGACACCGGCCATGGCAAATTGTCGGCACGACTCGATCTGCGCCAGCCGCGGGATCTCGAAACGTTGCGCGGGCTGGTGCGCGAGGCCGATGTGTTCTCGCAGGGGTACCGGCCGGGGACGCTCGCCAATCGTGGGCTGTCACCCGAGGAGCTCAGCAAGCTGCGCCCCGGCCTCATCTACGTCTCGCTGTGCGCCTTCAGCCACGCCGGTCCGTGGGCGTCGCGCCGCGGTTTCGACACGGTCGTTCAGAACGTCAGCGGCATCACCTGGCGGCAAGGCGAGCTATTTCCCGGAGCGGAGCCGGGTCCGCAATTCTATCCGGTGTCGGCGATCGATTATCTGACCGGCTATCTGATGGCCTTCGGCGCAATGGTGGCTCTGGCGCGGCGGGCGCGCGAGGGGGGCAGTTGGCTCGTGCGCATCTCCTTGGCGCAGACCGGCAAATGGCTGGTGGATCGGGGCGAAGTGCCGGAAGCGGCGCTCGAAAACGTCGAAAAGGAGTTCTACCCGGCGGAAATCGCGCGCTGGTCTATCGAAAGCGACACGCCGGTCGGTCGCCTGCGCCACTTGGGACCGACGGTGCGCCTCTCCGAAACTCCACCCTATTGGGCCCGGCCCAGTGCACCACTCGGATATCACGAGCCAGTGTGGCCAGCTCGCGCCGCCTAACCACGTGCGGCGCAGGGACATGCCGGCGGAGCAATTTTTAATCGAAGCGATCGATAATCGGCGACGGTCCGTCGCCGATTGCTATTGCCTGCGGCAAGCCTCGGAAATAAACGGTGCTGTTCCAAACTTGCGCAGTGGCCAATGCCAGAAACAGTAGACCCGTCGCAATCATGGTCGTAACCCAGGCTTTGGTCAGGGCCGCAAAGACGAGCTGTTCGATCATTACCGGAAACTCGATTGTGCCAATAAGCGGCGATCGAGAACCGCCGCCCTATTACGACCATCTTCGCCGATGGACCGGTCCCGAGCTTGTGAGCAGGATCACACTTCTGTTTTTTATCAGCCGATCTCAACGAGTGTTGCGTCGCGGGGCCGATAGTGACCTCAACCGCTTACCCGGGCGCAGATTTTGCGAGCTTGGACGGCGACCAAGGGCAACTGGCAGACCACGGCGATCGGTCTTGCTTAGTAATGCCGCGAGACCGATTAGCGCGGTCCTAAATGTGCTTGTCGCCTGATTAAGGTGCTGTTCGCTGTCAGCCTTGATCCGGTTTAGAGAAAATTGGTGGTTGCTGGTAATCACCATCGCGTTGCCGCACGAATAGTATCGCAATTACTGTGCCAACTGTGAGATAAAGAGCAAAGTGCCGAAACCGCTGATCCAGGCTCACGGTAACGATGTCGTCGGGAGCCCAGTCCAGAGCATCGGGAGATAAGTCTGAGACATTTGACCGGTGATTACAGCTGACCGCAATACATCAGTGAACAATCTGCTTGATCAATCTCAGCCAGAGAAATCAGCGGCCAGCCGGTCCATCAAAGCCCGTTGTGCTTGGTGAAATATGCTTCAATGGCATGGGCAAGGCCGCGGGCGAGGCGTCGGCGGTAAGCGGGCTGTTGCAGCAGCCGCCCCTCCATCGGGTTCGAGAGGCAGCCAAGCTCTACCAGCGCTGAAGGAACATCGGGCGCCGTCAGTACAATAAAACCGGCCGAACGCTGAGGATTTGCGAGCAGTTTTACCTGATGGCCGAGCGCGACGACAACATCGTGCGCCAATTCGACCGACAGGTTATCGGTCTCACGGCGAACCAAATCGATCAGCACGGCTTCGACCTCGCGCGGCCGCCGCGGAAAGTGAACATCGGGGGTGATTTCGCGATTTTCACTGGCTGCGACGGCTGCCGCGTCGCGGTCCGAGGCCGTCATCGACAAGGTGAAGACCGAAAGTCCGCGCATCGCCGCATCCGGCAGCGCATCGGCATGGATCGACAGAAACAGATCGGCGCGCAACGCGCGAGCACGCGCCACCCGCTCGCGCAATGGTACATATTCATCGGCGCCGCGAGTCAGCGCTACGCGAAAGCGTCCCGTCGTCTGCAACTCCTGAGCGAGATCGACCGCTGTCGGAAAGGTAATGTGTTTCTCGTAAACGCCGTCGACGCCGATCGCGCCGGGGTCGATTCCGCCATGGCCCGGATCGATGACCACCATCGGCAGATAGCGCCGCGGCTTGGCCCGACCCGCACCGGGACGGGGAGGTTGCCTGCGGTTGGGCTGCGCCTGGACTACGTTCATGCCAACCCCGACCGCAGCGCCGCCCGCGAGGAGGCGCAGCAGGGTGCGCCGCTTCCAAGCAATGTCCCGCATCCCGACCCCAGGCGGCGCGCGCTCGCCTCAGCCGAGCGCCGCTGAGGTAACAATATCCGCGATCGGTAAATAACGGGCTAGTTGTCAACAAGCTCTGCGGCACCGCGAGCGCCGCACGCGTGATTGCCAGCAAAAGCCGATGCGCCGGCTGCTATCCGCCGCGGCGATCGTCGCGCGAATGGCGAATTGGGGAGGGCGGCACAGGCCGCTCCAGCGCGAAGAGCCAGCGCATGAAGGAGCCGATGCCGCGCAGGCCCAAACGGGCGGGCCGCAAAAGACGGCGGTGGACATATTCGGCGGCTATCGTCTTACGCGGGCGATGGCGAAAGCTGGCCATACCATCTTGACGAAAATCGGCGACCCAAGCAGCGACGAACCGCTCGGGCACGCCGGCAGCCGCGGCGGCAGCGGACGTCGTCCACCCATCGACAATGACCCGCTGGACGGCCAGGCCGCGCTGCGCCGGGCTCAGAATATTGGGATGAGGCGCGGAATTTTTCATACTTTGCGAACGCCCGACAATGTCCGAAATTCCCGCCTTTTTCAGGCTTTTAGATCAATCACGATGCGCCCGCGCACGCCGGCCCCGAGGATCTTCGGAGCCAGGTCCGGCAGCGCCGCGAGCGGGACGATCTGGGTCATTTGGTCGAGGCGATCGAGCGGCAGATCACGCGCCAGCCGCCGCCATGCCTCGATACGTTCATCGCGTGGGCACATCACGGAATCGATCCCGAGCAAATTGACCCCGCGCAGCAAAAACGGGATCACCGTCGCGGGCAGATCGCTGCCGCCGGCAAGCCCGCAGGCGGCCACACTCGCGCGATATTTGAGCTGGGTCAGCACTGTCGCGAGCGTGGTACCTCCCACTGCGTCGACTGCACCTGCCCAGCGTTCGCTATCGAGCGGGCGGGCCGGCCTGGCGGCGAGTACCGCACGCTCGATCAGCTCGGCGGCGCCAAGCCCTGTCAGATAATCGCGCAATTCGGGTCGACCGGTCGCCGCGACCACCCGATGCCCGAGCTGCGCCAATAATGCCGTAGCAATGCTGCCGAGGCCACCCGCTGAACCGGTGACGAGAACATCGCCGGTACCCGGGCGCAGTCCGTGCCGCTCCAAAGCCATGACCGCCAGCATCGCGGTAAACCCGGCGGTGCCGATCGCCATGCCTGCGCAGCGCTGAGCCCGGCCGGCCGCGGCACGAGCCAATCGGCTTTGACCCGCGCTTTTTCGGCATAGCCGCCCCAATGCCTCTCCCCGACCCGCCAGCCGGTCAGGATCACCGGATCGCCCGGCTTAAATTCGGGCGAGTCCGACCGCTCAACGGTGCCGGCGAAATCGATGCCGGGAATGTGCGGATAATTGCGCACAAGGCGGCCGATCCCCTGCAGGATCATGCCGTCCTTGTAATTGAGTGTCGAATATTCGATCCCGACAGTTACGTCACCGGCCGGCAGCCGGCTTTCGTCCACCGGCTCGACGCGCGGCACGGCCTTGCCGCCTTCCTCGTGCAACATCAGCGCGCGGAATGTGGCCATCGGGCTCTCCTTCGCTGTTCTTGGTCCGCTCGCCCCTCACCCTCCCGCTACGCGGGGCCCTCCCTCTCCCCGCTCGCGGGGAGAGGGAGGGGGTGAGGGGCAGCCGCCTCGTCACGCGCGCAGCGGTTCAAGGATGCTGACAAAATTCGCAACTGCCGCACCACCCATATTCATGACACCGGCGAGTGCCGCACCCGGCACCTGGATGCCGCCTGCCTGACCGGTAACCTGCATCGCCGCCAAGACGTGCATCGACACACCGGTGGCGCCAATTGGATGCCCTTTGGATTTGAGCCCGCCCGACGGGTTGACCGGGAGCCGGCCGTCTTTTTCGGTCCAGCCTTCCAGGATCACGCGAGCGCCCTCGCCCCTTGGGGCCAAGCCCATCGCTTCGTATTCGATCAGTTCGGCGATCGTAAAGCAGTCATGAGTTTCAACGAGATCGAGGTCATCAAGCGACACCCGCGCTTTGGCCAAGGCCTGCTGCCAGGCGAGAGCCGGACCCTCGAACGCGATCACATCGCGTCGGCTCATTGGCAGGAAGTCGTTGACCTGCTCCGCCGCGCGGAAAATGACGGCTTTTTTCATGCTCAACGCGGTCGCTGTGTCGGCCAATACGACCGCGGCTGCGCCGTCCGATACGAGCGAACAATCGGTGCGCTTCAGCGGCCCGGCTATGATCGGGTTCTTGTCGGATACCGTGCGGCAAAATTCGTAGCCGAGGTCCTTTTGCATTTGCGCCAGCGGATTGGCGGCGCCGTTTTTGTGGTTTTTCGCCGCGATCCGCGCCAGCGCGTCGGACTGGTCGCCATAGCGTTGGAAATAGCTCTGGGCGATCTGGCCAAAAATGCCGGCAAAGCCGCCCTCGATCGCATCCTCCTCCTTACGATAGCTGGCGCCGAGCAGGATATCGCCGACCTTGGCGCCGCTGATTTCGGTCATTTTCTCAACCCCGACGACGAGAGCGAGACGGGCGCGGCCGGCCGCGATCGCGTTCAACCCTTGATGAATCGCGGCCGAACCGGTAGCGCAGGCGTTCTCGACCCGGGTCGCCGGCTTGAAGCGAAAGCCGGGATCGGCTTGGAATACCAGCGAGGCGGGGAATTCCTGGCGAACAAAGCCGCCATTCATCGTTCCGAGATAGATCATGTCGATGTCGGCCGCGCCGACACCGGCATCAGCGAGCGCTGCCTCGGTCACCTCGACGATCAAAGATTCGATGTCACGGCCTTCATGCTTGCCGAATTTGCTGTGCGCCCAGCCGACGATGCACGCGCTCATCTCCGCCCTCCAAAGCCGAGCGCGAGCCGATGATTCCCGCGCTGCAGCGTTTGATATAAGAAGCGGGCGCGATCTCGTCATTACCGCTTTAGCAGGTGGCCCATTTCCCCGCCCGCCATATTGTCAAATCTCAGCGACGCGGCTGGATCGATAACGTTGCGCCGACCGGACGACTGGCATGTCCATCTGCGCGATGGTGCGATGCTGGCGCAGGTTCTCCCTTACACCGCGCGGCAATTCGCACGCGCGATCGTGATGCCGAATTTGCTGCCGCCGATCAGGACCGTCGACACAGCGCGCGCCTATCGCGAGCGCATTCTTGCAGCACTAGGCCGTGAGGCCAGCTCGCACGGGGGAGATGAAGCGGTCTTCACCCCGTTGATGACCTGTTATTTGACCGATACAACCGATCCGGAAGAGGTTGCGCGCGGTTTCGCCGAGGGTGTGTTTGTTGCGGTCAAGCTCTATCCGGCATATGCGACCACCAATTCGGCGTTTGGCGTGACAGATATCAAGCGCGTGCATCAGGTATTGGAACGTATGGCGGCGATCGGCATGCCGTTACTGGTGCACGGCGAAGTCACCGACGCCGAGGTCGATGTCTTCGACCGCGAGGCGGTTTTTATCGACCAAGTTCTCGATCCGCTGCGTCGCCGCCTGCCGGAGCTGAAGATCGTGCTCGAACATGTCACTACTGGAGAGGCGGTCCAGTATGTTCAATCTGCTGGCGCGAACCTTGCGGCGACGATTACCGCGCATCACCTTCAGATCAACCGGAACGCGTTATTCTCTGGTGGAATCCGTCCGCACCTCTATTGCCTGCCGATTGCCAAGCGCGAAAAGCATCGTCAGGCGTTGCGCCGCGCCGCGACCTCCGGCGACCGTCGGTTTTTCCTCGGCACCGACAGTGCACCGCACCCGCAACCGGCCAAAGAGACGGCCTGCGGTTGCGCCGGTATATTTACGGCGCCATGCGCTCTTGAACTTTATGCCGAAGTGTTCGAGGAACAAAACGCACTCGACCGGTTCGAGGCTTTTGCCGCGCTGAACGGCGCCGAATTCTACGGGCTCCCAGCAAACGAGGAGCGGGTGACCTTGCGGCACGAACCCTGCACCGTGCCGGAGCGCATCGGTGAGGGCGATATGGCGGTTATCCCGTTTCGCGCCGGCGAGACCCTGCGCTGGCGGTTGATGCCAAGCTAGCGCGGCGACATCGCATGCTCGGACTGATCGCGGTCAGTTCTTACAGGCTGGCCCGGAATAAATCGGGAGTTCTCAACCGGCCGGCTCACCCCAGTGGGTTGGATATGTCACACCGCCGCGGGGATCGACCGCTGATGCGATTTTTCTGGAGTCGCACGGAGAGCAATTACGGAGAGCAATTTCGGATGCAAGCGATGTGTGATCCCACCCCCCGACCTCGATGAGTTGACGCCGGCCCAGTTGCGGGAGCTGGTGGCCCTGTTGCTGACCAAGATGGCCGAACTGGACCAGAAAACCGTCGAACAGCGCGAGGAGATTGCGCCCCTGAAGGGGCTGAAGGGGGGTCCCGACATCACCCCCAGCGGCATGGATAAGGGCACCGAACCGGCCAAGCCCAGCGCGACAGGAAAGCCCCGACGACGCGGCGCGGTCCGCCCCCGGGTCAGGGTTGCGGATCGGATCATCAAGGCCCCTGTCCCGGCCGGATCGCGCTTCAAAGGCTACGAGACCGATACCGTCCAGAACCTGGTGCTGACGGTAACCTGGTGCTGACGGTCCATGCGGTCCGCGACCGGCGCGAGGGTTGGGTCACGCCGCACGGCAGAACGATCATGGCGCCATTGCCCGCGGGTCCCCGCGGACCCTTCGGCCCCGACCTGCGGCGCTTCGTGTTGATGCAATACCACCACGGCCAAACGACGTTGCCCCGTCTGGCGACGCTGTTGCAGTCGGTTGGCGTGGCGATCTCCAAGCGTGCGATCCAGCGGTTGCTGACCAAAGGCCAGAACGACTTCCTTGCCGAAAACCGTGACGTGTTGCGCGCCGGCCTGAAGACCGCGCCGTGGATATCGGGCGACGACACCGGCGCGCGACATCAGACCCTGAACGGCTACGGCACGCAGATCGGCAATCAGCATTTCACCTGGTTTGCCACACGGTCATCGAAAAGCCGGCGGAACGTTCTCGATCTACGGCGCGCCGGACATACCGACTTTGGGTTGAACGCCGCGGCCTTCGATGACAGGCGCGGCCGCGCTCTGTCCGCGCCCCTGATTGCGCGCTTGGCCGAACCGCCGGAACCGGTCTTCGCCGATCAGGCCGCCTGGTCAGCACACCGCGACCGGCTCGGCTTTAGCGCACTGACCACGACACCCGACCCAGTACAGATCGCCCCTGAAGGCGCCATCTGGGGCAGCGTCCACGCCCACGACTTCCGGCGTGATGCCGTGGTGCTGAGCGATGATGCCGGACAATTCGCCGTTGGCCGGCACGCCCTGTGCTGGGTCCAGGCGGAGCGGCTGGTGCCCAAGCTGGACACCGTCACTGATCGGCACCGGGCTGCCCAACACAAGGGGCGCAAGCTGATCTGGGACTGCTACGCCGATCTCAAGGTGTATCAGGCCAGCCCTGACAAATGCCGTCGTCTCGCGCTGCGGGCGCGGTTCGACCGCATCTTCCGACGCCGCACCGGCTGGGCCACGCTTGACCGCCTTCGGGCGCGGCGGCAGGCCAACAAGGCCGAGTTGTTGAGGGTGCTGGAGCGGCCGGAAATCCCGCGGCACACCAACGGCTCCGAGAACGATATCCGCTGCCAGGTCACACGGCGGAAAGTCAGCGCCGCGACGCGCCGCGATCTGGGACGGGACTGCCGCGATGCTTTCCTGGGCCTCGGCAAGACTTGCGCCAAGCTCGGCGTGGCGGTCTGGGACTATCTGTCTGGGACTATCTTTCGGCAGCCGGCTCGGCGTTCCCGCTCACCCTGTCGTTCCGCCACTCCCTGAACTCATCCGATGCCGCGGGCAGCTTGTCTGATCAAGGGGGCTGCCCGCGGTTTTGCCCCTGTTACGCACCTAGACGGGGTTGTCGCATTGATGCGCGCAGCTACCAATTGGCGGCAATTCAAAGAGATGCTGCAGCGGGCATTTCCGAAGCCCAACACCACGCTCAGTATGGCATTGAACGATCTTGATCAGCTGAAATAGAAATGAACGTAAATGCTTGACGAAAAGTATAATCGTTCATATATTCGAAGCATGAACAAGCTGCCCCTCGCCAAGCGCACCCAAATTCTTTCAATGCTCTGCGAAGGCTCATCAATGCGGTCAATTAGCGGTGTAGCTGATGTGAGCATCAACACGGTCTATGGACTGCTTGCTGCGGCGGGCCCGGTTTGCGCCAAGTTCCACGATGAAACGGTGCGCAGCGTCACCAGTAAACGTATCCAGTGCGATGAGGTTTGGGCCTTTTGCTACACCAAGCAAAAGAACATCGCGGCCGCGAAGAAGGCCCCCGAAGGTGCGGGTGATGTGTGGACGTGGACAGCCATAGATGCCGACTCCAAGCTGGTCATCACCTGGGCGGTCGGCGGACGTGATGCCACTTATGCCAAGGAGCTAATCGACGATCTCCAATCGCGTTTGGCGAACCAAGTCCAGCTTACGACGGATGGGCACACGTCCTATCTCCAAGCTGTCGAGGATGCCTTCGGAGCAGATATTGATTACGCGATGCTGGTGAAGCTCTATGGCGAGCCACCAGCCTCACCCGAAGCCGCCAAGCGCTACAGTCCATCAGAGTGCGTCGGCGTTCGCAAGCATCCCGTGACCGGAAAACCTGACCCCGATCATGTTTCAACGAGTTACGTGGAGCGGCACAACCTGACCATGCGCATGTCGATGCGCCAGTTCACCCAACTCACCAATGCGTTCAGCAAGAAGGTCGAGGCGCACTGCAACGCGCTGGCTCTCTACTTCGTGTTCTACAACTTCGTCCGCATTCATAAGACGCTGCGCGTTTCGCCTGCTATGGCAGCCGGCATCAGCGATCGGTTATGGTCAATGGACGATATCGTTGGGCTGATTGATGTGGCAGAGGGCGAACAAAAAAAGCGCGGCCCTTACAAGCCACGTCAGAACGCTAAGATTTCAAACTGAGTCACTACCGAACTTCACCTCTTCAAGGTGCTGCCAAAACGCTGGATCGTCGAACGCACCTTTGGCTGGTTCAACTGGTTCCGCCGCCTGTCCAAGGACTATGAACACAACCCAAAGACTTCCGAAGCCATGCTCCACTTTACCGCCTGCACCCTTATGCTCAGACAGTTATCAACTTTGTAAACCGGCTCTCAGCTCGACTTTGGCCATTTTGGGCCGCTGATCCGGCGTGGCCCGTCACTCGTAGGCGACATGGTTCATGATGCCGCTGACGCCGCAGGTCATCGCGAAGCGGTCGGGCTCGCAGACGCGCCCGGCAAAGGACAGGCCCTCCGGCGCGCTCGCCTCCAGCTTTTCATCAACCAACTACCCCGCGGCCTCGCGGAGCACGTCGGCGATGATCAGCTCGGCGGGCTCGTGCCGGTGGGTGATGCGCCAGACCGAGAAACGGGCGTGGCGCATGGCCGCAAGCATCCGGGCCTCGTCGGAGCCAAGCGCCGCGGCGTGGCTCGTGTGTAGCGGTCCAGTGCCCGCGAGCGGCGCTCCTTGGCGGTGTAAAGGGCCAAATCGAAGACGAGCGTCATCTCCTCCTCGCTCTCCGCCACCAGCATCTGTCCCGTGGCCAGCCCGAGCCGTTTCGCATGCTCCAGGACCGCTGGCCGGGAGAGAAACTGCAGAGCGCCGCTGTGGTGGCGCGGGCTGATCGCCCGCAGGTCACGGTAGCCCTCCAGAACCTGGTCTCGGGTTATCACTTGTCCTCTGCGCCGCGACGCGCCATCGCGTCGCGGGTTGTCCCTAACACGGTAGACCTGCCGAGGAGAGCCGTCATGCCGCGCGCGTCCGATCCGACCGCCCTGCTGCTTGCCTGGATGGGGCCGCTGCTGGCGGGGTTCACCGCTCCAACCGCGCGACACGCGCTCGTCCTCGTCACCGGCGCCGTGCTCACGCCCACGCGGCGCACGGTCGCCGCCGCCCGGCGCGCGGCCGGATACGGGCCGGCACCGGACGTCACCAGCGATCATCGCGTGCTGAACCGGAACCGCTGGTCACCTCGGCACGTCGCCCAGCGCCTGCTGCTTCTGCTGGTCCAAGCCTTCACCCCGGAGGGGCCGGTGGTCATCGGCATCGATGACACGCTGGAGCGGCGCTGGGGCGCGAAGATCACGGCGCGAGGGATCTACCGGGATCCGGTGCGCTCCAGCCACGGCCACGTCGTCAAGGCGAGCGGGTTGCGGTGGCTCTGCGTCAGGCTGCTGCCGCCGATCTCCTGCACCGGGCGGGTCTGGGCACTGCCGTTCCTCACCGTGCGCGCGCCGTCTGAGCGGTACGCGCAGCACCACCGGCGCCGCCATAAGACGCTGACCGACTGGGCACGGCAGGCTCTGCTCCAGGTCGCGCGCTGGCGGCCGGACCGCCGCATCATCGCCGTCGCGGACAGTAGCTACGCCGCCATCGACCTGCTCAACGCTGTCCGGCACCGGCTTTGCGTCGTGGCCCGGCTGCGCCTGGACGCCCGCCTGTTCGATCCGCCGCCACGGCGCAGGCCGGGAGCCGTCGGCCGTCCGCGCGTCGTCGGCCGCCGTTTGCCGAGCCTGTCGGAGCGGCTAGCGAACCGCCGCACGCGCTGGCACCGCCTGCGGGGGACAGGCTGGTATGGCCGAACCGAGCGCCAGGTCGAGGATCGTGAGCGGCACCGCCGTCTGGTCTCATCCCGGCCGCCACGTCCCGATCCGCGATGTGCTGGTGCGCGACGGCAAGGATGAGTTCCGTCCGCAGGCGTTCCTCTGCACCGACATGAAGGCGGATCCGCTCGATATCCTGCGCTGGTTTGTTCGCCGCTGGTGCACGGAAGTCACCGTCGCCGAGGTCCGTCGTCACCTCGGTGTCGAGACTCAGCGCCAATGGTCCGACCAGGCGATCGCGCGCACCACGCCCGCCTTGCTCGGCTTGTTCTCGCTCGCAACGCTCTGGGCCGATCAGCATTGCACCACAGAGCTAATCGCGCCACGGCAAGCAAGCTGGTATTCGAAGCCGCTGCCGACCTTCGCTGACGCGCTGGCGTCAGTGCGCCACGAACTATGGCAGAGCACGATTTCCAGCACGTCCCCGAACGCACTAGATACCGTCAAAATACCGCGTGCCGTGCTGAACCGCCTCACCGACCTCGCTTGCTACCCAGCATGAATGGCCAAAGCCAAGCTAAGATCGTTGGCACCAGTCGAGACGCGACGAGGCCGGTATTCCACGCGGAAAACTCCCGAGAGTGGCGGAGATGCCGGTGAGTGTCGCTGAACGAGGAGATGGCAATGGGCAAACTGGACGGCAAGGTGGCAATCGTAACGGGCGCAGCACGCGGCCCTCGGGCGGGCCTATGCCAAGCGGCTCACCGGATTGGGAGCAAAGGTCGCTGTCGGCGACCTCAACCTATGCTCGCATGAGGAATTCGAGGCTGGGGCCAGGGATATGACCGCCGACAGCACCGTCGCTGAGATCGAAGCGTCTGGCGACACCGCTTTGGGCATCAAAGTCGATGTTCGGTGACCCCGAAGCCGGCAAGGGGATGGTTTCGAGGGTCCTCGCCGAGTGGAGCCGGGTCGATGCTCGTCGCGAATGCGGGCGGAGGTCGGGGTCGGCCCAGGGTTCACACACGAGAAACCAAAGGTTGAGTATGATGTAGAGTCTAGCAGCTGTGAGTTCTCATCGGCGCTGAGAGGAGTAGCCGTTGCTAAACCGAAGAGTGTCGTTGCCGAGCAGGCTCAGCTACCAGAGCGATCTCATGCGTAAGCCCTAGGGGTCGGCCCATGACAGAGGGCCCTGAACGGACCGCAGGGTGACCTTTCCCCGGAAAAGTTGATCAGATTCGGCAAATCAATTACGGCAGCGATGTTTGGTGATTTCCCTCGTATCGCTTGTCGCTAACCGGAGAAGCCCTGGCATCTCCCTACCGAGGTTTCGTTTGGGCACTCAACCCGTCAGCTGCGATGTATTATCTCCCGCCGTTCCCGGTGTGCTCCAAAATGGTATTCCAAAAAGAGTTGGCGCGCACGATGCAACCTATTGACCTGAAATGAGGATCATGCCTTGACTGCTCGTCCGCCCCTGGGCACCACCAATTCAGCTGATAATGCATAAAGCGCGATTTGGGACGCCGCCTGCTCCGGGTTGCAAATCTCGGCCGCGTTTTTTACGCGATCTGCGGGTTGCGGGCGGCTCCAGTTGACTTGAGATGCTTGCTGCTAGTCGGCCCTTGACGGCCGCACCGGTTTTTAGGCGGCGCGGCGGTGGCGGCTGCGCACACGGGTGCCGTCGCCGCGTTCCTCGTCGAAGAGTTCGGCCAGTTTTTCGAGCATGACGCCGCCGAGCTGCTCGGCATCGACGATCGTTACCGCGCGGCGGTAATAGCGGGTGACATCGTGGCCGATGCCGATCGCGATCAGTTCGACCTCCTTGAGCCGCTCGATGTCGCGGATCACCTCGCGCAGGTGCTTTTCGAGATAGTTGCCCGGGTTGACCGACAAGGTCGAAGTCGTCGACCGGGGCGCCGTCGGAAATCACCATTAGAATGCGGCGCTGCTCGGGTCGTTCGCGCAGTCGGTTGTGCGCCCAGGCGAGCGCCTCGCCATCGATATTTTCCTTCAGGATGCCTTCGCGCAGCATCAGTCCGAGGTTGCGCCGGGCGCGTCGCCACGGCATGTCGGCATCCTTGTAGACGATGTGGCGTAGATCGTTGAGCCGGCCGGGATTGGGCGGCTTGCCGGCGGCGATCCAGCGCTCGCGCGACTGCCCGCCCTTCCACGCGCGGGTTGTAAAGCCGAGGATCTCGACCTTTACCGCGCAGCGCTCGAGCGTGCGCGCCAGGATATCGGCGCTCATCGCTGCAACCGTGATCGGCCGGCCGCGCATCGAACCCGAATTGTCGATCAACAGCGTTACGACGGTGTCGCGGAAATCGGTCTCCTGCTCCTGCTTATAGGCGAGCGGCAGGATCGGGTTGGCGACAACACGCGACAAGCGCGCCGCGTCGAGCAGCCCCTCATCGAGATCGAATTCCCAGGAGCGGGTCTGCTTGGCCAGCAGGCGGCGCTGCAAGCGGTTGGCAAGCCGGGCGATGACGCTTTGCAGATGCGAGAGCTGCTGGTCGAGCAGTTGGCGCAGCCGCGACAATTCGTCGGGATCGCACAATTCGTGCGCTTCGATGATCTCGTCGAAGGCGACGCTGAAAGCGCGGTAAACCGCGGTGTCGTCATTTTTGCCGCGCGGCAAGGTGCCGGGGCGGCCGGGGCGGCCCGGATCATCGTCGCTCGACCCCGGCATCATCTCGCCATCGCCGGTTTCGGCTGCGTCCTGCGCATCCTCGGCCGCACCATCGGCCGGCGAGCCGTCGGGCGAGGGCTGCGCGCCGGTGGTCGCCCCTTCGCCCTCATTCTCGTTTTCACCCTCGGACTCCTCACCGTCCTGCTGCTCGTCGTTCTCCGAGGAATCCTCCATCTCGCCGAGATCGATATCGAGATCCTGCAGCATGCGGCGGGTGACCCGCGCATAATCGTCCTGGTCGAGTATCGTGCGGTCGAGCTCGCCCAAATCGCGGGCGATGCGCGGTTCGAGCCATGACCGCCACAAATCGACAACCCGGCGCGCCGCCGGCGGCGGCGGTTCATGCGTCAACGCCTCGCGGGTCAGCAATCGCACCGCCTCGGCCATCGTGCTTTCGGTGCGCTCGGTGATGCGCTCGAAACCTTGCCGGCGATACTGCTCGTCGAGCATCGCCGCGAGGTTCCCGGCGACGCCGGTCATGCGCCGCGCACCGAGCGCCTCAACCCGCGCCTGCTCGACTGCTTCGAACACGGCACGCGCCAGCGGACTGCCCGGAGCCCGGCGGCTGTGCACGGCGTCGTCGTGATAGCGCAAGCGCAAGGCCATGCTGTCGGCAGCACCGCGCAGCTGCGCTGTCTCCTCAGCCGGCAGATCGCGCGGCGGGTTTGGCAAGCGGATGCGGGTGCCACTCGCCCCCGCCGCTTCGGGGCCAAACCCAATGGTGACATCGTCGCGCTCGGCGATGGCGCGCAATGTCGCAGCGGTTGCGCGTTTGAAGATTTCGACCGGAGAAAATTCCTGCGCCATCAGCGTCGGATCCGAAGGGGTGGGAGCCACAAGGGCCTCACCCCTCCCTGCCAGCGGGGAGAGGGAGGGGTGAGGGGCGATCAACGATGAAACCATAAGGCGATCAGCGATAGGCCTATAAAACGCAGTCCTGATCTCCGTCCGCCCTTACATCAGCGTCGCGTTAACCCCGGTCTCGGCAAGCTCGGTGCCAAAGCAGCGCTGGTAGTATTCGGCGACGGTCGGTCGCTCCATCTCGTCGCATTTGTTGAGGAAGGTCAGCCGAAACCCGAACGACAGATCCCCGAAGATGCGGGCATTCTCAGCCCAAGTCATGACCGTGCGCGGCGACATGACGGTCGAAATATCGCCATTGATAAAGCCGGCCCGGGTCAGATCGGCGAGTGCCACCATGGCGCTGATCGTGCGGCGCCCGTCCTCGTTATCGTAGCTCGGCACCTTGGCCAGGACGATCTCGACCTCGGCATCATGCGGCAGATAATTCAGGGTCGCGACGATGTTCCAGCGGTCCATCTGCCCCTGATTGATCTGTTGCGTGCCATGATAGAGGCCGGTCGTGTCGCCGAGCCCAACCGTATTCGCGGTCGAGAACAGACGGAAGCCCGGATGCGGCCGAATGACGCGGTTCTGATCCAAAAGGGTGAGTTTGCCCTCGACTTCGAGCACCCGCTGGATCACGAACATCACGTCTGGGCGACCAGCATCGTATTCGTCGAAGCACAACCCCACCGGGTGCTGCAACGCCCAAGGCAACAGGCCCTCGCGGAACTCCGTCACCTGCTTGTTGTCGCGCAACACGATCGCGTCCTTGCCGACAAGGTCGATGCGGCTGATATGACTGTCGAGATTGACGCGGATCAGCGGCCAGTTGAGCCGTGCGGCGACCTGCTCGACATGGGTCGATTTACCGGTCCCGTGATAGCCTTGGATCATGACCCGCCGATTGAAGGCAAAGCCGGCGAGGATCGCCAAGGTCGTGTCGTGATCGAAGCGATAGGCCTCGTCGTAATCGGGGACGTATTCGCAAGCCTGGCTGAACGCCGGGACCTGCAGATCGCTGTTGATGCCGAAGGTCTGGCGGACCGAGATCGTGATGTCCGGCTTATCCAAGGGGAACCCGCCGACGGCGGCCGTTGGCTGTGCAGTGGGCATTCTTTTCTTGTGTCCTGCTTGTGGAACGAAAGCAATTTGATTGGCGCGGCGCCTTTCTTCAACCGAAATAGCTGGCTTTCAACGTGGCATAGGCTTGGTTGATGATCTTCAGCTTCTCCTCGGCGGCTTTGTCGCCGCCGTGAGCATCCGGATGATGCATTTTAACTAAGGTCTTGTAGCGTGCCTTGAGTCGCGTGGGAGTGAAGGGCGGCTCGATCTCGAAGACCGCGAGCGCCTGCTCGCGAGCGGACAACAGGCGCCGTTCCTTCTCGCCCGCGGCGCCGCGGTGCTCATCACGCCTCTTCCCGCCGCCCGACAGCACGCCCAGCGGGTCGCGCAACCGCGCGGCACCGCTCGGGCCGTGACGGTCGCCGAACCGCCAGCTCGGTCGCTGCCATACCGTGTCGCAACGGATCTCGGCCTCAATCTGGCTGTCACTCATCCCGGCGTAATAATTCCAGGCGGCGTTGTAAGCCCGCACATGTTCGAGACAAAACCAGTAGTAATCATGCAGGTTGAGCCGCGATTTGGGCGCGCGAAAGTCGCCGCCCGCCGCGCAATCCGGGTGGTCGCAGAGCCGCGCCGGCGGATTGGCCGTAGCCTCGAAAACTGGGTCCAGCAAAAGACGCCGCATGCAACCAGTATGGGTGGCGCATCGCGTGCTGGCAAGGCCGCCAGCCCCGCTCACGACCACGGCAAGGGGCCTGGGCAGACTAGGGTTGCGCGCCGCGCAACGGCAAGCCGGAGCAAACCGCCTCGTCGCTCGCAAAGCGCGCTGACAACCGGGCCACTGCCACCCGACGGCCAGCCAGCGCTTCACCCGTTCGCCATCCCGATTGAGATGATTCTCTATACTAACCCCGTTGTGAGGCGCGTGGTTGGCCGGGTCGAGCCTGGCGATATGGTCATCAATTGCATGTGATGGGCCGGGGCTGCCCGTATGGTGGACAGGTCTCCACAGCGCTGGTGGCATCGAGGGGCGCGGCACGCTAAGTTTGTAGCATGCAGCAGCTGATCCGGATCCGCGGCGCGCGCGAACACAATCTGAAGAATATCGATGTCGATTTGCCGCGCGACAGCCTGGTCGTGATCACCGGGCTCTCGGGCTCGGGCAAGTCGTCGCTTGCCTTCGATACCATCTATGCCGAGGGCCAGCGCCGTTATGTCGAGAGTTTGTCGGCCTATGCCCGGCAATTTCTCGAATTGATGCAAAAGCCCGAGGTCGAATTGATCGAGGGGCTGTCACCAGCGATTTCGATCGAGCAGAAAACGACGTCGCGCAACCCGCGCTCGACAGTCGCCACCGTCACCGAGATCTATGATTACATGCGCCTGCTATGGGCGCGGGTGGGCGTGCCGTATTCACCGGCGACCGGTTTGCCGATCGTCAGTCAGACCGTGTCGCAGATGGTCGACCGGGTTATGGCTCTGCCCGAGGGGACCCGTCTCTATCTGCTGGCACCCATCGTGCGCGGCCGCAAAGGTGAGTACCGCAAGGAGCTTGCCGATCTGCAAAAGCGCGGGTTTCAGCGGGTCAAGATCGACGGCAAGATGCTCGAACTCGACGAGGTCCGCGGCCTCAACAAAAACCTCAAACACGACATTTCGGTCGTTGTCGACCGCATCGTCGTGTCGGCCGATCTTGGCAACCGGCTTGCCAATTCATTCGAGACCGCGCTCGACCTGGCCGACGGCATCGCCATTACCGAAAACGCCGATAGCGGCGAAGAGACGATTTTTTCGGCCAAATTCGCCTGCCCGGTTTCGGGTTTTACGATCCCCGAGATCGAGCCGCGGCTGTTTTCTTTCAACAACCCGTTTGGCGCATGCCCGGCCTGCGACGGGCTCGGCACCAAGCTCTATTTCGATCCCGCTCTCGTCGTCCATGACGAAACCCGCAGCCTGGCCGAGGCTGCGGTCAGCCCGTGGTCGCATTCCTCCTCGCAATATTACACGCAGACCTTGGAGAGCATCGCCAAGCACTTCCGCCAAAGCATGCACACGCCGTGGCGTGATCTGCCGGAAAAGATGCGGCGCGCGATCCTGCACGGGTCGGCCGGCGAGCCGATCGCGATGACCTATGATGATGGGCTCAGGAAATACACCACCGATCGCGCGTTCGAGGGCGTGTTGCCGAATATGGAGCGGCGCTTTCGCGAGACCGACAGCGCCTGGGTGCGCGAGGAACTCGGCCGGTACCAGAGTGCGAAAACCTGCGAGGTTTGCCGCGGCGACCGACTGAAGCCCGAAGCATTGGCGGTCAAGATCGGCGGCAAGAACATCAGCGAGGTGGCGCGGCTGTCGATCGCCGAGGCACTCAGCTGGTTCTCGGGGATTGATGCCGAGCTTAGCCCGAGCCAGCGCGAGATCGCCCAGCGCATCCTGCGCGAGATCAATGAGCGGCTCGGCTTTTTGCAGAATGTCGGGCTCGAATACCTGACCCTGTCCCGCGCTTCGGGGACATTGTCCGGGGGCGAGAGCCAGCGCATCCGGCTCGCTTCGCAGATCGGCTCGGGGCTGACCGGCGTTCTCTATGTGCTCGACGAGCCGTCGATCGGCTTGCACCAGCGCGACAACGGGCGGCTCCTGACCACCTTGAAGCGGCTGCGCGACCTCGGCAACACCGTCATTGTCGTCGAGCACGACGAGGAGGCGATCCGCACCGCCGATTGGGTCATCGATATGGGGCCGGGGGCCGGTATTCATGGTGGCCACGTCGTCGCCGAAGGCACGCCCGAGGCGATCATGGCCAATTCTGCCAGCCTGACCGGTCAATATCTTGACCGGGGCGCGCCAGATCCCGGTGCCGGCATTGCGCCGCAATGGCCATCCGGGGCAGATCCTGCGCATCGTCGGCGCGTCCGGCAACAACCTCAAGGCCATCACCGCCGAGATCCCGCTCGGCACATTTTGCTGTGTGACCGGGGTATCGGGCGGCGGCAAATCGACCCTGATCATCGAGACCCTGTACAAGGCGCTCGCCAAGCGGCTCAACAATGCGCGCGAACAGCCGGCGCCGCACGACCGGCTCGAAGGGGTCGAATTCCTCGACAAGATCGTCGATATCGACCAGTCCCCGATCGGCCGCACGCCGCGCTCCAACCCGGCCACCTATACCGGTTGTTTTACGCCGATCCGCGACTGGTTCGCCGGCCTGCCGGAGGCAAAGTCGCGCGGCTATCTGCCCGGCCGGTTCTCGTTCAACGTCAAAGGCGGCCGCTGCGAAGCCTGCCAGGGCGATGGCGTCATCAAGATCGAGATGCACTTTTTGCCCGACGTCTATGTCCAGTGCGACGTCTGCAAGGGCCGGCGCTACAACCGCGAAACCCTGGAGGTCGTGTTCCGCGGCAAAAGTATTGCCGACGTACTCGACATGACTGTCGACGAGGGCGTCGAATTCTTCCGCGCGGTGCCGTCGATCCGCGACAAGCTGCTGACCTTGCAACAAGTCGGGCTCGGCTACATCCATATCGGCCAACCGGCGACGACCTTGTCGGGCGGCGAAGCGCAGCGCGTCAAACTCGCCAAGGAATTGTCGCGGCGCGCCACTGGCCGCACCCTCTATATTCTTGACGAGCCGACGACCGGTCTGCATTTCGACGATGTTCGCAAACTGCTCGAAGTGCTGCACGCTCTAGTTGAGACCGGCAACACGGTGCTGGTCATCGAGCACAATCTCGAAGTCATCAAGACCGCCGATTGGGTCATTGATCTTGGTCCCGAAGGCGGCGACGCTGGCGGCCATATCGTAGCCACCGGCACCCCGGAGGACATCGCCTCAAGCGGCCGCAGCTATACCGGCGATTATCTGCGCCCCTACCTCGCCCGCCGCCCCGCGCCGCGCCGCCGCAGGGCCGGTTGAGGGCAGTAGCGGACGTGAACTGGGATCGGACGACAGGCAATCAGCTACAGTGGCTGTCCATTCGTTGTTTGTTACCGCTCAGTAAAGTATTCTAATAGGAGTATACACTTCAATACCCTAGCTATGGAAGACTCTGATTTTTCTCATTGGTCTAAATATTCTCATAGGTCTAAATATAATGCATTCTCGTTGTAGACCAACGATATGAGTACACAAATCTAAGATCGCGGCGCCTCAAAGTATCAAACTCAACGATGCGTTGGTCCAGTTGTATGCTAAGCTACACCGAGGTGGGATCATAGTCGCCCTATCCCGCCTTCCTATCTCTACTATTACCTCGGGATACTATGAGAGGCGGGCTTCGGAGACTGTACTTTTCAGTAATCTAAACCGCCAATACATACCCATAATAGAGCGGATGATCAGGCCGGAAGCCGTCCGTTGCTGGATCTCTATTGGAGCCCGCTTGCCCCCGGCGGTGGGGGATACGTGTGTGCCGACCACGAAACGGCGTTGGCGGCATACTCGTCCCTTCATGTCAATTGGGTACCGTGCAGAATTCTCGGGCCCAAAAAGGTAGTAGCATCTGAGGCGTCAATCTGGCTAGAAAAACACGGTGACCGCGCTCGATTGAAGAAGACGGTTGCACCAGTTACCGATTCGTACAGATCCTTTGTTGGCTGCGACTTCCCACCGCTTCGTGATGTTATCAGCGCTTTAATCAATGAATGTGAGATCACCCAATCGTCAATCATAGCTTTTCATAAAGATGATGGGTCAAATGTACATTATTATCAGATGCTTCATGCCTTGCTGAGGAGGCATGAGCGGGTGCTGGACTTATCTTCCGTATGATTGAATTGGGGCGTACAGAGCATGCCGAGGCTCTAGCCAGAGTGGCATATGAAAGCTTTCTTAATTTTTATGTTGATTGGTTGTCACCGGAGTTCTTTGGGCCTCGTCTGCAGTTGCTATCGTCCATCCGTGCAGCTCAAAGCCGCGGAGTAAGGTCACTCGACGATGAATTAGCAAGCTTGGATAACTTTCCAGATCTTCTAGAGAATACCAGCGAAAAAGCCCGTGTATCGCCGTTGGGTTCCTTTTTTCACTCTTCAATATACCCTCCACTTTCACTTGTTGCACACCAGTCTTACATACATCTCGAGAGCGAATCGTCCAGCTTTGAGGAAACGGAAGCAACTGATTGCTTTGGTCGATTGAAGCAGCTAGGGCGGTGGTTAGACGTTCTGACAGCCGCTCTGGTGGTCAGGGTGCGAAACGATATCGGCATCGAGGGAAATTAGGGTAGTGCTGAACGATATCCGCAAACAGTCGATCACGGAATTGCGGCGGATCGTGCTGACCGCCCTCGATAAACATGACGCCGAGGTGTGGCTGTTCGGCTCGTGCGCCCGCGGCGAGCCGCGGCAGCACAGCGATATCAATATCGCGATCCTGCCGGGGCGACGCGCTTCCACTCGGCTTTTCGCCAGGCTCGAAGCGGACATCGAGGACAGCACGATCCTCTGCGATGTCGATCTGGTCGATCTGCGCCGTGCCGACCCAGCACTCGTCGAGGAGGTCCGCCGCGAAGGTGTCAAGTGGCGGGATTAGAGCGCCGGCTCAGCGACGCTGAAGCGGCGCGCCGCCCCGGCGCGGGCGAGCGCGTCGGCACGCTCGTTCTCCGGGTGCCCCGGCATGGCCGCGCACCCATACCCAATCGACCTCGTGGCGCGCCGCCGCGGTTTCGAGGCGCTGCCACAAACTGAACGTTCCTGGTGAATACGCTTCATTAGCGCTGTGACGTCAGCCGAAGGCCGCTCGACCCGCACTCGTCAGCGGGCTGAACGGCCTTGGACCGACCCTGTTCAGCAAGAACGGAGGGTCCGGTTTGCGATCTGGTTTCGTCGTTAGCCGGTGAGCTCGCTTTTCAGAATGTCGGCGCGAGGGTTGTTGACCTGGCCGGAAATGATCTGCATCGCGTCGACCGGGCGGCCGTAATAGGCGCGGTCCTGGCCCTTGTCCTGCACGATATCGGTGCCGTTGACGTTGAGGCCGCCTTCGAGACCCTTAAGGTTCGACCAGACGATGATGTCACCCTTGCCGACGGACCCTTGTGCCTGCCCGGACCAAGTCACAACCGTCAGCTTGGCGTTGCCGTTCAGCGAGAAATTATTGTTTTGGGTAAAGTCGGCGACCGCCTTGGGGGTCATCAGCAAGAACGCAACCGGACCTGCCGCACCACCCGCTTGCGCGCCGATCGAAATCGAGCCGAGGGTGAAAAAGGCGGGGTCGCTCCATTGGCCATTCTGACGCACCAACAGCACGCCTTGACCGCCTTGACCGCCGACCACGAAGGATCCCCTGACCAATGTCGGGACTATGAAAATCCCCTGGGCCCGCTGCAAGAGATTGTCGAAATTCGGCTCGCTCTTGAATTGCTGCAGCGTCCTCGCGGCGCCGTTGACCAATCCTTGGGCTCCGGATTGATGAGCGGCGTATTGCTGCGGCCGGGTGTTGCCGGGAGCATTGTCAGAGTAGCTCTGCGCTTGGGCGCCGGTCACCGCCAGACCAAAAGAAGCCGCGATCACGACAGCGGTCAAATGCTTGTTCATAATCTGCACCTCGTGTCGAATTGCTTCGCTCATAAGTTTCAACAAGCCGCGCAAACCTCCGGTTCCGCGTGCAACGTTTACGTGACCTTTTTAACGTTTACGTGACCTTCTTAACGCGCGGTCGGGAGCAATGTCAGTGGTGGTGCCGAGTGGAGCGAGTTCCGCCGTTCTGCCGCGTCAGGCGCGGATTTTTCTACGCTCGACTGGATTGCTAGTCGTGCATCCTCGGCAGAGCGACCATTTATCCAGTATCACGCACTTCTAGCGCTCCTGTATGCCGCTAGAAACGCGAGCCTGACGAATATGAACGCGGTAAGGAAAGCGTAAGAAGCAGCGAACGAGGCGCTCCAGCAAGTTTCTCTGGACAGCGACCACCGGCACCTTTTGGAAATGATTAATCTGGAGGTCAAATCTATTTGAAAGAGGCGGATGATCGGGAAACTATGAACCCGGCTCGAAGGGCGTCGATCGCGGAATTGCGGCGGATCGTGCTGACCGCCCTCGATAAGCATGATGCGGCGGTGTGGCTGTTCGGCTCTTGCGCGCGCGATGCGCCACGGCAGCACAGCGACGTCGACATCGCGATCCTGCCGCGCGGCCCCCTTCCCCCAGCCTTTTTCGCCGAACTCGAAGCCGAGATCGAGGACAGCGACATCCCCTACGATGTCGATCTCGTCGACCTGCGACACGCCGATCCGGGACTCGTCGCGGAGGTGCTGCGCGAGGGCCTCAAATGGCGGGGCTAGAGCGGCGGCTCGCGGAGGCTGAGGCAGCGCTCGCCAGACTCGATGAGGTTGTCCCGAATGCTGGGCATTCGCTGATCGAACGTGATAGTGCAATTCTGCGGCTGATTTACAGTTTCGAGGCGGTTTGGAAAGCCTGCCAGCAATTACTCGGCAAGCATGAAGGAATCGAGGTCGCGTCGCCGAACGGCACGATCCGCGCGGCGCGGCGGCTCGGCTGGCTCTCGGACGATGACGCCCAAGCCGCGATAGGGTTCGGCCGCGACCGCAATCTCGCTGTTCACATGTATCGCGGCGAGATCGGGGCAGAAATCGCCCGCCACCTTGGCGCGCACGCGGATTTGTTGCGCCGCTGGCTCGATGTCTTGCGGCGACGGGCAGCCGATGGAGACGAATAAAATCCGGGCGCCATAGCCGGAGAGCCGAGAAGCCTTTCTGGGCAACTCATACCAAATCCTGATGATAAGGACCCATGCTCACCCCTGTCATTGCGAGGAGCGAAGCGACGAAGCAATCCCGTCCCGATCCGAGTGCGCACTGTCCGACAAGATTGCTTCGCTGCGCTCGCAATGACAACCACAGCATAGGTTCTGATCAGAGGGATTTGGATCAGTCCAATGTAACTTGCGAGTGGTGCCAGCGGAACCTGGGCTGGCCTGTTTCGGCTTTTGTAGAGTGCGGTCAGCTGTTCACCGGCAAAGACAATGATGCTGCGGCTCGCCGTGAAACCGCCCCTTGCGGTTCCGGTCAAAACCCCGGTTATGATATTCGCGACATCGTCATTCCGAGCTGCAATTTCCATTAGCTGTCGGCTCGTTCGCGCTGGTGGCGGCGCGCGCCGCCCCGGCGCGGGCAAGCGCGTCGGCACGCTCGTTCTCCGGGTGCCCGGCATGACCGCGCACCCATACCCAATCGACCTCGTGGCGCGCCGCCGCGGTTTCGAGGCGCTGCCACAAATCGACATTCTTGACCGGCTTTTTATCCGCCGTGCGCCAGCCGCGTCTTTTCCAAGACTGGATCCATTGGGTGATGCCGTTGCGCAGATATTGGCTGTCGCTGAAGAGCCGCACACGGCAGGGCCGGGTCAAGGCTTCGAGGCTAGCAATCGCCGCCATCAGTTCCATGCGGTTGTTGGTCGTGATGGGCTCGAACCCCGAGAGCTCTTTTTCGATGCCGCGATAGCGCAAAATCGCACCCCAGCCGCCAGGCCCCGGATTGCCGCTGCAGGCGCCATCGGTGAAAATCTCGACTTCGCCACGGTCGGGCGTTTTCGCTTCAGGCATCGAGACCGTAATCGCGCACATCTGCGACGGTGCGGTGAAAGCGCAGTTTGCGCAAGAATTCGAGCGGGTCCTTGCGCCGCACCAGGGCTCCCGCCGGCTGGTTCAGCCAGTCGAAGAGCCGCGTCAGCAGAAAGCGCAAGGCGCTGCCGCGGGCGAGCAATGGCAATGCGGCCATTTCGGCCGGCGTCAGCGGGCGCCCTTGGCGATAATTGTCGAGCAACAGCCGTGCCTTGGTCACGTTGAGGCTACCATCGGCTTCGAAACACCAAGCGTTCAGACACACCGCCAGATCGTAGGCGAAGAAATCGGTGCAGGCGAAGTAAAAGTCGATCAGTCCGGAGAGATCGCGATCGTGAAAAAACACGTTATCCGGGAATAAGTCGGCGTGGATGACGCCCGTGGGCAAGTCGGTGGGCCAGGCCGCTCCGAGAAAACCGAGTTCCTCTGTGAGTTCGTCGCCGAGCCCCGCCTGAACCTCGCCGGCGCGGGCCGCGCAGGCCTCGAATAACCGCCGCCACCCGGCGACCGACAAATCGTTCGTGCGCCGCATACCGAACGAGGCTCCAGCGGCGTGCAACAGCGCGAGCGCGCGGCCGACCCCGGCACAGTGAAACGGCTGGATGCGACGCGGCCACATTCCGGCGAGAAACGTGACGATTGCTGCCGGCCGACCACACAATTCACGCAAGGTTTTGCCATCGCGGCCGTGCAATGGTGTCGGGCAGGCAACACCGTTTTTCGCTAGATGCTCCATCAGTGCGATAAAGAACGGCAGATCCTCGCGCGCTACTCGCTTTTCATAGAGCGTCAGGATGAAATTGCCGGTCTCGGTTGTGACGAGATAGTTCGAATTCTCGACCCCTTCGGCGATGCCTTTGCAGGCCAAGACCTCGCCGATGTCGTAGAGCGCGACAAAGGCTCTCAATTCGTCATCGGCGACATCGGTGTAGACAGCCATCGCTAGTGCACGCTTCCTAGATCAGCAGAGTTGGAGCGGCCCGGGCTTGTCTCTCGGCCACGCCTCGCATACAGTCCCGGCGCCGCAGAGCCGCCGCCGGAGCGCGCGGGAGCCGGCAGGACGGTGGGGGAAAAACATGGCTGAACAACCAATTCCAGCACAGAAAGAGCCCTACGGCATCAACGTCGAAGCCGGCAAGAGGTATTTCTGGTGCGCCTGCGGGCGCAGCGCCAGTCAGCCGTTCTGTGACGGCTCGCACAAGGGCACCGGGCTCACCCCGGTTCCCTTCACCGCCGATGTGACCGAAGAGGTTTGGCTTTGCGGGTGCAAGCAGACGGCAGGCAAACCCTTCTGCGACGGCACGCATAACGGCCTGTGAGGCGAACGCAGGCTTTCGCGGGCGCCGCACTCCTCGGTCTTCTGCCGCTATCGGGTTGCAGCTGGTTTGGGGCTTCCAAACCGCCGCAGGCGTGTCCGGCGGCGGTAATCCTGCGACCGCTGGCCAACACAGCGGTGTTCGGTCCGGGAACCGAAGCGCGGCCCGACAATGTCGCATTTTACGGGTTGTTGAGCGAAGTCGATCGCAATTGCGACTACACCGGCGACGCGGTGCGGCTGACACTCGATGTGATTGTGATCGGCCAGCGTGGGCCCGCCGCCAAAGCGGCTAATGGGGTCGATCTGACCTATTTTGTGGCCGTTACCGAGCCCGGTCAGCAGATCATCAGCAAGCGACCGTTTTCGGTCCATATCGCATTCCAACCGGACCAGATCCGCGCCGGTGTGACCGACCACATCGTCGAAACGATCCCGCTCGCCGGCCGCAAGGGCAGCGACATCAATGTGCTGGTCGGCTTTCAGCAGACCCCGCAGGTGGTCGACTTTTACAAACATTTCCGTGGCCGCTGAGGTCCGGGATTTCCCGAGGCGATCACAAGCCCCGCCCGCGAGGTCCTGCTGATACTACCAGGTAGCAGATCAGTTCGATATCCCCTCGATTACTATCCATAAGGAAACCGGACTTGGCGTGCGAGCTGAGGGCCGGCACGCCGCGCGCATGGACGATGCCCCGTTGCCGCAAGTGATAGCGACAACTGGTCTTAAACGGACGGTAATTGGCGCGCCATGAATACGTTAACTAGTTTTAAGATGTTTGTCGCGAGGTAAAGACAATTAACGACGATTTTAAGAAAATTGCCACCGAATTTGATTTCGATCGGACAGTTGATTGACGGCCAATCGAGCAGATCGACGGCGTTGAGAGCGGTATTTTTTGCGTGTTGCGACACATGGCGGAAACAGGATCGATCTGCGCCTGCCGGAACTGCGCCGATAGCACTGGCCCTGGCGCGAAGCGAGCCGTAGCACCATCGAGCTCTCTGATTTCCAGGGCAGGTAATCGGCCCGAATTGTTGGAGTTTTACCAGCAAGTCACACAGCAAATCCCGTTTTTAAGCCGCACCGTCCGGCGCTGGCGCCTGAACAAACCGGATGCCGACGATTTGATGCAGGAGACTTTGGTTCAGGCTCTAGCCAAGGCACATCTTTGGCAGCCTGGTTCGGATCTGCCGGCCTGGCTGTTCACGATTATGCGCAATCTATTTCGCGCCGGCATCGCCAAATCGAACCGTGCCGCCGCTCTATCAGAGCTCTGTGCTGGCGACGGAGCTATGGCGGTTGCGGATCCGCGCGAGGCGCGGCTCGTCCTGCGTGATGTTTCGGCGGCGTTGCGGCGTCTCCCAGCGAAGCAGCGCGCGGCGGTCTTGCTGGCCGGCGTGGAGGGCAAATCCTACGAAGAAACAGCAGCGATGATGGGCCTGACAGCCGGTGCGGTGCGCTGCCAGCTGGCGCGCGGGCGCGACCGTCTCAGAGCGGCGGTGCACGGTGGCGACACCAGATCGCCCTGTGTACCCAAGACGCGCAGGCTGCCGGTCCCAGCCGCAATCCCACGCGCTGCGGAGCATGCTGCACCCGTTTTGTTTGCTATCTTGGCTGAATGACGGCGGGCCTTGGCGGTCAGGAGCCGCTCTCCGAGGCGACCTTCCGCCGGCGCGGCGATGAACTTGTGAAATGTTGCGAGACGGACGATGGGCAGTCGCGGTCGTCCGGCCGCGCCGTGCTGCCCACTGGCAAGATGACGGATCCGCTTCGCGGCTGGCTGATGCCGCTTCTTGTGGGGCTCGGCGCCTACGGCGTCGCGATCGCCGGCGCTCACGCCCTGCTCAATGATGGCGATACGCTCTCCCATATCGCTATCGGCCGATGGATCATCGCCCATCATGCGCTGCCGTTCCATGACCCGTTCAGTTTCACGGCGCATGGCGAGGCTTGGGTTCCGCACGAATGGCTGGCCGAGGTGGTTTTCGCGCTCGTCTACAATCGGCTCGGTTGGGGTGGCATTGTCACCTTAACCGGACTGGCCGGCGCTGCCGCGTTCGGGATCCTGACCCGCGTGCTGGCCCGGACCCTCGGATGGCGGCACGCAATGCTGGCCGCGCTCGCCGGATTCTTGCTGGTCGAAGCGCATTACCTGGCCCGCCCGCACGCGCTCGCTTGGCCCTGTTTGGTGGTGTGGATGGCGGGGATAGTCGGTGGACGCGACAGGGAGACGCGCCCGTCTTTGGCGCTGCTGCCGGTGATGACCCTGTGGTGCAATTTGCATGGCGGCTTTGTGGTCGGTCTGCTATTCGCCGCCCTTCTCGCTATCGAGGCCGTATGGCAGGCCCCGTCCGCCTCCCGCTTTTGCGCTCTCCGGGAATGGGGCGCGTTTCTGGCCTTTGCCGGGATTGCGGCACTCGTGTCGCCCAACGGGGTCGACGGGCTGCTGCTGCCCTTTAAGATGCTCGGAATGAATTTCGCCCTCTCGTCTATTTCCGAATGGCGTGCCACGAACTTTGCGCGGTTCGACCCGATCGAGGTGTGGATCGGCCTGCTGATCCTTGGCGGGTGCACGCTCGGGCTCAGACTGCCGGTTTCACGGGTGCTGATGCTGTTGCTGCTGTTGTGGATGGCGCTCGATCACGTCCGCAACGAGGAGCTGCTCGGCATCATCGCACCCTTATTGATGGCGGCGCCGCTGGCGCTACTACGGCAAGCGCCAGCGCCCGGGGCAGCGTCGAGGCTGTTTCGTCAGCCCCGCGTTATGCCGGCGGTGGGTGCGATTGCTGGGCTCACAGTGTTGATGGGAATAACGATATTCGCGACTGTCCGGCTGCTCAACCAAAGCGGCTTGGCACCGCGAGCCGAGGTTGCTCCAGTCGAGGCGCTCGCGGCGGCGCGCCGGGCCGGCCTCGATGGGCATGTTTTCAATTCGGTGCGCTTTGGCGGGTATCTGATGTTCGAGGGCATTCCTACCTTTGTCGACGGCCGCGCCGATCTTTTCGGTGACGCCTTTCTTAAACGTTATGTCGCGGCGACAAATGCGCTCGGCGGTCTGCTACCCGATCTTCTCGATCGTTACGCCATCCGCTGGACCCTTCTCGAACCTCAGAGCCCGGCGGCCGGTCTGCTCGATCACCTTCCGGGGTGGGAGCGCCTCTACGCCGATGCCCACGCCGTGATCCATCGCCGCAAGCCGCCGCCATTGTGAATTCCTTGCCGCGGCTTCCTAATGGTTGGGCCCGCACGAGCAGAAAAAATTTTGAGAGGGCCGCCCTTCCTGGCGATTGAATAACACAGAGTGGGAAGCCGCCAGCGGCAATACGAGCATCGTGCTGAAAATGGAAGTCGGTCGCCGGAATGATCGAGACTGTCGAACGCCAAAGCCATGCCGACGCCGATCAAGAGGGGCGCCCGGCGATCGACATCTTTACCGCAAGATGGCTGACCACGTTTGCAATCGCCATGACGGCGCTTTATTTGTCGTACTTTGCCATTCTCTATCGCGCGGGGACCTGGATCGTCGACAAGGCCGGTGTGCCGATCTACACCGATTTCGGCTGCGCTTGGACCGCAGGTTTACAGGCGTTGCATGGCGATGCCGCAGCATTGTCCGACCCGGCGGCCTTCACCAAGATCCAGGCGGCGTTATTTCCAGCCGGCCATAGTTTCTATCCGAACTGGCCCTACCCACCGACTTTTTTCTTACTGCTGGCCCCGTTAGCAGCCTTGCCGTATCGCTCGGCATTCATCGCTTGGGACGTGCTGACCCTGGCGGCTTTTGTCGGGATCGTTTATCTCGTCGTGCCGCGGCACGCCGCAATCGCGCTGGCAGCAGCCGCACCCTTCACGGCATGGAATTTTCTTGCCGCGCAAAACGGCTTTTTAACCGGCTCGCTGCTTGGCGGAGTACTCCTGTCGCTTGAGCGACGACCAGCGCTGGCCGGGATCTTTATCGGCTGCCTCACCTATAAGCCGCAATTCGGGATCCTGTTTCCGGTGGCCCTCGTCGCCGCGCGACAATGGCGCGCGATCACCGGTGCAGCGATCGCTGCGTCACTGCTGGCCGGCATGTCGGCGGCACTGTTTGGTGCCCACAGCTGGGCGCTATTTCCGCACGAGCTTGTCGCCCAGACCGGGCTCAATTTCCTGTCCGGCGAGGACAGCAATTGGGGATATCTGCAGAGCGTCTACGGGCTCGCCCGCCTGCTGCACGCCGGTGCCAGTTTGGCATGGCTTGTCCATAGCCTCATTGCCACAGCACTCGCGATCATCATCTGGAGAGTATGGTGTTCGGCCGTCTGCTGGCGCCTGAAGGCGGCGAGCTTATCGGCGGCGGCGCTGCTCGCGACACCCTACGCCTTTGCCTACGACATGGCCGTATTGGCCATCCCCGCCGCATTTCTCGCCGCCGATCAGCTGGAGCACGGTCTGTTGCCGGGCGATAAGGCGGTGTGGATCGGGCTGTTCGGAGCACCGCTCGCGCTGCTCGTCACCTTGGGGGACAATGCTCACGGTGCGACCTTTGGGGGCACGCCAATCAGCCTAATGAGCTGCGCTCGCTCTCCTTGCCGCGATCCTGCGTCGCGCGGCCGTGTTGCCGACCGAGCCGGTTATGCCAGCAGACATTCCCAATAGAAGCGGGTTCTTCGCCGCTCCGCGCAAGGTATAGCCATGCTTGACGTATCGCGACCCGATGACTTTCGCCTTAGCGTGGTCGTCCCTTGCTACAATGAGGCGGCAATCATCGGCACGACCTATCGCCGGATTTGCGAGGTTTTGGCGGATCGCGAATTCCAGCTGGAAATCGTCTTTGTCAATGACGGCAGCAAGGACGCGACTGAATGGATCTTGCGCGCGATCACCATTGCCGATCAGCGGGTCAAGCTCCTCAACCTGGCGCGCAATTTTGGCCATCAGGCAGCCGTCAGCGCAGGCCTCGAGGCCGCCGAGGGGGATGCCGTTGTCGTCATGGATGCCGACCTCCAGGATCCCCCGGAAGTCGTGCTGACGATGATCGAGCGATGGCGCGATGGGTACGATGTAGTTTACGGGGTGCGCACCAAACGCAAGGAGCATATCGGGAAACGCGCTCTTTATTCGGTTTTTTATCGCCTCTTTCGCTGGGTAGCGTATATCGACGCGCCATTGGATGCCGGTGATTTCTCGCTGATTGACAGGCAGGTCTTGCTGGCGGTCAATCGCCTGCCAGAAAAAAACCGTTGGTTTCGCGGTCTTCGCACCTGGGTCGGTTTCAAGCAGACCGGCGTATTCTACGAACGTCAGGCACGCGCAGCGGGAACGACGAAATATCCGTTAATGAAATTATTCGCGCTGGCGGCAGACGGAGTGTTCAACTTTTCGACTGTGCCGCTGACGATGGTCTTTGTTCTCGGTTTGGCGATGTCGATTATAAGTTTTACCGCCGCCATAGCAGTGCTGATCTTGCGCACTTTTGACATCACGCTGCTGGGTCAGCGCATTCGCGATGTGCAGGGCTTTGCGTCGACAATCCTGACCATGTTGCTGATCGGCGGGATCCAGCTAATCTCGATCGGCATATTGGGAGAATATATCGGCCGCATCTATCAAGAGGTGAAATCGCGTCCTCCTTATATCGTCCGCGGGATGTCATCATCGGAACCGCACGCAGCGCCGCACGAGAGCGCTTCGCCTCGGATGCCCGCCCGGACCGAACCGGAGCACGCGGCCTAATCCGATGGAGCCGTCGGTGAGCAGACGCCTCGCGCCGCTTTCGCGAGGGCGCATCGCGGCTCGCGGGCAATCTGATCTCGCCGCCGGCCGCGAGCAAGCAGCCCCGCGCCTGCTCGGCATCTGGGCGCCCTGGCGGTTGCAGGCCTATGGCTACACACTCGCCGCCATTTACGCCGCGCTGTTTGTGCTGTTCTACCGAGGTGGAACTTGGCTGGTCGACCGGGGGGGAGCGCCGATCCCAAACGACTACACTGTGTTTCTTACCGAAGCGCGGCAAGCGCTCGCCGGGAATCTGGTCTCAGGCTACCCGCCGACATTCTACCTGATGCTGGTGCCGTTCAGTTTAATGCCTTACCTGATTGCATTCATAGCTTTTCAGGCGGCGACGCTGCTGGGGTTTGCTGGCGTCGTCTACTTGATCGTTCGCCGGCCAGCGGCGATTGCCTTGCTCCTGGCATCGCCGTTTGGCCCCCTCAATATTCGCTGGGGGCAAACCGGGTTTATCAGGGCGGCGCTGCTCGGCGCAGCGCTGCTGGCGCTCGAACGCCGCCCGGTGCTTGGCGGGGTGTTCTTCGGCTGTCTTACCTACAAACCGCAATTCGGGATCCTTATCCCGATCGCGCTGATCGCAGCCAGGCAATGGCACGCCCTCGCGAGTGCTGCAATAACCGCAATCGTCCTTGTCGGTATTTCGCTCACTGTATTCGGGATCGGGGCGTGGGTAGCACTCCCGGGCACGCTCTTCTTCTGGGCCGATGCCGTCCTGCATCATGGAGCCGTCAATGGCGTAGCTATCCCTTGGGTGGCGCTGCAAACAGTTTACGGGACCGTTCGTGCCTGCCACGGCACTGCCGCTGTGGCGTGGCTCATTCAAGGCTGCGTGAGCGCCGGAACGGCCGTATTGGTATGGCTAATCTGGCGGTCCTCGGCGCGCTATGTGCTGAAGGCAGCGCTCCTCTCTGCCGCGACGCTGATCGCGACACCTTATGCCTGGGGTTATGACCTGACCGTCATCGCCATCCCGATTGCGTTTCTCGCCAAAGACCAAATCGAGCGCGGCGTGCTGCGGGGCGAGCAAACCATGTTGCTCGCCCTCTTCGGCATGGCGCTCGCGATCCTCGTCCGCGGCGGCGGGCCGCCCCTTGGGCCCTTTATGGTGATCGCGCTGATCGGCCTCGTCTTGCGCCGGTGCTACCGTGCTGGCGCGGAAACCGTGCTGGCGCTACCAGTATGACTGGGGCTGCATGGCAGCATCCGGGCCTCTTGAACAGCCCGATCGCGAGCAGGCCCGTCGATACCGTCGGCGTCGAGGCCGGCTTTGAACGCCGAGCTATACGGTTGCTCGGCATCTTCGCACCGTGGCGATTGCAAGCCTACGGCTACACGCTCGCCACGGTCTACGCGTTAGTGCTAATCGGAATGTATCGCTATGGCGTATGGCTGGTCGATAAAACCGGTGCTCCGCTGCCGGATTGCGATTTCACCTATTGGTGGGTAGGCGGGACAGCGGCGCTGCATGGCCAAGCCGCCTCATTATACGACCCGGCGCAATTGACCGCGCTGTTAAAGAGCCTGGTCGGACCGCATTACGCAAACGATCTGTTCCCCTATCAAAACTGGCCGTATCCGCCGGTTTTTCTGCTCATCCTGGTGCCGCTCGGGCTGCTCCCCTACCTTGCTGCGTTCCTGATCTGGGAAGCACTCGCGCTAGCGGCATGCCTCCTCGTCGTCTATTGCATCGTGCGCCAGCCAGTGGTCTTTGCCTTGGTGCTGGCATCGCCCTTTGGTGCGCTCGATTTTCGCTGGGCGCAAACCGGGTTCCTGCGCGCCTCGCTGCTCGGCGCCGCATTCCTGGTGCTCGAAACCCGCCCGATGCTTGCCGGAGTGTTGATCGGCTGCCTTGTCTTCAAACCGCAATTCGGCATTTTGATCCCGCTGGCGTTGATTGCGGGGAAGCGATGGCGTGCCCTCGCCGGGGCGGCGATGACCACCCTATTTCTGGCCGGCCTTTCAATCGTAGCCTTTGGCATTGCACCTTGGGAAGCATTCACACGTGGACTGTTTGCGCAAGCAAACGATATCCTGCGTCTAGGCAAAGCGAACTGGGGAACTGTCCAGACAATTTACGGCCTGATCCGAGCGTTGGGAGGCGGCGCCGCTCTCGCCTGGATCGGCCAAGGCTGCCTCACCGCCGCAGCCGCTGTCCTGCTGTGGCTGGTCTGGCGGTCTTCGGCACGATATCCGCTAAAGGCGGCGTTTTTGTCGGCTGCGAGCTTGGTCGCGACACCTTACGCCTGGAGCCATGATCTGACTGTGCTCGCGATCCCGATCGCCTTCCTCGTCAAAGATCAAATAGGTTGCGGGCTGCTGCGTGGCGAGCAAATGATACTCCTCGCGCTATTCGGCCTCGCCTTTATCATTCTTTGGCATGGTGGGGATCTGCCTTTGGGGCCGGTCATCACCATCACGCTGATCGGACTCATTCTGTGCCGTGTCCTTCGCGACCGAACAAAGCCCGAACCCTGGCTGGTCCGGGCAGCGGTGTCCGTTCCGTCTGCCGCGGCTAATGGCTGTAAAATCAGATACCAATGACGGCAGCGCCGGTGCTATCGGTGGTCATTCCGGTCTTTAACGAGGTGCAGACGATCGGCCGGGTGCTCGCAGCGGTCTCCGCGACGTTGCCGCCGGCCGAGAAGCAGATTGTCGATTGGCGCGACGGGCGGAAAGCACTCGGCCACCTCATCCGATTGAGGTTCTACCGCTCGGTTTTAGCCGGCGTTTTTGAGCAAATGAAAAGCGAGCGGGGCTATCTGCCGTTCCCGGTTGTATTGCATCACGTATTGGTGGCTTGCATCGGCGCGCGATTTGGCTTGCAACAGCTGCTGACGATCGAAAATGCGATCTTCACCGAATGGCGGCTGCGCTTTTATTGTCGAGGCGTCGCAGTCGCCCTGGTGATCGCCGTTCTATTCAGCTGGGTGCGCCGACTCGGACATTGGGTCGTTGAGCCTGACGGCAGGCTTGGCAATATCGACTTTTGTTGGATGTGGGTCAGCGGCAAATTCGCCGCGATGCGGCACCCCATGCAAATCTATGACCGGGTGATTTACGCTGCGGCACAGCATATTTTTTACCGTTCTGGCGAATGCCAGTTTATGCACCAATACGTCTATCCCCCGACCTATTTGTTCTTTACCTATCCGCTGGGATTGATGCCATACAAAACCGCGTATGCGGTGTGGGTCGGGATGACCTTTCTGGTCTATGCGGCGGCAATCTATGTGGTCGTCCCGCGGTCCGCGGCGCTGATCGCAGCGCTGGCATCGGCAGCAGTGCTTAAAAACATCGAGCTCGGCCATAACGGGTTTCCCGCTTACCATCGACCTTCAGCAAGCAATGGGCTAATATCATCCTGAAAACACGCCGATTTTCAGGACAAAACGATGCCTCGCAACCGCGTGCAGCACCAGAAGGGCCTCTCGGATGATGGGTTCGAACAGCGCTATCCAGACGAGGAGGCATGCCGCAAGGCGTGGTTTGCCTGGCGCTGGCCGGAGGGCTTCAGGTGTCCGCGGTGCGCAGGGACAGCGTATTGTGAGATCCAGGGCCGTCAACTGCTGCAGTGCCGGCGGTGCCGGTATCAGACATCGCTGATCGCCGGGACAATCCTGCAGGGCACCAAGCTGCCGATGCGGGTGTGGTTTCGCGCCATGCATCTGCTCGCCCAGGGCAAGAAGGGCCTGTCCAACATCGAGTTGGGACGACGGCTTGGGATCTCGACCAACGCGGCGTGGCGGCTTCAGCACAAGCTGATGCAGGCCATGCTCGAGCGCGACCGGCGGTACAAGCTCGGCGCCGCCGGCCCGCGGATCGAGATCGACGACGCTTACATCGGCGGCGAGCGCACCGGCGAGGGGTCCGGGCGCGGCCGCCGCGGCCACACCCCTTTTATCGTCGCGATCGAGACCACCGATGAGGGTCGGCCGCTACACGCGCGCTTGCAGGTGGTGCGTGGCTTCCGAGCCGGTGAAACCAAACGCTTGTGCGCCCGGATCGCCGCCGGAACAACCGTCGTCAGCGACGGCGGCCAGTGGTTTCGCTGCATCGCCGAACAGCCGGGTCTCGTCCATGAGCGCCATGTCACCGGCTCCGATCGCAAGGCGGCGCGCCACCCTGCCTTTCGCTGGGCGAACACAGTGCTGGCCAACGTCAAGAACAGCCTCCTGGCCACCCACCGCGTGGTCAGCGCCAAGCATCTGCCGCGCTATCTCGGCGCCTTTGCTTGGCGCTTCAACCGCCGCTTCGTCTTGAAAACGATCCACGAGCGGCTCGCCATCGCCGCAGCGACCACTCCGCCGATGCCCTACCACCTCCTCAAATTGGCTGAGGCTCGATGGTAAACGGGACGGGTTTTTATTTGCGGGGCTGATCGGTCTGAGCCTGTTTTGTCTACGGCGCCGGCCTTGGTTGTCCGGCATTTTGCTCGGCTTTCTGACCTGTAAACCGCAGCTCGGAGTGCTGTTCCCGTCGGTGTTGTTGATCTCGCACAACTGGCGGGCTCTGGCGAGCGCCGCTGCGATGAGCGGGGTCCTAGCCACAGCGGCAATGCTCACCTTTGGCGATGGGACCTGGCCGGCCTTTTTCGCTTCGCTGGTCGACCGCACCTCGGATTTGAGCCCGCAAGCCGGCATCGAGCTCGTGCTTGAATCCTTTTATGGTCTCGCGCACTGGGCGGGAGCCGCCGCTTGGCTCGCCTGGTCCATCCATCTAGCGGTTGCACTGAACGTCTGGGTGGTCGTCACTGTCGTCTGGGGAAACCGGATTGCATACCCCCTCAAAGCCGCGACACTGTGCCTTGGCTCCTTGCTAACCAGCCCTTATCTGCTGCCATATGACCTTTGCATTCTGCCGATCGCGGTCGCCTTCCTCGTCCAGGACGGGCTGTCTCGCGGCTTTCTCGCCGGCGAGCGCGTGATCATGTCGGTCTGCTTCGCCGCCCTTTATTGCCCATTGGTGCCAGTTGGTCCGATCATCGGCCTGGTGCTACTGCTCCTTGTACTCCGCCGCATATGGAAAATTCGCGAAGACGCTATAATCGTGCCACCAGAGCCGGCGCGTGAAGGCCCGCTGATCGCGAGCCAATGCCTATGAGTAATGTGCGACGGGATTTTCGCGCCGCTGCTGCCGCCCGCTCCGTTTGCCCGCTTGGAATTTTTGCGCCGTGGCGGCTGCAAGCATACGGTTACACCCTCGCCGTAGGCTACGCGATATTCGCTTGGTATCTGTACAGGCTTGGTGTGTGGCTGTTAGACAAACAGGGCGTCCCGGTTTACCACGACTTTACGTTTATCTTTGGTGCCGCGCGGTTGGCGCTAGACGGAAAGGCCGCAGCGATCTCCGTACCGGCGGTTTTCATCAGGACCCAAGAAGCGATCGTCGGCGCAGGTCAGGTCCTGTTTTCGAATTGGGGCTACCCACCGATTTATCTCTTGATCCTGGCACCGCTCGCGGCATTGCCGTACCTCCCTGCTTTCTTCGTTTGGGGTACGGTGACGCTGCTCGGCTATGTCGCCGTTATCTATCTGATCGTGCAGCGGTGGCCGGCAATTGCGCTGGCCCTGGCTTCGCCGTTCGCAGCCTGGAATTTTATCGCCGGGCAGAGCGGGGCGCTGACAGCGGCGCTGCTCGGCGCAGCTCTGTTAGCCCTTGATCGCCGGCCGATGCTGGCCGGCGTGTTTATTGGTTGTCTGACCTATAAACCGCATTGCGGCATTTTGATCCCGCTGGCCCTACTCGCCAGCGGACAATGGCGTGCGATTGCTAGTGCGGCGGTCACGACAGTAATTCTCGCGGCCCTGTCGATTGCGTTTTTCGGCATCGTGCCGTGGCTCGAATTCCCACACGCACTTTCGGCTCAGGCTGATCTGAACCTGTTTGCGGCCTCTGCGCGATGGGGATTGTCGCAATCGGTCTACGGACTGATGCGGTATCTCGATAGCGGGGTCACGGTCGCTTGGCTCGCTCAAGCTCTGACGACATCTGCCACGGCAGTGATCGTTTGGCTTCTCTGGCGGGCTCCCGTTCGGCCCGCGCTGAAGGCGGCAGGCTTATCAGCTGGGTCCCTGATTGCGACACCTTATGCCTTTGCTTACGATCTGACGGCAATCGCGGTGCCGATCGGCTTTCTTGCCAAGGATCAGATCGAATTGGGCTTTTTGAGAGGCGAACAGACGACACTTCTCGCCATATTTGGCATCAGTGTCGCTGCATTCTTCATGGCCGGAAGGGCCCCGGTGGGGGCGCCGCTGCTGTTCAGCCTGCTATATCTGATTTTGCGCCGCGCGGCATGGACGCCGGTCGCTGCTGTAGCCGAAATAGGCCGCGACCGCGGGCTGCTACGACAAAGTTCAGATGCCGCGAACTTCCGGTGACAACGTGCACCGGTCTGCGGGTGCGGGAAGATAGCCGTTAAATCGCTAAAAATTTAAAAAATTCCGAGACGACCGGGTGCGCGGGCGATTGAATCACCGACGGGTCGAAGGCGTCTGAGGGAGGGCGGCGGTGACACCCGCCATCGGTCCACGTTTCTAAGGATACTTTGCATGCTTAAGCTTATCAAACGCTTCCGCCGTAAAGAAGAGGGCGCCGCTCTTGTCGAATACGGGATGCTTGTCGGTCTGATCGCAGTGATCTGCGTCGCCGCGGTGACATCGCTTGGCCAGGAGGTCAGCAGCGCGTTCAGCATCATCGCTTCCGATCTGACAAAGATCTGAGGCGGCGGTATATTGCGCCGGTCGTTGCGGCATCGCTGGCTCGACCGGCCGATCCTCACCATCTGTAGCAGAGGACATGGCATGTTCAGCCGATTGCACCGCGAACAAGCGGGCGCTGCGCTCGTCGAATATGCCATGCTGGTCGGCCTGATCGCGGCGATCTGCGTCGCCGGCGTCTCATTGATTGGACAGCAGGTAAGCGGCGCCTTCAGCAGCTACGCCGCCGCTCTTTCAGTGATTTGAGGGCGAGCTTGAACTGATGCCCACCCACATCGACAGCTGCCGGTTGGTGAATTGCAGACTGTGATCTTCTTCCTCGCAGTCGGCGTTTTCGCGATCATCGCCTATGGCGATGTGCGGCGCCGACGCATCCCGAACGGGCTCGCCGTTGCCATCGCCGTCCTTGGGCTCCTGCGGCTAGGACTGGCCGGCAACCACCCGGCGGCACTCTATAGCATCCTCGCGGCGGTCCTGGTGTTTGCAGTCGCCCTCGCGATGTTCTGGTGCGGCTGGCTCGGCGGTGGCGACGCCAAACTGCTGCCGGGCTCGGCAATGCTGGTTGGCGCCCATGATCTTCCCAGCTTTTTGCTGCTGATGAGCATTTGTGGCGCGATCCTCGCGATCGCGGTTCTCGCCGCCAACAAGCTGCGCCGGCCGCTTGGCTTGGCGATTGCTGCGCCGGTGCCGGGCGAGGCGCCGAACCGGCCCACCGTGCCGTACGGCGTGGCCATTGCGGTCGCCGCCGTTGTGGTGCTCGTGATGCAAAACTCTTTCACCAGATGATCAGTCATGCGCGCCAAAACAATTCTGACCGTATTATTTATCTTCTCGCTCGGGGTCGCCGCGATCGTCGCTCTGCACGCAATCCCGCAAAAGCCTGAGGCTGCGAGCCTGCCGCCGGAACAGGCACAGATCCTTGTTGCGGCGGCCACGCTCTCGCCCGGCACCTTGCTGCGCGAGCAGGACGTGACATGGGCGCCGATCAACCGCGCTCCTGAGCAGACCGAGTTCGTGCGGCCGCCTGCTGCCCTGATCGAAGCCAGGCCCGAACTCGATCAACAGGCGCGCCCCGAGGTCTATGGCGCCGCCGTGCGCGGCGCGATTTCGGGTGCCACGGCGAGCAGGCCGATCCTCAAGGGCACGCCAATCCGCCGCAACGAACTCGTCAAGCCGGGGGATCGCGACTTTTTGCAGGTGGTGCTGTCGCCCGGTGCCCGCGCCATCGCGATTCCCGTTGCTACGGGCGGGGCCAGCACCGGTCTGCTCTATCCCGGCGACCGCGTCGACGTGATCCTGACCCAGCAATTCAAGAATGGCGAGACGCCATTGACCAAGCGGTCAGTTGGCGAGACCGTGGTCGAGAATTTGCGGGTGCTTGCGATCGACGCGGTCGACGCCAAAAACCCGACCGGGGGGAGTGCTTTCGGCCGAACCGTAACTCTCGAGGTGACGCCGGTGCAGGCTGAAGCAATCAATGTCGCCGCTGAACTCGGAAAATTGTCGCTGACCTTGCGCAGTCTCGACAACGCCCGAACCGTCACCCCGGCCGCTGCCCCGGGTGTCAGGGCAGAAACCCCGGTTAAGGCGACCTGGGCGGGCGACGTATCGCCGGCCTTGGGCGGCCTCTCGCCGTCGGGAAAGCTGGTTGCAGCCGAGCAGCTGCCGGTATCGGTATTCCACGGCGCCAACAGAGAAAACGTTAAGCAGTGACAGCGCGTTACCGCCCGAGCTAGTGCTCAGATGCATTCAGATGCCTCTGTCCCAGTCTGATCGTCTTGCCCGGCCTTGGGCCGAGCATCCACGAGAAACGGGCAAGACGCGTGCCGCGGCTCGTGGATGGCCGGGCCGGGCCCGGCCACGACGATCGAGGGAATCCTCGGTCTGCGTCTCAGCACTAGAGCCGTGGTGGTGGCTCGCGGCGCAGCGAGGACCCGGTTACGTTCTGTTTAAGATCGTTGGGATGCGGAGCGCGGCCGATGTGATCGCGGGAGCAGTTTGAGCATGAGAAGCATTCTCGAAGCCCCCGCGCCAATCGAGCGACCGATGTCGCGGGCGCCTGCTGGTCGCACACCGCTCCTTGCCTTTGTCGGCGATGCCGACACTGAACGGAGTTTGCGAGACTGCTGCGAGCATCTCGGAGTTGCTGATGCGACGATCACCCGCGGCGGGATCGCACAAGCGATTGACGCGCTCAGTACCCAGCGTTCGCCCGAACTGCTGATCGTCGATATCAGCGGTGTCGCCTTGCCGGTCTCGGAAATCAACAATCTGGCCGAAGTCTGCGAGCCTGGTGTAATTGTGATCGCAATCGGCGACCGCAATGAAGTCGGGCTCTACCGCGATCTGATGCATTCCGGCGTCAGCGACTATATTGTCAAACCGCTGACTGCGCAATTGCTGGCGAGCGCGCTGCAGGGTCACAGGGGCACCGGCTGGTCTGGCGCAATTCAGCGTAAACTCGCGACCTGCGTTGCCGTTGTCGGCGCGCGCGGCGGGGTCGGAGCAACGACTCTCTCAGTCAATCTCGCCTGGTATCTTGCCGAGCGCCAGAACCGGCGGGTGGCGCTCATCGATCTCGACCTGCACAATGGCGAGGGCGCCCTTGCGCTCAACATCAAACCCACGCCCGGGCTGCGCGAAGCGTTGGTTAACCCGGCCCGCATCGATAATATTCTATTGGAGCGGATCATGGCGCCGGTTGGCCAGCGCCTGTTTGTGCTAAGCGCCGAGGAGCCACTGCGCGACAGCATCGAGTTCAGCGCCGAGGCGGTCGAGACGCTAATCGGCGTACTGCGCCAGCAATTCCATTACGTCGTTCTCGATGTGCCGCGTAATCCCGGAGCAACCTACCTCAGGGCGCTCGAACTGGCCGATTTCCGCATCATCGTGGTTGATCAGACCCTGCGTTCTGCACGCGATGCAGTGCGGCTTCGCAGCGCGCTCGGTGAAGCCGGCGGCAAGCATCATACCCTCTTTGTCCTTAACCGCGAGGGTGAGGGCGGCCGCTATGCGATTACACTTGATGAAATGCAGAGAATTCTCGATCTGCGTCCTAAGGCCGTGATTCCGTTTCAGCCGGCATGGTTCGCCACCGCGCTCGGCAGCGGCGAAACACTCGCTGCTGCTCGCCGCGGCAAATTCAGCGAAGTGATCGCCGGCGTTGCGCTCGAGCTGTCCGGCCGAGCGTCGCAGCCTCGTCGCTGGTGGCAGCGCGCGAGATGATGTCCGCTTCGTTTGGCCGGCGTCTTCTCGAGACCCAGGGCCGCGAATCCGTCCTGGGTCCGAGCAAGACCCCACCTCCGGCAGTCGATCTTAACGGCCGCGAGGAATTGAAGGAGCGCATCCGCTCGGCGTTGATGGCGCGGATCGACCCTTCCGTGGCCGGGCGGGTGCCGCGTGATGTCTTGCGGCTCGAAGTGGCAAAGCTGGTCAGCGAAATCGCCACTGAAGAGCGAATCGAGCTCAACGAGAGCGAGGAGGGTGCGCTCGCCCAGGAACTGACGGACGATATGACCGGGCTCGGTCCGCTCGAGCCCTTTCTCGACGACGATGAGATCACCGATATCCTGGCGAACGGCCCCTATTCAGTCTATGTCGAGCGCCGCGGCAAGCTCGAAAAGACCACCGCCCGCTTTCGCGATGCCGACCACCTCGTCAGGATTGCGCAGCGTATTGCCAGCGCGGTCGGGCGCCGCATCGACGAAGCGAGCCCGATGGTCGATGCCCGCCTCGCTGATGGCAGCCGAGTCAATATCGTCCTGCCGCCGCTCGTCCTCAATGGCGGTACGATTTCGATCCGCAAGTTTCCAAAGCGCGGCATTACCCTCGAAATGATGGTGCGGCAGCAGAATCTGTCGCATGATATGGCCACAGTGCTGCAGATCGCAGCACGCTCACGCCTCAACATGCTGGTTTCCGGTGGCACTGGCTCCGGCAAGACGACATTATTGAATGCGATCTCGCGCTTCATCGATCGCGACGAACGCGTCATCACCGTCGAAGACGCGGTCGAGCTGCGCTTACAGCAACTGCATGTCGTGCAGATGGAGACCCGTCCTCCGAATATCGAGGGGGCGGGTCAGATCGCGCAGCGCGAGCTGGTGCGCAACGCGCTCCGAATGCGCCCTGACCGGATCATCGTCGGCGAAGTGCGCGGCGCCGAGGCCTTCGACATGCTGCAGGCGATGAATACCGGGCATGACGGCTCGATGTCGACGATTCACGCCAATTCACCGCGCGATGCGCTCTATCGCCTCGAAAACATGGTCTTGATGGCGAATTTGCATCTCCCCTTGCGGGCGATCCGCACGCATGTCGCGAGCGCCCTCAATCTCGTCGTGCACGTCGAGCGGATGCGCGGCGGCGTCCGGCGCGTGCAGAGTATTACCGAAGTCAGCGGTATGGAGGGGGACATCATCTCGTTGCGTGAGCTCTTTTCTTTTCAGTTCGGCGGCGAGCGCCCGGATGGAGCGATCGACGGCCAATTCGTGTCTAGCCGGATGCGTCCCGATTTTATTGCGAATGCGGCCCGCATCGGCCTTGATAAAGAACTGCTTGAAGCCCTCGGCATCGCCGGAGTTTGACTTGCCGAACCAGGTGCTGCTCGTTGTCCTTACTTTGACTGCGCTCGTCGGAACGGCCACCCTTTGGACGCGCCGCGCCGAGCGCCGCCGCAGCGACCGACGTCAGCGGCTGCAGGCATTTATTCCCGCCCCGCCGAGCGCGGCCGCTCCCGGCTTGATGCTGGTTAGAGCACTGCCCCGGCGCGGTGTTCGCGATCTCATGCTGCTCGGGCGGTTGCGGATGGCGCTCGACGCTGCACTTGGGGCGACCGGCGACCGGATCGGGTACGCGCAGCTCGCCGTCGTTCAGGCCATCGCTGCCGCCGTGGTCATGATATTTGCGAGCCAGGTCCTGAGCCTTGCTATTGGCATAGTAATCATCTGCGGTGTTGCCGCTGCCTTGAGTGCCGCGTTGCTGCTGATTCATCTTTTCCAAATCAGCTATCGCAACCGGTTTCTGAATGTCTTTCCCGACGCGCTTGACCTCCTCGATCGTGCGGTCAGAGCCGGTCTTCCAATAATCGATGCGATGGAGGTGGCGGCTCGCGAGATCCCCGACCCGGCCGGCACAGAGTTCCGCCGGGTGCTCGACGCAATGAGCATCGGCGTCACGATCGAAGAGGCGCTGCAGCGCACCGCCGATCGCATCCGAGTGCCCGATTTTAGCTTTTACGTCGTTGCGCTCAACTTGCAGCGGCGTACCGGGGGCGCTCTCGCCGAGACTCTTGGCAATCTCAGCCGCGTGATCCGCCGGCGCAAGGAGGTACGGCTCAAAGCTCGAGCGCTCAGTGCCGAGGCCAAGGCCTCGGCTGCAGTTCTCGCTATCCTGCCGTTTTTTGTTGGCGGCATGATGTACATGCTGAACCGGCCGTTGATGTCGGTTCTGTTCACCGATCCGCGCGGCCGCTTTATGGTCGGGGTTGCATTGTTGAGCCTGCTCGCCGGGGTCTCGGTGATGACCTGGATTATCAGAACGTCATTGCGATAGCGATGTCCGGCACCAGTTTCGCCGCGGCCGTTAGCAACGCGCTAACATTCCAGATCGGCGCCCTGAGCTTTGGTCCGATCCAAACCATCATATTCGTGGTAGCACTGACAGCAGCGCTGGTGGCCGGTGCGGATCTCTGGCGAATTGGCCAGCGCGAAGATCGCCAGATGCGGCTCGATGCGCTGCGTGGCGTCGCGACAGATCGCACCACGCTGCCGCCAAACCGCGGGCCCCGCTGGTATGAGCGGATCGGCGCGGTGGTTGCGGCGAGCCGTATCGTCGGCATTGCTGAGCAACAGCGCCTCCTCAGCGCGCTCGGCAAGGCGGGGTTGCGACGACCAGGCGCCCTCGCCCGCCTGGTCGCGAGCAAGGTTGGCACGGCTCTGGTTCTCGCCGGGTTGATTTGGGGACTGCTCAACGCGAGGGAACTGCTGGTCGCGCAAGTGATTTATCGCCTCGTCTTGGTCGGCGGTGCCCTGATGCTCGGCTGGCGGCTGCCCGATTTCACCTTGGCCCGCCTTGCTGCGCGCCGGTGCCAGCGACTTGAAGAGGGCATGCCCGATGCGCTCGATCTGCTCGTCATCGCGGCCGAGGCGGGGCTCAGCCTCGATCAGGCGATCGAGGAGGTGGCGCGCAATCTCCTGACCTCAAACCGGCCAACCGCCGAGGAGTTCGCCACAGCCGCAGCAGAAATGCGGGTCTTGGCAAATCGCGGCGAGGCGCTTGAAAACCTGGTCAAGCGAAGCGAACTTTCGAGCCTGCGCAGCGTCGCCGCCACCCTGAGCCAGTCGCTCCGCTTTGGGACGCCGCTTGCCCAATCGCTGCGGCTCATTGCTGCCGAAATGCGTAATGATCGCATCGCCCGAATGGAAGAGCGTGCGGCCCGGCTGCCAGTGCTACTCGCAATCCCGATGATGCTATTCATTCTGCCATCTTTAATGATCGTGATCGGCACCCCAATGGGGCTGCACGTCATCGATACATTAAAGCAGGTTTTTGGGGCGCATCTGTAACAAATGCCGGCGGCAGGTGCTGTATCTGCTCTCCACACGCCCGCTACACGGCAAACTCCAGGCACTTTTTTCGATCACGGATGATTTGCAAAGAAATTTCGCGCCCGTGCAGAGGATGGCAATGCAATGATCGGCAAAGCCGGCGCCGCGCTCCGGCCAATGTTGCAGCGGTGGCGACAGGACGAGCGGGGCATCGCCGCTGTGCTCGTAGCGCTTACGCTGATGGCTCTGATCGGATTTACCGGTCTCGGCGTCGAACCCGGGCTGTGGTACACGATCCAGCGCTACAACCAGTCGGCAGCGGATATAGCTGCGATTTCTGGCGCGATGGAACAATCGGGAAGCCGAGCATATTCCGATATTTGTGCATTGGCGGAAAACGCGGCGAAAGCGAACGGCTTCAATGTCGCCGCGACGTGGTCGTGTCCCACTGCCTCGCCCACCACTCAAGCCAGCTGCACTGGTCTTGCATCGGGTCAAATGTGCGTCAATAACCCGCCTTTGTTCGGTAATTACGCTGGGCAAAGCAACTATGTCGAAGTGATTCTGGCACAGCAACAGGGCTCTCTGTTTTCACTGCCCTGGCTGCCGAACGTGATGATCGACACGCGCGCCGTTGCCACGGTCCCGCAAATTTCAACATGCATGGTAGCGCTCAGCGCAACGGGAACCGACCTCGAATACACAGGCAGCGGGCATGGCAGCTTGAATATCCCAAACTGCGCGTTTGCGAGCGACTCCACCGACCAGGATTTGATCGATCTCCAAGGGAACTTCGATATCATTGCAGGTGCAATCGACACCGCCGGCAATTATTCAATCAAAGGGGCGGCCGGAACGGTCACCCCGCCGATTGTTACCAACGCCCCGGTGGTCGCTGATCCATACGGCACGGTGACGATCGGAACAGTTCCCTCTAGTGCCTGCGCCCCAGACCCGAACGTACAAAGCGGCTCCGTTACACTTGTGCCTGGGACAGCCTACTGCGCATTGACAATCAGCGGCGGGACCGTGACCATGCCCGCAGGTCTTTACTATCTTGTCGGCACATCCGGAAAAGCAGCCACCGCCGGCAATCTCACGATCAGTGGCGGCGCTGTCAACGGGTCGGGGGTGACTTTTGTGCTAACCGCCGCAACCGGAGTGAGCGCCGCGGGGACGATCCAGATCACCGGAGGCAGTGGAACTCTGACCGCACCGGGTGCAAATGCGGGCCTCCTGCCACCGTCGGCTGCCGCGTCCGGGGGTCTATTGATTCTTCAGGACCCGGCCACTTCCGCCAATTCAGGCAGCAACACAATCACGCCTGGATGTGGCGCGTCGGCGCTCGTCCTGACGGGCGCCATCGATACCTCGCTGACGGAAGACGATGTGCAGGGCAATCCAACCTCGTGCAGCGGCTGCACCGAATTGATCGCGGCGAATTTCGATCTCGCCGGAGCGCCATACTTAGACACCTCGAACTGCGCCTCCTTTGGCGTCAAGACCGATACGGTCCCGGGTACGGTTGCGCTCGCCGAATAGCAACCTGCGATGATCCCGAAGCTGATTGAATTGCGTCAGCGGTGTGAGCGTACGGGCAGCGTTGGCAGCGCGTTGGTCGAATTCGCGATTATCGCACCGTTGCTGATCGTTCTGGCGCTCGGCATCGGCGATTATGGCATGCTGATCATCAACATGGCTTCTCTCGCCGAGGCAACCCGTGCCCTTGCCGAATACGCCCGGAATTCGTCCGCCTGTGGCGTCGGCGGACTAGCGAACAGTTCCTGTGTCACCGGGATCGGAGACTTTGTTACGAACATAAAGTCTAACGATACCTCGCTGTCGACGGCTAGCTTTAGCTATCCGACCGGAGACTTGTCCGCGGCCGGCGGAAACTACTGCACTTGCGTCGATGGGAGCGTGATCGACTGCTCAGCCGGGACCTGCAATGTGAGCGGCGACATGCGCATCGTGCAATACATCCAGATCTCGGCGACACAAGACTTTTCGCCTTTGTTTGCAGTCGTCAATTTCGGGTATCTCTCGCCGGCGACGTTCGGCTTCCCCTCGTCGCTGTCAGCGCAGACGACGATCCGCATCCAGTGAGACGGGCAGCGCGGTGAGCTCGAGCGGCCAGAGATGCGGCGCGGATAAGGGTGCGACAGCAGTCGAAACCGCGATCGTCATCTCCGCTCTCTGCACGCTGATTATCGGCATTCTCGAGTTCGGGATGGCATTTTGGCAATGGAATACAATGCTGCTCGCAGTCGAGCAGACCGGCCGCTACGCGATGATCAATAATATGAGCATCACCGCAACGGTCGCAGAACAGCAAATGTCGCTGGTCATTTCCGGAACCGCTTCGGGAACGCCAGCCTGCACGCTGACGGGCACGACGATCAACCCGCCGACAGCAGGCAATTTCTGCGTCTACGCCACCACGGCCACCGGCACATCGCCCGACCCCAACACGATCTTGCTCACCGCGGTTTACGCGTACAATGTTTTGGGTATTTCGGGAATGCTAACTCTGACGAGCCAAGGCATCTTCCCGCTGGACTAAGCGCAGGGGCTAGAGGTTAGCGAGGTTGATCGCCGCGACAACGGCGCAAAGCGACACCGCACATACCATTGGCCAGCGGCGCCGGCTTTCGGTCGCGGCGACCGCGAACCACGCCACAATGGCCGCCTTCGGCAGCCACCAGGCGGATCCAAGATGGGTTTGGATGGTAGCCATAATCGGGTTGGCCTCACGGGCGCCCGGTATCGAGAGAACGAGATTGGTCGTGACGACGTCGGCGAGCTCCAAAATTCCGCGAACAGGATCAGCAGCACCCAGAAGGCCCGTCCGCGCGGCGTCTGCAACCTGCGATGCACGGCCGCCGCTGCGAAGCCCGGCCAGTTTGGTATCGCTCCTCGCATCGTTGCGCTTTTGGTCGCCATCTGTGGTTCCGCATCGAGCTGCCGCAATCTGAAGCTGACCAAAAACCATCAATATTTCGTTAAAGTTGCAAAAGCTTGAAGACGATTTTCGGATAAAGCACGACGCTTCGGGAGTGTCGGACCCCGGCGGCAGAGGGAATATTAACGGCTGTGTGCCGGTTTGAGCAACCGCATCCATCGGCGACCCAACTGGCTGCCTTGCCCACCTGCGATGATGAGCAATCGTTCACGGTGGGGCATGCGTTCGCCCCACCGCCGAGACCGGTGTAATCCCGATCCTATTTATTTCACCTCGACCAATTCGATCGCTTCGCGGCTCGGGCCTTCGATCATAAAGGCCCGGGTGTTGCCGAGTGGGTAGATCGGTTCGAGAAATTTGACATCCTCGCTCGCGAGCTTTTGCGCCCAGGCATCGAGATCCCCGACCCCGAGCGCAATATGGTCCTGCAACTGGCCGCACGAACTGCAGAGCGGCGCATCGGACTGGTTCGCATACCACATCATCGAGACGTCGCCGAATTCGACCCCGGCGCGCGGCGAGCGGAACATCCCTTCGCGGTTTAATGCCGGCCAAGTGCGGTCGGGACCGCGCGCCGCTTTGCCGTCGGGCCCAGTCACCGGCGTCGGCGTATAGCCGGGCCGCATCGGCGCGTTCAGATGCCGTTGATACCATTCAAAAGCCGCGATCGGGTCCTCCTGGTAGAGGTGGATATGATTAAAGCGCTCGGCCGGATGATTGCCGGCATATTCGACAAGCGCGTTGTCCGGGCCGCGCATATAAGCGAAGCCGCCTCCGCCTGCCGGCTGCACGTCTTTGGCCTTGGCCTCGGCGATCTGCGCTCGGGTCAACCCAAGCACACCGCCGACACTCGGCCAAGTGTCGCTTGATATCAGTACCGAGCCGCCTTCGTCGGTCGTATAGAGCGGCAACAATTCGACCTCGGAGCGGCTTTTGAAGGTTTCGAGGCAGGCGCGCGCGTCGGTCACATGCCAGCCAAAATGCCAGATCGCGCTCTGCGGCTCGGTCGGCGGCGGCTGATCGACCTTGGTGAAGAGCACCAGAACGTTGTTTGGCGATTTGAGGGCCGCAAACCCGCCCCAGCTACCCTTTGCGGTCGACGGGAATTGGCGTGTGTAAAAATCGATTGCGCGGTCGGGATCGACTGAATTCAGGTGCAGGTGATGAAAATTTGGTGGCGCAAGCATTCTGTCTCCTCCCAATCGCGGGCCGGCAGCAGTATGCGCCAAGGGAGGGCGAAAAGACTACCCGCGGTCGCAGGTCATTTCGGCGCCGCATTGTGGTCGGCGACATGGGCGCGGGCGGCGGAGCGCAGCGCCGCTGTGACGCGCAGCGCGTCCGCAAGCGCACCGGGATCATGGGTCCGGATGTAATCGGCGCCGCGCTTGGCGGCGAACAGCTCCGCCGCCAAGGTGGCGGGACCGAGTTCAGCGGCCAATGAGCGTCCGGTCAGCGCACGCAAAAACGATTTGCGCGAAACAGAGATCAGCACCGGCAGCCCGAACTCCCGCTTCAGTTCGCCGAGCCGGGCCAGCACTTCGAGCGACGCCTCGGGCTGGCTGCTCAAAAAGAAGCCCATACCGGGATCGATCACGATGCGCTCGCGGGCGATGCCGGCGCGTTCGAGAGCAGCCAGCCGCTCGCGGAAAAAGGCGACAATGCGCTGCCAGACCTCGGAGGGCGACAATTGCAACCGTTGCGCCCGGCCGCGACCCTGCACCGCGTGCATCACCACAAGCCGGCAACCTGCCGCTGCCAGTTCCGGATACAGCCCCGGCTCAGGAAAACCCTGGATGTCGTTAACAAAGTCGACGCCACGAGCAATCGCGAACCGCTGCACCTCGGGCAGAAAGCTGTCGACCGACACCGCTACACTATCCGCCTGCAGTGCTGCAATCAGCGGATCGAGCCGGCGGATTTCCTCTGCCGCACTGACCGGCTTGGCGTCGACATTGCTGGCTGCGGCACCGAGGTCGATGACATGCGCACCACCCGCAACCAATGCCCGTGCATGCGCCAGCGCGGCGGCGAAATCGAGAAACCGGCCGCCATCTGAAAACGAATCCTCGGTGACGTTGACGATCCCGAACAGCCTCGGGTGATCTTCCGAAGAGAACGACATACTAACGACATACTTATGTCGGCCGCGAGCGCTCAAGTATGGCCCCGACGCTATCGGCATCGGCGAACACGTCGAGCTTTTCGACCCAGACCCGGACGCGCTCGACGCGCGGGTCGGCAAAGCACGCATTGCAGATGCGCTCAGCGAAACCTTCGCAAAGCTCGATATGACCCGCCGCAGCGATCTGGCGAATCGCGGAGACGATCTTCTCGTAATTGATGATGCGCCGGCGGTCCTCGCTCGGCGTGGCAGCCGAAGGACTTGCCGTCAAATCAACCGAAATGCGCACCCGCTGTTTGTGCTCGCGTTCATGTGGGTCGATGCCGATGCTGGCGAGCAGCACCAGCCCGCGGACGGTGACCACGTAAAGAGGCGCGGATGGAGGCGGCAGAGGGCATCGCTCACTCATCGGGTCACCATGCCCCGCCGGGCCGATCACCGCAATGGCCTGCCCGCGCGGACCATCGCAGCGATAGCTCAAAAAATTTTACATTCGCCGCAGCCCGCTGGTAAGGGCGGGTTATACGAGCGCATAATGCACACTGCGAATTTAGGTCGGGCGATCTGCGCCGTCACAGCAGGCCGCGCTCGCGCAGGCTGACATAGCGGTTGCGGCCGATAATGACATGATCGTGCAGGGTGAGCCCAAGCGGGGCCGCGGCCTTCTTGATCTCCTGGGTCACCGCGATGTCGGCCTTGGACGGCGTCGGGTCGCCAGAGGGATGATTGTGCACCAGGATCAGCGCTGAGGCTTGCAGTTCGAGCGCCCGCTTAAGGACCTCCCGGGTATAGACCGGGGTGTGGTCCACCGTCCCGCGCTGGTGGCGCTCATGCTTGATCAGGATGTTTTTGCGGTCGAGAAACAGGATGTGGAATTCCTCGACCTTGCCGTGCGCAACCTGAGCGCTGCAATAGTCGATCAGCTGCTGCCAGGAATTGACGACCGGCCGCTCCTCTATTTCGGCCCGCATCAGTCGCAACGCCGCCTCGCGAACCGATTTGACCGCGGCGATACCCGCAAGCCCGAGCCCGGCTTTGTCCAGCGCATCGGGGTCGGCGCTCATCACCGCAGCAAAGCCGCCAAAATGGCGAAGTAACTCTTTAGCCAGAGGCTTTACGTCGCCGCGCGGATTGCTGACAAACAGAATGACTTCGAGCAATTCGTAATCTGGCAGATTCTCCGCTCCGGCTGCAATCAGCCGCCGACGCAGCCTTTCGCGGTGGCCGGCGTAATGCGGCGTCTCGTCTCCGGATTCACCGAGCTGTTTCGGCTTGCGCCGACGGGGCGTCGAAATCATCACCCGGGTTCCGCGCCACGGCGCGCGCGCAGTCGGGCGAGTGCGGCGCCGGCCAAGCGCGCCGGCTCGTCAGTGTCGAACGCGCTGACGAATGCGTCGATACCGCGGGCAATCCCCGCTTCAGCCGGCAACTCCTCCCAATCGAGGATCAATGACTTTTGCAGCCGGATCGCGTGTGGACCGGCGGTGAGGATCGGATGTGCAAGGCGCTCCACGGCGGCGTCGAGGGCTTCCGCCGGCGCGACGATGTCGACAAGTCCCCAGGCGAGCGCGACGGCGGCATCGATCGTCTCGCCGGTCAACACGAGGCGGCGGGCGCGGCCAGTGCCGATGAGCCTCGGCAGTAATGCCGCTTCCACCACCGAGGGGATGCCGATCGCGACTTCCGGCATCCCAAAGGCGGAGTTGTCGCTGGCGACGCGCAGATCGCAGGCGGCGGCGAGTTCAAGCCCGGCGCCGAGCGCGTAACCCTCGATGCGGGCGATGACCGGCACGGGCAGATGACGGAAGGCGGCGCAGCAACGGTGAACCAGTGTAATGAAACGCCGTGCCGTTGCGTGATCGAGGCTCGCGATTTCGGCAATATCCGCGCCCCCGACAAAGGCGCGGCCGCCAGCGCCCGTGAGGATCGCCAACCGTAAGTCGCGATCGGCGGCGAGGGCGGCCATTGTCGCTATGATTTCTTCCATCAGCGCGGAATTAAGGCTGTTGAGCTTGGCGGCATTGTCGATGGTAAGCCGGACAAGGTGCCCGCCCTCGGGCCGCTCTTCGTGCTCCACCCGAAACAATCTGGTGCCGATCGTCATTTTGTAGATCCCGTAGAACGGACCCGGTTCAGCCCGGTGCGGGTGAGCGAACAGGATCCGCACTCCTCAATATTTGCAACATTGCACGAGGACTTATTCTCCCGCCTCTTGATCGCTCTAGCCGGACTGATACTCGCGCGCGGCGCCAAAGCCAATGGCGCTTTCGCGGCGGCTCGCGCATACTGACGAGCGGTTGTCGAAGGAGGCGAGTGGTGGACACGATCGAAAGCCCCGAACAGCTGCGCGAACTTTACGGCGAGCCGAGCGAGCGCGCGGTTAAAAAACAGCTGGCTCGGTTTGACAGGCACTGCCGCAATTTCATCGCGCTCTCACCGTTTCTGGTGATCGCGTCCTCCGACCCGTCAGGGCGCTGCGATGCCTCGCCGAAGGGCGATATGCCCGGATTTGTGCGCGTCCTCGATGACACAACCCTGCTGATCCCCGACCGGCTGGGCAACAACCGTATCGATACGCTCGGCAATCTGCTGGCGCGCCCCGGAGTCGGACTGATCTTTTTTGTGCCGGGCATCAACGAGACTTTGCGCGTCAACGGCCGCGCTCGGGTGACGACCGACCCGGATTTGCTCGAACCGCTCGCGGTCAACGGCAAAGTGCCGCGCAGCGCGATCGTTGTCGCGGCCGAGGAGATCTATTTCCACTGCGGCAAGGCGCTGATCCGCTCTGATCTGTGGAACCCGGAGAAGCGTGTCGCACGCGGCGTGTTCCCGCCCTTGGGTCACATCATTGCTGAGCAGGTGGGCGGCATGGATCCGGACGAAGCCGAACGCCAAACTGCCGAAAGCTATCGAACACGCCTTTACTAACTGGCAACTGGCACGGCCAAGACCTCTCATACCCCAGAGGAGAAAGAATCTCCTGCGGCTAACCTAGCCTGCCAAAGCTACATCAACGTAAAAAGTTTCGAGCTGTTGCACTCAGAGCAGCAGCCCAGCACCGGGTTGCCCGAGAGGTAGCGATAATACTACATATGCTTAGTCGTGAGATCACACATTGTTATTCAACTGCAGAGAGGTCTGCAGAACTGGCAACCTGTATCATTGGTTGCCTGTAATCCCCGATGACAATCACCTTCCGTTTGTACACCGGCGCTGCCGTAGCGAACGCGCGGGAAATTGGGGGATCAGCGTCCAATTATTAGCGCAATTGGCGTTTCCTGTAAACGCGACGGCTATCCCGTGTGCTGATTGATTTACCAAAGTTTACCGAAAATCGGCTGGTAGGGTGATTATACCGCAATACATGGAGAGCACTGCGAAACTGCTCTGCGTCGGGGTCGACGTCTGTGGCGGCGCAGACCGGGCAGAGTTGAATAGGAGCTTGCGGTGCAACAAAATAGCGAAACAGCCGATCGGCCCGGGATGCGCCGTCTCGCCCGCGGCATTGGCGCGGTCTTGTTCTCGGCCATGTTCGGCGCCTCCGCTCCCGCGCTCGCTGCCCATGGCGGCGGCGGTTTTCATGGCGGCGGCTTCCATGCCGGTGGATTTCACGGCGGCGGTTTTCACGGCGGCGGCTTCCATGCGGGTGGTTTTCATGGGGGAGCATTTCATGTCGCCGGTCTCCACGGTGGCCACTTTCACGCCGGCGGTTTCCACCATCACGCATTTTATCGAAATCACGGCGGGTGGGGTTACGGCTTCTATCCCGGGCTCGGTCTTGGATTAGCATTTGGTTTAAGTTACCCTTGGGATTGGTACTACTACCCGCCTTACGATGGGTATTACGGCACCGAAACGCCCTACGCCGGGTATTATGGGAATGCCACCCCTTATGACGGATACTATGGGACTGCATCCCCTTATGCTGGGACGACGAATTGGTATTACTGTTCTAATCCAGCGGGCTATTATCCGTACGTGACCCAGTGCTACGGCACCTGGCAGGCTGTCCCAGCAAGCTAGACCATGCAAGCTAGACCATGATAGATCGGCCGACCCTGCTCGCGATCCCCAGGACTCCGGCCTTTTTCATAAAAGGCGGGGTCGCGTACACGCGGCAGTCGCGAACCGAACTCTTGGGCGTGACCGAGCAGGAGCTGACCGGCATCGCTCCCTCGACCGAGCCCTGTGCGCTGCTGTTTGCCCGCAAGATCCGCGGCGAGCTCGCGACAGCTTGGTCAATCGGCGAGACCGGCATCGTCGACCCGACTGGCGGCCGGATAACTGTCGAGACCGGCAAAGCCGATCGCCTCGACAACGTGGGGGCGTTTTCGATCGCGGCCCTCGATCTGCTCGAAAAAGCGTTCGGCTGAGCACTGGCGCGATCGGTTATTTTCCCGGCGGATTGCGCCAGCGATCTCGTCAATCGTCCAATTACCGAGGCCGGTTGCTTTATCCGGCGTCAGATTCGCACCATAAAAGACACCGAGGTCAGGGAGCACGAACCCGACCTCGGACCCGCCCAAATAGCGCTTCGTGTCCGGCTTGTCGAGCAGGGCGCCTGGAGTGTGGCAGTCGGTGCACGACATGACGGTAACCAGGTATTTGCCGTGCTCGACGTTACGATCCCCAGCTTGGACAGAGAAGCTGGCGACGGCGACAACGGCAACTACCAAAAGAAATGGCGAGTACTTCGTCAAAAAAGGCATGCGCTACCCGATCTTCGGTTATTAATCATTGGTGGCCCTCGACGCTTCCGCATAGAGCGCTGCGCCTCCAACCCAATCTACCCTGCGGTGTGGCCGATAGGGACGCGAGAAGTTGGTTACCCCAAGAATTTTTCGGAAAAGCCGCTTGCGCCGCGAGCGGATAAGCGTATTTATCGGGCTCTCGACGCACTCGCACGTGCCTATGGCCCATGGTGGTTATGCAACGACGTAACGCGTCCTTTTTGGTCCGGCCGAAGGGCCGGTCCCGAGAGGGAGGTCGATATGGTTGCTATCCGACTGAGGGGCGTGGTGCCCTGTCCTGACGCGAACCTGCGCGGTACGCGTCTCAGAGGGCGGGGCAGCCGGGTCATTGACCCGAGTAGTTTAAGCTAAGCAGCACAATCAGCCGCACCGGATCCAAAAGGCCGGTGCCGGTATCTCGTTTGGTTCGTGCCAGGTCAAAGCCCGAAGGCGGCTGCCCGTGTTCTGCGGCAGCGCTCATCGGGCCGTGGGCCGGCACACCTGCTTTGCTGAGGCCGCTTTGCGGGAAGGATGACCCCCAGGAATGAATGAGAGGATCGCGCGGTTCCTTGCCGACAACTCGCCCGAAACGCCGTGTCTCGTGGTTGATCTCGACGTGATCGCAGAGGCCTATGCCTCGTTATGCCGGCATTTGCCGCTCGCGCGAGTTTACTACGCGGTCAAGGCCAATCCGGCCCCCGCTATCGTCGCAATGCTCGAGCGCAAAGGCGCCAATTTCGATGTCGCGAGTTGCGGCGAAATCGAACTGTGCCTGCAAAACGGGGTGACCGCGGAACGGCTGTCCTTTGGAAACACGATCAAAAAGGAAAAGGATATCGCTTTCGCCTATGACGCCGGGCTGCGGTTATTCGCATTCGATAGTCAGTATGAACTCGAGAAGCTGGCACGATCGGCGCCCGGATCACGGGTATTCTGCCGAATTCTTGTCGATTGCCAGGGCGCCGAGTGGCCGCTGTCACGTAAATTTGGCTGCGCCCCAGGGATGGCGATCGACCTGCTGCGCCGGGCGCGCGACCTGGGCCTCGATCCTTATGGCGTGTCGTTTCATGTCGGCTCGCAGCAAACCGATCTTGAGCAATGGGATGGTGCTGTCGGGACGGCGGCACGGATGTTCTCGCTGCTCGCCGAAGCTGACATCGATCTCCGCATGGTCAATATCGGGGGTGGTTTTCCGGCGCATTATTCGGCCGAGGTCCCGGCGATCGAACGCTATGCGCAAGCCGTTATGACCGCGATCACTCGGCATTTCGGTAACCGTCTGCCCGAGATCATCGTCGAGCCGGGCCGCTCCTTGGTTGGCGATGCCGGAGTTATCCAGAGCGAGGTTGTGCTGATCTCACAGAAAGGCTGCGATGACGACCGGCGCTGGGTCTATCTTGATGTCGGCAAATTCAACGGCCTCGCCGAAACCATGGATGAGAGCATCAAGTATCGTATCGCGACACCCGGCCGCGGCGGGCGCTACGGACCGGTCATTCTCGCCGGACCGACCTGCGACAGTGCTGATATCCTTTACGAGAAGGCGGATTACCGGCTGCCGCTTGGGCTCGAAGTCGGCGACAAGATCGAGATTCTGGCCGCCGGCGCTTATACCGCGAGCTATGCCTCGGTCGGGTTCAACGGCTTCGCGCCGATCCGCACCTACTGCATCTGAGCGAGCGCCGGTCCGCCCAGCGCCTGCCACCTCGGCCGCGAGCTTTTGGCGCATCGCGTCGGCGAAGCCGTGATAGTCGCGTGCCGTGACCACAAATGCCCCTGGCCCGCCAACCACATTGTGGCGATAGTAGTCTGCGAGCCAATGGGCGTCGGTGGATATTGCGAGCCCGTTGATCGTGATACCGCCGCTGACAAGCCGATCCCGTACCAGCCGCGGCATCTCGCCAAGGTTGGCGATGCCATCGCCGGAGATATCGATAACGCTGGCGCGCCGCCGGTTGCGGCAGATGATCGAATTGCGCCGCCGATGCGGCAAGAGCCGGGCCAATTGCCGTCAAGCCGCGCGAACTGCGGATCGTCGCGTGGACGGCGGCGGCAAATCGGGCAGCGCTGCGCTGGTCGAGAATCTGCGTCCAACCAACCGTGACCGCGATCTTGTCGGGGTCCGACCATTCGAGAACCAGCGCTTCGATGCCGCCCGGCGCGGCGGCAACCGCCTCAGCCACCCGCGGATCGTTGAACGCGGCTGCGATGCCGTCGCGCTGTAGAATATAGGAATCAGCGGTTACGCTGTCGGAAACGTCGATCGCCATCACGAGGGCCAGTGCCGCCGCATGCGCCGTAGCGCAGCCGAGCCACCCGGCCGCGGCGAGTACACAGAGATAGCGCATGGCAAATCGTCTCCGGTACCTGCTGCCAACCGCGGTCGAGCCACCCTCGCGCACCCTACTGCGGGCTTCGTCGTGGCGCTATAAGCTCCACCCGGAGCAGATTGGGGGAGCTTAAGATGAAGATATTTTCGACAGTCACGGGCATGGTACTTGTGCTGGTCGCATCCGGCGCGTTGGCCGCGACAAAACACCCGGCGGAAAAGGGGCCGCCGGCATGTGCCGCGCTGACCTTCCACGGCGTCGCGGCCGGGACCAGCGACGGCGATCAGCAAGCCGGCTTTTATCGATCGCGCTACGGCACACTGGCATTGCACGCCGATGTCAAAGGTGGCCAGCCGACAGACTATTTCGTGCTCGCCGATGGCAAGAAGCTCGCCGCGGCACCGGCAACCCTTCCCGATTGGGCCACGAACTGCGCTGCAGCTAAAAAGATGCCAAAGCCCGACAGCCGGCAACTCGCCGTGCACCGGCCAACGCTTTCGGGTCGTCCTCGCGCATGATGCGAACCAGCGCCTGGCGCTGCTTTACGCCTCCGACGGGTCAACGTGGCATTACTGCAGCGCCGGCGCTTATTAACCGATGATTTGTGGCAGCTTTGCAATTGCAGCACTGCCAGAATGCAATTGACGCATGTAAGTTCGCTGTCATAAATCTGTCCGTCGTCGGTGCTGGACCGGGATTTACCAGGGAGTGAGCCTGTTCTGCAGCGCGCGTTGCGACGGCCTAGGGGAACGCCATGCTTGAGTTGCTGGAGCAGCAGACCAAGCTGACTGCCAATCAGTGGAAGATCGCCGGCGCCGCGACGATCGGGGACATGCTCGATTTCTTCGACTTTGGGCTGATCGCCTTTGTTCTGGCGTTCGTCGTCAAGGATTGGCACCTGACTTACGGGCAGTCGGGCGCGATCCTGCTCGCCTCGGGTGTCAGCGCGCCATTTGGCTCGCTGCTGTACGGCTGGATGGCCGATAGGGTCGGCCGGCGCAAGGCGCTGATCGCCGCGGTGCTGAACGTCTCGCTGGCGACTGGGGCGATGGCGCTGACGCCGGAAGGCGGGTGGATCTATTTGGTCGCCTGCCGCTTTTTCGTCGGGTTCGGGGTGACCGGCTTATATTCGGTCGACATCACCTTGATGCAGGAGTTTTCGCCCGCCCATAAGCGCGGCTGGTTCACCGGGATCACCACGACGATGCTGCCGGCAGGCGCGTTGCTCGCGGCGTTGCTGGGGGCGTTTGCCACCCCGTATATCGGCTGGCGCGGAATGGTTGCCGTCGGGTTGTTGCCGGCGTTTCTGTGCCTCTACATCCGCGCTTTCGTCCCCAAATCGCCGCACTGGCTGCTGCGCCGAGGCCGGGTCGAGGAGGCGCGTCAGGCGCTTGCCTGGGCATTGCAAATGGATCCCGCGAAAATCGCGTCGCCGTCGGTGCTCCCGCCGATCGAGAGAACCCGCTGGCTCGAGATCTTCAAATACCCGCGCAGCATCATCGCCGGCTGCCTGACCGGACTGACCCAGACCGGCGGGGTCGGGCTTGGCCTATGGCAGGTGACGCTGTTCGTCATAGTGCTGAAGATCACCCCGCCGGAGGCCTCCAAATTGGTGATCTGGATTAGCGTATCGGCGATCGCCGGCCGTTTCCTCTGTTCGTGGATCTCGGACGCGTGGGGACGCCGTGCCTCGGGCGTTTTCGCCTGTTTGATCGCGGCATTCTTCATGTCGATGGCCGGCTATCTGTACGACGTATTCATCGGCGGCGTGTCGATGTTCTTCCTGATGATCCTGCTCCAGAGCTTCTTCGGCAGCGGCAACTATTCGATCGTCGGACCTTACATGGGCGAGATGTGGCCGAGCCGCCTGCGCGGTAGCGGTATGGGGTTTGTCTATGGCGTCGGCAATCTCGGCAAGTTTATCGGCCCGCTCGGGCTGGCATTGATCGCCGGTTCGTCCAATTACGTGAAGCCCGCGGTGACCATGAATGCCCTGATCCCGGGCTTCCTCTATTTCGCCCTCTGGTACGTGCTGGGCGCGGGCGCCTTCTGGCTGATCGGCATGGAGACGCGCGGCCGCACGATCGACGAAATCGAAGCCGAGCTCGATAAACCCCGCGCGTCTTCGCGGCGCGCACCCGCCGTGTGACCTCGCGCTAGGCGTTTTCGGAGGGGCGCGGCCGGTCACTGCCGACGGCAGATGGCAAGGTTGCGCCACAGGTCGCTGGCGTGCGGCGTAAATGGCATCGCTCTATATAGAGCACCAGCCCCACTGCATGTGATTGACGGCAGCCCAGGTTTTCGGCCTAACCTGTTGTGCGAACTCAGCGGGTGTGACCCGTGTGGGGCCGTTCTTTTGCAGCAAGGGAGAGTCCGCGTGAGCGTAGCCGCAATGAACCATTTCACCGTCTTGAGCGACGACCTTGAGGCCACCCGCCGTTTCTACTGCGATCTGTTCGGCTTTAAGGTTGGGTGGCGGCCGCCTTTTCAGTTCCCCGGCTGGTGGCTTTATGCCGAGGGTGATGACCGGCCTATCCTGCATGTGATTCACCAGGATCCGTTGCCTAAAGAGCGAGCCGGTGTGCTCGATCACATGGCATTCAGCGCCAAGGACCTGCCCGCGACGGTCGAGACCTTGAAGCGCGAGGGCATCGAATACGAGTTGCGGCGCCTGCCCGGCGGCGGCATCTGGCAGCTGTTCTTTCACGATCCGCACGGCGCCAAGGTCGAGTTCGATTTTGACAAGGATGAGCCGACCCCGGCCAGTTACGCCGGCGCCTGATCGAGTTGGGCAGGGAGGTTGTACTGCCCCCGCCTTTCGCGCGGCCTAGCCCTGCTTGAGAAATTTGGCTTAGCTGCCGAAGTTTAAGGTTGTGCCGTTACCGCGCCCGTTTCGGCGTTCGCGTGCCTGTATCTCGGCTCTCGTGCGAGAGATCCCGAATTAACGGCATTTCTCGGCTGGTCGCGCGGGATCGGCGGCCGGTGCGATCCATCGAAAATGGACAGGGTCGGTGATTGAGGAGTAGCCTCGGTTCCGACCAAATCCGGGAATGGGAGGACGAGATGGCGGGGCTCGATACCGTGCTGGAAACGACCGAGGCGCAACGGCCGGCGACCGGGTTCGTCTTTACCGAGGGGCCGCTGTGGCACCCCGATGATTTTTATTATTTCGCCGATGTGCGCGCGAGCATGTTTTACCGGCTGCGGCTCGGCCAACCGCCGGAAACCGTGCGCAGCAATACCGGCGAAGGGAACGGCACGACCTTTGATCTGCAGGGGCGGCTCGTGATTTGCGAGGGCGGCAATCGCCGCGTCACCCGCTGGTCCGACGACCGGCACAGCGAAGTCTTGATGGACCGCTACGAGGGCAAGCGGATCAATCGCCCGAACGATGTGGTCTGCAAATCGGACGGCAGCATCTGGTTCACCGATCCGGGGTTGCGCGTGCCGCTTGCCGACAAGGAGCTGGCTCATTCCGGGGTCTATGCCGTCAACCCGGACGGCACGAGCCGTCTCGTCGCCGAGTTCGAGTATCCGAACGGGCTCGCTTTTTCACCGGATGAGCGCGTGCTCTACGTTGCCAATACCCGATATGCCCAATACATCCACGCGATTGATCTCGATAGCGCCGGCAATATGGTCAAGCGGCGGATCTTTGCCGATATGTCGTCGGAGGAGACCGATGGCGTGCCTGACGGCATGAAGGTCGACCAGCAGGGCCATGTCTATTGCACCGGCCCCGGCGGCACCTGGGTGTTCGCACCTGACGGTTCGCGGCTCGGTATTATCCGAACACCTGAGATCCCGGCGAACCTCGCCTTTGGCGGGCCCGACCTGAAGACGATCTTTTTTACCGCAAGGACCTCGGTTTACACCCTGCGCGTCAAAATCCCGGGGCAACCCCATCCATGGTACCGTGCGCGCGGTAAGTGATGCTCCCTGGAAATCACCCTTGCCCGCATAGCTGTCTTCCCACACCGGCCCACGGGTCCGGCCTTGGGCCGGCCCGAGGATAAACTCCGGCCGGTGCCCATAGCGGACATAGATCCCGGCCTTCGCCGGGATGACGGGAAAGGACTACGCGGTCGTATGACGTAATCTTTCCTCCGTGCGCCGGGAAACTCTCTGTTGAACCCTGATTGGGGAGAGCAACCATGAAAGTCGGCATTGCGCTGAACATTCTGTCGGAACCGGGCCGCCCGGACGTGGCGGTCGTTTCCGACCATCTGGCGATGGGCGATCTCGCCGAGCCGCTCGGCTTCGACTCGCTATTCGCGCTCGAGCATCATTTTACCGGCTACGCAATGTCGCCGGCCCCGCTCGAGCTCTTGGCCTATTTCGCTGGCCGCACCAAGCGGATCACATTCGGGACAGCGGTTATCGTGCTGCCGTGGCACGACCCGATCCGCGTCGCTGAGGGGATTGCCCTTCTCGACATCCTATCGGGCGGGCGCTGCCTGTTCGGGTTTGGTCGCGGGGCGGCGAGCGTCGAATATGAGGGCTTCCGCATCCCGATGGGCGAAGCGCGCCCGCGCTTTGCCGAGGCGGCACAACTGATCCGCAAGGCGCTCGCCGAGCCCGAATTCGAATGGCATGGCGAATTCTTCCAGATCCCGCGCACCTCGATCCGGCCGCGCCCGATCTCGCATCCCGAACAGCGCTTTTACGCCTCGTCGGTCAGTCCGGAATTGGCCGAGATCATGGCCAAGCTTGGTTTCGGCATTCTCGTCGTCATGCAAAACGAGTGGCCCAAGGCCGCCGAAAACATTGTCAACTACCGCGAGATCGCGCTCAGCGTCGGCCACAACCCACCGCCGCCAATTATCCTGACCAACGTCTCTTGCGCCGAAAGCCGCGCCGAGGCGCACGAGCGGGCGATGATGTGGCTCGGCAAGAAATGGGAATCGATCGACAACCACTATCATTTCTCCGACGGTCATCTCGCCACAGTCAAAGGCTACGAGACCTATGGCAAGATGGCGAAGACTTATGCTCGCCTGCAGAGCGAGGAGGAGCGGGTCAGGGCGACCGAATTCTATGTCAAGATCCAGATCGTCGGCACACCCGATGACTGCATCCAGCAGATCGCCGAATTGCAGCGAGTGACCGGGACCGATCATCTCGTCACCGAGTTTTCGTTCGGCGGCATTCCCCATGCCGAGGCCGACAAGAACATGCGGCTGTTTGCGAGCCGCGTGTTGCCGGTTTTGCAGCAGGATGCGGCCTTCGCGGCCCCGCCGGCGCCGATTTTGCCACAGGCACCAGCCTCTCCGGATCTGTTTGCCCCGGCCTGAAATCCTCAGCGTGGTGGTTGAGCAGCGATGAATTGGGGGTGAAAGAGCATCGGAACCTGACGCGCGAAGCGAGGTTAGCGTCACGTGCGCAGCATGCACGAAGATATGGAGTCTGGGATGAGAACGCTAATCCTCGCCACGGTTTCGGCGATTGCCCTCGGCATCGCTGGCGCCGGTCCGATCTACGCTCAGAACGCGACCAACTCCCCCGCGGCCCCGAGCGCCAATAATAGCCCGGTCGGCGCTCCGCCAGCTGCGGCGCCGCCGGCCGCCGCTGCACCGGCCCAGCCGACGATGCCGGAGGCGAATGCCAACGCCAACTCCGAACAAACGCCGTCAATGGCCGGCAATGAGTTCCTCGGGCGCCGAGTGGCACGGCCGGTTGTCGCGTGACGAGATCAAGCAGATCCAGAGCAATCTGCAGCAAGATAGGCTTTATCGGGGCAATATCGACGGGATCGACGGGCCTGAAACGCACCAGGCGCTGCGCGCGTATCAGCAGCAGAACGGCTTGCGGGTGACGGGCCGGCTGGATCAGCAGACCGTCGCGAGCTTGCTCGGAACCGGGAACGCCACCGGGTCGAGCACGCCGCCCAATAACTCGAATAGCATGAACAACGGCATGAACATGCCGCCATCGAGCAATGCCGGATCGAACGGAGACAATAATGAGCCGGCACCTAACAACAATCATCCATAATTAGCTGATCTAAGCCCGAGCCCCGCCATCCGGGCGGGGCTTTTTTGTACCCGGATAAGGCTCTTCTACAACCCTGACCTATTCTGGAGCCTAATGGATACCGATCTCGCGTTTAATGCACCCTGAAACCTCCATTTTAATCAGGTCAAGGGGTCGGCCCGGCGATCAAGGCTGATCCGATAAAAGGCAAATAGCTGGATTATGAACAGCAGCACCTCGAGGCCCGCTCGATCATCCGCCTCTTGCCAATCGCGACCTGCTGGCAACCAACCTTCAAAGCTCTGACCCCAATGGCCCACAGCGAGTACAATGAGTGGTGGTTCGAGGATGGCTGGCACGATCGATCAGGCAGGAGGAGCGTTAATGAGCGAATTGGCAGCGGAGAACCTCGTCCTCTATTCATGCGAGGACCGGATCGCACAGCTGACCCTCAACCGACCCGAAAAGCTTAACGCATTCAATGACGATCTGGTACGCCACTTGGCCGACGCGCTGCGCCGCTTCGATCTCGATCCGCAGGCAGAGGTGGCAATCATTTGCGGGGCTGGCCGCGCCTTTTCGAGCGGCGCCGACGTGCAACAGCGCCAATTGCGGCGGCGCGAGGAATTTCTGCAGCATGGCGGGCCGCAAGGTTGGGGCGCCAATTCTGCCGACCTTCTGACCCGCTCGGTGAATTGGAAACCGGTCATTGCCGCACCGCACGGCTATGCTATGGGGCTTGCACTCGGCATCGTGCTCGAATGCGACCTAATCGTCGCCGAGGCCGGAACCAAATTCCAGATCACTGAAACTTCGCGCGGGCTCGGCGGCTCGAAATACTGGGCATTGCTTAATTTTCGCGGCGCTGCGGCGTTTGCCGCCGAAGTGGCGTTGACCGGGCGCTTTTTTACAGCCGAAGAGGCGCTCGCCGCCGGGGTGATCAATCGCGTGGCGCCAACGGACCGACACCTCGAAACGGCACGCGAGCTTGCGTCCGAGGTCGCCAAGAATCCGCCGCTCTCAGTGCGCGCGACGGTGCGAACCCGGCGCTGGTATATGGATCAGATCGGGCGCGAAGTGACGATGCAGACCGCGCCATTAAAGCTTTACCTGACCGAGGATTTCCACGAAGCTGCCCGCGCTTTTGCCGAAAAGCGTAAACCCGGTCCATTCAAAGGACGCTGAGGAGAGCATGGCGCGCTTGCGGGCGAGCCAACCCGCCGCGCCGCGAGGCCTTGAGATCAATTGGGTTGATCAAGGAATCAAGATTGACTCAGCCGGGTGCTCTCGGCCAACTGTCGCGTGCCGGAAAACGAATTCCGGTGCGACGGCATTCGCGATCAGGACGAGGATAGGATGATAACCCCCGGTTATGTGCGGACAATGGCCACCTACAATGCCGAAATGAACCGACGCCTGTATAGCGCGGCGGCGCGGCTATCGGACAGCGAGCGACGGATGCCGCGCGGGGCGTTTTGGGGCTCGATCCATGGCACCCTGACCCACATCCTGTGGGGCGATCGGCAATGGATGTCGAGGTTCGATCATTGGCCGAAGCCGACCACCGCGATCAAAGATAGCGCCCAAATGATTGATGACTTCGCTACCTTGGCGCGCGAGCGCGAAAAAGCCGACGCCGACATCGTCTTGTGGGCCAGAAAAGTCGACGATGATTGGCTTGCTGAAGACCTGGTCTGGTTCAGCGGCGCCGCGAACCGCGAGATGCACGCGCCAAAGGGCCTGTTGGTCTCGCATTTCTTCAATCATCAGACCCATCATCGCGGCCAGGCCCATGCGATGCTGACGGCTGCCGGCCAGGAGACCGGCGACACCGACCTGTTTTTGCTGGTCCCGCAAATCGTCGAGTGAAACTTCTGCTGCAGCTCCTGTTGCCGCAGCGATATTGGCGATATTGGCGCTCATGATCGGGATTCCGCGGCGATTCTCGCCATAGCCTCATGGCATTGGCTGATTGTGACAAACATCCAGGGTTCACAGAAGTCGGATGCTTGATCTTGTTGGGCCTCGAAAATTCGAACCCACCTCGACGCGCATTACCTTGGTCGACCAGATCAATCCCGGCTGGCGCCGATATGGGCAATCGCCTCGATTTCGACTTTGAGCGACGGATCGGCTAAAGCCGCCACCTGCACCAAAGTCGAGGTCGGGAAGTTACCGGTGAAGAACTCGCGCCGCGCCTGCCACACCTTTTCGCGTTGACTGATATCGGTAACAAAGATCGTTACCTTGATGACATCGGCCATAGTGCCACCGGCTGCCTCGACCAAATGGCGGATCTTGGTGAAAATCGCCCTGGCTTGGGTATATTCGTCGCCGGCATCGGCACTGCCGCGCGCGGTCATCCCGGCGATATAGGCAATCCCCCCGACCACCAAGCAATTCGACCAGGTGCCGGGCTGCGGTTCGGGTACGGCGGGGCTACTTGCGCGAAAAATCTTGCTCATTGGTTCGGCTCTATATTGCTGAAGGATAAGGTTACCGGCTGATGCCGCGCAGCGGAAGGGCGAATTCGGCATCTTCGGGTCAGCTCGATTTGTTCTGCTGATCGAGGCATTGCGTAGAGCTCGTTGGCGCATTCGGTTTTGAAAGGCTGGAGAACTTTGAGTGCTATATGCGACCCTGAAGAGCGCCAGCGGCCGGCATCCAGCCCTTTCATAAGGGGCTCCACGCGAGCGAAGGCATTTTGCGATCGAACTGTAAGGGGCACGAGCGAAGGAGGTGGATTATTGCATCCGCCCTGCATCTACTACCTGCCGTAGGCTCCATTCCGCGGTCCGGACGGAGCACCGACCGATGCCTTCGCACTCGTCATCCCGGCGCAGGCCGGGATCCAGGGCGGCCGTGGACACCGGCTTTCGCCGGTGTGATGAGAAGAGTGGGGATCTGAGGGAGGTAAGCCGTCCGCAACCCGCTCGTGGTCAGGCGCGCTCGACATAGGCGTCGAGCACCTTTTTGTCGCCGGCGTGTTCGAAGCGGATCGCGAGCTTATTATCCTCGACGGCGATGACCGCTCCGTAGCCGAATTTCTGATGGAACACGCGGTCGCCGACCGAAAACCCGCCAACCCGCCGCATCTCGGTGCCGCGCCGCGGCGCCGGTCCGCTCTCGATCAGCAGAGGCCGGCGACGCCCGGCCGCGGAGTTGTCGGCCCAGGCCGCAGCCGGCGCGGTCTGCACGACATCGATCGCAGCTATCCCAGCCGCCCGCGCCAAATCCCGCGGCGCGCATATCAAGACCGGGCTCGGCGACGAATTCGACATATTCGGACGGTAGTTCGTCGACAAACCGCGAACGGATCGCACTTTGCCACAAACCGTGGATGCGGCGGTTGGCAGCAAATGACACGTAACCGCGGCGGCGCGCCCGCGTCAGACCGACATAGGCGAGGCGGCGCTCCTCCTCGAGAGCGGCAAGCCCCCCTTCGTCCAGCGCGCGTTGGCTCGGAAACAGCCCGTCCTCCCAGCCCGGCAGAAACACGGTGTCGAATTCGAGACCCTTGGCGCTGTGCAAGGTCATCAAATTGACCAAGTCCCCACCGGCTTCGGCAGCGTTGTCCATCACCAGGCTGACGTGTTCGAGAAATCCGCCGAGATTCTCGAACTCGGCCATCGCCACTACCAATTCCTTCAGATTTTCGAGTCGGCCGGCGGCATCGGGCGACCGATCAGCCTGCCACATCGCGGTATAACCCGATTCATCGAGCACCATTTGCGCAAGGTCGGTGTGCGAGGCGCGATCGACTTCCGCGCGCCAGCGGTCAAGCGAGGCGATAAATGCGCCGAGCGCGTTGCGCGCCGCACGACGCAACCGGTCGCCGAGGATCAATTTGCGTGCCACCTCGACCAATGGCAGCCGCTCGTTGCGCGCCAATATGTGGAGCTGCTGCAGAGTGGAGCTGCCGATGCCGCGGCGCGGCGTATTCAAAATGCGCTCAAAGGCAAGATCGTCGGCCGGCTGCGCGACAAGACGCAGATAAGCCAGCGCATCGCGGATTTCCTGGCGCTCGTAAAAGCGCGGGCCGCCGATGACCCGGTAAGGCAAGGCCAGCGCAATGAACCGTTCTTCGAATTCGCGGGTTTGAAAGCCGGCGCGGACCAGGATCGCGATCTGGCTGAGCGCGTGGCCTTGGCGCTGCAACGCCTCGATCTTATCGCCGACCCAACGTGCTTCCTCTTCAGCGTCCCAAAGACCGCGGACGACGATTTTTTCGCCCTCCTCGCCTTGGGTCCACAGGGTCTTGCCGAGCCGCCCGCTGTTATGCGCGATCATGCCTGCGGCAGCACCGAGAATGCGCGAGGTCGAACGATAATTTTCCTCGAGTCGGATGATCCGGGCACCCGGGAAGTCGGTTTCGAACCGCAGGATGTTGCCGATCTCCGCACCGCGCCAGCTGTAGATCGACTGATCGTCGTCGCCGACGCAGCACAAATTGCGCCGCGCCTGCGCCAACAGCCGCAGCCAGAGATACTGCGCGACATTGGTGTCCTGGTACTCGTCGACGAGCAGATAACGGAAGCGGCGGTGATATTCGGCAAGAATGTCCGGATGGCCGGTGAAGAGGGTAAGGTTGTGCAGCAGCAGATCGCCGAAATCGACCGCATTGACGGTCGCGAGCCGTTCCTGATAGCGCTCGTAGAGCTCGATCGAGCGGCCCTCGGCGACCCCTTCGGCATCCGAGCGCGGCACTTTGTCGGGGCCGAGACCGCGATCCTTCCAGCGTTGGATCAGCGACAGCAGCACCCGGGCGGGCCAGCGGCGCTCGTCGATGTTCTCGGCCTGCAAAATTTGCTTGAACAGGCGGATTTGGTCGTCGGTGTCGAGGATCGTAAAGTTCGATTTGAGCCCGATTGCTTCGGCGTGGCGGCGCAGGATACGCGCCGCGATCGCGTGAAATGTGCCAAGCCACAGCCCATCGGCGGCGCGGCCGATCATCGCCTCAAGCCGCTCGCGCATCTCGCGCGCCGCCTTGTTGGTAAAGGTGACGGCGAGCAATTCTGAGGGGAAGGCGCGGCGGGTGGCGAGGATATGAGCGAGCCGGATGGTCAGCACCCGGGTCTTGCCGGTACCGGCGCCGGCCAAGACCAGTACCGGGCCGTCCACCGCCTCGACAGCGCAGCGCTGCGCATCATTCAGCGCGGCAAAATAGGCCGCCGCCGAGTCAATCGGTCGCGAGGCGACGATAGTGGGGTCGGGCATGCGCTTTGAATATAGCAATGGCGTTCCGATCATCCATCTTGACCATTTCCGCGGGGTCGTAAACCCTCACCGGTCCGCCATGTAAGCCGTTCAGCGGATCAGCGCCTGATCGTCGGCTTATCGTTATAATGGCGCGCTAGAGGATGGGATCAGCGATCTCGCAAGGCGCCATATTTCGTATTTCCAAACCCGCCGCCCAGGAAGGGGCAAGACGAATGCTTTTGCTATAAGTTTGCTGAGGAATGCCGGCGGTTTCGGTTCACGGCTTGCCGGCTGGAAATGAATTAGAGACCAGCATGCCATCCCTCCCCTCCCCATTGCGCATCGGCACACGCGGCAGCCCAATGGCGCTCAGCCAAACCGAGCAGGTCCGCGACCGTCTGCTCGCCGCACATCCCGAGCTCGCGGCGCCCGATATGGTCGAGATCGTGACGATCCGCACCACCGGCGACCGGGTGCAAGATCGGAGGCTTGCGGAAATCGGCGGCAAAGGGATTGTTCACCAAGGAGATCGATGAGGCGCTGCTCGACCGCCGCGTCGATCTCGCCGTGCATTCGCTGAAAGATCTCGAGACTTGGTTGCCCGATGGGGTGGAAATCGCCTGCATTCTGCCGCGCGACGATCCGCGTGACGCGTTCCTGTCGCGAACAGCGCCGAGCTTCACGGCGCTGCCGCAATGCGCGGTGGTCGGCACCGCATCGTTGCGGCGGCAAGCGCAATTGCTGCGCCATCGCCCCGATTTGAAAGTCGTCCCAATCCGCGGCAACGCCAACACCCGTATCCGCAAGCTCGAAGCCGGCGAAGTCGACGCAACCTTGCTGGCGCTGTGTGGGTTGCAGCGGATCGGCCTCGCCGATCGCGCGACCGAGATTTTGCCATTCGAGATCATGTTGCCGGCGGTCGGTCAAGGAGCGCTTGCCGTCGAGTGCCGCGCCGGCGACGAATCGGTCCGTCAGTTGCTGGCGCCGCTGCACGATCGCTTGAGTGCTGCGTGTGCCGCCGCCGAGCGAGCCATGCTGGCCGTGCTCGACGGCTCCTGTCATACACCGATCGCAGCGCTCGCCGAGATCAGCGGTGATCGGTTGGCGATCGAAGGACGGTTGCTGACCGCGGACGGCAGCGGTGAAATTCGATTGCGGCGCGCCGGCGGCATCGCCGAAGCCGACGCGATCGGCAGGGCACTCGGTGCAGATTTGCGCCGCGACGCCGGTCCCGAATTTGGACTCGCATAATTTCAGGGCCGTTCGTGAACGCACGCGGCACCCACTCTTCCATCAGCAATGCACCGTGGGGGTGCCCATCGCAAACCGCCCGATCGCCGGTTGCGATGGTGCCGGCGCGGCGATAGCCTGGCCTAGAAGGAAATTTTTTGTGCAATATCTCAGCACCCGCGACCCGCAATCGCCACCCCGCACCCGCTCGTTCGAGGAGGTATTGCTGGCGGGGCTCGCCGAGGATGGCGGGCTCTACGTCCCGGAGCGGTTCCCGGTTCTCGACCGCGAGGTGCTGTGCGGCTATGCTGGCATGCCCTACGCGGAGCTCGCTGCACAAACCACAAAATTGTTCGCCGAGGACGCATTTTCGGTGGACGAGTTGCAGCGCTTCGCCGACGAGGCCTATCGCGGCTTCCGTCATGCCGCGGTAACGCCGCTGGCGCAGCTCGACCACCACTTGTGGCTGCTCGAACTATTTCACGGGCCGACTCTCGCCTTCAAGGATCTGGCTCTGCAATTCGTCGGCCTTTTGTTCGATGCGGCGCTCGCCCGGCGCGGCGACCGTGTGACGATCATTGGCGCCACTTCCGGCGATACCGGGTCGGCGGCACTCGAAGCCTGCCGCGATCGCGAGGCCATCGACATTTTCATTCTCTATCCGCATGGCCGCGTCTCCGAAGTCCAGCGGCGCCAGATGACGACAGTCGCATCGGCGAATGCGCACGCGATTGCGGTCGAGGGGACGTTCGATGATTGCCAGGATCTGGTCAAAGCGCTGTTTGCCGACGCTCAGCTGCGCCAAGCCCTCAATCTCGCGGCAGTCAATTCGATCAATTGGGCGCGGATTGCGGCGCAGACTGTTTATTACTTCGCGGCCGGCGCCGCCCTTGGCGCACCGCACCGCTCCGTATCGTTCAGTGTGCCGACCGGCAATTTCGGCAACGTCTATGCCGCCCACATCGCCCGTCAGATGGGACTGCCGGTCGAAGATCTGGTGATCGGCACCAATCGCAACGATATCTTGGCTCGCTACATTGCCACCGGCGAGATGGTGATTGCCCCGGTCGAGCCAAGCCTGAGCCCGAGCATGGACATACAGGTATCGAGCAATTTCGAACGCTTGTTGTTCGAGCTGAAAGGCCGCAACGGCGCCGCCGTCGCCGAGGCGATCACTGCTTTTCGCCACACCGGCATTCTGCCGCGCTCCGATCCTGAGTGGCGCGCGGCGCAAGGCTTGTTTTCCGCTCACAAGGTCGACGACACTCTAACGATGAAAATCATTGCTGAAACCTATGCGCGATCGGGGATCCTGATCGACCCGCACACCGCGGTGGCGGTCGGCGCCGCGCAGGCCGAATTGGCCAACAATCATACCGATGCACCGATGGTGGCGCTCGCCTGTGCCCATCCGGCCAAATTCCCCGACGCCGTCGAGCGCGCGACCGGGGTTCGTCCGGCGCTGCCTGGCGCGCTCGCCGATCTGTTCGAGCGCCGCGAGCGAGTGACGGTTTTGCCCAACGATCAGGGCGCCGTGACGCACTACATCCGCGCTCACGCGCGCCGCAACGAGAGGTTGGCATGACAATCGAGTTATCGCGTTTACAAAACGGACTGCAGATCGCGACTGATAGGTTCGAGACCGTTGACACGGTTTCGCTCGGCATTTGGGTCGATGTCGGCACCCGGCACGAGCCGGCCGAAATCAACGGCGTTGCTCATTTTCTCGAACATATGGCGTTCAAAGGCACCGAGCGGCGTACAGCGCTCGCTATCGCCGAAGAAATCGAGGCGGTCGGCGGCCACCTCAATGCGTACACCTCGCGCGAAAGCACGGCTTATTACGCGAAGGTGCTCAAGGAAGACGTGCCGCTGGCGCTCGATATCCTGGCCGACATCCTGCAGCACTCGACCTTCGAACCCGAGGAGATCGAGCGCGAGCGTACCGTGATCCTGCAGGAGATCGGTCAGGCCAACGATACTCCGGACGATATCATCTTTGATCACTTCCAGGAATGCGCGTACCCCGACCAGGCGATGGGCCGCCCGGTACTCGGAAGGCCTGAGATCATCCGGCGCCTCGGACGCGAAGAGGTCACAGCCTATCTGCGCGACCATTATGGAGCGCGGCGCATGGTGTTGGCGGCAGCCGGGAATCTCGATCACGACCGCATCGCGGGTCTTGCGGAGAAGCTGCTGGCCGGGATGCCGGCGGAGCGTCCGATCACGACCGAACCAGCGCGTTACACGGGCGGGGAGCGGCGCGAGGAACGCGAGCTCGAACAGCTCCACCTGGTTTTGGGTTTCCCGGGCCTGACGCTCGACGATCCCGATTTTTATGCCGGGTCGGTGTTGACGACGGCATTTGGCGGCGGAATGTCGTCGCGACTGTTCCAGGAAATCCGCGAGCGGCGCGGCCTCGTCTATACGATCCACTGTTTCGGCCACAGCTATCACGATGGCGGCTTGTTTGGTATTTATGCCGGCACTGGCGAGGAAGAGGCGGCGGAGCTGGTGCCGGCCTTGTGCGAAGAAACCCGCAAGCTCGAAGAGGGGCTGACCCCCGTCGAGTTGACGCGGGCCAAGAGCCAGCTGAAGGCGGGTCTGTTGATGTCATTGGAAAGCACTTCGACACGCTGCGAACAGCTGGCCCAGCATTTGTTGATCCACGGTACGCCGTTCGATCCGGCCGAGATCGTGCAGCGTATCGAAGCGGTCGACGACGCTGCGATTCGCCGCGTCGTGGCCCGTTGGCGGGACGGGCCGCCGACGCTGACCGCACTCGGACCGCTAAGCCGGCTCGAAGGCTTTGACCGTGTCCAGGCGCGGCTAGCTGCCTGACGGCTGCGGCTCTGATGGCGCCGCAGCGAAAACCCTTTCCGCGCTTGTTCCTGTCGCGCGTCGACCCGTTTCGCTTAACCGGTGAGCGGGTCTATCTGCGCGCACCGGAGCGCGGTGATTGGGAAGCATGGGCGGCTTTGAGGAGCCGCTCGCGCGCCTTCCTCGAGCCATGGGAGCCGAGCTGGCCGGTCGACGCTCTGTCGCGCTTGAGTTATCGGTCGAGGGTGGCGCGATATGTCGAGGATTGGCGCACCGACCAAGCCTACAACTTTTTTATTTTCTCACACGATGATGAATTGGTCGGCGGCATCGGCCTCTCGAATGTGCGCCGCGGCGTCTCCGAAACCGCGAGCCTCGGCTATTGGATCGGTGAGCCGTTTGCCCGCCAAGGGTTGATGACCGCGGCCTTGCCGCTGGTGCTCAATTTCTCTTTCGACCGGCTACGATTGCATCGCGTGGAAGCCGCCTGCCTGCCGACCAATGTGCCGAGCCGCGCCTTATTGATACGCATCGGTTTTCAGCAGGAAGGCTATGCCCGGCAATATCTGTGCATCGCCGGCAAATGGCAGGACCACCTGCTGTTCGCCATCCTCCGCGACGATTGGCGTCCGTAAGCAGCAGCTAGAGCAGTTCGGAAGCCGCGCCCCCGGCGTGGGACGCGCCTCAGGCGTGACCGGCGTCGCTCGACAGCAGCGAGAGATCGATGCCGAGTTTGTCGAGCGCGCGCTGCCATTTTCCTTCGTGGTCGGGGTCGAACACGATGTGCTCATCGGCGGCGACCGACAGCCAGCCATTGGCCTGGATTTCAGCGTCGAGCTGACCCGGCGCCCAACCAGCATAGCCCAGCGCGAATAGACTTTGCCGCGGGCCCCGGCCCTTTCCGATCGCGCGCATGATGTCGAGGGTCGCGGTGATCGCGATATTGCCGGTGATCGGCAATGTGCCTTCCTCTTGATAATCGGCTGTGTGCAGCACAAAGCCGCGGCCGGGTTCGACCGGACCGCCGAAGTGAACCGGCTGTTTTTGGGCGAAGTCGCCGGACTCGATGTCGAGCTGAGCGAACAGCTCGGCCAGAGTCAGTGAACCTAGCGGCTTGTTGATGACGAGGCCCATCGCTCCAGCCTCGCCGCTATGCGTGCATAGATAGATGACCGATCGAGCAAAGCGCGGATCGCCCATTTGCGGCATCGCCACTAGCAACTGCCCGGCGAGCGAATTCGACTTTTCGGCCATCGCAATACTCCTCGTTTCGTCCCGAGCCTATACGTTGATCATAAGCATTCCGTTGCCGCGGGCGCAGAAAAAACCGCAACCGGTACCGGTCGGCGGCGCTTTGCCCGGCACGTCGAGGTGTGCTATCGCTCCGGCTACGGGATCCGCTGCCTGGCTTGGGAAACGGATCAGTATGGTATGGATGACCGTGGAGGGACCCCCATGACGATCAGTGTCGGCGACAAGCTGCCATCGGTAACGCTGCGGCAAGTGACCCCCGAGGGACCGAAAGAGATCAGCACCGACGATTTCTTCCGCGGCAAAAAAGTGGCGCTGTTTGCGGTGCCGGGCGCCTTCACGCCGGCCTGTTCGCAGCGTCACCTGCCGGGTTTTGTCGACAAGGCGGCAGACATCAAGGCGAAGGGGATCGACGAGATCGCCTGTGTTGCGGTCAACGACCCTGCGGTTATGGGTGCCTGGGGCCGCGCCCAGAAGACCGAGGGCAAGGTGACGATGCTCGCCGATGGCAGCGGCGATTTCGCGCGCGCCCTCGGCCTCGAACTCGATCTGACGAAGGGCGGGCTCGGCATCCGCTCCAAGCGCTATTCGATGCTGGTCGACAATGGCGTCGTCAAATCGCTAAACGTCGAGCAGCAGCCCGGTCAGGTCGACGCCTCCAGCGCCGAGTCACTGCTGAAAGCGCTGGCTTAACTTCGCAGAGCGCCGGCTCGATCACGGGTGGTGTCGGCGCCAGCAAGCGTAAGGCTGGGCAAGAACGCGCTGCATCGGGCGGCATGCGTGCTTCGAGACGCGACCCGGCTGCGCCGGGTCGTTCCTCAGCATAACGTAAGCCTATGATAGCATTGGCAACGATCGTCGTCCTGAGGAGGCCGCCCACGGGTCCGCGCGATGCGCGGCCCGAGGATAAACTCCGCGGCCGTCTCGAAGGACGCACGGCATCAGTCCAGTCGTATCAGCATTCTTGCCCAGCCTCGGAGCGCATTCCGCCTCTCCCAACGCCTGCCATACTCTCCTATGCCGGATTGTCGCCGTAATCGGGTTCCAGGTGGGACATTCTTCTTTACGGTGTATCTGCTCGACCGCCGGTCGGATTTGTTGATGACATAAATCGCCGCCTTGCGAGATGTGGTCCGGCGAGTACGCGCCCGCACACCGTTCCACATCGGCGCCCGGGTCGTCCTTTCCGATCACATGCCCTGGCTGTGGACCTTGCCGGACGGCGACGCCGATTTCCCCGGCTGCTGGCGCGCGATCAGGGTCGCGTTTTCAAAATCCGTGCGGATCGGTGAGCTGCGTGTTTGCGGCGCGATTTTGTTTGGGATCGTCGGTCTGCTCCTCGCGGTACCGACCATCGCGTGTGAAGATTACCCTCCGGCAATACTACGCCGAGCCGATCGCCCCTGCCACCCACCCCAGCGCTGCGCTCTCGCGACCGTAAAGCCTTCGGGACGGTAAGGGGCCGATAGCCCCCGACCAATACTGGTATGCGACCATGGCGCGCTTAGGGGCCACGGCTCCTGGACAGCGCCGCAACCGGGAAATCTCGATGGCGCAGGCGTTTTCTCTGTGAACTCAATGAGTGCAGCCCGGGATCATGGTCGCAAGCGCGTGGGAGTGGTTGTTCGGTCCCGACCCGGGCTGGTTGCGATTGTGGGTTGCGGCCCGCGTCGTCTGTACCGCGGCGGCGACGCTGACGGTTCTGCTTTTGCTGCAATATCGCATGACCGTGCCGTTCGATGCGATCGGTCTCGGCCTGATGGTCAGCATATTCGCAACCGTCAACCTGCGCGACCCCACCCCAGCTCGTCAGCGAGTAACGCTGCTGGTCATACCGCTACCAGCGCTCGGCGCATGGGCGCTCGCCGCGTATTTAAATCATTGGCAGTGGTTGGCCGATATCGGCTTCATCCTCGTCGTGTTCTGCGCGAGTTTGGCGCGGCTTCTCGGCCCGCGCGGCACGGCTTGGGGCATGGTCGCCTACATCGCGTACTTTATCAGCGATGTCACGCGCTCCCAGCTGTCGCACCATTCGGCCATTCTACTGGCGGTCGCGGTCGCGATTTGCGCTGGTTATCTCAATCGATTTTACGTTTTGGCCGATAATCCTGCGGCGACGCTCGATCACGTGCTGCGCTACTTGCGGCGCCGTGTTGCCCGCATTCTGGGGGAAATCGCGTCTGCTGCGCGGCCCGGCGAGCCGGATGATCGGTACCGAGCGTGGCGCGATCGTCAACTCGTCCGCCTGCGGGCAGGGGCGCTCGTCGCCAAGCAGCAGATTGATTTCCTGGCGAGGGAAGGCAAACTCGATCGAGTGAGGGAACGCGCCGCGCTCGATCTTCTCAGGCTGGAGCTCGGACTCGAGCGGCTTCTGCGGCTGCCTGTCTCAGGAATGGGTTCTGAGAAAGAACAAGCTTATCTGCGGTTGCGGCTTGTCGCCTTGCAACGCCACCTGACCGGGTGCGTCGGCGAGATCGGACCTTGTCTTGCCCCCGCTGGTTCGAAACGACTTCGCCTCGCGCTGGACTTGCTTGAACAAGCGATTATGGCGCTCCCAGCTGATCTGGAGGGCATTCCGCGAACATCAGATCCTGCTTCGCCAGAGGATCAAACGCGCGTTACCGAGCCGCCGACCTTTGACAACGGGAGAGACGAAAAATCCACGGGGAGAGACGAAAATTCGGTGGAAAAACAGCCCGAGAAAAAGAAACTGCTGGAACAACCCGCGGCCAGGCAGGCGCTGCAAAATGCGCTCTCCGTCGGGCTGGCGATCGGCATTGGCAGCCTGGTTTCGGGCCGGCGGTGGTATTGGGCGGCGATCGCCGCCTTTATCGTCGGCACCGGCATCAACTCGCGGGGCGAAGGGCTCGTCAAGGCGCTGCAGCGTCTTGTCGGCACCATCGTCGGTATTGTTGTCGGGCTCTATTTGGGTTCGCTGGTCAGTGGTCACACCGATCTGACGCTGGCGCTTGTGCTCGTATGTATCTTCTTTGGGTTTTATGCCTTCCAAGCGGCCTACGCGGTCATGATGTTCTGGATCACGATCATGGTCGCGCTGCTCTACTCGTTGCTGGGCCTACTCCAGCCAGTATTACTGATTCTGCGCTTGGAGGAGACCGCGATCGGATCGGCTGTCGGGGTCGTCGTCATCATGACATTGTTGCCGCTGCGCACCCACCAGGTGCTGGGCTCGGCACTTGGCGAACTCCTGGGCGCAATCGGGAATGTTGTGGATCAGGCGGCAGGCGATTTTGCCAACCGCCGCGACGATGAGAAGCTGATTGCTGCAGCGTGGGAGATTGCGGAAAAGACCAATGCGTTACGCGACGCGATCGGCCCCTTGAAGCGCGGTTGGGAGCGCCTCAGTCCCGCGTCCATACGCATCGCCATCGGTATCGCAGAGGATCTGGCCTATACTGCCCGCGAATTAGCCTTCGCCGCGGCGGGTTCCCCGCCGGACCTGACGCAGCTGGATCAATTCCAGCCAGAGGGCCGATGCCTTCGGCGCAAGCTCGACAGCTACAGTGCTGAAATAAAAGCGGCCGGGGCCCGATTTCGGTGCCGTGAGCCGCAGAACAAAGAGGCGGGCCAATCCCTCACCGCGGCCGTCGACAAAACCGAGACGCCGTTCGGCGACAAGGCGGCCCTCTTGGATTTGATGAACCAGCACCTCGACCGGCTGCGCGCAACCTGCCTTGGGGTTGCGCCGTAGGCCGGTGCTGGTCAGTGAAGCTCGGCGCCGGCCTTGCGCAATTCGCTGGCACGCACGAGCAGGCGAGGATTGAGTTCGTCGACTGAACGAACACCCAGCAACCCAAGATCGCGGTCGAGCTCCTCGCGCAAGATGTCTAGAGCCCGCTTGGCGCCTTTCCTTCCGGCAGCAGCGACACCATAGAGGACGGCGCGGCCGACAAACACCGCGTCGGCGCCGAGCGCCAGCGCCTTTATAATGTCGGTACCGCGCCGCATGCCGCCGTCGACTAGGATCGTGATCCGACCGCCGAGCGCCTGCCGTACCGCCGGCAACAAATCGAGCGGCGCTACCGCCCAATCGAGCTGTCGCCCGCCATGGTTCGAGATCGCGACCGCATCGGCACCGATCTCGGCCGCCCGCACGCAGTCTTCGACGGTCAGTAGGCCCTTGATGATCAGCTTGCGCGGCCAGCTATCGCGGATGCGGGCGATATCAGATCCCAAGAAAGGGCCTTGTCCATCTGCGAGCGGATCCAATGCGCGCTCTTGAACAGACTGCGCTTGTCCTTGGGAACGAACTCGACGACGTTCTCAAAGCTCGGCATGCCGTGCGTCAAAATTCCCCGGGCAACCAGTCTGGATGCATCAGTGCATCAAATCGCGAGCTCCAGCTGATCGCGGTCGGGCTCGACATCGTCCGATGATGCCATTCCCGGTTACCGTAGATCTGGGCATCAACGGTGACGATCAGCGCTTCGCAGCCATTCTCGCGGGCCCTCGAAATAAGGGTGTTGCGCACCTCGGTCGGGCCAAAGACGTAGAGCTGCCACCAATACCGCAACCCCGGTACCTGCGCGACACGCGACATCAGGTCATTCGACATCGTGCTCTGACCAAACGGCACACCCGCTTCCGCTGCCGCCTGGGCCAGACGCAGATCGGCATGCGGCCAGAACAAGCCGTTAAATCCGGTTGGCGCCACGACGACCGGGATTTCGGTCTTTCGGCCGAACAGCGTGGTCGAGACATCGCGGTGCGATACATCGACCATGGATCGGTGCAAAAAGCGCCACTCCGCCAATGCCGCAATATTGCGCGCCAGTGCCGCTTCATCCTCGCCGCCGGCTTCGAGATATTCGGTAACGAAGCCGGGCAGCCGGCGATGCGCCATCGCCCGCAGATCTTCCACCGTTACCGCGCGCCCGAGATTGGATCCGGTATAAAATCGGCGCTGCGGATTGTTTGCGAGCACGGCCGGGGAGGCCCAGGCGAGGGTCCTGTCGGCCGGGGCAAAGCTCGGCGGCGCCCGCCAAGAACCGCGGGAACTGCCGCGGGCAGCGAGTGCCAGGGCCCCCGCCGACATCGCGAGCGCCGCCACAGCGGCGCCGCCTTGCCACGAAGTTCTATTCGAGCCGTCTAATCCGTTCTGCGCTGTCGCCGGTCTCGCCGGCGCCGGCGTGGTGGTCGGCATCGGTATCTGCTCGATCTGATCCATTACTCATCCTCTGCGAGTTGTCCCTCACAGTTCGCCGCGTCGCGCCAGTTCGCGGATGCGGTCGCCGGCGCGCCAGGCGAGCGCCTGGATCGTCAATGACGGGTTTACGCCCGCAACCGTCGGAAACAGCGAGCCGTCGCAGATCCACAGATTGGGAATGTCCCAGCAGCGTCCGTCGGCGTTGGTCACGCTCGCCTTTGGATCGGTGCCCATCCGACAGGTGCCACCGAGATGAGCGGTATCTTCCGCCGACCAAATATCCTTGCCGCCCGCGGCTTCCAGTGCTGCGCTCATAAAGCGGATTGAGTGCTGATACAGCTTCTTGTCTTCTTCGCCATAGGAGAAGACGACGCGCGGGATGCGCAGGCCGAGCTCATCGGTTTCGTCGGCCAACTCGACCCGATTCTTCTCCTGCGGCAGTACCTCGCCGACGATCTTGAGCCCCGCTTGATGGTTGTATTTGGCCATCTCGTTGCGCAGCTCCATGCCCCACAGACCGCGCTGCCCGGTCACCGTGTCAGCCCATTCGACGGCTAACGGGCCTTGGCTCATGTAGGCGTACCCGCCTGGGAAATCCTTGCCGGTATGGGTGTAGTTCCAGTGCTCGGTGATCGCCAATGAAGGCGGCGCTTTATACCAGCGGATTTCCTCGTCGAAGGTGCCGTAGACGGCATGGTTCGACTGAACCATAAAGAATTTGCCAACCAGGCCGCTGCTGTTGGCGAGGCCGTCAGGAAATTGCGGGCAGGCTGAGTTCAGCAACAGCCGCGGCGTTTCGATTGCATAACCGGCGACGACGATGTTTTTTGCCCGCTGGCATCGCCACTGCCCTTCGCGATGGTAATGCAGTGAGGTTACTCTGCCGTTCCGCCCGACCTCGATGCGACCGACCATGGCGAGATCGCGGATTTCGGCCCCGGCCTTGATCGCGCTCGGGATCCACGTAATCAGCGCGCTCTGTTTTGCATTGGTGGAACAGCCGAATTTGCAGAACCCGCGATAGACGCAAGGATGAGACTTGCCGCGCGGCGCCGAAATCGTTGCGAGCGGTGTGGCGGCCCATTTGACGCCGAGGGCTTCGCAGCCGCGCGCCAGGACGAGTGCCGCCGCATTCATCTCATGTTGCCGATAGGGATAGCGGCGGCGCGGCGGACCCCACGGATAATCGACCGGACCCGAGATCTTCAGCGCATCTTCAGTCAGATCATAGTAGTGCCACATCTCCTCTGGCTCGATCGGCCAGTCGACGGCGTAGCCGAGTCGGGAGCGCGCCTTCAACCGGTCGGGACCTATGCGCAGCGACACCATCTGGAAATGTACGGTGCTGCCGCCGACCGATTGGCCGCTGTTGTTATCGCCCAACTGGACCGGATTGTTGCCGCCAGTGATGCGCTCGCCGAGCCAGAACAGTTTTTTCTGCTCGTATTCGTCGGAGGCAAACTCCTCAAGCGGTCGCCAAAACGGGCCGGCATCAAACGCGACCACGGAAAACCCGGCTTCGGCGAGTTTGCAAGCGAGCGTGCCACCACCGGCGCCGGTGCCGACGATCGCAAAATCGACTTCGTCCTCGTCTTTGTAGCAGCGCATCGGGACCCAACCGCCCTGGCGGAACACATCGGGGGCGCGTCCGTCCTTGGCTCGCGGGCTATCCGTCATGACGCTCTTCCGCTTCCCAGGGATCTCGGCGGTCGAAGCCGAGCCGGACATAGCCGCGCGGTGAGGCCGGACCGCCAAAGCCGATCTCGCTCCAGGCGGCCGGGTGCGCGTAATACACGCTGACGGTTGTGCGCAACAGCAGGCTCGCAAAGAATTGTTTTGGCGGCAGACCCTGCCACGCCTCGCTGCGCACATCGTTGTGCTGGATAGCCCGCAGCACCGCTTCCTGCTGATTGTGCGGCAGGTCACGAAACCCACCGCCCCACCGCGCGCGCGCCTCCTCGTTGATGGCTTTGATGCCCTGCCGCCAAGCCTCGCGCATTGGCGGCATCCCCTCATAGCGATAGCCGTCGCCCTGGTTCTTGTGCAATTTCTCGTCAATAAACGGAACGATCGGAACCGGCCGATTGCCGCGATCGGGCTGCGGGATCAAGCGATCGCAAATAGCAGTCAATATTTCCCATTCGCTCTCGGTCAGGAAGCGCCGCTCCGGCACGTCCTCGAGCCGCCTCTTGATGACGGCCCGCGTCTGGTCGTTCCAGGATGGCGAATCCCATTTGTCGAGGACGTCGTAGGTCGGAAAGCGATGGTGAAAAACCTCGCTCATTGCTGCGCTTCCATCAGTTTGATGGCGCCAAGCCCGGCCAAGGCGACGCCGGTGAACGACGGTGGCGCCGGCAATGGTGGTCCGTTCAACAAATTCTGGCTCCAGTTGTAAAAGCCGCCCATGTTTCGAGAGACGCCGTAGGCATGAAAGCCGACGCCAGCAATCCCCATCGCCGCGGTCGCCTGGAGCATCGGTTTCGCCCACCCGATCAACTCCGGCTTGACCGCAGCCGCCGCGACCGCAATCGCCGTCATCGGCGGTACACTCACCGGCAGAAACATGAACGGATCGTGGAACGCGCCGCGAAAGTGAAGCAACGCCGCTTCCGCAACAGTGCCAACAAGGCCTACGGCTGTTCCCCAGGCCAAAAACCGACCGGCCGGGAGCCCGAGAAGAACCCCTGGTTGTTTTTGTTCACCCTCGATCACAAGACGTGAAGCGGCCAGTCCGGCCAGCCCGGAAAGCGTGATTGCCCAGGGGGCCCCGAGTGGCGCCCCATAAAAAAGGTTCTGCAACTCGATACCGCCTTCGCGCTTGGCGAGGTTGTAAGTGTGGAAGCCAAACCCGGCGAGGCCAGTGGCAAGTGCAATGCCGGAAAGGATTGTGCGCGCGTAGCCGAAATGAGCCGGGGTGGCGGTCATGTGCAAGCTGTTGACAAAGGTCGTGGCCGCGACCGTCGGCGCCAGATACATCGCGGGATTGTGGAACGCCCCGCGGAAATGCTCGAGCCCACTATCAGTCAGTACGCTGAACGAGAGCACGGCTGCGGCGCCGTTCAGGTAACGCGCCGCCGATATGTGTGCAGGCTCCTCCTGCTCCTCCGGCACCGTGCGCCGCGGCTTTTCGATCAGCCGATAGATGCCTGCCGCCCCGAGAGCGGCAAGCCCGGCCACCAGCGCGCAGGTTCCAAAGAGCCGCGCACCGGGCTTTCGCTGCGGCGGCTGGGGCGGGATCGTCCCGGCAGCGACCTGCCGGGACGTCAGGGGCAGCACAGCCTGTGAGCCCAAGCGCTGCGGCGCAATCGGCCGTTCTGCCGCCGGCCGGGCGATGATCGCCCGATCCATAGCCGGGCGCTTCAAAGCCACCTCTTCCATTGCGGAGCGCCCTGCCGCCGGCACTTCCAATATCAACGGCCGCTCGGCAGCAGGTCGGCCACCACCTCCTTCGCGGTTTCCTTGATGACCTGCCACTGGTTCGGATCGCCCTTGATCAGCGTGGTGCTGAAGGCCTGCGCCTGCTTGAGCGTGATGTGCGGCGGTAATGGCGGCACATCGGGATCGGTGAACGCTTCGAGCACGCAGGGCCGATCGGCGGCGAGAGCCTCTTCCCAAGCGGCGCCGACCTGATCCGGCTTGTCGACAAAAATGCCCTTGAGCCCCAGCTGCTCGGCATATTTCGAATAGCGGAAATCGGGCAGGTTTTGGCTTGCTTCGAATTTCGGATCTCCCGCTTGCGCCCGCATCTCCCAGGTGACCTGGTTCAGATCGCGATTGTTCAGCGCGAGCACGACGAGCCGCGGATCGCTCCATTTTTTCCAGTATTTGGAGACCGTGATCAGTTCGTTCATGCCGTTCATCTGCAGCGCCCCGTCACCGCACAGTGCGAGCACGACCCGATCGGGATAGGCAAATTTCGCGGCGATGGCATAGGGCATGCCCGGGCCCATTGTCGCCAGTGAGCCCGAAACCGAGGCCATCATGCCGCGGCGGATCTTGACGTCGCGGGCATACCAGTTGGTGCCCGACCCGGTGTCGCAGGCGATGATGCATTTCTCGGGCAGCCGCGGCGACAATTCCCAAAACACGCGCTGGGGATTGAGCGGGTTGGCGTCGTGCATGGCTCGGTTTTTCAGCACCTCCCACCAATCCTTGACGTTGTTTTCGATCTTTTCGCGCCACGAGCGGTCCTGCTTATGTTCGAGCAACGGCAAGAGTTTGGCCAAGGTCTTGGCGCTGTCACCGATCAGATTGACCTCCATCGGGTAGCGCATGCTGACCATCTTGGGATCGAGATCGATCTGGACGCCGCGCGCCTGGCCTTCCTGGGGGAGGAATTCCGTATAGGGAAAGCGCGACCCGATCATGAATAGCGTGTCGCACCCAGTCATCATCTCATAGCTCGGTCGGGTACCGAGGAGCCCGATCGACCCCGTCACAAACGGTAGATCGTCGGGTAGTGCGGCTTTGCCGAGCAACGCCTTGGCGACGCCGGCGCCGAGCTTATTGGCGGCTTCGATCACCTCATCGGTGGCGTGAAGCGCGCCGGCTCCGACCAGGATCGCGACCTTTTTGCCTTCGTTGAGGACCCGTGCGGCGCGTTCGAGATCCTTTTGCGCCGGCACCACGTCAGGCGCGTCGTAGCCGATGCCGGTCAGAATGGCGCCGTGCTTTTGCGGCGGCGATTCGACCGCGTCCTCCTCCTGCAGATCGTTCGGCATGATGATACAGGTGACGCAGCGTTCGGCTTTGGCGATGCGGACGGCGCGGTCGATCAATTGGCGCACCTGCGCCGGCTCCGTCGCCATATGGACATATTCGCCGGCGACGTCTTTAAACAGCGAGATCAGATCGACTTCCTGCTGGTAATGCCCGCCCAGTGCGGTACGCGCCTGCTGGCCGACGATCGCCAGCACTGGCTGATGATCGGTTTGGGCATCGTAAAGACCGTTCAGCAGGTGAATGGCGCCCGGGCCCGATGTCGCCAAGCAAACCCCGATATCGCCGGTGAATTTGGCATGACCGCTGGCCATGAACGCGGCCATCTCTTCGTGCCGCACCTGAACGAAATCAAAGCGGTCGCCGGCACGGGCGAGAGCACCGACCAGGCCGTTGATCCCGTCACCAGGGTAACCAAAAATCCGCTTTATGCCCCAGGCGGAAATGCGCTCCCAGAAGAAATCGCTCACTGTTTTTGCCATTGATCACCTCGCATGCTTTTCCGTTCGGCCGCGCTGCAAACCATTGCTCTCGTCCCGGTGCCATGAGCGGGCCGTGTGTGTCCGACGGTCGAGGCAGGCGCCTGCAGTAGGCGGGTCTCATTGCTCAACGCCCTCATTCAACCGTTGTTCCAGGCGACCCCAGCTGCAATGGAGCAATGATATACATCAATGATCCCGCACAATGCAGATTGTTGGACTGACCATTCCGCGCCAAGCGGCGCTGGCTTCCGCCTACGATTTTGGAGCTGGGCCGGGACAAGCCCTGCAGTCGCTTAGTGTCCGTCCGAAAACATGACTTACAGCTTCAAAAAGCTTACTGTCACCTCTGCGAAAGCGGGGGTCCAGGGCAAGCGCCGGAGCGCTGGGGTCCTGGATTCCCGCTTGCGCGGGAATGACGAACAACTTGATGAAATCCATCGAATTGTTTCCGGACGGACACTTTAAGCAGCCGCAAACGTGTAGCTGCTGCGCGGTGTTGCGGCAATGCAGGCGGGGCGAGCTGATGCTCAGGCTCGGCGAGGGTGGCTGTGATCGGCACTCTCTGGAATATTGTCTACTCGTAGTGTGAAAGCGGAAAGATGATCCCCATCTTCACCTTCTCGTCACCCCCGCGGAAGCGAAGGTCCAGGGCCGCGGAAACGTCCCGGTTCCCCCTGTTCATGCCAGGGGCAGGCTTTCTGGGTGCCCGCTTTCGCGGGAATGACAAAAGGTGTGGTACCAAGCGTTAAATTCGCACCACTAGTTCTTGACCGGCTTTATTGGTGGCCGAGCGCCCGCTCGAGTTCTGATTTGTTCATCTTGGAACGGTTCGGGATGTCACGGCGGCGGGCTTCGGCATAGAGTTCGGCGCGCGTCTTGCCGTCCTCGCTCTTTCCTTTTCCGCGGCGTCCCGATCTGTCGGTCGCCCGATGATAGGATTCCTCGGTCGCGCGATGACCTTCCTTTTCGTCCTGGTAGGTCTCGCCGCGGCGCTCCTTCGCCTTGGTGTGTCGCAGGTTTTCCTTGTTCTTTTGCGGACTCTCGTAGTTCGAGGCTCCGGCTTCATTCAATGCGATCGCGATTGCCTGTTTTGGGTTTTTGACCTTCCGGCTGCCGCGCGCCGTCTTCAGCTCGCCGTGTTTGAACTCGTGCATGACGCGCTGCACGGTCTTTTTCTGCTCCGGTGACTGATGTGTAGCCATGCCAAGTGCTCGAATAAAATATTGCCAAATAGGAGGACACTTCGGCGCACGATCCGGTTCCGCTTTGTCTGAAGTTTTTAACCAGAGCCGCTAAGCTCGGTCGCATTACTTAGCGTCTCGGACATCCTGGTTCGGAACGAGCCGGCCATGGCTGGCGCGCAGCGTACGAACGAGTTCTTCAAGATAGGGAAGCACCTCGAGCAATGACATGGAGCCGAGCGCAGCTGGCACATAGCCAGGCGGCAACGGCTCGTCCTTGGGCCGGATCGACAGATCGGCTGGCTCGTTCCCCTGACCAATCAAGGCTTTGAATTGTGGCCAATGCAGCACCGCGATGAATGAGACCGCCATCAGCGGCACCATTTCGAGAAAGCTATGAACGTGCTGTTCGATCGGCGTCACGTTGCGCCGGGTGACAGCATAGCTGACATCCCACAGCGCTGTCGCTTCATGCAAAAAGAAGCTTGCGATCATCAGCGCCGCAACCGGCGTGGTTACTTCAAGAAAAAACCCGGCCAGCACCGGGATACTGGCCTCTGCCAGCATCAACAGATGCAGCAGGCTTTCCTTGGCCCCGGTTGTATGCTCGATATCAGTGGCGCGATGACAGATCCAGTCGGCAACCCCGGCCGTCAGCCACAGCGGAACGATGTAGTAGAGCAGGAAGCGCCGGGTGAGCGCGCTGCTGTCGACGCGGTTGTCTGACGCTGTGCGCCCGCCAAGATCGCGGTGCGTTCGGTCGTGATTGCGGCTCGCAAGTGTGCGTGCCCCGATTGCCGCCGCCGCGGTCAGCGCGATCAGCGATACAGTAGCAAGCAGGCCGCGCCTCATAGACCCCTCGGCAGATCCTTGTCAGGCGTAAGCGGCTAACGCTTTTCGCCGGTCGGCGTTCCGGCGGCGGCGCCGAGAAGTTAGGCGCCGAGAAGTTAAAAGCGCAGTACGGGAACACTCGGCGCGGCGCCGCGTTCGACGACGACAATTGCGGTCCGGCGCCAGCGCCCGGCAGCACTGCTCATCGCGCAAGTTGAACAGAGGCAGTAATGATCGTCGATATCGCATCATCCATCACGGCGCGGTTTTCTCCGAGCCGACGCCAGTTGCTTGGATCCACTCCGGCATTGATCGCCGCAGCCGGGGCGATATCGAGCCCGGCATCGGCACAGCAGATGTTTGGCTCGAGTCAGCCGCAAACCCAAACCGCAATGCCTGCCCCCGAACTGCACGGCAACAATATCGTCGGGTTCATGCTGGCCCACGAGCAATTTCCGGTACCGGAGCTGGTCGAGCTTGGCACCGACGCGTCGCAAGCCGGCTTTGGCGCGCTCGCGACCAGCGACCATCTGCAGCCGTGGCAATCGAACGAAGGCCATGCGGGTCAGGCTTGGGTCACGCTGAGTTCGGTTGGGTCGCGGGCGCCGTCATCATGGCTCGGCACCACGGTGACCTGCCCGACGATGCGCTACAATCCGGCGGTCGTCGCCGAAGCATTTGCATCGTTGTCGCTGTTGTATCCGGGTCGGGTGTTTCTCGGGGCCGGCTCGGGCGAAGCGCTGAACGAAGAAGCCGCGATCGGCGGCTGGCCGAGATGGCCCGAGCGCTGGGAGCGGCTGATCGAAGCGATCAGCATCATTCGCGCGTTGTGGTCAGGACAAGAGATACGGCATCAAGGCAAGTATTACACTGGTCAATGCCAAACTCTATGATCCGCCGGCGCGGCCGATCCCGTTGTTGACGGCGGCGAACGGCAGAAAGTCGATGCGGCTGGCCGGGCAATACGGTGACGGCCTGATCACCGATCCCAAAACCTGGCAACAGTACAAGTCGGAATGGGAAGAGGGCGCCAATGCCGCCGGCAAAGATCCCAGGCGCATGCCCGTCTTGGTCGAGCAATTTGTCGTTGTCGGCAATGAGAACGATGCACGCCAAGCGGCGGAGCTGTGGCGGTTTATTCCCGAGGCGTTCAAGACCTACTACAACGTTCCGAGCCCGGCTGAGATCGAGCAATTGGCTGATAATCAGATTCCGCTCGGCCAAGTGATTGTCCGAATGGCCGGTCAGTACCGACCCGTCAGTGCATGTCGATGCGATCAACAAATTGTTCGATAGCGGGGTCAATATCGTCAATATCCATTCAGGTCAGCCTGATCAGCGACGGGTCATTGCCTTCTATGGGGATTACGTGCTCCCGAATTTCCGCAGTCGTTCGTAGCCGATCAGGGCGCGCGAGCACAGGCGCACTGCCATTTTCGGCTGGCAAGATAAGGAACAGCTCGCTTCTTGGCTCGCCCGCCTGCCTCGACACGGTTAGGATCATGTGTTCCTCGCATCCGAAGGGAGAGGGCGCATGCCTACCACCTACAACGCTATCGACGCCGACGGCCACGTGCTCGAGCCGTTCTCTTTATGGGAAGACTATATGGACCCGCAGTTTCGCGACCGCCGGCCGCGTGTCGTTCTCGATGAGAACGGCAAGGAGCGGATGAGCATCGATGGCAAATTGCTCGGCAATCCGCGCGGGATCGGCAGCCTCGGCGCGGTAGGCGTCCGGCAGGGCGCGGTCAAGCTCGACAGCCTCAAATATACTGAGGGCAGGAAGGGCGGGTTCGACCCGCATGCGCGCATCGCCGATATGGATCTCGACGGCATCGACGCCGCGTTCCTTTATCCGAGCCTCGGGCTGTTCGCCGGAGCCGTCGACGACCCTGGACTCGCGGCCGCGATCTGCCGCGCCTATAACCGCTGGCTCGCCGATTACTGCAAGCCTTACCCCGACCGCCTGTTCGGCGTCGCGATGCTGCCGATGCAGTCGGTCGATCTTGCGATCGACGAAATGCGCTACGCGCGCCAGGAACTTGGAATGCGCGGCGGGTTCTTGCGGCCGAACCCGTACCACGGCAACAAGATGATCAGCGATCTGATGTACGAGCCGTTCTGGACCATGGCCGAAGAGCTCGACTTTTCGGTCGGCTTTCATGAGGGCTCGACCAACGCGATGCCGACCGTTGGCGTCGACCGCTTTGAGGACCGTGCGGCGCGCCACATGATCTCGCACACGATGGAGATGATGCTGGCGGCGATGGCCGTGATCTGGGGCGGTGTTGTCGACCGTCATCCAAAGCTGCGCATCGCATTTCTCGAATTGGGCGGCGGCTGGATCGCACCCTGGCTCGACCGCATGGACCGGCATTTCGACGACAAGGGCTTTAACGACACCGCGCCGAAGACGCGGCCGAGTGAGCTGTTCCAGCGCAATTGCTGGATCTCCTTTGAGCCGGTCGAGGGCAGCATTGCTGCTCTGGCGGAGTATATCGGCCCGCACAAGATCATGTGGGCGACCGACTATCCGCATCAGGATGGCTTCTTCCCCGGCGCGCCGCAAATGATCCGTGAGCGGATCGAGCCATTGTCTCCCGCCGCTCGACACCAAGTTTTGGCCGGGGGTGCGATGGGGTTCTACGGGCTAAATTAAAGCGCAGGCCGTCTCCACCCGTCGCAGCTCGTGTCGGGATGCGCCTGAGCCGCGGCGGGGTGGTATGGTCTTCTTTTGTGCCGCGACCAAAGACGTCGGCAGCCAGCGTCAACGCTAATCGTTGCTTTGTGCTGCGTATAGCGTGGGGTTGGCAAAGGCGAAGTGCGCCAGGATCTCGGCTCGCGGGATCTCGTGCACGACAAAGATGAGCCGGCTGCGGCCGTCGCCGTCAGACCCCCCGAGCGGCCAGTCAGCCGGCCAGTCGTCGAGCCATTCGGGCGCAGACATCGCATGCTGCGCCGCCTGGACCAGCGCCGGGCGCTCGGGACGATCCGAAAAACGGACGATGCCCTTGACCCGCAACAAATCGTTGCCGCGCTCGCGGGCGAGCCCACCCAGCGCGCGGGCAAATTCGAACCGGCTCAAGGCACCGCCGAGGCTTATCGCAAAGGCGTCGATGCCGTGACTGTGCGCCGCCACTGGTTCGCTCGGCAGAAGCTGCGGTGATAGCCGGCCCCCAGAGCCGAACAGCACGACTCCGGGATCGTCTGTGTCGTGGGCGAGCACCCGGCGGGCGCGGTCGTTGAGCCGGTCGAGGCGGGCGGCGAGTTCGGGGCCGAACGGGGCGATATCGGTCTTGCTGATCACCAATGTGTCGGCGAGTGCGGCTTGGCGTGCGGCTTCCGCAAAGCGGTCGAGGGTCTCGGCACCGCTCATCGCATCGATGAGCGTGACGACGCCAGCCAAATGCAGGCAATGGTCGAGCATCGGATCGGCGCCGAAGGTGTAGAGGATTGGCGCCGGATCGGCGAGGCCGGTGGTCTCGACGACGATGCGCCGAAACGCCCGGATCTCGCCCGCCTCGCGCCGCTCAAGCAGAGCGCGCAAGGTCCGCGCGAGATCTTCGCGCACCGCACAGCATAGGCAGCCGCCCGGCAATTCGACGACGCTCCCCTCAACGAAATCGACGAGGTGATGGTCGATCGCGATTTCGCCGATTTCGTTGATGATAACGGCAGTGTCGGCAAGTGCCGGCGAGCGAAGCGCGCGCCGCAGCAGTGTGGTCTTGCCGCTGCCGAGAAAACCGGTCAGCACCGTCGCCGGCAGGGTGGCGGGTTCGGGCATCCTCTTTAACCACTAAGAGTGAGCGATTTTGCGCATCGATCGTTTTATCGCGATTAGCGGGTGACAAGTCTCGAAAATAAAACGGGAAAATCGCGGCGGAAGCGATTGCATTCTGTGGTCTGCGTCTGCATCATGACGGCCATAATTGCTCGGCATTGGTGGATCGGCGAGCAGGGCGGAAATGCGGGCGGTATCGTGTCGAGCACTTTGAGCAGCCGCTCGGTCGCACCAGACGGAGAGCCGCTGCTCACCGTCTCCGGGGTGTCCAAGCATTTCGGCGGGGTGCGAGCGGTCGAGGATATCTCGCTCGAGGTCCGGCGCGGCGGGCTCACCTCGATTATCGGCCCGAACGGCGCCGGCAAGACCTCGCTTTTGAACATCATCAGCGGGTTCTATAAACCCGACACGGGCTCGATCCGGTTCGAGGGCAGGGACGTGACCGGCACGCGGCCCTCGGGCATCGCGGCCCTCGGCATCGCCCGCACCTTCCAGAACATCGCCTTGTTCAGCGGCATGACGGTTCTCGACAACATCATGCTGGGCCGCCATGTGCGCATGCGCGCCGGGATCTTGTCGTCCTTTGTCTATTGGGGGCTGGCGCAGCGCGAAGAGATAGCTCATCGCGCCCGAGTTGAGGAACTGATCGAATTTCTCGAACTCGAGGATCTGCGCAAACAGCCGACAAGCGGACTTGCCTATGGTTTACGCAAGCGGGTCGAGCTCGGCCGGGCGCTGGCCCTCGAACCCAAGCTCCTGCTGCTCGACGAGCCGATGGGCGGCATGAACCAGGAAGAAAAGGAGGATATGGCGCGCTTCATTCTCGAAGTGAACCGAGAATGGGGCACGACGATCATCCTGATCGAACACGATATGGCGGTGGTCATGGACATTTCCGAGCGCGTCGCGGTGCTCGATCATGGCCGCAAGATCGCCGACGGCACCCCCTCCGAGATCCAGCGCCACCCCGAGGTGATCCACGCTTATCTCGGCAACGCGGCACAGCGCGAAAAGGAAGCGGCGGCGTGAGCGGCGGCGACACCCGCGCCGGCGTCATGCCGGACACCTTGCCGCGGCTATTGCGGCGCAATGCGGCGAAGATGGCGCATCGTCCGGCGATCCGCGAAAAAACTCTCGGCATTTGGCAGACTTTCACCTGGGCCGAATACGATCGGCAGGTCCGCACTTTCGCGCTCGGCCTTGCCGCGCACGGTTTTCGGCGTGGCGACAAATTGGCGGTGATCGGCGACAATCGCCCGCGGCTTTATTGGGCTCAGCTTGCGGCGCAGTGCCTCGGCGGCATCGCCGTGCCGATCTACCAGGATGCGATCGCGAGCGAGATGGTTTACGTGCTCGACCATGCCGAGATCCGGGTGGTCGTCGCCGAAAATCAGGAGCAGGTCGACAAGATCCTGTCAGTCAAGAAGCGGCTCCCGGCTCTCGACCTGATTGTCTACGACGACCCGCGCGGCATGCGCCACTACACGGCGGCTGAGCTCGCGGCTTTCGATCAGGTTCAGTTGGACGGGGAAGATTTCGCCACCTCGCACCCGGGCTATGTCGAGGGCGAGATCGACCGGGGTTTGGCGGAGGATGTCGCGCTACTGACTTACACCTCGGGCACGACCGGCAACCCGAAGGGGGTGATGCTGTCGCATGCCAACCTGTTGGCGGCGGCGCAGGGCTTTGTCGCCGCCGAGGACATCCGCCCGACCGACGCGATCCTGTGCTATCTGCCGATGGCCTGGATCGGCGACTTGCTGTTTTCGCTCGCATTGACACTGCTTATCGGCTTTAGCTGCAACTGCCCGGAACGGCCGGAAACCGTACAGCGCGATCTGCGCGAGCTTGGCCCGACCATTGTTTTGGCGCCGCCACGGATCTGGGAAAACCTGCTGACCCGGCTGCGCGTGCGCGCCGCCGATGCTTCGCCGCTCAAGCGCCGAACCTTCGAATTTTTTCGCGCGCTTGCCGAGCGGGTCGAGGCTGGGCGCGGGACCGACGAGCGACCGTCGCTGTTGCAGCGCTTCGGCCTGATGCTCGGCGAATTTCTGGTCTACCGCCCGGTCCGCGATCAGCTCGGCCTCGCCCGCGCCCGTTGGGCTTATACCGGCGGCGCCCCGCTCGGCGCTGATACCTTCCGCTTTTTTCGCGCGTTTGGGGTCAATTTAAAGCAGGTCTGGGGCTCGACCGAATTGTCGGGGCTCGCCGCCTTACAGCGCGAGGGCGAAGCCGATCCCGATACGGTCGGTTCGGCGATCCCAGGCAGCGAGATCCGCATCGCCGAAACCGGCGAGGTGCAGGTCCGCTCGGCGGCGGTGTTCCAGGGTTACTACAAGCAGCCCGATGCGACCCGCGAGGCGATCGATGCCGAAGGCTGGTTCCGAACCGGCGATTGCGGGTTTATTGATCGTCGCGGTCATCTCGTCGTCATCGACCGCGCGCGCGACGTCGGCAAGCTCGCCGACGGCACGGTGTTTGCGCCGCAATTCATCGAAAACAAGCTCAAATTCAGCCCGTATATCGCAGAAGCGGTGGCGTTTGGCGCCGACCGGCCGTTTGTTGCGGCAATCGTTGCGATCGATCTCGGCACCGTCGGCAATTGGGCCGAGCGGCACAATCTCGCCTACACATCGTTTCAGGATTTGAGCGCAAAACCCGAAATTCGCCGGCTGATCACGCACGAGATTGCGCGTTGCAATGCCGGCCTTCCCCCAACCGCGGCGGTGCGCCGCTTTATGCTACTCAATAAGGAATTCGACGCCGACGACAATGAAATCACTCACACCCGCAAGGTGCGCCGCCGCTTTATTGCCGACAAATACCGGGCGGTTGTCGAGGCGCTCTATGGCGGCGCCGAAGCAGTCGAGCTGGCGGCCGAGATCACCCTTGAGGATGGGCGCAAGACGGTGCTGCGCTCCTTGATCGCGATCAACGGCATCGAGACGATACCAGAGCCGTCGCGCGAGCCGGCCTATGCTTGATATGCCATGGCGGTTTGCCGCCATTCTCGTGGCCAACGGCTTGTTGGTCGGCGCCATGTATGCGCTCGTCGCGCTCGGCTTTGTGCTGATCTATAAGGCGACCGACGCAATCAACTTCGCTCAGGGCGAATTCGTCATGTTCGCCGGGTTTCTCGCCGCGGCCGCGATCCATCTTGCAGGCGCCCCGTGGTGGGCGAGCGCGCTGTTCACCGTCGCGGCCATGATTGTCTTCGCATTCGGTCTCGAGCGCGTCGTTTTGCGGCCATTGCTGGGGCGGCCAATCATCGCTGTCATCATGGCCACGATCGGTCTTGCCGCGGTGTTGCGCGGCACTGCGACGATGGCGTTTGGCGGCGGTACCCAGACCATTCCGTTGCCGATCAGCGACTTGCCCGTGTTGCTGGGTCCGCTGATCCTGCCACCAATCAAGCTCGTCGGCGCTGCGGTTAGCCTCGGGTTTCTCGCTGCCTTTGGCTGGTTCTTCTTAAAGAGCCGGATCGGTGTCGCAATGCGCGCGGTTGCCGACAATCAGCAGGTCGCAATGGCGATGGGCATCAATGTCCGCCGCTATTTCGCACTCGCCTGGGCGTTGGCGGGGATCGTCTCGGCGCTCGGCGGGGTATTGTGGGGATCGATGCTCGGGGTCGACAATCAATTGGCGCTGGTCGGGCTCAAGGTCTTTCCGGTGATGATTTTGGGCGGGCTCGATTCGATCATAGGCGCTGTTGTCGGCGGGTTGATCGTCGGTGTCGTCGAGAGCCTTTCAGCCGGCTTTCTCGACCCATTGGTCGGCGGCGGCACCAAAGATTTCGTGCCGTATCTGTTGATGATTGCGGTGCTGATGATCCGCCCCGAGGGCATCTTTGGCCGTCGCCGCATCGAGCGCGTCTGATGCCTACGGGAAATATTGACACTGGTGGCGAATTCGAGGTCCACCGCTTGTTCACGGGCAAACAACTCAGCGGGCCTGCTCTCGCGGGCGCTTTCGACCCCGCGGACGAGCGCCGTGGCGGGCATGGTAGCGGAGCCGCTGAATTCGCCACCAGTGTCAATATTGGTCGCGTGCCATCCACACCATCGTCACCCCCGCGAAAGCGGGGGTCCAGGAGCAACCGACGCCGGTTAGATCAGTTCGTCCAAGAGATCGCGCCATTTCGGGTTCGTTTGCTCGATCAATTCGATCTTCCATTTCCTCCGCCAGGCCTTGATCTGTTTTTCGCGGGAAATGGCCGCCTCCATCGTTGCCTGATACTCCGCGTAAACAAGCGTGTGGACGCCGTATCGCTTTGTAAAACCTTGGATCAGATCGGTTCTGTGCTCGAACATTCGCCTTGGAAGGTCGCTCGTGACCCCAACATAGAGCGTCCCGTTCCGACGACTTGCGAGAATGTAGACGCAGGGCTGCATCGCACTGACAACATGCCATACCTCCTTCCCTGGCCCCCCGCTTTCGCGGGGGTGACGGGAGAGCGGGTGACAGCAATGAGAAGCACGCGCCCTGCACCAGTGACGGAAACGTATGTACCGGAAATGAAGAAGCGCGGCCCGGGCGTGCGAGGGGAGCGAATCGCGGCCGCAACGAACCGGCATTGCGCGCTGCCGTCGTCCGCGGCACGCCGACCCGAACGGGCCTGACCGATGTTCCACAGCGAGACCGGCGTTTTCAAAACCAGCTATGCCGCGGATATGGCGCTGTTTCCGCTGCCGGTCGCACGCTGGACGATAGCGGGTCTGGCGCTCCTGTTTGTGCTCGTCGTTCCGCTCGTCTTCAGCCCGTATCTGATGACCTTGCTCAATCTCGTGCTGATCGCAGTCGTCGGCGCGCTCGGGCTCGATATTCTCGTCGGCTATACCGGGCTGATCTCGATCGGCGAAGGCGGCTTCATGTCAGTCGGCGCCTATACCGCGGCCAATCTGATCGTGCGGATGGGCCTGCCGTTTTGGGTCGCGATCCCGGCCGGCGGGCTGATGGCGGCGCTGATTGGCATCATCGTCGGGATTCCGTCGCTGCGCATTAAAGGGCTTTATCTCGCGGTCGCCACCCTCGCCTCGCAATTCATCATCGAGTGGTTGATCAATCACGTCACCTGGATCTCGGGCGGCATCGAGGCCTCGATTCAGGTGCCGCCGCCCGAGGTCTTTGGACACAAACTCGTCACGCCGCAGCAACTCTACTTTTTCCTGCTGTTTTTTGCGGTGCTGGCGATCGTCGCCACCCTGAACCTGATGCGCAGCCGCGTTGGCCGCGCCTTTATCGCCATCCGGGATCAGGACATCGCCGCCGAGATCATTGGCATCGATATTTTTCGATACAAGCTCTATGCTTTCGCGATCTCGTCGTTTTACGCGGGCGTCACCGGTGTTCTTTATACCTATTATCTCGGCATCGCCAATTACGAACAATTCGGCATCGATGTCTCAATCGATTATCTGGCGATGATCATTATCGGCGGCCTTGGCTCGGTTCTGGGTGCGGTCTTTGGCGCCGCATTCATTACCTTGCTGCCGGAAGCGACTCGCCTGTTCCTGACCAATTTCGGTGGTGAATTTCTGTCTCAGGATACGATCCGCCGGCTGGTTCCGAATTCGACGTTAATCTTATTCGGAGCGTTGATCATCTTTTTTCTGATCGTCGAACCGGAGGGTCTAAACAGGCTGTGGCGAAACGTCCGAAATTACTTTAGAACATGGCCGTTTTCTTATTGAGCGACCAACACCAGCAGGAGGGAGGGAAATTCAGCATGACCCGGAGAACTAAAACAATTGCGGCGCTTTCGTTGGGAGCCGGGCTCGGGTTCGCCGCTTTCGGCGTGGCGCAGGCCGCCGACAAGACGATCCTGATCGGCATGCAGTGCGACCGCACCGGTCCGACTCAGGTGGTCGGAACCACACTCTGCCCAGGGACGCACGATTATATTGACCTGATCAACTCGCAAGGCGGTGTCGATGGCTGGAAAATCGACGCCGAGGAGGTCGACAACGCGTATAAAGTCCCGCCGGCGATCGAGGAATACGAGCACGCCAAACAGCAGGGTGCGGTCGGCATCATGATCTATGGCACCCCGCAGACCGAGGCGCTCAATCAGCGGCTCGAACAAGACAAGATCCCCGGCACCTCACCGGGTTTTGGCATCGCCGCCTCCGCCGCCGGCAAATACTATCCGTATCTATTCCCGATCGCCGCCAATTACTGGTCGCAGGGAGCAGCCGCGGTCAAATTTGCCAAAGATCAATTGGGCGGCAGTCTGAAGGGCAAGAAAATTGCCTATATCTTTTACGACAATCCCGCCGGTCACGAACCGCTACCGATTATCCAGACGCTGGCCAAGACCGAAGGTTTCCAACTGCAGACCTTCGCCGTGCCGCCGCCGGGTGTCGATGTCAGCTCGCAGGTGCTGGCGATCGCTCAACAATACCGCCCCGACTTTGTGATCGACCACACCTTCGGCAAGGCTCCGGCTTTGATCATCAAGGCCCTGAAAGAAAACGGCTACCCGCTGAACAAGGTGGTTGCCCTGGTGTGGGCTTCGGGAGAAGCCGACATTACCGGAGCAGGCGGCTGGGACGTGGCGCAGGGCTACAACACGATGCAATTCGCCGGCGCCGGCGAAAATTACCCGATCATCAAAGCCATCCAGGATATGTACAAAAAGAAGAGAGAGGCGCCGCCGGCCGCGATGCAGGCCACGGTCTACTACAATCGCGGTATCGAGCAGGGAGCGGTCTGGGTCGCGGCGATCCGCAACGCGCTCAAGCTATCGCACGGCCAAAAGCCGACCCCGACCCAGGTCAAAGACGGCTTTGAGATGATCCATGACTTTACGCTGGGCGGGTTGATGCCGCCGCTGACCGTCACCGCGGCCGACCACGAAGGCGGCGGCTGGGTCCGGATCTTCCAGGTCAAGGGCGATCATTTGGACCCGGTGACGCCGTGGTACCGGGCCTATCGCAGTATGGTCGTGGACAAGGAAGACAAAACCGCTGAGCAGATGGCGGCGAAGTCGAACTAGCTGTACGAACCAGACAGATGATTCCGGCCTTGGTCATCGCAAAGAGATTGCTTCGTCGCTCCGCTCTTCGCAATGACAGCCATATACGGCGTCATTGCGAGCACAGCGAAGCAATCTCGGTTCTACGCGCCTCGGTACCGAGCGTTGGTTCGCACTAGCACTCTGCACTGGGGAATTGGCCGCTGGTGATGACGGCGAGGGTTACTAACCCGACCCTCCCGCGCGCTTGCCAGAGGGTTGTTTTCATGGGTTGCGACTTCGTATTGATGGCGTAGATGCTTTCGCTCAACAATATCGAGGTGGTTTACGACGGCGTTATCCTGGTGCTGAAGGGAGTGTCGCTGACCGCCGAAGAGGGCCGTATCACGACCCTGCTCGGCGCTAATGGCGCCGGCAAGACGACGACATTGAAGGCGATCTCGGGCCTGTTGCGCAATGAGCGCGGCGAGGTCACAAAAGGCACTGTCGAACTCGATGGCGAGCGGCTCGATCGCCTGCCGCCGCATGACGTCGTGCGCCGCGGCATCGCCCAGGTGTTCGAAGGCCGGCGGGTGTTCGAGAATCTGACGGTCGAAGAAAATCTCGTCGCCGGCGCCCACACCCGCCGCGACTTTGGTCGTGTCCGTGCGGCGATCGACGGCGTGTTCGATACCTTTCCAGTGCTCAGGGAGCGTCGCCATCAGTCCTCCGGTTATCTTTCGGGCGGCGAGCAGCAGATGCTGGTTATCGGCCGTGCGCTGATGTGCGAGCCCAAGGTGATACTGCTCGACGAGCCCTCTTTGGGCCTGGCCCCGATGCTGGTGGCCGAGATCTTTGGGATTGTTCGCCATCTGCGCGACGAACGCGGACTAACCGTTCTGTTGGTCGAGCAAAACGCAGCCTTGGCGCTCGACATCGCCGACCATGGTTACGTTATGGAAAACGGCCGCATCGTGCTCGAAGGCCCGGCCGAGGCGCTGCGGCAGAATTCCGACATCAAGGAATTTTATCTCGGCCTCAACGAGGCCGGCGCACGCAAATCGTACCGGGATTTGAAGAGCTACAAGCGCCGTAAACGCTGGCTGTCGTGAACGAGCACCACGCCGGCAGCTAATCTGCATCGCTGGCAGCTCGTCTTGCGCTACGCTCTCACGGGCGGCGTGCCGCGGCGCTCGCTGTCTTTGGCGCTCGTTGTCGGCAGCATCCTCAACCTGATAAATCAAGGTGACCGGCTTGTCACTGGACACTCGCTGGACTTCCTCAAGCTGGCGCTGACCTATTGTGTCCCCTATTTCGTCCAGCACCTATGGTGCCGTATCGTTCCGACTTTACGTTGCGCGGCGGCCGCACGGATCGATGGGGGCGCAGCATGGACGGGACCGAATTGGTGACGCGCTATAACGCGACCCGTGACGCCGAGGGCAGCAATATCGCCCGAATTCGGCGCTCGTCGCGTCATGGATCTGCGTTTGGCCAGCATCGAATGAAGGCCGACAAGAATGGCAGGGAGTTCACCGATGACAACATCGCTGCCGCGTATCGCCATGATCGGCACCGGTGGGACCATCTCCTCGCTTGGCGCATCGAGCCTCGATGTGCTCGACTACCCTGATTTTGGGCAAAAGCTCTCGGCCGACGCGCTGCTCGACCGCTTTCCGGAGACGCGGCTCGTTGCCGACCCGGTGCCGGTCACGGTCCGCCAAGTCGGCAGCACTGAAATCGGCCCCGCCGAGTGGTTCGAACTGCGTGCGCTGATCCACAAAATCGCGCGCGATGAACCCGCCACCGCTGGTTTTGTGATCACCCACGGTACCGCGACCCTCGAAGAAACGGCGTTCTTTCTCAATTTGACCCTCGCGGTCGACCAGCCTGTGGTGCTGGTCGGCGCGCAACGGCCGGCGAGCGCGCTCGGCACCGATGCCGGCATGAACCTCGTCAACGCATTGCGTGTCGCGGGTGCGCCTGAGGCCCGCGGCAAAGGCGTGCTGGTTCTGCTCAACGACGAAATCAACGCCGCCCGCGACGTCGTCAAAACCTCGACCTATCGGGTGCAGACCTTTCGCGCGTTCGATTTTGGTGCGCTGGGGCATGTTGACGGCGATGGGGTCCATTTCTACCGCGCGCCGCTGGGCCGCCATATGCCGGATGGACCATTCGCCAACGCCGACTTCGCAGCTCCGCTGCCCCGGGTCGACATCATCTATTCCTACGCCGGCGCCGATGGCGCCTTGATCGACGCCGCGGTTGTGGCGGGGGCGCGTGGGTTGGTGTCGGCCGGGTTTGCTCCGGGCAGCCCGACCCCGGATCAGCGCGCCGCCTTCGAGCGCGCCCTCAAAGCCGGTGTCGTCGTCGTGCAATGCAGCCGCGCCGCAAGCGGCCGTGTTGCCCCGCGCCGCCGACTGCGCGAGACCGGCATCGTCGCCGGCGAGGATTTAAGCCCGCAAAAGGCGCGCATCCTGCTGATGCTAGCCTTGACGACGAGTGCTGACATAGCCGCGATCCAAGAACTCTTCCAATCCTGCTGACCTGCACCGAGGATTGCGTTGACCTTGAGCACCCTTTGAAATTTCCATATGATTGGACTTGGTCCAAGACGAGCGCCGAAGCCCTACTCTTGTGGTTGTATCGGACTGGCTGGTGCTGAGCTTCCGCGCCTTTTGGAAGAGCAAACCGAGTCCGTAACCCATCGTCCCCGGACGTATGCTTTGATGTAAATGGAGCGACGTCAATTGGAACATCGGACTCGGTGCGAGCCATCGTTCCAAGGAACAATGCGGATAATTTCGAGATCTGAAGACGAATACAGTTCTTCAAGAGATTATCAAAACTCAGAAAGTGCGCCCAGTCGATGGGGGTGACAGCATCCCTCTACATTCGGCGATATCCGACGAAGAGGGATTATTTCTGCAAGATCTGGTACGCACGCTTGATCCTAAAGTATCGTTGGAAGTTGGTTTAGCTTTCGGCGTTTCTGCTCTTTACATCTGTGATGCGTTAAGGGTTCGCGACGGGACACGATACATTGCAATAGATCCCTACCAGCACGACAATGAAAGTGTCTGGGGCTCCTGGGGCAACGGTATCGGAATGGCAAACCTGAGGCGGGCCGGCTATGGCGATATTGTTGAATTTTTCCAAAAGCCGTCGCATTTGGCATTGCCTCAGCTAGAGATGACAGGCCTCGAATTGGATTTCGCATTTATTGACGGGTGGCACACGTTTGACTCCACTCTGGTGGATTTCTTTTATATTGATCACTTGCTTCGGGTGGGAGGGATCGTAGCTTTTGATGATGTCTACTATCCGGCGGTGAAAAAGGTATGTCGCTTCATTGCAACCAATCGCGCTTACAGCTTAGTTGGAACATGTGGTGCGAACTCGTGGAAGCGGCGAACACTCGAGCAGCTTTTAACCCTAACGCCGTTCTATCGCTCGAATTTTGAACTTGGTGTTAGAGGTCGATGTGTCGCTTTTCGTAAAGAGAAACATGACGATCGATTGTGGGACCATTTCGTTAGATTTTAGCCCATTCCGTCGCAACGAGTTTAGAGAGCAGAACTGCCTTTCTGAAGCTCAGGTCAAAGCTAATCGTCCAAGGATCCCCGATCTCCGCAGCTTGCCGCTCGGTTGCGGCACTGCTATATGCGCGCCGCCGCTCCGAGGAGACAACGCCGATGCCCGAGTTCACCGATTACCAGGTTGCCGACATTTCTCTCGCCGATTGGGGGCGGCGTGAAATCGCGATCGCCGAAACCGAAATGCCGGGATTGATGGCATTGCGCGATGAGTTCGGGGCCCAGCGGCCGTTGTCGGGCGCGCGCATCGTCGGCTGCCTGCACATGACGATCCAGACCGCGGTATTGATCGAAACCTTGATCGAGCTCGGCGCCACCGTGCGGTGGAGTTCGTGCAACATCTTTTCGACGCAGGACCACGCCGCCGCCGCAATCGCCGCCCGCGGCATCCCGGTCTTTGCCTGGAAAGGCGAGACCGAGGAGGAATACGAGTCGTGCATCGAGCAGACACTGCGCGGCCCGGATGGCTGGACACCAAACATGGTGCTCGACGATGGCGGCGACGCGACCAAAATCCTGCACGACAGGCACCCCGATCTGCTCGCCGGCATCCGCGGCATCTCGGAAGAGACGACGACCGGGGTCAACCGGCTCTACGAGATGATGCGCAAGAGCGAGCTAAAGGCGCCCGCGTTCAACGTCAACGACAGTGTGACAAAATCCAAATTCGACAACCTCTACGGCTGCCGAGAGAGCCTGGTCGACGGCATCAAACGTGCTACAGATGTCATGCTGGCCGGGAAACTCGCGGTCGTCTGCGGCTTTGGCAATGTCGGCAAGGGCTCGGCGGCAAGCCTGCGGAGTCAGGGCGCCCGCGTGATGGTCACCGAGGTCGATCCGATCTGCGCCCTGCAAGCCGCGATGGAAGGCTATCAGGTCACGACGATGGAAGAGGCGGCGCCGATCGGCGATGTCTTTGTCACCGCGACAGGCGACATCGACGTGATTACCATTGACCATATGCGGCAGATGAAGGATCGCGCCATTGTCTGCAACATCGGTCATTTCGACAGCGAAATTCAGATCGACGCGCTCCGCAACTATCCGTGGGAGGAGGTCAAGCCACAGGTCGATGAAGTCGTCTTTCCCGACGGAAAGCGGCTGATCGTTCTCGCCAAGGGACGGCTCGTCAACCTTGGCTGCGCCACCGGCCATCCGAGCTTTGTCATGAGCGCGTCCTTTACGAACCAGGTATTGGCGCAAATCGAATTGTGGACCAATCATGGCCAATACGAAAACAAGGTCTATGTGCTGCCCAAGCACCTCGATGAAAAAGTGGCGCAGCTCCACCTCGACAAACTCGGCGTCAAGCTGACCCGGCTGAACGCCGCTCAGGCGAGTTATCTCGGGCTCGACCAGGCCGGCCCGTTCAAACCCGAGCATTACCGCTATTAGCGCGCATTCGGGGCGAATTCGAATCAGGTTTGGGACGGAACGGAAACAAAATCCTTTCATTTCGTGAAATTCCCCTCATAATGCCCGACACGGAATGGTTGTGAGACCATTCCGAAAGCGGATAAAGAGGGGAAGATCGATGTTCATTACGGGAGCGGCCGTCTTCGCCTCGATCGCCGCGCTTGGGCTCGCGACCTTGTGGCATCGCGCCGAGTGTCGATTGCGCGAACATATGCGGCTAGCCCGCGAGGTCGCGCGCAATCACACTGCGGCGGAGGCAAGTGCAAAGCAGGCGCAAGTGGAAGCGGAAAGGCTGCGCCAGACGCTGGATATGCTGCCCCTGCCGGTGTGGCGATGCGCTGGCAATCGTGCTGTTGTCGAGTGTAATCCGGCTTACAGGACGGCGTTCGGCGACAGCCGCGAGGGGATTCTTGCGGAGACGCGCGATCTTGTTGCCACCGGCCGCGAGAATCCGACAGTGTGCTTTGGGGATGCGATAGAGCAGGGCGGCGTTCGTGTTGTGATCGGCGGCGAGCGCCGGCTGCTCTCAATCTACGAGACGACTGGCGCCGAAGGCGAGACAATCGGCTTTGCGCTCGACTGCACCGAAGTTGAAAGCGCGCGCAACGAATTGCGGCGGCATACCACCGCCCACACCGCGGTACTCGAGATCCTCTCTGCCGCCATTGCGATTTTTGGGCCGGATAAGCGGCTGAAATTTTTCAATAGCGCATTTGCCGCTCTGTGGGGGCTCGACACCGCGTGGCTCGCCTCGGAGCCAATATTTGGCGAGATCCTCGAACGTTTGCACGAGTTCACGCCGCTTTCCGGAATACCCCGATTTCCGCGCCTTCAAACGCGAACGTTGTGCGTTATTCACCTCGCTGGTCGAGCCGCGCCACGAGCTCATGCATCTGCCCGATGGCCGCACCTTGCAGCTGACGATATCCCCGCATCCGTTTGGCGGCCTAATTTATGTCTTTGATGATGTTAGCGACCAGCTGGCGCTCGAATGTTCATACAACACGCTTGCGGCGGTGCAGCGCGCCACGCTCGACCATTTGTTCGAGGGGATCGCGGTCTATGGCGGCGACGGCCGCCTTAAACTGCACAATCCTGCTTTTCGCGCGTTGTGGGGGTTGTCGGAGGCAGATGTCGCGGGCGAGCCGCATATTTCCGAGATTGTCGAACGTACCCGCGGGCTTCTCGACGATGGTGAGAACTGGGCGGCAAAGCGGGAGGACATGGTCGTCCAGGTGACGTCGCAGACTTTGGCGAGCGCTACCCTTTATCGCCGCGACGGCTCGGTGTTGCAGGTTGCGAGTGTGCCGTTGCCTGATGGTGAGGTGTTAATGACCTATCTCGATGTCAGCGACACCGCACGCGTCGAGCATGCGCTGCGTGAGCGCAATGAAGCACTCGAAACCGCAGCACGCTTGAAGGCCGAGTTCGTCGCCAATGTCTCGCACGAGTTGCGCACACCGCTCAGTACCGTCATTGGCTTTGCCGAGATCCTGCATAATCAATATTTCGGACCGCTCAATCCGAGCCAGCTTGAATACAGCGGCGGCATCCTCGACAGCGCACAGCAGCTTACCGGGCTAATTAACGACACAATCGAGTTGGCCTCGATCGAAGCGAGCTATATCGAACTCGAACGCGGCCCTGTCGACATCCCGGAGATGCTTCGCACATTACTGGGCTTGACGCAGGAGCGGGCCCGCAGCCGGGGGCTCGATATCGATCTATGCTGCCCGCCTGAGATCGACACGATCGAAGGCGACAAGCGGCGGCTGCAACAGGCACTCTTTAACCTGATCTCAAACGCGATCAAGTTCACGCCGCCAGGCGGCACCATTCGCATCGAGGCGGAACGGGGCAGGGGCGAACTGCTGCTCAGGGTTTGCGATACCGGCATCGGGATGGCGGGTCCGGTATCGTCCGGTCAGTTCGAGCCCATCGCGCCCATCCGCAAGCATGCGAATGCAAGCCTCGGCTTGTCGCTGGTCAAGCGCCTCATCGAGCTGCATGGCGGCAGTGTCGAGTTCGGTTCGGCGCCTGGCCAAGGGCACCGGGTGACTTGCCGGCTGCCAATGATCTGCTCGGAGCCGGGTGGCGCCGGGGTTATCGGTCTCAACCGGCAGATGCCCCAAGGCAGCGATTCGCGCTGCACGGCCTCGGCATAGCCCCTAATATCTTTTTGGTTGCGGGCCGTCGGCGCGAAAACCGGACGCCCGCTCGCGCGTAGCACCCGGCGCAAGGAATAATTGCAGATCATCCTTGCGACGACATACAACGGTTACGTGATCGCTGTCATAAATCTTCCGGACGAAGCTGCCACCGCGGCGCTGGCTGCGCGCCTGGCGGCAATCGCGCGCGTCGGCGACATCATCGCGCTGGAGGGCGATCTTGGCGCTGGAAAAACAACTTTCGCGCGCGCCTTTATCCGCGCTAGCGGGGTCGCCGACCGAGAGGTCCCGAGCCCGACCTTCACGCTTGTGCAAGTCTACGACGCCGCCGAGGCGGAGATATGGCACTTCGATCTCTATCGGCTAGCCGCGGCCGATGAAGCGTGGGAACTCGGCATCGAAGAGGCCTTTCTCTCCGGCATTTCGTTGATTGAATGGCCGGATCGTCTCGGTCCGTTGCTGCCGCAGCGCCGGCTCGCCATCACCCTCGAATTCGGCGACCGACCGGAGGCGCGGCGCGCGGTGATCGATGGCGATGCCGAATGGCGCGCCCGGCTATGCGAGATCGCAGTCGATGGCTGACACGACCATCGCCAGGCTCCCCGTGACCTCTTCGGCGAGTTTGCTCGTCGGTCGGCCGCGCGCCCGCTCGCCACGCCGGCGGGCGATCAGCGAATTTCTCGAGGCCAGCGGCTGGGGAGGCGTTCGCCCGGAACCGCTCGCCGCCGATGCGTCCTTTCGCAGCTATTACCGCCTCCGCCGCGACGGCGAAAGCGCAGTCGTAATGGACGCGCCGCCGCCGGAGGAGGATGTGGCACCCTATGTCGCGGTGGCCGAGATACTGCGCGGGTTGGGCCTCAGCGCACCCGAAATCATGGCCGCGGACCATGCACACGGCTTCTTGCTGATCGAGGATTTTGGCGACGACACCTACACTCGGCTGCTTCGGCGCGGTGCCGACGAGCCGAGCCTCTATACACTCGCAATCGAGGTCTTGGCGGCTTTGCAGACCGAGGTCGCCGCGACGGGCCTGCCCGAGCTGCCGCCTTACGACGAAGACCGCCTGCTCGCCGAAGCGGTATTGCTGGTCGATTGGTATATGCCAGCAGTGCTGAAGAAAGCGCCATCGACCGCGCTGCGCGACGAGTATCTCGGCCTGTGGCGCGCGCTTCTGCCGACGGCACATGCCCTTCCCCCAACCTTGGTGTTGCGAGACTTCCACATCGACAATTTGATGTTGCTGCCCGGTCGCCCTGGGGTGCGGGCCTGCGGGCTGCTCGATTTCCAGGATGCGGTCATTGGCTCGCCGGCTTACGACCTCGTCTCGCTATTGGAAGACGCGCGACGCGACGTGCCCGAAACATTGCGCCAAGCGATGACGGAGCGCTATCTCGCCGTCTTCCCAGCCCTGGACGCCAACGATTTCCGGCGCGTTGCCGCCATTCTCGCGGTCCAGCGCAACTGTAAGATCCTCGGCATCTTCACCCGGCTTTGGCTGCGGGACGGCAAGCCCGCCTATCTCGCCCATATCCCGCGCCTGTGGCGGCTTGTTGAGCAGGATCTCCAGGCTTCGTCGTTGCAAGAGATCAGACATTGGCTCGATCGCAATCTGCCGCCGGTGAGCCGCCGCATCCCTGATTTGCGGATGATGGCGTGACGGTACCGCCGCGCCGAGCGATGGTGTTGGCGGCCGGGCTCGGAACTCGGCTGCGCCCCCTAACCAACGCCATGCCGAAGCCATTGATAAAATTGAACGGCCGCAGCTTGCTCGATCATGCGATCGACCGGTTGGCCGAGGCCGGGGTCAAGCACGTCGTCGTCAACACTCATTACATGGCGGCAATGGTGGCGGCTCAGCTTTCCCAACGGAAAGCGCCCAATATCGAGATTTCGGAGGAGCCTGTTTTGCTCGAGACCGGTGGCGGCGTGGCCAAGGCGTTGCCATTGCTCGGCGATACGTTCTACGTCGTTAATGCCGACGTGTTCTGGCTCGACGGCAAGGATCCGGCATTGTTGCGGTTGGCCCGCGTTTTCGATCCCGATCGCATGGATGCGGTGCTGCTGTTGCAGCGCACCGTCACTGCGATCGGCTATGACGGCAGCGGCGACTATATGCTCAATCCTTCAGGTGCGCCGCATCGCCGCCGCGAACGCGAAATCGCGCCATTTCTGTTCGCTGGCATCCAGCTGCTGCACCGCCGGCTTTTTGATAATTGGCCAGAACGCGTCTTTTCGTTGGTGCGCCTGTTCGACCGCGCCGAAGAGGCCGGGCGGCTGCATGCGATCGTGCATGACGGCGAGTGGTATCATATCGGCACAGCGGCGGGTCTCGCTGCAACCCGCGAGCGCCTTTCGTCGCACCGGATCGAGCGCTAGTCTCGACCCGACATTTTTGCGAAAGGTGGCCGGATAGGCCGAGTTTTGCGATGCCTTTCGAAAGTTATCGGATGCGGCCCAGGATTTACACGATTCCTTCCGAACGCCCATTTTTGGCGGCCTTGGCGAAGGGTATTGCAGAGGTGGCGGGCACCGACCCTGCGGCGTTGTCCCGGGTCACCGTGTTGCTGCCCACCCGCCGCGCCGTGCGGTCGTTGCGTGAGGCGTTTCTGCGCATCCCGTTTGATGGGAGAGAACCCGGGACGCCGCTGTTGCTGCCGCGGATGCGGCCGATCGGCGATCTCGATGGCGACGAGCTTTGGCTCTTCGAGAGCATTTCCGGAGACGATGATCTGATTGTCCCACCCGCGATCCCCGCGCCGCGCCGCCAATTATTACTGACCAAACTGATCCTTAAATGGGCCTCTCAAGGCGGGCGCGACCCTTTGCTTCCAGGCCAGGCTGCGGCCCTGGCAGCAAGCCTCGCTCGCCTTCTTGATACGGTCGCGATTGAAGGCGCCAGTTTTGCGCGGCTGCGCGATCTCGTCCCTGCCGATCTCACTGCGCATTGGGAGATCGTTTGCAAATTGCTCGAGATTTTGCCGACTGCCTGGCCGGCGATGCTCGCGTCGGAGGGTGCAATCGACCCCGGCGAGCGAAGCAATCGCCTGCTCACCCGTCAGGCTGCGATCTGGCGGCAGAACCCGCCGCGCGACCCGGTCTTCGTCGCGGGGCTGACTGGGGGCGCGCCGGCTCTGACCGAATTGATCCGGGTGGTCGCGGGTTTGGAAGCCGGCACGGTGATCCTGGCGGGTCTTGATCGCCGCTGCGACATCACGGAGTGGAAGGCGATCGAAAGGGACGAGGCGCATCCGCAATATCTGCTCGCTAACCTGCTCGCGGCATTCGAGCTGATGCCCGCCGATATACCCGATTGGCCCGAGGGCAGCGGGCACTGGCGCGCGCGGCCCGACGCATGCGACCGCCGCCTACGGCTGGCGCTGGTCGGCGAAGCGATGCGTCCGGCGCCGACAACCGACAATTGGCGCAGCTTGGCGCCAATTCCGGCCGCGGCAATCGACGGTCTGAGCCGCTACGATTGCGTCAATAGGCATGAAGAGGCGCTGACGATCTCGCTATTGCTGCGGCGCAAGCTCGAAACACCGGGTGCAACTGCGGCACTCGTCACCCCGGACCGCGAACTCGCTCGTCAGGTTGCCGTCGAACTGATGCGCTGGGGGATCGCGATCGACGATTCCGCCGGTCTGCCATTGAACCGCACACCGCCCGGGATTTTCCTCCGCCTGGTGCTTGATCTTGCCGCGAGCGAGCTGGCGCCTGTGCCGTTATTGGCGGCATTAAAGCATCCGCTTGCCGCCGGCAATCTTGCGCCGGCGGGGTTTCGCGCTCTCGCGCGCCGGCTCGAACAGGCGATCCGCGGTCCGCGCCCGGCACCGGGCTTTGCCGGTCTTACGGCTGCCGTCGCCGGCGGCAAAGACACGGAGCTGCACAGGTTTGTCAGCCGCCTGCAAGCCTGCTTGGGTCCGTTGCCCGATCTTCTCGCTGGCGGGCCGGTGCCGCTTGCCCGGCTTGTAACCGCGCATCTCGAGGCGGCTGAGCGGTTGGCTGCTAGCGATGATGCGTCTGGTGCCGCCCGGCTGTGGCGCGATGGCGCCGGTGAAACCGCGGCCCGCTTTTACAACGAGCTGATCGATGCCGCTGCCGATTTTCCACCGCTCCCGGGACAGCATTACCCGGCTTTGTTCGAGGCGCTCTCGGCCGGAATCGTCGTGCGTCCGGTCTATGGCCGTCATCCACGATTGGCGATTTGGGGGCTCATCGAGGCCCGCTTGCAGCAGGCCGACCTCGTCGTTCTCGGCGGCTTGAACGAGGGGAGCTGGCCCGGTGCGCCGGCCCACGATCCCTGGATGTCCCGGCAGATGCGGCGCGAATTTGCGATCGCTGTCCCGGAACGGGCTATTGGGATCGCCGCTCATGATTTTGTCCAGGCGCTGACGGCGCCTGAAGCGGCGTTGACGCGTGCGGCACGCGCGGAAGGCGTGCCGACCGTTCCGTCGCGCTGGCTGTTGCAACTCAACACGGTGTTGCGTGCGGTCGGGCTCGAGGGAGCACTTGAGGCCAATGCCGATATCGCGACCGTCGCCAGCCGGCTCGACACCGCAGATTACGCACCGCTGCCGGCGGCCGAACCGCGCCCGCCGCTCGCCGCGCGTCCACGCCAGCTGTCGGTCACCCAGATCGAGACCTGGCTTGCCGATCCCTATGCGATCTACGCCCGGCACATTCTCCAGCTGAGAGCGCTCGACGAACTCGACGCCGACCCCGGCCGAGCCGATCTCGGCATCCGCATCCACGCGGTGCTCGCCGAATTTGTCCGCCGCTTTCCGCGAGACCTGCCCTCCGATCCACTATCGGAGCTGGTCCGGATCGGACAACGAGCATTTTGCCGAAGTCTTATCGAGACCGGGAGCCTGGGCGTTCTGGTGGCCGCGTTTCGAGCGCATTGCCCGCTGGCTGGTCGCCGAAGAAACCGCGCACCGCGCGATGGTTGTCGCAAGCCACGGCGAATTGAAGGGCAACCTGGTCCTGCGCGGCTTCCCCGGCGGCTCCTTTGAATTGACCGCCAACGCTGACCGCATCGATCACCTGGCCTCGGGCGAATTTCTGGTGATCGATTACAAGACCGGCTCGGTGCCGAAGAAAAACCAGATCTCGGCCGGGTTCGCACCGCAACTGCCGCTCGAAGCGGCGATCCTGCGCGACGGCAGTTTTGGCGGAATTAGCGGAACCCCAGCCTCTCTCGAATACTGGAAGCTTGGCGGGCGCGCGCCGGCCGGGCAGCGCTGGGTGATCGACGATGAAGATCCCGCAGCCTTGGTCGATCGCGTGCTCGCCAAATTGCGCAGGCTGATCGAGCGCTTCGACGACCCTGCTACACCTTATCTGGCGATGCCTGTGGCTGCGCGTCGGCCGCGGTTTTCGGATTACGAGCATCTCGAGCGGGTTGCGCGCAACGAGACGGAAGAATGGCAGGCGTGAGCCGCAGCCGATGGACGGCGCAGACCGCCCATCCGCACGCTTCGGTTTGGGTCGCAGCCTCGGCGGGGACCGGCAAGACGACGGTGCTGACTGAAAGGCTACTTCAGTTGATGCTCGACGGCACCGACCCGTCGCACATTCTGTGCCTCACCTTTACCCGCGCCGCCGCGGCTGAAATGGCGAACCGGCTGGATCGTGAGCTCGCCCGATGGGTGACACTCTCCGAAGGCGCCTTGGCAGAGACGCTCTACGAACTGACTGGGGTGTTTGCCGATCCGGAACTGATCGCTCGCGCCCGCCAGCTATTTGCGCTGGTTCTCGATACCCCGGGCGGGACCAAGATCTCGACGATTCATGCGTTTTGCCAAACCTTGTTGCGCCGCTTTCCGCTCGAAGCCGGCGTGGCGCCGGAATTCGTGGTGATTGAAGAGCGCGGCGCCGCCGAATTATTGGCCGAGGCGGCCCAGCGCGTGATTATCGCCGCGCGCGAGGGCGCCGACCCCGCAATTTGCGAAGCGCTCGCTATCATTGCCGAACATGCTGCGGAGGAGCGTTTTGGCGAGCTGATGCAGGCGCTCGCCAACGAGCGAGGAAAGCTGCGCCGAGCTCTCGAGCACGGCTTTCCGGCATTGCGCAAAAGATTATCCAAGGCGCTGGGTCTGTCCGATGGCCTAACGCTCGAATCGCTGGTAGCGGCGTTCTGCGCCGCAGATGCTTGTGATGAGCCGGGGCTCGCAGCATGCGCGTCGATCCTCGCCAGAGGTTCCGTTAAAGATCGCGCGCTCGCCAAGGTCCTTGCCGACTGGTGCGATGCACCGGCGCGGCGGCAGTCCATGCTCGATTCGTATCTGGCCGCCTACCTGACGACCCGGGAGCGGGAGATCAAGAACAGCTTTGTCACCAAAAAGACGGCGCGTGCCGCCTGTGAAGCCGGATGCGATGCAGCGGCGGTGCTCGCCGCCGAGGGCGCGCGGGTGCAAAAATTTGACAAGGCGCGTGCGGCGCTAATCGTGCGGGAGGCCACCTGCGCGCTCGTTCGGCTTGGCGACCGGCTATTGCGCGAATATGACGGCGCCAAGCGGCTCAAGGGCGTTCTCGATTTCGATGATCTCGTGTCGTTGGCGCTCGCCCTGCTGCAGCGCCCCGGAGTGGCGCCGTGGGTCTTGTTCAAGCTCGACGGCGGGCTCGACCACATCCTGATCGACGAGGCGCAGGACACCAATCCCGAGCAATGGGAGATCGTTGCCGCACTCGCCGAGGAGTTCTTTGCCGGCGCGGGCGCCCGATCGACGATCCGCACCGTGTTTGCCGTCGGGGACATGAAGCAGTCGATCTTCAGTTTTCAGCGTGCTGACCCGCAGGCTTTTCTGGAGATGCGGCGGCATTTCCAGGACAGAGCCAATGCAGTCAACCAAAACTGGGTGGAGTTGCCGCTCGACCTTTCGTTCCGTTCGACCGAGCCGGTGTTGCAAGCGGTCGATGCGATCTTCCGCCGACCCGAGGCGCGTGCCGGGGTGGCGCTCGACGGCCGCGACATCCGTCATTTTGCCGAGCGCGCCGGCCACGCCGGTGTCGTGGAGCTGTGGCCGGTGGTGGCGCCGGCACCCGCCGAGGAGCCCGATGAGGACGAGCTGCCGGTCGCCTACAGGCGGATCGCCGAGCCTCATGCACGGCTCGCTCGCGGCATCGCGGCGATGGTTGCCGGGTGGCTCGCGCATGGCGAGCGTCTGGAGGCGCGCGACCGCGCCCTGCGGCCCGGGGACATTATGGTTTTGGTGCGCCGCCGCAACGAATTCGTCGGCGAATTGCTGCGCGCGCTGAAGCAGCGCGGCATCCCGGTCGCCGGTGCCGACCGTCTGATTTTGACCGAGCAATTGGCGGTTCAGGACCTGGTGGCGCTCGGGCGCTTTCTGCTATTGCCGGAGGACGACCTGACATTGGCGGCGGTGCTGAAAAGCCCGCTCTTCGACATCGATGAGGAGACGCTCTTTGAGCTGTGCTATGCGCGCGATCAGGAGAGCCTGTGGAACCGGCTCCGCACTCGCGCCGGAGCCTGTGCGAGCTTGTGCCGCGCCGCCGACAGGCTGACGGCTTGGCTTGCCCGCGCCGATTTCGTCCCGCCTTACGAGCTGTATGCCGAAATCCTTGGTGCGGAGGGTGGGCGGCGGGCTCTGTTGCATCGCCTCGGGCCGGAAGCGGAGGACCCGGTCGAGGAGTTCCTCGGACTGGCCCTTGCTTACGAGCGTGAGCATGTGCCGTCATTGCAGGGATTTTTGCGCTGGCTGACTGCGGCCGAGACCGAGGTCAAACGCGATTTCGCAGCTCATCCACGCGACGAGGTGCGCATCCTGACCGTCCATGGCGCCAAGGGGCTTGAAGCGCCGGTCGTGTTTCTTCCTGACACGATCGCGACACCCGACCAGAAAGTCGCTTTGCTGTGGAGCAAACCCGATGAGCTACCGCTGTGGAAACCGCCGGGCGATCACGCCGCTCCTCTCTACGCCAGCGAAAAATCGGCATGGCGCGACCGCCAATTGCAGGAATATCGCCGGCTGCTTTATGTCGGTCTGACCCGGGCGCAGGACCGCCTGTATATCTGCGGCTGGCAGACACAAAGAAAACCGCAGGAGGTGTGCTGGCATACGCTGTGCCACGCTGGCCTGCGCGAATGCGCCGAGCCTTTCGAATTCGACACCCGCCCCCTGATCGGCGAGATCGAAGGATGGTCGGGGCAAGGTTTGCGCCTCGCCTGCCCGCAGACGACAGCACCGCAGCGCGAGCCGCCCTCCGCCGCCGTTGCCCGCGAGAGGCCGTTGCCCGACTGGGCAACACGACGACCGCTGTCAGAGCCCGATCCGCCGCGACCGCTGTTACCGTCGCGGCCCACCGGCGACGAGCCGCCCGCCCTGTCGCCGGTGAACATCGGCGGGCGCGGTCGCTTCAAGCGCGGTCTGCTCGTGCATCGCCTGTTGCAAAGCCTGCCGGAATTGCCGACCGCTGGGCGCGAGGCCGCGGCACGGCGTTTTCTGGCGCTCCCAACCCACGCTTTGCCGCAGGACGAGCAGGATGATATCTGCCGTGAGACATTGGCTGTGCTGCATCACCCCGATTACGCGGCCCTGTTTGGCCCGCGCTCGCAAGCCGAGGTGCCGCTCGTCGGCCTCGTCGGCGGCCATGCGTTGTCGGGCCAAATCGATCGCATCGTGGTGGACGAAACCCAGGTGCTGATTGTCGATTACAAGACGATGCGCCCGGTGCCGGCTGGCGAGGACGAGGTCGCGCCACTCTATCTGCGGCAACTCGCGATCTATCGCGCGGCGCTGGCGGGAATTTACCCTGACCGCGAGATCCGTTGCGCGATTTTATGGACGCAGGCGCCGCTGTTGATGCCGATCAGCTCGGACAAGCTCGCCGCCCACGCGCCTTGACGCCGCTTTTTCGCCGCCCCTAATTTCGGGGTGAGCATATCAGGAGGTACATCGCGATGAAGCCGACCGCCGTCACCGACAGCGATTTCGAGGCGCAAGTGCTGGGCGCCGAGGGGCCGGTACTCGTCGATTTCTGGGCCGAATGGTGTGGCCCGTGCAAAATGATCGCGCCGTTTCTCGAAGATCTCGCTGCGGATAAGGCCGGTCAGCTGACCGTCGCAAAGGTCAATATCGACGAGAACCCCAAATCGCCGACCAAATACGGGGTGCGCGGCATTCCGACAATGATCCTGTTCAAGGGCGGAAAGGCGGTTGCCACGAAAATCGGCGCGCTGCCCAAAAGCAAACTCTACGAATGGGTCGAGTTGGTCCTATAGGCCATTCTTTAAAACAACGCGTCCACTTGGCCTCGGCTCTAGCGCGAGCCGGGGACGCTGATGTCTTACCGCATTTCGGCGCTATCCGTGATCCGCGACGCTTTTCGCCGCGATGGTGGAGGGACACAGCAGATTGGGATAGGCTCAATCCGCCAACCAGAAGGGGAGAGAAACATGAAGGTCGTCACGCTGAAGGACATTCCGAACGTTCCGGTCGAAGGCGCTGCCGAGCCGATCCAAGGATGGAGCGGGCCGGTGCAGCGGTCGCGTCAAACCATCATCGAGCCTGGCGAGTCACCTAATTTCAACTGCAGTGTCGTGAACTTCAGCCAAGGTTGCACAACCGGATGGCATACGCATAACTGCGATCAGCTGCTGATCGTGACCTCGGGCTCCGGCATGGTGGCCAATGAGCATGAACAGCGCGAAATCAATGTGGGCGATGTCGTGCAAATCAAGGCCGGTGAACGCCATTGGCACGGCGCCAAGGCCGATACGACGATGGGGCATATCACGATCACCCTCGTCGGCAGTCAAGCGAACTGGGGATAATTTTGCACGCTGCCGTGAGGCCGTAAGCGCGCGTATTCCGTTGCGGTAACTGAGCCGCAGTCTCGAGCCCGGCATTGGCGCCCGGCCCGCAGGACCCGACGCCGCACGGCCGGCATTAGCCGGCGCGTGCGGTAGGTGGCTGACCACAGTTAGGAAGGGAATATCTGGATCATCCAAGCAGGGTTCGTCTCAAAAAGGGCGAACTCGCGCGTTATAGTCACTCGCAATAATTTCCATATGATCTGACTATCCAGCTTTCGTCGTCACAGCATACCTTTCTGCTTGGGCTGTAAATCCTTGCGCGCCAGCCAGTCACGAACACCATAGGCTAATGCCAAAATGACGTACCGCTTTCGCCTGGCCCCCGCCATCCTTAACAAAACCCACTACTTTCTTACGGAAATCTGCGCTGTAGGTCATATCTCCGGCGAATCGTTGTCTTCTCAAAAAATCGTTACGGAAATTATTGCGAGTGACTATAGTTTCGTGATCTCGAAGCCAAATCTGCGCTGTGCTCATTTGAACAAGTGAATTGCGGTCGATAGGTTCGACGCGATATACGCCTTTGGTCGGGGTCTATTGAACCATGGTCGAGGTATAGTGTTTGCGCAAGACCGATGGTGCCAGTAAGGCAATCGGGGGAGGAAGTGCTCCTTACCAACTACGCCCGCGTCTCCTCGAAAATTTTGATCGTTGGGTCGATTCTGGTCCCTGCCGCCCTGTTCCTCGCGGCGGCTTGGCTCGATTATCAGGAGAGCGCCGAACGCTCGCGCGAATATGTCGTCGTTGCCACCAACGCTCTCGCCGAACAAACCAAAGAGGCGCTGCAAACTGCCCGGCTCATTCTCGCCCGCACGCTTGATCGCATTGACGGAATGGACTGGGTGGCGATCGACAACTCGCGCGAGGTTCACGACTTCCTCGCCAAGATCGCGCACGAAATGCCGTTGGTTCAGTCTGTCTTCCTGGTCGATCCGCAAGGCTTCAATTCGGTCAGCAGCCGTGCGTTCCCGATGCGGCCCTATGACGATCGCGAAAGGGAATATTACATCGAGGCAAAGAACGGCAATAATCACCTTATGTAACCGCTGCGTTTCTTGGGCAGATGACCGGTTTGCCCGGATTTACCGTGTCACGGCCGCGACTAATTAACGGTCATTTTGATGGGGTCGTTGCCGTCACCCTGTCGCCGGCATATCTTCAAAGCTTTTACAGAAGATCGCGCTATCGACCCAGCAAGCAACCGCCGCCCTCCTCCGCACTGATGGCAGGCTGCTGGCGCGCTATCCCGAGATCCCCGCGCTCGCCCAGTTGCCGAAAACGAGCCCGCTGTTGAGCGCGGCAAAATCATCAGATGCCGGTCGTATTTTCCGGCCCATCGAGTATGGACGGCAGCTCCGAATTGGCCGCGTTTCGGCGAATCGATGACCAGCTGCTGCTCGCCAGCTTTATGCTCGCGAAAGGCTATTACCTTCGCCAATGGTATATACACCTCGTCTGGATGGCATCGTTTGCGCTGCTGACGGCGCTGGCGCTCCTGTCGACCAGTTGGATTGCGCTGCGGCGCGCCGCAATCGAGGAAGCGCATCTTCGGCGTTTGCTCCAGGAAAGCGAGCGGCGCAAGGAAGCCGAGGCAGCGGTTCAACATCTGCAAAAAATGGAGGCTCTCGGCCGACTGAGCGGCGGCGTGGCCCATGATTTTAATAATTTGCTCGCGGCGATTATCGGGGCCCTCGAACTGGCTAGAGCGCGGCTCGATGATCGCGCTCGTTTGGCCCGCCTCCTTGCAATCGCGATGCAGGCGGCCGAGCGCGGCGCGCGCCTGACCGCGCAGATGTTGGCTTTTTCGCGCAACAAAGAGATCTCCCCACAGCCCCTCGATATCAACGAGGTCATCCGCGATACCGACGGACTGATCCAACGCACGGTCGAAGGGCTTGTTGAACTGAGTTACAGCCTTGACGAGCAACTGTGGCCGGCGATCGGCGACCGGGTCCAGTTCGAGGTCGCCCTCCTCAACCTTGCCGGAAACGCGCGGGATGCGATGCCGCTTGGCGGCAAGCTCCTATTTATGACGCGAAACGTCACGTTGACCGCCGCTGACGCTGCCGGGATTTCTCCGGGAGATTACGTGCAGATTTCGGTGACCGACACGGGTGAGGGGATGAGCGCAGAAACAAGGGCGCGCGCCTTCGATCCGTTTTTCACGACCAAAGGGGTTGGTAAAGGTACAGGCCTCGGTCTGTCCCAGGTTTATGGTTTTGCCGACCAGGTCGGGGGCACCGCCCGAATTCACAGTGGGGTTGGGAAGGGGACGACGGTCACGATCTTGCTGCCGCGAGCGCAGGCGGCCCTGGAACGCGATCCTGAGGAACCAAGCCAAGGCGATCTGCCAGCCGCAGCACCGCTAAGCATTCTGCTGGTCGATGACGATCATTCGGTGCGTTCTCTGACCGAGCAGATGCTCAGCGAGTTGGGGCACACGGTCGTGATGGCCGAGAACGGCCCGGCCGCTCTGGCGCTGTTGTCAACCTCCGCCGAGTTCGACCTGCTGTTGGTGGATTTTGCAATGCCGGTGATGAACGGTGCACAAGTCGCAGCTGAAGCGATCAAGCTCAGACCCCAACTTTTTATTCTGTTCATGACCGGATACGCCGACACGAGCGTCCTCAGCTCCTGGACGGAATTGGGGTATCGCACGCTCAACAAGCCGTTCAGTTCTGCCGAACTCGATTTGGCCATACGCCACACAGTTCGATCACGGTCCCAGGCCGGCAACGTCGTGTCATTGCCGCGGAGTCGAAACTGAAATCTCCCGGACCATCCGAGTTCAACCGCTTCTATTAGCTTGTTAATCGGCAGCATCGCCGGCGGCACTCGGGAGACGGAGCTTCGTCGCTTCGCTCCTCGCGATGACAGGTCATTGGCGGCCGCCGGCGGGTCGGGATAGCTGTCGGCGCACCGGCGCCGCGGCCGATTTGGCGCAGGATCCGCTTCGGTGCCCCAGCGGTCCCAGCCTGGGCGTGCCAAGCGTGCGAACATTTCGATATAGTCCCCTCGCACAACGCTTCTATGCGCTTATAGGCTTCATCGGGCTTGCGGCTGTGCTCGCGGCTCTTTGATCCGGTCTGATAACTGTCTCTCGATTTCCTTGCGCGTGGAGCTGATAACCAGGAGCCGAGCAATAAAGTCGTGGAAGTTAACTTTCTGGTGCTCCTGACGGAGACATACAATCTCATTATAATCAATCCCGAGAAGCTCACAAAACTCTTTACCAGTCATTGCTTCTTTGAGAGTAATTCGCCGCTTGAAGCCATCGACGATTGCTTGCCGATCATCTTGATTGAACGAACAGAAATGAACGCTGATCGTGAACCGAACGAGACGTCCAATGACATTTACGAATTTGTGAAGGCTTTCTCGCTCCCCCGCTGCCTTCTTGGTGTCGAACGCGTCGCCATCTTTTAATTCTATTACATAGCAGTGTTGGCGTTTTTCCCTCCGTTCGAACACTACGAAATCAGGCTCGGCCGATACAGTGTCAATTGTTTTGCACCCTTTGATAGCAGCCTTTGTCGCAACGAATACGCCTTCTGGATAGATGTCCTGTTGAAGGAATTTGTCGACGTCCGGGATGATTGGAGCACGGTCAATGATAAGCTTTTCGAGTTCGTTGCCAGAGGCGATGACCGCACTTTGGACGCTGCTTATAAGGCTTCCAAGCTGGGAGTCGCCAAAAAGGCGCGTATAGCCGCCATTATTTCGCCCGAACCTCCTGCTGATCAGAGCCACACTAACCGGCTATGTCACAACCGAGAAACCGTCTGTTTAACCGCTGACAGGCCTTTAACACGGAATAGCTGCCGGCCGCGGGATCTAAAACAACATCCCCTATATTTGTAGTAGCTTCTATTAATCGGCCCTGCAATTCGATCGGCTTCGCATGGGGGGCATCACCAATCACCTTTTCATCCCACACATCACGAATATCATGCAAAGTCCATACTCCCTTTGCGCGTCGAGGCGCCTTCTGCAGGACCACAAGGTATTCGCTTATGCGCCGGCTGCGATAACCCATTCCGATACGCATCTTATTCCAGACGATGAGATCAACAATATCCAAGTTCGTTCCATCGAGCCATGGTCCAATTCCAGTACACAGATGGAATTTGTCCGTCCAAAAGAGAAGATGGCCAGTTGGCATAAGCACGCGGTCAATGCCGTGTATGAATTTTTTAATATCAGCCTCGGACATCTGCCGCATTTCGGATCTTGCCCGTTGGCGCTCGCCCTCATTCCCATAACGTTGATAGTCGAGGATGCCTCGATATTGCGGATCAAAAAAACACAAAGGGAAACTGTCTGGCTGGAGTTCTCGCAGCAACAACAGCCCATCGCGTCTATTTTGTGTATCTAATTCAAGGCCATCCGGTACGACCACAGCAGGCTGGACCACATCCCGCCCGTTGCCGAAAACTGTCTTGCCGCCGTCCGCCCTGTCGGTTTCTTTAGGATCTGCACAATCTGCATCGACTGGTCTGACAAGACTGGTCCTATTCCGCATGCAATTTGCCCTGGGCCAAGCGCCGTCCCCCACGCGCGTTGACATCGCGCATGCTCGTGGCTCACCGCAGCGCGGTCAACTACAATCCCGATCAGCAGTCGGCATCGGGATCGTCGGGGGTGTCGTCGCTCTCGATGCGGTAATTGCCTTTGAGCCAGCGCCCGAGATCGATCTGCGCACAGCGCGCCGAGCAGAACGGCCGGTGCTTCGGTGTTGCGGGTTTGCCGCAGATTGGGCAGAGCCGGGTCGGCGGAATTGGCGAATTGTCCATGGCGCCCGATATAATTACAGCGGCGCGATTTGGAACCGGTCGCGGCCCAGGCCGGCATTGCTGGCAATTGTGACCGAGCGCCCGAGACGCTGTTCGAGGTCGCGCAACGCGAGAGCGGCTTCGCCGGCGAGTGCTGCGGCGACCTGCGGCGCCACATTTAGCCGCCAGCCGTGCCCTGGTTGGGCTCGCGCCGCACGCCGGACTGCGCGCAACGCCTCGTATGCGACTGTGGCCGCGGTCTTGACAAAGGCACCGCCTGGGGCCTTTTCCACCAGCTGGTCGGCGAGCGGGCGGGTGCGGCGGCGGCGCACGATTTCCAAATGGCCAAGCCGGGTCCACCCGAGGATTTGCGGCTGCAGCCTGTCTTGAGCAAGACCGCGCTCGAGGGTGGCGCGCACCCGCTCGCGCGCCCCGCGATCGTCGAGCCCGACAAAATCGATGACGATACCGCCAGCAAAATTGCGCAGCCGAATATGGCGGGCAATCGCGACGGCGGCCGCAGCGAGGTTGACCGCGATTGCGGTCCGCTCCGGCGAGCCGCCTTCGGGTGTGCCGCTATCGACATCGATTAGCACCGCGGCTCGGCTTGGTTCGAAATGGATCGATCCGCAGCCTGGCAGCGTGATCGTTGTCGCTAGCGCCTCTTCGAACAGCGCATCGAGGTCGAAGGGCCACTCGCTTTCCGGCAAATGAGCGACTGTCGAGCCCGGAAAGGCCGCACGGATTTCGGGAAGCGAGCCCGGCTCGTTGACCAGGATACGATCGATCGCTGGGAATACGCCCGCCAATGCAGCGGCAACGCTCGGCGCCGGAAACAGGCGCTGCGGCGGATCGTACCGATCGGCAACCGCGATATCGGCTGGTTCCGCGATGGCGGTGGTCAGCTGTGGCGCCTTGCCGCCCTGCGCTTCGCGGCGGATTTGCACGACCACGCGCTCGCCCTCGGCGAGCCGGCGGCTGCGCGGAAAGATCTGGCTTTGCGGCAAGAAGGCGGGCCGGGCGCCGCCGATATCGACCTGGGCGGCACCAAGCGCCGGCAATAAACGCACGACGCGGCCGAGATGGATGCTGCCGGCCTCGGCGCCGTCGCCACGCTCGACCCGCAATTCGACAGGCTCGCCGTCTTCGACGAGAGCCGCCCGCCATTCGCCGGGACCCGCGGCAATTACGAGTTCGCGGCGCATGGCGGGCGATAGCCGCGGCCCGCGAGCAGCTGCGCCGTCTCGTACAGCGGCAATCCGACAACATTCGAATACGAGCCAGAAATAAACCGGATCAGCGCCGCGGCGCGGCCCTGGATGGCGTAGCCGCCGGCCTTCTCATACCACTCGCGGCTTTTCAAATAACGGGTAATTTCCTCTGTGCTGAGGCGCTTAAACGCTACCTTGGTATCGACCCGGCGCACCACCATGCGGCCATCGGGACCGACCAATGCAATGCCCGAATGAACCCGATGGCGGCGCCCCGATAGCAATTCGAGACAGCGGCGTGCGGCATCCTCGTCTGTGGGCTTTGGCAATATACGCCGGCCACAAGCGACGACGGTATCGGCGGCGAGCACAAAGGCGCCGGCATGGCGCGGCATGACCCACTGCGCCTTTTCGCGCGCGAGCCGCAATGCATTGGCCGGCGGCAATTCGTTGCGCAATGGCGTCTCGTCGATATCGGCTGGATCGACCAGGTCGGGCACGGTTCCGATCTGCCGCAACAGTTCGAGCCGTCGCGGCGAGGCCGAGGCCAGCACCAAAAGCGGCGCTGTCACGGCTTGATCACCCACGCAAATGCAGCACGCAGATCAACGTGAACAGGCGTCGGGCGGTTGCATGGTCGATCGCGACTTTGTCGGCTAGGCGCTCCATCAGCAATTCTGAGCCCTCGTTGTGCAGCCCGCGCCGGCCCATGTCGATGGCTTCGACCTGGCCCAGCCGGCCACTGTGCACCGCCTGGTAATAGCTTTCGCAAACGATGAAGTAGTCTTTGACAATTCGGCGAAATGGCGCGAGCGGCAGCACGATTACCTCATGCGAACCATCCGCGGTCGAACAAATGCCGAGATTGAGCCGGTTTTCTTCGATCGCGAGATGAACATGAAACGGACCGCGGTGCCCGGAAGCCGGAGCGAACGAGTTGTCCTTCAACAAATCGGTGATCGCCATCGTCCGTTCGTGCTCGATATCGGCGTTGCGGCGAACGACCGTATGCTCGTCGAGGGTGACGGCGGCGATGCGCTGATCAGTTGCGGCGATGCGGTCGCGTTCGGCCATCCCGATCGGCTCAGTCCGTGTTGTGTCGGTCGAGCCGAATCGACAGCGAGAGGGCGTGCGCGTCGAGCCCCTCGGCCCGAGCTAGCCGGATCGCCGCGGGCGCCAATGCCGCAAGGCTCGCCTCCTCGCAGCGCACCAGTGATGTTCGCTTCATAAAATCGAGAACGCCGAGGCCGGAGGCGAAACGCGCGCTGCGTGCGGTGGGCAACACGTGGTTGGGCCCGGCGATGTAATCGCCGATCGCCTCGGGTGCCCAACGGCCGAGAAAGATCGCGCCAGCGTGGCGCACCTTAGCAGCGAGCGCGTCGGCCTCTTCGACCGCCAGTTCGAGATGCTCAGGAGCGATGCGGTTGATCAAGGCCGGCGCCTCGTCCCAATCGTCGACAATCAGAATAGCGCCGTTTGCCTCCCAGCTCGCTCGCGCGATATCGGTGCGCGGCAGATATCTCAGATGACGCTCGACCGCGGCGGCCACCGCAGCCGCGAAACCATCATCGGTAGTGATCAGGATCGCCTGCGCTGCGCTGTCGTGTTCGGCCTGCGACAACAGATCGGCGGCAATCCATTCCGGGTTGTTGGCGGGATCGGCGACAACCAGGATCTCTGAAGGGCCGGCGATCATATCGATCCCGACTTGACCAAAGACGCGCCGTTTGGCCGCCGCGACATAGGCATTGCCTGGTCCGACGATTTTGTCGACAGGCGAGATCGTGGGGGTGCCGTAAGCGAGCGCCGCGACGGCCTGCGCCCCGCCGATGCGGTAGATCTCGTCGATGCCGAGCATGTTTGCGGCCGCGAGAACCAAGGGGTTCAGTACCCCGCCCGGCGTCGGCACGGTCATCACCAACCGCGCCACCCCCGCCACCTTGGCCGGGATCGTATTCATCAGCACCGAAGAGGGATAAGCGGCAGTGCCACCCGGAACATAGAGCCCGACGGCATCGATCGGGCGCCAACGCGCCGCAAGCCGCACGCCTAACGCGTCGACGTAATCGATCTCAGCCGGCAATTGCCGGCGATGAAAGCTCTCGATGCGCTCGGCCGCGAGCTGGAGTGCGGCGACCGTATCAGCCGGTGCCGCTGCTGCACCCGCGGCGATTTCGCGGCGGGTCAACCGTAGCGGGCAGCGGTCGAGATCGACCCCATCAAAGCGCTTGGTGTATTCAAACAACGCATCGTCGCCGCGTGCCGCGACATCCTCGATGATCTCCGCCACCACCGCGTCGACATTGGTTACCACTTCGCGTTTGGCATCGATGAACCGGCCAAACGCCGCCTCAAACCCGGGATCGCGGGTGGCCAGCGTGAGCGGCATCAGCCTCTCTCCTCGACCGCGGCGCGCAAGCGCTCGATCCAGCCCCCAACCTCCTCGGGCCGGGTCTTCAATGCCGGTCGGTTGACAATCAGGCGCGAGCTGACCTCGGCGATACATTCGACTTCGACGAGCCCGTTTGCTTTCAGCGTGGCTCCGGTCTGGACGAGGTCGACAATATGCCGGCACAAGCCAAGTCGTGGCGCCAGTTCGATAGCGCCATTCAGCTTGATGCATTCGGCCTGGATGCCGCGCGCGGCAAAATGGCGGCGGGCAATTTCCGGGTATTTGGTCGCAACCCGGATATGACTGGGCCGCCTATCGTCATGGCGCGCCGCCCAACCGGCGGGTGCCGCGACCGCGATCCGGCAATGGCCGATATCGAGATCGAGCGGCGCATAAACCTCTGAGTAGTCAAACTCCATTAAGACGTCGTTACCAGCAACCCCGAGTTGGGCCGCGCCGAAGGCGACAAAGGTCGCGGCGTCAAAGCTACGCACCCGGATAATGTCGAGACCAGGCTCGCTTGTCGAAAAACGCAGCCGCCGCGAATCGGGATCCTCGAAGGCAGGCTCGGGCTCGACCCCGATGCGGCGCAACAGCGGCATGACCTCGCTCAGGATGCGGCCGTTCGGCAAGGCCATGATCAGGCGATCTTCGGTGGCGCGGGTCATTGCCCGCCATCCGGATCATGCCGCGGGCGCCATGGGGTCGGCCAGGGTTCTCCGAGGTCCCTGGCACGGCACAGGATCTGGGACACATCGAGGCGGATCGCGGCGGCGCCGGCAAATTCGAGCAGGATGGTCTCGCCGCGGTTGGCGGCGCGCGTTGTGCGGATCGCCAGCAGGCACAGGATCCGATCCTCGTCGGCGCGGCGGAAACCGCGATACGAGACGGCGTCGACCCCGCCAAAGGTCACCGCGCACAACACCCGCTGATGGCCTTCCTCGCCGGGCAGCGGTCGCAGTCCGGTTTCCCAGCGGAAGCGATTCGCGATAAAAATAAAGCTCCTCTCGCCGGCGAGATAGCCGAGATCGCGTACCCCAACCAGTGCGTCCTGCAAACAGGCCGATAACACCGCCACATCCTCGCGATCCTCGGCCCGCAGCTTTAGCGCCGGGTAGTCGTCAGGCGCCATCGCGCAGTCTCTCGATGCGTGCCCCGCAGGCGGAGAGTTTGTCTTCGAGCCGCTCGTAGCCGCGGTCGAGGTGATAAACACGATTGATGACCGTCTCGCCTTCGGCCATGAGCCCAGCAATGACGAGCGATACCGAAGCGCGCAAATCGGTTGCCATGACCGGAGCGCCGGTCAGCCGGGGCACTCCGCGCACCATCGCCGAGGCGCCATGCACGTTGATATTCGCGCCCATTCGCGCAAGCTCTGGCACGTGCATAAAGCGGTTTTCAAAAACGGTTTCGGTGATCATCGAGGCGCCGCGCGCGGTCGTCATCAGCGCCATAAACTGCGCCTGCAGATCGGTCGGATATCCGGGATAGGGTTCGGTCATGACGTCGACCCCATCGAGGTGGTTGCCGCGGCGCCGCACCGTGATTCCGTCCTCGGTAGCCGTTATCTCGATCCCGGCTTCGGCAAGGACGCGCACCACCGCCGTGACAAAATCGCCCCGCGTATGGGTCAGCCGAACCTCACCGCCGGTCGCCGCTGCCACCATGATATAGGTTCCGGTCTCGATTCGATCGGGGATGATTCGATGGGTGGCGCCGTGCAAGCTCTCGATCCCGACAACCCTCAGGCGGTCGCTACCGATACCGCTGATTTGAGCGCCCATCGCCACAAGGCAATGCGCGAGATCGGTGATTTCAGGCTCGCGCGCGGCGTTGATCAACAGCGTCTCGCCTTTCGCCAGGGTAGCCGCCATTAATAAATGTTCGGTTGCGCCGACCGAGACCGATGGAAACACAATTTCGGCGCCGCGTAGTCCTTTTGGCGCGCGCGCTTCAACATAGCCGCCGGCCAATTCGATCTCTGCGCCGAGCTGGCGCAACCCGCTGATGTGCAAGTCGATCGGTCGTGTACCGATGGCACAACCCCCCGGCAGCGAGACGCGCGCCCGGCCGCAACGCGCGACCAGTGGTCCCAATACCAAGACTGACGCCCGCATCTTGCGCACAAGGTCATAGGGGGCGGTAATCGAGGTAATGTGTGCGGCCGACAACTCGACCCGGCGTCCGCCGGTCGAACTCGCTTCCCCGATCGAAATCGCCGCCCCATGCTGCACGAGGAGGTTCGCCATCGTCGCGACGTCAGCAAGATCGGGAACGTTTTCGAGCGTCAGCGTCTCCGGGGTCAACAGGCTTGCTGCCATCAGCGGCAGTGCAGCGTTTTTGGCGCCACCGATGGCGATAACTCCTTCTAATGGCACGCCGCCTTTGATGCAAATCCTGTCCATTGCCCCGGTTTCTCGCGCCGCGCGCCATTAACGGCGGCTGCGGGCCCTCATCGCTCTCAATCGGCGATAGTCCCGCCGTCGTCGATGCTTTTACTGGAGAGCGGTCGGGCGCTCAAGGTCGTGGTGGGTCCGGGGCCGGCGTCTGCGGTGGGTGCCTGGGCCCGCGCCTGCTCTTTGCGCCGCCTTAGATTTGCGCGCAGTGCTTGGGCAAGCCGTTCCTCGCGCGCGGTGCGCTGGGCCTCTTTGCGCGTTGAGCGATTGGGGTATGGTTTCATGCGGCGATGCAACAAAAGTGCGGCACCGCTGTCAAGCGCTGGCTTAAGCTTCCACGCGCAGGCTCATATAAGCCGACAGAATCACCGCCACTGCCCGTTTGGCAGCGTATTCCGGGGATTGCTCGGGGTGCACGGCGCGCCACGCAGAGACCCCGGCGCGATAGCACTCGACCGAGGAGCGGCCTTGCGCGCGCGCTTTGGCAAAGGCCTTCAGCGCTGCTTCGCCGGCTGCCGTATTCGCCAGATCGAGGGTTGAGGAAGAGCCTTGCATTTGCTTGTTACCTCGCGAAAGCCGCCCGCCCATTAGTCCTTTGCCAACGCTGGCACTGAGGACGCGTTCCGCTCTGCGCCACCCCGCCTTGCCAGCCAAAGGACCGTCGTGTATCTGTTCGTGGTGCGCGCGACATAAGGCTCCCCGCCCGGCGCTGCCGTAGCTCAGTGGTAGAGCACTCTCTTGGTAAGGGAGAGATCGAAAGTCCAATCCTTTCCGGCAGCACCAGATCCAGCAGCGCGTCGTTGCGCTGTCGCGCCGCGCCCCAGCATCATTAATTTGGCGTCCGAACCATGCCCGGCGCGCAAAAATCCGGGGTTTTCCGGGTTCCAATTCGGCGGTGCCGCCCATCCGGCAAACCCTCCGGCCGGTCTTTTGTTCGCCGCATAGACCCTCGATCATAAGAAAATAACCCGGAACTTACCCGATTGCGACGTTATCCTATGTGGCCCGAATAAACTTGTGGAATGATGCTTGATCCGACCCTCGAAAAAATAGACTGTCGGCCGGTTCCGCAATCGTTACGCATCCCATGAAGTTTAGGTCCGTCCTTGTCAGTTTCGGCAGCATTGTCCTGGCTGGGTGCTCCACGATCCCGACCGCTGGGCCGACAGTGAGCCAAGTCTTCGACCAAGCGGTTGCCAGTGGGCAACGTTACTTCGACCTAGTCGATGTCGACAATCATGTCGTTACGACGCTGTTGTTGCGATCGCCCGACGGTTTTCGCAACCGGCTTCTCTCCTATGGCAAGCCTCCGCCGCCAAAAGTCGGGATCGGCGATACGGTTTCCGTGTCGATCTGGGAAGCCTCCGGCGGCGGCCTGTTTGGCGCCCCGGCTGCGGCCGGGATGCCGGGCGCTGCGGCGGGCGGCGCAGAAGCGACCATCCCGGCCCAGGTGGTAGGGGCTGACGGTGCGATCAGTGTGCCGTTCGCCGGGCGCGTTCCGGTGGTAGGGCGTACACCGCTCCAAGTGCAGGAGGAAATCCAGCAACGACTGTCCCAGAAGGCGATCGAACCGCAGGTAATCGTCACCGTGGTCAACAGCGTCCACGACATGGTGACGGTGACCGGAGATATTTCGAATGCCCATGTGCCGCTTTCGGTTGACGGCACCCGCTTGCTCGATGTTATCGTCTCCGCTGGCGGGGCCGCTGCGGGTGCAGCGCCGGCGGGTGCCCCCGCAGGTGGTGCACCAGCGGGGGCCGCAGCGCCCACGGGCGGGGCTAAACCGCCAATTTACGAAACCTTTGTCCGGCTTTATCGCGATCGGTTGACGGCGACGATCCCGATGGAAACGCTGATCTCGGATCCCGCGGAGAACATCTATGCCTGGCCTGGGGACATCATAACCGTGGCCGATGTGCCGCAAACCTATTCGGTTTTTGGCGCGACGACGACGAACAGCGAAGTACCGTTTGGTGCGCAGAAACTCACTCTGGTCCAAGCGCTGGCTAAGGCCGGCGGGTTAATTGATCTGCGTGCCGACCCGCAGGGGGTGTTTCTGTTCCGGTTCGAGCCCCCTGCGGTCGTCGAGGCGCTCAATGCTCCCTCTTTGGGAACCGGACCCAACGGCACCTCCCCCGTAGTTTATCGTCTCAATCTCAAGGAAGCCAGAAACTATTTCTATGCTGAGCGGTTTCCGATCGAGGACAAGGACGTGATCTATGTCGCCAATGCACCGCTGACCGAATTACAAAAGGTCTTTACTCTGATAAATACTGTCACTGGCCCTGTGATCACCGGCGTCGTCACCAGTCGCGCCGTTAGTAGCGGCAGCGGCGGCTCGTAGGTATGGCGACAGCGCGCCGTCGCGCTCGCGTCAAAATCCGAAATCCGTAAGCCAAACCCCGGTGCTTAAATTACTGCTCTTGTTGCAGTTAAGGTAAATTATTGGTCACGATCTGAGAGTGTAAAGTTCCGCGGCCAGTCGATGGTATGGCGCCACCCAATTCGTGCCGCAGACCGGATCAGCCTCTGCCCACATGTTGGGCGCCCGCTGCGCGATCCCGAAAACTCGCTACGTCTCGTTGGAGATAGCCCGGGCCGAGAAGATTTCGATTGCATTGTCGCCAAAAGGACGCTAAATTGACACAAACATGAAAGAGGGGGACCGCGCTTTAGAAGTGCTACGCGCACTCTCGAATACGAAATTCGATTACTGTCCGATCATAGCTAATTCTTCCAATCAAACCACGGTACCACCGTGTTCTCAGCGGCGTCTTGCTGAATTGATAGGTTCAACTGGATGATCATCGGAGCCAATCACGCCGAACTGCACGATGGCCTTGTAGCGGGCAAGCGTGAATTCGCCTTGCGCTTCTCCGACGAGCTTCAGCGAACATTCAAAGCCGGTAAGCTTTTGACGAGCAGCGATGTGTCGGGCAATGTTGCGCATCCTCTGGTTTACCGGCTCCGCTCGGGCTGGGCGTGCCAATTTCGCAAATTGACTGACGGTCGCAAAGCGATAGTTGATATTTATCTACCAGGGGATGTCATTGGTCTCGACGCCGCTCTCAACACCAGACCGACTGAAAACGTCGCGGCGCTCACATCGATCACGGTCGATGCGATGATAGCGGAGGACGGCCTCTACGGGCTGATGATGCATCGGCACACCGCTCTGTATGTGGCGTGGCTTCTTGGACAGCGACAAAGACGCGCAGATCGCTTGCTGACAGCGATCTCGAGCCTGGATGCCCGGGGACGCCTGGCAGTGATGTTTTTCGATTTCTATCATCGCCTCCGCATTCAAAAATTGATTACGTCCTCAATGTACAACCTGCCACTGACGCAGAGCCAGATCGGGAGTTACCTGGGATTAACCGTCGTACATGTCAGCCGCGTTCTGGCTCTGCTGCGCAGTCAGCAGATCGTGAATTTCGAAAAGCATTGCGTCAACATACTCGATCTCGAACAACTTACCAGACTGGCCCAGTATAGGGTCAGCCTTCGACCGTCAGCGATTGTGGCCGGAGCGGCGCCGAATAAGACTGCGGCCGTTGCGGGTTATTCCGAGCGTGGCGGGTTACTCTAGCCCGAAAAATTCATGGGGTTGTATGAAAGCGCTGGCGGGAGCGGCACAAGCCGCTAGCTTCCTGTATGATTCGGTTGTTCAGGTCGGATCAATCAGAAGCAACGGAGTTCGTGCCCCCCATGGGGGAAGGTACGAGGATACTGCCGGGTCTGCCAGCCATTGCCGGCAAGCCCGTGCATGTCGGTTTCGACGGCGGCCGGCTGACCTCGGACGCCGGCATCCTGTTGCTGTCGGCCGTCGAGCAGCAGCTCAAAATCGCCGAACGGCTGACCGCCTGCATCGAGGACCCGCGCGAGCCGGCCCTTCGACAGGCTCAGGAGAGTGCGGCACGAACTTGCCGAGATGATCCGCTACCGCACCCTATTGATCGCGGCCGGCTATCCCGACGGCAATGACTGTGACGCGCTGCGCGCCGGCCCGGGCCAGGCTCAGGCCGTCTCTCGCAGCACTCGATTACCGTCGCAACCATATCCAAGAGCCTGATGTCCAACGCCGTACCCATGTCCGCAAACTCCAGACATGGGTACCAGCATCGCAGGCCTGGCGGTCAGATCAGCACAACCCAGGGTAGACGTGGCAACCGCCTCTAAACAAGCGTTTGCCATTGGGCTCGCGGGCGGAGGTCTGATACCGGCGATCGGGCACGGGTCCGCCCCGCATTGCAGCGTTTGCTGTGCCACAGCCCGTGAGATCGTAACCGATTGATAATGTAGCGATGAGCAATGACGGTATTTTAACATTTGTTAAAAAAGCCCTCTAATCATGTTTAATCATAATTTCGACAAGTTGCGCTGATTTTTCGTTACAAATCGACACGATTTCGTTATGGTCGGACACGAACAATAGGTCTGCGGCTGTCGCTCGGGCCTATTCGGCAAGCGGCGCCCGCGTCGCTTGCCGAATAGATACGTCCTTATTTGATATTGAGCTATTGGAGACGGGTTTTGGCTTGCGCTAACCTGGGATCGGAAGGTTCAATTCCAGACCTGCCCGACCCTTCAGGCGAGCGCCATGCGCCGAAATGGTCGCGGCTTTTTCGGTGGCGCGGGGTGTCACTTGAAACCATTGCCGCGGCTCTCGCGGTCAGTGATTTCTGCCTGATAGCCACAGCGGCAACCGTGGTGTTCGTGCTCTACGGTGACACCATGGGTCATCCGGAGCCCGAGCGTTATGTGCTTACGACGCTCGTTGCCGCGACGATGTTGGTTGTTTGGCTCGAGCGGCTCGGCAGCTATCGTGTGAAGCGATTATCTCAGTTGCGCTGGCAGTTATCGCAGCTGCTTATGGTATGGGCGAGCACGGTATCAATTCTATTGGTGATCGCGTTTATTGTTAAGATTTCCGAGACCTATTCGCGTGGTTGGGTGCTCGGTTCAATCTTTGCTGGCGCGGGCCTCCTCTCGATACAACGCTGCCTCTTTAAGATCGCCCTCGACCGCTGGGCGCGCGACGGTGCTCTCGCGCGTCGCGTCGCGATCATCGGGGCCGGCGAAGAAGGCCAACGTCTCATCGCTAAGCTCGGATATTCGAATGATCTTGGCATCGCTCTGCGCGGCGTGTTTGATGACCGAAAGTCGCGGGTGCCGACCTCGATCTGCGGGCTTAAGCTTCTCGGTACCACCAGCGACTTGATCCGCCTCGCACGACAAGGGTTGATCGACGAAATCATCGTCGCGCTGCCACTCGATGCCGAGGCTCGTCTTCAGCAATTATTCCATCGATTTAAAGAAGTGGCGTGCGACCTGCGGCTCAGCGTCGAGCCGATGGCTCAGAGATTTCAGATCCGCGGGATGTGCTATGTCGGTGATGCGCCGGTCCTGATGATAGCCGATCGTCCGCTCAAAAAATGGGGTGCGCTCATCAAGTGGATCGAAGACAAAATCCTCGCTAGCATATTGTTAATTCTTCTTTCACCGGTGTTGGCGCTGATCGCCTTGGTGATCAAACTTGACAGCCGCGGTCCGGTGCTGTTCATACAACAGCGCTTCGGGTTTAATAACGAGGTGATCCGCGTTATTAAATATCGGACCATGCACATCGACCTGTCGGATGAGTCCGGGGCGTCGCGTACTCTACGAAACGATCCCCGGGTGACGCGGGTCGGACGGATTTTGCGCAGCCTCAGCCTTGATGAACTGCCGCAACTCGTCAATGTCTTGCGTGGCGACATGTCGCTGGTCGGTCCGCGGCCCCACGCCCTCGCAATGAGAGCCGGCGGCCGCCTGTACGGGGAAGCCGTCGAACAATATTTTCATCGCCATCGCGTCAAGCCGGGCATCACCGGTTGGGCGCAAGTGAGCGGTCTGCGCGGCGAGGTCGATTCCCTCGAAAAGGCCAAGGCGCGTGTTGAACGCGATTTATATTACATCGAGCACTGGAGTTTTTGGTTCGACCTCAAAATCCTGCTCAAGACCATCGGAATATTGGTTTGGCCGGCCAATGCCTACTGACCATGAACAGTCGGCAATTCGTGGAGTATCATCCAGCACCGGATGTACCGTTGTAAATGCGCGCCGATGCGTTACGAAACAAACGTCGTGCATGGCGGGGGCGGCGCCGATTTTCGCCGAGAGCAGTGGCTATATTGATCCATCAGAGGCTAACCTACGCTTTCGTTTCCTCACAAGCAGGGCGATTACCAATCCGGTCTGCGGTTGGATTAAAGAATCATCATCGATTGCCCTTAATCAATTGCCCAGATGCGCAGAAGCATGAGAGGAGCGTGAGTGGTCTGAATGAAAGGTTGGACTATGACAGGTCTGCGAAAGTCCTTGTGCAGAGGATCGAAAACAGGTACATTTGCCTCGCGCCGACGGTTTGTTGCTATCAACATTTAAATTCCAGTGCAGCGCGGCATCGTCAATGGGCATCAGAAAACCAGTATTTGCAATTTCAACCGCTGTCATTGTGATTGGGACAATCGGTGGAGCGGCGGTGTATTGGCACATGGAGTATCGCACGTACCCTGTACATCTTGAGGCCGCGTCAAAGGAGAAGATTTGGAACGCGGTGTCATGTCGGGCGCACCTATACCTGCAAAAGGCGCGTGGCGAAGACTCAGAGCTCTCATGGACCGAGCTTTGGCAAATGACCCGTCCAGGAAGCGGGTTCTATTGCGTTGACGGTCGTAGCCTGGAGGCCGGCCTGCAGTACAGCTCAGCGGCCAGCGCCGCCGATCGCAGGGCGGGTGCACGGATTTTTCGCGAACGCTGCACGGGATGCCATGGCATTGATGGAACAGGCGGTGGAGTTGGGCCGTCATTGAGGCGAGCGCAATATAATCACGGCGACAGCGATTTGGCGATTTACCGGGTGCTAAGGGACGGTATTCCGGGAACGGCAATGCCACGCGCCGATCTCTCGCTGCGCCAACTGTTGGAGGTCACTGCGTATGTCAGAGCACTACAAGCGGATTTATCCGGCGATCACCAACCCTCAGTGTCGCGGGCCATTCACGTGGGCAGCGATCGACTGCGGGCCGCCGAAACCAAAACAAACGAATGGCTGACCTATTCCGGCTCTTACAATGGGTGGCGTCACACAGCGCTTGCCGAGATTACTCCCAAAAACGTCGCTCAGCTGCGAATACGGTGGATCAAACAGTTCGACACCAGCGATGCGATGATCGAAGCAACACCGCTGGTGGTGGACGGTATGATCTATATGACCGTCGACGGCGGGCATGTATTGGCTTTGGATGCGAAAACCGGCGATTTGATTTGGGAATATAAGCGAGCGTTGCCAGCCGACGCGGACTTGCAGCTTGCCTATGGCAAGGTGAACCGCGGGCTCGCAGTGTACGGCAGTACGATTTTTTTTGGCAGTCTGGCTGGGGATTTGGTGGCGATCAACGCGAACGACGGACAGCCAATTTGGCAAACCTCAGTGGCAAGCCCGTCCGATGGCTACTCGATCACCGGGGCGCCACTCGTCGTCAACCATTCCGTAATTGTTGGGATCTCGGGAGGCGAGTTCCGAATTCGCGGGTTTCTCGCAGCCTATGATATATCGACCGGCCAACAACAATGGAAATTTTATACGATCCCGGGGCTGGGCGAAATCGGGCACGAAACGTGGCGCAACGATGCATGGCGAACCGGCGGCGGTGCGACCTGGGTCACCGGGAGCTATGACCCGTCGGCCGATCTGCTCTACTGGGGCGTCGGCAATCCAAGTCCGGGTTTTGATGGCGACGTTCGCCCCGGCGACAACCTGTTCACCGCCGGCATGGTCGCTCTCCACGCGAGCACCGGCAAGCTTGCCTGGTATTTTCAATTCACCCCGCATGATGAACGCGACCGGGATGCGGCCCAGACCCCGGTTCTCGCGGATCTATCGATCAAAGGTGTGGTCCGCAAGGTGATATGCTGGCCGAACAGGAATGGGTTCTATTACGTCCTCGACCGGATCACAGGCGAGTTCCTGGTTGGGGTGCCGTTCGTCGAAGTTGATTGGGCGAAGGGGTTGACCTCCTCCGGGCGGCCGATCTTGTCGGCTGTCGCCCAGGTCTCGACGGCTGGGCGTGTTTCAAGCCCGGGCATTTCTGGTGGGACAAACTGGCAAAACCCCGCCTTCGATCAGAAACGGGGATTAATATTTGTCCCTGCAACCGAGAGCAGTTCGGTTTTCACGAAACTCGCCGCGAACAGCGACATCGACACGACAAAAGGACTTTATACCGGCAGTGGCTGGAGTCAATTATCGACGGCGACCCACGAAGTGCTCGCGCTCGATGCCGCCACCGGTCAGCGAGTATGGAAATATGGTGCGCCGCACGACAACGATTATAGTTCGAGCGGTATCAATTACAGTGGCCTGCTGGCAACGGATGGGGGATTGGTCTTTGGAGCGTCGGAAGGGGTCTTGTTCGCCTTGGATGCAGACACCGGACGCGAAGTCTGGCGCGTGCGACTTGGTGGGAACACCAAAGCAGCCCCGATCTCATTTACGATCGATGGGCGGCAGGTGATCGCAGTGGCGGCGGGACGGGCATTGTTCGTGTTTGGTCTATAAACACCTTTATTAACTTTAGCCGGACAACGGACCGCTTGTGACTGCAACACCAACGATTGTTTCGGGGCTCGTTCCGTGCGACGGTGTTATGCCGGCAGCCGCATTAGGTGCAATATATTTCACAGTACAGTATTTACAACCAACGCTCGATTTACAACCAACGCTCGATTTACAACCAACGCTCGGGTGAGACGGCTCATGCTAAAGACTGCTTTGGGTTTGCCGATAATGCCCAGAAGCCGGGCCAAAGCGCGGGAACGACTGTTTGCGGCCAACCCAACCGTCTATATCTGCATGGTCGTGGTTGTTGCTGTCGTGGGCTTTATCTATGAGCTCCGTACCGCGACCATCTTTTCCTGCCTTGCCGACGGGTACGACACTGATCGATATCTCGCCTATTGCAGCGGAGCGAATTACGCCGATTATGAGCACGGCGCCTTCTATTTCGACCTCGAGTCTTCGGTATATAACTTTGCTCGGAACGCCGATGTGCTGTTCCTCGGGAATAGCCGTCTGCAAGTCGCGTTGTCCACCGCCGCAACCGACAATTGGTTCTCGGTGGCTTCGGCGCAGTATTACCTGATGGGGTTCAGTTATTTCGAGAACATGGTCTTTGCCCGGGCGCTGCTACGGAAAATCCGGCCGCGCGCGCGGGTCTATGTGATCAATATCGACGATTTCTTTGATAAGTCAGAAAGTCCGCCGGTGAAGACGATATTGCATGATCCGGGAGCACGACATCAATACGAGGTGAAGCGTCTTTGGCAACGTGTCCACGAACCGATCTGCAAAACATTTGCCGCGCTGTGCGGGGACAAATTTGTTATCTTCCGTTCGCGCGAAACCGGAGCCTATTACAACTATCATACGGAGGCCATGGTCAATCGGAAGATCACCCCGGTTTCCTATGATCAGGTCATCAACCGAACCGTGGTCAACAGTAACACGGCTGCCGCAAGCGATTTTCTATCGCACTTCGCTCAGGGAAAGTGCGTGATATTAACAATGGTTCCTTCTGTCGGAACGAAAATCGGAAATGCCAATGCGATTGCAAACAACTTGAATATGGAGTTAGTGACACCTAGAACTCTGCAAGGTCTGCAGACATTCGATGGATACCACCTCGATGCGCCGAGCGCACAACGCTGGGCTCAAGCATTTTTTCAAGTAGCAGGGCCCCGGATCCTGTCGTGTCTGGCGCAACACGGCGAGGCAACCCGATAGCTCGGCTCTTTAACCCCGTCCACTTGAACCGGTCATCCCGATGGAAAGCACCACCCCGCGCTGTCCGATGATGAGTTGGCTGCCGATCGCGTCCAATTTCCGGGAAGATTTACGCACCGCGCTGGCCAACGCCGAGCCGGCAGATCGGCTCGAGCAATTAGCCACCCTCGCCGGCTATCGGCTTGGGTTCTTGGAAATTGTCCAGCTCGATCGGGCGTTCGTGCGCTTAGGCTTAAAGGAAGCCCTCGGATTCATGCCGCTTCGGCTCGCGATCCTCGCATCGTCGACGGTGGATCAGTTAGCGCCCGCAATACGGGTCGCCGGATTACGCAGAAGATTGTTGATCGAGGTACAATATGGTGGATACGGGCAATATCGCCAAGAGCTTCTCGACCCGAGTTCTTCAATCTACCAATTCGCACCACAGGCCATTCTATTCTCGCTGACGGCGCGGGAAGCGATCGCCGCTGTCCCGCTGACCGCGACGGTCATGGAAGTCGACGAAACGATTGAACGACTTATAGGCGAATTGCGGCATTTCTGGCGAAAAGCGCGTGAGATTTCCAATGGTGTGATCCTTCAACAAACGTTTCTCGATGTCAGCGACCCGCTGTTTGGAAGCTACGATCGCTTCGTTCCAGGGGCGCCAACGCGGGTGATCGCGCGGCTGAATGATCGACTGTGTGAGGCTGCCGCGGAGGATCGCGTGTTGCTTCTCGACATCGCGCGCACCAGCCAACGCGACGGAATTGACGCATGGTTCGATCCCGGGCGTTGGCTTCAGGGTAAGTTGGAAATTGCGCCGCAGGCGGCGCCCCAGTTCGGTGATCTGCTGGTCCGCATCCTGAGCGCTCAACGCGGGCTATCAAAGAAATGTCTTGTCCTCGATCTCGACAACACTCTGTGGGGCGGCGTGATCGGTGACGACGGGGTGGAAGGCATCGTCCTCGGCGAAGGGAGTGCCGTTGGCGAAGCACATCTGGGTTTGCAGCGTTATGCCAAGCAGCTCAGCGACCGTGGGGTGATCCTGGCCGTCTGCTCTAAAAACGATCCCACCATCGCCGAAGCAGCGTTTCACGATCACCCCGAAATGGTGCTTCGCCGTTCGGACATCGCCGTATTCCTGGCGAATTGGAATGATAAGACTGAAAATCTCAAGACAATTGCGACTCGCCTGAATATTGGGCTCGACAGTCTCGTCTTCGTCGATGACAATCGTGTCGAGCGCGAGCGCATCCGTCAGAGCCTGCCGATGATTGCCGTACCAGAATTACCGGAAGATCCCGCGCTCTATGTACGTTGCCTGGCCGATGCGGGCTATTTCGAGGCGGTAGCGTTTACGTCTGAGGATCGCGATCGCGCCCGGCAATACGCCGAAAATGCCCAACGCGACACCCTCTTTAAATTGGCGCAAAGCCTCGATGAATTTCTCCGCGGACTCGAAATGTCGGTTGTGTTTGGCCCCTTCACTGCCGTCGATCACCTCCGGATCGTGCAGCTGATCAACAAGACCAACCAATTCAATACGACAACGCGTCGATATACTTCTGAAGAGATCGCATCGATTGCCAACCTGCCCAATGCGTTGACACTGCAATTCCGTCTGTTGGATCGGATCGGCGATAATGGTCTGGTCAGCACGATGATCCTGCGTCCCACTCCCGATGAGGACGTGCTTGAGATCGAGAATTGGGTGATGAGTTGCCGGGTGTTTGGCCGGCAACTCGAGTTTGAAGCGATGAATATCGCGGTCGCGGCGGCCCGTGCGCGTGGGGTAACGGCGCTCGTCGCGGATTACTTTCCCACCTCAAAAAACAATGTGATCAGCGCGCTGTTTCCGACTCTCGGTTTTGCTTCGGTAAGTCAAGCGATGCCCAGCAGTGGCGCAACGCGCTGGTTTCTCAATATCGCCGATTACGTCACGCTGCCAACACATATCGCTCATCCCGGAGTATAGAAATGACCGCGCAAGAAATTTTGACCAAATTCACAGCAATTCTCCGTGATCTTTTGCTCGACAACTCAATCGTTCTGACCATGGAAACGCGGCGTGAGGACATTCCAGACTGGGATTCTTTCAATTATATCAATTTCATTGTCGCAGTCGAACTCGAGTTCGGGGTAAAGTTCAAGATCGCAGACATCGAAGCATTTGCTAATGTTGGCGAAATCGTTACCCAGCTGAGAAAGATGCTGGCCTAGATTAGCGACAGAGGGGATCAATGTGCCCGGCTCGATTACCACGTTTAATTTTGTCAATCGCGAGAACTTTTAGGTTCGATAACGCGCGATAGGGGGACGCGCCGACGACTGCCTCACGGCTGCGTTGCATCGCGGGGCCGGTAAATACAGGGACAGCGCTCAATGCTATTCAATTCATTTGAGTTCCTTTTCCTTTTTCTGCCCGCGGCTCTGACCGGCTTCTATTTGCTTGGTGCGGTATCGCGAACGTCAGCGCTTCGTTGGCTTATTTTCGTATCGCTGGTGTTTTATGCATGGTGGCGACCGATCAACGTGCTCATCATCGCGCCCTCCATCATGATCAACTTCGCCTTGGCTCGGATTCTGCTACAGCTGAACGAGCACGGCGGCTCGCGCCGCGCCACCAATCTGGTGCTGTTGCTCGGGATTTTGTTCAATGTAGTTTTTCTCGGATTTTTCAAATATACGGACTTCATATCCGGCACAATCAATGATGTATTTGGCGCAAATCTCGCGCTGAGGCACATCATTCTCCCTCTGGGGATATCTTTCATTACCTTTCAGAAGATCGCGTTCCTGATCGACGTTCAGGCGGGGCGGGTGAAATCATTCACGTTTCAGGACTATTGCACTTTTGTGTTGTTCTTTCCGCAGCTCATCGCCGGACCGATTGTCCATTATCGTGAAATGATGCCGCAATTCCATGTCGCTTTGTGCCGTTTTGACAAGGAGAACGTCGCCGTCGGTCTAACATTACTAGTGCTTGGTTTGTTCAAGAAGGTCGTCTTTGCCGACCACATCGCGTTGCTTGTTACACCGATCTATAACAACGCGGCCGCGGGCGGCAGAATGTCTCTCCTCCTGGCGTGGATGGCCGCAATCGGGTTCACACTGCAGATCTATTTTGACTTTTCTGGCTATACGGATATGGCGCTGGGGTTGGCCCGCTTCTTCGGCATCAAACTGCCGCCAAACTTCAACTCGCCTCTGCGAGCTAGTAGCATTATCGACTTTTGGCTGCGCTGGAATATGACATTGACGCGTTTCCTGACCGGCTACATTTATAATCCGTTGGTGCTTTGGTTGACGAGACGCCGGCTAGCCAAGGGCAAATCAGGATTTGGTGGGCGGGATGTTACAGTTGGCGCATTTGTTTCGCTGCTAATGTTTCCCACGGTCATTACAATGTTTGTATCGGGGCTGTGGCATGGAGCCGGATATGGATTTGTCGTGTGGGGATTGCTTCACGGTTTCTATCTCACGGTCAATCATGGCTGGCGCATATTTGCCGCCCGGCTGTGGCCGAACAGGCTCAGCTATGAACGCGTCATGAAGCCTGCGGGTTGGGCATTGACCTTTGTCTCGGTCACGACCGCGATGGTGTTCTTTCGAGCACCGACGATAAAGTCGGCTATCGACTTGGTCAGGGGCCTCATCGGACTAAACGGCATAGCGCTGCCACAGGGTCTCTTCGATCGTCTGGGGCCGCTGACCAGCACGCTCCACCGGGTCGGCGTGGTTGCCGTATCCTGGGACAGTCAAGATTTCATAAAGGCCGCGATTTGGATTGCGGTCCTGATGTTGATCGCTCTCGCGTGTCCCAACACACTTCAAATCCTCGCTCGTTTTGAACCGGCATTAGGCATAAAGCCACAGTCAGCTAAGCTTGCGCTTGCAAAAATCGTCGAATGGGATGCCTCGCTTCCTTGGGCAATTGCAATGTCGGCGATCGCGGCGATCGCAATCGTCTCGACAGCCGGTCCGAGTGAGTTTTTGTACTGGCAGTTCTAACCGCCAATCCAACTGAGATCGAACCGACGGCGAGGTCGGATCTACTTGATCTACTGCCAGATCCGTCGCAAGAAATCAAAAGGCGAGCCGCATTTCCGGCATGAGTTCGCCGATCTTCCGAGGGCGATGCTCGCCTTCCCAGCGGGCCGGTTCGACGATCGCATCAACGCCAGCGGAGTTGCCGAACTGCGGCCTTGATGCCTTAGCCGGAAGCGAAGAGCGCGATCGGACTATCAGGAGGTCAGAGCGACGCCTGTTCAGAGCGATCGACTCAGCGATCGACCCTCGCTTACTCACCACCTTGATCGGCATAAACCTCCCTAATGATCGGTAGTATCACGCTGATTGGGTCGGCGGTTTCGAGTTTCAAGAGCGAAGCCGTCTGATCTGTCGGCAACCGAGGCAGGCGGCGTACCAGAATTCGGCCTGGGCTCTCGAATGGCTGCATGTCGGCACAAAGAATCTCGCCCGCGGCCTTGGCCATAGCATATTCAGTCATGCCCTCAGGTCGAGCATCGACATAAACCGAGGACGGATAGAATACGGTAATTCTCTGTTTAAACCGTGAGCGCAACTCGCTACAGAGCTGATAAAACGCGGTTACGTAGAAGAAAAAAACTCCTGAAACCGTCGCTGACTAAAGACAGCACTCTTGCGCCGGGAAATTATTGGCGTTGGTAAATAATAAAGCTGGGTTGGACAGGCAGATAAATGCGATATTTGTTGATGCGGGTTCGCCCGGACATCATAATGAATGACGTCGCAACGGCCGCCATAGACTATTATTTCCGCCTGTACGCGGCGAGCATCCGCCTCGCCAACCGAGTAGGTCAGCGTAACATGCCCGCCGCCCACGGCAACAATTTTACCGATCAGTTCGCCCAACCCCCGCGATCCGCCAATAACGAGCGCGGACGCATCTCGGAATTCCCCCGGCGTCACCTTGGTTGCAATGCTGGGCAAATCTGTCTGAGCCGCGGGCTCGGGCCGCGCATGCGCATCGAGGGACCCCGTCCAACCGCCGCCCGAAACAGCCAGCTTCACCAGGCGAAAGCGAGGGTCGCTTTGGACTACTCGAAAATGCAGGCTGTTATGATCGGCCTTGCTCGGCGTCGTGGCGACAAGGGTCAGCCCGCGGTAAATTGAATGGAGGCCAGGACAAACCATGCCAACGAGAAATGAAGAGCAGGCGAGCCCAGCCACTCGATCGGCACCCAACGCACCGGCCGCAGCGGGAAACATCTGAGCGCCAGCGTCCAGGACAGAGAAAAACGGAATCCGCCCATGACAGCTGACCATCTGCTCAAACGTCAAGACGAGAGGCTCGGTCGGCCGGAGCAGCGCTCCGCTCGCGGCCGTGTCGTTGCTCGACCGCGGGTCGCCCAAAGCCACCTCGAGACGCACCGCCCTGATCCCCTCGACGAGTACTTCGACGCGCAAACGCTGTTCGTCGCGATGCGCTAAGACTGCCTGGACGCGATCGCCAACGTAAATCATTTTCTCGAAAGCGGCCTGGATCGATGCCACCGGCGCAAGATTCGGTAGGTAGCGAAATAGATTGTCCAACGCCCAGAGCACTGCATGAACACCGTGAACCACGGGAAACCCGGCCAAGGTCCGTCGGGCGGCAATGGCGTCCATGTGAATAGGATTGCGATCTCCTGAAATAGCTGCAAATCGCTCCTGATCAGCGCCAACGAAGTCTCGTTCAGCGACCACGTTCAGCGGCATTCCCAAATCTCCTGAGAGTGAAGAGTCTGAAAAAATATCCTGCTCGGCGGGCGCTCGCGACGTATCTTGAAATTTGCCGCGCGGGGTTTTTGGTCGGATAACGATGTGGCCGACATTCTGCCGATGTCAGAGCCTTGGGTATGAATATGCCACTTTACCGGGCACTGCGGCAACCAATTCGCTCACAACCGATGGCAGCCAAAATCTGGGGCACCCGGCTGCTCGCTTTCTCTCAATGGCGGCGGCGTATCTGAAATGCGTGCAGCGCGAAACCGACCGGATTGTGGCCAACCCGGTCCATGACGATTGCCGTGATCGGTCTGCCACTGCGTCAGTTTCGCGCTTCTGCCCTCGAGGAACATCGGCATTCTCCCGGTTCATCCCCAAGCGGCGGCTCCGACCGATCTTTGTAATTCAGCCCGAATTCGCCGGATGACGCGGCAATTTTGAGCGCGTCCGAGACCGTTTCCGTATAAGATTCAGCACTTTATTGGGAACCAACCGAGGCGGCGATGGCGGACCCGACGGGTGAAGCGGACAAGGGCGCTCTGAGGCTCGACTTCGACCGGCGGCTGCGATTTCGCGGCTCCGCGATCACCTCCGATGCCGGGTTGCTGGCTTACCGCGAGCTGGATGACACGCTGTGGCTGACCGACACGGGTGCCGATACGCTCGCTGACGCGCGCACCGGCAAGAACGGCCGCCATCGGCTCGCCGGCTTGCTGCGCCAATCGGTGTTCGGGCGATTGGCCGGCTATGTGGACGTGAACGACGCCGAGAGGCTGTATCGCGATCCGGCGATGCGCTGGGTAGTCGGCGATCGGGCGATCATGGGGGCTGCCGCCTCGGCCAGCCAGATGGGCCGGTTCGAGACGAAGTGGCTGAGCCGCCCCGAGAACCTTGCCGCGCTCGCCGATCTGCCCGGCTAGTGGATCGACAAGGTGCACCTGCGGTGATCGCCGAGGACTATCGTTCTCGACATGGATTCGAGCGAGAGCCCTATGGCGAGCAGGAAGGCAGCGCCTACAACGGACATTTCGGCTGCACCTGCTACCACCCGCTGTTCGTGTTCAACCAGCTCGGCGATGTCGAGCGGTGTGCCCTACGACCGGGCAACGTGCACAGCGCCGACAGCTGGCGCGTGGCGCTGGAGCCGGTGGTGGCTCGCTACCAGGGCATGGTGAAGCGGCTCTATTTCCGAGGCGATGCGGCTTTCGCCAATCCCGGGATATACGAGTTCCTCGAAGCCGAGGGCATCGGCTACACGATCCGGCTTCCAGCCAACCGGGTCTTGCAGGACAGGATCGGATATCTGCTCAAGCGTCCGGTCGGACGACCGCCGCATGAAGTGCGCCGCTCCTTCGCCAGCTTCAGCTATCGGGCGCAGAGCTGGAGCAAGCCGTGCCGCGTGGTGGCCAAGGTCGATTGGCATCCGGGTAAGCTTTATCCGCGCGTCGGTTTCATCGTCACCAACCTGGCGCGGCCGAGCGCGTCGTCGCCTTCTACAACCAACCCGGCACCTGCGAGCAGTTCATCAAGGAGGGCAAGGGCGCGATCAAATGGACCCGGCTGTCATGCCGCACCTTCGCTGCCAACGCCGTCCACCTCCAGCTCCATGTGCTCGCGTATAACCTTGGGAATTTCATGCGGACGCTGGCGCTGCCCAAGCCGGCGGAACCGTGGTCGCTGACCAGCCTGCGCGAGAAGCTGATCAAGATTGGCGCGAAGGTGGTGAGTCATGGCCGCTCACATGGGAGGTTCAGGTCAAGGGTATCGTATCCGAGTGACATCAGCGGGTCTCCAGCGTCTGTTCGGCATCCGAGGTCTGAGCCCGCTTGCATGACGCGGCCCGGTTTCCGGGCACGATCAAACTCACATTCGGTCGCCGCTCGCAACGGCTGCACTAAGATCCCGCTTGCGGCGGGCTGGGCTCAGGAAGACGAGGCCATTCTACATTTCCTGCTCGCGATCGACCGATCCGCTTTGCCAGGGTGTCGGCGCCAAGCCCGCGTAAGCAGCAACCTATCGTCGGTTGTCGAAGTGTCGGAACAGTCCTTCCGACCAGAGGATGACGGCGAACTCGGGTCCGATGCCCTTGATGTCGAGTAACATCGCCGCCGGTGCTGGCGCGTCAGTTTCTTCCACGGCAAGCAGCGCATCCCGCTCGACCTCAACCGCTTTGATCTGATCGAGGAGAAGTTCTAGCCGATCGAGTTCGCGGCGAACCTGCGCCTTCAGATGCTCCGGCAATAGGCGACCATCGCCGGTCTGAAGCTCTTCCAGCCGCGACCGTCGGTCGCGGTGCAGCGGCTCGTAGCCGGATATCCCCTGCGCGAACAGCAGTCCTTTGATGCGATTTAGGTGTTTGACCCGCTCAGCAATCAGCACCTTGCGCTCGCGGCAGAGGCGACGGCGATCTTCCTCCTCGGGTGTGGGCACCTTAGCCATCGCGCGCACCCGAGGTTCGCCGCGCTTGTATGCCGGCAGCGCTCGCAGCAGCGCTTCGCCGTCGATCTTGCTTCGCCGTCGATCTTGCTTCGCCGTCGATCTTGTCGGTCTTTGCCCGTCGGCGCCGGCGCGAGGTCGCGATCGAGGCCGGATCGACCACGTGGCTTTCGATCCCTTCCGCCTGCAACACCCGATGGCTCCAGAACCCGTCGAGGCCTGCCTCCTGGATCACGACAAATGGGAAGATCTCCCCTGTCCTCGTCCGCGCTTTCTCCCGAAGTTGCGCAAAGCGCTCCAGGAGCCCGGCGACCTTGCCGCCACGTATCGCGTGTTTCGACATCTTCGCTCCGCCGCCCGGCGACAGCGATGTGATCAGCCAAGTTGAACGACTGAGTTCCAATGAGACGAAAATTGCGCCGCGATTGGTTTGGATAGCGTTCGGCTCTTCGGGGTGGCGCTCGAGTGGCATTGTTGCCTCCAGGTTGAGTGGATTTGCAACCAGTCTGTCCCTTGGAACCGGTCGCTATCCACGTCCCACGGGATCTACGTGACCTTCCAGATGGCCGAGATTGCTGTCCCGCGACAGATGTTCGCCGAAATCCTGTCCTTGATCACCCGGTTGCGGGCACCACCCGCGCCGGCATGAGGGGGCCAGGGAGATCAAATGCGCGGGCTACGGGGGGAGAGGCATGCCTCGATACAGGCAAAACGGTGCGTATCAGCGTTGCGGTGCCGTCAACCGCCGGCTTCGATCGCCTCTTGCCCGCGACGAAGGCAATTTGCCGTTGCCCGAGCCGGTCAAAAGGGCGATCCTGGCCTCAAAATCGCCGGGAATCTGGCGAATGTCGGTTCAGTGCCTTCCTTTGCGGCGATGTCGGGTTTTGGCGTGCAACGAACTCCCGCGTTGGCGGCAGAGGACGATACATATTGATTATTCTTGCAATTGTGATATTTTCCTGCGGCGCTAGAAACTCACTTGATGCCGCGGATTTGCTTGCTGCTGAGGCGCAGCAGCATTCGCGGAGATGAAGACGATGCAGTACACATATTCGCGGTCACCTTTACCGTCATTTACTGGAAACGGCCTGGCCGGTTACGCATTCGGTCCATTGAAACAAAAGGACCTCACGATTGATTATGTGGAAGTCGGAAAGGGACACGATACCTTTATTGTAAGTAACCGTATTACTCGGACTTACTTTATCATCTCCGGAAGCGGCTATTTTACGATTGAGGATCATATATATCCGGTTGGTTCTGGGATGCTGGTGGAGATTCCGCCTAAGGTTGAATATTCCTATTCAGGACAAATGACATTGCTACTCTTCCAGAGCGGGCGCTGGTTACCCCACAACGATACTCACACCAAATGGAACCCAGATGTATTGCACAGAGATTTCCCACCCGAAGAAAATGACGGGTCGGCGCTCGCGCAGTTGGCGAAATTGCGAGTGTTTGATAAATCGCCGATCGGTGCGTATTTGCGCATTAATCAGGTATTGTGGAACACCCTTCCTGCGACCCTGACCACGCTCGCCCCGGTTCGGCGATATGGTAGCTTCTTGCACTCGTTGGCCAGAATACATGGTGTTCGGGCGCAAGCTTTTGCCACGCATTTTTTTCGCAATCGTCCTCAGCTCGAGTTGATAGGACGGCTGGTCGAGCGCGGTCGCAAGGCTGGTGCGCTGAGAGTAGCCGTGTTGGGCTGCAGCACTGGTGCAGAGGTCTATTCAATTGCATGGCGAATACGATCTGCGCGGCCGGATTTGAAGCTGATCTTGCAAGCGGTGGATTTATCCAAGCAGGCGGTGGAAATTGGAAAAAGCGGCGTATACTCCCTCGTGGGGGCGCACTCGGCAAATCTTTTCGAACGCATGACAAAGGCTGAGATTGAGGAATTGTTTGACCGGGATGGCGATCTGGTGACAGTCAAATCGCGGATCAGAGATGGGATTGAGTGGCACGTTGGCGATGCGGCGGACGGCGAGATTGTCGACCTGCTGGGTCGTCAAGATATCGTCGTTGCGAACAATTTTCTTTGTCACATGGATCCGCCAATAGCAGAGCGATGCTTGCGCAACATCGCACGCTTGGTAAATCCAGAGGGGTATCTGGTCGTTTCCGGCATTGACTTGGACGTGCGGACAAAGGTCGCAGACGATTTGGGATGGCACCCCGTGCAAGAGCTCCTAGAGGAGATCCACGAGGGGGACCCCCCCATGAATAATTTCTGGCCATTTCAATATGGAGGTTTGGAGCCTTTGGACAAGACTAGGCAGGATTGGAGGCGGCGATACGCAACGGCGTTCCAGTTGATCGGATCTGGGGAGAACGAACCGAAGCTCGAGGCGGCTTGCGTCGGGGCGAAATGAGAGCGCGGCGAGCCGGTCTATGATGACCTTCTTGTAAATCAACTATCTCCAGCTCCCGTGGCGGTTTCAAACCCGCGCCGTGTCGGAAACGGTAAACCTTCGGTGCGCTTGATCTTCGTGCTGCGGCACAAATGTTCATTTCGGTCGCCGAAGTGCCAATCAATCTCGCCATAGATAGCTGACTTTCCACTAACATTGGCCAATGCTGCGAACTGCAAATCACGCGCATCGAGAGCATTGCGTGAACCTGTTGCCGCTCTGAGGAAGCGAATGGAGGATCTTAAGCGTAAAACGATCCGTGGCGGTCTAGCAAGATTGTGCTCCCAAGGGGCGAGTTTCTTGCTTCGGATCGCGTCGCTGATGATCCTCGCGCGCCTGTTGGGCCCAAAAGACTTCGGATTGATGGGCATGGTGACCGCGTTCACGGAAGTCCTGACGTGGTTTCGAGATTTCGGCCTGTCATCTGCCACCATTCAGCGCCCGACCATTACGGATGAACAGATTTCAACGTTATTCTGGATCAACATATCGTTCGGCGCGCTGCTTGCGCTGATAGTAGTGGCAATGGCCCCTGCTATTGCTGCCTTTTACCATCAACCTGAACTCTTTGGCATAACAGGTGTCCTAGCAGCGGGTTTTCTTTTTAACGCGGCGGGAGTGCAGCATTCAGCCCTTCTGCAACGTCGGATGCGTTTTACCACGTTAGCCACAATAACCACGGTTTCCTTTGTCATCAGTGCGGCGATTGGGATCGGCGGGGCGAAAGCTGGCTACGGATACTGGGCGCTCGTCGCGATGTCGGTCACTTCTCCACTTGCGGCCACGATCGGTTTCTGGCTGGCGACCGGCTGGATTCCGAAGATGCCACACCGGCGGGTAGGGATCCGATCGATGATTCGTTTTGGCGGTACTCTCACCTTAAATGGCTTGGTGGCTTACATCGCTTACAATGCCGACAAGGTCCTGATTGGCCGTGTCTGGGGTGTCGATGCAATCGGCATCTACGGAAGGGCGTACCAGCTGGTCAACATTCCGACAGCCAGCGTGAATTCGGCGGTTGGCGAGGTGGCGTTTGCGGCGTTATCGCGACTGCAGCACGATCCCATTCGCCTCAGGAGCTACTTCCTGAAGGGCTTTAGCCTGGTTCTCGGACTAACCCTGCCGATTTCGATCGCCTGCGCGCTTTTTGCGGACGATTTGGTGTTCGTTCTCCTCGGGCCGAAATGGAAGGATGCGGCGGCGATCGTTCGCGTGCTGGCACCGACGATCGCGGTCCTGGCGATTATCAATCCCTTGGGATGGCTGGTCTATTCGATCGGATTGGTCGCTCGCTGTTTGAAGATGGCTCTTGTCCTCGCCCCGATCATGATCACTGGTTTTCTTATTGGATTGCCCTATGGACCCAAAGGGGTCGGCTTCGCCTACTCTGCGGTGATGTCGTTGTGGGTCATTCCGCATGTCACTTGGTGTGTATACGGCACTGCGATTTCTCTAACGGACATTCTGCTGGCGGTGAGCCGTCCCGTACTCGCAGGTCTCTTGGCTGGAGGGCTCGTTTTCGGGGTCCAGGTGATCTGTAACCAATACCTTTCACCGTTGCCGCGACTCGTCCTGGAGAGCAGCGTTCTGTTCGTCGCGTTCTTCGCGGTGCTCTTATTTGCGGCAGGACAGCGGTCACTGTACCTCGATCTTTTGAGGGGATTGCGCGGACCGTCAGCAATTGGGCGGACGGTCTCGGTCTCGGCTTAGGGTCGGCTTTGAGAACAGAAAACAGACTTGAACGACAATGGACGAAAGCCGAACTCGACTTCCAGTGTCAGTCTTCGCACCGACTTACAGCATCGATGATCCAACCAAGTTGGTCTCTCTCCCTAAAGATTGAGATCTGGGCGTGATTACCTTCGAAGGTTGATGCACTGCATCTACGGCAGAGCGGGAGAGGCTGGATGAAAGTTGTCAACAAGCACATGTTGCGACAGGCGGCAAAATCCTCTGTTCGATCAGAATCGCCGAGCATCTGCATGCCGACTTGGCGAAATTTCACAAGAAAAGCGCATCGCTGCGGACTTTATGAGGCGCAGGACGTCCTGGTCGAGACCGGTGATGTGGATTTGATCTGTTTAGATATGGGCTGGGGGGCGCGGGTCGACGAATACTGGTTGAGAACGCCTCTCTATCGCGACGTTTCGCGGAGATTAATTTTCGCGAATCCGGGCCTCAAAAAGGTCCGGCTGACGCGGGATTACGATGTATTTATCGTCGCCTGCGCTACGTTTTGGGATCTTCCCTATATCAACGCGATTAAACGCTGGAGAGATCACTGCAGGATCGGCGTGTGTTGGCTCGACGAGCTGTGGGTGTCGCAAATACCAGACTACAAATATTGGTTGCATGTCCTCAACCAATTCGATTATATCTTCATCGGCTGCAAGGGCACTGTCGAGGCATTATCAAAGGCGATCAATCGGCCTTGCTACTGGCTGCCAGGCGGCATTGATGCGCTTCGATTTAGTCCTTTTCCCGACCCGCCCGTGCGCGTTATCGATGTGTACAGTGTCGGACGTCGATACGAGAGCATTCATCGTGAATTGCTCAAGGCAGCAGAGCGAGGCGAACTTTTTTATGTCCATGACACGCTTGTGAACGTTGCTTTCAACGAGGTACACGACCACCGGCAGCACCGTAATCTCTACGCGAACCTGGCCAAACGAAGTCGGTACTTCGTGGTATCGGCCGCCAAGATGGATGCCCCCGATGAGCGGCGCGGCCAAATCGAGATTGGTTATCGATATTTCGAAGGAGCGGCCGCGGGCACAGTGATGATCGGCGACGCTCCCGATTGTGAAGCCTTCAGCGCGTTATTCGGGTGGCCGGAAGCCGTGGTCCCGATCGATCCCGATGGGTCGGACATCATCGCCGTTTTTAACGACCTCGGTTCCGAGGCGGAACGAATGGCCGCGATTGGCAAACGAAACGCGCAGCAGGCATTACTGCATCACGATTGGCTATATCGGTGGTCCGAAATGTTTCGAGTGGCCGGGATTGAGCCCTCGCCGGGGATGGCGGCACGGGAGCGGCGCCTGAAAGACATGGCTGTCTTTGCCGCCATCGCCGATGCGAGCGATGCGGCCGCAACCCCGCGCCTTAATTGGCCGCACTGATCCGGGGGATCGGCAACATGAAACCTGATCAGATGAGGCCAAAAATCGCGCTTTTTGGCAGCTTTGGGACCGGCAACCTCGGCAACGAGGCAACGCTTCAAGCGATGGTTTATAATCTGCGCAGGCACTTGCCGAATGCGGAGATCAGTTGTGTTTGTCCGGCGCCTGAGAACGCGGCTTCAGAACACAACATTTCCGCTATCCCTATCAGAGCACCCTTTCCGGGCTGGAGACGTTCCGGTGGGCCTAAAAGAAACAACGGGCTGTCGAGACGGTCGAACGGAAACGACTTGGGCGGCGTAATCGAGCGACACCGGTGGTTTCAAGTCTCTATACCTTTGGAGACCCTGCTGCGGATCTGTGCCCGTCCATTCCTTGAGACATATCGATGGCTCAAGGGGATCGTCGAATTAAGAGACAGCGATTTACTTATTATGACGGGAACGGGAATGGTGGGTGATTACGCGATATCGCCATTTGGCTTGCATTATGATATATTTCGATGGGCGGTCACCGCTAAGTTGTGCCGCTGTAAACTGCTGTTTGTCAGCGTCGGAGGAGGTCCGATCCGCCATCCGCTGAGCAGATCGTTGATTAAGGTGGCCTTGTCACTTGCAGATTACCGTTCATACCGTGATCGTTCTTCGAAAGACCACCTCGGAGCGATCGGTGTCGATGTTTTGAATGACGCCGTATATCCAGATCTCGCGTTTAGTCTACCAGAAGCTAAAGTACCTCCTGATCATAATCCGTCGCTAGGCGGGACTGTGATAGGCGTCGGTGTGATGAATTATTACGGCCGGTCCGGGAATGATAATACGATTTATTGTGATTATATCGAGCGCCTTGCGGCTTTTGTGATTGGCTTACTCAAACTTAAATACATGGTGCGCATCCTGATCGGTGATGCCGTGTGGGATCAGGGAGTGAGGCAAGACCTGAGAAGGGCATTGGAACAGCGTGGAGTTAAGTATGAAGACGGCAGGATAATCGATGAACCCGCCTCCTCCGTCGATCAGCTGCTTTCACAACTATCGACGGTCGATGTCGTGGTTTCCTGCCGGTTTCACAATTTGCTGCTGGCACTGATGCTCGGAAAGCCGGTGCTCGCGATTTCGTATCACGAAAAATTCCAGCCCCTGATGGACAGCGTCGGGTTGGGAGAATTTTGCCAAGATATCGAGCGCATCGATGTCGACGCACTGATCGAAAGGGTGGTCGTGCTTGAGAAAAATGCGGCGTCCACTAAGCAGCACATCGCACTAGAGATCACAAGCTTTCGCGATGCGTTAGATGAGCAGTATCACCGGATCCTCACGGTATTATATAGCCCAGTGCGCAACCGCGGCACAATAGCGGCAGGTGGCGCGCATATCTGAGGCAGCGCTTTATACATTCTAGAGGAGTGAATGCCGATGAAGGTAGTGTTGTTCTGTGGCGGGCTGGGATTACGCTTGCGAGACTACGCGGACCATATTCCCAAGCCGATGGTGCCGATCGGCTATCGTCCAATCCTCTGGCATGTAATGAAATACTTTGCGCATTTCGGGCACAAGGAGTTCATTCTTTGCCTCGGCTATCGCGGCGATCTGATCAAGCAATATTTTTTGAATTACGATGAGTGCTTATCGAATGACTTCGTCTTCTCCGATGGCGGTAAGAGCGTCGCCCTTGCCAATAGCGATATTCATGATTGGCAGATCACCTTCGCTGACACTGGCCTCCGCGCCAATATCGGGCAACGACTGCAATCCGTGCAGAAATATGTCGCGGATGAAGAAGTATTTCTTGCAAATTACGCAGATGGCCTGACCGATCTCGATTTTTCGAGCTATCTCGATTATGCTCGCGCTCGGGACAAGATCGCCACTTTTGTGAGCGTCAAGCCCAACCTCAGTTACCACTTGGTGGAGACCGGCGCTGGCGGGCTCGTTACGAAGATCAGGGAGTTCAAGCAATCAGAGATCCGTATCAATTCCGGATTTTTTGTTTTGAAGAGTGATATTTTCAGATATATGCGCACCGGCGAAGAGCTCGTTATCGAACCGTTTCAGCGACTGATCGAAGATCGACAATTAGCCGCCTACGAATACGATGGTTTTTTTGCTGCCATGGATACGTTTAAGGACAAACAACAGCTGGACGATCTGTATGAAGGCGGGCAACCACCTTGGGAAGTGTGGCGGCAATCCAACGTCGGGTCCGGCACGCCGCGCCTCGATGCAATCGAGCCGCCTATCAACGAGGTTAACAGAATCCCTTGAGTAAAAATTGCCTCTACAACTGAGGGAGTGTGAACTGAAGCGAACTCCGGAAGCAGATGACGGCATCGATATTCCTGGCACCGGACGAGGGAAGCGAAACCGCGGGATCGCCAGAATTGACCCAAGGATGTTGATCGGATCGCTATTGCTTATTCACCCGGCCCGTTTTTAAAGCTATAAAGAATCTGCTCGGGCTGTGGCGAGGCTATCGCCGATGCGGCGGCACAAGCTTTCTGGTTATCCGCCCAACCGGCCTTGATGCCTCGCGGTTAACGAGTTGTCATTTTTGAGGAGCTGTGATGTGAGCGGCGAGAGTGCCTCCCCTGACGGGTACGCACCCGGCTACGACGAGCAGAGAAAAGCAATGATAACGCTGCTCGTGCAAAAGCTGTTCCCGATCTGCCGCAGCATCACCGGGGACGGTGTGCGACAGACGCTGGCGATCCTGCAATGTCACATTCCGCTAGAGGTTAATGAGGTTCCGTCGGGGACCCCGGTTCTGGATTGGACCGTGCCGCCCGAGTGGAACATTCGCGATGCCTATATTGCGCGCGATGACGGCACGCACGTTGTCGACTTTGCGTCAAACAATCTGCACGTCGTCCAATACAGCCTTCCGATCAATGCCGTCATGCCGCTTGCCGAGTTGCGTCCGCATCTCCACAGCTTGCCGGAACACCCCGACTGGATCCCTTATCGCACCTCCTATTACACAGAAAATTGGGGTTTTTGTTTAACCGATCGCCAGTTATCCGAGCTCGCTGACGGGCTCTATCGGGTGGTGATCGACTCTGATCTGAAAGCCCGGCCATCTCAGCTATGGTGAGCTGTTTATCCCGGGTGATACCGACGACACGGTATTATTTTCCTGCCATATTTGCCATCCTTCGCTGGCGAACGACAATCTCTCGGGAATCGTGGTGGCGACGATGCTGGCGCGCCACATTCAGAAACTGCGGCCGCGCCATAGCTATCGTTTTTTATTTATCCCGGGCACAATCGGATCGCTTACTTGGCTTGCGCGCAACGAGGACAAGATCGGACAAATTACCCATGGCCTCGTGCTTTCGTGCCTCGGCGATGCGGGTGGTATGACCTACAAACAGAGCCGAAGAGGAAAGGCCGCGATCGACCGCATCGTCGCGCACGTGCTGAGCCACGATCAGGTACCGTCCCGGATTACCCAGTTTATTCCTTATGGGTACGATGAGCGACAGTACTGCTCGCCCGGCTTCGACTTGCCGGTCGGTTGCTTAATGCGCACGCCTAACGGTGAGTATCCGGAATATCACAGCTCGGCCGACAATCTTTCGTTGCTGCGCCCCGAGAGCCTCACCCATTCGTTCTCGGTGCTACAGCGTATCGTCGCTGTCATCGAAGGAGATGCCCTTTACGCAAGCCGCAATCCGAAGGGCGAACCGCAACTCGGCCGGCGCGGGCTCTACGGCAGTATGGGCGGACAACGTGCTGCGAGCTACGACCAAATGGCGCTGTTGTGGGTCTTGAACCTTGCTGACGGCCGTCATTCATTGTTCGACATGGCCGAACGCGCCGGGGTTCCGTTCGTGACAATCCGCGCGGCCGCCGACGCGCTCCTCGCCGCCGATCTTCTTGAGCTGATACCGGATCCACGTTGATCAGTTTAAACAGGATGCGAGCAGAGATGAGCCTCGACAGGGCGGTTGCTTTGGTGGCCGGAGCGTCGGGAGATATCGGGCGCGCAATTGCCTTCGATCTTCTCGCTGCCGGTGCCGAGGTTTTTATGCTGGGCCGCAGCATGGCGAGGCTGGCTGAGCCGCCGCCACCAGCGAATTTTGCGCACAACTGCCGATACTTGGTCGCTGATCTGACCGACAGCGATGCGATTGGCCATGTCAATACAGAAATTGCGTTGCGAAGTCGTTTGGATGTCCTCGTTCTGAGTTCCGGCACATACCAGCGCTCACACGAGCCCAAGGTCTTCGATCACCAGATAGCCGCCAATCTTGTCGGGCCTTATGCACTTCTTCAGCGCCTGCTGCCGCTGCTGATCGAAGCCCACGGACAGGTCGTGTTCATCAACTCGTCGCAAGCGCTCAAGGCTGCGGCCGGGCTCGCTCAATACGCGGCCACCAAGCACGCAATGAAGGCCGTGGCCGACAGCCTGCGAGACGAAGTCAATGCAAGCGGCGTGCGTGTCACGTCGGTCTTCCTCGGACGAACGGCGAGCGAGCGGCAGCGTGCAATTTTTGCGGCCGAGGGACGTCCCTACCCGCCGGAACGGCTGATCCAGCCCGCCGACATCGCGCAAGTTGTCCTCGCTTTGCTGCGGCTGCCCCGAACGAGCGAAGTGACCGATATCGTGCTGCGTCCTATGCAAAAGACGTAAACGAGGCAAGGGGTTTCAGAGAGTACTCCGAGACATATGGACACCAGAAATCGGCGCAACTGCGAAGAAGGCCCTGAAAAATGTCACTCTTGCCAGTGCCAAACAAATTATGTACCGCCTGAGACCGGCGGCCTTTATCGAAAAAACTGGCGATATCTGACGATTTCGGCTAATTTGTTGAAAATATCGATCACCTTCTAACGACGCAGATCTTCGGATTTTCGAAATTGGCGTTTTGAAGAGGTAGACATGGCGGGAATGCGAGTATTGGTTACCGGCGTAGACGGGTATATCGGTGCCGTTCTCGCACCGCGGCTGTTGCAGCACGGATTTGACGTGGTGGGGCTTGATTGCGGCTTCTACCGTGACGGCTGGCTTTACAATGATAACAGCCCGCGACCATTCACCTTTACCGAGGATGTGCGGCGGATTACGGCGAAGGATGTCGAGGGGTTCGACGCGGTCGTTCATCTTGCTGAACTTTCGAATGATCCTCTGGGAGAGCTGAACGAACGCACAACCCACGCGATCAACCACATCGGCTCGGTCACGCTCGCGCGGACCTGCAAAGAGGCCGGTGTCTCGCGCTTTGTCTACACCTCGTCGTGCAGCGTCTATGGAGCCGCCGAGGACGGTGGCGAACGGAGCGAGATTTCTCCGCTCAACCCGCAGACCGCTTATGCCAAGTGCAAGGTGCTCGTCGAGCGTGATGTCGGGGCGCTTGCCGACGCCGATTTCTCACCTGTGTTCTTGCGCAACGCGACTGCATTCGGCGCCAGCCCGCGCATGCGCTTCGACATTGTCCTCAACAATCTTGCCGGCTTTGCCTGGACCACGAGAGAGATCAGGATGACGAGCGACGGCACGCCGTGGCGGCCGCTGGTCCACGTCGAGGACATCTGCCAGGCGGTCATCCTCGCCCTGGGGGCGCCGCGTGAGGCAGTGCACAATGAAATCTTTAATGTAGGCGACAACGAGCAGAATTACCGCATTCGCGAAATTGCCGCCATAGTCGGACAGGTCTTTGACGGCTGCGCCGTGACATTTGGCCGGCCAAGCGGAGACAACCGCAGCTACCGGACCTCCTTTGACAAGATCCGGCGACATTTGCCTATGTTCCGCTGTCGCTGGCCGGGCGAACTCGGCGCGCGTCAGTTGCGCGATATCTTCGAGCGGGTGGGAATGACAGAGGAGATGTTTCTCTTCCGCGGATTCGCCAGGCTTGAACAGTTGAAATACTTGATCAAGACGCAACAGATCGATGCCGATTTTTATTGGCGTCCGTTCGCTGAACAGACAGCAGGAGGAGAGCCGAAATGATATTCGGCGCGACACGCCTGAACGATGCATGGCTGATCGACATTGAACCGAGAGAGGACGAACGCGGGTTCTTCGCGCGCACTTGGTGTCGGCAGGAGCTGAGTGCCCAAGGCCTCGATACCGAGATCGCGCAGGAAAGCCTGTCCTTCAACCGGCATCGCGGCACGGTGCGGGGTCTGCATTTCCAGCGAACCACCGCACGAAGAGACAAAAATCGTCCGATGCACGCCTGGCGCGATCTTTGATGTGATCGTTGATCTGAGACCGCGGTCGCCAACCTATCTTCACTGGCAAGGGTTCGAACTGACCGCCGAAAATCGGCGAGGGGTCTACGTGCCCAAAGGCTTTGCTCACGGCTTTCAAACCCTGACCTACGATGCCGAGATTGCCTACCAGATCTCGGCGTTCTACGCACCGGAATTGGCTGGCGGCTACTGCTATGATGACCCAGCGTTTGGTGTCGTTTGGCCGCTTCCTGTCGCCGTGATCAGCGACCGTGACCTCAGCTGGCCGCCTTTCGCGACGTCGGCGTAATACCATTGGTAATCGTGTTTACGGAGCGCGGCAAACTCGCTATCGCCTCTCCGACGGCGCGGCTGGGCACGGCTTCGCTTCCGCGCGGGGGCAAGGGAACGGCGGCACTCGACGATCACAACAACGCTGAGCCCATGCGGGTGGTTTTAGGTGGAGAAAAGGGCGTTCGATCAACCAGTAGGAGGTTGCGGACGCAGCGAGGGTTAGACAAAATGCCAGTATAGTCCGATGACGAACCAAATGGTCGTTGACGATCATGATAATCGGTAAATGCCATAGGTAAAAGCCGTATGAGATCCGACCCAATGCCACAATAGGCGAGAGGCTTAACAGTCGCTTCAGAATACTGCTTCCCTCGTCGGTTAGAATTATGATCAAGCAGCCGGCAGACGCGCCAAGTAGTGGATAGCTGAGCGATGTTAATGGATCAAAGTTGCTCATCTTTATAACGACCAATCCAAGGGCCGCAACCAAAACCGGCCATAGAGGTCTCAAAAACGGTACCAGAAGGACCCGACCTTGCCACAGGCCTAGAGCGCACCCGATCAGCAACTCATCCGCCCGGGTGTCAAATGCAAAATAGATGCGATGGGATAGATCAGGTCTAGTGCTAAGCAGGTAAATCCGCCAAGCGGCGACAATTCCAATTAAAGCTAATGTTCCCAAAAAGACAGCCCTTCGATTCCACATGCTCGTCAGTGCCATCAGCAGTAACGGCCATAAAATAACCCCAACTACGGATACGCCTTGAGGCGTTGGCTTGTGAGCGAGATGGAAGGCTTGCCTGGCCTGAAAGCGTAGGCGACGAGGCAGGACAGGACATGGACCATGGCGTTGATCACCGACCGGTGGCGTGAATGCTCAAGCCCCATTTCGGATTTCAGAGTATCGAGTACGGTCTCGATGAGGAAGCGCTTGCGCAGCATGATCTTGTCGGCCAGCGGCATGAGATCGTTCCGCATGTTGCGCCGGATGCTGGTGATGAGGTGCAAGCCCCGCTGCCAGAGTTTGGTGAAGAGTTCGCGGCCGATGTAGCCCTTATCGGCGTAGAGAGTGCCGGCCAGGTGCTGGGTCATCGCGTCGAGCACGGTGCTGTCGGCGGTGTTGTCGGCGGTGTTGCCGGGGGTGATTTTCAGCGCCATGATCTGACCCTTGTGGTTGATCACGAAGTGCAGCTTGAGGCCGTAGAACCAGCCCATGCTGGTCTTGCCGCGTGCGGCGAGGCGCTCGAACACCCTATGGCGGTGAATGCGGCGATTGTGGCAGACGGCGAGCTTGGTTGAATCAGCGAAGTAGACGCCGCTCGGCTCGCCGCTGAGGCTGTGCAGCAGCACCATCAGGGGGACGAACAGCCGCGGCATCAGGCTGACAAAGCGGTCATAGTGCGGCAGATCGCCAAAGCAGCCGCGATACTGCTGGCCGATCCCGTAGCAGTAGAATGCCTTGAAGTGCTTGAACGGCGAGAGATGAAACAGCACCACAATGAACAGCATCTCGGCGCGCGACAGCTTGCCTGGGCGCTGCCTGGTCTGCTCCGACGGGAGCAGCCGGTGCGCTTCCCAGTCTGCGAACAGCTTGCAGAAGTCATCGAGACAGCAATACAGCGCTGTGATATCGATCGCCATTGAGGGGGCTCTCCAGACCCGGGTTTGACGCTCAGTGTTCGTAAGCCGATGCTGTCAAAGCCTTGGTTCTTTGGGAAGCCCCTCAACCTTATCCGTAGTTCGGGTTAAAATATAAAACTGCTCTTCTACTGATCTGGACTTTGGCGCTTTTGGGGAGGTCAAGCGGCATAGGACATCAGCTCTGCCAGACGCTGCTCCAGGGGCCTGGGATTTTCGGCGGTTCGTGCGCGTGCGCGCCAAGTTGGATAATCGTCCCGCCATAGGATCGGGCTCACCGCCTCCTCGGCCCACAGCACCCGTCTGACAGCAGCGAGACAGTCCGCGAACGTCGGATCCGGCTTGCGGTACCAGGCAGCGCCGAGCACCGCGAGCGTGCCGGTCCTTTCGGCCTGATTGGCCGCCCACAGCGTCACCAGCGAGAACAGACCGAGCAGCAACGGCGTGGTCCGGTGGATGGCCCAATCCGACCACTGCCGTTGGGTCTCGAAGCCGAGATGGCGCCGGGTCTCTTGGAAGGTGGGCTCGACCGCCCAGCGCCTCGCATACCATGTCAGGATCTGCAGCGCTGACTGCGCGGGATCGGAGCAGACGAACACGCGCGTCTCGGCGCGCCCGGTCGGGTCCCGAGTCAGCACCCAGCGCACTGGCATGGTCTTGCCGTGCGCGCTCCACAGCGCCGTGCCGGTCGCGACATCGACCGCCCGCTCCGTCCTGCCGTCTTTCGTCCGCCATCCCGGGATGGTCATGCGCACCCACTTGGTGGCTTTCCGCACCGCCCGCGTCCGCGGCGTCAGCTGGCGGGTGCCGCGCACACGCGGCCGGCCTTTCCGGCCTTTCTTGCGCGGCGGGGGCGGGTTGAAGAAGCGTGCGTCCAGGCGGCAGCGCGCCACGCACACCGCGCGCTCTCGCAGCGCCCAGAACACGTCGAGGCTGGCGTAGGCGCCGTCCGCCACCATCACCAGCCGTCGGCCCGGACACCAGCGGGCGACCAGCCGCATGGCCCAGGCAGCCTTCTCCGGCAGTGTCTGGTGCCGCCGCTGCCGCCTGGTATCAACCTGCTCTGAGCGGCTCAGGATCGTCAGGAACGGCAGCCCCCATGTGCGTCTGGCAAAACCGGGCCTGACCACCACCTGCAACGACAGCCACCGCAAGCCCTCGGTCTTGACGAAGACGCCGCGGCTCGAGCGCACTGCATCGCGCCAGATCCCCTTGTCGCGGATCCTGGCGCCGCGGCGCCGTTCGACGAAGTCATCCACGGCAATGACCAACGGCTCGTCATCCGGTACGAACGCCTTCTGCAGCAGGCCAAGCAGGATCTTCGCTCCTTGCAGGCCCGACCACTGCGCGCACGAGAGGAACCGATGGAACCGCCTGAACCCCTTGTCCGCGGCGCCGTCCACCGCCCGCAGGGCGGCGCACACCGTCCGTCGGTTGAGGCACAGCAACGCTCCACTCGTCAGCGCCACCGCGTTCAGCCATGAGGGCCGCGTAAACATCGCTGCGAACGGCAGCAGCCACAGCTCCATTGCCCGGATGCCGCCGGATGCATCAACCTTCGCCATGAGCCACTCCCCCAAAAGGCCATACCGCGCCTCGTCTTGAGGGAAAGGAGGGAAGATGGCCGGGTTGCCACAGGGACCACTTCGCCGCCTACTCTCCCGGCTGCCGTCGCGTCTGCTCGCGCGACAACCTCCTGTCAGCCCGATGTCGCCGCCAGGGCTGCCTCCGGTGACCCGTGCCGAGATCTTGTCCCGCTATCGTCACCTGCGCCAGATCAGCAAGGAACAGCACGAGGCTGTCCTGGACATCACCGCTGCCGACGTGCTGCTCGACTGGGCCAGGCGGATCGATCTGACGCAAGGCAGGACGGTGATATCGGACAACGAATATGAAATTGTGCTCGCCGAGGATCTGGCGATTTATCTGGCCCGGTTGGGCCGCCCACACCCGCTCGACCGTTACGCCCGAGCTGCAGGTTTTGCGCCTGGCTCCGACGAAGCGATCGTGCTCGAGGCCATGCGCCAAGCCCGTTTCTCGCTCTGGCACATTGAGCGGCACCACGAAACCACCGGTCTGATCCTGCGCGACCTGCTGCGCGACGAGGAGATCTGGCTAATCGACCAGGCCCTAGCGAAGAACGTGCGGCCGGGACGGGAGATGGCCGCACGCCTCATCGTACCCGACCGCTTCGCAATGACGGCTCGCGTCATTGTGCCGATCATCCCGGCTCTGATGACACGCTCGGAGCTGATGGAAGAAGTGTCCATCAGAGCCCCTGCTTTGAGAAGCCTCCAAGGAAAGGCCCTTGCTGGGGACCCCCGTCTTGCCATCGGCATCTATCGCGCCGCCGTGGCCACTGGGGCATGGACTTCGTCCGCTTCAAGCGAAAATAGGCCAACCTTTCGCTTACAAACGCACTCCAGCTCCCCTCAAAAGCGCTAAAGTCCAGCTGATAACGACCACAGGTGTGTTAGCATCGTATCGTGATATGCGGCCGGCGGCATCAGAGCGTAATGGTAGTCCAGAACATAAAAGAATGCCTCCACAGCATCGCTCTCAGTGTCCTGCACCTTATTTTGAAAACAGACAGCCATTATGACAACAAAGCACACGACGACAACGAGCGCCGGCAACAACCGGCAGGCGCGGCGCATATAGAAGTGACGTAAACTGATCACCCCGGTTCTTTCGTGCTCTGCTAACCTGGACTTTAGCGCTTTTGAGGGGAGCTGGGGTGCGTTTGTAAGCGAAAGGTTGGCCTATTTTCGCTTGAAGCGGACGAAGTCCATTGCTCCCGTGGCCACGGCGGCGCGATAGATGCCGATGGCAAGACGGGGGTCCCCAGCAAGGGCCTTTCCTTGGAGGCTTCTCAAAGCAGGGGCTCTGATGGACACTTCTTCCATCAGCTCCGCGCGTGTCATCAGAGCCGGGATGATCGGCACAATGACGCGAGCCGTCATTGCGAAGCGGTCGGGTACGATGAGGCGTGCGGCCATCTCCTGTCCCGGCCGCACGTTCTTCGCTAGGGCCTCGTCGATTAGCCAGATCTCCTCGTCGCGCAGCAGGTCGCGCAAGATCAGACCGGTAGTTTCGTGGTGCCGCTCAATGTGCCAGAGCGAGAAACGGGCATGGCGCATGGCCTCGAGCACGATCGCTTCGTCGGAGCCAGGCGCAAAACCTGCAGCTCGGGCGTAACGGTCGAGCGGGTGTGGGCGGCCCAACCGGGCCAGATAAATCGCCAGATCCTCGGCGAGCACAATTTCATATTCGTTGTCCGATATCACCGTCCTGCCTTGCGTCAGATCGATCCGCCTGGCCCAGTCGAGCAGCACGTCGGCAGCGGTGATGTCCAGGACAGCCTCGTGCTGTTCCTTGCTGATCTGGCGCAGGTGACGATAGCGGGACAAGATCTCGGCACGGGTCACCGGAGGCAGCCCTGGCGGCGACATCGGGCTGACAGGAGGTTGTCGCGCGAGCAGACGCGACGGCAGCCGGGAGAGTAGGCGGCGAAGTGGTCCCTGTGGCAACCCGGCCATCTTCCCTCCTTTCCCTCAAGACGAGGCGCGGTATGGCCTTTTGGGGGAGTGGCTCATGGCGAAGGTTGATGCATCCGGCGGCATCCGGGCAATGGAGCTGTGGCTGCTGCCGTTCGCGGCGATGTTTACGCGGCCCTCATGGCTGAACGCGGTGGCGCTGACGAGTGGAGCGTTGCTGTGCCTCAACCGACGGACGGTGTGCGCCGCCCTGCGGGCGGTGGACGGCGCCGCGGACAAGGGGTTCAGCCGGTTCCATCGGTTCCTCTCGTGCGCGCAGTGGTCGGGCCTGCAAGGGGCGAAGATCCTGCTTGGCCTGCTGCAGAAGGCGTTCGTACCGGATGACGAGCCGTTGGTCATTGCCGTGGATGACTTCGTCGAACGGCGCCGCGGCGCCAGGATCCGCGACAAGGGGATCTGGCGCGATGCAGTGCGCTCGAGCCGCGGTTTCTTCGTCAAGACCGAGGGCTTGCGGTGGCTGTCGTTGCAGGTGGTGGTCAGGCCCGGTTTTGCCAGACGCACATGGGGGCTGCCGTTCCTGACGATCCTGAGCCGCTCAGAGCAGGTTGATACCAGGCGGCAGCGGCGACACCAGACACTGCCGGAGAAGGCTGCCTGGGCCATGCGGCTGGTCGCCCGCTGGTGTCCGGGCCGACGGCTGGTGATGGTGGCAGACGGCGCCTACGCCAGCCTCGACGTGTTCTGGGCGCTGCGAGAGCGCGCGGTGTGCGTGGCGCGCTGCCGCCTGGACGCACGCTTCTTCAACCCGCCCCCGCCGCGCAAGAAAGGCCAGAAAGGCCGGCCGCGTGTACGCGGCACCCGCCAGTTGACGCCGCGGACGCGGGCGGTGCGGAAAGCCACCGAGTGGGTGCGCATGACCATCCCGGGATGGCAGACGAAGGACGGCAGGACGGAGCGGGCGGTCGATGTCGCGACCGGCACGGCGCTATGGAGCGCGCACGGCAAGACTATGCCAGTGCGCTGGGTGCTAACTCGGGACCCGACCGGGCGCGCCGAGACGCGCGTGTTCGTCTGCTCCGATCCCGCGCAATCAGCGCTGCAGATCCTGACATGGTATGCGAGGCGCTGGGCGGTCGAGCCCATCTTCCAAGAGACCCGCCGCCATCTCGGCTTCGAGACCCAACGGCAGTGGTCGGATCGGGCCATCCACCGGACCACGCCGTTGCTGCTCGGTCTGTTCTCGCTGGTGACGCTGTGGGCGGCCAATCAGGCCGAAAGGACCGGTACGCTCGCGGTGCTCGGCGCTGCCTGGTACCGCAAGCCGGATCCGACGTTCGCGGACTGTCTCGCTGCTGTCAGACGGGTGCTGTCGGCGGAGGAGGCGGTGAGCCCGATCCTATGGCGGGACGATTATCCAACTTGGCGCGCACGCGCACGAACCGCCGAAAATCCCAGGCCCTTGGAGCAGCGTCTGGCAGAGCTGATGTCCTACGCCGCTTGACCTCCCCAAAAGCGCCAAAGTCCAGCTAACAGAATGGAAGTAATCAAATACCCGCTGAGTACGAAAAAAATGTCCACTCCCACCCAGCCACCCGGAGCAAACGAGGTGTGAAATAGGTAAACCGACATCACCGCAAGCGCCCGGAGACCATCGAGCGCGGGTACGTACCGCAAATGAACCGCCTTTTCGGCGGCTATAAGCGCGCGCCGGACTCAAACTTTGAGCACGGAAGATTAAGAAATGTTTACCTTGTCGAAGTATACATCTTCAAAAGACGATTTTTTCGGCGTAGAACGCCTCGGCGAAGCCCGCGGGGGCATTGCAGCCGATACCACGCAACCGGGCCATCGCGAGGAAAGTCTCGTTAGAAAACCAAGCCCGTCCGTGTTGAGTTGAGAAATACCGATGGATATTTTCGACCTTTTGGCCAACTTGCGACTGGGTCAGCGGTACGAAAAATCAGGGATTACCCATATCGCCGTCGTATTTCGGGATTTCATATTCGAGCACAAGATGATCTCGAAAGGTGTTGTGGGTGAGTTCCGCCAGCAACCGGTGGTCCTGATGTGCATCGCCTTGCCAGTGGGTTAGCACAAGCGATGGATTGAAGTCGCGCTTGATGAGCTCGAAATAATCCTTGATGTCGGCGCCCTGGAACGGGAAATAACCGTCGCGAAATCCCAGCACTTCGATCTGTTTTCGAGCGACGTTCTCCAGAAAGGCCGTCGCGCTGTTTCGGGCCTCGATCATACGCTGGCCGGCGCCGCTGAAGACGATCCACCGGACGACAAGATCGGAGATCTCGGCGGCGAGCCGCAAGACTGTTCCGCCGCAGCCGATTTCGATGTCGTCGGCGTGGGCACCCAAGCAGAGCAGCTGCAGCGGTCGCGGCCTTTCCGGCGGGAGAACGAGGGAAAGCAAATGCCCCTCCTTAAATTGCGTGCCGTTCGGAAACGGGGATGATGAATTTGGTGCCCCAGTCGCGGACGATAGCTCTCGTATCCGGCGAGATGCCCGGCTCGACCAACCCGGCAAACGATCCGCCGCGAAGCCGATACTCGGCACAGTCATTCATCAGGTACAATCCCGCTCTCCACTCGGGTGGCACCAGAATCACGGCTCAGCGCTGCCATGTGTTAGTATTTTCCGATGGCTCGAAGGCGAGAGCCGTAGGTGTAGTCTCTGCCGACGCCGTATCCGTAGCGAGCCAGCATCTTGTAGTCGACTTTGTTGAGAACGATCCCGTCGATGGAGTGTCCGGCGAACCTGAGCGTCTTCAGCGCTTCGGCGACGCTGGTGCGTGATGTACGGCCCCATTTGATGATCATTACGATCTTGTCCGCGACCGCCGCGAGCGCAAGCGCATCGACAACCGGCAGAAGTGGCGAGGTGTCCATTACCAAATATTCATATTGTTGGCGCAATTGTGCGATCAGGTTGTGCATCAGTTGCGAACTCAACAGGTCAGCCGGACTTTTCGCGGCCGAGCCGGCAGGAATTAAGAAAAGCCCAGTAGCCGCGTCCTGCACGGTGACCGACGCAATGTCGATCTCCCCCTGCAGAACCTGTGCCAAGCCCGGATGCGCTCTCCCGAACTGTCGCGATAGAGAGCCGTGATGGAGGTCGCAGTCCAGCAGAGCCGTCCGCCGCCCCGCCAAAGCGCTTGAAGTCGCAAGAAGCCGGGCGACAGCTGATTTACCTTCGCCGGGAATTGCCGAGGTAACAAGTACAGCCGTCGGTACCATGGCGGCGGACGAAAAGCTGAGCACGATCCGTGCTGTCTCTACCGACGTGCTCAATTGTGAGCGTCGCTCGCGCGCGAGAATTTCGACCAATAAATCGTCTGAGATACGCCTGAACCGCCGCCGTACATCGGGAATCATGGCAAGGACTGGATACCCCAGCGTGCGCTCAGCCATCGCGTGGGTTTTGAAACCGCTTTGTAAGTACTCTACGAGGAAGGCGATCAATGCCCCGATGCCCGTAGCGAACACAGCGATGAACACATAGACCATCACGATGCGCAACGAGCTCGGAGGCTGCGCCAGGGATGCCGGCGCGATGACGCGACCGCCTTCATCGTCTGCGGCCGCCCGGCGAGAGAGCTCGTCGAGATCGCCGAGTGCCTGTTCGAAGAGTTTGCGTTTCGCATCGGCGGCCGGTTGCAACGCCCGCAACTTGACGTAAGCCGAGCTGTTATCGGAGCCGGCGGCGGCGAGGCTGCGCAACTTTCCCTCGAGCGCTTTTCCCCGCGCCAAGGCAAGGTCATAGGTGCTTTGCAAATTGGTGATGATATGTTGCGCCTCATCCTGCATTTGCATATTGATGCCCGCCAACTGGGCGCGAAGAGCGATGACCTCGGCATGGCGATCGCCGAACTTCTTGCGCAGTTGCAGTTCCTGCCAATTGAGTTCGGATTGCTTCTGGCGCAGCGCGGTGATTGCTGCTGACGTCATGACGTCCGGGATCGCCTGTAGATCACCGCCATTTTCGAATAGATGCCGTGCCTGCTCGAGGCGCAGCTTTTTCTCCATGACTTCGGAGCGCGCATCGGCGAGCTGCTTATTGAGTTCCGACATCTGCTGTTCGGTCACGTTGACGCTGAGCCCGCCACCGTTGAGCCCGACGTCACTGAGCCCGCTCTCGGCTTTGATTTTCTCGATCTCTCCTTCCGTCTGAGACAGACTGTCGCGCAGGTCAGACACCCACTTTTTTAGCCAACCTGCCGCACGCCCCCGAGCGTCGCTTCGGGCCTCCAGTTCCTCGGCAAAAAAGTTTTTGGCAATGGAGTTGACGATCTGCTGGGATAGGGTCGGATCCTGCGTTGTGATGGAAATCGACAAAACGTAGGACAGACCCAGTCGTTCGACCTGGATACGTTGTCTCAGTTCCTCGGCAGCGGCATCGAGCGCCGGGCTCGGGTGTTCGTCGCTAGCCGTGCTCGGGAGGTCCGGGACCGCTCCCGGCGATGGCGCTTTGTCAGACCGCCGCTGCGGCGACAAGCCCAGGCTCTCCAACATCTGCGACAGCCCAAGCCTCGCCAGTAGTTGCGCTATAGCCGAGCGTTGCAGAAATTTTGGTTCCTTGTCGAGCCCCAGCTCCTTAGCGACCCGCAGGGCGAGCGATTTCGATTGTATGAGCGCAATTTCAGTACTCATCGCCGAGGCATCGGGGCCCCCCTCTAACGGCCGCATCGTTGTTTCGCTTTGAACCTTAGGGTTTACCACCAACACTTCTGCCGTGGATTTATATTGCGGGGGCATGGTCGTCAAAACGAGGTAGGCGCCGGCCAATGCTGCCAGCGGGAAAGCGCAGATCAATTTCCAGTGCCGGAGCAGTACTCCAAGGATCGAGCGGAGATCCGTCGGCGCAGCCACCGCATTCTCGAGCGGGGCTGAAATACCAGGGCCTTTGACGGCCGGGAGGTTTCGGGGGCTGGCCACGCGCCTGGCATCCTTTGGGCGAAATAAAGATTTCGCCCCTAGTTAAGCCTGGTCATCCAAAGATTGCAAGACTCTTTAGTTTAATATCCAAATCTTAATTATACAAGTTTGGCAACTTAGGGGTACTGACTCAGTTTGGCGGCGCCGCGCCGCGCGCCGGCATGCTTGAGCGGCTTGGCAAGCCCTAGGCCGACGCGCCATATTGGCGGCATGGAAACGAAACGCCCCGCACGCCCGCGCGACATGAACCAGCTCGCCAAACGCATCGTCGATATCTCGGTCGGCGAAGTTGCTGACGAGCCGGCCGTCGAAACCGAGAAAAACCCGCACGCCGTCGCCCTCGGCCGGCTCGGCGGGTTGCGCGGCGGCAAAGCCCGCGCCAAGGGTTTGACTGCCGAGAAGCGAAGCGAGATCGCCAGCGCTGCCGCCCGGTCGCGCTGGAATAAGCGCTCAAAATGATTTAATGCTTGACTGGTTACGTTAGGCTCACTATATTGTGAGCTATGAACAAGTTGCCTATCGCCAAGCGCGCTCAAATCCTGAACCTATTGGTCGAGGGCAACAGCCTGCGCGCGGCCAGCCGCCTCGCCGACGTTTCGATCAATACCGTCTATAAGCTGCTGGTTGATGCCGGGGAGGCATGCGCGGCCTACCATGATGAGCACGTTCGCGGCGTCGCGGCTCGGCGGGTTCAGTGCGACGAAATTTGGAGCTTCGTCTACGCCAAAGCGAAGAACGTCCCGACCGCGAAGCGGAAGGATCTGGCCTACGGCGACGCGTGGACATGGATCGCGATCGAGGCCGATTTGAAGCTCGTACTGAGCTACCTGGTCGGCGGCCGGGATGCCGATTATGCCCTCGCCCTGATGGACGACCTGCGCCAGCGTGTGACGACGCGGCTGCAACTGACAACTGATGGTCATGCGCCGTATCTCTCGGCCGTCGAAGAGGCGTTCGGCGCCGATGTCGATTACGCCATGCTGATCAAGCTCTACGGCGCGCCACCGGCGGCGGCTGAAGCAGCCCGGCGCTACAGCCCTTCGGAATGCCTTGGCGCCCGGAAATCGCCAGTCACCGGCAATCCCGACCCGGCGCACATCTCGACCAGCTATGTCGAGCGCCAGAACCTGACGATGCGCATGCAAATGCGGCGGTTCACCCGGTTGACGAATGCGTTTTCGAAAAAGGTCGAGAACCACGCTCACGCGGTGGCGCTGCATTACATGCACTACAATTTCGTGCGAATTCATCGGTCCCTGCGAGTTACGCCGGCGATGGCGGCTGGCATAACGGCGCGGCTGTGGGCAATCGAAGATATAGCCAAACTTATACCCTAATCAGTTCTTTTGGCTTCCCGGCTCTGTCGCCGCTGCTTCCGCCGGCGAGGCTTGAGCTGCAGCGGACGCGGCTTCGGCGGCTCTTTGTGTGGCCATTTTCTGCTGAATATCTTCGAGCGCGGCGCCCAATTTAGCTATTTGCTCTGATGCCAGCTCATTGATTTTAATCTCGTATTGATTGTATAGTTGTTCAACAGCCGTCTTTAATTCGGCGAGCACCGGCATCCAGCCATCCCGATTCACTACAAACATGTCTGTTTCAATCCCGACACCAGGGGCTACTTCTGCTTGCTTCTTTGCGGCGTACGCAAGAGCAAGAGCCGTGGCAAACGGGGACTGACTGGTATAGCGCGCGCGCATCAATTGTGACTTTGCGTGCCATGCTCCCAACCCAATAGCAACAAACCCTACGTCGTCATGGCAACTCACTCTCGACTTTTCATCCACAAGATATATATGTGTGCCGAAATCATCGGCTCCTACTACTATGGCCGATGTTTCCGGGCCGCCGTATCGCTGCACTTGATCAGCAAGAGATCCCAATAAATCCGACGAAACATCACCTTGTCCAGAAAATATATCAGACTTAAGTCCTAATGGGGAAAGATAGATATTCGCCGCATGTCTAAATTTTACGTCCCTTATGCACCCCGCGTAAATTTCTGCGATATTAGCCGGGTCGGTTTCGGACGTTGCTGCGATTATCCTATTGGTTTGATGCAATGCTTCCGTATGTATAGTGTAGTCACCGGCTATCATTATTATTGTGCGCTTTGTGTTGAAGCTGACCTTGAGTTGAGGGGGTTCGTATTCCACATCTCCCGCCGTGATCTGTCGATCAGACACCGTAATGGCGGCGCGGCCTAGATCGCCCGGCCCAAAATACCAATTGCTCAAGCATGCTATGCAAACAGTCACCGGCCCCTTCTCCTGTAATTGGGGATGAGATCGGGAGATCCGGATCGCCGGGCCTAGGGCCTGTCATCAATTAGACGCAGGTGCAAAATAGCAGGGTGCCGGGCTTCCCAAAGCAAAGCATGCGTGATTTCATAGGAGGTCAGTCTGGAGGAGGAGCTGACCAATGAGCCGACGTTATGCGCTACGCGATGATCAATGGGAACGGATCAAGGACATGTTGCCGGGGCGGGAAGATACGGTGGGTGTGACCGCGAAGGATAACCGCTTGTTCGTTGAAGCTGTTGTGTATCGCTATCGGGCCGGCATTCCGTGGCGCGATCTGCCGGAACGGTTCGGGCACTTTCGCAAGGTGCATACCCGTTTCAGCCGGTGGGCCAAAAGCGGGGTTTGGAAAACCATCTTTGACCATTTGGCGACCGACGCCGACGATGAATGGGCGATGATCGACAGCACAATCGTGCGTGCGCATCAGCACAGCGCCGGGGCTCTCAAAAAGGGGGCGAAGACCAGGCCATCGGCCGCAGCCGGGGCGGATTAAGCACAAAAATCCACGCCACGGTCGACGCCTTGGGCAATCCGACGGGCTTCTTTCTGACGCCGGGACAGGCTTGCGATCTCGATGGCTCGGATGTTCTGCTCGCCGATGTACAGGCTGATACCGTCATCGCTGATAAAGCCTACGATGCCGATGAACGGGTGATCCAGCCTCTCGAACGGGCTGGCAAGAACTTTGTTATTCCGCCCCGCAGCAACCGCAAAAATCCCCGCTCTTATGACGCGAGCTTTATAAGGAGCGGCACCTGATTGAAAACTTTTTTGCCAGACTCAAGCAATATCGCGCTCTTGCTACCCGCTATGACAAGACGGCTCGCAACTTTTTGGCCGCCGTTTATCTCGCCGCTACCATCATTTGGCTTAATTGATGACAGGCCCTAGTTTAGCATGCTTGAGCGGTGTACGTCGAATCAGTTTTGGGTGAACATCAAGAGGGCGTATCATCGCGCCCTCCGCCAAACTGATGACTACCAACTTAGGTCGTCATCACGTCGGGATATCGCGTTCGATCTCGTAGGGCCGCGAAGCCATCCGTGTCACCGGCAGCACCGAACGCGGTGAACACCAGGCGCAGATCCTGAAGAACCACACCGTCGCTGTAAACGGAATAGCGAGGATATACCTCACTATTCAACCTAAAGCTTTGTACGCCTTGGCGGAAGAGCCGATTACCGCGGACCTTTCATCAACAAGGGTGGATAATTGGCTACTTCCTGCCGCGGGCGCGGGTCGGGTTAAACCGCGCCTCCTTCTTCGGCAGCCCCCAACTCGTCATAGTGCAGTTCGCCGGCGGACTGCAGAGCGAGGTTCAATTGCCGCCGTTGTGCGAGCCAGAGCTCCTTTTCGCACATGAAGCCGAGCAGGAAAAACTGGACGGTCGGCCCGGCGGCCGTAGCAAGCACCTGCTCGGTTACTCCAATTATCACGATTGCAACCAGAAAAACCAAAGACGACACTCCAATTGCCGGTGCTGGCCCATTCATGCATTTCACCGCCAATACCAGGTTTCGCAGCCAGAGGAACAGAAAAAATCCGGTGCCGACGATACCAACGTCCAGCAACAGTTCGAGCAAACCATTGTGCGCTTCGGGGACCGCAAAATCCCAGCCAACCATCGAAGAAATTTCCGCAGCGCGTGGGTTCAAAGGTGACCAAAACGCGGTAAATCCCCAGCCAAACAACGGCTGTTCGAGTATGGCATCGATCGCGTATGGCCACAAATCGGTGCGCCCGGTCAATGTCGGGTCCTTGTCCATAAAACCTAGAATTGAATCTCTGTTCATCATAACGAGGATAAAGGAAAGGCCAGCGACGATTGTTAGCCAATAGCTGATCAGCCGGCGACCCCCGCCTTTGGTGTAAAGTCCACCGATAACATGAAAAGTAACAACGGCAAAAATAGCGAGCAACGAAGTGGCAGACTGGCTCAAGATAGCCGCGATCGTGCATAGTATGATGACGCCGAGACAGCGAAATCGTCGCCTGCCGCCGATCCGCAGTCCATGAAGGCCCGCAATCACCCCGACCAGCATAGCTTGGCCGAGCGTATTTTTTTGCGTAAATAAGCCCCGGAACCCAGCATATTCAACGGTCACCGAATTCGGAAGAGTAAACAGCAGCAGCAGCGACACCGCCGCGCAAGCACCGCCGATCATGGCGTTCAGATCCATCACCGCATCGGTATCGAGGATTTCGACAGTGCCAATTGCACCGATCACCATGAAAAAATAGGCGATGCTGCGTGTGGTGGTAATTGCCGGGGCCACCGACCACGCAATGGAGGCCACGAACAGGCCCGCTGCTGCCAGTGGAAGGGCCCGGTTGAAGCGCGGACGGTGCGGCAGGGAAATGCCCCACCAAAAGAGAAGGAGGCTTACAACAATCGAGAGCAGAGTTAGAGTTTCAGTAATCTTGTCCCCAGGCTTTCCACCCCAATCTCCATAAACCATTCTGTCGATGAAGCCGAGCGCGTCAGCCGACAATACAAGAAAGAAGCCTGCACAAAAAGTGTAATATCGAGGTAACATGTTAACCTTGAGCTGCTATACGTCTGCGGAGCAACTGAAGTTGCTAGCCATTGTAGTCAGAGCACTCTTTGCGGCAGCTGGAATATTACCACTTTGTTGCGGCAACAAGATAACTCCCGTAGACCGCGAGGATCGGAAAGTGTTCACCAATGAGGCTCGAGACACGGCCGCTTCCCCTGATCCTTACGCACGAAAATCCAACATCTTCAATCCGTCTTCTGAGATTTCTGGCGTGGTGTTGTGAAACGTGCGATCCCCCGAGAATGCTCTGCCCTGTCAACTTGTTCTTTATGTAGCTCGGGTTGGGAGTAGTCAGCAATAACAATCCTTTCAATCGCAGCAACCGAAAGAACTCGCATAAAGTCGAGAACACGAAATCCGACGGCACATGCTCAATAAACTCTCCAGCGACAATTGCATCAAAGCTGCCATCGGCCAATGGTATCGACTGCGTAAATGTGCAAACCGACGAAGGGTAAATGTTCGGATCGAGAGCGGCAACCCGTTCCGGAACACAGTCGAGGCCGGTAATTTGGAGGTTCGGGAGCATGGCTTTCATCACTATGCCACCGCGTCCCGTATTGCATCCGACGTCCAAAATCGTTCTTGTGTCGTCGTGAAAATACCGCGCGAATTGCTTGTACCGTTGTTCTGTAAAATCGTCTTCTTCGCTAAATTTTTCAGCACGATTAATTTCAATAATCTGGCTAAGATCTGTCACTACCTGAGCTCCAATCCTATGCCTGTAGAGCCGGTCGGGGTTGCGGAGCGCGTAACAAAGTCCGCGACAATGCCGGATGCCCGATTGGACCTTATCCGTTGGGCGTTCTTCCGCCCGCTATCAGGACGCGGTAGCGGCATTTCTGCTTTCTTCAACAAAGGTGAAAACGTCGCTGTAGAAATTCGCCACTCGGTTTGATAAAATGAAATCGGTGACACGGGATATCGCCCCTGCTGACAACTCCGCCAGTCGCGCGGGAGACGCCAATAGATCGCAGATCTCGGCAGCCATGCGCGTCGCCACTTCGCTCGTATTGAGGCCCGCGGTCCTGATAATGAGGCCCGAACTTGGGGTCACGATCTCCTTCGGACCTCCGAGAGCGAGGCACACCACCGGCAGGCCATGCGATAACGCTTCCAAAACCACCCCTCCACTACTATCATGGAGACTGGGAAATAGCAGAAGATCGTGACACGCGTAAAGTTCGAATAATTTATTTTGCGATACCCAAGGCATAAAATCGATCTTGTCGCTGACATTACAGGCTGATGCGTCAGCTTTAAGTCTGGTCTCTTCGGGTCCGCCGCCAATGATCGTTAATCGAGCATTCGGGATCTTTGATAAAAGTTGTGCGAATGCTTGAATGACAATATGAACGCCTTTCCAATAAAGCAGGCGACCGGCATAGAGTAGTCTTGGTGGAGTTTGGCGTGGTAAGCGCGGTGAGCCGATTTGCGCCTGCTGAATACCAAGTTCTATAAAAATGGTTGCCTTTTTGCTAAGGGCGCTGTTGAGAAGCTTTTGCGTATCAGGGGTTTTTACAAAAATAGCAGCAGCATTTGCAAGGCCGTGACGAAGAAGCGGATTTATGTGTATGGTCGCGTTAGAGAGGTCACGTACTCTTTAAGGATTTTAGCTTTGAAGTTAAATCCGTCGCGGAGCGAGCGAGGGGATGTTTCTCCTCCACCAATCGGGCCGATGATCAGGGGCGCTCCAAGTGCCCCCAAGAAGGTCGGCGCCCGAACCCCGCCCCAGGTCAGATGATGAATCACATCGAAGCCGATTTTATGCTGCAGTTCCCGTGCCGCGATTAAAGCGGCTCTTTGCCACAGCAGATTATAGGTGCGTTCCCACCTTGGCTCGATTGCTTGTTTTAACGGCCAAAAGCCGAGCTCCGGGAAAATCCAGCGCACACCGGCCGCGGCTGCATCGGTCTGGGCAGCATTCTCGATCGCATCTCGATGCGCAGGCGACACCAGCGCCCACACTTCGTGTCCTAGTCGGCGTGCCTCGGTCGTCCAGTTCCAGCCGACGCCATGCTCCGACCCTCGGTTAGGTGCACACGCATAAGCCGAAATCAACAATTTCATGTATTTGCGACACCCACGACCTGCTCTGTAATGGAGCAGGCGCTCACCAATCCTCTATGTAGGATTTCCAGCCCGCGAGCTGCTGGGCCGCTCGCGCGACAAAAATCGAGTTATAGACGAGATAGCGATGCGCCAGCCGGCGCGGCTCGGTGATCAGACGAAACAGCCACTCGACACCCGAACGCTGCATCCATAAGGGCGCGCGCGGCTTGACGCCCGATAAAAAATCGAAGGCGGCACCGACACCGAGCAAAGCGGCAGCATGGATCTTGCCGACATGCTGCGCCATCCATTTCTCTTGTTTCGGCATTCCGAGCCCGATCCACACGAAATCAGGGCGCGTCTCATTGATGGCGGCGATGTCGGCAGCGTCCTCCTCGTTCGTCAGCGGACGGAAGGGCGGCGATCGGTGTCCTGCGATCACCAAACCCGGGAACCGCTGCGTCAGCCGCGAACGAGTGCCTCGCATACATCCGAGCTTCCGCCGTAGAAGAAATGGCGATGGCCGCGTAGCGCCCCGATCTCGCACATCGCCAGCAGCAGATCCGACCCGGCGACGCGGCCCGCATCCGGAAAACCCGAGTGGCGACACCACCAGACGAGGGGCATGCCGTCTTCGGTCGCGAGCCCGGCCTGGTTCAGAGCGGATCGGACCTCAAGGTCCCGCTGGGCTTCGACAAGGCCGTGAACGGAAGTGCAGCAAACATATTCGCGATGCCCCGCTTCTCGCCACTTCTCGAGTGTCGCGACAGTCTCGGCGAGGTTGACCGGCGATATGCCGACACCGAGGATGTTGACCCGGGACGCTGGCTCGATACGCCCACCGGTCCGCAGTCGTGGTGCAGATCGATGCCGTGCTTCACGACGCTTGACCTTCGCTGATCAGGTCCGGCTCGTCTTGCTTATATCCCAATAGGTGCGAATGCAGCTCAGCCAAGCGGCAGACATAGCCGCGCACGTCAAATTCGGCGAGAAAGCGGTCGCGAGCCGCTTTCCCCAGACGCTTACGCAAGCTCTATCATCCATGACGCGCGCCAGGGCGGGGGCAAGCGCCGGCACGTCTCCCGGCGGCACAAACAAGCCTGATACCTCCGGCTCGATAACTTCGCTATGCGCACCAACGGGGGTCGTAACGATGCGAGACGTGCGACAGCCCCCAATACCGCCATCGCCAATCCCTCGGCATGGGACGGCAGAACGAGAACGTCGGCATTGGCGCACAGGGATCTGACACTGGTTTCATCAACCCACCCCGGCAGATCCACTCGATCGCGCATGCCGAGATCGTTCGCGAGCTTGCGGAAGTCGTCGACCGGACCGCCTCCCGCCAGTGTCGCGCGCCAGACGCTGTCTCTGGCGGCAGGCTGGCGAGCGCCCGCAATAGCTCCCGGCAGCACCCTTTCGCTCACTCAGGTAGCCGAGAAACAGCAGATGGCAAGGCTCGCCCGGAAGGCGTCTCCTGTTGACCTCAGCCGCGGGATCGGGGACCGCGTTGTGGAGGATGGCGATGCGCTCGCTCGGTAAATCGAACAATTGCGCGATGACCTCCCGGTCTCGCCGGCTCAGCACCAGGACCATTGCGGCATGACGAAAAGCGGTTGCGATCCGCCTCTGAAAAAACGCGCCCTGCCCTCGGTAATAGGCGGCATAATCGTAATCGTGCAGGTGAAGGACGTAGCGGACCCCAAATGCTCGGGCAACTGTCAGCAGGATGAGCTTGCGAATGGTGCTGCCTCTGCCGGTAATGTTGACATGCGCCAGGCACGGCCGTGACGAGCAGCCGGCAACCACCAACGCCAGCGCAGCCTGGGCGAGATAGACAGCGGCGCCGCAGACACAGAGCGGCGATGCGCCGATAAACCACGGACCGCGCGAGTCGACGATTCGATACTGCAGCCCGTCCTGGATGTCACCACGGGCGCGGAGGAAATAACCCATCTGCCGGCCGATCCCGCCACCCTGATCGAGGCCGCCGGGGGTAACGATCAGCACGGTGCAGGCTTGCCGACGCTCGCTGTTATTGTAATGCTTTGTCAAGGCTCTTATTAAGGGAAACAATTACAATTTTGGCATATTTCAGCCCGGCGAGGCAAGCGTTATCTCGGGCGAGGCAAGCGTTATCTCGGGTGAGGCAAGCGTTATCTCGTAAGAGGCCAGAAATTACCCCGCATATTAAGGTTAAGGCGACGGAACACGATTCACGAGATTGTTGGGTCGAGGTTCTGGGTCAAGCTGGGCAAAGCGCATCGAGATCGAGTTCCGCGAGGGCCCTCATCGAGAGTGGCGCACTCTTGAGAGCGCAAACCCTGTCGCATGCGCCGGTGCGATGCTATTGCATTCTGTCCGGCATCCCGTCTATTGAGATCGTTCATGAGCACTTACATCCAAGCCCTAGCAGCAGGTGCGTATAGCGGATCTTCTGTCAGCGCATCCTTGACTGGGGTCATGGCGGGTCACAATATCCGTGTTGCACTGATTTACAGTCCGAAAACGCTAAGGCTTTCAGCTATTAGCGACGGCACGAATACATATACGCGCGGGGCCGCTACAACATTTGGCATCTCGACAATGCAGACGGCGTTCAACCCGAATACGCCTGGCGGCGCAGTCACGGTGACCGCGTCGTTCACGGGGGGGACACTGATCAGCGGTGCGATTCTCGTCGAGGAGTGGTCCGGCGATGCGACAACCGGGCAGCCGGATGGGAAACCGATCGCCGGATTTGTCAAATCTGCCGGTAAAGGAAATCGTCTTTCGGTCGGAGATATAGCGACCACCGGTAATGGTAGCGACATCTGGTGCGTCATGTTTCAACTGCAAGCGGTGGCTCCGTCTGTCGGTTCCGGGTTTACGATGGCCTCGCATGGTTTGGCTGGTGGTACGATATACTCCGAGCACCAAGTGCAGGATAAGGCCGGAACAATAACTCCGGATTGGATTTCCGGCGCGAATTCATATGACAACTATATCGGCGCGATCGCGTTCAAGCCATCGAGCGGGAGTAGCGGCGGGAAGCGGGCGTCGCTTGCGCTTTTTGGCGTCGGCTGCGGCATCTGGGCTGCCAAGCAGATCGAGCAGAACCCCAGCATCAGACGTCGCGATCTGCTCATACCTCGACGCCGCCTGTTGCGGCCGCAGAGGCAGCTGAGCTTGCCGCAGAAAACCGGATAGGGCGACATTTCCCCCCACCTGCCTGATCAAGCGGCCCCATCACCTGATCAAGCGGCCCCATCAAGAGCCGAGCAAACCGTCCGAACCGCTGTCTTTCCGACGCCAATGCTACGCTGAACATGACACTCGTGACGCCGAGAGGGAACTGCCGCAAGCGCGTCCCAGAGTAGCTTGCAGTTAAATCGACAGTTCCGCAAAAATCGTTTCAATTACTCGCTAGTTTGCATCAAATAATCTCGCCAGGGTTTACCAATATGTAGCCTTGAGGTACAAAACTCGACGACACTGTACCAAACGGAGATCCGAAATGCTTCGTCAGGCTGTGTCGCTATTGTTCGGGTTGTCGCTTGTGGTTCTAATAAATGCAGGAGAGGCTTCCGCACAATCGATCATCACCATGAGTTTGGGGAGGTGGCGAGATACTCATTAACCCACTGGTTAACCTTGCGACATATGCTTAAATATCTATTGGGTTTGACTTTGTTGCTGGCGCCTAATTTGGCCTTGGCCCAGTTAACCACGACCATCGGCGAAATGGCAGTTTTAACTGCTGGCGACAGCGGCAACGGTGGCTATGTATTGGCCCAAAAAACAACGTTGACCCAAGCAGCAACTATTAAAAGCCTGTCATTCTACGTTACGAACGCGGCTGGTAAGTTAAGATTAGGGATTTACGATGACTTCGGGGCCAGCGAAAACCCGGGGAAGTTAGTCGCAGCAACCAATGTATTCGTTCCTACAGTTGGATGGAACACTCAAAACGTCGTGACCCCGGTTGCCTTGGCGCCGGGTAATTACTGGCTGGCGTATTCCCCGACCAGTAATAACCTAGGGTTTGTCAAGCAAAATAACTCGGGTTATTGTGTTTATTATATTCATTCCGGTGCTCTGGCAACTACATTTTCAAAAGCCCTTGACATCTGCACCCCGACAACTTGGTCGTTTTACGCGACCTTGATTACCACCGGGTTGGTGCAAGCAACCGGGGTTAATTGCACGGAAACCCAGACGGCATTTATAACCCCGGTTTCTCCGGGGACTGTGATAGCAAACTGCTCGGTGAGCCCGAGCAATTGGGCGGGAACCTTGACCCCCGGCGGGGCGAATGCCTCGTTGTTTGCGACCAAAGGCGATGAACTCATTGTAGGACCAAGCGGCATCTCGGCCCAAGCGGTCTACGAGGTAAATGTTACGGCAAGTCCTTGAGATCCTTAAGACTAGCCCCCAAGGGAATGACCATGCACCGCTTTTTGATCTTTCTGCTGTCCCTGGCCGCGCTCGCAATCCCCGCGACCTCATGGGCGGCGAGCACCTCCGCCAATCTTGCCATCAACGTCACGGCAGCGCAGGCCATCACCGGGGTGAGCCTGTCGAACAGCGCCTTCACCGGTGGCGCGCCGTCGGGAACGGTTGTCGGCGCCATCAATATGACGCTGTCGCCAACGAGCCCGGCATTCTCCGGCTCGCTGTCGCTCAGCGGGACGAATGCATCGCAGTTTCAGATCGTCGGATCGAATTTGGAGACAAACGGAGCAGTCCCGGCCGGCACCTACAACATCAACATCGTTGCGACCGCAGCGGGTCTCACCGGCTCGCCCTTCACCCAAGCCGAGACGGTCACCGGAACTGACCCGGCGACCGGGGCTCAGGACCCCGGGCCCAGCGCGGCACTGTTCAACAACCCTTATTATAAATGTAACACAAACTATTACGTTTCTCAGTCTGGCAGCGACAGCAACAACGGCTCTGCTGGTTCGCCTTGGGCGACACTCCAGCACGCCGACACGGCTCTAGCGACCTCCCCGCCAGCGGGTACCGGCTCCTGGCGCGTCAATGTGGCACCGAGCAGCACGGCCTATGCTCCGTTAGATATTGCCAACGCTGGGGGAACCGCGGCGACCTCGACCGGCTATGTCGTCTATCGCTGTCAAACTCCAGCCTTTATCTCTGGGCCTGGCTGCCTGATAAATAATGATGGCTTCGGCTTTCGGATAATGCAAAACAATGGCGGTCTGAACACCGGCAACTTTGGGCCGAATTACATCATTATAGACGGGTTTACTCTGAACGCCACAGACCAGGCGACCTTCGGTCAAGGCGTCCAGCTTGATAATTTCAACAACACGATCTGCTGCCATCATATTTGGGTATTGAATAATGTCATCAGCGGCTATGGGCAGTCCGGCGCCCAACTGAACACGGCAGACTTCGTATATGCAATCCACAACACATTTAAAAATAATTCGAGCGCACCAAACTGCGATTCCGGGGCGCAGGGCTCTGGTCTCTCAATCGCAGCGCCTATAGCGCTGAGCGGCTATACTCTGACTGCCAACGACAAGAGTAATCCAGTCACTGGCAACCTCGCCTCACAGGGCGCGTATTTCCAGACCGTCGCCATGTGGAATCTCTCCTATAATAATCATATGTCCGGCTGTGCTTCCGGCGCCTCGACAGATGGCAACGGAATTATAGCCGATACCTGGAACGGATGGAGTGGAGGGCCGCCGGTTTACGCCCACCAGGCGCTGCTTGCCTTCAACCTTGTATTCAACAATGGTGGACAAGGGATCAAGCTGGCCGGCGTCGATAATGCACCTGGGACACCGAGCGTCGGCATTACAGTTGCCAACAATACAGTTTTTAATGACAGCCTCGACACCACTGATACCGGTCAGGCGCGCGGCGAAATTGAGGAGCAGTTTGGTAGCAACGACACAATAATTAATAATATCGTATTCGCTAATAGGACCACAAGTGGGGCCACACAGTACAATAACGATTACATTGGCGACTCGAGTGGTGGCTTTGCTAGTCATTTCACCAACGATGTCGGATATTGTACCAATTATTCCGGGGCGTGCTATTCTATGTTTAATGGTGCGATATGGTCATCGGGCAAGGACCCTGCCAATCCCGATTGGGTCAATGTTGGGAACACCTCGGCAGGGTCGCAATCCACCCCTCCGGTCGGCGCGAACTTTGCGCTGCAATCAGGCAGTCCGGCGATCGGCTTCGGTTTGACCGAACCTTACCTGCCGCCTTCCTCGGTGGATGCCGGGGCGTGCTCGAGCGTGTTGTCAACGTGCCCGTAGGGGCCCGAACTTATCCTCGTGAGCCGTAATCGGTCAGGTGCGGAAATTGCGGCGGGGGATGAACCAGGCGGGGGATGAACCAGCCCTAGCGGGCTGGTTCATCCCCTCAAGTCGTGTCGTCAAGTGGATTTCGTTTCCTCTCAGATAGATCGGCGCGATGGCCAAGGGGTTGCACGTGCTTGATACACGAACATTCGGAGTGGAATGCACGTGCGGTTTATGCGAAAAAGTTGGTTCCGCGTAACCTCGAAGAGGGGTTTTGGATGAAGATCTCGAACCGATGGATCTCGTGGGACAATCCTCAGCTGGATTTTGTTAAAGATCTTATAAGAGCAGCTTCGGCCAAGGTCGGATTGGAGATTTGCCGAGCGCGGGAATTCGGCGGAGACCCGTATCGAGACATACGGCAATTAACAACTACGAACCGCCCCGTCATCTTCGATGTGGGCGCCAATGTCGGACAATCGGTGCGTCGCTTCCAGCGGCATTTCACTCGGCCAATCATCCATTGCTTTGAACCTGGGACAGAGAGCTTCGAAAAGCTTTATGCTCGGACAGCAAAGATGCCGGATATAGTGCTGAACAATATAGCTCTCGGGCCTATGTCATGCTCGGCGAATTTCATGGAGAATACCTCATCGAATATGAGCTCTCTTCTGAAAGTGGGGCCTGACGGATGGGGCAATGTTAAACGGACCTATCGGGTTAAAGTTGATACTTTAGATAATTATTGCATTGCGAATCTTGTTGATAAAATCGACGTACTCAAGGTTGACACGCAGGGTTTTGAGCTCCAGGTATTAAAAGGTGGAGAACAATTGATGCGGCAACATCGCATCAAATTAATCCTGATGGAATTGATCTTCTGTAATATGTATGAATCAATTCCCGAACCAGACGATATTTATAGATATTTGATCGACCGGGGCTTTTCGCTTGTGACATTTTACCAATTTTACTATCAAAAAGGACGAGCTGGCTGGACAGATGCTCTTTTTGTCAATGCTAATACTACCCCGCTTGAAAGTGCCGATATAGAACCGGCTGAAACCGGAGTGGCCCGATGAAACAGCTCGGACTTCCTCTTCTGTGTTTTCTCGCCTGAGAGCGATACCGGCGTTGATGTGGCGACTGCTGCTGTTCGAATTCACTCAGAGTCATCCGCTGCCGGCAATTGCTTGCGGGTTACAGAATAAATGGCACTGATGTGGGTTCCGTGCCTCGATTGTCGGCGTAGACCCCGCCTATGATCAACCATCCCGCACTCGTCTTCTGCTCAAATCTAAATCATTTGCGGGAAGTTGGGGCTGTCTGGACAGTGTCCTGCGTTCAGCGTCCCGTTTTAATATCTAAAGCATGATCTGAGCAGAACCTATTTCAAGGACGCGCAAGGTGACGTGTCCTGCGGCTACTCGCGGGGATCCTGCAGCGACTGTGTCCAGGTAATCGTCGCGCTGGCGCTCGCTGAGTAGGCTGCCGATAAGATCCCTACTGACCGGACAATGCAACACAGCGCGGCGCCGTCCTCTCTCGGCTGGCGGCTGCGAACAAGTCGCTGCGTGCAGATGATTCCCCGCCACGATCCCGACCACCGACGATAGCGAGCTACTGACCCGCCACACCGGGCACAAGTCGAGCTTCCGCTTAACAATTGATGGCCCCAAATCCCTCCTGGCGATGCACGCATCGGAGCCCGGCTTTGATGCCGCGAAGGTCATCGGACCTCAAACTCACAGATCACCCTAGAGCCAAGCGGACTGAGCCCCCGTTACAGTGCTGGCGTTCGCTGGTTGTATAACCGAAACAGGTACTTAAAACGCTTCAATCCCGCCAGTGCTGAAAGTTAGGTTAGCACTGGAATACACGAGCGGTATATGCGAGCTTGAAGCGTACGTTCGATCGGGGGATTTTGCGAGAACGTCACGATTCCACTGTCGCAGCGGGCCGAACTCTGGGTCGATGCTTGTTCTTGTAGATATTTCCGCATTAGTTGCGATGGATTTCCTAAGCTCAACTGTAGGTGATTGGGCGATGAAACGGCTTCTAATCTCACTGTCCCCGAGTACCGCCACGGCGGCAATGCTCTAATGCCCAGGCTGCTGCGTAGTACATCATCCCCATTGTCTCGCAATAAATGATTCTGTCGGGGGGTTGCCGTAATGACTCTAATATCAGCACAAGCTCGCCATTTAATTAAATCTAGGGTGCCACGTAATTCTCGGTTTCTTGGCATTTCGTTTCCTGATAGGGAGACAACAAAATCGCTTTATCTAACCCCTGTCGGGAACGAGATTTACACCGTAACTCCTGGAAAATCGGCAGTTGTAACACTGTCGGGCGCGGTGAGGGTTGGATTAAATTACTTAGACATTGATTATGGAGCATTTTCTTCGTTTGCGATACCTAGTCTAAAAAGAAGGCCTCGCATATGTTACGACCAGGTCGTCGTACTTTGGTCACATTACTGGAGCACTTACTACCATTGGCTGATTGATGTGGCCCCAAAAATCTCCACTGCGATACATTATTTTGGCTCCAAAATAAATGAGGTATCCTTCATATATCCGCGCGGTCTTGAGCCCTACGAAACTGAGACCATAGAGATGCTAGGGATCAGACGATCTCAAATCGTTAATCCCCAGGAGGTCGGATCAGTAAGATCCAACCACATCTTCGTTCTTCCTCTGCCGGGTTGGTGTGCAGTGTCATCCCGAATACATCAATTTCGGCAATCGTTAATTGCTATTTACCAACCGAACAGACGTCTCTATATTGCTAGGATCGGCAAAAGGAGGATTGTAAACGAGTTAGCGCTTGTCAAGATGCTTGAAGGTCATGGGTTTGAGTTTATTCCGGATGTTTCTCGTTCTCTTGCCGAGCAGATAGAGCTATTTGGCTCTGCTTCTCACATTGTCACACCTCATGGGGCAGCATTGTCGAACATTCTATGGGCCAACGAGCGCTCAAAAACCTTAGAACTCGCCAGCGCATCATATTCGCCCGATTATTTCCGAAATTTAGCGTCCGTTCTGGGCCTTAGTTTCAATAGACTGCATTTCGGCGCAAAGCGAAACCACTGGACCAATGGGGCAGAAGACTTCTTGGTCGACGTCGACATGGTGAATAGGTTTCTCAGCGACAAATGGGAGATTTGACTACCCGAATTTCTTGATGGCCGAGGGTGAACGCATATTCCTCGCCGCCCCCGTGAATGTCGCCAACATCAGCCAATACTGAATTTGGTCGCAGCGCAGCCTCGGTCGGAACTCTCGACGCAAACCCACACTCCGTGTTGTAGACCGCGGGAGAAGCAGAGAACGTGGTGAGCAGGATCGGCTGTATACATGCCGATCACAACGTGACATTATTTGAGGATAAATTCACCGTGGTCCGGATGATGAGATGGTCGGGCGCCTCGGCACTTGGCGAATTGAGGGATGCTGATGGCTGGCGGAATAGCGATGCTGCGTTGGCTGAAACTGTTGTGCGCCCAATCGAGCACAGGAGGACCGATGTCGATCGGTCACTGATCCGCTGATAATAATCCACTTGTTAATCGAGATTAGCAATGGCAAATGACAGGAGATTTAGTGAACTGCGGCGGGTCGAGTGGGTTGATTACTGCAAGGGTATCGGAATTTTCTTAGTTGTTATCGGACATACTTTGGCAGGTCTGCAGCCACCGCGGATAATCAGTGATTCTCCTGGGTATCGATTTATAGAGGCGTGGCTCTACACCTTCCATATGCCGCTATTCTTTTTCTTGTCCGGCTTGTTCGTGGAACGGTCCGCGCGAAGGCCGCTGGCTGGGTTTATCTCCGACAAGATCGCCGTTCTCGTGTACCCGTATTTTGTTTGGTCGATCTTGCAGGGATTGCTGGAGACGTCGCATTACGTCAATCATCCGCTTCCAGTCATCGCGCTCTTGAAAATTCCATATGTGCCAATCGGCCAGTATTGGTTTCTTTACACTCTATTTATATGCATGATGTTATATGCGCTATGCGACCGAATTTTTAGATCCGATACTGCATTCATTGGCTTGGCAATAGTGTGCTTTGGGATAGAACAGTCGGGCTGGAACATAGTCCAATGGGAGGTTGCGCACGCGGTCGGCTCGTTTTTGATCTATTTTGCGGCCGGGGTGGTTGTTGCGCGAGGTTCGCCTTTAGTGCAGTTGGCCATGATGGCAAATGGATGGCTCCTCGCGATCTGCATAGGGGGATACGCGGCGGTTACGATTGGCGTTGCCACTCATAGCAGCCATCAAGCAATCTTGTGGCCGGGATGGGCGGCCTCGGGGATCATCGCTACGGTTGCGCTGGCAATCCTGATGAGCCGCTCCACAAAATTTACCGTTGCAAAATTGTGGGGAATTTTGTCTCTGGAGATTTACCTAGCTCACGTCATCGCCGCCGCAATCGTGCGGATTGGCTTGCAGAAGATGTTTAACCTCTCCCAGCCGCTTGTGCACTTTGCAATAGGCACTGCGATTGGTATTTATGCACCGATCTTTTTAGCATATATTCTGCCACGTGTGGGATTTCCTTATGCCTTCACGCTGAGCCGCGCGCGGGCACAGCCGTGGGCGCGAAACACCGCAGTTACCATGAAAAGGAACCGCCAAGTCGAACATGGATAAATACCCTATACGCCGCTATCGTTAGCTTGTATAATGATGCGATCAAGCAGATCATATTCCGGATGCCTCGGTTCATCGAGCGCCCCCGGGCTGTTGGAGACTTAACCGGGTGCTAGTCTCGGTCATAATCCCGACCCTCAATCGGCCGAAACTGCTGTTGCGGGCGGTCGGCAGCGTGCTGCGGCAGACCCACAAGGAGATCGAGATCATCGTGGTCGTCGATCGGCCCGACCCGGAGACGGAAGCTGCGGTCCGGTCGGCCGATGACCCGCGCCTGCGGGTCATCAACAATCCGCACCCGTTGACCGCCGCGGCAGCCCGCAATTTCGGCGCCGATCATGCCAGTGGCGAATGGATCGCGTTTCTCGATGACGATGATGAGTGGCTGCCGAACAAGCTCGAACGCCAGCTCGCTTTCGCGACCGGTCGTCCTCCGGCGCTGGTGAGCTGTCTCAGTCGGGTGGTGACGCCGACCGCCACCTATGTCTGGCCCCGGATAATTTACGACAACTCCACCCCAATCGCGGAATACCTGTTCGACCGGCCCTCGCTGTTCGCCGGATGGAGCTTTATCCAGACATCCAGTTACCTGCTGCCGCGCTGGCTATTTGATAAGGTACGGTTCGACATCGAGAGCCCGCATGACGATTGGGGGTTCTTGTTGCGCCTGTCGAAGCAGGCGGGCGCGAGAATTGAAACCGTACCGGAAGTATTGGCCGTTCTCTATTTCGAAGAGCAGCGTCCGTCGCTGACGACCAGAACATCGTCGTGGGCGGTTTCTCTCAGATGGCTCGACAGCATCCAGCCGGCTATCACCCGGCGTGCCTATAGCGGCTTCTGTCTCGGTGTCGTCGGATCGCGTGCGGCGCGGGAAGGAGCCTACGGTGCGGTTCCCGAACTCCTCTACCGGGCCTTCCGCAACGGCTCTCCCAATCTGTCGCAGGTTCTGCCGTTCCTGGCTTATTGGTTGGTGCCACAACGTTTTCGCCAGCAGGTGCGAGGCTTGTTGCGCGCGCGGCCAGGATTGCGACCCGCCTGACGCGTTTGGACGGGGTAGGAGCCACCCAATTTACATGCTCCTTTAATTCTCCAATCTTACGGATCTGAAAGTATCGCTAGCCAGAAGGGCAGGGAGCAAGACACTGATGGTAAAATGTGCGTTGGTGTGCGGGGCCGGCGGGTTTATCGGCGGCCATCTGGTCAAGCGTTTGAAGCAGGACGGGTTTTGGGTGCGCGGGGTGGATCTGAAATTTCATGAATTCTCGGACACCGGAGCCGATGACTTCGTGCTGGGTGATTTGCGCGACCAGAGCTTTTGCCGGGCGATCGTCGACCGCCGCTTCGACGAAGTCTATCAGCTTGCGGCCGACATGGGCGGCGCCGGGTATATCTTTACCGGCGAGCACGATGCCGATCTGATGCACAATTCGGCAACGATCAACTTGAACATGCTCGACGCCTGCTACAAGCGCGGCGCCAGAAAAATGTTTTATTCGTCTTCTGCCTGCATGTATCCGGCCTATAACCAGGAGGATCCGCTCAACCCGAAATGCGCCGAGGATACGGCCTACCCGGCCGCACCCGACAGCGAATACGGATGGGAGAAATTGTTCAGCGAGCGCCTCTACTTGGCGTATCGCCGCAACTATGGTATGCGGACCTATATTGCCCGTTACCACAACATCTTTGGACCGGAAGGCACATGGACCGGGGGGCGCGAAAAGGCGCCCGCCGCCATCTGCCGCAAGGTCGCCATAGCGCGCGACGGCGAAGACATCGAGGTCTGGGGCGATGGCGAGCAGACGCGCTCGTTTCTCTATATCGACGAATGTGTCGAGGGCACCGTGCGGCTGCTGCGGTCAAATTTTGCCGGGCCGGTCAATATCGGATCGCAGGAAATGGTCACGATCAACCAACTCGCCGATCTCGTGGCGGCGATTGCCGGCAAACGGATCGGCAAAAGGCATATTCCCGGGCCGCTCGGTGTGCGCGGGCGCAACTCCGACAACCGGCTGATCAGGGAGAAACTGAACTGGGAGCCGCGCCTGCCGCTGCGCGCCGGCCTCGATCCGACTTATCGGTGGATCGAGACCCAGGTGATGCGGAACTCGACGTCATCGATCGCGCTGGCGGCGTCATAATCCTAATAGCGCGGAAATCGCTAAGATTAGCGGGATCAGGGCAAAGCTGAATATTTGCGAGCAATTTTAACCATGATGCGCGGCGCATCATGTGCTAGCTTAAGCGGGCTATTAAAAAGCAATGAAGTATGAAGACGCCCCCGTCAGCCGCTGACAACCATTGCTACAGCTGGGTAGGCAAATCACGCATACCGGTTTCCGTCGGTCGGCTTGACCGGATTTTGAAAGAATGACAATGCACGTGCCGGAAGATCCTCGCCGTCTTAATGCCCGATACAATCTTGAAACCATCGAGGCGCACGTTGAGGGCTATCTGGGCGCTTTGTCGACGGCGCTGCTTTCGATCGATTGGCGCCAGCTCAATCTCGCGATTACAGAGATCGAGAGCGCGCGCCTGCGCAGTGCGCGGCTTTGGGTCGCGGGCAACGGCGGCTCGGCGGCGATCGCCGACCACCTGCTGTGCGACTGGGTCAAGGGAACATTCACTTCTTCACAGCCGCCCATTCGTGTTCACTCTCTCGTCTCCAGTACCGCTTTGTTCACAGCCTGCGCCAACGACTTCGGCTATGAGGCGAGCTTCTCGCGCCAGATCGAGATGGAGGCGCAACCGGGCGACGTCTTGATCTGCATCTCGGCATCGGGAAACAGCGCAAATATTTTGGCGGCGTTGCGCGTGGCGAACGCCATGGCCCTGAAGACGATTGCTTTTACCGGCTTCGGCGGCGGCGAAGCGGCGAAGCTGGCCGACATCAACCTCCACGTCGCCGCCCACAATTACGGTGTTGTCGAAGACTGCCACCAAATTCTGATGCATAACATCGCGCAATTTATCTACGGCCGTTCGGCGCGGTGTGCTTAATAATGCAGGCGGTTATCCTGGCGGGTGGGCGGGGCGCACGGCTTGGCGAGCATGTGCGCACGATCCCCAAGCCGATGGTCGCGATCGGCGGGCGACCCAATCTGGAACATCAGGTTCTGCTGGCTAAGCGCCATGGGTTCACCAGCGTGCTCTTCCTCGTCTCGCATCTGGCCGATCGCATTGAAGCGCATTTTGGCAGCGGTCAGCACTTCGGCATCGAGATTTCATACTGCAGCGAAGATCCGCCGCTCGGCACTGCGGGGGCGCTGCGCCACGCCGCCACTTGGTTGCAGGACCGCTTTCTCGTTGTCTACGGAGACGTCTTCGTCGAATGCGACCTGGCGCGACTGTGGGCCGACCACGCTAATCACCGTCCCTGCGCCACTCTCGTCGTTCATCCCAATAATCATCCCTATGACAGCGACCTCGTCGAGGTCGATCAAGAGGGATGGGTTTCCGCGTTCCATCCGAAGCCGAGACGAGAGGATCAATATCTGGCGAACCTGGTGAACGCCGGTGTCGCGGTGATCGAACGCAAGATCCTCGACCGGATCCCGCCGGGGCAGCATCTGGATCTCGCCCATGGCATCTTTCCGGCGCTGGCCCAAGATGGCGGGCTCAGGGCCTACCGCTCGTCGGAATACTTCAAGGATTTCGGTACACCAGACCGTCTGGCGAGCACGCGTCTCGACTTTGAAACCGGCAAACCGATGCGGCTCAGCCGGGGTTACAAGCGTTCGGCGGTGTTTCTCGACCGGGACGGCGTGATCAATAAAGAGGTGTCGCATCTTTCCGATCCGGCACAGATGGAGCTAATCCCTGGTGCGGCCGAGGCGATCCGCAGGCTCAATCAGGCGGGATTTCTGGTCATTGTTGTGACCAACCAGCCAGTCGTCGCGCGCGGCCAGTGCACTCTCGACATGCTCCGGGCTATTCACAACAAAATGGAGTCGCTCCTCGGCCGCGAGCGCGCTTGGATCGACGCTCTGTATTTCTGCCCTCACCACCCCGACAAAGGGTTTGCGGGCGAAATCCCCGAGCTCAAAATCGATTGTGATTGTCGCAAGCCGAAAACCGGAATGTTCGAGAACGCGATGCGGGACTGGAATATCTCGTTGCCGGGCTCCTACGGGATTGGAGACAGCCGTCGTGACGTGATCGCGGCGCATCGGCTGGGAATTGGCGCGATCGGTGTCAGGACGGGGCACGGCTGCCGCGATTGCGGTGCGGGTGAACTGCCGGATCGGCTCGCTGCAGACTTGCGGGAGGCCGTGGACATCGTTCTGGCGTCGAATGACGCGATGCCGCCCTTGAGAGAAGGAGCACTTTCGTGATTACGACGCAGACACCGTTCCGCGTCAGCTTCTTCGGCGGCGGCTCGGATATAAGCAGCTTTTACAGCCGCCATCCCGGGGCTGTATTGAGCGTCGCCATCAACAAGAGCATGTATCTGACCACGCACCCTTATTTTGAGCCGACCGCCATCCACCTCAAATACTCAAAGACCGAGCTTGTCTCGTCGGTCGACCAGATCGAGCATCCAATTCTGCGCGCCGTTCTGACTGAACTGGTGCCGAACGGGGGGATAGAAGTCGCTTCGATTGCCGATATTCCGGGCGGGACCGGCTTGGGCTCGTCCTCCGCCTTTACGGTTGGGGTGATACAGAATCTAAATGCACGCTTTCAGCGCTATCTTCCTCCAGACCGGCTGGCAGAAGAGGCGTGCCATGTTGAAATCGACCTGCTAAAGGAGCCTATCGGCAAGCAAGATCACTATGCTTCTGCCTTCGGCGGTCTTAATCGTTTCGTCTTCCATACTGATGGGCGGACGACCGTGGAACGGATTTTTGTAGCGTCCGATACGATCAAGCGGTTAGAGGCCTCTCTATTCTTATTTTACCTCGGCACAGCACGGTCGGCATCGACGATTCTGCAAGAGCAAACCAACAATTTATCGGATAAGCGGATATTTGAAACGCAGCAGGCAATGGTGGCGCAAGTGGATGTCGGCATACAGCTGTTGCGGGATGGCGACTTGGATGGCTTCGGGCAACTCCTGCATGAAGCATGGTTGTTGAAAAGAACCTTGGCGTCGCAGATCTCCGATCGCGCCATCGATGCCTATTACGAGCGGGGGCTCGATGCCGGCGCATTGGGCGGCAAGCTTGCCGGCGCAGGAGGCGGCGGTTTCCTGTTGTTCTATTGCCCACCTCGAAGTCAAAGCTGGTTTCTCCGAGCCATGAGCGGGATCAGACGAGTACCATTCAGGTTCGACTTTTATGGGTCGCGCGTTATTCATTTCTCTGATGAATGACGTAAACCAAACTACAACCTAGCCCTCGTATAATTATGAATGATATGAATATATATCGCGCATTTGTTACCGGTGGTGCGGGCTTTATCGGCAGTCATATTGTGGATAGGCTCGTGCAACATGGGGTTGACGTGGTTGTTTACGACAACTTCAGTACCGGCCAGCCGGAATTCCTGAGCCAGCATACCGGAAACCGGCAGGTCAAAGTGATACATGCGGATGTCCTTGACAGTCGGGCGCTCACCAAGGAAATGGCAGGTTGCGACTTTGTGTTCCACTTGCAAGCAAACGCCGATGTCCGCGGCGGCATCGCACAAACGCGAATTGATCTTGAACAGAATACGATTGCTACGTGGAATGTTTTGGACGCGATGCGCAAAAATGCGATCAAGCGGATCGCCTTCGCCAGTAGCGCGACTGTATATGGTGAACCTGATGTCTTCCCGACCCCTGAAACCTATGCGCCGCTTCAGACCAGCCTTTACGGCGCCAGCAAGCTTGCCGGCGAGGCAATGATCCAAGCCTACTCCGAGTACTTTGGCATCACGTGCTACATTTTTCGCTTTGTGTCATGGATCGGCGAACGTTATACGCATGGCGTGATATTCGACTTTGTCAAAAAACTCCGCGCCGACCCTCAGGTGCTCGAAATCCTCGGAGATGGCCAGCAACGTAAGTCCTATCTCGAAGTGAGCGATGGCGTTAACGGCATTTTCCATGCCATTCAATACGCGGCTGCGCGCAAAAATGTCTTCAATCTTGGCCATGATGAGTTTATGAACGTGTCCGATTTGGCGGACATCATTGTCGCGGAACTCGATCTCAAGAACGTTCGGTATCACACGACCGGGGGCGGCCGCGGCTGGCTTGGCAACTCACCCTTCGTCCATCTTGACACCAGCAGGATCAAGGCACTGGGGTGGCGGCCGCAAATCTCGATCGAGCAGGGGATCCGGAACACAGTGGAGTATCTTCAAACACACCCGCAAGTGCTGGAAAAGCGGACATAGCCCTCTTGCTCGCAGGTCACGTTTCGCACTCGGCCCCCGTTGTTACGCGGTTCGCACTGTCCGCGCCGATCGAGGTCGATGATGCTGGCTATTCCCGGCGGCCGCTGCGGTGAAGGGTCCAAGCGCGGCTGAACGCCGGCTCGACTTCGCGATGCCCGACCGGCTCGCAAAATCGGCTGAGCCTTGGATGCCGACTGGGAATGGTATTCGGGGTCGGGTCGGACGTCGCCGAGACGTTTTCGTTTGGGCGACTGTCATCCTTTTTTTCAACCAATTTTTCGGCGCGCTTGCGGAGGTTAGGTCGAGTTCGCTCCGAGCGGTGCTGGCTGATCTCTGCTCGGTCGGTATTTTCCAGTATATGGCGTGGTATGTGATTTTACGACTGATCGGCTCAAGCGATCCAAATGCCGCCGTCCGATGGCGAGACGTGATAATCACCACAACACTTTTGCTTATCGGATTTCTGCCGCCGAGCCAAACGATATGGGTTGCGGCGACCGGCATAGCGATTTATTTGGGCATCTCCAACGATGGTGATGCCAAGCTGCGAGCGGCTGGTGTCGTTCTTGGCGGTCTATCGGTCCAGGAATTCTGGGGCCCTATCGTCTTCAGCCTCGTTGCATTGCCCTTGCTGCGTTGCGAAACAGCCGTTGTTGGCGCAATCCTTGAGGCGGTCCGCGGCGGAACCGTCTGGCAGGACAACATCATCACCGGACCGTACGGGTATGGCATTCTGGTCTATCGGGGGTGCTCGTCATTCCACAACGTGTCGCTGGCTGTGCTCTGCTGGTTGACCGTCAGCAAACTGCACCATCAGAGCTGGCAAGCTCGCGATCTAGTGACGGGGGTTGCAGTCGCCAGCATGATGCTTCTTTTGAATCTTGGCAGGCTCTGCCTCATGGCATGGAACACCCATATCTACCGCTTTTTGCACGACGGGAGAGGGGCGGACCTCTTCGCGGTCGGCGCATCGGTCACTATTCTGTCAATGAGCCTGTACGGCGCAGCTCAGGTGAAGCGGGTGGAATGAGGCGTTGGCTATTGCACGTCGCCTTCGCCGCGATATTGGTCGGCTCACTTGCCAGCAGATACCACACAACCGGGCATCTCGCCCAAGGCGTCAGCTTCGAACCGGCCGTAATCCGGGCTGCACGCTTGCGGGGCTTAACGTTCCGCGGTTACACGCCGATTGGCGACACCGATATTCGCGCATTGCGGTTCGAACTGCCCGGCTGTCCGCGGCCAGTGCTGGCCGTTTTGCTGTGGATGACCTTCGATCAGGCGTCGATCGTGCGGGAGGCCCGCGCGCCAGGTTACAACCTGCGTTATGTTTACATCGATCGCATTTGGGACAGGGCGGACCCGGCCGCGGTTCTCACCCAGCAGGTGAAATACGGCGCGCTTTACGCATTCGGTCTAAGCCCATATATCCCGTCCGGAGACGTTCTGCTGCTCGAATCTCCGGCAGAGTGCAATTTCGCCAGTGACATTGATTGGCGGATTGCTTGGAGCGGCTAGGGCCCAACGGTCAGCGCAACGATATCAGCGCTCAATCAATCCGCGAAAGCCAACTCGCGCATCGTTGGGGTTAGGGCTAATCGCTTACTTAGCCAGTGCCGCCCCATTTTGTCGTCGAGTAGGGGTCTCGTCTTGGCGCCAGGCATCACGCCCGCGACCATCAGCGCGACCGCAACACCAGAACCGATCAATCAGTCGACCAGCTCTATTTATCGATTGTCAGCTCAGAGGCGCTCGCCCCATGCTAATACTGCATAGCCGGCGGACAGCGCGGCTCCGAAGCGGACAATCGCATACCGGGCTATTTGAGAATTGTTTGGACCCGACGCGATCGCCGTTATGCGTATTGTGAGGATATCTGGCGGCGGCTGGTTTGCAGATACGGCAGGTTCGGCCGACGAGGTCTCCCCCAACGTTGCCCTGACGAACGGATCGGGGTTGCCGTGCTGGGCCAGGAGAGGCCAAACAGGGTCAGATGAGGCCGGATGGGATGGCCGCGAAGATAGCCGAGGTCATGCCGATCACGTGGCCAAGCTCGTCGAGAACTTCCAGGGGCGACGCCGGTGGTCCATAGTCGAGCCCAGCCGCACGGTATTCGGCAAGGACGACGTTGGGTGGCCGCGGCGCTGGCGCCGAACCGGCCCATTCGCCGATGGCAGCAGCCAGCCGGCGCGCGCGGCCTCGGGATCAGTGCCGGTGACGCGCAGCAATGCCTCCAGTAGAGCGGGCGACGCCGAGCTCGGATTGACCCGCCAGGCCTCGTCTTCGAGCCGCAAGATACCCGGTTGTGGCCGATCAGCAGCTCGCGTGGATTGCCGTCCACTGGCCAATGCTCGTCCGCTCGCGGATCCGATAGATTGAATATGGCCTGATAGATAGCCGCATCGGCCGCGGCCTGCGCGACCGCATTTGCGACGTGGTTGTCCGCGATCTCGATCTCGGTTCGCCCATCCGCGGTGACATCAGTAACGACGAAGGCAATCAAAACCAAGATCCACAGAACGATGAGCAGGGCGAAGCCATGATCCTAACGGCGAACCACAAAGGACGAGGAGCGAAATGACACTGGTCGACCAGCTATCGGATTGCCTGGGCGTAAAAAACTGATCTCTCTGCCGGATCAAGTGGCGGCGTTGTCTCGGTCCCGATTTTCGTTTCTGACACTTCCTTGATGTAAGCCTCAGACAAATGAAAAAATCATAAACGATGCAGGGGATGCGTTGCGACGCTGATTAGGGTTTATCTGTTATGCCGATCGGCGAAGCCGTCGGCCGGACGCCGGCTCGGCAGCGACGAGCGCGGGCTGACGCCGGTTTCAACCGCCGCTTTGCGGCGGAGTTGTCGGTGCGGGAAATAGCTCCGGTGTCCACCCCATCAACCGATAACCCGCGAGGCCCAGCCACTCATGGCTCGCTATCGTGCTGTCTTTGAGCCCATCGGCCAAGTTGAAGCTCGCGCCCAGATCCGTTCGCGGATCGATCGAAAAATCGACAGGATAGGGGATCACCCGCCATCCCGCCGCCCTGAAGGCGCCCACAGAACGCGGCATGTGGTAAGCCGACGTAACAAGAACCCAGGTCTCGCCCGCTGCGGGTCGTACCAGGGCTCTGGCATAGACTGCGTTTTCATGAGTGCTGCGCGACTTCTGCTCGAGCAAGATGCGCGCCGGCGCGATCCCCTCATTGGCGACAAACCTGACGGTTGCAGTCGTGTCGGAGTAGCCGACGGGAAACAACCCTCCGCCTACAAGCACGAGCTTGGCCTCGGGGTGGCGACGGGCCAGGGCAACCCCGGCAAGCACCCGTACCGTCGAGCAGTTGAAAGTCGTCACACCGGAGGACCACGAAAGCGGTGGGGTGACCGCACCCCCGAGCACCAGGATCCCATCGATGCGCTCCGGCAGCTTGGCCGGCCGGGGAAATCGCTGTTCCAAGACGAGCATCATCGCGGAGCCGATCGGTGCCACCGCCACCAACGCAAAGCCCAAAGCGGAAAGGCCGATCAGCAGCTTGCCGCGCCTGCCTTTCGAAACGAGGAGCAGGATCACTCCGGCGACAAGGCACATCACCAAGAGATTCCCGGGCTGCAGCAATGCCCAGGTCAACTTGTCAAAAATCGAAATAAACGCGCTCGTGATCAGAACAGCTTCTCCCCCGGTCAGGAAATGCTAACAGTGGTTCGAACGTGATCCGCCTCGTTGCATTTTATCCTCGCACGCAGTAGGCATTCAAGTCGATCCGTCTCTGTTATTGAGTATGACGATCATGCCTTATGCGATTGTCATGTATATAGAGAAGACCAGCGCCCCACGGATAACAATGTTATGGAGGGCCCTTGCCGCAACAGGTGTCGGTCACGAAGTATTGCCCCGCGACGAAGAGATCCGATTTGCTCACCGGCCGCATGTGACGCTGGCGGTGGTCGATGATGCGGCCGATCCTGATTTCTTGGTTGCAGCGCTTAAGAAGATCGTCTCAAACTGGACAACCTTGCCAATTTTGCTTGATAGCATCGCAATCCTTCCCAGGAAACCGGTTCTACCGATGCTTGCGCGACCGAATGTTACATCCGAGCTTCTCAAGCTCAACAAAGATCTTTGTGAAGCGTTGCCCAGTGATTTGATAAGTTCCTACCATAAACCTGAAGTCTGGCAACCTCATGTGACGCTGGCGCGAGATATTTTGCCGGAGAAGATTGGACGCGCGCTGGAAACCGTTCTCGAAAGTTGGAGCAGCTTCGAAACAACCCTTGATCAGGTTGCTTTAATCCATTTTAGCCGAGAGGGCGAAGAGCGACAAATGCGAGAGATTTGGTCTTTCCAATTATAGCTTTTTCCCGGGTGTTCGCGGGCAAGCTCACTTACACTGCGCCAATGGTGGGAAGTGGTGACAGCGGCGCGGGGCCGGGGCAAGGGCGCGTCGCATTGGAAGCGGCGGCAGTATTTGCGGAAATCAGTCAAAATCGGTCGGCAGATCTTTATCGCGTGCATGTTCAAACATGCGTCTGATCTGGTGCGGAAGCACGCGCGCCACCGACAGGTCTTCAGGGATCTCGTCCTCGCCGAAAAAAGCGACCTCGCTGGTCTCTAAACCCGGCGTCGGGGCACCGCCAACGATGTCGCAAATAAAGAACAGCCGGTAGACGTTAAAGGGGTGGGGCGGCGTATGCCCTTGCCGGGCGCGATCATATACGCCAGCCAATTTGCGCACACTGACCGCGAGACCGGCTTCCTCCCGCACCTCGCGGATAACACTTTCGCTCGGGGATTGATTTGCATCCGCCCATCCGCCCGGCAATGTCCAGCGCCCGGCATCCTCTATCTCGCGGACCAACAGAATACGTCCCTTCTCGATAACTGCGGCGCGCACATCGACCTTTGGCGTGGCGTAGCCGGTTTGACCAGCAAACAGACCTTCGATATGAACAAAACTGGCATCGGAATGCGCCGCCATCATTCTTGCTGCGATAGAGCGGATTGCCGCGTAACGTTCGCAGTCGTAAGCGCTGGTTGCAAAAGCCAATCCTGTTTGGCCGATGGCTTGCAGTTCGCGTGCCCAAACCAACCAGGCCGGCTCCATCCTATCGCTCGATGGCTGGTAATTCCCGACACAGGCTACCACCGTCAAGTGCAAGCTCCAACCACTTATCGAAGCGCGTGATTTTCGTGACAGCAACGGGGTCAAAGGGACGCGCCGCGATACTGCGAACACAGTCCTCACTGCGTGGCGACGATTGTTACATTCTGGACGGTGGTCGCGTCGGCGGATAATCCCGATCCGGACGGACTGACGATCAGGTTGTTGCCAGAGAGCGCAAAAATGCCCTGATTGTTGGAATAGGGCTGCGCAAATGACAATGCCCCGGTAAATGGATTACCATGACAATTGGCTGTCGAACCGCATCTTCCGGTCCTACGAGGACATCCTCGACCACTGCTGCTACGCCCGGAACAAGCTCGTCGACCGGCCCTGGCGATCATGTCAATCGGTCTGCGCGCCTGGGACCATCGGTCCTGATCATCGGGATTTGATATAAGACACCCATAACCCTCAACGTGAAATTTTGGAGCAGTCAGTCAGGCACGGTTGCGGCTATCCGCTTCTATCGCGGCACAACGAGCCCACTCGGTTATGTTGCGGACTCTATTCCGCCGGCGGCGCGGTGCTTGGTTCGGTGACAATGCCGCATGAGTTGGGTCCCATGCCGGGTTGGCAGTTAGCGACCTTCGCTACACCAATCTCGATTTCAAACACCACTTACGTGGCGGCCTATTACGTGCCATCCGGCGAGTATATGAGGGCGCCCTATAGCCTGACCCAGGGGGTTACCAACGGCCCTTCAACCCCACCCGCCAGTACTGCCGTGGGTGGTAACCTTGTGGTTCATTATTCGGGTCTCGGCTTTCCAACGAGTACATGGGAGAACGCCAACTATCTTGCTGATGTCTTGTTTACACCGACGACGCCTTCCGATGTTGAAATTCAACCCGACGAATCCGAGCATCGCGAGCAACGCACCGGCCGGCACTGTCGTAGCGACCGTAACGGCAAACTGGAGTGATGTCTGGAGTGATCGGATTTCTTCGATGGCACGAGCGAGTAAGCGACTGGGCCTTGGCCGGAAGGGTTCTGGACCTCCGAGACCGGGTTTAACCAGCAAGGCCGCGTCCAATGGGCGGTCCTTGACGATGCCGCGCAACTTTGTGGCGAGTCCGGCAGGGATTGGTACCGGTCGCCGCAGAATTTTCTTCTTTCCGCGACCTTTGCGCGAGTTCGGCATCATCAGGCGCGGATCGGTGCGGCTATCCTGCAGGTCTTGCACCTCAAGCCGGGAAAGTTGGCTCACCCTCGCGCCCGTTATCGCCGCCACCTCCACCAGCAATCCGAATTCGACGCTGTGCTCGTTCGCTTTGCCGATGATCGTGCGGATGGCCGTCTCACTGAGGATCACGTTGCGTGACTCTTCGGCATCATGGAGCGATGTAAGCCCATTCTCCCAGGCTCGTCGGCTAGGAATGCGTTCGTCGTGGTCAGCAATCAGGTTAAGCGCGGCTTTAAGGCCGTTTGCTGTCCTGTTAACCGTTGCCGGAGCGAGTCCTTTCGCCAGCCGATCGCGCCAAGTACGAAGATCGTATGCCGTAACGAGAGCGATGCTCTTCCTGTCTAGAATGGCAGGGAGGTGCGCCCGGACCCGCGCAACGTTGCCCGTATCACCGCCACGGGTCTCGAGGTCGGCCTCATACCTGTCGAGAGCCTCGGCTACAGTCGCCGGCCTGCCCTCGTGTTGATCACCATTGCGGTCGGCACGGGCAATGACGCGAGCGCGATCCCGTGCCTGCCAGAAGTCGAGAACAATTTTGCCGTCAGCTTCATCGAAATCATCAGCGGTACCGATCGCCTTGGTCCAGTTGCCACCCCGGCCATCGGCGGCCCGAACCACCCATGTCCCCGCCGTCATGTTACGCCGGTATCCCAACCCAACTCCTGGGCTGATTTTTGTGAAGATGGGCTTCTTTGCGACCGGTAGCTTCAGCCGCGCCTCCCGCCTCGATGCTCGAGATCTTTGCGCCACCCTCGTCCTCAGTACACAGTGTCCCGGAAGTGTCCCGGCAATGTGGGCGGATGGCACTAGACGACAATGGACATATGATGAAGAAAATCCATAAATTACAAGACATAGCTAGCCCCCTATGGACGAATGCGATCCCCTTGATATGCCCTCTCACGGCGGCAACACCGGTTCGAATCGGGTAGGGGACGCCATATTATCGATAAATGAAGTGTGAAAACTCGACCGGCGTGTTTCTTGGCCGCGTTCCCGCAGTCCCAGCACAGCGATCGGCACCGGATATCAGGCTGGCTGCGTCTGGGACGCCGCCTCGGCCGTGTCGAGAACCACATTGAAGAGGACATTGCAGCCGGCGGTCAGATCGCCGGGTTTGGCGTCTTCAATCTCGTTGTGGCTGATGCCGCCAACGCATGGAACAAACACCATCGCACTCGGTGCCATCCGCGCCATGTAGACTGCGTCGTGACCGGCGCCACTGACAATATCCTGGTGCGGATAACCCTGGGCTGCAGCCGCCTCGCGCACCCGGCCGACCAGAGCCGGATCGAACGGGGTCGGCGGGAAATACCAGAATTCCTCGACTGCGGCATCCAGGGTTTGGCTCGCTGCCGCCGCGGCGCAGGCGGCGCGCAATTCGCGATCCATAAGGCTCAGCACTGCATCTTCGGGATGGCGAAAATCCACCGTAAAAAACACTCGGCCGGGGATCGTGTTGCGCGAGTTCGGGCTGACTTGGACAAATCCGACCGTGGCGCAGGCATCGGGAGCGTGCGCATGGCCGATCCGATTGACCGCATCGATCATTCGCGCCGCGCCGACGAGCGCGTCGCGCCGCCGCGGCATCGGCGTCGGCCCGGCATGCGCCTCCTGGCCGGAAACGGTGATCTCGTACCAGCGCTGCCCTTGCGCGCCGATGACAACACCGACCGGCTTGCCGGCGGCTTCGAGGATCGGCCCCTGCTCGATATGCGCCTCGAAATAGGCCGCGACCTTGCGCCCGCCGACCGGCTCCGCGCCGGCAAAGCCGATGCGCTGCAATTCATCGCCGAGTGTGACGCCGGTGACATTGTCCGGCCGTTCGAGCCCGTAGGAAAGATCGAACACGCCGGCGAACACCCCCGAGCCGACCATCGCCGGTGAAAAGCGCGAGCCTTCCTCGTTGGTCCACGCGACGATTTCGATCGGCGCCTCGGTCTCGTAGCCGAGATCGTTCAAGCTGCGGACGATTTCGAGCCCGGCCATCACGCCATAGGCGCCATCAAAGCGGCCGCCGGTCGGCTGGGTGTCGAGATGACTGCCGGCCATGACCGGCGCCAGATTTGGGCTGCGACCGGGTCGGCGGGCAAAGATGTTGCCGATCTTGTCGATCGTCACATGGCAGCCGGCCTCTTCGCACCAGCGGATGAAAAGGCGCCGCGCTTGGCCGTCGAGGTCGGTGGCGGCGAGCCGGCACACCCCGCCCTTTGGCGTCGCACCGATTTTTGCCAGTTCCATCAAGCTCGCCCACAGCCGCTCGCCATTGACCTGCAGGTTGCGCATCATGTCCTCGCGGGTTTAGTTGACTAATCCTAGCCTCGCTGATGGCGGGCCAAAAGGAGATGTCATGGCCGGCGACGATGCAATTGCCTACGCCTCGGCGGCGGAGCTGACCGAACTCTACCGCAAACAGGCTCTCTCGCCGGTCGAAACCACGCGCCTGCTATTGGATCGGCTCGAGGCGTTGCAGCCCAAGCTCAACGCATTCTGCATTATTGACCGGGACGGCGCATTCGCCGCGGCACGCGCGGCAGAACAGCGCTGGCGGCGGAGTGAGCCGTTGGGGCCGCTCGACGGCGTGCCGGTCACAATCAAGGATCTGATGCTGATGCGTGGGTTTCCGACCTTGCGCGGCTCGCAGCTTGTCGATCCCAACCAGGATTGGTCGGAAGACTCGCCGGCAGTGGCGCGGCTGCGCGAGGCGGGGGCCGTGATCCTCGGCAAGACCACGACCTCGGAATTCGGCTGGAAGGCGTTGGGCGACAGTCCGCTGACCGGCATCACCCGCAACCCGTGGGATCTCTCGCGCACCTCCGGCGGCAGCAGTGCCGGCGCTGCTGTCGCAGCCGCGGCCGGGATCGGCGTCTTGCATCTTGGCAGTGACGGCGCCGGGTCAATCCGCACACCGTCCTCGTTTTGCGGCGCCTTCGGCCTAAAGCCGAGCTTTGGCCGGGTGCCGGCCTATCCGCCTTCGCCGCTCGGGCTGTTGTCGCATCACGGACCGATCGCCCGCAGTGTCGCCGACGCGGCGGCGATGCTGCGGGTCATCGCGCGCCCCGATTATCGCGATCCCTACGCGCTGTCGCCCGACGACCGCGATTGGCAGGACGGCATCGAGGGCGGGGTGAAAGGTTGGCGGATCGCGTTCAGCCCGGATCTGGGCTATGCCAGGGTGGATCCGGAAGTCGCCACGGGCGTTGCCGCAGCGGTTCGGCAATTCGAGAGTTTGGGCGGGGTTGTCGAACAGGTGGAGCCGATATTCGCCTCGCCGCGCGAGGCGCTATTCACATTGTGGGCTGCCGGGGTCGCAGCCTTGCTGCGGACCTTCCCCGCCGAACGGAAGCATTTGGTTGATCCAGGACTATTGGAAACCGCCGCAGCAGGCGAGCGGCTCGGCGCCGCCGATTGGGTTGCGGCCGATCTCGTGCGCAACGCACTCGGCCGGCTCATGGGCGCGTTTCATGCGCAATACGATCTGCTGCTGACCCCGACGATGCCGATCCCGGCCTTGCCGGTCGGTCAAGATCTAAACGATCCAGCGCAGGAACGACATTGGATCGACTGGTCGCCGTTCAGCTATCCATTCAACATGACCCGTCAACCGGCGGCGAGCATTTGCTGCGGCTTGACGAGCAAAGGGTTGCCAATCGGCTTGCAGATCGTCGGCCCGCTTTATGCCGATGACAGGGTATTGCGCGCCGCTCGCGCCTTCGAAACCACTCAGCCTGTCCGTCGCCCGCCTCTTACCACACTGTTTGCCGATCCGCTGCCGGCGCCGTCGGATCTCAGACCGCTACTGGGGTAAGCCAGTCTCGCTGAAGCCAACCTTATTTACCGGGTCACTTGGCGGGCCGCGGTGGAGCCGGAAAGTCGAAATTGGCAACTCTCAGTATGCGTGATTTGCGACGGGCGCTCAGCCGGTCATTGCCGGCTGCATGCTTCTCTCTGCCGAGTGCGGCAAATACCACCGCGAATCGCGGTTCTCCAGTCTGCCGGCACGGCGGTGACGCTGCAATGCGATACCGAGATGATTGGGTCGCACCGACATCCCAAGTTCGCGCGTCAAATAATTCATGACCTCGGCCGCGGTAGCGCCGCCGCCATGCGCTTCGACTGCTTTGATCGTTGCGTCGCTCAATGAAAGCGTAGTTGCCGGCTTCGCGGCACGCGACGAAGGCTCGGCAGGAGCAGGCTCGGTTGCGGAAGGCCGTCCGCGTCTGCGCCGCTCGGCCGGTTGCGCCATACCAAAACGCGACAGAACGCGCTCGGCGATTTCGAGTTCCTCCAATTGCTGCGCCACTCTCGCTCGATCGGCATCGAGGCGCGCCAGCCGCTCACTCAGCTTTTGCTTCTCCTCACTGATTTCGTCCAACGTCGCCATCTACCCTCTCTCCTCCACTGCGCCTCGAATACCGCATTGCGGATATCGTGCAATAGATGGCAAAAGCGCGATAGCGATAAAAGGGCGGCATCAGAAAATTATTGCTTATATAGTGATCGTCGGGCGAGCCGTCCGCACTGCAGCTTTCTCTCGGATCGTCGCTGAATTAGCCGGCTCGCCTGCAATTGCCGCGCTGCGAATATAACCCAAACCGATTTACCTTATTGATCGTTCCGCTGGGTTGGCGGCCTGCAGCGCCAGCCGGGTGTCGACGCATACTTCGTAGCTTACCGGCCGGCGGATGAACCCGCCCGAAACCAAACTCTGGCGGAGTCGATCAAATCCGTCCTCGGGAAGGACCGGGTCGATACCCCACACGCCCTGTTTCTGGTAACGCTCGAGAGCGCGTCCCAATACCGCCCGATCGAGCGCGGGAAAGAACTCCGCAATCGCCTCGGCGATCGCCGAAGCCGGGTTCGACCGCAGCCATTGCTGGGTACGGTAAATCGCGCGCACCATCCGCAGCAGCGGCTCGGCATTAGTCGCGAGCTTTTCGCGGGTCGTGACGAACGCTGTGTAGGTGGTGCGTCCGCGACTGCTCGCCGCGTACCACAAATGCCCAGCACCCGTCGCCAGCGCCTCTTCGACCACGGGCTCGAAAAACTGGGCTGCGTCGAGCCGTCCGTCCCGCAATGCAGCAAGGTTGTCCGCCATGCTCCGATCGCCAATACGATCCAGCCGGTCGGGGTCGACCCCGGCACCACGCAGATCGTGCTGCAGACACAGCCATGGTGTTGGCACCTCGCTGACGCTGGCGAACCGCATGCTTGCGAGATCGGCAAGCTGGAACCCAGGATTGGGGTTACGCCCAACGATCGAGAACGGATCGCGACAGACGATTTCGGCAAAACAGACAAGGGGCGAGCCCGGATTGTCGTCATGGTGCTTGATGACCCGCATTGGGCCCGCCCACAGCACATCGACCGCACCATCGATCAGTGCGGCCTCGGCCTTGCCCATGCCAGGTGATGGCGCCAGCTCGACTTCCAGGCCTTCGGCCGTGTAGGCTCCGATTGTATGCGCCGCATAAAACGGCGCATACAACACAAAGCGGTAATTCTCATAAAGCCGCAGCCGCATCGGTTTGGTGCTCGGGCAGCCCCTTACCCCCTCCCTCTCCCCGCATGCGGGGAGAGGGAGGGACCCGCGACAGCGGAAGGGTGAGGGGTAGCTGCCAATGCCGCCTATTCAGAGTACGCCTTCTTTGCGCAACGCCTCGACCTCGCCATCGCCGATGCCGAGCCAGTTGTTCAAAACCTCGGCACTGTCGCCGCCCAGCGCCGGCGACGGCTTCAATTGCACGGTCTTGCCGTCGATCCGCACCGGCCAGGTCGCCATCTTGTAGTCGCCCTGGCGGTGGTGAACGGTCTGCATGATGCCGCGCTCCTCAAAGCTCGGCTCGTTTTGCAATTCCATCGTGTCGAATACGGCGCTCGACGGCACGCCGACGGCAATCAGTTTCTCCATCGCCTCGCGCTTGTCGTGCTGGCGCGTCCATTCGCCGATGATCGCGTCGAGCTCCTTTTCATTCTTGACGCGGACATCGCCAGTGGCAAAACGCGGGTCGTCGATCAATTCCTCGCGCCCGATCAATTTCATCAGCCGCGACCAGTGCTCGGGATTGGCCCGGCTGGTGGTCAAATAGACATAGTCGTTGGGACCGCCGCCCTTGGCCGGGTAGAGGCCGGAAGGAGCATTGTTGCCGCCTCCTGATTTGGCGCCATTGCGCGGTGCCGGCTTGCCGGTGCGCGCCATCGTGCAAAAACAGGTGCGCATATAGTGGATCATCGCGTCCTGCATCGCCAATTGCAGCCGCCTTCCTTGGCCGGTGCGGTTGCGCTCGTGCAACGCGCCGAGGATGGTCGCTGCCATCAGCATGCCGGTGCCAGTGTCGCCAAAAGAGAGCCCGGGCTTGACCGGCGGCAGGTCGGGGTAGCCGGTAACGCTGATCGGGCCGCCCGCGGCTTGCGCGATCATGTCGAAGGCGAGCCCCTTCTCGTGCGGGCTGCCTGACCCAAAGCCCTTGATCTGGCAATAGATGATGCGCGGATTGATTTTCTTGACCAACTCGTAATCGAGCCCGAGGCGCTCGATCGTGCCGGGCGCCATGTTTTCAACCGTGACGTCGGCCTGCTTCAGCATGTCTTTTACAAGATCGAGCCCCTTCGGCGATTTGAGATTGATCGTCAGCGACTTCTTATTGACGTTGAACTGATGGAAATACCATGGATCGTCGTCGGGCTTGCCGGGGCGCAGCCGGCGACCCGGATCCCCGCGACCCGGGTTCTCGATCTTGACGACCTCGGCGCCGAACCAGGCCAAGACCTCGGTCGAGGTGGTGCCGGCCTCGAACTGGGTGAAATCGACAACCTTGACGCCCTGCAGAAAGTTGAACTCCTGGGTGATGTCGCTCATCACTTTCCTCCCGTTGCACGCAAATGCCGAGGCACAGCCTGCGCCTTCCCGCGCCGCATCGCAACGCCTTCTCAGCTGCGCCCGTCAATAGGTCTGAAGCGGGGTGCATTCGCACCGGACAGCGTAGTTTCATCGCCGGTGAAGCGGCGTGCGTTGCCGCCCTAATGGGGAAGACGCGAACGCTCGGCGATATACGAGCACGGTGCCCGGCTCGTAGGCTCTATCTTTAAAATCGAAAATGCGAAAGCTCAGACCCGGTGTTTCGTGCAAACCCGATGCGCTTCGTCGCTCGTAGAAGAGATGCGAGATATGAAAAGCCAAACTGGCATGGTGCCCGCCGACGATCAGCGTGCACCCCGAACATCAACACGGATTGTGCAACGGCAACCCAGCGATCGCATATTGGCTATCGGGCGGCGCCCGGCATGGTTAGGTGATCTCTACCATTACTTGCTGACATTGCCTTGGCCGTTTTTTCTGGCTGGCTTATCGGGCCTCTATCTCGGCCTAAACGTTCTGTTCGCGCTGCTTTATCTGCTCGGTGATGGTGCGATCGCGAATGCGCGCCCCGGGAACTTCTCCGACGCTTTCTTTTTCAGTGTCGAGACGATCTCGACAATCGGCTACGGCCAGATGTCACCGGGCACGTTATACGGCAATTTGGTCATGACCTTGGAGACAATGGTCGGGTTGATGCTTATAGCGGTTGCCGCCGGATTGGTGTTTGCTCGCTTCTCGCGCCCGACCGCACGGGTCATGTTCAGCAAAGTCGCGGTTGTCGCACCATTTAATGGGCTTCCTACTCTCTCCATTCGGCTGGCCAACCAGCGCCGCAATCAGATTCTCGAAGCGCAGGTTTCTCTAAGCCTGATCCGCGACGAGCTCACCTCTGAGGGGGAATGGATGCGCCGGTTTTATGACCTGCAGCTGATCCGGCACCGCAGTCCCGTTTTTGCAATGACCTTCTCGGTCATGCACGCGATCGACAATGGTAGCCCATTGTTAAACGCCACAGCATCATCATTGGCGGCGGAAAGCGCGGAGATTATCGTAACAGTTACCGGAGTGGACGAGACTCTGTTGCAGCCGGTCCATGCCCGCGCCTCTTATCTCGCGCACGAGGTTCTGTGGGATCAGCGGTTTGCCGACGTCTTCTTCGAGGCCCAAGATGGGCGGCTCGCGATCGATTACCGACGGTTCCACGATGTCGAACCGATCGAGCAACGGGCGCCGAGTTAGACAACGGCCAGCGGGGACGTCGGCTCTCCACGTCACCCGCGCCATTGATACCTGCTGGCAGTCCAGACGTCTCTGATTCATCGCTGTCCTTGGCAGCCTTCAGAAGCCCGATGTTTTTCTTACCGCCGCGGCGGATGCGCCCGCACGAAGTCCTCGTTGACGTCGGCACCCCAGCCAGGGCCGGTCGGCAATATCAGATCGCCGTCCTTTATCACTGGCGGTACGGTGACGATGTCGTCTTTCCAGGTGACGTCGTCGATGTCGATTTCCATGACTTTGAAGTTCGGCACCACGGCGCACATATGCGCGCTGATCAATGAGCCCAAATGGCCATTGAAATTATGTGGCGCGACATTGATCTCGTAGGCGTCGGCCATCGCCGCGATCTTCAGCGATTTAAGAATGCCGTTCCACGCCACGTCGATGATCGCGTAATCGATCGACTGCTGCTCGAAGTACGGGCGGAACTGGCGCCTGCCATACAATGATTCGCAAGACGCGATCGGCGTGCGGGCAGAGCGGCGGATCAAGGCGAGGCCAGCCGGATCGTAGAGGTCGATCTCGAGCCACACCAGATCAAGCGGCTCCAAGGCTCGCGCCAGCTTGACGTATCCGTCGATCTTATAATTGAAGTTGGTGTCGAGATGGAGCCCGACATCGCGTCCGGCGCCACGGCGGAACGCCTCCAGCTGCGCCACCGCGGCGTCGACGATGCGGTGATCGACATTGAGCTCGGGAAAGCCCGGCGGGTTGCCGGTGCCGGGACCATACATATAGGGCTTGTCCCGATCGAATCGGATCAAATTGGTCTTGAGCCCCTTGAAGCCCTTGCGTCTGACCTCCTCGCCGAGCGCGACGATGTCGTCCAGCGATCGCACCGGGTCGACCCCGCACCATTCGCGGATACGATCGGCATGGCGGGCGCGGTAGGTGCCGCAATGCGACCAATAGAGTTGCAGCCGGTCGCGCTGTGGACCGCCCAGCATTTCGTACACGGGTACGCCCAATGCCTTCGCTTTGATATCGACCAGTGCGTTTTCGATCGCGGCGATTGCCATCTGATTGATCCCGCCGGCCGCCTGCCTGGTCGCTGCGTAGAGATAGGCGCTATGGCGCTCGACGGGGCGGGGGTCCTGGCCGATCAGCCGCTCGCCTATTTTGCGAATGACCCCGGTCAGTCCTTGCGCGCCGTACCCCTCCATATATTCGGCCCAACCGACGATGCCCTCGTCGGTGGTGATCTTGAGAAACGAATTGACCCGCCAGCCGGCGTCGCAATGCAAGTCTTCGACCTTGACAATCTTCATCGGCAGATCCCTCAAAGAACAGCGCCAGAGTTTGCCTCCCCGATGATCATGCGCCGATCGCTGAGCGTTTGCCAGAGCAGCGGCCACCGTCTTCGCCGCGGTAAAATGGGGTTTTTGTTGCGATCGCATTCCTCGACATCGCTGCGCAATCGGGTTCTGACCCATTTGCGCGACCGTCTGCGCGGCGCGCCGTTGCCGTTGCGCATCGGGTTCTGGGACGGCCAAGTTTTCGATTTCGCACCGGCGCCAGAGATCACCGTCATGCTCCACTCGCGCCGGCTGTTGCGGTTCTTTTTGACCGGCAATATGGGCCGGCTCGCGCAAGCCTATGTCGAGGGCGAGCTCGAGGTCGAGGGACGGATCGGGGACGTGTTGCGCATCGGCATCGCGTTGGCCGAGCGCATCGGCAATGTGCCGATTTTACGCCGCACGGCACCGCTCCTTGCCCGCCTGCGGCGGCGCCACAGCAAGGCCGCCGATGCGCAAGCCGTGCGCTACCATTACGACGTCTCGAACGATTTCTACCGCCTGTGGCTCGACCGGCGGATGATTTATTCATGCGCTTATTTCATTAACGGTTCGGAGGACCTCGATACTGCGCAACAGCAAAAGCTCGATCACATCTGCCGCAAATTGCGGCTCAAACCGGGCGAGCGGCTGCTCGATATCGGCTGTGGTTGGGGTGGGCTGTTGATGTGGGCAGCGGCGCATTACGGCATTTGCGGTCTCGGAATCACCTTGAGCCAGCCGCAATGTGACGAGGCGCAGGCGCGCATCGCCGCCGCGGGTCTCGCGGACCGCGTCGAAATCCGCATCGCCGACTACCGCGATCTCAAGGGAGCGGCTGAATTCGACAAGATCGTCTCGGTCGGCATGTACGAACATGTCGGTGTCGCCAATCTGCCGCTCTATTTCACGACGATCGCGCGGCTGCTTCGCTCAGGCGGCAGCGCACTCAATCACGGCATCACCAGCACCGATCGCAACGGCCGCGGCCGGGGGCCGCCCGGCGGCGAGTTTATCGATCGCTTCGTCTTTCCGGGTGGCGAGGTGCCGCACATCTCGCGGGTACTTTATGAGATCGCTGGCAGCGGACTCGAAATCCTCGACGTTGAAGATTTGCGCCCACATTACCCTTTAACCCTGTGGCATTGGGTCAACCGCCTCGAGACCGCGCGCGAGCCGGCGATTACCGCCGCTGGCGCTGAGCGCTATCGGATTTGGCGGATCTATATGGCGGGCATGGCCTGCGCCTTCGATCGCGGCTGGCTCTCGGTGTGCCAGACGCTCGTGCACAAGCCGCTGGTCGATGGTCCGGCGCCGCGTCCTTGGACCCGCCGTTATCAATATTTTCCCGAACCCGCTCCGGTGTTGAGCCATAGCCCCCAATGGGACGCCGCCTTGCACAAAGCGCACCGCAACCGATGAGCAGCAAGCGAAGCTCGAGGCCGCCACCACCCCGGTTAACCTGCGAGGCAGGGAATTGCTGGGTGGCCTGTCGGCAATTATTCGCCCGGGCCCTGCCGGAACACCGCGTCAGCGGCTTGCCGCTGCGCCGGCGACAAGGTCGCATAGAGCGCCTGCAATGCCGGCAGCATGCGTTTCATGCCGTCGATTCCTGTTGGCCGTATCGGATCGCGAGGCGCAGCCACTCGACCGCGTTCACATTGGTGGGCGGCGGCGCGCTGCCCATCATTCGCGCATTTTCCCGCATAATGTTGGCGAGCGCGTTGAATTGCGGTTCCTGCGCCGGTGTGATCGCCAATCGTTGGCGCAGCTCGGCGATGTTCGCTTCGACATTAGGGGCCGGCGCGGCGGGAGCCTGCGCCAGCATCACCGGCCGTGGACCGGCCGCGGGCGGCGCACTGCCCTCAGTCAGCGCGGCCTGTAAGGTTCCACCAGCACCCAACAATAACGCGGTGGTTAAACCCGCCGCAATTGCCAAACCGATTACTCGCGACATCGACGAAACCTCGTCATGGAGCCTTTGGTGTATTCAGCGGATAGGCATGCCCCGACATGGCCCCAGTTTCAAGGCTCGCCTGCCGCATCGGCCGCAGCCATGCGAGAGCGGAAGTCATGCCGTCGGATTCATGGTGCGCGGCGATATCGCACGCCATGTTAAACTTTTGGAAGGATAGAGACGATCCGGGGCTCCAGCAACGAAAGGGATAGCGAATGGCGTATGATCTTTTGATCAAGAACGGACGCATCGTCGACGGCTCGGGAATGCCGGCGTTTCGCGGCGATGTCGGCGTAAAAGACGGCAAGATCGCCGATATCGGCAAATTGAGTGGTGCGGCTAAACGCACAATCGATGCCGAAGGCCGCGTTGTCGCCCCCGGTTTTATCGACAATCACTGCCATTACGACGCGCAGGTCACCTGGGACCCGCTGTGCTCGTTCTCGTGCGACCACGGCGCCACCACCGTGATTTTTGGCAATTGCTCTCTATCCCTGGCGCCGGTCCGTAAAGGCAAGGAGGAGCGCCTCGCCGAGTTTTTGTCGTATGTCGAAGCGATCCCGATGGAAGTGCTGCGCACCCTCGAATTCGGCTGGGAAACGGTGCCGCAATATCTCGACCAGCTCGATCATCATCTCGGCGTCAATGTCGGCAATCTGATCGGCCATACCGCGGTGCGCTATTATGTGATGGGCGACGACTGCCAAAAGCGCACTGCGAGCGATGATGAGATCAAACAGATGCAGGATCTCGTGCGCGACGGCATGAAGGCCGGGACCTTGGGCCTCTCGGTGTCGCGCAACCAGGGCCATTACGACCCGCAGGGTGTCCACATCCCGGCTTTGTGGGCGGATGAAAAGGAAATCTTTGCTCTCGGCGATGTGCTGCGCGAACTCGGCACCGGCATCATCCAGTCGGGCGGCGGCAACGGCGCCGAAATGAAGAACGCGCTGATGAGCCGCCTGTCCGAAGCGACCGGGCGCACCGTTGTGTACAATAATCTAAACCAGTCGATGCGCCGGCCCGACGAGTGGAAAAAGCAGATGGCGCAGGTCGACGCGACGACGGCGAAAGGCATTCGCGCCTACCCGATGTGCACGCCGAACCGTATCGTCGACAGTTTCACGATGCGCAATACGCAGACCTTTCGCGGCTTGCCGGTGTGGCATCCGATTTGCCTGTCCACACCTGAAGAAATGCTGAAGGCCTATGCCGACCCCGAGATCCGCAAAAAGCTGCACGCCGAAGCGATCGAGTTCAAGGTCGACACGCCGCCGCCGGGTATCTGCACGACATGGTGGGACTATATGGTCTTGCAAAATGCTGTCTTGCCAAAGAACAAGCAGTACGAAGGCAAGACCCTGGGCGAAATTGCCAAAATGCAGGGCAAGGGCATCATCGACGCGTTCCTGGACCTCGCAATCGAGGAAAACCTCGACAGCGAATGGCTGCATGGCGAGAACAATGTCGATGACGAAGCGGTGGCCAAGATTTTGACCTATCCGAACGCGGTGATCGGCTTGTCCGATGGCGGCGCGCATGTCCAATTCCAGAGCGGGTTCGGCTTCAGCACCCGGCTGCTCGCGGAGTGGGTGCGCGAGAAAAAGGTCATGAGCCTCGAGCAGGCGGTGCGCCGGCTGACCTTTGACAGCGCCTCGATCTTTGGCCTTTATGACCGCGGGCTGCTGCGCCCGGGCATGGCGGCCGACATCGTGATTTTTGATCCCGACACGGTGAAGCCGCTGCCGCTCGAAGTCGTGCACGACTTCCCAACCGGCGCCAAGCGCATCAAGGAGCCGGCCCAGGGCATCATGATGACGATCGTCAACGGCGAAGTCCTGCTCGAAGACGGCAAGCATACCGGCGCATTGCCCGGCCGGGTCATGCGCAACACCTATTACCGCGGACTGCACGCCTACAGGCTGGCAACCCCCGCTGTTCGGCGCTCGGTGCCCCCGGAGGGGAGCGCCGAGCGCCCCGACGATTAAATGGCGAGCCGAGCGAGCCTGGAGGCGCGCCTCCGGACGGAGAAGTTCGAAGGCGCTCGAATTCGGCATTAACTAACCCCTGAAACCACAAAATTTTCTGAATAAATCTGCGGGGAGTTTGGCGGCGCGGAGGTTGCGCAAAGCGCGAGCGGTGCGAAGCCCGTACGCGGAGGGAACGAAAGAGAGCGGCAAAAGTTAACCGGGCATCCGGGCTCCCGGTCTCGGGAGCGACCGCGACGGTTTGGGCTGCTCGTTGGTGACAACATGCCGTTCGTTCGCAAACTCTCTCATTTCGTTGCGCTGTCAGCTGAAGAAATTGCAGTACTAAACGAGCTTCAGTCAGATCGGCTTGTTGTTCGTCGTCATCGTGAGATTATTACCGAAGGCCGCACTTACGATTGCCTGTATATCTTGGTTCAAGGATACGCGATCCGCTGCCAAGTCCTACGCAACGGCGGTCGGCAAGTATTAAATGTCGTACTGCCTGGCGATATCATAGGGTTTCCTGTTACGTTTTTTGAGCGCGCGCAATACACAGTAACAGCGCTGACCGATGCGGAGCTGTCGCCGATACCGCATGCCAGCCTGATAACGCTGACTAAGCACCATCCGCGTTTAGCGGCCAAAGTGTTCTGGTCGTTTGCCATCGAAGCGGCGATGTATGTCGATCACTTGACCAATGTCGGGCGGCGTTCGGCGGTCGAGCGGGTCGCCCATTTCCTTTTGGAGATGCTGATTAGGCTTCAGGTTATCGGTTTGGCCGATAAAACTTCCTTTCAGCTGCCGCTGACCCAGGAGCAGATCAGCGATGCGGTCGGGCTCAGCGCACCCCATCTCAACCGGACGCTTCGCGAACTGCGCGCCGATGATTTGCTCGATCTGCAGGACCGGCGGGTAATCATCAAGGACATCGAGGCGGTCCGTGCGCTGGCCGGTTTTCAAGGCTACCACTTCGACCGTTTGCATCTGCCGGAACCAGCCCGAGCGACCAATGGCGAAACCCGCCCGGATCTGGCTGCGCTGTTCGCGACGGCGGACATCGATCAGCACTAACTTTGTTATTTGAATAGCAACGATGTAAACCAATGCTGTACCTTACTAATATAAATTATACAAATGCGCGCCATAACAGTCTTGATGGCCCCCTAAACTCGTAATAGATCGAGATAAACCTCGGATCCTGCTCACTTTCTTCTAAATTCGACGGATTTATCACGTCGCGACACTGTCTTGGCCGCGTCGATACCTCAGTTCGTCTGACCGTACGGTGGAACATCGGAGTGAACTTGGCGTTATTCCGGCGAGCCTGTCCTTTCCCCAGTTGGGGAACGCGGAGGGTGATGTGCGGATTTCAGGAGAACACAGGATGAGGCAATTTCTAATGGTTTCGGTGGCGAGCCTGGCGCTCGCCATCGGCGCTCCCGCCTTTGCCCAAACCGGCGGCGCGGGTGCGGGCGGCAAGGGAAGCGCCGCGGCAGAGCAGACGCAAACCGGCACCGGTGAGACCGGCGCCGAGCATGCCAGTGGCGCGGCGGCAAACGGCGCCGGGGCCGGTAGGAGCGCCACGGGCGAAACTGCGGCAGCACAAAGCGGCAACCTCAATGAAGGATATGGTCAGGTCGGCGGTATCGGGCCGTATACCCCGGCGAAAGAGAATCTCCGGCGCATTGGACAAAATGTATCTGGAGAGAAGAGCTGAACAGAACAGGGGAACCGAGGGTTCCGGCGCAACGCCGCAGGCGGAGGGCCGCTCCGGCGCAACCGAAATGAACCGCGCCCACGACCCGAACGGCTCGAGCAGCATGAATGAGAGCGGCAGCGGATCGACTACAGAGAACAAGATGCCCGTTGGGGCGACCAACGCGACCGAGACCGGCAGCGCGACAACGGAAAACAAGACTGCCAACGGGTCGACAACCGCGACCGGCAGCGAGGCGAACGGGTCGGGTCGGTCGGCGACTGGCGGCACCGCTGCGGCTGGTGCAGCGGAATTGGGAACGTCCGCCGGCAAGTGACGGCGACCCTCACACTGGCGCCAACGCCTGACCGCGACCTATTGCTCCAAAGTAATGATCTGGAGCAATGCTGCTTGCTATCCTTTGTTATACATGGGCCGTGAGGATAGCAAGTATAGGGAGCAAGGTGGAACTATCGTCTCGATTTCACCTTTACTGTGCGTGGTGACTGTGTTTCGGCGTAAACGCCTCCCGGTTTACGGGAGTTGATGACCTTAATTCCAAGGAGTATGCAGCATGAAGGCCTCAAGGTTGTTGATGAGCGTATTGCTGGCAAGTGCGGTGGCAATGCCTGCGGCCATGGCGCAAACTGCCGGCGCGGGTGGTGCTGGGGCAGCCGGGGGTGAAGGCGCCGGGATGACCGGAGCGCCGCTGCCGAGCCAGCGCGTTACCAATGAGACGGTGCAGGGAACCGGCGCGATCGTAACGGTTTCGCCGTCGGGTGTGCGCCAGATCCAGCAGCAGTTGAACCGGCTCGGCTACAATGCCGGGTTTGTCAACGGCATCTGGAACAGAACAACCGAAATTGCGATGACCGAATTCCAGCGGGCGCATGGTCTCGACCCGACCGGAAATCTCAATTTCAGCTCGGTCGCAGCCCTCGGCCTGTGGAACGATATCTTTGGCCACCCGATCGGTCGGACCGAGAACCTTCTGATGGGGCAGAATAGCGGCATGCCGCCGGCGCGTGGCGTCGAGGAAGGCATCCCGTCGCAGCGCATCACCAATGAAGGGATGGGCGGCGGCATGGGCGGAGCCGGCATGGGCGGCGCGATGGGTGGTGGCGGCTACGGCGGCGGCATGGGCGGTGGCGGTGTTGGCGCCAATGGCATGGCTGGTGGCGGCATGGGCGCGACCGGCGCCGGCGGTGGAGCCGGCGGGATTTCGCTAAATCGCAAGAACCGCCTAATTTATGCGTTTCGAATGAGCAATGGCTGGCGTGTCCTGTGGGGCACGCCGGGCTGCTTCGGACTTCGCTGCTAGTAAGCAGCCCAGAAGATGATGCTGGCCTTCTCTCGAGACCGCCAGATCCAGAGACGAAGAGCAAGATGGAAAAGAAGCTGCTCCTGGCGGGGGTCATGCTGGCGGCCCTGTCGCTATTGGGCTGCAACAATAATCCGGGGCCGGACGCGAAAGCCGCCCCCAAGGCTGCCTCTGAAACGCCGCCGCACACGACCGTTGAAGCCCCGGCAAAGCCCGCTATCCGAGAGGCGGCTGCGGCACCAGCACCGGTGGTCGTCGCGAAGGCACAGCCGGTTCAAACCTCACCCGAACCGGCCGCCTCTGGTATTGCAAAGAACATGGCTGGCCCGGTTGCGACACCGCAGCGCGCGGCCAATCCGACCCCGGCAATGACCGCAGCGAAGATCGGGCCGCCTTCCGCGACCACTCCTCGGCGGCAGACCGGCAAGGCGCAACCGGCGGCGACTGACATCTCGCAAGCGAGAACGACGCTGGCGGGTATCGGCAATGCTTGCGAGGCCCTCGATTACGAACAGGAGCCGGTGCTCGGCGCGGCTCGCCCTGGCATCAGCGGCGCCAGGACCGCGGACGACATCATCCCGCGCAGTGTGACCGAGGCCGCGACCGAGCTTGCCGCAGCCAGCCGCCAGCCGGCTGATTATGACGAGGCGCCGGTCTTGGGCGCCGCGTTCCCCGGCATCAGCGGCGCCGTGGTCGCCGACGACATCGCGCCGCGGAACATGACAAACGCCGCGACCGAGCTTGCTGCGGTCAGTCGCCAGCCGGCTGATTATAACGAGGCCCCGGTCTTGGGCGCCGCGTTCCCCGGTGTCAGCGGCGCCGTGGTCGCGGACGACCTCATGCCGCGGAACATGACACACGCCGCGACCGAGCTTGCCGCGGTCAGTCGCCAGCCGGCTGATTATAACGAGGTCCCGGTCTTGGGCGCCGCGTTCCCAGGTGTCAGTGGCGCCGTGGTCGCCGACGACCTCACGCCGCAGAACATGATCAACGCCGCGACCGAGCTCGCCGCGGCCAGCCGCCAGCCGGCTGATTATGACGAAGCGCCAGTATTAGGCGCCGCCTTTCCCGGCATCAGCGGCGCCGTGGTCGCCGACGACCTCACGCCGCGAAACATGACACACACCGCGACCGAGCTCGCTGCGGCCAGCCGCCAGCCGGCTGATTATGACGGAGCGCCAGTATTGGGCGCTGCCTTTCCCGGCATCAGCGGCGCCGTGGTCGCGGACGACATCGCACCGCGGAACATGACCAACACCGCGACCGAGCTTGCTGCGGCCAGCCGCCAGCCGGCTGATTATGACGAAACGCCAGTATTAGGGGCCGCCTTTCCCGGCATCAGCGGCGCCGTGGTCGCCGACGACATCGCGCCGCGAAACATGACACACGCCGCGACCGAGCTTGCTGCGGTCAGCCGCCAGCCGGCTGATTATGACGAAGCGCCGGTATTGGGCGCCGCGTTACCAGGTATCAGCGGCGCCCAAATGGCCGCCGAACTTGTGCCGACTGCTCATCAATCGGTCGCCGTCAGTAACCGCAAAAATGCGAGGCTTGCTTTGATCGAGCAGCCTGGGATCGAGCAGCCTGGCCTCGGGACTGCCAATTCCGGCTCACGCAATGGCAAACCGGTCAAAGGCACGGGTGTAATCGAGAAAAATGGGATCTAGGCGAGCAGGGACATGGTGAACCCACCCGCCTCGCCGATGCGGACCGCAACCGCGATGAGTTCGGCTGATCGGAACCCGAAAACCACCATCCGACCGGGCCCGATAACACCGGGCCGGGTCTGGCAACGAGTTACAAGCAGGTGGCGGCGGGAGGCGAGAGTGCATCAATTTCACAGGAGGCTAGGGCAATCATGAAAACGTTCCAGTGGCTTACATCTGCGTTGCTGGCGAGCGCTATCTCCATGCCCTGCGCCATGGCGCAAGGGATGGGCGTGGAAGGAGGAATGGGCGCGGGAGGAGCAGCCGCCAACCTGCCAAGCCAGAGGATCGTCAACGAGGCGCCGGAAGGAACCGGTCGTCGCTGACATTGAGCCCCGCCACGGTGCGGCGCGTCCAGCAAGAGCTGAACCGGCTCGGGTACAATGCCGGACCCGTCAGCGGCAGTTGGGATCGCATGACGAGCATCGCGGTCGGTGATTTCCAGCGGGCGCATGAGCTCTCGCCGGTCGGGATTCTTGATGAGGCAACCATTCGCGACCTTGGTGTCGGTATCGGCGGCGGTTATGGCATGGCCGGTGGCTATGGTGGCATGGGCGGCAATGGCGCCGGGCTGAGCGGCGGAGCCGGGATGGCTGGTAATGGGCGCGGTCTGGGTGGTGAACCCGGGATGAACGGCCGCGGGCTGAGCAGCGGATATGGCGGGTATGGTATGGCCCGCGGCTACGGCCCCGATTCCGGCAGCAATGGCGCCGGTGTGGGCAGCGAAACCGGGATGGCTGGTAATGGCGGTGGTCTGAGCGGCGGCTATGGTGGCTATGGTACGGGCGGCGGTTACGGTGCCGAGGGTGCCGGCTATGGCGCCGGGGGTGGCGGCAATGGCGCCGGGCTGAGCGGCGAAACCGGGATGGCTGGCAATGGCGGCGCCTACGGCAACGCCGGGGTGAACGGCGGCTACGGCAATGCCGGGATGAATGGCGGCTATGGTGGGTACGGCAATCGAGCCGGGCTCAATGCCAATCCCAATCAACCCGGCATCGGCGTCTCCGCCGGCAACCTTTCGGGCGTCAACGCCGGCTATGGTGCGACCTCGAACGTGACCGGCCGTTACGGGGCCGTCGAAAACAACAATGTTGGATACGGCGGTGCTGAAACCGGCATCAACAGCGGCGTCCCGCCGATGCGCGGCACTGCAACGGGCGTAACAAACGGCGCCACCAACACCGACGGCTACAGTACCGAGCCCGGCATCAATAGCGGGGTTCCGCCGATGCGCGGCTCGACAACGGAACCGCGGGCAGCACCACCGCCGCGACGACCCCCGCAACCGGCGCAGGCACCGTCTCCGGCATTACTGGGACCGAGGCGACCGGCGGAGCCGGTGCGACCGAACCTGCAGGCGTGTCGGGTGCTGCGGGGACGAGCGGGACCGGCGCCGCAGGCACGACCACCGGCACCACGAAATAGCGACCTGAGGGCTGGCCGAGAGCGGAACCAACCGCTTTCGGCCGCCTTTATTAAATATGCTAATTTCGCGAAGGGAGGAGCGCGCTGGACAAGCAGCAGCGCTCAATCAATGGATGGCAAAAGTTGATTTACTAACCGGATTGGGCACGGTGCTGTTGTTGGCGGGCGCGCTGGGCGCCAACCCGGCGGTCGCCGCCTCAACCGCGCAGCCAGTCCATGAGGGCGTCCCGGCTGCAAGCGGCAAGATGACCAACGACACGCGGCCGGTGCTCGGCGCCGCCTATCCTGGCGTCAGCGGTACCGGGCGGGTCGAGAACACTGCTCCTGCTGGCGAGCGCGCGGAGATCTCTGCCAGCGCCGCGCAAGGCAGTGCCGTAAACGGCGGCGCGGTCGCAAACGACACGCGGCCGGTATTGGGTGCCGCCTATCCCGGCATCAGCGGCACCGGGCAGGCCGAAAATATTACGCCCCGCAGCAATCCCGCCGGAAACATGCAGAATACCGGCCGCGAAGGCGCCGGCGCCAACGAAGCGGTCAATTACGACACCCAGCCGGTGCTCGGCGCCGCCTATCCTGGCGTCAGCGGTGTCGCGATGGCGGAGGAGCTGGAATCCCGGCGGCAATCGCACTGGAAATGTAGGGAATACCTCGCGCGAAACCGCCAGCGTCAACGAAGCGGTCAATTATAGCGCGCAGCCGGTTCTGGGAGCCGCCTATCCCGGCATCAGCGGTGTCGCGATGGCGGGGGAACTGGGGATCCCGGCGGCAATCGTACTGGAAATGTAGGGAATACCTCGCGCGAAACCGCCAGCGTCAACGAAGCGGTCAATTACAGCGCGCAGCCGGTTCTGGGAGCCGCCTATCCCGGCATCAGCGGCGCCCAGCTTGCGACTGAGTTTGGCTCCAATAATATGGGCCGTAACACGAATGCCGCCGGTGAGGCCGGGATCAATCAAGAATTCGCCTACGATGAGCAGCCGGTGGCGGGAGCCGCCTATTCCGGCATCAGCGCCGGGCTCGCCGGCAACGAGGCGCCGCAGACCCGGCGCCATAAATCGGCCGCCATCGGAGCATCACTCGACAGTCGCCCGGCGTGAGGAGGCACTCCGCAAGGAGGCCTCTAACGAAGCAAAGGCGGCCAAGAAGGCCGAGGCCAACGCTAAAGCGGAGGCGGCAAAAGCGGGCGCGGAGACAAAACAGGTTGAGCAGGCAAAAGCCGCAGAGACCAAGGAAGCAAAGGAATTGAAGCAGGCCAAAGCCGAAGCGGCAAAGGCGCCCGAGGAGGCTAAACCAGCCGAGCAGACCAAACCAGCCGAGCAGACCAAACCGGCCGAGACCAAACCGGCCGAGCAGACCAAACCAGCTGAGCAGGCCAAATCAGCCGCTCAGACGATAAAAACAGCGGAGGCGACAAAACCGGCGGTAACTGAGACCGTTACCCCGCCCGTCAAAGGCTTGTCGACCGAAGCATGCGCCAAAAGAACCGGTCAAAACGGCCGGCTACCGCAACCCCTCCTGCTGCTCCTGTCGTTGCACCGCCGACTGTGCCGCCGATCGAAGCTGCATCATTGAACAAATTTATCGGCCAGCCGGTTGTTAATCGCGACGGCGAGAATCTCGGCGAGCTCGGAAAAGGTCGTCTCCGGCCCCGAGGGCCGTATCAAGGATGTCGTGATCAGGCACGGCGGCTTTTTCGGCCGATTTGCGAATCGATCCGGAGGTCGCCTGGCCCGAAACCAAGGCAAAAATCGAGAATAACAAGCTCGTTCCGGCATTGACCCCCGAGCAAGTCGGAGCGCGCCAGCCTATTCGGGCGGGTGATGGCTCCCGGGCTCGCGCGCGTAATCGAGGCGCGAGACCCGGACCGTCCTGACAAGACCTTCGATCTTCTTTTGCGAGCGCGGGCCCTGAAGCTCGTCTGCGGCTCGCGATACCCATCAAGACCAGACCGATAGGTGTCCGGTCGCGGGCGGTGTCCCAGTGCGCCGGCAGCCAGCGCCGGTTTCACGCAATTCGCGCGCAGTGGTTAGATCCGACCCGCCGCAATGCGATGCTGCGATAAAAGCGGCAGGGGAGGTAACCATGAAGCTCGCAATCTGGCTCGACCACCACCCCGCGCGAAAATTCGACCTATCAGGAAATGTTTCAGCGCCAGCTCGAAGAGGTCGAACTGGCGGAGCGTACCGGCATCGATCAGATCTGGTTCTTCGAGCACCATCTCTCGCCGTCGGCGCCGGTGCCCTCGCCCAATCTGTTGCATCGCCGCCGCGGCCCAGAGGCCGCGACATATCCGCTTCAGCAGCATGGTAAATATCCTACCGTTCCGACACCCGCTGCTCGTTGCCGAGGAGGCGGCGATGCTCGATAATCTGACCAATGGGCGGCTCGACAGACCGCTCGGCCGTGGCTTGCGCCCGCCCGAATTCGAGGCTTTTGGTATTGACCAGCACCAGTCGCGGGAGATGTTTCTCGAATCCTTCGAGATCATTCGCCGCATCTGGGCGGACGAAAATTTTGTCCATCACGGCAAATACTGGAGCATCCGCAAGGATGCACCATTGTCGCCGCCGTTTGTGCAGCGTCCGCACCCACCGTTCCTGGTCAGCGCCCAGAGCGCGGAAACTGCCTGCGCCGGGCGGCTCAATACGACATCCCGTTCGCGCAGATTGATTTTATGATCGATCAGGCCCGGGAGGACCAAGCGCTCTATCGCGATGTGCAAACCGCGCACGGGCACGCCCCGGTGCCGCGCTGATCCGATGCGGGAGATTTATGTCGCCGACAGCGATGCGCGCGCCCGCGCCGAGGCAAAGCCTTATCTTTTACAATACTGGGACCTGTGGAACCGCTACACTCAGTTCACGCATGGCGGAAGACTCCCCACAGCTACGATTTCTGGCGCCGGCAAGCGCCAATGCTGCACGCGATGAGCTTTGACGAGATCATTGCCAACGACATGGTTATCCTCGGCAGCGCGGAGACGGTGGCGAACACGATATTGCGGCTGGCGAGTGAGATCGAGCTGATGGGCCTCGCGATGATCTTTAAGCTCGGCGCGATGCCCTACAACATGGTCGAGCGCTCGATGCGGACTTTTGGCGAGGCGGTTGTGCCGCGCATACGCCACCTCCTCGATCCCGACGCCGCTGTTCACTCCATGGCCGCGGCACCGTCATTGCACATCGCCTAAAACGAGCGGTCGGCCTAAGGTCGACGTGGCGATCGGCAGTTGGCGGATTCTGACCATTGCACCCGAGATAGCGACACTGCCTGACCGAACCCGCCGGCTCTTCGGTTCCGCCAAGGTTGCAGGAGAACATCCGATGAGAATTGGCCTGTTTTATCAGATCCAGGTTCCTAAACCCTGGACCGCGACCAGTGAATCAGACCGCATCTACGAGGCGCTCGAACAGATCCCCTACGCCGAAAAGATGGGCTTTGCGAGCGTGTGGTTCTCGGAGCACCATTTCCGCCCGGTATGGTCGCACAATAGCGCCCCCGATCTGACCCTTGCCGCGGTGAGCCAGCGCACGAGCCAAATCCGGCTTGGCGTCGGCGTCGTGCTGGCGCCGATCCATCACCCGCTGCATGTCGCCGCACGCATGGCGACCCTCGACATCTTGAGTCGCGGACGGGTCGATGTCGGTCTCGGCCGTACCGGTTATCCCTATCAGCTGACACCCTATGGCAGCGATTTGCGCGACACGAGGGGGATGTGGCTCGAATTTGCCGACGTGCTGCCACGCATCTGGACGCAGGAGGAAATCTCGTACAACGGCACCTATTACCAGATCCCGCGGCGCGAAGTGCTGCCAAAACCGGTGCAGCGCCCACACCCGCCGCTGTGGTCGGCTTGCGGCAGCGATGAAACGGCGCGGCTGACCGGCAGCCTCGGAATGGGCGGTCTGTTCGGCAGCGAAGGCGGGCCCGACCGCGTGCGACAGCTGATGGCGCTCTATCGCGACGCATTGCACACGGCTTCAGCCGGGAGCGGGACCCGGCGTCGGACCGCGTTGATGACCGCGGGCTATTGTCACGAGGACCCGCGGGTCGTGGCCGAGCGCGGCACCGAACTCGTTGGCTGGTATGTCGAGCAGCAGCGCGAGCGCGCTCGCCTGGTATGGCGCGATTATGATCCGACGACGGTGCCGCCCGACTACCAGGGTTATTACGCGCGCGACCAGCGCCTTGCCAGCGGCCCGCATCCGGGCGAACCCACACCCCGCGAGGTACGCGAGGAAGGCACGAAATTCTGCGTCGGCACACCCGAGGAATGCATCCGGTTTCTCGAAACCTACGAAGCCCTCGGGATCGATGAAGTGTTTTTGCTGTGCGCCGTTGGCCCGGCCCGGCACGAAGAGGTGCTCCATACCCTTCGTCTGTTCGGCGAGCAGATCATCCCGCATTTCCGGGATCGCGAGACGCGCGCAGCAATGACTCCCACGGCCGCGTGATTTAGGAATGCCGGGAAAGCGCGGCTTTAAACCGAAATGATATGTTGCGCGACAGAAGATTTCCGGGCAGGTCCAAGACGCCGCTCGCTTCGTCGGGGCTTGATTGTCGGGGTCATCGCGCTCGCAGCCGGTCTGGCCTCGATCTCGGGAGCGAGCGCCGCCGGGCCGATCCGTTCGTTTCGCGTCGGACTATGGACCGGCGGCGCCTATTTCGATGACAGAACCGGCTTTTTCACCGATTGCGCTGCGCGCATCCCCTATACAAACGGACTGACGATCGCCGTCGCCCTCAATCGGATTTGGGGATGGACATTGAGCTTCAGCGATCCGCTGTGGACGCTCGAGGAATACCGCCAGATCTCGGTGCAGTTGAAGATTCCCGATGGCGGCGGTTCTGTCGAGGTCTACGGGACGCCGATCAATCCGACAACCGTCATTGTTCCGATGCCGGGGTATTCGCGCGTGATGAACGCGTTGCGGCTGGCGTACCGCATCAACACCTCGGTCCAAGGGCAGAATTTTGTTTTCTACCTCGTTAACCCGGCCGAGCTGATGAGCAGTTTGCTCGATTGCGTTCGGAGCTCGTTGGCCTTGGAAATCGCGTATCCGCCCGCCCCATAGACATCCTATAGAGCGGCTTTGGGGGCCGTTTGACACGATCGGCGAGGCCGGCGGTCAGCCGCGAAAGCTCGGGGTATAATCTTTCCTCGGGTATTCTTCCCAGAACTGGCGGAAGCCGTGCGCGCTCGTCTCCTGATGCGGATGGGCGCGCAATTTGGCGACATCGATGTCGATCCCGAGACCGGGCGCGGTCGGCAGATCGATCCAACCATCCTTTACGGTCGAGCGACATGGTCGCGATCTCGCGGCACAGATCCTGGAAATTAACGAAGTATTCGGTGATCCGGAAATTGGGGATGACTGCTGAGAGGTGCACGGTCGCGGCGAGGCCCACAAGCGTGCTGTTGTAATTGTGCGGCGCCATCACGACGGCTTGCGGTTGGGCCATCGCGGCGATGTCGAGCATCGCCGAAATACCGCCGACGACACAGATGTCGGGGTTCAAGATGTCGGCGGCGCGCTTTGCCAGACACTCAAAAAATGCCTCCTTGGTATAGAGCGCCTCGCCGGTCACGATCGGGATCGGTACGGCGCGCCGCACTTCGGCGACGAGGTCGATGTTTTCGGCGAGGCACGGCTCCTCGTACCAATCGATGCCGAACTCGGCGAGACGCTGGCCGATGCGGATCGCATGTGCCGGCGCGAAGCGGCGATGCGCCTCGATCAGCAATTCGAAATCGGGTCCCAAAGCCTGACGCATTGCGCGAACATAATCGATCGCAAAATCTTCATCGCGGCGGTCGACAAAATTCCGCCACGGCCCGGGAAACGGGTCGAATTTGGCGGCGGTAAAGCCCATCGCCTTGACCTTGAGGCCGCATTCGACGCGCTCGTCGATCGTCGCCCCGCGCGACCAGCCATTGGCATAAATGCGCACCCGCTCGCGCGACGCACCGCCGATCAGATTGTAGACCGGCAGCCCGGCACATTTGCCGATGATGTCCCAGGATGCGATTTCGACCGCGCTCCACGCCGCAAACAAATCGGGCGAGCCGCGCTTGATCGCGAAATCCTCGAAGATGATCTGTCCGGTATGCCGGATGTTGAAGACGCTGCGTCCGATCAGGTGCGGCGTCATCCTGCCCAAGCACTCGGCGACAACGGTTTCCTTACCGTGCGTGACATAAGCCTCGCCCCAACCATAATGGCCATCCTCGGTCTCGACCCGGCAGAACAACAGATCCTTCGAGCTGCCGGTGCCGAGGATGAAGGTTTCGATGCGGGCGATTTTCATGGTGGGCTCTTTTCGGAAATAGCGCGTTTACACGGCTGATGGCTTCGCGTGGCGTCAGCGTACCATCCCGCGGAGCGGCGGCGCCAGTGCGCAGGCCGGCGGTGCGACCGATCGCACCGGTGCGGAACCGCCTTTTGTTCAGTATGTTTCGCTGAGCGAAAACGTGCAGTTCACGAGGAAAGCCAAATGGCGGACGAAGCCCAGTCTCTGCGAAGCGCGGCCCATGCTGCAGGCGGAGAGCATGAGGAAACCCGCCGCGATTTTCTGCTGCTGGTCGCGGGTGCCGTCGGAACCGTCGGGGTCGTCGCGACCGCCTATGCGGTGATCGACTCGCTGACCCCCGCTGGCGATGTCATTGCGGCCGGCGGCCCGGTCGATGTCGATTTGACCAAGGTCGCGCCGGGCCAACAAGTCGTCGTTCAATGGCGCGGCAAGCCGATCTTTGTTATCGATCGCACCCCGGCTCTGCTCAAGGAATTACAGGACCTGAAGCTGGTCAATCAGCTAAGCGATCCGGATTCGAACACCAACCAGCAGCCGCCTTATGCCCAGAATTGGCACCGCTCGATTGAAGCGCAATACGCGGTGCTGGTCGGGGTGTGCACGCATCTCGGCTGCATCCCGCTGTTTTTTCCCAAGCCCGATCCGACCAATCCTGCGCCCAACTGGCTGGGCGGTTATTTCTGCCCGTGTCACGGCTCGAAATACGATTTGGCGGGCCGGGTCTATGCCGGGGTGCCGGCGCCTTACAACCTACCGGTCCCACCCTACCACTTTCCCGACAAAAAGACATTGCGAATCGGCGAAGATCCGCCCGGCCAGACCTGGGATTTTGGTTCGATCGTCCAGATTTGAGCCGAGACGGAGCGATGCGGGGTCTTGTCTTGGCGCACCCTAGACGGCGAGGCAAAAGATGGGCCGATTGCCGCGATTGCAACCGGGCAGTATAACCCGCCTCATCTGCCGAAATGTGAAGAGAGCCGATGGCCATCGAACGGACCTTGTCGATTCTCAAACCCGATGCCACCCGGCGCAATCTGACCGGCGCTATCAATGATCGTTTCGAGCGGCGCGGTCTGCGGATCGTTGCCCAGAAGCAGATCCGGCTGACCACTGAGCAGGCGGAGCAGTTTTACGCAGTCCATGCCCAGCGACCATTCTACCGCAGCCTCGTCGAATTCATGACCTCGGGGCCGGTCGTCGTCCAGGTGCTCGAAGGCCCCGATGCAGTCGGGCTCAGCCGAGAGATCATGGGCGCCACCGATCCGGCCAAAGCCGCGCCGGGGACCATTCGCAAAGATTTTGCCGAAATCGATCGAGGCGAATTCGGTGCACGGCTCAGATTCGAACGACAACGCGGCACAGGAGATCGCCTTTTTCTTTTCCTCGATCGAGATCTTTCCCTAGCTGCAGAAGTGCTCGGACCATCTGAGGCAGCCGGCAACGCTCGCCGATTGAGGCGTCCTCGTCGCGCGGAGCGGGGGCATTGCTGGCTGCTTGCCGCTCTCGAGGCCGGCCTGTGTGTCGCCGCATTGCTGTTCTTTCCGCTGCTCGTCTTGGTACCGCGCGGCATCGCCCCGCTGGCTTCCATTACCGGCCTGCTAGGCGTAGGCTTGGTTTACGCGAAAAGCCGCCATTCTCTTTTCGCGCATCTTCTCAATGTCCCGGCCGGCATTCTGATCGGCCTCACGGTATGGGGCGCACTCTCTGCTTCATGGTCGCCGGACCCGTTGCACTCGCTCCTTCAGAGCGCCAGGTTTGCGGGCCTTCTGATTGTCGCCGCGGTGGCGATGGCGGCAGCCGCTCTGGTCTCGGCGCCGCGCCGGCTCACAGCCCTGATGCTCGCCGGCTTTATCCTTGCGATCGCGATGGTCATGCTTGATCTCGCCACTTCCGGTTCGCTCAGCAAGAATTTTTCCGACCGGGTTTATCAGCCGGCTTGGCTGAACCAGGCGTCGGACGCCTTTGCGATCCTGTTGCTGCCGACCGCTGCGATGTTAGCGGCGAGTGGATACGAATTGGCAGGCCTGCTGTTCGCCGCTCTCGGTGCGACAACGACATTCTCGCTCGCCGGGACGGCAGCGAAGATGGCGCTCGCAGCCGCTATTCCGGTTGCCGTTCTGTGCTACTACTGGCGGGCTGCCGTCGCTCGGATTGCGGCCGTACTGTCGGTCTTGGTTATCGTCACCGCACCGTTGACCTTTGCCCGCATCGACCGGGTCTCGGGGATGACCCAGGCCGCCGATTGGGTCAAGTTTTCGGCGGCGCATCGTTTGTTGATTTGGTCCTTTGTCGGTGACCGCATCGCCGAGCATCCGTTGCGGGGCTGGGGGCTCGAGGCGTCTCGCGCGATCCCGGGCGGCGCCGAGCCGATCCGCACCGATCAGACGTGGCTGCCGCTGCATCCGCACAACGCGCCGCTGCAGGTTTGGCTCGAGCTCGGCGTGCCGGGTGCCGTGCTGTTCGCGTTACTAGGCGGATGGTTTTGGTTCGCTGTCGGCAGTATCGAATGGCCGCGCCTTTACGCCGCCGCAGCCTGCGGTGCTCTGACCGCCGCTTTTGTCGCTTCGACCGCCACCTACGGGGTCTGGCAGGAGTGGTGGGAGGGTACGCTGTCCGTCGCGTTGTTTCTGACCTTGGTCATGGCGCGGGTGGTGGCCATCGGCGCCAAATCGCCCTGATGCGGGTCTTTATCCCCCTTCCAATGCGCTGCTGGCGCGAGGTCGGCGCCTTTGCCCAGGCGGCCGAAGAGGCCGGCTTCGATGGGCTAATGACGGTCGAATTGGGGCACGACCCATTCGCACCGCTCGCTATTGCTGCCCTCGCGACCGGGCGTGTTGAGCTGACGACCTCGGTGGCTGTTGCTTTTCCCCGCAGCCCCACGGTGATGGCAAGCCAGGCCTGGGACCTGCATACGAATGCCGGCGGGCGGTTTGTTCTTGGCCTCGGCAGTCAAGTCAAGGGACACAATGAGCGCCGCTTTGGAATCCCGTGGAGCCCGCCTGCGCCACGGCTGCGCGACTACATCGGCGCGCTGCGCGCGGTGTGGCGGTGCTGGGCCACGGGCGAGCCGCTCGATTACCGTGGGCCGCATTACCAGCTCACCTTGATGACACCGGATTTTTCACCGGAGCCAAGTGGGCTGCCGCCGATCCCCGTCGTCATTGCCGCGGTCGGCCCGGCGATGCTGCGGGTCGCGGGTGAGGTCTGCGACGGCGTGCGGCTGCATCCGCTGTGCTCGCGGCGATATCTCGAGGAGATTTGCCTACCGCAAATCGGCGAAGGTCTACGGCGCAGCGGTCGGGTCCGCGCGCATTTCGATCTTCATGGCGGCGGATTTGTCGTCACTGGGCCGGATGACGCGGCGGTGGCGGAGGCCATGGAAAAAGTACGGCGGCGCATAGCTTTTTATGCTTCAACCCGCACCTATCTGCCGATCCTGTCCTTGCACGGGCTTGACGATCTCGGGCTGAAGCTGCACCGCCTGTCGGTCGCTGGGCGATGGGACGAAATGGCCGTGGAAATCTCGGATGATGTGGTGCGCTTGTTCGCCGCTTGCGGGACCTACCGTGACATTGTCGGAGCGATCGAAAGGCGTCTTGGCGGGCTGGCGGATTCGATCGATTTGAACTTCCCTGCCGATACTCCGGCGGGATTGCAGCGCGAGCTGCTGTGCGAAATCCGGCACATCCCGCAACAGTTCGAGCGGTTTTCACCGGCGATCTAAACGTCGATCTGCGCTGAGCATATGCGGCCGGCAACGGAGCTTTCTGGTTCACAAGCCTACAGCCGCCATTAGTGGCCCGAGAACATGGTCGGCGGCGAAGTATTCGCGCGCGAGTTCACGGGCCGCACGGCTGTGGGTCGGATAGTCCGCGACGATCGCGTCGATCGCGGCGAGCGCTTCCTCCTCGGTTGTGAACTCGAACAGCCCGCGGCCGACCGGATAGAATTTGCTGAAACCGGTGCGCATCGTGACGACCGGCCGGCCGGCAGCGAGGTAGCAAACACTGCGGTCGCTGAACCAGCCGCTGTTGGGGCGCACGTAAATATCCTTGGCGACGGTAAACTCGCCCCGCGAATGCGCGATGAAGTCGCGATAGGCGTCCATCTCGGCCGAGATCGGACCCGGATCGACCAGGTTCCAGCCCGCCTTTGTTACCATAGCGCGCACGGCTGCGTCAGGCGGGTCCATCGCGAGAGTAAAGGAAGCTCCTGGCCGCCGTTGCGGAAGCTCAATGAAACGCAAAAAGTTGACATGCTTTGACCAAATGTAACGCGATCCGCGAAAATCGATGTTTTTTCCCTTGTTTTCCCAGGTAGCGATCGTCGTGTAGCTATCGCCCGCGTCATCTGCTTCGGGCCATAGATCGAGGACGATCGGCGGTCGCGTCGCGCGCCAGTCGAGACCCGATAATGGTATCGGGCAATCCGCCGAGCCCAAATTCTCCCCATAGCTAAAGAAATGCGTGTGGGCATCGAGATAGGCGCGGGCCGCCGCGTCGGCCTCGGCGTATTTGATCTGCTCGTAGATCGGGTCGCTGTCGATCATGATGCGTACCGGGCAGCACAGGTGCTCTTCACGCAGCTGGGTCGCCCCGCACAAATTGATTAGGGCATTCGCTTCGCGATAAAGCCGATTCACCCGTTCACGAGACAGGCCGTGCCATTCGTCGTTGATCGCATCCCAGTAAGCCCAACGGCCGGCAAAACCATAGCTTTCCATCGCTCGCCGCAGATAGGCGACGTTGTAATCGCAGGTCATCATCACGCTTGCGACGCGCGGATCATAGGGGTTGGCCCCACCGTCTTCGATATACCAAACGTCGTACCCGAGCCGCTGCAGCCCGACGAGGTAGTGCATCGCTTGCCAAGCGATACCGGCAAGTGGCATCTGACCGACAAAATGGTGAAGGATTATCCTTCGGCGCTGATTCAAGGGCTCACCTGTTGGCATTTCGTCGGCATAACGGATTCGCTCGGCGAACATTTCCGTCGCCCAGCGACTACGCGCTGCCGTTGCGCGGAGAGCAGCAAGACCCCAAACCGGGTGGGGTTGCCGCTCCGCATCCGCTATGTTACGCAGTTTTGATGATCGACAGCATCCTAGGGTGGTTGACCGGCGCGGATGCCGACGAGGGTCGCAATCCGCGAGACGAGCTGCGGCTGGCCTTGACAGCGCTCCTCGTGGAGGCGGCCCACAGCAAGGGTGATTTCGACAACAGAGAACGAGAGGTCGTCGCGCGATTGCTTGAGCAGCGGCTAAAGCTGTCGCCGGAAGACGCCCGTTCATTGCTCGCCGCCGGTGAACGTGAGGCCGACCGTTCGGTGGAATTATTCCATTTCACCCGGATTATCAACGAGCGACTCTCGTTCGATCAGCGCGTCGATTTAATTGAGATGCTGTGGGAAGTCGCGTACGCCGATGGGGCACTTGACAAGTATGAGGACACCCTGTTGCGCCGCATCGGCGGGTTGATTTACGTCCCCGATCGGGAGCGCGGTCTGGCGCGCCAGCGCGTCTTGAAGCGGTTAGGGCTTAGCGACAACTTCTGATCTGTCGCCAGAATTGGCCCCTAGTCAAGTTCAGGAGAAGATTCACGGCCATGACCTACGTCGTCACAGAAGCCTGTATCCGTTGCAAGTACATGGATTGCGTCGAGGTGTGCCCGGTCGATTGCTTTTACGAAGGCGAGAATATGCTGGTGATCCACCCCGACGAATGCATCGATTGCGGGGTCTGCGAGCCGGAATGCCCGGTTGACGCAATCATCCCCGATAGCGAGCCGGAGGCCGACCGCTGGGTCGAGATGAACCGAGACTACGCCGGCACTTGGCCCAACATAACGCGCAAGAAGCCCGAGCCGGAGGATGCCGACGAATGGAAGGGTGTCGCGGACAAGTATGAAAAGTATTTCAGTCCGAAACCTGGCGGGACCTAAGGTGCTGGGCAGCCCGTCGAATAGCGGCGATATGCGTCATCAACATGTCAGAAACGCTGGCCTTTAGTGAGCCGTTCGTGCTATCAACATAATCGTGCCAATGACGTATAATACTCCGGTCCTGAGCTCCCACTTGGGACGGGGTGTGGGAGGGAGATCCGCGCTCGTAATCGGCTGGGTCGAGCGTCCAGGCAACGCCATTCATTATCGATTGTGAGAGACACGCCCATGACGTCGGATAAGCCCCTTTTTGCCGTTGGCGATTTTGTCGTCTATCCGACCCATGGTGTAGGCAAGATTGTGGCGATCGAGACCCAAGAGATCGCCGGTCTCACACTAAGCGTTTTTGTTGTCGCCTTCGACAAAGATCGGATGACATTACGGGTCCCGCTCGCCAAGGCCAAGGTGTCCGGCCTGCGTAAGCTGTCGAGCCGCAAGGAGATGGATGCGGCCCTCGCGAAATTGCGGGGACGCTCACGCGCCAAGCGCACGATGTGGAGCCGGCGGGCCCAAGAATATCAGGCCAAGATCGCATCGGGCGACCCCGCCTCGATTGCCGAGGTCGTCCGCGATCTCTATCGAAATGTCGGCCAGCCAGAGCAGTCTTACAGCGAGCGACAAATCTACCAGGCGGCACTGGATCGGTTTGTGCGCGAATTCGCCGCCGTCGAGAGAATCGACGAGACCACGGCAACGCAACGGATTGAGCAGCTGCTGACTGCCTGACCCGGCGGCTCAACATATATCGATCAAAGTTAGGGATGTTTGTTACTGACTTGCTGGGATTGCGTCGATGGCGCGCGGCTTGTTGGTAAGGTGACGCTCCGCCGGCCAAGCGGTGAGTAGCACACCTAATTTTGCCCAGCTCCTATCGGGCCTATCCTCTGGTGATGACAGGCCTCAGCACGCCAACAGGGCGGCTCACAAGCAGAAAACTCACATTACCGGCCGACGCTGACGCGGGGTGCGGCAGCTGCTTTCCCTCGCTCGACCCGCCGTGGGCGCGTATTTCTGGCACGGCTCAGCGAGGGGGTATTGATCACCTTTGCGTGAGCAAAGAGACGGATCGTCGCGTGCTCCCCGGAAATCTCAGGCGGCAACGTCATCTATTGGCCTCGGCTGCAGCGATGCGGAGGGGCAGGAATGGCTCACATCGACGATACCGAGACGCGGCGGGCAAATCTCGATTTCATTCGCACGGCGATGCGGACCCCGTTGCTGTCGCGCGAGCATGAGCTCGAACTCGCCCGCCGCTGGCGGGAAAGGGCGACCATGCCGCGTTGAAGGAGCTTGTTGGGGCCTATACGCGTCTTGCAGTTTCGGTTGCCAGCACTTACCGCCGCTATGGCCTACCAATTGCCAATCTCATTCAGGAAGGTAATATCGGGCTATTGGAGGCCGCGATGCGCTTCGAGCCGGAGCGTAATCTCAAATTCTCAACATACGCGACCTGGTGGATCCGCTCCGCAGTCCAGGATTACATTTTGCGTAATTGGTCGATTGTTCGGACGGGAACAACATCGGTACAAAAGGCTCTGTTCTTCAATTTGCGGAGGCTGCGAAGCAGGATCGCCGAGGAGCCCGGCGACGTGATGACCGATGCGGCGCGACAACAGATCGCCGAGGCGCTCCGCGTCGCAATCGGCGATGTCGAAAATATGGAGATGCGGCTGAGCGGCGGTGACCAGTCACTCAACGCGCCAATCGGCGAAGGCGATGCCGAAGTTCAAGACCTCCTACCCAACTCGCAAGCCAGTCCCGAGTTGGTCGTGATCGGCATGCGCGATGCAGAGGCGCGGTCACGCTGGTTGGCGGAGGCGCTGGGCCAACTCAGCACGCGCGAACAGCGCATCATCCGTGAGCGCCAACTGGCTGATCGGGGAACAACCCTCGAAGAGCTGGGACGCGAGTTTGGCTTGTCGAAAGAGCGCGTGCGTCAGCTCGAACACCGGGCCTTGCAGAAACTGAAGACTGCGATTGGCCGTCGGATCGGCAATCCGAGCGATCTGTTCCTCTGCTGAGGATCAACCCGCATGGCTGAGTGCGGCCAACCGGGCTCTCAGATTGCTGTGTAGCCACCATCGACCAGAAGATCGCTGCCGGTCACAAAACTGGCATCGTTGCTGGCGAGGAAAACCGCCGCCGCCGCGATCTCCGGCGGCTGGCCGAGTCGCCCTAACAA